>CAWIUF010000036.1:0-42334 GCA_963839095.1 uncultured Actinomycetota bacterium | reverse complement strand
GGCGGATGTGCGGCACGTGCGCTATCCTGTGCGCATGCGTGCCGTCCGGCTGCTTCTTACCTAGCCGCGCCGACCTACCGTCGTTGGCGCGGCTGCCCCTCGTCTCGAGGGGCGTTTTCATTGCAGGCGGCTACCACCCGCGGGCCGGACAGAATCAATGGTGAGGAAACAATGACAGCGGCCGAGAGCGCCGATCTGGCGCAGCGCTATGACCCCCGTGACGTGCAGGAGAAGTGGCAGGCGCGCTGGGCGGAGCTAGAGCCGTTCCGCGCCAGCACCGATCCCGCCGACCCGCGGGAACGGTTCTACCTGGTGGACATGTTTCCGTACCCGTCGGGTGACCTGCACATGGGCCACGCCGAGGCGTACGCCATCGGTGACGCGTTCGCCCGCTACCACTTCCTGCGCGGCCGGAATGTCCTGCACCCGATCGGCTGGGACGCCTTCGGACTGCCCGCCGAGAACGCCGCCATCAGGAACAACACGCATCCGGCCGACTGGACCTACGCCAACATCGAGACCCAGGCGGCCTCGTTCCGGCGCTACGCGACCTCGTTCGACTGGAGCCGCAGGCTGCAGACCTGCGATCCCTCCTACTACCACTGGAACCAGTGGCTGTTCCTGCGGTTCTACGAGCGCCACCTGGCCTACCGCCGGGACGGGTACGTGAACTGGTGCCCGGTCGACCAGACCGTGCTGGCCAACGAGCAGGTCATCGCCGGAAAGTGCGAGCGCTGCGGGGCCGACGTGGCGCGCCGGATGCTCAACCAGTGGTACTTCAAGATCACCGAATACGCCGACCGGCTGCTCGAGGACGCCAAGCAGCTCGAGGACTGCTGGCCGGACCGCGTCCTGCTGATGCAGCGCAACTGGATCGGCCGCTCCGAGGGCGCCGAGGTCAGCTTCGCGATCGAAGGCCGCGACGAGCCGGTCACCGTGTTCACCACCCGGCCCGACACGCTGTACGGGGCCACGTTCTTCGTGGTGGCGGCCGACTCGCCGCTGGCCGAGCAGGTCTGCGCCCCGGACCGCCTGCCCGAGCTCCGCGCCTACGTGGAGCAGGTCAGGAAGCTGACCGACATCGAGCGGCAGTCCACCGAACGCGAGAAGACCGGCGTGTTCCTCGGCCGGCACGCGGTCAACCCGGTCAACGGCGAGCTGATCCCGGTCTGGGCCGCCGACTACGTGCTACCCGACTACGGCACCGGGGCGATCATGGCGGTGCCCGCGCACGACCAGCGCGACCTGGATTTCGCCCGCGCCTACGGGCTGAACGTACGGGTCGTGGTGGACACCGGGCTGCCGGATCCGGCCCAGACCTGGGTCGCGACCCCGGGCGACGGCCAGCTGGTGAACTCCGGCCCGCTCGACGGGATGGCCAAGGCCGAGGCGATCGCCGCGATCACCGCGATCCTGGAGGATAAGGGCGAGGGCCACGCGGCGGTCAACTACCGGCTGCGTGACTGGCTGGTCTCCCGGCAGCGCTTCTGGGGCACCCCGATCCCGATCATCCACTGCCCGTCCTGCGGCGAGGTGCCGGTACCCGACGACCAGCTCCCGGTCGTGCTGCCCGACCTGCGCGGCCAGGACCTGGTGCCCCGCGGCGTCTCGCCGCTGGCCGCGGCCGAGGACTGGGTGAACGTGGCCTGCCCTTCCTGCGGTGAGCCGGCCAAGCGGGACACGGACACCATGGACACGTTCGTGGATTCCTCCTGGTACATGTTCCGGTACTGCTCGCCCGGTTACGACGGCGGCCCGTTCGACGCGGCCGAGGTCCGCCGGTGGGCGCCGGTCGACATGTACGTGGGCGGCGTCGAGCACGCCATCCTGCACCTGCTGTACAGCCGGTTCTTCACCAAGATCCTGTACGACATGGGCCTGATCGACTTCACCGAGCCGTTCACCCGGCTGATCAACCAGGGCCAGGTGATCAACCACGGCAAGGCGATGTCCAAGTCGCTCGGCAACGGCGTCGACCTCGGCCAGCAGCTCGAGCGGTTCGGCGTGGACGCGATCCGGCTGACGATGATCTTCGCCAGCCCGCCGGAAGACGACATCGACTGGGCCGACATGAACCCCGAGGCGATGGTCAAGTTCCTCGGCCGGGTCTGGCGGATCGCCGCCGACGTGGCCGAACCCGGACGGGACGCCGAAGGTCAGGGCGCGGGGATCAGGTGTCCGCCCCGGGCGACACCGAGCTGCGCCGGACCACCCACCGGGCTATCGACGAGGCCACCCGGCAGGTGGAGGCCTATCACCTGAACGTGGCCGTGGCCCGGCTGATGGAGCTGGTCAGCGCCACGCGCAGGGCCATCGATTCCGGGCCGGGGGCGGCTGACCCGGCCGTCCGCGAGGCGGCCGAGGCCCTGACCGTGATGGTGTCCCTGTTCGCCCCGTACACCGCCGAGGAGTGCTGGCAGCTGCTCGGGCACGAGGCGTCGGTGGCGCGCGCCGACTGGCCCGCCGCCGACCAGGCGCTGCTCACCCAGGAACGGGTGACGTGCGTGGTGCAGGTCAACGGCAAGGTCCGTGACAAGCTCGAGGTCTCGCCGGAGATCGGCGAAGACGAGCTACGCGAGCTTGCCCTGGTGGCGCCCGGAGTCCTCCGCACCCTGGGGGACCAGCAGGTGAGCCGGGTCATCGTACGGGCGCCGAAGCTGGTCAGCATCGTCGCCGCCTAACGGCCGTTCGCGGCCAGGCGATCCGCCCCTGACGGGCCGCGTCCTCGGACGCGGCCCGGCTAGGACAACTACTCGGACGACTGCTCGGACAGCACCGCCTCAGACGCGGCGCAGGACTGCGACGACGCGGCCGAGGATGGTGGCCTCGTCGCCGAGAATCGGCGTGTACGCCGGGTTGTGCGGGATCAGCCAGACGTGCCCGTCGCCGCGCTTGAACGTCTTGACCGTCGCCTCGCCGTCCAGCATCGCGGCCACGATCTCGCCGTTCTCCGCGTCCTCCTGCTGCCGGACCACGACCCAGTCCCCGTCCGTGATAGCGGCGTTCATCATCGAATCGCCAGCCACCTTGAGCAGGAACAGCGTGCCCTCGCCGACCAGTTGCCGGGCAGCGGGAACACGTCTTCGACGGACTGCTCGGCCAGGATCGGCCCGCCCGCGGCGATCCGGCCAACCAGGGGCACGTAGGCGGCTTCCTGGGACGGGATGTCGCCGCCCGGGATATCGCCCGTCTCGTCGTCCTCCCGGGAAGTGGTCTCCCGGCTCGGTTCCGGACGCACCGCCGGGTGACCGGGCAGCCGGACCTCGACCGTCCGCGGCCGGCCCACGTCCCGGTGCAGGTACCCCTTCTTCTGGAGCGTGCTGAGCTGATACGAGACGCTCGACGTGCTGGTCAGGCCGACGGCCTCGCCGATCTCGCGCATCGACGGCGGGTAGCCGCGCTGCTGTACCGATTCCCGGATCACCTGCAGCACCTTGCGCTGCCGCCAGGTCAGCACGTGATTGGGGTCGGGCTTGTCCGGCGTTTCCGGAATGACGACCGGGACGCTGCCCTTCGGCTTGCGCCCTGGCCGCCCCTTAGGTCTGGGCGCTCCCGCTTGATCAGTGCCAGACACGCCGGTAATGGCGCCTCCCATGGCGGTTTCCTCCATCTGATGACCTTCCGTGTCCGAGTTCTTGCGTGCTGAGTAGAGAGTAACGGTTCTCGCCTGAGATCCCAAACATCTGTTCGACGTGTCGCCAAATTGTCAGACCCGGGCCGTACAACAACTACATACCCCGTTCGATCGAACAGTAAAGCGATCGAATGGGTGTACGATCGAACGCAACGTGGATCGAATGAAGGTTTGATCGGGAGGTCGCCATGAGTGCGATGACAGCAATCGCGTTGACCTGCGATTCTGAGATCCGCCGCGGCCATCCGCAGCGTCACCGGCCGGGCGCCGCGGCGCCGCCGCCGCGGCTGACCAGACGGGGCCGGATCGTCATCGCCGTGACGGCCGCGCTGCTCGTCACCGTAATTTCGCTCATCGCCGCCGGCGTGGCGCAGGCGACGAGCCATGGCCCCGCGCCGCGCGCGGCGCGCCAGCATCTCCTCCAGGTGGTAGTCCGCCCCGGCCAGACCCTGTGGTCCGTTGCCGAGAACGCGGACCCCGATCAGGACACCCGGGTGGTCGTCCAGCAGATCATCGACCTCAATTCGCTGACCAGCGCCACCGTGCCGGCCGGGCAGCAGCTCTGGGTACCGCGCGGCTGAGCCGCTCCCGCGACGCCCCTCCCGCGACGCCCCTCCCGCGACCAAAACCCGGCCCGCCGCCGAATCGCGACACGCCGGCGTCCCGCGACCCGCTCGCATCCGCGACACGCCGGCGCGCCGGACGACACGCCGGGCGGAGCAGCGCAGCGGCGAGGTTCCGCGGATCATCCGCCCGGACCAGCTTGCCTCCAGCCGTCCGGTGGTTTACCGTAACCACAACATCTAGTACTTACATCGATGTTCTTTTTCCACAAGTTGTGTTCACAGGTAAACTGATTGGTGAACACAGCGGCGGTCAGGGAGGTGAATCGCATGTACTGCCCCTTCTGCCGGAACCCGGACAGCCGGGTCATCGACAGCCGTACGGCCGACGACGGCACGGCGATCCGGCGCCGGAGGTCGTGCCCGGAGTGCGGGCGGCGGTTCACCACCCAGGAGACGGTGATCCTGATGGTCGCCAAGCGCAGCGGCGTCACCGAGCCGTTCGCCCGGGACAAGATCATCCGCGGTGTGCAGCGCGCTTGCCAGGGACGGCCCGTCAACGAGGACAAGCTGGCGATCCTGGCCCAGCAGGTGGAAGAGACGATCAGGGCACGGGGGCTGGGCGAGGTCCCGTCGCACGAAGTGGGGCTGGCCATCCTGGGCCCGCTGCGGGACCTGGACGAGGTGGCCTACCTCAGGTTCGCCTCGGTCTACCGGAGTTTCGAGTCGCTCGCCGACTTCGAAGATGAGATCACCGCCCTGCGCCAGGGCCACCGCGACGCTGGTGCCAGCGCCGCGGACCCGGCGTCCTAAGGACGGCACCGCACAGCTGGGCACCACCGAGCTGAGCACCAAACGCTGACAACACGGCCGTAAAAGGCCTGGCAGGGATCCGGACAGATCCCGGAAGGGGGACCCCACATGACGGAGACGGTGAGCGGTGCGACGACCCGCAAGGGCAAGGCCACGCCGAAGGCTCAGGCGAGCGGGCTCACGATGCGGCGCATCCACACCACCCCGGGGGTGCATCCCTATGACCAGGTGACCTGGGAGCGCCGCGACGTCGTAATGACGAACTGGCGGGACGGCTCGGTCAACTTCGAGCAGCACGGCGTGGAGTTCCCCGACTTCTGGTCGGTCAACGCCGCCAACATCGTGACCACTAAGTACTTCCGCGGCGCGGTCGGCTCGCCGCAGCGCGAGTGGAGCCTGAAGCAGCTCATCGACCGGGTCGTCGGCACCTACGAGCAGGCGGGCAAGGAGCACGGCTACTTCGCCAGCGACGAGGACGCCGAGATCTTCGGGCACGAGCTGCGCTACGCCCTGGTCCACCAGATCTTCAGCTTCAACTCCCCGGTCTGGTTCAACGTCGGCACCCAGTCCCCGCAGCAGGTCACCGCGTGCCAGCCTTATGACGCCCTGGTCAGCACGCCTGGAGGGCTGGTTCCCATCGGCAAGCTGGTCGAAGACGATGCCGTCGGCGCTAAGGTCTACGACGCTCATGGCGTGACCAAGGTCATTGCCACCAAAGCAAATGGCGTCAAGCAAGTACTCCGGCTGCACACTAAGGCCGGCTACACGCTTGACGTGACGTCGGATCACCTCGTCTGGCGTTCGTCAGATCGTGATACCGGCCGTTTCGTGGCCGCCGGGGGCCTGAAGCCGGGTGACACGCTTCAGTGGCATCGGCGCGATAGTCATGGCGAGGCCGAGATCAGCCGCTACGAGATCGCTGAAGCAGCGCTGGCTGGCTGGCTGCAATCAGACGGGTTCGTCGGCCAGTACGACGGCACCAACCGCTCCCTCACCATCGAAGCCATGACGGTGACCGACGCCGAGCTAGCCTGGGTCACCGAGTCCCTGGACCTTCTCTTCGCCGGCGTGCACCGCCATGAGCGGCATGTCAGTACGCAGGACCAGCGGCTCGACTGCAGGCGCACGCGGCTGTACGGAGAGGTCTTGCGGGACTTTGTCGATCGATGGGACTTGCTGGTTCGCGGCACGGAGATGACTGTCCCGCGTCGGCTCTTCACCGCGCCGCTTCCCGTCGTGGCCGCCTATCTGCGGAGCGTCTTCCAAGCCGAAGGGTTCGTGTCGGCGCGCAAATCCTCCACTGTGGTGGAGGTCGACATGATATCTGAGCAGCTCATCAGGGGGATGCAGCAGTTGCTGCTGCGCTTCGGCATCTACTCGCGGGTCGGCTTCAAGTCGGATGCTCGCGCGGACCGTTACGGTTGCTGGACTCTTCGCATCCAGGCCACCGGCGACAGGCGCATCTTCGCCGATGCGATCGGCTTCATCGACCCCGTCAAGGCGGCGAAGCTCGAGCGAAGCTTTGACCTGCCCGGACTCGCGGCGGGCGAGACCAAGCGACTGGAGATCGACCGAGTCGAGGAACTCGGTGCCATGGAGGTCTACGACATCCAGACGGAGAGCGGCGAGTACCTTTCCGGCAACCTGCGGGTCCATAACTGCTTCATCCTGGCCGTGGACGACACCATGGACGCCATCCTGGACTGGTACCGGGAAGAGGGGCTGATCTTCAAGGGCGGCTCCGGGGCCGGCGTCAACCTGTCCAAGATCCGGTCGAGCAAGGAACTGCTGTCCTCCGGCGGCACCGCCAGCGGCCCGGTCTCGTTCATGCGCGGCGCCGACGCCTCGGCCGGCACGATCAAGTCGGGCGGCGCCACCCGCCGCGCGGCCAAGATGGTCGTCCTCGACGTGGACCATCCCGACATCGCCGAGTTCATCGTGACCAAGGCCCGCGAGGAAGACAAGGTACGGGCGCTCCGCGACGCCGGGTTCGACATGGACCTGGGCGGCAAGGACATCGTTAGCGTCCAGTACCAGAACGCCAACAACTCGGTCCGGGTCTCCGACGAGTTCATGCGCGCGGTGGAGGCGGGCGGGCAGTTCGACCTGCTCGGACGGCAGACCGGCGAGGTCATCGAGCAGATCGACGCACGCAAGCTGATGCGCGACATGGCGCAGGCCGCCTGGGAGTGCGCCGACCCCGGCATCCAGTACGACGGCACCATCAACGACTGGCACACCAACCCGGAATCAGGCCGGATCAGCGCCAGTAACCCCTGCTCGGAGTACATGAGCCTGGACAACTCCTCCTGCAACCTGGCCAGCATCAACCTGCTCAAGTTCCTCCGCGACGACGACACCTTCGACGCCGCGCGATTCGCGAAGATCACCCAGCTGATCATCACCGCGATGGACATCTCGATCAGCTTCGCCGACTTCCCCACCGAGAAGATCGCCGAGACCACCCGCGCCTACCGCCAGCTGGGCATCGGCTACGCCAACCTGGGCGCGCTGCTGATGGCCACCGGGCACGCCTACGACTCCGCGGGCGGCCGGGCCATCGCCGCCGCGATCACCTCGCTGATGACCGGGGAGGCGTACCGGACCTCGGCCGAGCTGGCCGCGGCGGTCGGCCCCTACGAGGGCTACGCGCGCAACGCCAAGCCGCACAAGCGGGTCATCCGCAAGCACGCGGACGCCAGCGAGCAGATCAGCCAGGTCGGCACGATCGAGCGCGAGATCCTCGACCTGGCCCACAAGACCTGGCAGGAGTGCGTCAGCCTCGGCGACGCCAACGGATACCGGAACGCGCAGGCCTGCCTACTCGCGCCGACCGGGACCATCGGCCTCATGATGGACTGCGACACCACCGGCATCGAGCCCGACCTGGCCCTGGTCAAGTTTAAGAAGCTGGTCGGCGGCGGCTCCATGCAGATCGTCAACCAGACCGTGCCGCGGGCGCTGAAGAACCTCGGCTACCCGCACGAGCAGGTCGAGGCGATCACCGAGTACATCGCCGAGCACGGCCACGTGGTCAACGCCCCGGGCCTGCGGCCCGAGCACTACGAGGTGTTCGACTGCGCGATGGGCGAGCGCTCGATCAGCCCGATGGGCCACGTCCGGATGATGGCCGCCGTCCAGCCCTACCTGTCCGGCGCGATCAGCAAGACGGTCAACATGCCGGAGAGCGCCACCGTCGAGGAGATCGAGGAGATCTACCGCGAGGGCTGGAAGCTCGGGCTGAAGGCCCTGGCCATCTACCGGGACAACTGCAAGGTCGGCCAGCCGCTCTCCGCCGCCGGGAAGAAGACCGCCGAGGCGCCCGCCCCCGCGGAAGTCCCGCCCGCGCCGCACCGTCCGGTCCGCCGCCGGCTGCCCCGGCAGCGGCCCGCCATGGTGACCAGGTTCTCCGTGGCCGGCGCCGAGGGCTACATGACGGTCTCGAACTACCCGGACGACGGCGTGGGCGAGGTGTTCCTCAAGCTCGGCAAGCAGGGCTCGACCCTGGCCGGCGTGATGGACGCCTTCTCCATGGCCATCTCGGTCGGCCTGCAGTACGGCATCCCGCTGGATTCCTACGTGGCTAAGTTCACCAACATGCGGTTCGAGCCGGCCGGCCTCACCGACGACCCGGACATCAGGCTGGCCAGCTCGGTAATGGACTACATCTTCCGCCGCCTGGCGCTGGATCACCTGCCCTACGAGGACCGTGCCGAGCTCGGCATCCTGTCCGCCGCCGAGCGTGCCGCCGAGGTAGCCGGTCACGACCCCGCCGGGCTGACCGAGGAGGTCGATCCGGTGGAACTTGCCCAGTCGGCCGCCGTAGAACAGCCCCATCACACCGAACGGGATGTCGTCCCCGCCCCGGCCCCGCTACACGCCCAGCCGAGCTCGCCCTTTCGGCCCGGCTCTCCCGGACCGCACAGCTCCACCGAGCTGATCGAGGCCCAGCAGGGCCGCACCGCGGACGCTCCGCTGTGCCTGACCTGCGGCACCAAGATGCGCCCGGCCGGCAGCTGCTACGTCTGCGAAGGCTGCGGCTCCACCAGCGGCTGCAGCTAAAAGTGAGGATTATTGCATCAGATGCAACAAAGGACGTGGCCGGTCCGGTGATCCGCCTGACCAGCTAGGGCAAGCCGTGTTGGCGGTTGTAGGCCGTCAGCACGACGGGCGCCCACGCTTGCAGGAGCGGGCGCCCGTCGCGGCAAGGACAGTGACTGCCTTGCGGTGTTGAGAACAGCAATGACATCACGGTCCTCGTCGCAGATCAAGACGAAGGGGGGATGAATATGGCTACCAGTAAGGATGGTAAGGGGACCGGCCCGAAGCCGGCTAGCGACGCCGGCAAGTTGCTGCGCAACCCGAAGACGCCGAAGAAGGACAAGGAAGTCGCAGCGAGCGACCTTGCGCAGGCGCCGCGCAAGCCGAAGAAGAACGGTAAGTGATCGCCGCCGCCCTGGGCCTGCAACCAGGGCGGCTGATCGCCGCAGCTACATGAGCTGCGACGAACGTTTGCTGGTAGGCGTCCATGGGGAACAGCGGTGACGATGATCTTTACTGAGCTTGATGAGTCCACGCGTGAGTGGATGCTCCGGCGGTTTGAGGCCGAGGAGTCCGGTGGGAACCATACCGTTCTGAGGTGCTGAGTCAGCTCGGCCTAGCGCACTGGCCGGACGTCGTGCGTCAGGCGATCGCCGATCCGGACGGGAGTGAGGTTACTCTGGCCCACGCGCTGAACCGCCCGGACTACTGGCAGGCCAGCGAGACGTACGTTCGCAACGGCGTGGCTCGCCAACGCAGCGTGAATCCCACCCAAGCGTCAGAGCGTCTGGCCATCACCGAGTTCAATACCTGGTACGTGGCCGGGCTGGCCGCTCGTCTCCAGGAGGAGGGCGCGACCGATTGCCGTGTCTACCGAAGATGCAACATCGTGCGTGACTCCAAAAACGGCTGGGCTCCCTGGCGCAGCGCGTCTGGCGCTGGCGGCCGGGGTGGTGCATCTGGATCCGGCGTCGGCACTGGCACCCTGGCTGGAGCACCTGCTGCACGGCAAGCCAGCCCACCACGCCCGGCTTATCAGGCCCTTCGCCCACTGGTTCGTGCTGCGCCGCGCCTGCCGGGCCGCTGCCCGCCGGACCTTCACCCGGGGATCAGCCGGCTTCGCCCGCGCTCGCGTCCTGGCCGCCTTGGACCTGCTGTCCTGGCTGGACCACCGCGGCCAGGACCTGTGCGACCTCACCCAGCCGGACCTGGACCAGTGGCTCGCTGACGGCGCCACCACCCGCCGGGCCGTGCGTCACTTCCTCCAGTGGGCTCGCGGCCACGGCCTGGCCGACGACCTGGCGGTGCCGCTTCCCCCGCGCCCGGAACCGGCGCGGCTGCTCGCCGAAAACGACCATATCCAGCAGCTTGACCGGTGCCTCACCGACGAAGCCATGCCCATGGACCTGCGGGTCGGGGGAGGACTCGTCCTGCTGTTCGGGATGCTGGTCAGCCGGATCACCCAGCTCACCAAGGACGACGTGATCGAGGACGGCCAGGCCACCTGTCTCTCCGTCGACGGGCACCGCCTCATCCGGCCGCCGCGGCTGGCAGACCTCGTCCGCCAGCTGCATGACCAGGACGAGCCGCGCTGGACCCTCGGCCGTCTGGGCACCCCTGCGCGGTGGCTCTTCCCCGGCCAGAGCCCGGCCCGCCCGGCCGTGGACATCCTGTTCGGCGTCCGTCTGCACCGCTACGGCATCGACACCCATGTCGGCCGCAACACCGGGCGCCTCGCTCTGGCCGCCGAACTGCCCGCCTCGGTGCTAGCCGACCTGGCCGGCATCAGCATCAGCATCAGCATCAGTACCGCCGAACGCTGGTCCCAGTGGGCCAAACGAGACTGGACTGTTTACGTTGTCGAACGCAATGCGGAGCACATCCCACAGCGGGGCAGTAGCCACTGTCCAGGAGTTTACTACCAGTGGTAGCATGATGATATGAGCACGGAACCGATCCAGACAGAGGATCAGGCCGAACGTCTCCATGTGATAGTTCAGCGGGCCAGTGAACTCGGTGCTACTACCGCCTTGGCGCAGTGGGCCAGAACGTTCGCTGATCTAGAGCCAATCCTCCATAACCAGCGCGCCTTCACTGATGCCCTAGCTTCACCAGGGTTTCAGGAGGCCACCCGGCGGGTCCTGGAGTCCTTTGCTGCTGCCGACCTGTCGGCGCTGCGGGCCGTTGGCCCGGCCCGCAAGGTGAGTGTGTCGATGCCGGAGGATCTCACGGCCGCTGTCCAACTGCGCGTTGGCCGGGGAAAGTTCAGCCAGTATGTGACTGAGGCAGTTACCCGCCAGCTAGAACTGGACTTGCTCGACGAGTTGTCCGAGTTGCTGACTGCCGAACACGGCTCAGTTCCCGAGGAGTACCTGGCAGAAGCGCGTGCCGCATGGCCGGACGGCGAGTAGTCGCGGGCGGGACTCTCGTCCTTGACAGCGAGGGGGTCTCGAAACTGGCGGCTGGTGACGCTCGCATCCGCGCGTATCTCGACAGCGCCCGCGCTCGGCGCGCCCAAGTTGCCGTGAGTGCGATCACCCTGACCGAGACACTTCGAGGGGATCCGCGTGATGCGACCGTGCACCGTGTGCTGTCCAGAGTCACCGTCGTACCAGTGACCGCCCAGATCGCACGCCGAGCTGGCGAACTGCTCGGGACGACCGGGCTGTCCGGCCACAGGTGTGCCATCGATGCTGTTGGGGCTGCCACAGCCCTCGGACTGGAACGCCCAATCGTATTGCTCACCAGCGATCCGGACGACATGAACAGGCTTGTCGAGGAGCCAGAGCGGCCGAAAGCGGAGCGGGTCGTCGTCGTCCACGTGTGATACTGCACATCCGCCAGGTCAGCGCCGGATCAAGCTCGCAGAATACCGCACACTCCGAATAAGTGCCCTGCGCCAGTATTAGCTGACCTGAGGAGGGAAGCGTCGTGATCAATATGGCGCTTCCCTCCTTATTGGCCATGAGTCGCGAACCAGGTAGGGAGAACGACAATGCATTCCCTGACCTCAATGATGAGGTACGCGCCGTCATGCTCGAGGAGATTCACCTCGATCAGGAACAGAATAACTTGCACAAAAGTAGACGGCTAAGTCAAACTGGGCCGGAAGACTGGCCCGGCTTGCTTGCTCATGCCGCTGAAAGTGGAAACCCTCAAGTCTTGGCCAATGAACTGCGCGCAGGTGGCTATTTGCTAGCCACCGAGATTTCTCATCGCAACGGCAAGCCGTACTCGAAGGCGGTGCCACGTGACGCGCCGGAAACTCTGGCTGAAGGTGAATTCAACCGATTTTATATCCGGGCTGTCTGCATAATCGCGCTGCGTCGCGGCCAGACTGAAGTCGAGGTATACCGCGCTAAGGCCGTCGCGGCCCCCAGCGCAGAGTCTGAAGCCAAGATCGGATCGGCAGGTCGCGCGCGCACCTATCGGCAGATCGGCCATGTACCCACTCTGACCTGCTGGATCAGCGTTCGAGTCTAGAGCAGCACTTCCGGTCGGCTAGCGCGGTCACCGGGTGAGGACGAGCCACTGGCCCCCGTCGATCAGTTCGCGGGCCGCGTCCACGTGACCGGCGTGGGCGGCGGTCTCGGTGATCACGTGCAGGATGGTCTGGCGCAGCGGCCGGGGCGGGAAGCCACGGAAGAAATCGGGCCACCACTTCGGCATCGCGTCGATCGGCGTCGCGGCGATGATCTCGTTGGCCCTGGCTACCTCGTCCCGGTACCGGTCGAGGATCGCGGCACTGGGCACATCCGCCGGAACCCGCCAGGCCTCGTCCCCGGACGTCAGCGTGATCGGCTCGCCCGCGACCGTCCCGCGGAACCAGAACTGCTCGACTTCCAGGGCGAGATGCCTGACCAGGCCGAGGGCCGTCCAGGCGGACGGCAGTACCGGCCGCCGCAGGTCCTCCTCGGACAGCCCGTCCAGCGCGCCGAGCAGATGCTCACGCTGCCCGCTGAGCGCCGCGAGCAGCGCGTCCTTTTCCTCGTTCGCCATGCCAGGATGATGCACGGACAGGACGGATATGAACAGGCCCCGCCGCTAATCGAAGAAATGTTTGACAGTACTTGAGAATCTCTCTAGGGTGTCGTCATCAATGGCTGCTATGCCACTGGAGGTCGAGTGATGCGACACGCCGGGCTGCCTGACCCCAGCCTCTGGGAGATCGCCGAGGCGGGCGGCCCGATTCTCGCGGACGAGTCCGTCGACGACGTCATCCCGCTGCCGAAGCAGCTGGTGGGAGAGGGAACCTTCCTCATGCTCAGCGTCGTCGGCGAGTCCATGATCAACGCGGCGATCACCGGTGGCGACTGGGTAGTCGTCCGCCGTGACTCCGATGTCGAGAACGGCGACATCGTCGCTGCCCTAGTCGAGAGCGAGACCGGCCGGGAGGTGGCGGTCAGGACGTTCAAGGAGATCGACGGCCACGTCTGGCTGTTCCCGCACAATCCCGTCTACTCGCCCGTCATGGCCGACAACGCGGTCATCATCGGCAAGGTCGTCACCGTCCTGCGCCGGATGTGACGATCGCGAGCCGGTAACGGGTGGCGATGATGCCATCCGCGGCACCCGGGCAGGGCGGGCGGTGAGTAGCATGCCTGGGTGCATGTGGATCCGTCGGTTCTGGGAAGCGGTGCCCGGGAATCGGCCCGGACGGGGCGATGACCTCCAAATCCGCCCAGGTCGTGATCGGCCTCCTCGTGACCGTCTTGGCCGCGGTGGGCTGCACCTCCGCCCCGGCCGCGTCCCCCAAGCCCCCGAAGCCTCCGCACGCGACCACCGCCGCCGACCGCTCCCGGCCGAACTTCGTGTTCGTGCTCACCGATGACCTGTCACCGAACCTGGTCAGCCACATGCCGCACGTGCTGGCCATGGAGCAGGCCGGGATGACCCTGTCCCGTTACTACGTGGTGGACTCGCTGTGCTGTCCGTCCCGCTCGGCCATCTTCACCGGTCAGTACCCGCACGACGACGGGGTCTTCACCAACGCCGGCCAAGACGGCGGCTACTTCGCCTTCAACAAGAACGGCGACCAGGGCAAGTCGTTCGCGGTGGCGCTGCAGCAGGCCGGCTACCGCACCGCGCTGATGGGCAAGTACCTGAATCAGTACGCGCCCGCGTACCCGCCCGCGCCCGGCTGGGACGAGTGGGACGTCGCCGGGAACGGCGGCTACGGCGAGCTCGGCTACACGCTCAACCAGGACGGCCAGCGGGTCGGCTACGGCCTTAGCGCGAACGACTACCTGACCGACGTGCTGGCCGCCAAGGCCAGCACGTTCATCGACTCGGCCGCCGCCGCGAGCCATCCCTTCATGCTCGAGGTGGCCACGTTCGCCCCGCACGCGCCGTATACGCCCGCGCCCCGCTACGCCAACGCGGCCCAGCAGCTCAGCTACCCGAAGACCCCGGCCTACGACCGGCTCCCGGCCAGCCCGCCACCGTGGCTCAAGGGCCACCCGGCCCTGACGGCGGGCGACCAGAACCAGATCACCGCCAGCTTCCGCAAGCGGGTGGAGGACGATTTCTCCGTCGATGACATGATCGGCCAGCTCGAGAACGAGCTGGCGGCCAAGGGGCTGGCCCAGAACACGTACTTCGTGTTCAGCTCGGACAACGGCTTCCACATGGGGGAGTACACCCTCACCTCGGGGAAGCAGACCGCCTTCGAGACCGACATCCGCGTGCCGCTGATCGTCACCGGCCCCGGCGTCCCGGCCGGCCGCACCGTCAGCCAGCTGACCTCCAGCATCGACCTGGCGCCCACCTTCGAGACGCTCGCGGGCCTGCCCGTCCCGGCCGACGTCGACGGCCACAGCCTGGTGAGCCTGTGGCACGGCCGGGATCCGGCGGACTGGCGGCAGGCCATCCTCGTCGAGCATCACGGCCCGGACTTCTCGCCGGCCGACCCGGACCGGCAGACCTCCAAACCGGGAGACCCGCCGACGTACGAGGCGGTGCGGACCGCGACCGCCCTCTACGTCCGGTACGCGGGCGGCGCCCAGGAGTACTACGACACCGCGACCGACCCCTACGAGCTGGACAACCTGGCCGGCCAGGGCGTCCCCGCCGCCCTGCGCAACGCCCTCGGCGGCCTGGCGAACTGCCACACCGGCGCCACCTGCTGGGCCGCCGCCCACCTCGGCCCGCCCGCCGCCAAGCCCCTGCTCAACAACAACCAGTTCTTCCGCCCTACGGCACCAGCACGAGCCGCCCTGGCACCGAACGCTCCTCGAGTATCCGGTGCGCCTGGCTGACCTCGGCCAGCGGAAGCGTCGCCCCGGTAACCGCCCGCAGCTCACCCGACCCGAACCAGCCAGCCACCGAGGCGATGTCAGCCCGCGCCTGCTCCGGCTCGGCCGTCCGCCAGGCCAGCAGCGAGAACCCGGT
Source organism: uncultured Actinomycetota bacterium (assembly GCA_963839095.1). Lineage (GTDB taxonomy): Bacteria > Actinomycetota > Actinomycetes > Streptosporangiales > Streptosporangiaceae > Palsa-504. Next base: position 26,893 of record CAWIUF010000036.1, on the reverse strand, counting down.
CACGGTCTTCAGCCCGAACAGGCTCCGCACCGTGACGCTGCCCAGCTCGCCCGCCGAGGCGCCGAAGACGACCGCGCGCCCGGACGGCGCCAGCAGCCCGAGGCACCGGTGCAGCGTGTCGCCGCCCACCGCCTCGAGGACCACGTTCACGCCGCCCGGCACCGCGGACCGCACCTGGTCGTCCCAGCCAGGCTGGCGGTGGTCGACCGCGACGTCGGCGCCGAGCTCCTTGGCCAGCGAAAGCTTGGCCGCCGAGCCCGCGGTGGCGATGACCGTCCCCGCCCCGAGCCGCCGGGCCAGCTGCACGGCCAGGTGGCCGATCGCGCCCGCCCCGGCCGTGACCAGGACGGTCTCCCCGGCCGCGAGGCGCCCGGCCCGCAGCGCCCCCAGCGCCACCGCCCCGGTCGTCGGCAGCATGCTCGCCGCCCCGGCGTCCAGGCCGGCCGGCACCGGCACCAGCCAGTCGGCACCGGCCACGACATAGTCGGCGCAGCCGTCCTCGAGCAGGACCGCGACCCGCCGCCCGGCCAGGCCCCGCTCAGTGCCCGGCCCGGTTTGCTCGACGGTCCCCACGACGTCGCCGGTCAGCACCCCGGGCAGCGGGCGGAACCAGATCGAGTCCGGGTCGGTCTCGCGGCGGAGCTGGACGTCGACGTAGTTGACGCCGATCGCCTCGGTGCGGATGAGCACCTGCCCGGGGCCGGGCTCGGGGATCGCGGCCTCCTCGACGGCCAGGACCTCGGGGCCGCCGTGCGCGTGGTAGCGGACACGCCGCATGAGAGTCTCCTGTCAGCAAGGGCCCAGAGTCCGAGCTAAACTGGACCAGTAGTCAACTTAACTGCCAACAGTACTGGACCGTCGGTCCACTTGTCTAGCCGATAACCCCCCACCGATAACGGAGCCCCGGATGGACGAAGGCCGCCGCGAGCGAGCCGACGCGGCCCGCAACCGCCGTGCGATCCTCGACGCCACCGAGAAGCTGCTGGCCACGCACCGTCCCCAGGACATCTCGATGGAGCAGGTCGCGATGGCGGCGGGCGTGGGCAAGGGGACGGTCTTCCACCGGTTCGGCAACCGGACCGGGCTGATGTACGCGCTCATGGTGGAACGGGCCCAGGCGCTCGAGGAATCGGTGACCGCGGGGCCGCCGCCGCTGGGGCCCGGTGCGCCGGACCGGGACCGGCTGCTGGCCTTCCTGGATGCCATCGTCGAGGTCGTCGGGCGCAACAAGAGCCTGCTGGCGGAGCTGGCCTACTCGGCGGCCGCGGAACCGCCGCCGGATAACGCCGTGGCGCGCGGCCGGGACGGTCACCCGGTCTACCGGTTCTGGCACGGTCACATCAGCGCGCTGATCGCCGCCCAGCGGCCCGGGGCCGACGCCGAGATGATCGCCCACCTGCTGCTCGGGTCCCTGCACAGCGAGCCGGTCCTGACCCAGCTGGCCGCCGAGGGCCCGGCCCGGCTGGCCGCCGCCCTGCAGGCCCTGGCCGGCGCCGTACTCAGCCCGCCGTAAAAAGCCAGAAATTTATACCGAACGGGGCACCGTGCCCGCCACCATCCCGGCGCCGAGCCCCGCGAGCCCGGCGAGCCCGCCGCTATCCGCCGCCGAAGCAGACGAACGGGCTGAACTGGTCGTCGGCCGTGGCCGCGGCCAGCGCCTCGGCGGGCCTGGTCCCGGCCGCGAGCAGCCGGTGGTAAGCGGCCATCGTGCCGACGGCGGTCTCGTCGTCGACCCGGGCGACGCTGGCGGTCACCGTCGCCGTGCCGATGTACAGCAGGGCCGCGGTGAAGCCGAGGATCTCCTCGCCGGGCCGTACGGTCGTCCGCCCGACGTCGCACGAGGACAGGACCACGTGCCGGGGAGCGGCCGTGAGCCGCTGGATGTCGTAGGCCATCAGCGGGCCGTCGGCCAGGTCGACCCGGGAGAACAGGAAGTTCTCCTGGTCGTGATGCCCGTGCGCGGCCAGGTGGACCAGCGGCGCGCCGTCCAGGGCGGGCAGCACCGCGCGGGTCGTGGCCGCCTCCCCGAGCAGCGGGCGGCAGCCCGGGTAGCACTCCGCGATGCCGGTGACTTCCCGGGCCGCGTGCTCCAGGTCGGGTCCCGCCACCAGCAGGGCCGGGCCGCCCGCCCCGGCCTGCCCGCGCTGCCACGCGGACAGCCAGGAAGACGCGGACGGGCACACGGTGACCGGGCGGCCGCGCAGGCCGGGCAGCGTTCCCCAGGGGACATCGGCCAGCGGGGCCGCCGGGACGAGCACCACCCCGCCGTCGCCCAGGTACGGGCGCAGCGGCGCGATGACCTCATCCGCCAGCGCGGTCGCCTGATGCCGCGCTGATTCCCTGATCACCGTCTCGAGCCGGGCCGGCAGCCGCCGTCCGGCCAGCGTGTCGAGGTCGGCGCTGAGCCGCCGGGCGGCCTCGGCCGCCACCTCGAAGTCACCGAGCCGGACGAGCCGGGCCCGGCCGCGCGGGCCGGCTCCGGCTACCACCGCGGCCATCCGGCCGGGCCGGGCCACGATGCCCGCCAGGGTCTGCCCGCTCTGGGCCAGGGCCGCGCTCACTTCGCCGAGGCTGGCCGGCCCGGCGGCGTCGCCCAGGCCGGCCGCCTTCCAGTCGTGTTCCCGGATCTCGCGCTGCAGCGCTGCCTGCCGGGCGGACAGGGCCGGGTCGCGCGTCCCGGCCAGCTCGGCCGCGCGGATCAGCAAGCTGAGCTGGCGCAGCTCGGCCAGGGTGGCCGCGGCCCGCGGGTCGGTCGGCGGATGCACCGGCCTGACCCCGAACGCCTGGGCGCGCGAGCGTTCCAGCCAGGAGAATGCCAGTGGCGCCGATCCGCTCTCCAGGGCCAGCCGCAGGCCGGCCGAGGCCAGGTCCGCGCCGAGGGCGCCGGTACCGGTCTGCAGATCGATGCTGCCGAGGCGGCTGCGCCGGCCCTGGACCAGGGCCAGGCCCGCCCGGAGCTCGGCCAGGGCGGCCGACGGCCGTCGCCGCGACTCCGCCAGCTCCGCGCGGGCCAGGTGCCGCAGCAGCCGCCCGGCCAGCGGCATCCCGGCCCGGTGGCGGGTCAGCGCGAGGACCCGCCCGGCCTCTTCCGGCTGCCCGGCCGCGATCAGCGCCCGCGCCGCGAGAAGCTCGGCCAGGGTCGCGTCGTGGCCCAGGCCGCAGTCGCGCAGTCGGCCCGCGAGCACCCGGGCCTCGGCCGCGATGGCCACCCGGCGGCCGGCGGGGGCCGGGGCCAGGAAACGCGCGTGCAACCGGGTGAGCTCGGCCAGGCCGGCCCAGGTGTGGTTGCCCCGCTGGCGGAAGCGCCGTCCGGCGGCCGACGCCCACCGGCGCGCCGCGGCCAGCTCCCCGGCGGCTAGGGCGGCTTGCGCCCGGGTGAGCTGGGCCCGGGCCAGGTCCGGGCCCAGCCGCCGCCCCTCGGACCAGGCCATCGCCTCGTCGAGCTCGCGGGCGGCGTCGCTGGCGAGCCCGGCCGCGAGCAGCGCGCTGGCCTTGTCGGTCGCCAGCAAGAGCAGGAAACCGGGTGTGCTCAGCCGGAACGCCCCGGCGGCCGCGTCGAAGAGCCGGAGCGCGGCCGGGATGTCCCCGGCCAGCAGGTCGCAGTAGCCCAGGTTGTGCAGGGCCTTGGCCGCGAGCAGGTCGTTCCCCTCATCGGTGGCGATGCGGCGGCACCAGTCCAGGTCGGCCCGGGCCTGGTCCACCTGGATGAGGCTGAGGCAGGCGAAACTGCGGTTCAGCAGCGTCCGCGCCAGGTTGACGGTCTCGCCTGGCCTGCCCGCGAGCTCGGCCACGGCCTCGCCCAGCACGGCTACCGCGTCCTGTTCCCGGCCGGTGTGCAGGTAGACCGTGCCTCGCTGGCCGAGCAGCACGCCTCGCTCACCGGCCGGGGCCAGCTGCTCGGCGCGGCCGAGCAGGCTCAGCCCGTAGCCGGTCCGGCCGAGCTCGGCCTCCCACATCCCGGTCATGCCGAGCAGCCGCGCGGCCAGCGGGCGGTGCGCCTCGGCCACCTGCCGCGCGTCCGGCTGCTCCCCGTCCTCGTTCCAGCCCAAGTGCCGCAGGCCGGCCCGGGCGTGGCTGATGCCGGCCGCGGTACGGCCCGCGTTAGCCGCCCGCAGGGCACGCTCGCGCGCCTGGCGGGCCCGGCTCTCCGCGCTCATCTCAGCGGAACCGCTCATCTCAGAAGATGAGCGCGGGAGTTACCACCGAACGACCCGCCCCGTCCGGCCCGGCCGGCCTGACCACGAGCTGCGCCGTGCCGCGCGGTACCCGGGGGAAGGCGAAGCGTCCCTGCTCGTCGCTGGTCACGCGGAGCGGCTCGGCCGCGCACTTCATCTCGATCTCGCGGCGCTGGGACGGCGCCAGCCAGCCGTCCACGCGGACCGTCCCGTCCTGGTTCCCGTCGATCCGGATCATGATGGTGAGGGTCTCGCTGTCGAAGGTGATCGTGCGGCTCTGCTCGGTCCCGCGGGCCGCGACGGCCAGCTCGTCCTGTTCCGCCGTGAGCCGGGCCACCTCGATCTCCAGGTCACGGAAGGCGAGGAAGAAGCGGATCCGCTCGGGGAGTTCGGCCGGCATCGGATCGGCGGCGGCGAACAGGTCCCGGATCTCGCCCAGCAGCCCGAAGTCGGAGTCGTCGAGCGGCTCGTCCGCCGACGGCAGGTCCGCGTCCGGGAGGGTCATCGCGTCCCCCCGGGTTCGCCGTCCAGCAGCACGCGCAGCTTGGCCAGGCAGCGGCCGCGGGTGGGCCCGATGCTCCCGACGGGCATGCCCAGGGCGGCGGCCACCGCGGTGTAGTCGGGCCGCGGCGCAAAGGCGATGACCCGCAGCAGCTCCTGGCAGCGCGCGGAGAGCCGGCTGATGGCCGCCCACAGCTCGCGCTGCTCGTCGGCCACGACGACCTGCTCCTCCGTGCCCGGTCCGGGTTCGGGCAGCTCGTCCAGCGTCTCGTGGCCGGCCGGGAACTGCCGGCGTCCAGCTGCGCGTACCCGCCATGCTTCCCGGCGGGTGGTGGTGACCAGCCACCCGGTCAGGGCCTCCGCGTCGTGGATCCCGCCCAGGTGGGCGACCAGGCGCAGCCAGACCGTCTGCAGGACGTCCTCGGCATCGCCCGCGCTCAGCCCGGCGGCGCGCGCGATCTGCCAGAGCAGCGGACTGAGCTCGGTCACGATCTCGCCGAGGGCATCCTCGCTGCCCTGCCTGGCCGCGGCCATCAAGCCGGCGATGCGGGTACCGCGGTCCGGCCGGCCCCGCTGGACGGTGGCGGTTCGGGGCTGGTCCATCGCGCTCAGCCCGGCCAGCCCATGGCCGTCAGGGCGGCCAGCGCGCGGTTCGCCGTCGTCTGCGCGTCGCAGGGTTCGAGCACCAGGCCGGACGCCGGGTCGGCCGGCCCGGCCAGCAAGGCCCGGACGAAGTGCGCGGCCAGCAGCGGAGCCGAGAACGAGGTACCGCTCCAGACCGCCCAGCCGCGGGAGTAGTCATCCGGGTCCAGAGCCTCCCGGTGGCTGGCCTGGGCGTGCCCAGGTGGCAGCGGCCCGGCTGGGTGCGCGGGCAGCCTGAGCTCGGGGCTGCGGCTGCCGTTGATGTCGGTCGGCATGGTGCTGACCACGGCGGCGCCCGGGGCCCACGCGGTCACCCACTGGCCGCCGTCGCTGAAGACGGCCCGCGATCCGTTCGGGTTGAGCGCGCCCACGCTGATCAGCGGCACCTGGCCGGCCGGGCCGGCCGCTGGGCGAACGCCGCCGGGTAGAACATGCGGGTGGTCGAGAGGTTTCCCGCCGCCGCTACGACGACGACGCCCAGCTCGAGCAGGACTTCGATCGCCTGCCCCAGCGCGGAGGTGAAGGTCTGGTCGGCCGGGGACTCGCTGAGGTAGCCGAAGGACAGCGAGACCACGTCCACGGTCCGGGCCGGGTCGGTCGCCTGGGCCAGCGCGACCCGGCCGGCCAGCGCGGTGAGCGCGGTCAGCAGGTCGCCCTCGTAGAGGATGTCGTCGCTGTGCATGATCCGGATGGCCAGCACCCGGGCCCGCGGAGCCACCTGGCGCACGATGCCGGCGATAAAGGTCCCGTGGCCCAGGGCCGGCCCGAGCTCGCCGATCAGCGGGTCGGGTGAGGTCGGCCCGTCCCACGGGTGCCGGATTACCAGGCGCGGCTGGTCGCCGGAGGCGGCCGCCTGCTCGCCCTCGAGCAGGATCGCCTTCTGGATATCGTGGTCGACCTCGATGAAGCCATCGCCGTCGTGGTGCGGATCGACGTCGTAGCCGCCCCCGGGCGCGGGCTCCACGTCCAGCCACGGATGGGCGCGGACGCCCGTGTCCAGCACGGCTACCACCGGGCGGCGGCCGAGCCCAGGCGGCAGCTCGCGCCCGGGCGGGTCCATGAGGACCGTCACCGGCGTGCGCGTGTCGCCCCCGCCGAATAGGTAGGAACTGGTACTCGCGGACCCGGCTCCGCTGCCCGGGCTGGCGGTGAGGCCGCCGGGGCTCTCCCAGAACGGGGTGCCCATGATGGCCGAGCCGACAAGCAGGTGCTCGAGGGTGATCTGGTCTATCTCGCCCCGCTCCAGCCGGACGAGGTCCGGCCGCTCGGGCGCCGCCGGAGCGGCCGTCGCCGCCCTCAGGGCCTGGAGGGCCGCCCACGCGTCCACCGTCACCGGCGTACCACTGTCCGCCGCGGTCAGCACCATCGGCCGCGGTATCACCGCCATGCGGCGGGCGACATCGACGTTGCCATACCCCGGGTCGTGGCCCGCCGGACCGGGCTGCAGCTTCATCCCCACCCCGGACAGGACCCGGTTATACGTCGCCAGCGTGTCCGCCTGCTGCAGGTGCCCGGGGACGAGCAGCGACCTGGACCGGTACACGGTGGACCGGGGCGGCGGGAAGCCAGGCACGCTGACCGCCGTGTCCGGGTCGAGCATCCGGGCACCGTGCCGCTGCAGGACCTCGGCCGGAAGGCGGATCAGCCCGTCTCCGGTATCCGCGGCGGTCCCTGCATCATGGCTGGGTGACTGGAAGAACCAGTCCGGGTTCGGCTCCGGCATGGCGATGCACCTCATCCTGGGTTCGCTGATGGCACGACGAGAGAATCTGCGACGTTGACCAGCTGCCGTCACCCGAAACGGAGCGCTCCTGGCCGTCCCAGATACGCAACCGTAAATAACGAATGGATAACGGGACGGTAAGGTGCCTGCTCAGCAGGCATGATGCGGACCGGTAGCCGGGTGCCTGGCGATCGTCAGCCGGGACGGTCAGCGGCCACGCTACCACCGGCCCGCGGCCCGTCGCTGCGATACGACAGGCGGTATCCCCCCGGTCACTGCAGGACCAGGAATCCCTTGCCTGGCCGGCTATCCCGAGCCGGCAATCCCTTGCCTGGCCGGCTATCCCGAGCCGAGACTCCTTTGCCCTGGCCGGCTATCCCTGGACGGTGAGCAACGTCTTGCCGATCGTCTCCCTGGCCTCGATGGCCGCATGCGCCGCCGCCGCCTCCTCCAGCCCGAACTCCTGGCCGATGACCGGCCGCAGCCGCCCGGCGGCCGCCTCCGCCAGGGCCGTCCGGGCCAGCGCGGCCAGTTCCTCCGGACTGCCGCCCGCCCCGCTCCGGATACTGACCCGCCAGGCCCGGGCCTGCTCGGGAGTGACCGGGGTGAAGCTCCCGCTGGCCATGCCGAACGGGCAGAACCGGCCGCCCGCGCCGAGCAGGCCGAAGGCCGCCAGCCCGATGTCACCGCCCACGCCGTCGAAAACCACGTCGATCTGGCCGGTCGCGTCGCGGACCTGCCGCTCCCAGCCGTCCTGCCGGTAGTCGACGGTCAGGTCGGCGCCGAGGTCCCGGGCCAGGGCGAGCTTGCGCGGATGGCCGGCCAGGGCGACGATCCGGGCGCCGGCGTTGCGGGCGATCTGCACCAGCAGCGTGCCCACGCCACCGCCCGCGGCCTCGATCAGGACGGTCTCGCCGGCCCGCAGTTCCGCCCGGGAGATCAGGGCGAGCGCCGTCCGGCCGTCGGCCAGCAGCGCCACCGCGTCCCGCGTGGCCAGCTCGTCCGGGATGCCGATCAGCTTGGACACGGGTGAGACCGCCCGCTCGGCGTACCCGCCGGTGCCGTTCAGGCTGGCCACGACCCGCTGGCCTGGCCCCGCGGCCCCACCGTGGCCAGTGTCGCTATGGCCAGTGCCGCTATGGCCAGTGTCGCTATGGCCAGTGCCGCCGCGGACGGTACCGCCGACGCCGTTGCCCAGGATGGCCGGCAGCGCCGGGAGCATCGACGGATGCGGCGGCCGGCCCGCCCGGACCTGCGTCTCGACAAACGTCACGTTGGCGAACTCGACGTCGATGACCACCTCGTCCGGACCGGCCCGGACCTCGTCCACCTCACTGGGCTCGAGCACCTCGGGCGGCCCGAACTCCCGTATCACCACCGCGCGCATGACAGTGCCTCCCTGGGTTCCAACCGCGGCCTCGCCGGGTTTCCTTCGGCCCCGACGGCTAGCCGTGACCCTAGTCGGAATGTATCACTCCGACTAGAGGTAGGCTGAGCTGATGGCATTCCGGTCCCTGCAGCCGCAGTCCGGGCGCGGCCGGCAGGCCGAGGCCCGGCGCAACGACCTGGTCGTGCTCGAAGCGGCCCGCGATGTCTTCGCCGCCCAGGGCGCGGACGCGCCGATAGCGGCGGTCGCCGCCCGGGCCGGGGTCGGCGTGGGCACCCTCTACCGCCGCTACGGCAGCAAGACCGAGCTGCTGCAGCGCCTGTGCGTGCTGGCGATGGAGCAGGTCCTGGCCGCGGCCGGTGACGCGCTTGCCGCCAGTGACCCGTGGGACGGCCTGGGCGGCTACATCGCGGCCTGCATCGAGCTGCGCAGCGGCGCGCTCGCCGCGCTGGCCGGGCAGCTCGAGACCACGGCCGAGATGAACGGCACGGCCCGGCGCAGCATGGACCGGCTCGACGAGCTCGTGGCCCGCGCCCAGGCCGCCGGGTGCCTGCGGGCCGACGTCACCGCGCTGGACATCAGCTGGCTGATCGAGCAGTTCAGCCGCCGTCCGCCCGGCCCGCTGGAGGACGCCGCGGAGGCCGGCATCCGGTCCCGGCTGGTCGCCATCGCGCTGGACGGGCTCCGCGCCCGGCCCGGCCTGGTCCCGGGTGGCCCCGGATCCCTGCCCGGCCCCGCCCCGGACCGGCGTGACTACGTGACCCGCTGGAAACCCGTAGCCAAGGCCCCGCTGCCGCCCTGACCGGGGCGTCCAAGATCGTTCGTCAGTTTTGGCTGCCAGCACGACGAAAACTGACGAACGATCCGCCGCGGCGGCCTCTAACCTGCGTAGGTGGAATTCACCGAAGTAGTCAGGCGCCGCCGGATGATCCGCGGCTTCACCACCGATCCCCTGCCCGCGGGCACCGCCGACCGGCTGCTGGCGACGGCCAGCCGGGCACCGTCGGCCGGCTTCAGCCAGGGCTTCTCGTTCCTCGTGCTCGAGGACCCGGAGCAGTGTGCCCCGTTCTGGCGCCTGCTCTTCGAGCAGGCGGCGCAGGCGGGCGAGGCCGCCGCCAGCCAGGCGGCCGAGGTCGACGCGCTAAGCGCCGCGCCGCTCGTGATCGTGCCGATGGCCAGCAAGGACGTCTACCTGAACCGGTACGCCCAGCCGGACAAAACCTGGACCGCCGCCTACGGTGAGGACCGCTGGGCGGTGCCCTACTGGTATATCGACACCGGGTTCGCCACCCTGCTCATCCTGCTCGCCGTCGTGGACTCCCGGCTCGGCGCGGTCTTCTTCGGCCCGCCGGACTTCGCGGATTTCCGCGCGGAGTTCGGCGTTCCGCCGGAGTGGACGCCGATCGGCGCCATCGCCGTCGGCCACCTCGATCCGGCCGACAATCCCGCCCCCCCAGGACTCCCAGCGACCGCAAGAGCCTCGCCGAACTAGTCCACCGCGGCCGCTGGTAACCCCCCGCCCCGGCCACCGTCACGCCCAGCCAGCGGACCATCGACTGGCGTCTCCGCTCCGCCGGCACCACCGTCACCGCCCAGCCTACCGTCACCGCCCAGCCAGCGTCACCGTCGGCCGGCGCCACTTCCCACCGCCGCCGCCGTTACCTCCCGCATCTCCCTCCTCCCGCCGCGCGGTACCTCCTCCTCCCGCTCCGCGGCGAGTTTGCTAAGTCTGGGCTTATCAGTTTAGGCTTAATGTATGGCTGAGGAACTTGACGTCCGGGACGTGGCGGCCGCGCTTCACGTCAGCATGGGCCTGCTCCTGCGGCGGCTGCGCCAGGTCCGGGAGGCGGGCGGGCTCTCCGTGCCGGAGACCTCCGCGCTCGCCCGGCTGGACCGCAACGGCCCGGCTACCTCGAGCGAGCTGGCCCGGGTGGAGCAGATCAGCCCGCAGTCGATGGGCGCCACGCTGAGCGCACTCGAGGCGCGTGGCCTGGTCGCCCGCGATCCCGACGCGCGGGACGGCAGGCGGGTCGTCCTCTCGGTCACCGAAGCCGGCCGGCAGCTGCTCAGGGACAAGCGCGACGCGCGCACCGAGCTACTGGCCAAGGCGCTGGCCGACGGGTTCACCCGGGAGGAGCTGGATCAGCTGATGACGGCCGCGCCGCTGCTCGAGCGCCTGGCCCAGGGCATCTGATGCGGGCGACCACGAAAGACGTCCAGGAGACCGGCCACGACGACCGCTACAAGTGGGTCGCGCTGGCGAACACCACCGCGTCCATGTTCATGGCGACGCTCGACGGGTCGATCGTCATCATCGCGCTGCCGGCTATCTTCCGCGGCATCCACCTGGACCCGCTGGCCGCGGGCAACATCAGCTACCTGCTGTGGATGATCATGGGTTACCGGCTGGTGCAGGCCGTGCTGGTAGTGACCGTCGGGCGCCTGGGCGACATGTTCGGCCGGGTCCGGATCTACAACGCCGGCTTCGTCGTCTTCACGATTGCCTCGATCCTGCTGTCCTTCGACCCGTTCACCGGCGGCCACGGGGCGCTGTGGCTGATCGGCTGGCGGCTGCTCCAGGCCATCGGCGGCTCCATGCTGATGGCGAACTCGGCCGCGATCCTGACCGACGCCTTCCCGGCCAGCCAGCGCGGCTTCGCGCTGGGCACCAACCAGATCGCCGGGCTGGCGGGCATGTTCGTCGGGCTGGTCGCGGGCGGCCTGCTGTCCGCCATCGACTGGCGCTGGGTGTTCTGGGTCAACGTCCCGGTCGGCGTCTACGGGACGCTCTGGGCTTACCTGCGGCTCCGCGACAACGGCGAGCGGCACCGGGCCAAGATCGACTGGTGGGGCAACATCACCTTCGCCATCGGCCTGAGCGCGGTGCTTATCGCCGTCACCTACGCCATCCAGCCCTACGGCGGTCACACGATGGGCTGGACGAACCCGTGGGTGCTCGCCGGGCTGATCGGCGGCGTCGGCCTGCTGGCCGCCTTCGCCATCCTGGAGACAAAGATCGCCGAGCCGATGTTCCAGCTCAGCCTGTTCCGCATCCGGGCCTTCACGGCCGGCAACCTGGCCGGCCTGGCCGTGGCCATCGCCCGCGGCGGCCTCCAGTTCATGCTGATCATCTGGCTGCAGGGCATCTGGCTGCCGCTGCACGGCTACGACTACAGCCAGACCCCGCTGTGGGCGGGCATCTTCCTGCTCCCGCTCACCGCCGGGTTCCTGGTCTCGGGGCCGGTCGCGGGCTGGATGTCCGACACGTTCGGCTCCCGGGGCATCGCGACCGCCGGGATGGTGGTCTTCGGCGGCAGTTTCGTCGGCCTGATACTGCTCCCGGTCAACTTCCCCTACCCGGCCTTCGCGCTGCTCATCGCCCTGAACGGGATCGGCAGCGGGATGTTCGCCGTCACCCAACTCCTCCTCCATCATGGGCAGCGTCCCGGCCCGGCAGCGCGGCGCGGCCTCGGGCATGCGCTCGACCTTCCAGAACTCGGGCACGGCCCTGTCCATCGGGCTGTTCTTCTCGGTCATGATCGCCGGGCTGGCCAGCCGCCTGCCGCAGACCCTGTCCAGCGGCCTGCGCCAGCACGGCGTGGCCGCCGGAGTCGCGCACCAGGTCGCCAGCCTGCCACCGGTCTCGTCGCTGTTCGCCGCGGTGCTCGGCGTGAACCCGCTGGGCCACCTGCTGGCCGCCCAGGGTGCCCTGGCCACGCTCCCGGCCGCCGCCCGGCAGACCCTCACCGGCCGCGAGTTCTTCCCCAGCCTGATCTCCGGCCCGTTCCAGCACGGCCTGATCGTGGTGTTCGCCTTCGCCGCCGTCCTGTCAGCGCTGGCCGCCCTGGCCTCCGCCCTCCGCGGCACCGGCTCCGCCGGCCCGACCCCCGGCAGCGCCATCTCCGATGCCAACTCCGGCAGCGCCAGCCCTAGCGCCATTAACGGTGCCCGTTCCGCCCCGGTCCCCACTGACCGCCGCCAATCGGGCACCCGCCGATCCGGACTAACCCCGGCCACCATGGCTGCGCATCCCGCAGGCTCTCAGAGACAGGCCGGAAGCGACTTGACCTTCCAGTGGCTGGAAGGTGCAGAGTCGTGGCCATGAGCACAAACGCCGACCTGTTCACCATCGGTGAACTGGCCGCGCGCACTGGCGTGCCGACCCGGACCATCCGGTTCTGGTCCGACGCCGGCCTGGTACCGCCCGCGAGCCGGTCTGGCAGCGGATACCGGCTCTACGACGCCGAAGCCGCGGCCCGGCTCGACCTGGTCCGGACGCTGCGTGAGCTCGGCTTCGGGCTGGACGTGGTGCAGGCGGTCCTGTCCCGGACCCGCACCGTGGCCGAGGTCGCGGCGGCCCACGTCGCGGTGCTCGACACCCAGATCCAGGCCCTGCGGCTGCGCCGTGCGGTGCTCAGCACGGTAGCCAGGCATGGCCACACGATTGAGGAGACACTCATCATGCACAAGCTCGCTCAGCTGTCCGCCCGGGAGCGGCAGCAGCTCATCGATGACTTCGTGGACGGCGTATTCGCCGGTACCGACCCGGGTGCCCCCGGGGCGGGCATCGCGAGCGGCATGCGGCAGCTGCCCGCGGACCTGCCCGACGACCCGGCGCCCGAGCAGGTGAACGCCTGGATCGAGCTGGCCGAGCTCGTCACCGACGAGGACTTCCGGCAGCGAGCCAGGTCCATGGCCCTGGCCGGGCAGAGCGCGACCACCCCGCCAGAACCAGCCCAGCCCGACTACCAGGCCGTCATCCAGCACGCCGGCCAAGCCGCGGCCCAGGGGATCGCCCCCGGCTCGGCCGAAGGCCAGGCGGTACTCGACCGCATCGTGACTCCCGGCACCCCGGCCGCGCAGCGGAGCGCCATCCTCCGGCAGCTCGAGACGTTCACCGACGCCCGGGTGGAACGGTACTGGCAGCTGCTCGCCATCCTCAACGGCCAGCCCGCGCCGCCCTCGGTGGTCCCCGCCTTCGAGTGGCTGATCGCGGCCCTCCGGGCCGACCTGGACGGCCGCCCCTCCGAAGCCAGCCAGGGCTAGCCGGTCAGCTGGCCGACCCGCCGCCCGGCCTTCCCCGAGACCTTCGCCGTCCGGGCGACCAGCCGCGCCTCGCGGCGAGCCGTCTGAGCTTGACGCCGGGCGGCCTGGGCCGTGCGCCGCGTCTCGCGGCGAACCGACTGACCCGTGCGGCGGGTCTCGCGGCTGGCCACCTGGGCACCGTGCCGGGCGCGCCAGGCCAGCGAGGGCTGGCCGGAGGTATCGCCCGCCGCGATCAGCAGCCCGCCGAACATCGACAGGTTCTTCAGGAAGTGAATACGCTGCTGCGCCCGGTCGGCGTCTTCGGCCTCCCAGAAACGGTGCCCGGCCGCGGTCGTGGGGACCAGCGTCCCGGCCAGCGTGAGCGCGGCCAGCCGGGGGAACCAGCCTGCGGCCAGGCACGCGCCCGCCGCCATCTGGACGGCGCCATTGAGCCGGACCGCGTCCTCGGTCTTGGCCGGCACGGCCGACGGGAAACGCTCGGCCAGCGGGCGGACTACCGGCTCGGCTCGCGGCGCCACCTTTTCGGGATGGCGGAACGTGTCGTAGCCCTGGACGATGAAGATGCCCGCCAGCATGGGCCGGGCGAGAGCTCGTAGAACGGTCATTATCCGCAGGTGCCCACCAGCAGCCGTTATAACCTCCCTTGGCGCAGCCCGGGCGCGGACGTGATCATGGCTTCATAATGGCGGGGTGAACGAGCCGGACGTCAGGATCAGAGCGGTGAGCGAGAGCGACCGCCCGATGCTCGCCTGGCTCGTCGCCGAGCTCTGGGGATCCGAGCTGGTCGCCGTGCACGGCACGGTGCTGCGTCCCGCCGAGCTGCCCGGGTTCATCGCCGAACGGTCCCGCCGCATCGTCGGCCTGCTCACCTACCAGCTGATCGGGGACGTGCTGGAGATCGTGACGCTCAACGCGATCGAGCGCCGGGCCGGCATCGGGACGCTGCTCATCGAGGCCGCGGCCAGCGCCGCGCGCCACTTCCGCTGCCACGAGGTCCGGCTCACCACCACCAACGACAACGTGGACGCGCTGCGGTTCTACCAGCGCCGCGGGTTCCGGCTCGCCGAGCTGAGGCCGGGCGCGGTCGACCGTTCCCGGCAGGAAAAACCCCAGATCCCGCGGACCGGCGACTACGGCATCCCCCTCCACGACGAAATCGACCTGACCCTCCAGGTCTAGGCCAGAGCCCCGGCAGCGACCCCCTTGACCTGGCGGCCGCGGGTCCAGACGGCGGTGATCCGGGCCGGGTCGGCCAGCACGCCGATGTCGGCTACCGGGTCGGCGTCCAGCGTGATCACGTCGGCGTCGTAACCCTCGGCCAGCTGCCCGCTGCGCGGCGCCTGCGGCCCGAGGGTGAGCGGCCCGGTCGCGGTGGCCGCCTCGATCGCCTCGAGCGGCGCCATGCCCAGCTTGACCAGGTAACCGGGTTCGGAGCCGTTCTGGCCCCACGCGTTAGGCATGTCAGCGCCGCTCAGGGCGATGTCGGTGCCCATGGCGATGGTGACGCCGTGCTCGTAGGCCCGCGCCACCGCCTGCGCGTGGATGTCGGCGATCGCCTCGAGCTTGACCATCGCATAGGGCGGCACGGCCTCACGGAACGCCAGCATGTCCTCGATGATCGTCCTGGTCGGGACCAGGATCGCGCCGGTCTCGCGCATCGCGTCGCAGCACTCGTCGTCGAGGTAGGTGCCGTGCTCGATGGTCCGGACCCCGGCCCGCAAGGCAGCCATGATGCCCGGCTTGCCGTGGCAGTGCGCCGCGACCGCCCGCTCGGCCAGCCCGGCCACCTCCACGATCGTCCGCAGCTCGGCCATCGTGAACTGCTGATGGATCGGATCGTCGAGCTCGGACAGGACGCCGCCCGAGGCGCACACCTTGATCAGCTTCGCGTTCCGCCTGAGCTGCTCGCGGACGGCCCGGGCGCACTCGTCGGGCCCGTCCGCCAGCCGCATCATGCCGCCCCGGGCGGAGTAGTCGTGAACCCAGTCGAGCGGGACGGAATGCAGGTCGCCGTGGCCGCCCGTGGTGCTCAGGATCGCGCCCGCGCCGTAGATCACCGGCCCGTCGACCAGCCCCTCGGCGACGGCCCGGGCCAGGTAGACGCCCAGGCCGCCCACGTCGCGCACCGAGGTGATCCCCGCGTCGAGCGCGGCCCGCAGGTCCCTGGTGCACCGGGCGGCCCGCAGCGCCTCGGGCTCGTTCGGGAGCTGGGTCAGGTCGAAGGTCCTGGTGCCCATCAGGTGCCCGTGGCAGTCCCACATCCCCGGCATCACCGCCGCCGCCCTGGACACCGACGCCCCGGGAGTCGGCGGCGCCACCCCGGCCGGGCCGGCGTAGCTGATCAGGGGGCCGTCCAGGACCACCACCCCGTCGCGAACGGGACTACCGCGCCCGGGTATGAGCAGCCCGGCCTCGATCCGGTGCATGAAGCCTCCGATCAGACGTACGAGAAGACGCAAGATAAGGGGCCGCTGGAGGGCCAGGGCCGCAGATATTGATGGTGACTATCTTGACGGGTCGCCAGCCGTGCGGTCCATGATGGAATCCCCAGCTCGTATGCTCACCAGGAGGTCCAGGTCAGGAGGATCCCTCGGCATTTCTCACCGACAGTATCGACGTGTGTGCTGTCACGGGTACGGGTCATGCGCTATACAGGGACATACGACTGTCCGGCAACCGGTTGCGGGGAACACCCGCCCAGCTGGGACCCGGAAAGTCCGGTGGAGGCTCTAGGGAGGCAGGGACATAGGGGCAAGGAAGCGTGATGCTGCCAAACGATAGGGCCCAGCCCGCCGCGCCGGACAAGCCGAGCTGGGGCTCTAGGCTGCTGCGCACGTACCGGCGGGCCCCGAACGGGCTCAAGATCGCCGTTGCCGCTATCGCTATCGTGCTCTTCCCGGCCACGCTAGGACTGATCATCCTGGCCGCGCTCGTCTACGGGGTCGTCTCGGTCGTCCAGGGCCGGCGTACCGTCGGCGCGACCGCCTCGGTCGCCCTCTGGGGCGTCGTCGTCTTCGCCGCGGCGGGCAGCCAGAACCTGAGCTGGATCCTTTCCGTCACCCTGATGCCGGTCGCGGTCGCGCTGGCCGCCCACGCCCGCGTGCTGGCCCGCGCCTTCGTGCCCGCCCGGACGGTCGCCTGGGTGCTGGCCTGGTCCGTGCCGGCCGGCTACCTCGCCTTCAAGTTCGCCTCCGGTCAGCCGTTCATCGGCACGATCGCCGCGTGGCTGCTGGCCGCGGCCGTACTCGGCTGGCGGGTGGCCAAGGCCATCCAGTACAACCGCATGTACGGCGGCCGGAACCCGACGGGACCGGGCGGCCCGCGAGACCCGGACGGACCGCCCCGTACCGCGGTCAACCCGGCGGCCCAGCCCGGCGGCCGCCCCGGCGCCTCCGGCAACGGGGCTCAGGGCAACGGGGCCCAGGGCGTCCGGGCTCAGGCCGCGGCATCGCCCTACGGCGACCACGCCCGCGACCAGTCGGCCCCGCCCCGGCCGCGGCCGCAGATCTCGGTCGATGACGCGATGGCCGAGCTCTACGCGATGATCGGGCTGGCCCCGGTCAAGGAGCAGGTCCGGTCGATCGCCGCGTCCATCGAGGCGGCCCGGCGGCGCACGGTGGCCGGCATCAGCACCGAGCGGCCGATGCGGCACTTCGTGTTTCTCGGGCCGCCCGGCACCGGCAAGACCACGGTGGCCCGGGTGCTGGCCAAGATCTTCTACGCGTTCGGCCTGCTCGACGTGCCCGAGGTCGTCGAGGCGCACCGGGCCGACCTGGTCGGCGAGTACCTCGGCGCCACCGCGATCAAGACCAACGAGCTCATCGAGTCCGCGATGCACAAGGTGCTGTTCATCGACGAGGCCTACAGCCTGGTCAACGAGGGCGACGGGCAGCCCGACCGGTTCGGCCAGGAGGCGGTGCAGGCGCTGCTCAAGCGGGCCGAGGACGACCGCGAGAACCTGATCATCATCCTGGCCGGGTACGAGAAGCAGATGGAGTCGTTCCTGGCCTCCAACCCTGGCCTGGCGTCGCGGTTCGCGACCCGGCTGAAGTTCACGAGCTACTCGCCGGCCGAGATGATGCAGCTGGCCGAGTCCGCGCTCGACCGGCGCCGCGAGAAACTCGACCCGGACTCCAAGCCGGTACTGTGGCACACGCTCGAGGAGGTCGCCCGCCGCCGGATGACCGACGAGCTGGGCAACGGCCGGTTCGTCCGCAGCCTGCTCGAGAAGGCCGGCCAGGCCCGGGACGTGCGGGTACTCAACGAGTCGGCCGAGCCGACGCGCGAGGAACTGACCACCATCCGCGGCGCCGACCTGCAGCAGGCCTACACCGAGCTCACCAGCCGGATGCGCGGCTACGAGGACACCCCCACCGTCGAGGGCGCGATCGCCGAGCTGGACGAGCTGGTCGGGCTGGAGCCGGTCAAGGAGCAGGTGCGCGCGATCGCCGCCCAGCTGCGGGTGGCCAAGCTGCGCGACCGGCAGGGGCTGACCAGCCAGCCGCCCACCCGGCACTTCGTGTTCACCGGGCCGCCGGGCACCGGCAAGACCACGGTCGCCCGTATCCTGGGCCGGATCTTCGCCGCGCTGGGCCTGCTGGTGCGGCCCGAGGTGGTGGAGGCGCACCGGGCCGACCTGGTCGCCGAGCACCTCGGCTCGACCGCGATCAAGACGAACAAGCTCATCGACTCCGCCCTGGGCGGCGTGCTGTTCATCGACGAGGCGTACTCGCTGCACAACGAGGGCTATCTCGGCGGCGACGCGTTCGGCGCCGAGGCGGTGCAGACGCTGCTCAAGCGGGCCGAGGACGACCGCGACCGGCTGGTGATCGTGCTCGCGGGCTACCCCGACGACACCGACCGGTTCCTGCGCAGCAACCCCGGGCTTGCCTCGCGGTTCAGCACCCGGGTGACCTTCCCCAGCTACCAGCCGACCGACCTGGTGCAGATCTCGAACCTGCTGGCCGAGCAGGCCGGGGACATGTTCGACCCGGCCGCCAAGCAGGTGCTCGGGGCCATCTTCCGGCAGACCTGCGAGACCGGCCGGATCGACGAGCTGGGCAACGGCCGGTTCGCCCGGTCCCTGTTCGAGCGCGGCCTGCGCCTGCCGGGACGTCCGGGTGGTGCAGCTGGGCGAGACCGCCACCGCCGCCGACCTGACCACGCTGACCGCGGCGGACGTGGAGATGGCCTACCGCGACCTGGCGCCCCAGGACCCGCTGCCGATCCCGCCGCAGTAAGCACGCCACAACGCCACGTGGACGAACGCTGGGAATTCTGGATCGACCGGGGCGGCACGTTCACCGACGTCGTCGCCCGCCGCCCGGACGGCCGCCTGGTCGCCCGCAAGCTCCTCTCCGAGAACCCGGAGGCCTACCGGGACGCCGCCGTCGCCGGCATCAGGCAACTGCTCGAGCTGGAGCCCGGGCAGGAGATTCCCGCCCAGAAGATCAGCTCGGTCCGGCTCGGCACCACGGTGGCCACCAACGCCCTGCTGGAGCGCAAGGGCGAGCCGACCGTGCTGATCATCACCAAGGGCTTCGCCGACGCGCTGCGGATCGCCTACCAGAACCGGCCGCGGATCTTCGACCGCCGCATCCTGCTCCCCGAGGTCCTCTACGACCAGGTCATCGAGGCCGACGAACGGGTCACCGCCGACGGCGAGGTCCTCACCCCGCTCGACGAAGACAAGCTCAAAGAAGACCTCAAAAACGCCCGCAAAGACGGCTACCGCGCCGCCGCCGTCATCTGCATGCACGGCTACCGCTACCCCGGGCACGAGAAGAAGATCGCCGACCTGGCCCGCGCGGCCGGCTTCACCCAGGTCTGCGAGTCGCACCGGACCAGCCCGCTGATGAAGCTGGTCTCCCGGGGCGACACCACGGTGGCGGACGCCTACCTGTCGCCCATCCTGCAGCGCTACGTGGCCGAGATAGCGAGCGAGCTCAAAAACATCAGGCTGCTGTTCATGCAGTCCAACGGCGGCCTGACCGACGCAGAGAGCTTCCGCGGCAAGGACTCCATCTTGTCCGGCCCGGCCGGCGGCATCGTCGGCATGGCCCGGACGGCGCGGCAAGCGGGCTTCACCAAGGTCATCGGCTTCGACATGGGCGGCACCTCCACCGACGTGTCGCACTTCGCGGGCGAGTTCGAGCGCGAGTACGAGACCCAGGTCGCCGGGGTCCGGATGCGCGCGCCGATGCTGGCCATCCACACCGTGGCCGCCGGCGGCGGCTCGATCCTGCACTTCGACGGCAGCCGCTACCGGGTCGGCCCGGACTCGGCCGGCGCCGACCCCGGCCCCGCGTGCTACCGCAAGCAGGGCCCCCTCACCGTCACCGACGCCAACGTCCTGCTCGGCCGCATCCAGCCGGATCACTTCCCGAAGGTCTTCGGCCCCCGCGGCGACCAGCCCCTGGACGTAGCCGTCACCAGGAAAGAAGTTCCAAGCGCTCAGCCGCGAGATCACCGCGGCCACCGGCGATGACCGCGGCCCGGAGGAGGTCGCCGCCGGGTTCACCGAGATCGCGGTGGCCAACATGGCCAGCGCGATCAAGAAGATCTCGGTCCAGCGCGGCTACGACGTGACCGGGTACCTGCTCAACGTGTTCGGCGGCGCCGGCGGCCAGCACGCCTGCGCGGTCGCCGACGCGCTCGGGATCACGCAAGATCCTCATCCACCCGCTGGCCGGCGTGCTGTCCGCCTACGGGATCGGGCTGGCCGACATCATCGCCATGCGCGAGCAGGCGGTCGAGGCCCCCCTGACCGAAGAAAGCCTGAAAACCGTAGCCGCCACGATCAGGCCCCTCGAAGACGACGCCCGCGCCGAGGTCGAAGCCGAGGGCGTGCCGCCGGACCGGATCACCGTTACCCACCGGGCGCACCTGCGCTACCAGGGCACCGACACCGCCGTCATCGTCCCGGTCGCGCCGCTCACCGAGATGACCACAGCGTTCGAGGCCGAGTACTCCCGCCGCTTCTCCTTCCTCATGCGCGACAAGCCGGTCCTGGTCGAGGCGGTATCCGTCGAGGCTCTGTCCGTCGGGGTCGGCGGAGCCCAGCAGGAAGCCGGCGAGACCACAAAAAGCCAGCCCCGTTCGGAAGAAAAAAGGCCCGAGCCGGCCGCCCGCGTGCCCCTGTTCACCGGCGGAGCCTGGACCGAGGTCGATTTGACCGAACGGGGCAGCCTCGAGCCCGGGCACGCCATCACCGGACCGGCGATCATCACCGAGGAACTGGCCACCACCGTGGTCGAGCCCGGCTGGCGCGCCCTCGTCACCGAACGCGGCGACCTGCTCCTCGAACGCGTGACGGCCCGGCCGGACCAGCAGGACGCCGGCACCGAAGCCGATCCCGGTGCTCCTCGAGATCTTCAACAACCTGTTCATGTCGGTCGCCGAACAGATGGGCGTCCGCCTCCAGTCCACCGCCCACTCGGTCAACATCAAGGAGCGCCTGGACTTCTCCTGCGCGGTCTTCGACGCCGACGGCGGCCTGATCGCCAACGCCCCGCACATGCCGGTGCACCTGGGCTCCATGGGCGAGTCGATCAAGATGGTGATCGAGCGCAACCGGGGCCGCATCCGCCGCGGCCAGGCCTACGTCCTCAACGACCCCTACCACGGCGGCACCCACCTGCCCGACATCACGGTTGTCACCCCCGTATTCAGCGACGAAGGGGACGACATCTGGTTCTACGTCGCCTCGCGGGGCCACCACGCCGAGATCGGGGGAGTGACCCCGGGCTCCATGCCGGCCGCCAGCACCCGGGTCGAGGAGGAGGGGGTGCTGATCGACAACTGGCTGCTGGTGCAGGACGGCGCGCTCCGCGAGGCCGAGACCACGGAACTGCTGCGGACCGCCGAGTACCCGTCCCGCGACCCGGCCACCAACCTGGCCGACCTGCGCGCCCAGCTCGCCGCCAACGCCAAGGGCATCGAGGAACTGCGCGCCATGGTCGCTCATTTCGGCCTCGACGTGGTGCATGCCTACATGGGTCACGTGCAGGAGAACGCGGCCGAGTCGGTGCGGCGGGTGATCACCGCGCTGCACGACGGGGAGTTCACCTACGAGCTCGACAACGGCGCCCGGGTCCAGGTGGCGGTCCGGGTGAACCGGGCGGAGCGGACCGCCGAGATCGACTTCACCGGGACCTCGCCCCAGCTGGCCGGGAACTTCAACGCGCCGTCGTCGGTGGCGATGGCGGCGGTGCTGTACGTGTTCCGCACCCTGGTCGACGACGACATCCCGCTCAACTCCGGCTGCCTGCACCCGCTCGAGGTGATCATCCCGCCCGGGACCATGCTCTCGCCGCAGTACCCGGCCGCGGTCGCAGCGGGCAACGTGGAGACCTCCCAGGTCGTCACCGGGGCCCTCTACGCCGCCCTGGGCGTGATGGCGGAGGGGTCAGGGACGATGAACAACGTGACCTTCGGGAACGACTCCTACCAGTACTACGAGACCGTGGCCAGCGGCTCGGGCGCGGGGGAGGGGTTCGGCGGCACCGACGTGGTGCAGACCAAGATGACCAACTCCCGGCTCACCGATCCCGAGGTGCTCGAGTGGCGCTACCCGGTGCTGCTCGAGTCGTACCGGATCCGGCCGGGCAGCGGCGGCCGCGGCCGCTGGCCCGGCGGCGACGGCGGGATCCGGCGGCTGCGGTTCCTGACCCCGATGACCGTCACCACGCTGACCGGCCACCGCCGGGTGCCCGCGTTCGGCCTGGCCGGCGGCGAGCCCGGCGCGCTGGGCCGGCACTGGATCGAGCACCCCGACGGCACGCTGACCGCCATGGCCGGGTGCGACTCAGTCAACGTCCGAACGGGTGACGTCTTCGTCATCGAGACCCCCGGCGGCGGCGGTTACGGGACGCCGCCCCGAGGATCCTCCAGCGTCCTAAGGCCCGGTCTTGCCGTCCTAAGGCTCGTCCGCTTCCAGCTCGCGCAGCACCGCGATCAGGGCCGCCTCGTCGCCGCTGGTGTGCTCGATCACCGCCATCAGCGCGTGCAGCACCAGGTGGCGGTCCTGGCCGGCGTCGAGCAGCCGCTGAGCGGCCTCCCACAGCTCGGGCGGGTCGCCGCGCCAGAGCCGGTCGGCCAGCACGGTGTGCCGCTCGATGTGCCGGCCCACCCCGCCGGGGGCGGGGGTGGCGTGGTCGGCGGCGATCAGCGCCCGCCGGTCGCGCGGGTCGGCCGGGTCCAGGATGGACAGGTCGGCGCCGGAGTGCCAGCCTTCCAGGACCGGGAACGCGAACGCCCGCCGCGGCAGCGCCTCCAGGTCGGAGTCCGGCAGCAGCCGCCGGACCAGCGCGTAGTCCAGGCCGAACTCGGCCGGGTCACGGTAGGCCTGGGCGAACCGGCTCATCGAGTTGAACACGGCCTCGAGCGAGTCGGTGATGGCCGCCTCGCTCAGCCCGCGGCGACGGCCCGCCCAGCGCACCCACACCGCCAGCACGTGCGGCATCGCGTCCTGCTCGGCGAACGACAGCATCACCTTGCGCGGCAGCCAGCCGAGCAGGAAGGCCTCCACCTTGGTGGGGCTCATCCGCAGCGGCCGCCCGAAGTCCTTGTCGCACCCGTAGTCGATGATCCGGTCGGCGCAGTGGCTGGCCGACCCGCGGTCCGACAGCTCCTCGGCCTCGTCGGAGGCGAGGAACTCGGCCGCCAGCATGGCCCGGCGGTCCTTGCTCCAGGCCTGCCGCCGCCCGGTCACGTTCAGCGGCCCGGTGGCCGTCAGCGAGCGCCCCCGGAACGGCGGCAGCGCCCTGATCCGGGCCCGGATGAACGCGTGGTACGACGGGAAGGACTCGCTGACCGACGGCTCGTTCACCGAGTCGGTCACGGTCAGCGCGGTCTCCAGCATGTGCCGGGCCTGGCCGGCGTCCACCGCCCGGAACGCGTACTTGCCCTCGGCCCCGCGCTGGCTGCTGGCCTCGCGGCAGTGATCGAGCAGCTTGCCCACCCGGGAGGTGACCCAGCCGTCCTTGATCATCCCGTCCGAGTTGTAGTCGACCACCGAGACCAGGGCGTGCGATTCCTCCCCGGCGTAGCTGAACACGCAGATGATCTCGTCGGTGTCGCCGAGGTCGTCCGGGTTGACGTAGCACTCGGCCGAGGTGACCGCGCCCAGGTGCTCGGCCCAGCCGGGACAGGGCACGCCCGCCTCGATCAGCTCCAGGGCGGCGCGCTCGGCCTTGGCCGCCTGCCGGGGGGTGCCGAGGCAGGCGATGCCGGACAGCAGCGCCAGCGCCGCCGGGCTGCGCTGCTCGCCCGCGTAGTCGACCAGTCCCTCGCCGACCAGCTGCTCGACGGTGGCCGCGCGGCGGCCGCCGCCACGCTGGCCCCACCAGGTGCCGAGCAGCTCGCTGACCATGAGCTCGGCGTCGAGCGGACTGCGGACGGCCAGCAGCTCACGCGCCGCGCGCAGCAGCTCGGCGAAGAGCGCGTTGGGCGGCGGCGAGCCGCCCCGCCGCTGGCCGCCCCCGGAACCGCCGGGGGGCTGGCCGGGTGGTGGCTGGCTTCGTCGGCTCTGCGGGCTCACCCTGATAGCCTCTCAGATCTGGACATGCGGACGCTATGCTACGTTGTCATGCCCGCTGTGATTCCGGCTTCTAGACCATACGCGCCACGCCGGCGCGATTGAGGCGGGTATGACATGCGGCCGTGACCGGCGTTCGCTGTTCGCGAATCCTCACACCTGGCCGCACTAACTGCCGGACTGTGGCACGCTTGATTGGTTGGCAGCGGGAAGATGATCCCGGGGAAGGAGCCGCCCATGGCAGCCCCCGGCGCGGTACAAAGGTGTTCGTCGTGAGCATGGATACATCCGTGCCCAGGCAGCGTGACGCCTCAGATGCCGTACTGGTGGACATGCTGACGCTGGAGGCGCCGGTTGGTTTGGCCCTGTTCGGGCCCGACCTGCGTTTCCGCTGGGTGAACGCCGCCTTGGTGCGGCTCGGCGAGACCGCCGAAGCCGTTCCCCCGGGTCCGGAAGCCCTGGGTTCGGACGTGCTGAACCCAGAAGCACTGGGTTCGGAAGCACTGGGTTCGGAAGACTGCCCGGAAACCCCCGCGGTGGCCGCCCCCGCGCACCCGTCCGCCTGTCACGGCCTGCTGCCCTCCGAGGCCTGGCCGGGGCCGGTCGCTGCCCGGGCGGAGGCCGCGCTGCGCAAGGTGCTGGACGAGGGCGCGCCGCTGACCGAGAGCGGCTACCCCGCGGTGCCGGCGTCCCGTGACCCCGCGGCCCCGGGCGAGCCCGCGGCCGAGGACGTGTCCGGCTGCGCCTCCTGGTACCCGGTGCACGACGCGACCGGCCAGCTGCTCGGCGTCGGCCTGATCCTGCTCAACGTGGCCGGCCCGTCGGCCGAGGCCGCCGAGGCGGCCGCCGCGGCCGCGGCCGAGATCAGGCGCAGCGAGGAGCGGTACCGCTCGCTGGTGCAGGGCGGCGCCCAGGTGGTCTGGGTGGCGGCGGCCGACGGCTCGATGAAGGAAGACTCGCCCGAGTGGCGCTGGATCACCGGCCAGTCCCAGGAGCAGTACACCGGGTTCGGCTGGCTGGACGCGGTGCACCCGGAGGACCGGGAGCGGGTCGAGCGAGACTGGCGGGAGTGCGTCCGGACCGGCAAGATCTGCGACGACCGGTACCGGATCCGCACCAAGGGCGGCTCCTACCGGCACTACGACGTCCGCGCGGTGCCGATCGAGCGGGACGGCCAGATCGCCGAGTGGGTCGGCGCCTGCACCGACGTGACCAGCCAGCGCGAGGCCGAGGAGATGCGCGGCCGGCTGACCGAGCAGCTGTCCGCCGCGGCGCTGCGCACGGCGCGGCTGCAGCAGGCCACCTCGATGCTGGCCGAGGCGCTGACGGTCGAGCAGGTGGTCGAGGTCATCACCGAGGTGGGCCGGACCGCGATCGGCGCGCTGCGCTCGGCCGTGGTGCTGCTGGACGGCGCCCGGCTGCGGGTGGTCAACGACGACCTGCGAGACGCGCCCGACTCGGCCGGAGGCGTCCTGACCCTGGAGACGCCGAGCGTGATGACCCGGGCGATCTCGACCCGGCGGCCGGTCCTGGTGGAGGACCCGGAGGACCTGCGCAGGCAGTTCGACGGCGAGCTCGTGATCGACCCGGAGCGGGTGGCGCTGTCCGACGAGCGCTCCTGGGTGGGGCTGCCGCTGCTGGCGGCGGGCGCGCCGCTGGGCGCGCTGCGGTTCTCCTTCGCCCGGCCGCGGAAGATCACCGAGGAGGAGCGGGTCTTCCTGGAGGCGCTGGCCGGGCAGTGCTCGCTGGCGGTGGAGCGGGCCGGCCTGTACGAGCGGGAGCACACCACCGCGGAGACGCTGCAGCGGAGCCTGCTGCCGGACCAGCTGCCCACGCTGCCGCGGCTGCGGCTGGAGGCGACGTACCGCCCGGTGGCCAAGAACATGGAGATCGGCGGCGACTGGTACGACGCGTTCCGGCTGGCCGACCAGCGGCTGGCGCTGGCGCTGGGCGACGTCATGGGCAAGGGGCTGACCGCGGCGGCCGGGATGGGCCGGGTCCGCAACGCGCTGCGCGCGCTGGCGCTGACCGACCCGCGGCCGGCCGCGGTGCTCGGCGGCCTCGACCGCCTGTTCGCCGCGACCGAGCAGGAGGAACAGGTCACCACCGTGGCCTACCTCGTCATCGACCCGGAAACCGGGGATGGCGTGCTCGGGAATGCCGGCCACCTGCCGGCCCTTGTTCTAGAGGCAGGTTGCGCGCCGCGGTTCGACGGAGTGGAAGCTGGCACGCCACTGGGCTGGGCCAGCCCGAGGAAGCAGCACGCGTTCAACCTGCGCCCCGGTAGTACTGCGGTTTTTTATTCTGACGGTCTGGTAGAGAACAGGAATCGTGGTCTGGACACGGGTCTGGAGGAGCTGGCCGCCGTGGCCGGACGGGCCGATGAGGAGCTGCTGGCCCGGCCGGAGCGGTTCCTCGAGTATCTCGTGGAACGTATGCTCGCTGGTCACGAGCAGGACGACGACGTCACGGTGCTGGTCATGCACGTGCCGGCGGACGGACCCCGGTGATAGGCAGGCTGACCCAGAGGGGGAGCGGCCCGGGCGGAGGCGTACAAGTCACTCCCGGCCGCAGCCTATGGTGATGAGTGGGAGGCAGGCGGGTTGAATCAGTCCCGAGTGGCATCTACCCAGCGAAGGAAGGGGTGACCGTGGTCGTGAGCGCTGCTAATTCCGCAGCGCGGAAGCGCCCCAGGACGTCGGACCAGGGGCCCCGGGCTGTCGAGGACCAGGCGGTCCAGGCGGCTCCGCGGCCAGGAGGTCCTGGACCCCGGAATCCTGACGAAAACGGTTCCGGGCGGCGCGCCGCCAGCACGGACTCCGATGCAAAGGGCCTGACCGCCGTCGAGCTCGACGACGCGGACCTGGATGCCGACGCGGAGC
>CAWIUF010000035.1:0-139207 GCA_963839095.1 uncultured Actinomycetota bacterium | reverse complement strand
ACTCCACCGCGGGCCGGGTCCGCGCGGCCACGGCGGCCGGCAGCGCTGCCAGCAGGTCGCCCGCCAGCACCAGGACTGCCAGCCCGAGCACCACCACGGCCAGCGGCACCTCGACGATCGGCACCACCCCGAGGGAGCCGGCGAAGGCGCGCCAGGCCAGCCGGCCGCCGATGGCGCCCAGCGGGCCGCCGATCACCACGGCGATCAGCAGCGTGAGCGTGGTCTGCCAGGCGACGACCGCCCGGACCTGCCGGCGGGTCATGCCGAGCGTCTTGAGCAGGGCCAGCTCGTGGCGGCGGCGGCGGACCAGGCTCAGCACGGTCAGCGCCAGCGACAGCACCGCCGCCGCGGCCAGCCCGATGCCGAGCGCGAGCGGCTGCCCGCCCATCTGCTCGGTGTTGACGATCGCCGAGGCCAGCGCGCTGGGCATTTCGTAGGTACCGCCCGGCGTCCCGTCGGGATTGGCCGAGGTGACCCGGTGGATCAGCGCGGTCCGCTGCGCCGCGGTGCTACCCGGGGCCCAGTCGATCGCGACCGCGGACGGGAAGGCGGGGATCGACTGGTTGGCCGTCGCCGACGGCACGGTCGCGCCGGTAACCGCCAGCAGGGTGGCCTCGGGCAGCATGGCCCCGCGGCCGAGCGAGACGTGCTCGGCGCCGCCGATGCCGAACGAGGGCAGCGTGACGGTGCCCGTGATCACCGCCGTCCGGGTGTACGGCGCGATGCCGATCCGGACCTTGTCGCCGATCTTCTTGCCCAGCGCGGCCAGGGTCACCGTGCCCAGCTCGATCTGGTCACCGCCGGCCAGGGACCGCCCGTCCGTGGTGGGCGGCTGGATCGAGCCGAGGTCATGGCGCAGGCCGAGCACCGGGACGAACTTGCCGTCCACCGGCAGCTGGGTGAACGCGAACTCGGACCAGGCCCCGACGGCCTGCTGGCCGGCCAGCAGCTTTTTCATCACCCCGGGGTTGAAGCTCCCGTAGCCGGACTCGGCCTGGATGACCGTGTCCCAGTTCCAGCCGTACCGGGCCGGATGGGAGACCAGCCCGGCCAGGCTGGCATTGAACACCACGGCGCTCACCACCGCCGTGACCGCCGCGATGGCGCCGAGCAGCGCCGACCGCACCGGCACCGAGCGCCCCGGCTCGAGCGCGTTACGGGTCCCGACCACGACCGTCGCGGGCAGGCCGGCGGCGGCGGCCGCCCGGGCCAGGGCGGACGAGCGCGGGCCGGCCCAGGTGCCGCGCCGGCTGGCCGTCCGGACCGCCAGCACGGTCAGCAGCCCGAGCAGCAGGACGACGCAGGCGGCCGCGCCCGCGCCGAGGACCAGCGGGTCCGCCGCGATCCCCCGGCTCGGGTCGAAGCGGCGGACCGGGCCCACCGGCGCCAGCGGGGACAGCGCGATCGCGCCGGCCACGGCCAGCACGGCGCCGCCGAGGACCGCGATCGCCCCGGGCAGGCCGGCGGCCAGCGCGGCCTGGCCGCGGGTGGCCCCCAGCACCCGGAGCACCGCGATATCCGGCCCGCGCCGGCCGACCAGCTGGGCCAGTCCCTGGCCGGCCAGCACCAGCATCGCGGCCGCCGCGATGGCCCCGAACACGCTGAGCGCGATCACCTCGGGGGTGATGGCCTGCCGGACCTGGCTTTCGACGACGTCGGTGCGGTTGATGGTGAAGGACAGGTCGTCGCCCTTCTGGCCGGTTGCGGCGTTGATCTGCCGTTCAAGTCGGGTGGCCAGCACGGACAGCTGCCGTTGCAGCCGGGGGATGCCGGCCATGCCGTCAGCCAGGCGCAGGCCGATCCACGCGTAGTAGTACTCGGGCAGCAGCTGCCGGGTCGCGCCGGGCGGCAGGACGCTGCCCTCGCCCTCGTCGCTCTGGTCGACCAGGGCGGGCGGGATCTCGGCGATCGCCGCTACCCGGAAGGACCGGGTGAACGGTTTCCCTATCGGCTGCCCCTGCGAGCCCCGCCGGCTGAACTGGTACCGCACCGTCCCGCCCACGCCGACTCCGAACATGCGCGCGGCGCCCGGCGTGAGCACGACCGTCGTCGTCGACTCCGGCGACGGCAGCGCGCCGGCTAGCACGCTCGCCCGGTCCTGACGGAAGTACTCGCCGTCCAGGCTGCCGTTGACGCTGTCGGTGCGGAAGGCGTCGTCCACCTTGCCGTTGACCACCGGATACCCGCTCAGCCCGATGTACGTGGCGTGCGAGATCACGCCGGGCAGCGCCGAGATGAGGTCGATCGGCCGGGTCACCGGCATGCCGGGCAGCACGCCTGGCACGTTCACGAATGCGTTGCTGGCGTTGATGCTGGTCAGATACCGGTCATAGGCCGTCGCGGTGCGCCGAGCGCCGGCCAGCGACCCGAGCCCCACCGCGCCCAGGATGCCGATGATCAGCGCCAGCACGGTGGCCTGCCGCCAGGACCTGCTCAGGGCCGACCGGCGGCAGGCCAGCGCGACGCCCCACGTTTTCCCTCCCATACTCGCCCATTGTGCTGACCTGCGTTGTTCCTGGCCAGCCTGCCTCCAGGCCGGAACCCCGGGTGGCAGCACGCCGGGCCGGGTGGGGCCAGCTTCCCCTGCGCCGGTCGCCTTAGCACTCTTGCCACCGTTCGCCGGAGACCATCTACTGGGAACCTGCTCGTTTCCTGGTAG
Organism: uncultured Actinomycetota bacterium; assembly: GCA_963839095.1. GTDB lineage: Bacteria > Actinomycetota > Actinomycetes > Streptosporangiales > Streptosporangiaceae > Palsa-504. Next base: position 136,548 of record CAWIUF010000035.1, on the reverse strand, counting down.
TGGGGGTCGGACGTGCGCATCACCTTGACCTGGCTGCGGCTGGATTCGCGGCGGCGCTGGCGGTCGCTGCTGGTGCTGGCCCTGCTGGTGGCGCTGGCCACGGGAACCGTGCTCACGGCGACGGCAGGGGCTCGCCGCGGGCAGACCGCGTTCGACCGGCTCTGGAACAGCACGCTGCCAGCGACCGTGGCCGTGCTGCCCAACCAGCCCGGGTTCGACTGGGACAAGGTCAAGACCCTGCCCGAGGTCGAGGTCCTCAGCGAGTTCCCGGTCAACGGCCAGCCGTTCGTGCTGACCTGCTGTCCGGGGACGAGCATCGGGTTCGCGGCGACCGGCGGGATGAGCCGGACCATCGAGCGGCCGGACCTGCTGTCCGGGCACCTGTTCGACCCCGGCCGGGCCGACGAGCTCATCGCCACCCCGCGGTTCGCGGCCTACTACCACAAGGGCACCGGCTCCCGGGTGACCATGCGCCTGGCCAGCCCGAAGCAGGTCGACGAGGGGTGGGACGGGAGCACCGGGCCGCCGCTCGGTCCCGTCATCCAGGCCACGATCGTCGGGGTGGGACGCAGCGTCTTCGGGTCCGCGACGACGGACGGCGCCGGCACGACGGGGGGCGTGCAGCCGTCGCCCGCCCTGTACGCCAAGTACCAGGCCAACATCATCGGCACCAACGGGCAGATGTACATCAACGCGCTGATCCGGCTGAAGGGCGGCCCCGCCGCCATCCCGGCGTTCCGGGCCGACCTGGCCCGCGTGACCGGCCGGTCGGACATCGACGTGTGGAACGACCGCGAGTTCTTCGGCGGTGAGATCGAGCGGATCAGCGGGTACGAGGCGGCGTGCCTGCTCGCCTTCGCGCTGGCGGCCCTGCTGGCCGCGATCTTCCTGGTGGGCCAGTCGGTAGCCCGGTATACCTCGGCGACCGTGGCCGATCTGCAGGTCCTGCAGGCGGTGGGCATGACGCCACGCCAGGCCGTGGCGTCGGCGACCGCCGCGCCGGCGCTGGCGGCGGCGGCCGGGTCGACGCTCGGCGTGGCAGCGGCCATCGTCGCCTCCCAGTGGATGCCGATCGGGCTCGCGTCGTACCAGGAGCCGCATCCCGGCATCAGCGCCGACTGGCTGATCCTCGGCCCCGGCTGGCTGCTGGCCCCGGTCCTGGTGGCGGCCGGCTCCGCGGCGGCCGCGGCCCTGGCCCTGGCCGTCCGCCGGCGACCGGTGGTCCCGCGCCGGTCGGCCGTGGCGGGGATCGCGGCCGCCGCCGGGCTCGGCGTATCCGTAGTGGTGGGCGCGCGGTTCGCGCTCGAGCCGGGGCGCGGCCGCGCGGCCGTGCCAGTCCGGCCCGCCCTGCTCGGCGCGGTGGCGGGCGTGCTGGGCGTGCTGGCCGCCTTCACCTTCTCGGCCGGGGTGTCCGACGCCTCGGCCAACCTGGCCCGCTTCGGCCAGACCTGGCAGCTGGACACGTTCCTCGGCCTGTCCGGCCAGGACTTCGGGCCCGCCGCCAGTCAGGTCCTGCGGGCCGTAGCCGCCGACAAGGACGTCACCGGGGTCGACGACGCGCGGGTCGCCGGCGCGCAGTCCGGCCAGGTCTCGGTGGAGAGCTTCACCTACGACGCGGTGGGCGGCGGGCAGGTGCCGGTAGTGCTCACGGGCGGCCGGATGCCGACGACGCCGGACGAGATCGTGCTCGCCCCCACCACCGCCAGCGACATGCACGCGACCACCGGCTCGGTGGTCCGCCTGTCCGGCGCCGCCGGGCCCCGGCCGCTGACCGTGACCGGCATCGGTTTCGTGCCGTCTGGCCCGCACAATAACTACGACCAGGGCGCGTGGCTCACCCCGGCCGGGTACGACCGGCTGTTCCGGGGCGCGCACTTCGCCTTCAAGTTCCATCTCGCCGTGGTCTCCCTGCGGCCGGGCGCGAATGTCCAGGCGGTGGCCGCCCGGCTGAACAAGACGGCGAAGGGCATCAAGGGCGGGCAGGGATTTTCCTTCTCGCCGCCCGAACCGCTGGCGCAGGTCCAGATCGTCAAGGACGTGGCCGTATTGCCCGTGGCCCTGAGCGCCTTCCTCGCGGTCCTGGCCATCGGGGCGGTCGGCCACGCCCTGTCCATCGCCGTCCGCCGCCGCAGCCATGAACTGGCCGTGCTGCGCGCGCTGGGCCTGACCCGCCGTCAGTCCCGGCTGGTCGTCGGCACCCAGGCAACCCTGCTCGCGGCCATCGGGCTGGTCTTCGGGATCCCGCTCGGCCTCGCCCTCGGCCGGGTCTTGTGGCATGCCGCGGCCGACACGACTCCGCTGGCCTACCACCCGCCGCTAGCCGAATTGGCGCTGCTGCTGATCGTGCCGGTGGTCCTGCTGGCCGCCAACCTGCTGGCCACCTGGCCCGCCCGCCGCGCGTCCCGGCTGCACACCGCCCACATCCTGCGCACCGAGTAATCACCGCCGCGCTACGATCAGGCGCCATGAGTACCATCCGGGTCGCGCTGGCCGAGGACAACGTCCTCCTGCGGGAGGGCGTCGCCCGGCTGGTCTCCGCCCAGCCGGACTTCGAGATCGTCGGCACCGCGTCCGATCTGCCGGAGCTGCTCGCCGTCATCGAGAGCAGCGACCCGGACGTCGTGATCACCGACATCCGGATGCCGCCCACCGGCCGCGACGAGGGCATCCAGGCCGCCGCCTGGCTCCGTGAGCACCGCCCGCGGGTCGGCGTGGTAGTGCTGAGCCAGTACACCGCCCCGGCCTACGCCGTGGCCTTGCTCGAGCACGGCTCCTCCGGCCGCGCCTACCTGCTCAAGGAGCGGGTGGCCAGCGTGGACGACCTGGTACGCGCCATCCGCGCCGTGGCCAGCGGCGGCTCGGTCATCGACCCGCTCGTGGTGGACGAGCTGGTGAAGTCGCGCTCCCACCCGGGCGCGTCCAGCCTGGACACCCTGACCGCGCGGGAGACGCAGATCCTGGCCGAGATGGCCCAGGGCAAGAACAACGCCGCCATCGCCGCCGCGGTGATGGTCTCCGAGCGGGCGGTAGAGAAGCACACCAACTCGATCTTCGCCAAGCTCGGGCTGAGCGAGGAAAAGGACGTGAACCGCCGGGTCATGGCGGTGCTGCTGTTCCTCGGCCGGGGCCAGGGGGGCTGACCCCCCCGAGAGGGGGATGCCAGCACACTCCTCGGTATACAGGACGTGTGCCAAGCTGAAAGGGTGACCAGCCCGCTCCCTGTACTCACGGTCCTCATCGTCGACGACCAGGCCCCGTTCCGCTTCGCGGTCAAGGCCGTGCTCCGCCGCCTGCCGAGCTTCCAGCTGGCAGGCGAGGCGAAAAGCGGCCCCGAGGCCATCTCGCTGGTGGACGAGGTGCATCCGGCGCTGGTGCTGATGGACATCAACATGCCCGAGATGAACGGCATCGAGGCCACCCGGCGGATCGTGGCGGCCCACCCGGACGTCGTGGTCTTCCTCTGCTCCACCCACGACGTGACCGACCTGCCCCCCGGCGCCCCGACCAGCGGCGCCCGCGCCTACATCAACAAGGAACACTTCGGCGCCGACGCCCTCCGCAAGCTCTGGGACAACCGCACCACCACCCCCTTCGCCACCCTGTGACGCCACCCGGCCCGGTTACCAGGCGAGCGAGCCACAAGTATTACCCGCTCGGCAGCCCCCGCAACCGCACCGCTGTCTTGGCCCCGGTGGCCGGGTTGATCAGGTAACCGGTCCAACCCGGGCTGAGTACTGACACAGAGCTGGGCATGCCATACATCCAGGCGAGCAGCCTGCTGCCGATCGGCAGCAGGCTGGGCGCGCCGCCGGTCCAGGTCGCTATCGTGACCGGCGCGCCCTGGCGGCTGACGCGGTACGCGGTCAGCGTGGTCGGAAGCTTGGCGTCCGAGGAGGGTCGATCGGCCGCGTCACGACATAGACCCAGGTGCCGTCCGGGCTGATCGCCGCCGAGAACATGACCAGGTTTTTCCTGGGGTAGTCGTAGCTGCCGACCGTCTTGGCCCTGGCCAGGAGGGAGCCCGGCGCCGCGCCGGTGGCCAGCACCATCGCGGCGAAGTGGCTGCCGGGGCCGTTGTACTCGGTAATGAACGCGATCTTGTTCCCGGCGCTGGTCACCGAGACGTTCCCGATAGCGGCTTCTCTCGCGGAGACACTCCACTGCTTCACCTGGTTCCCGATGACCGCGCCGACGACAAAGGCCCCGCCGGAGCCTTGTCCCGAGAAGGCGATGACGCCGCCGTCCGCGTCGGCCGCCAGCCAGTCGATCTGGACGGGCAGCGACCCGCGGCCAGCGGGGTGAGGTGCGTGACCGCGCCGCGCGCCGACAGCGTGAGCGTATAGAGCCGGGACGGGCTTCCAGTCTTCGTTAGTGACGGGTGAGGTAGCCACGATGAACGTCCGCGGGTTCGCGGTCGCGGCGACGTTGCTCCACCTGGTGCCCCGCGGCGGGGCGAGCGTGCTGTCCACGTGCCCGGCGGGCGTCCTGACCAGCAGGCTGGTGCCGCCCGTAACCGCGTGGTCACGATGACCTGGAACGGCGGCTCGTGCGCGAATGCGGATGCACTGATCCCCGGCTGCGGGGCCGCGCCGGTCAGCAGGCGCGGCAGGGCCACGCTGGCGCCGATGACGGCGAGCACCGCCACGGCCGCCGCCACCGGGATGAGCGCGTTCAGGCGGCGTGAACGCCGGGCCGGCCCGGCGGCGGTCTCCGGCGCGGTCCGCCGCAGGGTCTGCGGCTGTACCGTCCGGCCGGCCGCCTGGTAGGCGTCGCGGATCCGGTTTTCCAGGTCGCTGGGCAGCTGGCTGTTCACTGGTCCTCCCGGAGGCGGCGGGCGAGCGCGGCCAGGGCGCGGGAACCGGCCGAGGCGACCGTGCCGCGGCTGACCCGCATGATGGCGGCGACGTCACGTTCGCTGAGGTCGAGGTAGTACTTCAGCGCGAGCACCTCACGCTGGCGCTGCGGCAGCGTGGCGATCGCGGCCAGGACGGCGCGGCGGTCCTCGCCGTCCATGACCGCGGCCTCCGCCGACCAGACCGGCGGGTCGTGCTGCACCCGCAGCAGCCGGGCCCGGCCACGGCTGCGGTGGACCGAACGGGCGCCGTTCACCACCGCCGTGCGCAGGTACCCGAGCACGGCGTCCGGGTCGCGGAGCCGGTCCCACGCCCGGTACAGGCCGAGGAACGCGTCCTGCACCACGTCCTCGGCGGTGGACTGGTCGCCGACCAGCATGAGCGCGAACCGCACCAGGTCCACGGCGTGGAGCCGGAACAGGTCGTCGACCGCTGCCCTGGCCGTGGCGGGCGGGGGATCGGGCTGTGACCCCGTGCCAGCCCGGTATGCGGGGACCGTCATATCTATAGGACGCCGCCGGCCAGGAAATGTTGAGCGGGGGAGCTAGGCGACCAGGGGGACTGAGCCGCTGACGGAGGAGCCCTGGCCGGGGGCGGAATCCCAGCGGACGGTGCCGCCGATGGCGCCGAGCCGGTCGGCCATGTTGATGTAGCCGTGGCCGCGCCGGGCCACCGCGGCGTCGTAGCCGGGGCCGTCGTCGGCGACCGAGAACAGCAGGCCGCCCGATTCGGTCCACAGCCGCAGGTCGACGGTGGCGCCCTCGGCGTGCTTGGCCGCGTTCTGCAGGGCCTCCATGCAGGCGAAGTAGATCGCGGCCTCCATCTCGGGCGAGTACCGTCCCACCTCGTCGGCCACGGCCACGCGGACGGTGAGCGGGCTCCGGCTGGCGGCGGCGCGCAGCGCGTCGCCGAGGCCGTTGTCGGCCAGCAGCGGCGGGTAGATCCCGTGGGCGAGCTCGCGCAGCTCCTTGATCGTGGTCTGCACGTCCTCGGCCAGCTGGCCGAGCATCTCGCCCGCCCCCTCGGGATCCTCGGCCACGATGTCGCGGGTCAGCCGCAGGTTGATGGCCAGCGCGACCAGGTGCTGCTGGGCGCCGTCGTGCAGGTTGCGTTCCACCCGGCGGCGCTCGGCGTCCCCGCTGGCCACGACGCGGGCCCGGGACTCGCGCAGCTCGTCGGCCTGCTTGCGCAGCGCGTCCAGCGTGGTCTGCAGCGCCGAGTCGAGCTGGGAGTTGTGGAAGGCCAGGCCGGCCTGGCGGGCCAGCTCGGTCAGCACCCGGTCGTCCTCCTCGGTGAAGGCGTCCGCCCGGGCGGGCCGCTCCACCACGATGAGGCCGAGCAGTTCGCCCGCGTGGCTGATCGGCGCCACCCGCAGCTGGGCCTGCTCGCGCCCGTCCAGCAGTGACGGCAGCCAGACCGAGGCCCACGCGCTGCCCGACACGCCGGCCCGGGCCACGACCGGGCGCTCGCGGTCGGTCAGCACGATCGACTTCGGGTCCGCGTCGGGGACCGACACCGCCCGCTCCAGTACGTCGCCCAGGCCGGTGTAGATCTCGGCGCTGGTCAGCTGCATGGTCTTGCGCAGCGACTCGGCCAGCTGCAGGAGCAGCTCGTCCATGGCCACGGCGCGGGTCATCCGGCTGCCGAACGTGCGCAGCGACTCACCGGGAGCCTCCCGGGTGCCGTACACGAACCGGGTGGCCGACGCCACCAGGCGTCCCCGGGCGGGCAGGAAGCCGATCACCGCCACCGCGGCCGCGAGCATGGACATGGCGAGGATCCGGCGGTCCTCCGGGTCGCCCGGCGCGTTCCCGAGGCCGAGCACGATCACCAGGTAGATGGCCGCGACGATGGCGCCCGAGCCCGCGACCGCCAGGGCATACACCAGGACCTGGCCGCCGTGCCGCGCCAGCGGCGCGAACTCCGCTGCCATCACGGCCAGCGGCACGACCAGGGCGGCGGCCGCCGCCACCGCGTCCGCCGGGCCCGGCCAGTCCACCAGCAGGTGCAGGACCGCGCTGGTCAGGGCCACGCTGGCGGCGATCACCAGGCCGGCCCCGAGCCACTGCAGGCGCTCCTTGTCGCGGCCCGCTGTCTGCAGGTACCGCAGCCGGGTGGCAGGCAGGGCGCACGCCACCGCGAGCGGCCAGATCACCGCGCCCGCCGTCACCGTGAACGGCTGGCCGGCCACCGCCAGGCCGATCCCGGTGCCGGCCGCGCTGGCGTAGCCGAGAGCCGTCATGATCCGCCGCCCCGGGCGGCCGAGACGGCCGTCGGGCAGCGCGAGCAGGTAATGGAAGCTGACCGCGATGACACCGCAGGCGGCCAGCGTGGCCAGCACCCGGGCCGGGCCGCGGGCGTTCCCCTCCGACGCCCCGATCCGGGCCGCGGTCAGGCCGATCGCGCCGACGAGCGCGCCCAGCCCGATCAGGGGGGCCGCGGTGCGGTCCGCGGACCGGGCGGTGACCAGCCCGGCGATCGCCCAGGCGATGGCCAGGGCGAAGCCGAACGCGTCGATCACGCCCAGGCCGGATACCCGCAGCCCGGCCGCCGCGATGACCGCCGTGGCCACCGGAGCGAGGAACGCGGGGACGGCCTGGCGGGTCCAGCTGTGCCCCTGGCTCCCGGCGCGGGTCGGGACGGCGGGGTCCATGCTCACCGTGCCCCGATGACGGCGCTCTCACCGACCGCGGGCTCGGAATCGACGATCCGGCCGTCGCGCATCCGCACGACCCGCTCGGCCGCCGCGGCCACGTCCGCGTCGTGGGTGACCAAGATGATGGTCTGGCCGCCGCGGTGCAGCCGCCGCATCAGCTCGATCACCTCGTGGCCGCCCTCGGAGTCGAGTGCCCCGGTCGGCTCGTCGGCCAGCAGCAGGGTTGGCTCGTTGGCCAGGGCGCGGGCGATGGCGAGGCGCTGGCGCTGGCCGCCGGACAGCACGCCGGGGACGGCCGCGGCCTTGTCGCCGATGCCGAGCAGGTCGAGCAGGTCCCGGGCCCGGGTCTCCGCCATCTTCCGCTTGCGGCCCGCGATGACCGCGGGCAGGGCCACGTTCTCCAGCACGGTCATGCCCTCGAGCAGGTTGAAGAACTGGAAGACCAGGCCCACGTGGCGGCGGCGCATCCGGGCCAGCTCGTCCTCGGTCCGCCCGGTCACCAGCTCGCCGGCCACCGTGATCTCGCCCTCGTCGGGCACCTCGAGCCCGGCCACCAGGTTCAGCAAGGTGGACTTGCCGCAGCCCGAGGGGCCCATCAGGGCGGCGAAGTCGCCCGCCCCGATCGTCAGGTTCACTCCGCGCAGCGCGCGGACCGGCGCGTTCTCGGCCTCGAAGGTCTTGCGGACGCCGCGTACGGTCAGCGCGGGACGGGTCTCGCTCACTGTCGCAGGTCCCTGGTTCTCGCTCATCATTCCCCCACCTTGTCGATCTTGTAGGCGTAGACCGGAGCGTCGCGTCCCTTGACCCGCTGCGCCTCGAGAGCGTTGGCTTGCACCTGCGTGCGCAGCGCCTTGAACGTTGCTTCAGACAACACAGTCTCTCCGGGGTCGGCCAGTTGCTGCAAGCGCTGGGACATGTTCACGGTGTCTCCTACCAGCGTGTATTCGAGCCGCTCGGCCGAGCCGAGCAGGGCCGCCGCCGCCTCGCCGGTGGACAGGCCGAGCCCGAGGCCGAAGGGGGGCAGGTCAGCGGCACGCCAGCGGCTGTTGATCTCCGCCTGCAGGGCGTGCATGTCCAGCGCCGCGGCGACCGCGCGGTCCGCGTGGTCGGGCTGCGGGAACGGCGCGCCGAAGACCGCCATCACCGCGTCGCCGACAAACTGCATCACGGTGCCGGACTGGCCCAGGATGGCCTGGTTCATCGCGGCGCGGTGGGTGTTGAGCTGCCCGGCCAGCTGACTCGGGTCGGCGTGCTCGGCGATGGTCGAGTACGAGCGGATGTCGCTCATCAAGACGGTGACAACCACCCGTTCGGTCTCTCCGATGGCCCGCCGTTCCAGCCGCAGCTTCTCGGCCAGGCCGCTCGGCAGCAGCCGGGACAGCGTCTCGCCCTGCTCCTCGCGGTCGACGATGGCCTGGTGCAGCTGGCGCAGCCGCTGCAGCGCGCTGCCGCTGCCCGATGACACGTCCTCGGCCAGCTTGACGAAGACCGCGTCGACCTCCTTGGCGACCGTCTCGGGCGGGACCCGGCGGGCGGCGGCGATCGCCTTGATCGTCTTGCCCGCCGCGACCATCCCGAGCAGTTCCTCCTCGGCGGGCGCCAGGCCGCCCTGTCGGGACCACCGGGGCCACCAGGGCCGCCGACGATCGACGGGTCCAGGGCGGTGCCGCCGGTCGCGACCGTCCGGATCGCGTCGACCAGCTGGCTGCCCTCGGCCACCCGGTCCTTGAGCAGGTAGCCGTAGCCGGACGAGCCCTCGGCCAGCAGCGAGATCGCGTACTCCGGGTCCTCGTACTGCGAGAGCACCACGACCCCGGTCCCCGGGTGGCGCTTGCGCACCTCCCGGGCGGCATCGATGCCCTCGCGGGTGAAGGTCGGCGGCATCCGGATGTCGGTGACGAGCACCTGCGGGCGGGTCGCCTCGGCGCCGCTCACCAGCTCGTCGTAGTCGGCGGCCACCCCGACCACGTCCAGGTCCTTGCGGGCGTTGATCAGCGCACGGACCCCCTCGCGGACGATCAGGTTGTCGTCGGCGAGGAAAACGCGAATCGGGCCGTGCGGGCCCGGGCCATTATTTTCCACGTGCTCAGTTTCGGCCGGTCAGGCGGTTTCCGACCAGTAGGCAGGCATGCGTTCAGCCGGTGGTGGTAGCACGCCACCGAACAAGCGGCCAGCACCCTGCCCCGCGGGCCCGCGGGGTATGAGCATCGATCTCATGCGATACGAAAGCTCTGTCACCTCACTGTCCTGGATCCCGTCCGAGGCGGTCACCGGCGTGAGCCGGGCCGCTTTCGACTCCGGATTCACCCACTACGACGACCCGCCGCCGGCGGAGATCACCGACCTCGAGGAGCTGCGGGCGGCGGACCGGTTCCGGTTCGGGAACCTGCTGCGGGCCTGGGTCGACGTGGACGACTCCGGCCGCATCACCGACGGCGGCTACAGCGGCGGCGGCCTGATGGGCGCCACCATCTTGAAGCTCGCGGGCCTACGTCACACTTTCCAGGCCGTGTCACTGCCTGACCTGCAGCGGCCGCCGGAGCGCGGCGAAACCTGGATGCGCTTCGTCCAGACGACCGGCGGCAGGACCGCCATCCCCGCCCCGCGGCCGGTGCGGCGGCGGCCGTTCATCCAGTGGCAGTCGCCGCTGGTGTGGACCACGCTGTCGCTCACCCTGCACGCCGATGGCCGGGCCGAGTACGAGGTCACCGGGGCCAGCCGCTTCCCCCGGCACTGGATCTACGACAACTCCGGGAAGCTGGGCCACAAGTCCGGCCTGACCGACTATGCCAACTGGGCCCGGGTATCGTTCGGCCGCCATACTCCCTGGGGCGACGAGGATTCCCCCGCCCTGGTCACGGCGGTCGAGACCGCGCTCGAGCAGGGCCTGTCGGTGCAGCTCATGCGCGGCGCCGCCCGGCCGCAGATCAGCCGCCTGGAGCCCGGTGCAGAGCTGGTCCGCCAGGGCGACTTCGGCCAGGACGTCTACCTGATCCTCGACGGGGTCATCCGCGTCGAGCACGACGGCGAACGGCTGGCGGAATACGGGCCGGGGGCCATGCTCGGCGAGCGCGCCGCGCTGGAGGGCGGCACCCGGACGTCTACCCTGGTGGCCGTGACCAAGTGCCGGATCGCGTCGGTCCCGGCCGTGCAGCTCGACCTGTCCGATCTCGCCGAGCTGTCCACCGGGCACCGGCGCGAAGAGGGCGTGCGAGGCTGAGCGTGCGCATCTACCTGTGCGGCGTACGTGGCTCGACTCCCGCTCCGGGCGCCGAGTTCGTCCGCTACGGCGGCCACACCTCCTGCGTGGCGATCGCCCCGGACGGCGCCGCGGCACCAAGCCTGATCCTGGACGCCGGCACCGGCCTGCGCCGGGTCACCGGACTGCTGCGCGGCGAGCCGTTCGCCGGCACCATCATCCTCACGCACCTGCACTGGGACCACGTTCACGGGCTGCCGTTCTTCGCCGGCGGCGACCGCGACGACGCTCGTGTCAGCCTGCTGCTGCCCGAGCAGGAGGGGTCCCGGCGAGAGGGGAGTGCAGGTGCGGAGGAGGTACTGGCGGAGGGGATGTCCCCGCCGCATTTCCCGATCACCCCGCGCGGCCTGCGCGGGGAGTGGTCGTTCGGCGCGGTGGCGCCGGGCACCTTCAAGGCCGAGGGGTTCACCGTGGAAGCGCGCGAGGTCCCGCACAAGGGCGGCCGGACATTCGGGTACCGGGTCAGCGACGGGCACTCCGCGATGGCCTACATCCCCGATCACTGCCCGACGGCGCTGGGGCCGGGCCCGGAGGGCTGGGGTGAGTACCATCCCGACGCGCTGGCCCTGGCGGCCGGCGCGGACCTGCTGATCCACGACGCGTTCCTGCGTCCGGACGAGGTCGCGGCGCAGGCGTCGTTCGGCCACCCGGCGGCGGACTACGCGGTGAGCCTGGCCCGGCGGGCCGGCGCCGGGCAGGTCCTGCTGGCCCACCACAAGCCGGACCGGACCGACGACGAGCTCGACCTGCTGGCGGCCCGCTTCGCCGCCGATCCCGGTGTCACCGTCGCCGCCGAGGGGCAGGTCATCGACCTCTGACCAGTCCGTTTGCAGCTAACTCGAGCAGGATCCGGCGAACAGCGACAGCGTGACGTGCCGTACCCGCCGCTGATCGCCGACCTTCACGTCGAGCGGCACGCAGCCCCGGCTCTGACCGCCGGTAAAGGCGAAGCCCTGGGCGAAGAACCCGGCCACCCGCGGGCAGGAACGGTAGGTAGCGGCGGTCACCCCGGCGGGCGCGTAGGGGTTGGAGATCACGACGTGCCCGCGGGCCGGCGGGTCGATCGTGACCGTCACCGTCGCGCCGGTGGTCACGACAAAGGGGATCTTGTAGCTTCCGTGCTCCCCGTAGCCGGCCGGGTCAGCGGTGGCCACCCGCTGGCCGTTTACGATGATCAGCGGCCCGATGGCCAGGTCACCCGGCTGCGCTCCCTGCGGGAACGTGCCGTCGATGAAGGACTCGTCGGCACAGGAGAACACCACCGGACGGCCCGCACTCCCGGTCGGCCCGGCCGCCGAGGCCGAAGCGGTGACCTGGACGGCGCGCGGCGCCGTACCGCCCGTGCAGGCCGACAGGGTCAAACAGGCCACCGCCGGCGCCAGGAACAACAATCGACGGCGCATACCGCCCATTGTCCTCCTTCCGTGACAGCTGGTCACCCCCTGTTTCGCTAGCCCGGAAAATGTCCTAGCCAGCCACTAGAATCGAACTAGTTGCTGAGCTTAGCGGAGGTGGCATATCACGACGAACCCGGTAGCATCACCGCGCAGCGTGCCCGAGGCGCTGGCGATGCTGCGGTCCGCGATGGGATACCTGGCCGCGGCGGACGCGACCGCGATGGCCGCCGAGACCCAGGCGCAGTGCCTGCGGGTGCTGGAGCAGCTGCACGCGATCGAGACCGCGGCCCGCGCGTCGGTCCTCGGCGCGCTCGCCTCCGGCCAGAGCAGCCAGAGCAGCCAGAGCAGCCGGGCCGGCGCGGCCGGCTTCAGCCCGCGGGCCTGGCTGATCCGCGAGACCGGCATCACCGCCGGCGCTGCCACCGGGCACGCCGCCTGGGTCCGCCGGGCCGTCGCGCACCCGCAGGTCACCCAGGCGCTGGCCGAGGGCCACCTGCTGTCCGAGCCGGTGGCCCGGACCATCTGCAGCTGGACCGACAAGCTCCCTGAAGACTGCCGCCTGGCCGCGGACGCGATCCTCATCGTGGCCGCGAAAACCGGGGCGAACCTGGAGGCCCTGGCCGAGGTGTTCGGCGGGATCTACACCCTGTCCCGGCCGCGTCCCCAGCTGGCCCCAGCCGCACAGGCCACGGCCATAAGCGCGATAGCAATCTGAGTCAGGCCACAAATCCAGCCAGGGAAACTTGTGCTCGTCGGCTATTAGCAAGAGAGTTCCGGCGAATTATCGCGGCCCAGGTTGTCGCTGCTCACAACGGGCTGGCAGGAAGCTTGTGGCGCCCGTCGTTGTTTTCGCGCCAGCCAGGGCCGAGCATATAGATCATGGGATGCGGTGTGATCCGCGAAAGCCGGACGGAATGCATTTGTAGCCAGCGCTGGGCGCAATTGGCGTTCGCCCGGATGGCCCCTTGACCGCCCGGTGGCGAGTGACCGCCCGGGCCGCGAGGTTGCGGCCTGCTGCTACCGGCGATACTGGCGATATGGGCCCTAACAGGAACCGCCAGCGGGTCGCGAGGGGTGCATGAGCGGCCTGAGTGACCGGCTGGCGTCGGGCGCCTTCGCGATCACCGCCGAGATCAGCCCGCCCCGCGGCGCCAGCACGGCCTCGGTAACGGAGACGGCCGCGCTGCTGCGGGACTGGGTCGACGCGGTCAACGTCACCGACAACCAGGGCGCGAACGTGCGGATGGCCAGCTGGGCGGGCAGCCTGGCCACGCTCGGCGCCGGGCTCGAGCCGGTCATGCAGATGACCTGCCGGGACCGTAACCGGATCGCGCTCCAGTCCGATGCTCTGGGCGCGTCCGCGCTCGGCATCCGCAACATCTTGCTGATGACGGGGGACCACCCCAAGTCCGGTGATCATCCCGAGGCCAAGCCGGTCTTCGACCTGGACAGCGTCCAGCTGCTCTGGACCCTGCGGCACATGCGCGACCAGGGTGCCGTGCTGACCGGCAACAAGCTGGTCCCGCCGCCCGAGTATTTCCTCGGCGCGGTGGACAACCCGGTCGCGTCACCAGAAGGGGTCGCGCGTCTGGGCCAGAAGGTCGACGCCGGGGCGCAGTTCGTGCAGACCCAGTTCGTCTTCGATATCGCGGCCTTCGGCGAGTGGATGGCGCAGGTCCGCGACCTCGGCCTGCACGAGCGGTGCTCCATCCTGGCCGGCGTCGGCGCGGTCAGGTCCCGCGGGGGACTGGACTTCATCCGGGACAAGCTGGCCGGCGTGACGGTGCCCGACGACGTATACCGCCGGCTCCGCGCGGTCCCGTCCGACCAGACGGCCGCCGAGGGCGCGCGGCTCGCCGCCGAGACCATCCAGCAACTGCGCGCGATCGAGGGCGTGGCCGGGGTGCACCTGTTCATGGCGGGCAACGAGCAGGCGGTACCCGGCATCCTCGACGAGGCGGGCGTCCGGACGGTACCCGGTGGACGTTGACCTGCGGCCGGTCAGGAAGCTGCGGGAATCCGCCGCGGCCCGGGCGGCTGTCGGCCCGATCCTGGAGGCGGTCTGCACCTCGCCCGCCGACCTGGCCCGCCTCCGCGTGGTCTGCGACTGGATCCAGTACAAGCAGAACTTCCGTGAGCCCGTGGTCGGCCGGCCGGTCGGCGATACCGACACCGAGATCGCCTTCGACCTGCGCCGCTGCGCCGATATAGACCTTCCGGCCCACGTCAAGCAGGCGCTCGGCGGGCCGGGGGACCAGCCGGGCGTGGCCCTGGAGCCCTGGGTCACCGGCCGGGACAGCTGCATCTGGCGGTTCAACCAGCTGTACTGGCAGGCGCTGTCCGGCTGGGAGCAGGCCACCGGCCGGGAGTACGAGCAGTCGCTGCCCGGCGGCGAGAGCGACGCGCGGAACGCCGAGGCCGCCCGGGAGCTGATCCTGGAGCTCTTCCGGATCTGGGACGAGCTCGCCGCGCGCCGCGCGCTGCCCGAGGAGCTGTACGTCCTGGAGCTCGGCGTCGGCAACGGCAGCCAGGCCCGCACCTGGCTCGACGAGTTCCTTCAGCTCGACCGCAGGCACGGGCGCGAGTACTACCACCGGCTCCGCTACCTGATGGGCGACTACTCCCCGCACGTGCTCGACCGGGCCCGGCAGGCCGTGGCCCACCACAGCGAACGGGTCAGCGCGCTGGTGGTGGAGGCCACCCGGCCGTCCGTCACCCTCGGCTTCCTGGCCGGCAAGGCCTTCCTGGTCTACATCTCCAACGTGTACGACAACCTGCCCACCGACGAGCTGGCCAGCATCCACGGACGTACCTACCTTGTCGAGACGCAGGCTTACCTCGCCGACGACGACGCCGACCGGATCGCCCGCCAGCTCAGCTGCCGCCGCGACGAGCTCGTCACGCTCATCGACCGGCTGCTGCGGATCGGGCCCGAGCTGCTCAGCGAAGCCTCCCCGGGCAACTGCGCCGACCCCGGGCAGGCGGTCGCGTTCTGGCAGGCTACCTGGGAGGCGCTCCGGCTGCGGGAACGCTACGTCCCGCTGGAAGGCCTGGACAGCTACCAGATCACGCCCACGCTGACCGGCGAGATCCTCCGCCCGCTGATCGAGGGGGACGGCGACGTCAGGATGCACGTCAGCAACGGCGCGCTCGGCAGCTTCACCGGGACGCTGCCCCTGCTCCACCCGTACGGCCGGGTGCAGTGCCACGACCTGTTCCTGACCAGCAGCCAGCAGTACCGGACCGGGTTCTACGGCCCGGGCAAGTACGACGGGTCCGTGGTCAACTGGGTGAACGGGCCGCTGCTGCAGCTGGTCGCGAGCCGCCGCGGGTTCGGGGTCGAGTACACGCCGTTCCGGCAGCGGCCCGGTTCCAACATCACCACGCTGACCGCCCAGGCGAGGGACTGAACATGCTGCTCCCGACCACCGTGGTGGGCTCGTACTCGGTGCCGGAATGGCTGGAGCGGCTGAAGACCGAGTACTACCAGCGCCGGATCAGCGCGCAGCACCTGGCCGAGATCAACGAGGTGGCCATCAAGGCCGCGGTCAAGGACCAGGAGCTGGCCGGCATCGACATCGTCTCCGACGGCGAGCTGCGCCGGGACAACGACGTCGACTACTTCCTGGCCCGGATCCCCGGGGTGCACATCCCGCAGCGCGCCAAGGCCGACTACTTCGACTACTACGACGCGGAGGTCACCCGGCCGCTGCCCGAGCTTGCCGGTGACAAGGAAGGCACGGACAGCAGCACCAGCCTGGGCCTGGCGGCGGACTTCCGGTTCACCCGCCAGCTCACCGACCGGCCGGTGAAGTTCTCCTTCACCGGCCCGTTCTCGCTGTCCCGGCGGATCCGCGACGAGGCCTACGCCGAGCCCGGCGACCTGGTCCGCGCGCTGGCCCGGCGGCTCAACGCCGAGGCCCGCCAGCTAGCGGAAGCCGGCGCCGACCTGCTGCAGATCGACGAGCCGTTCCTGGCCGGGTACCCCGAGCAGGTCGAGCTCGCGGTCGAGGCGGTCAACATCGTCACCGAAGACGTAAACGTCACCTGGGCGCTGCACGTGTGTTACGGCAACCGGTACGCGCGCCCGTCCTTCGAAGGCCACTACGACTTCCTGTTCCCGGCCGTGAAGGCCGCCCGGGTGGACCAGATCGTCCTCGAGTTCGCTCGTAAGGGCCTGGATGACCTGCGGCTGATCAAGCAGTACGACTGGGACCGGTGGCTCGGCCTGGGCGTGATCGACGTCAAGAACCCCGAGGTGGAGGCGCCCGAGCTGGTCGCCTCCCGGATCAGGCGGGCGCTGGAGTACGTGCCCGCCGACCGCCTGATGATCAATCCCGACTGCGGGCTGCGGCACCTCGCGCCCGACGTAGCCAGGCGCAAGCTCCGGGCCATGGTGGCCGGGGCCGCCCAGGTCAGAGCCGAACTAGGAGAGACGACGACATGAGCACCGAGAGCGGGTTCCTGTTCACCTCAGAATCCGTGACCGAGGGCCACCCGGACAAGGTGGCGGACCAGGTATCCGACGCGATCGTCGACGCCGCGCTGGCCGTCGACCCGGCGTCCCGGGTGGCGGTCGAGACGCTGCTGACGACCGGCCTCGTGGTGCTGGCGGGCGAGATCACCACCAAGGCGGTGCTCGATTTCGCCGCCATCGCCCGCCAGGTGATCTGCGACATCGGCTACGACACCGGCGACTTCGGCTTCGACGGCAACGCGGTCGGCGTGATCACCGCCCTGGACCGGCAGTCGCCCGACATCGCCCGCGGCGTCGACGAGTCCCACGACCGGCGCTCGGGCAGCACTGACCCGTTCGATCTGGTCGGCGCGGGGGACCAGGGCATGATGTTCGGCTACGCCAGCAACGAGACGCCCGAGCTCATGCCGATGCCGATCCTGCTCGCCCACAAGCTCTCCCGGCGGCTCGCCGAGGTGCGGCGCAACGGGCTGGTGCCCGGCCTCCGCCCGGACGGCAAGACCCAGGTCACGGTGCGCTACGACGCCAACGGCAAGCCGACCGGCGTGGAGAAGGTCCTCATCTCGACCCAGCACGAGGACGGGGTGGAGGCCAAGCTGCCCGACGCGCTGTGGGAGCAGGTGGTGACCCAGGCGCTGCCGCCCGGGCTGTACGACCCCGCTGCCCTGCGCGAGGAGTTCTACGTCAACCCGACCGGCCGGTTCGTGATCGGCGGCCCGGTCGGCGACACCGGCCTGACCGGCCGCAAGATCATCGTGGACACCTACGGCGGGTTCGCCCGGCACGGCGGCGGCGCGTTCTCGGGCAAGGACCCGAGCAAGGTGGACCGTTCGGCCTCCTACGCGGCGCGCCACGTGGCCAAGAACATCGTGGCCGCCGGCCTGGCCGACCGGGCCGAGGTCCAAGTCGCCTACGCGATCGGGGTGGCCCGGCCGCTGTCCCTGCTGATCGAGACCTTCGGCACCGAGAAGATCGGCCGCCCCGAACTGTCCGCCCTGGTCCATGAGCACTTCGACCTGCGCCCCGCCGCCCTGGTCGAGGCGCTGAACCTGCGCCGCCCGGTCTACCGCCAGACCGCCGCCTACGGCCACTTCGGCCGCGACGAAGAGGGCTTCACCTGGGAGAACACCGACAAGGCAACCGCTCTGCGCACCGCCGCCGGCCTATCCTGACGTCCTGAGGGCCGCCTAGCCTGCCACCTGCCACCTGCCACCTGCCGAGCCTCGCGCCCCGCCCGCCGAGCCTCACGCCCCCGGCCTGCGCCTGGTACGAGCCCGGTTCCGACCTCAGCCGCCACATCCGCACCACGTACCCCGCTCGTCACCCGCCCCGACTCCCAGAAACGACATCGATGTCGCCCCATCAGCATTGGCGTACGCCGCGGGCGCGTACGTGGAAACGCCAAGATCACTGAGTGTGAGACCCGCCTGCGGGACTGGCTCGCGCCGTAGCCAAGGCTGGCCTCATGCGTGTTACTGGAAGGGCCCGTTGCCCAGGGTGATCCGCGTGGTACGGGGGGCGCCATGGATGGCGGTCCAGCTGACTGAGACCGCATCGCCAGGGTGGTACTGCCGCAGGAGGGTGTTCAGTGCGGCGGGAGTGGTTACTGGCCGGCCGTTGATGCCGGTAATGACATCGCCCGCGGCCAGCCCGGCCCGGCTGGCCGGGGTGTCACCGATCACGCCGACGATAAGCGCGCCTGACGGGTCGCGGCTGATGCTGGTCTTCACTTCCACGCCGAGGAATCCCGGTTCGCCGAGGTAGACCGTGGAGCTGGCCTGCCCGTGGCTGATCTCGCGGGCGATCGCCATGGCCGTGTTGATCGGGATGGCGAACCCGGTCGTGCTCTGCTGGCCCGAGGAGGTGTTCGCGGTGGTGATCATGCCGATCACCTGGCCGTCGCTGTCCGCCAGCGCACCGCCGTCGTCGCCCGGCCCGATCTGCGCGCTGGTCTGCTGCATGCCGCGCAGGTGCTGGGCGGCCAGCCCCTGGAATCCGCCGCCCGAGCTGATGGAGCGGTTCAGGGCGTTGATGATGCCTGCGGCGGGTGTCACGCCGCCTTGTCCCTGCGCGTTGCCGAGGGCGAGGACTGGCATGCCGATGGTTACCTGGCTGGAGTTCCCGAGGGTGACCGCCGGCAGGTGCGCTGCTCCCTCGAGCTGGAGCAGGGCGACGTCCTGGGTGGCGTCGTGGCCGAGTACTCGCGCGGTATAGGTCCGGCCGGAGCCGACAAGCGTGGCCTGCACCTTGGTCGAGCCGGCGATGTCGTTATTGCTGGTGAGCACGAGGCCATCCGCGGACACGACGATGCCTGTGTCCGCGGACACCTCGTGACTGTACGGCAGGCTGGCCCTGATGTCGACGAGGCCTGGCGTGACTTCTCGCGCCACCCGGGCCTGGTCCAGGTGGGTGCTCGCAACGGCCGGTCCACCGTGCTGGGAGAGGGTGACGGCGACCACCCCGAGGCCAGCGGCGACGGCGGCGACCAGCAGGTAGATGAGCAGCCGCGAACGCCCTGGTGCCTTGCCGCTGTCCGGCTCGCTCCCGTTTTCTCGCATCATCGCCGCCCTCGCCCCGTCGAGGGTAGCGAGGGCGGCCCCCGCACTGGGTAGTTACAGCCAGATTCTGGCCGCAACCACCAATGGGAGGCCCCACGGCCCCACCCGCCGAGGCCCCACGGCCCCGTCGGCCGAGCCCACGGCCCCGCCCACCCAGCCTCCGCGCGCGGGCCTGCACCTGAGGGACAGCACAGGCTTGTGGCCGGGACCAGGAATTCACCAATCGTTTTTGGGTGCCGTGTCATTGTCCGGCGGGATCGGCCGTGGGAATCTCCGCATTAACGCGGTAATTGCCAGTTTTCTCATCATTCACGCTGATCAAGGGCAGCCGCGGAAAGGGGCCGTATGTGCTGGCCGCGGTAACCAGAGCACCGGGCGAGCTGGTGGTCGAAGACATCGAAGGACCGGGCCGCGCCCGGGCCGGGCACGTCATCGTGCGGCCCGAAGCCGTCGGCATCTGCGGCTCCGACTTCCACCTGTTCTCCGGCGATGTGGCCGCCCTCTCCGGCGCCAGCGACTTCTACCCTCGGATCCAGGGCCACGAGGTCGCCGCCATCGTGGCCGACCCCGGCGACAGCGGCCACCAGAGCGGCGACCGGGTCGCGATCTGGCCGCTGCTGCCCTGCGGGCGCTGCTACCCCTGCCGGGAGAACCGGCCAAACGTCTGCCCTGCCTTCCGCCTAGTCGGCGTGCACCTCGACGGCGGCCTGCAGGAGTGCCTGGAAGTTAAGGCGGAACAGGTCTTCGCGGTCGGCGACCTGGACCCGGACAGCGCCTCCTTCGTCGAGCCCGCCTCGGTGGCGGTGCACGCCCTGGCCCGCGGCCGCGTGCAGGCGGGCGAGCAGGTGGTGGTGCTCGGCGCCGGCCCGATCGGGCTGGCCGTGCTGACGGCGGCCGTCCACGCGGGCGCGAAAGCCATGTCTATCGACCCTGTAGAGACCCGCCGCGACCTGGCCAGGCACCTCGGTGCCGACACCGTGACCTGGGCACCCGAACAGCCCGAACAGCCGGAACAGCCCGAACAGGACATCATCGCCGTGACCCTCGACTGGACCGCCGGGGAAGGCCCGCCGCTGGTCGTGGAGACCAGCGGCGCGACCAGCGCGCTGAACCTGGCGACCGCGATCGTCGCGCCGGCCGGCCGGGTCGTGGTCGTCGGCATGTCCTCAGGAACGGCACCAGTCAGGCCCGGCATCTTCCCGGAAAAGGAAATAGACGTCCTCGGCTCGAGCACCGCGACAGCCGCGGATTTCCGTGCCGCGATAAGCCTGGTGACGTCGAACCGAAAACGTATAACCCGGCTGTTCTCACACCATTTTCCGCTGGCCCGCGCAGCCGAGGCCTTCGAATTCGCGATGAGCAGGCCGCCGGACGCGGTCAAGATCGTGGTCACCGTGAACTGACGCACAACATCAACCTCCACCGCCCCGAGGGGGAGAGCATGGGAAGACGAAGAAGAACGAACGCCGCCCTTATCCTCACCGCCGCTTTCACCCTGGCCGGAGCCGTGGCCGGCTGCAGCAGCATCTCGAACAGCAACACGAGCACCGGCCCGACCACGCCCGCCGGGTCCGCGACGAGCAGCAGCGCGGGCGGTAGCGCGAGCAGCGCCACCGTGGACACCTCGCAGTGCGGCAGCAAGCCCGGCGTCAAGGCGACCGGCACCCCGATCGCGCTCGGCGCCATCGCCACCAACCAGCCAGGCACCTCGTTCACCGACATCCCGAACATGGCCAAGGCCTACTTCGACTGCGTGAACGCCAACGGCGGCATCAACGGCCACCCGGTCAAGTACTACATCGAGACCGAGCAGACCAACCCGGCCCAGGTCGCGGCCGACGCCAAGCAGCTGGTGCAGTCCGACCACGTCGTCGGCGTCGTCGGCAGCACCTCCCTCATCGAGTGCTCGGTGAACAGCGGCTACTGGCAGAAGATGGGCTTCTACGTCATCGACTCCGGCATCGCGCCCGAGTGCTACGCCACCCCGAACAGCGCCGCCGTCAACATGGGCCCGCGGTACAGCTCGGACGGCGCGGTGCAGTACGCCCTCGCCCAGCACGTCGGCAAGATCGTGTTCGACCAGGCCAACGTGCCCGGCACCGGCTACGTCGCGGCCGGCCCGGCCGCGCTGGCCAAGGACAAGAACGTGCCGATCGTCCAGCTGACCGAGAACGTGCCGATCACCGACGCGAACTCGGTGGCCATCAAGGAGGTCAACGACGCCGGCCCGAACGGTGCCGTGATACTCAACTTCACCCCGCCCGAGGCGCTGATCATCTTGCAGGCGGCGCAGAAGCTCGGCCTGGAGAACCGGGTCAAGCTGTGGGGCTGCTCCACACCCTGCAATACCGACTTCCTGGCCACCTCGCTCGGCCCGAAGTGGAACGGCAAGCTGTTCGTCAACGCCGAGCTGACCCCGCCCGACGGCAACCGCAGCACCGCCATGAACCTGTACAAGGCGATCCTGAAGCAGTACGGGAAATCGGTCCAGGGCGGCATCGGCAGCTTCAGCCAGATGGGCTTCACCGAGGCCGAGATCGCAGTGCATGCATTGCAGTCGATAAACGGCGCCTACACGGTGCAGAGCGTCAACGCCGCGTTCAAGGCGGTCAAGGACTTCAACACCGGCATGCTCTGCCAGGCGTGGACCTACGGCAGCTACCCCCTGCACATCCCGAACAACTCCGACTACACCGTCACGCCCAAGGACGGCCAGATGACCACGACGCAGGGCTGCACCCCGATCGCGTCGGTCGACCCGCAGATCGCGCAGTACCGCGCCGCCGCCGGCACCGCACCCAACGTCTCATGACCGGGCAGGGGGCAAAAAGGTAATGCCGCCCTGGGCGGACTTCGAGCCGTTCATCGTGAGCGGCCTGGCCCTGGGCGGGGTGTACGCCCTGTCCGGGGTCGGGCTGGTCGTCCTGTACCGGGCCACCGGCGTGCTCTACCTGGCCTTCGGCGCGGCCGGCGCGCTGGGTGCGCTGACCGCCTGGTCGCTGAGCCAGCAGGGCGCGCCGGGCTGGGCCGGCGACCTCGCCTGCGTCGCCGTGGCCGCCGCCGTGACCCTCGGCTACGGGACCCTGTTCGGCCCGGCTCTGGCCAAGCGGGACCCGCTGGTCAAGGCGGTGGCCACCATCGGGCTCACGCTCGTCCTTTACGGCCTGATGGACCTGCTCTGGACGACCAGCGGCGGCCAGGCCCGCTCGCTCACCCTGCCCACCGACAACAGCGGCTTCACCACCGGGCAGATCACCGTCACCGACACCCAGGTGATCGCCCTGGCCGCCGGGGTGGCGCTCACCGCCGCCACGGCCGCGTTCCTGCGGTTCACCAAGCTCGGCACGGCCATGCGGGCGATGGCCAACGACCGCGAGATCACCGCGACCCTCGGCGTTCCGGTCAGGAGGGTGGAAGCCGCCGCCTGGCTCGGCTGCGGCATCCTGGCCGGCATCGCCGGGCTGCTGCTCGCCGACCTGGTCGCCCTGGACGCCACCACCCTCACCTTCCTGGTCATCTCCTCGCTGGCCGCGGTGCTGATAGCCAGGCTGCGCTCGATCGCGCTCACGTTCGCCGCCGCGATCGTCGTCGGCCTGCTGCACGACCTGCTCACGCCGGTCGTCTCGCTGAGCAACTACCGCGACATGACCCCGTTCGTGATCGCCGCCATCGGCCTGCTGGTGCTGTCCCGGCACCGGGTCATGGTCCAGTCCCGCGAGGGAGCCTGATGAGGCGGCTCAGCACCATGCGGCTCTCCACCATGCGGCTCTCCACCATGCGGCTCAAGGACCTGACCCAGCCCAAAGCCGTCATCACCGCCGTCTTGCTGCTGTTCGTCCTGCTCGGCCTGCCGCAGCTGATGAGCCAGTACTACGTGGACACGATGACCCAGGTCGCGGTGTACTCGATGGTCGCGCTGGCCCTCGGGGTGCTGGTCGGCCGGGTCGGCCTGGTCTCGCTGGGCCAGGTCGCGGTGCTGGCCGTCGGCGCCTGGGTGGCGGCCCGGCTGCTGTTCGCCACCAGCCAGCCGTACCTGCTCATCCTGCTCGAGGCGGGCGTGATCACCATGATCGCCGGCACGGCGATCGGGCTGCCCGCGCTGCGGCTGCGCGGCCTGTACCTGGCGCTGATCACGCTGATGCTGGCGGGCGGCATCACGGTCGTGCTGGCCACGGTGAACTTCCCCAACGGGGGCCACGGCTTCCTCGGCTACAACGGCAGCCTGGTGCACATCCCGCCGATCAGAAGGCCCGGCTTCGCCGCCGGCGACCTGGCCTACTTCCGCTTCTCCGTGATCGTCGCGATCGCCATGTTCGCGCTGGTCCTGGCGCACATCAAGACCAAGCCGGGCCGCGCCTGGGCGGCCATCAGGCAAAGCGAGCCCGCCGCGCTGGCGGCCGGCATCAACACCACCCTGTACAAGCTGTGGGCGTTCGCGCTGGCCTCGTTCATCACCGGGGTGGCCGGCGGCGTGCTGGCCGGCGCGATCCACTACCTGTACTCGATCGGCTTCCCCACCCAGGACTCGATCACCTTGCTGGCCGTGGTGCTGATGGGCGGCGCGTACAGCCTGTGGGGCGCGGTGGTGGCCGGCCTGCTCTACCAGTTCCTGCCGTCCCTGCTGAACAACTGGGGCGTCTCGGCCGACTGGCTGACCATCTTGTTCGGCCTCGGGGTGCTGCAGGTGCTGACCACGGCCCCGGCCGGCCTGGCCGATCAGGTCCCGCGGGACCTGGCCCGCCTCGCCCGCCGCCTGCGCCGGGGCCAGCCACCAGCAAGCAAGCCCGCCCTGGACCCAGAAACCCCGGAGCACGTCCCATGATCGAGGTCGACGGCCTGACCGTCCGCTACGGCGGCGTCACCTCCCTCGACGCCATGAGCCTGACGTTCACCGAAGGGACCTGCGGGCTCATCGGACCGAACGGGGCCGGCAAGACCACGTTCTTCAACGTGCTGAGCGGCTTCGTGCGGCCGGCCTCGGGGACGGTGCGCGCGTTCGGCACCGACCTGCTGTCGATGGCCCATTTCCGCCGCGCCCGCTGGGGCGTGCGCCGGACCTTCCAGACCGAGCAGGCCATCGAGGAGCTCTCCGTGTTCGACAACGTGGCCATGGTCCACGAGCACTCCCGGCTCGGCGGCGCCTCCCGCCGCCGGGACGTGCTCGACGCGATCGAGTTCGCCGGCCTCGACATCGACCCGGACACCAAGGACGAACACGCTCGGCGCCGGCCAGCGGCGGCTGGTCGAGGTGGCCCGCGCCGTCGTCGGGAAGCCCCGCCTGGTCCTGCTGGACGAGCCCGCCGCCGGGCTGCCCGACGAGGAGACCAGCCACCTGGCCGCGGTGATCCGCCGTATCCCCGAGCACACCGGCGCGCTGGCCATCCTCGTCGACCACGACATGAGCCTGGTCTCGGCCTGCTGCGCCACCACCGCCGTGCTCGACTTCGGCAAGCTGATCGCGTCCGGCCCCACCGCCGCTGTGCTCCGCGACGACGCCGTGATCCGCGCCTACCTGGGGGTGGACCAGTGAGCCTGGTGCTGCGCGACCTCACCGTCGAGCGCGGCGGCCGCGCCGTGGTCAAGGACGTCTCCCTGGAGATCGCCGAAGGCCAGGTCACCGCCCTGCTCGGACCGAACGGCGCGGGCAAGTCCACCCTGGTCCTCGCCGTCGGCGGCGTCCTCAGCCCACCGCGGGCGCGGTGCTCCTCGATGAGCCGAGCCTGGCCGGCCGCCGCCCGGAACGGATCCGGCGCCACGGCGTCGCCGTCGTCCCCGAGGGCCGCCGGCTGCTGCCCGACCTGACCGTCGAGGACAACCTGCGGGTGGCCAGCTACGCGCTCACCAAAGAGCAGGCCCAGTCCGGCCGCGACCGCGTCCTGGAGCTGTTCCCCCAGCTCCGCCAGCGGCTCACCGCCCCCGCCCGGACCCTGTCCGGCGGTGAGCAGCAGATGGTGGTGCTGGCCCAGGCGCTGATCGGAGCGCCCCGCTACCTGCTCGTCGACGAACTGTCCCTGGGCCTGGCCCCGGTCGTGGTCAGCCGCCTGATCCCGGTGATCGCCGCGGTGGCCGAAGCCGGCGCGGGCGTGCTGCTGATCGAGCAGTTCGCCACCGTCGCACTCGGCCTGGCCAACCGCGCCCACATCATGGAGGGCGGCCGGATCCGCTTCTCCGGCCAGGCCAGCGAACTGCGCGACAACCCCGCCCGGCTGAGGTCCGCTTACCTGCTGCGCGGCAGCACAAAATCGATACCGAACGAGGCAGGCATCCCGCCCCGGTCCGTTCGTCATGATCGCTTCCCGGACGGGGTAGGAAGCGCGCATGACAGATGGGGACAGCTCTACCGGTCATGACGCGAAGCCTGCAACTCGTGCTCGGCCCGCTGCTGCGCTACGTCGCCGATACCGAGGCCACGATCTGGGTCGAGACCGACCGGGCCTGCCAGGTCGAGATCCTCGGCCACCAGGCGCAGACCTTCGAGGTCGCCGGGCACCACTACGCGCTGGTGGTGATCGACGACCTGCTGCCCGGCGCCGAGTACGAGTACCAGGTCACCCTGGACGGCGCCGTCCGCTGGCCGGACGCCGGCCCGGACTTCCCGGCCAGCGTGCTCCGGACCACGGACCCGGCCCGGCCGGTCCGGCTCACCTACGGCTCCTGCCGGATCGCCGAGCTGCCCATGCCGCGGCACCGCTGGAGCTCGCGGCGCGCCCGCCAGCGCGCCGCGGAGGACGAGAAGCAGCACGGTCCCGACGCGATGGTCGCCTTCGCCCTGGACCTGAAGGACACGCCGCACGACCAGTGGCCCGACCTGATGCTGCATATCGGCGACCAGGTCTACGCCGACAACCCGGGACCGGCCACCCGCGAGCACATCGAGCAGACCCGCGGCCCGGACGTCCCGCCCGGCTACGAGGTCGCCGGTCTTCGCCGAGTACTGCTTCCTGTACCGCGAGGCCTGGTCCGAGCCCTCGGTGCGCTGGCTGCTGTCCGTCGTCCCCTCCGCGATGATCTTCGACGATCACGACGTGCACGACGACTGGAACACCTCGGCCGCCTGGCGGCGCGACTACGCGGCCAAGCCCTGGTGGCCGGAGCGGATCCGCAGCGCCTACATGACCTACTGGATCTACCAGCACATCGGCAACCTCTCGCCGGCCGAACTGGCCAAGAACGAGCTGTGGCAGCAGCTGCAGGAGCCGGGCGACCACGCCGACGTGCTCGGCGATTTCGCCGTCCGGGCCGACCAGCCGGGCAACGACATCCAGTGGAGCTACCGGCGCACCTACGGCGGGGTGCGGGTCGTCGTGATCGACTCGCGGGCTGGCCGGCAGGTCGAGGAAGGCCACCGGTCGGTGACGGGCGAGGCCGAGTGGCAGTGGGTCGTCGAGTCGGTGTCCGGCGACTGGGACCACGTGGTCCTGGCCAGCTCGCTGCCGCTGCTGCTCCCCGCGGGCATCCACGAGATGGAGGCGTGGAACGAGGCCGTCTGCGGCGGCGCCTGGGGCCGCCGCCTGGCCCGGGCCGGCGAGCGGGTCCGCCAGGAGCTCGACCTCGAGCACTGGGCCGCGTTCAGCGCGTCGTTCGAGCGGTTCGAGGACCTGCTGACCGAGCTGGCCACCGGCGCGCGCGGGGCCCCGCCCGCCTCGGTCACCGTGATCGGCGGCGACATCCACCACAGCTACCTGGCCGAGGTGGAGTTCCCCCCCGGCACCAACCCCCGTAGCCCCGTCTACCAGGCCGTCTGCTCACCGATCCACAACGTCCTGCCGGAGCACTACAAGCGCCTGCACCAGCTGACCACCTCCCGCCCCGGCGGCGTCCTCGGCACCACCCTGGCCCGGCTGGCCCGCGCCCGCCTGCCCCGGATCAAGTGGCGGATCACCCAGGGCTCCTGGTTCCACAACATCCTCTCCTCCCTCGAATACGACGGCCGCCACGCCCGCATCCGCTTCGCCCGCGCCATCTGCGACGACGCCAACGTCCCCCACCTCCAATCCCTCAACGAAACCGACCTCACCTAAATCCTCAGCAGCCCCAGGCTCCCACCTCGCCACCGAAACCGAGCCCGCCCAGCCACCCCCGCACCCGCCACCGCCCCTGGCATCGACATCAAAGTGGCATCGTTGTCGTCCCAGCGACATCAAAGTGGCATCGATGTCGTTGACGGAGGCGCCGGAAGAGGCTGGCGGCCTACTGCCAAGCGCACTACGGGCGTCCTCTGTCCCATGAACCAGGCCTCGCCGCGGCCGGATTTGACTTGCCAAGCGGGCAAGTCAACGGTTAGGCTTTCCTAGTAGGAAAGCCAAACGGAGTCGCTACACGGGGCAAGGGGAATCGGCATGGATATCGATGACGCGCGGAAAGGCATGGCGGGTATCGAGGCCGCGCAGGCGCAGGCGGTACGGGAGGCGGCGAGCTGGCGCTGGCCCTGGTGGTACGTGGCGGCCACCGCGGCGCTGATGCTGGCCATCTCGGCCGCCATGGACTTCGACCACGACGCAGCCCTGTTCACGGTGGTCTATTGCTGCGGCGTGTCGCTGCTGCAGCTCCCGCTGACGGCCAGGATGCGGGTGCGGCTGCACCGGTCCCGTCAGACGTTCCGGGTCAACTGGCCGCAGGCCGCGCTGCTGGTCGCGGTGGCCGGGGTCTACGTGCTCGCCCGGATGGCGCTGGGAGCGGCGGGGGCGCCGCTGCCGAGCACGCTGGCCGGGGTGCTGATGGCCGGGGTGTACGCGGCGGGCCTGCCGGTCGCCCAGCGGATGACCAGCGCCAGCGGCTCGCAGCGGCTCGGACCGCTGGCTGATGAGCGCCGCGCCCCAGTTCGACGAGCTCATCCACGCGCCGACCCGCCTGTCCATCGTCGCCTTGCTGTCCGCGGCCGAATGGGCCGACTTCACCTTCGTGCGCGACAGCCTCGGGCTGAGCGACTCGGCGCTGTCCAAGCAGGTCTCCACGCTGGAGCAGGCCGGGTACGTGACCGTCCGCAAGACCGGCGCGGGGCGCAGCCGGCGCACTCACCTCAAGCTCAGCCCGGCCGGGCGCCGTGCCTTCAGCGGCCACGCCGCCGCCCTGCAGCAGCTGATCGGCCACGCGGACGCCGTCACTCCGTAGCGTCCTCGGCATCCGGGGGCGCGTCGAGCAACTCGATAAGTTCCCGCTCAGGCCGCATCCCACAGGGCGATGCGGCGCGCGGCGACGTGGCCCGCGATGCCCGCCAGCGCGGCGCCGGCGGGCAGCGGCGGCAGCTGCCGCCCGTCCCTGAGCCGGACCGCGACCTGCCCCGCCGCGGCCTCGCTGTCGCCGATGACCGCCTGGTAGGGGACCAGCCGCGACGGACCGGATACGACGCCCCAGGGTGCCGGATTCCGCCCCGGCGACGCGAGCGCGCAGCCCGAGCGCCGGCCGCCTGCCGGGCCGCCTCGGCGGCGGCCGGGTCGTGCGCGTCGCTCACCGGCAGCACCACCACCTGCTCGGGCGCGAGCCAGTCGGGAAAGGCGCCGCCGTGCCGTTCCAGCAGGTGCGCGACCACGCGCTCCATGCTGCCCAGGACGCTGCGGTGCACCATGACCGGCCGGTGCCGGCCGCCGTCAGGCCCCGCGTACTCGAGGCCGAACTGCTCCGGCTGGTAGAAGTCGACCTGCACGGTGGACAGGGTGGCTTCCCGCTCCGCGGCGTCGGCCACCTGCACGTCGATCTTCGGCCCGTAGAACGCGGCCTCGCCCGGCCCGGACTCCCAGGCCAGGCCCGCGTCGTCGAGGACGCCGGCCAGCATGGCGGCGGCCCGGTCCCAGCTGCCGGGGTCGCCGGTGTACTTGCCGCCCGGCCCGGGCAGCGACAGCCGGTACCTGACCGGCTCGATGCCGAGTGCGGCGTAGGCCTGCCGGATCATCGCCAGCGCGGCCGCGGGCCTCGTCCGCGGCCTGGTCCGGGGTGCAGAAGACGTGCCCGTCGTTCAGCTGCATGGCCCGGACCCGGCTCAGCCCGCCGAGCACCCCGGACAGCTCGGCCCGGTACTGGCCGCCCAGCTCGGCCAGCCGCAGCGGCAGCTCGCGGTAGCTCCGCCCGCGGGACCGGTAGAGCAGCGCGTGGTGCGGGCACAGGCTGGGCCGGAGCACCACCTGCTCGCCACCCACCTCCATCGGCGGGTACATGCCGTCGCGGTAGTGCGACCAGTGCCCGGATAGCTCGTACAGCTCGCGCTTGCCCAGCACGGGGGAGTAGACGTGCTGGTAGCCGGCCTGCTGCTCCAGCTCGCGCAGGTACTCCTCGAGCGCGTGCCGGACCACGGCGCCCGCGGGCAGCCAGAACGGCAGCCCGGCCCCGATCAGCGGGTCGGTGCCGAACAGCCCGAGCTCGCGGCCGAGCTTGCGGTGATCTTCCATGGCGGCCTCCCTGGCCAGGTCGGGAGGCGAGCGGCCACTGAAAGCACAAAGCCCCGGGGCGCTCGCCCCGGGGCTTGTGACGTCAAGACAGCAATCAGCGCACCGGGACTGGCTCCGGCGTCGTCGTCCTTCCCGCGCGCTGCATGCCGCCACCGTAACAGCCACCCGCCCGCCTGCGCACCCGGATTTCGGGCCGCCCGCCCCCACCAGGCTCCGGTCCCCGTCAGGCCCCGGCCGTGAGCCGGGCCCGCATGACCTCGGCCAGCGCCATCGCCCCGCTGAGCGGTCGGACCATGACCGTGAGCTCGTCCACCAGGCCGTCCGCGCCGGTATGCAGCAGGTCGATGCCCTCGATCTCCCGGTCGCCGACCCGGGTGCGGAACACCAGGACGTGGCTGGCCGCGTCCGGCCCGCCGATCTCGTCCACGTAGCGGAAGTCCTCGAACACCTGCGAGACGGCGTGCAGGATCGGCGCCACGGCGTCGCGGCCCTGATAGGGACGGTGCACGACCGGGCTGTGGAAGACCACGTCCTCGGCCAGCAGCGCGAGGGCCGCGTCGATGTCGCCCGCGACAATCGCATCACCGAACGGGTGCATGCAAAACCTCCTCCAGGTTCCACTAAGTAGATCATCCAGCCGCGATGAATCAGCCGGCCCCCGCCCGTCTGACGGTAAACAGAACCGAGGAGAACACCATGCGACTCACCCTGCACACCTTCCTGACCCTGGACGGCGTCCTGCAGGCGCCCGGCGGCCCGGACGAGGACCGCGACGGCGGCTTCGCCTACGGCGGCTGGTCGTTCCCGTACGGCGACCAGGACTTCGGCACGGCCGTCAGCGGCTGGTTCGACCACGCCAGCGCGTTCCTGCTGGGCCGCCAGACCTACGAGATCTTCGCCGGTCACTGGCCGCTCGTCACCGACCCCGGCGACCCGATCGCGAGCAAGCTCAACGCGCTGCCGAAGTACGTCGCCTCCACCACGCTGACGTCCGCGGACTGGCACAACACCACCCTGATCGGGGGTGACATCGCCGCCGAGGTCGCCAAGCTCAAGGAGCAGCCCGGTGACGAACTCCAGGTCCACGGCAGCGGCGCCCTCGCTCACACGCTCATCGACCACGACCTCATCGACGAGTACCGCCTGCTCTACTTCCCCGTGCACCTCGGCACCGGCAAGAAGCTGTTCCGCGACGGCGCCGCTCCGGCCGCCCTGCGCCTGATCAGCGCCACCACCACCAGCACCGGCGTCATCATCGCCACCTACCAGCCCGACGGCCCCGTCCGCACCGGCTCCTACGCCCTCGACGAGGCCTGAGCCTTGAGGCCGCTCTTCCCCGGGGCGCGCGGGACCGGGATCCGGGTCAGGTCGCTGGCCAGCACGACCTCACCGCCGAAGATCTCCGCCGCCTCGCCCGCCAGCCGCTCGTCGCCGGTAGCCGCGGACCCGGGCCCGGCCTCGTAGCGCTGCGAGAAGTGGGTGAGGACCAGCAGCCGCACCCCGGCTCGCGCCGCGATCTGCCCGGCCTGCCCGGCGGTCAGGTGCCCGTAGTCGCGGGCCAGCGCGGCCTCGGCGTTGGCGAAGGTGGACTCGCAGACCAGCATGTCCGCCTGGTCCGCCAGCGCGAAGGCCGCGTCGCACAACCGGGTGTCCATGATGAACGCGAACTTCTGGCCCGCTCGCGGCTCGCTCACCTGCTCCAGCGTCACCACCCGGCCGTCCACGGAAAGCCGCCCGGCCCGCTGCAGCTGCCCGATGTCGGGCCCGGTGATGCCGAACGAGGCCAGCTTGCCGGGCAGCATCCGCCGCCCGTCCGGCTCGGCCAGCCGGTAGCCGACGGTCGGCACGCTGTGCGACAGCGCGCGCGCCTCGAGCCGGAACGGTACCGTTCCCGGGCGCACCGGACTCTCGCTGTTCACCACCACCGGGCCCGCGCCCCGGATCCGCCGCTCGCGCAGGTCCAGCACGTCGCGGAAGAGGGAGGCGTGCCGCAGCCGCCGGAATACCTCCCGGCTGCCCGCCGGGTAGCAGACCTCGACCGGGTGCGCCACCCGGTCCAGTGACATCCGCGCCAGCACGCCCGGCAGGCCCAGGCAGTGATCGCCGTGGAAATGGGTGATGCAGATCCGGGTGACCTGGCTGGCGGTCACCCCCGCGAACAGCATCTGCCGCTGGGTCCCCTCGCCGGGGTCGAACAGCAGGCCCTCCTCGTCCCAGCGCAGGAAGTAGCCGTTGTGGTTGCGGCGGCGCGTCGGCGCCTGGCTCGCCGTGCCGAGGACGACAAGCTCACGACTGGGCACGGCATCACACCCTATGCCGTGCCCCGCCCTGCGCTACCGGCCGGGATGCACCACCATGGCGCTGCCGCCGCCCAGCCGGACCGGCTCGGCGATGGCCTCGGCCCGCCCGTGGCCGAGGATCTGCAGCGCGGTCGCGTCGCCCGGATAGTTGTCGAGCGGCACGATCGGCCCGGTGGCCAGCGTGAACTTCTCACCGAACTTGCTGGTCAGCTGCGCCGCCAGCGCGCTGTTGTAGAAGAGCGGCTCGGCCAGCGAGGTCGCCGAGTTGGTCTGGCTCACCCGCGGCGCCGCCAGCGCCGCCGGCAACGACATGCCGAAGTCCACGTGGTTCATGATGATCTGCAGGATCGTCGTGATGATGGTCGACCCGCCCGCCGCGCCCACGCTGAACACCGGCTGACCATGACGGAACGCGATCACCGGCCCCATGCTGGACCGCGGCTGCTTGCCGCCGGCCGGCAGGTTGGGGTCAGCAGCGCCCGCCGACCGCGGGGCGAAGTCGAAGTCGGTCATCTCGTTGTTGAGCAGGAACCCGTAGCCGGGCACGACCTGCCCGCTGCCGCCGAAGAAGTTGATGGTGTTGGTGTAGGCCACGATGTCGCCCCACTTGTCCGTGGTGACGATGTTGTTGGTGTGGCCGCCCTCCGGCGCCACGGCCGGAGCGCTCTGCGCGGAGCAGCCGGCGTACGGCGGATGCGGGTTACCCGGCGCCACCGGCGAGGTCAGCGCCGTCGTGCCGATCAGGCAGCGCCGCGTCGCGGCGAACTTCGGGTTCAGCAGCCCGGACACCGGCACGCTGACATACCGGGGGTCGCCGACGTAGGCGTTGCGGTCGGCGTAGGACAGCCGGGACGCCTCCAGGTAGTGGAACAGCGCCGTGGCCCGCGGCTCGGCCGACAGGTTGTACCCGCTCAGGATGTTCAGCGCCTCGCCCACCGTGGTCCCGCTGCTCGACGGCGGCGCCATGCTGTAGATGTCCAGGCCGCGGTAGCTCACGTGGGTCGGCGCCCGGACCAGGGCCTGGTAGGCGCGCAGGTCGTTCGTGGTCATGATGCCGGGCAGCCGGACCACCTTCTGCCCCGGCGTCAGCACCGGGTGGTCGTCGGCCTGCACGATGGCCTTCCCCAGCGGCCCGTTGTACAGGTAAGACGGGCCGTAGCGAGCCAGCAGCCGGTAGGTCTTGGCCAGGTCCGGGTTGCGCAGCAGCGTGCCCACCGGCAGCGGCTGCCCGGACGAGGTCAGCAGCAGCTTGCGGCTGGCCGGGTAGGCCTGCAGCTCGGGCAGGTCCGACTGGGTGAGCTGGACGAAGTCCGGGTTGACCCGGAACCCGTGCTCGGCCACCGCGATGGCCGGCTGCAGGTCGGAGGCCAGCGACTTGCGGCCGTACAGCTTGAGCGCCTTGGCCCAGGTCGCCACCATCGACGGCACGCCGGTGGCCAGCGGCTGATCCGAGGCGTCGTCGTAGCCGAGCGGCTGCCCGGTCGCCGGGTCGATGAACATCGTCGACGTGCACGCGGCCGGGCAGTTCTCCCGGCCGTCGATCGTCACCACCTGGTGGCTCTTGGCCAGGTAGATCACCATGAACCCGCCGCCGCCCGGCCCGGCCACGAACGGGATCGTCACGCCGAGCGCGCTGGCCGTGGCCACCGCCGCGTCGACCGCGTTGCCGCCGTGCTTCAGCACGTCGATGCCCGCCTGGCTGGCCCCCGCGTCCATCGAGGCCACCGCGCCCCCCGACCCCGCCGCCAGGGACCCGGAGTGACCGGCCTGAGCGGCCGTATGCGCTCCCGCCGGGAGCGCGGGGAGGGCGAGCAGCACCGCGGCCAGGGCCGACCCGGCAGAAACAGCAACAGACAGACGACGCTTGGGCATCTACCGATTAAAACTCACACAATCCAACAAATCCAGGCCGGCCCCCACGGAAGGCCCCGAAGTCAGGACCGGCCGGGGGAGGTACAGGTCGGTGATCGTGCCCTCGAACGCCTCCGCCGCCATGGCCACCGTCTCGGACAGCGTCGGGTGCGGGTGGACGGTCAGCCCGATGTCGGCCGCGTCGGCACCCATCTCGATGGCCAGCACCGCCTCCGCGATGAGGTCGCCGGCCGAGGGGCCGACGATGCCGCAGCCGATCACCCGGCCGCTCGCCTCGTCGAACAGCACCTTCGTCATCCCCTCCGAACGTCCCAGCGACAGCGACCGGCCGCTGGCCGCCCACGGGAACACCCCCTTGCCGTACCCGACGCCGGCCGCCCGCGCCTCGTTCTCGGTGACGCCGGCCCAGGCCACCTCGGGGTCGGTGTAGGCCACCGACGGGATCGCCCGCACGTCGAAGAAGCTGTTCTTGCCCGCGGCCACCTCGGCCGCCACCTTGGCCTCGTGCATGGCCTTGTGCGCCAGCATCGGCGGCCCCACCACGTCGCCGATGGCGAAGATGTGCGGCACGTTGGTCCGCAGCTGCTTATTGACCCCGATGAACCCAGCCGGATCAACGGTAACTCCCGCCCGTTCGGCGTCAATGATCGTCCCGTTGGGCCGCCGCCCGACCGCCACCAGGATCTGGTCGAACGTGTCCTGCGCCGGCGCCTTCGCCCCCTCGAAGGACACCACCAGCCCCTCCGGCGCCGCCCGCACGCCGGTCACCTGCGTCTTCAAAAACACGTTCTCGTACAGCCGCCCCACCCGCTTGGCCAGCGGCGCGACCAGATCCCGGTCGGCGCCCGGGATGAGCTGGTCGAGCAGCTCGACCACGGTGACCTTCGCGCCGAGCTCGTGGTAGACGGTAGCCATCTCCAGCCCGATGATCCCGCCCCCGATGACCAGCAGCCGCCGCGGCACCTCGGCCGAGCTCGAGCGCGCCGGTCGAGTCGATGACCCGCGGGTCGTGCGGGAGGAACGGCAGCCGCACCGCCGACGAGCCGGTCGCGATGATCGCCTGCTCGAAACCGACCGTGGCCGAGCCGCCCCCGGCCAGCTCGACCCGCAGCTCATGCGGCCCGGCGAACCGTCCGTACCCCCGGATCGTGGTCACCTTACGCTGCTTGGCCAGGCTGCCCAGCCCGCCGGTGAGCCGGGCGATCACCGAGTCCTTCCACGCCCGCAGCCGGTCAAGATCAAGATCAGGCGGACCGAACGAGATGCCGTTCCCGCCCATCTCCCGCGCCTCCGCGATCACCTTGGCCGCGTGCAGCAGGGCCTTGGACGGGATGCAGCCGACGTTGAGGCAGACCCCGCCCAGCGTCGGCTCCCGGTCCACCAGCACCACCTGCTTGCCCAGGTCGGCGGCCCGGAACGCGGCCGTGTAACCGCCCGGCCCGGCCCCGAGGACGAGCACTTCCGCGGTCTGATCGGCCATGTCAGCCTCCTCCGTCACAGCACGAGGCGGCGGACGTCCTCGAGCAGGTGGCACAGGTACCGGGCGAACCGGGCGGCCAGCGCCCCGTCGATGACCCGGTGGTCGTAGGACAGCGAGAGCGGCAGCATCAGCCGCGGCACGAACGCCTCCCCGTCCCAGACCGGGGCCAGCTTGGACCGGACCACGCCGAGGATCGCCACCTCGGGGGCGTTGACGATGGGCGTGAAGCTCGTCCCGCCGATGCCGCCCAGGCTGGAGATGGTGAAGCTGGCGCCCTGCAGGTCGGCCGGGGCCAGCTTGCCCTCCCGGGCCCGGGCCGAGACGGCGCCGAGCTCGCGGCTCAGCTCCCGGACGCCCTTGCGGTCCACGTCGCGGATCACCGGCACGACCAGGCCCTCGGGCGTGTCCACGGCCACCCCGAGGTGGTAGTAGCCCTTGTAGACCAGCGCGTCCTTCTCCGGCGTGAGCGAGCTGTTGAACTTCGGGTACTCGCGCAGCGCGGAGACGCTGGCCTTCAGCAGGAAGGCCAGCAGCGTCACCCGGTAGCCCTCCGCCTTGGCCGCCGTGTCCAGCTCCCGCCGGTAGGCGTCCAGGTCGGTGATGTCGGCCTCGTCGTCGTGGGTGACGTGCGGGACGTTGAGCCAGGACCGGTGCAGCGCCGGCCCGGACAGCCGCTGGATCCGCGTCAGCGGCTTGACCTCCACCGGCCCGAACTTCGAGAAGTCCTGCGCCGGCACTTCGGGGATCCCCGCCCCGGCCGCCCCGGCCGCCGCCTGGCCCGCCGCCCCATTCGCCGCCGGAGCCGCCGGCCCGCGCACGGCCCCGATCACGTCCTCCTTGGTAATCCGCCCCTTCGGCCCGCTCCCGGCCAGCCCGCTCAGGTCCAGCCCCAGCTCCCGCGCCAGCCGCCGCACCCCCGGACTCGCATGCGCACCCTCGAATCCCGTCCGGCGGCCATCCGCGGGTATCCGCAGGCAGTCCAGTCGCCTCAGGCAGTACCGTCCGGTACCGCTACTGCTCAGACCGCTCGGCGGGCTCGCGCGCCGCCGCCACCGGATCGGGCTCTTCCAGCGTGGGCGGCTCCTGCTGGTCGGTCAGCGGCGGCGGCTCGACCGCGGTCCCCTCGGGGTCCAGGGTCAGCAGGGCCGACCCGCGGCTGACCAGGTCGCCGACCTTGACCCGCAGCTCGCGGACGGTGCCCGCGCCGGGGGAGGGGATGTCCATGGTGGCCTTGTCCGACTCCAGGGTGACCAGCGGGTCCTCGTTGTGGACCACGTCACCCGGCGCGACGTGGATCTCGATGACCGGCACGTCGGCGAAGTCGCCGAGATCGGGCACGCTGACATCAGTCATGGCTTGCTCCCTCAGGCTCGCGACGGATCGGGTGTGTCGGGGTTGATGCCGTACCGGGCGATCGCGTCGGCCACCCGGTCCGCGGGGATCGCCCCCTGCCCGGCCAGCGCCGTCAGCGCGGCCAGGGCGACGTAGTGCCGGTCGACCTCGAAGAAGCGGCGCAGGTTGCGCCGGTAGTCCGAACGTCCGTAGCCGTCCGTCCCCAGCACCCGGTACGGGCCGGGCACGAAGGCGCGGATCTGGTCGGCGTAGGAGCGGACGTAGTCGGTCGCCGCGATCACCGGCCCGGCCGGGCGGCCGGCCAGGCACTCCTCGACGTAGCTGCGCCGCGGCTCCGCGCCGGGGTGCAGCATGTTCTGCCGCTCGGCGGCGAGCCCGTCCCGCCGCAGCTCGGTGAAGCTGGTCGCGCTCCACACGTCGCTGGCGACCCCGTAGTCCTGCGCCAGCAGGTCGGCGGCCGCCAGCACCTCGCGCAGGATCGTCCCGCTGCCCAGCAGCTGCACCCGGGGCCCGTTACCGTTGGCCAGCAGCGTCGCCGTCCGCGGGACGTAGCAGGTACATGCCCTTCAAGATCCCCTCCTCGGCCCCTTCGGGCAGCGGCGGGTGCTCGTAGTTCTCGTTCATCAGCGTGAGGTAGAAGAACACGTCCTCCTGCTCGGCCAGCATCCGCCGCAGCCCGTCACCGACGATGACCGCGACCTCGTAGGAGTACGTCGGATCGTAGGACACGCAGTTCGGCACGACCGAGGCGAGCAGGTGGCTGTGCCCGTCCTCGTGCTGCAGCCCCTCGCCGTTCAGCGTGGTCCGCCCGGCTGTCCCGCCCAGCAGGAAGCCACGCGCCCGCGAGTCCCCGGCCGCCCAGATCAGGTCCATCACCCGCTGGAAGCCGAACATCGAGTAGAAGATGTAGAACGGGATCATCGCGATGTCGCTGGTGCTGTACGCGGTGGCGGCGGCGATCCAGGACGCCATCCCGCCGGCCTCGTTGATGCCCTCCTGCAGCATCTGGCCGTCCGGCGCCTCCCGGTAGTACATCAGCTGGTTGGCGTCCTCCGGCTGGTACAGCTGGCCGGCCTGGCTGAAGATGCCGAACTGCCGGAACATCCCCTCCATGCCGAACGTCCTCGACTCGTCCGGCACGATCGGCACCACCCGCGGCCCGATGGCCTTGTCCCGCAGCAGCGTGTTCAGGATCCGGACGAACGCCATCGTGGTGGAGATCTGGCGGCCCGGCGTGCCGCCCAGCTGGCCGCCGAACGCGGACAGCTCGGGCACCGCGAGCGTCTCGGTGGACTTCTGCCGCCGCGACGGCAGGTAGCCGCCCAGCGCGGTGCGCCGCTCGCGCAGGTAGGCCAGCTCCTCGCTGTCCTCGTCGAAGCGCAGGAACGGCATCGCGGCCAGCTGCTCGTCGGTCAGCGGCAGGCCGAACCGGTCCCGGAACTTGACCAGGGCCGCGTCGGCCATGTGCTTCTGCTGGTGGGTGATGTTCTGGCCCTCGCCCGATTCCCCCATCCCGTAGCCCTTGATCGTCTTGGCCAGGATGACGGTGGGCTGGCCGGTGTGCCGGACCGCGGCCGAGTAGGCGGCGAAGACCTTGACCGGGTCGTGGCCGCCGCGGTTCAGTGCCCAGATCTCGTCGTCGGTCATGCCCGCGACCATCTCGAGCAGCTCGGGGTACTTGCCGAAGAACTTCTCCCGCACATAGGCGCCGTTCTTGGACTTGAAGTCCTGGTACTCGCCGTCGACCGCCTCTTCCATCCGCTTGAGCAAGATGCCGGTGGTGTCCCGCGCGATCAGCGGATCCCAGGCGCTGCCCCAGATCGTCTTGATCACGTTCCAGCCCGCGCCGCGGAAGATGCCCTCGAGTTCCTGGATGATCTTCCCGTTGCCGCGGACCGGGCCGTCCAGCCGCTGCAGGTTGCAGTTGATCACGAAGATGAGATTGTCGAGCTTCTCCCGGCTGGCCATCGCGATGGCGCCCAGCGACTCCGGCTCGTCGGTCTCCCCGTCGCCCAGGAACGCCCAGACCTTGCGGCTGGCCGCCCGGCCCGGTGTCGGCCAGGCCGCGGTGGCTCAGGTACTTCAGGAAGCGCGCCTGGTAGATGGCCATGATCGGGCCCAGGCCCATCGACACCGTCGGCATCTGCCAGTAGTCCGGCATCAGCCACGGGTGCGGGTAGGAGGACAGCCCGCCCGGCCCATTCCGGCATCGACCTCCATCCGGAACCGGGTCAGCTGCTCCTCGGTGAGCCGGCCCTCCACGAACGACCGGGCGTAGATGCCCGGCGAGGAGTGCCCCTGGATGAACAGCAGGTCGCCGCCAGGGCCGCCGCGGAAGAAATGCTGGAACCCCACGTCGTACAGGGTGGCCGCCGACTGGAAGCTGGCGATGTGCCCGCCCAGCTCGGAGGACTCCGCGTTGGCGCGCAGCACCATGGCCAGCGCGTTCCACCGGATCAGGGACCGGATGCGGTGGTCGAGCGCCAGCTCCCGCTGGCTCGGCCGGTCTTCCTTCTCGGGCGGGATCGTGTTCAGGTACGGCGTGGTGGCGCTGTACGGGACCGGCGCGCCCTTCCGGCGGGCCTCGGTCACCACCTCGTCGAGGAGGTAGAAGGCGCGGTCCGCGCCCTCGTAGGCCAGCACGGAATCGAGGGCCTCGAGCCACTCGCGGGTCTCGGCCGGGTCCAGGTCTTCCAGCATGAGCGTCCCCTGCCCTGCTCGGCTGTCTCCCAAGCATTTACCCTGGGGCGGTGCCAAATCCACTCGATCAGGTCGCCTCATGGCCGGTTACCGCCGCCGTCGGCTTCGCGTCGGCCGGCGGCCACCTGGAATCCACCGGGCCGGCCAGCCAGCCGTTCGGCTGGGCGTCGGTGACCAAGCTGCTCACCGCGCTGGCCGCGCTCGACGCGGTCCAGCGCGGCCTGCTCGGCCTGGACGAGCCGGCCGGACCGCCGGGATCGACGATCCGGCACCTGCTGGCGCACGCGTCCGGGCTCGCCTTCGACAGCGACGCGCTGCTGGCCAAGCCCGGGCAGCGCCGCATCTACTCCAACCGCGGCATCGAGCTCGTGGCCGAGATCGTCGCCGCCCGGTCCGGCCAGCCGTTCGAGCGGCTGCTGGCCGACGAGATCCTGCTGCCGCTGGGGCTGTCCGGCACCCGGCTCGAGGGCTCCCCGGCCTGGGGCGCGACCGGCCCGCTGACCGACCTGATGAACCTGGCCGTCGAGCTGGCCAGCCCGTCCCTGGTGAACGAGGACCTGCTGGCGCAGGCCACCCGGGTCGCCTTTCCCGGCCTGTCCGGCGTGCTGCCCGGCTTCGGCCGCCAGGCGAACTGCGACTGGGGCCTGGGCTTCGAGATCAGGGACAGCAAGGCGCCGCACTGGACGGGATCGCGGAACTCACCCGGGACGTTCGGTCATTTCGGCCGCTCCGGCAGCTTCCTGTGGGTCGACCCGGTCGCCCGGCTCGCCTGCGCCGGGCTGGCCGACACCGACTTCGACGAGTGGGCCAAGCAGGCCTGGCCCAGGCTGGCCGACGACCTGGTCACGGCGTACGCGGCATAGTCTCGGCTTATGGAGCAACCGAAAGTCGTATCCGAGCAGGAGTGGCAGCAGGCCCGCGATGAGCTGCTCAAAGCGGAGAAGGAAGCCACCCGGACCCTGGACGCGATCGCCGCGCGGCGCCGGCGCCTCCCGATGGTGAAGTTCAGGACCGACTACGAGTTCGCCAGCCCGTTCGGGCCTAAGAACTTGATTGATCTTTTCGAGGGCCGGCCTCAGCTGGCCGCCTACCAGTTCATGGACAACGGGCCGGATGCCTACTGCCCCGGCTGCACCCACTTCACCCGGAACGTCGCCGACCTGGGCGCGCTGGCCGCGAGCGGGATCAGCTGGGTGACTGTGTCGAACATGCCGCTGGAGCAGATCGAGGCGTACAAGGCCCTGATGGGCTGGACGATGCCGTTCGTCTCCTCGCGGGGCACGTCGTTCGCGGACGACTGCGGGGCCGGCGGCGGCTTCATGCTCAGCATGTTCCTGCGGGACGGGGAGGACGTCTACCGGACGTACTCGACCACCTCACGGGGCGTGGACCGGCTGCTGTTCGCCAACAACATCCAGGACCTGAGCGTGTACGGCCGGCAGGAGGACTGGGAAGACTCCCCGCCCGGCTGGCCCCAGCATCCCACCTACGGCTAAGCCTTATCACCGGGCTTTCATCACTGATCCTCATCTTCGGGCCTCGTCACTGGCCGCCGCACCTGGAAAGCTGATGTCAGGGACCGTTACCGCGGTGCGCCGAGGCGCCGCGGCACCAGGGAGGCAGTCATGATTCCGTGCGGCGACATCCACCATCTGAGACTCACGGTGACCGACGTGCAGCGCAGCCGCGAGTTCTACACGCAGCTACTGGGCTTCGAGGTCATCGTGGAGTCGCCGCCGCCCGAGGACCCGGCCGCCGCCGAGACGTTCAAGGTCCTGTTCGGCGGCGTGGTCATGACGCGCGGCAACCTGATCATGGGACTGCGGCCGATGGCCCCGCCGACCGACAAATTCCACCCTGACCGGGCGGGCCTGGACCACCTCAGCTTCAGCGTGCCCGGCCGGGCGGACCTGGAGCAGGCCATCCGGCTGTTCGACGAGCACGGCGTCACTCACGGCGAGATCACCGGGCTGGCCGCGTTCGGCATCGACGTGCTCTCGTTCGAGGACCCGGACGGCATCCAGCTGGAACTGACTGCTCCCGTAGCCGCGGATGCCTGAGGGGCGGCACCCATATCCGAAACCCGGAAGGTGACGATGCCCCAGCTCACCCGGCAGGATTTCGAGCGGCTGCTGGAGTTCCGGGTCACCTTGCGCCGCTTCCAGCGCTGGAGCGAGGACCAGGCCCAGGCCGAGGGCCTGACCCATGTCCAGCACCAGCTGCTGGTGGCGATCAAGGGGCACCACGGCAGCCGCCCCCCGACCGTCGGCGACCTGGCCGGCTACCTGCTGCTGCGCCCGCACAGCACGGTCGAGCTCGTCGACCGGGCCGAGGCCGCCGGCCTGGTGGAGCGGACCCCGGACCGGGACGACGGGCGGGTGGTCCGCGTCCGGCTGACCAGTTCGGGTGACCGCGTCCTGAACAAGCTGACCCGGGCCCACCTGGAGCGACTGCACGAGCTCGCCGCCGTCCTCGACGAGCTCGTGACCAAGCACGACGCCAGCTAGCGCAGCCGGGCGGCGCCGCGGCCGCGCTGGCCCCGCTGGCCGCGGAAACCGGCCGCGCCGTCGGCCCGCAGCTGGACGGCGATCGGGTGCACCCGCTACCGCCGGACGGCCCGGTGAGGACGCGACCGGACCCCGCGATGCTCGCCCGGTAGAGCTGGCACCGCGGGGCCCGGTCAGCGGGATTCAGGCGATCAGCAGCCG
Source organism: uncultured Actinomycetota bacterium (assembly GCA_963839095.1). Lineage (GTDB taxonomy): Bacteria > Actinomycetota > Actinomycetes > Streptosporangiales > Streptosporangiaceae > Palsa-504. The sequence goes on along the minus strand of CAWIUF010000035.1, from coordinate 94,553 downwards.
TCGTAGGCGGACCAGTTGGACTGGCCGCCCCGGGCGATCGCGTTGGCGAACACCTGGTTCTGCTCGCCCGCGCTGGCGTGCCCGAAGTCGGCGGCCGAGCCGCCGTACGCCACCCAGGTCGACTCGCTGAACTGGTACAGGCCGTAGTGCCCGCTCGAGTTCATCACCTGGGAGTTGCCGCCGGACTCGCGCGCGATCACGCAGGAGCCGAACGAGCCGCCGGGCGTGCCGCCCGAGTACGTGCCGCCCGAGTACGTGCCGCCCGAGTACGTGCCGCCCGAGGTCGCGGACGTGGCCTGCACCGGGCCTGACGCCGGGGCGGCAGCCACCGCCGGGCCCGTCTGCCCGGGCGCGGCCGGGATCTTGGCGGGCAGCGCCGGGACCTTCAGGACCTGGCCGGTGCTGACGACGTTGGCCCAGTGAACCTTGTCGCGGTTGGCGTAGTAGATCACGGGCCAGGCATTCTGCTTGTGGTACACCTTCCCGGCGATCGAGGAGAGCGAGTCACCCGACCGGACCGTGTAGCTGGTGGCCTTGGCGGCCTGGTCGTTCCCGCTGGCCCGTTGCACGATGGCAAGCAGTTCGGCCGGGGACAGTCCCGCGTAGCTGTCCGCGTCCACGACCGTCGCGGCCTGCGCGGTGGCTGAGTGCGCGGCCGCGTGGGCCGGCGCCGGGTCGGCCAGCGCCTGCGGCGCCAGGCAGACCGCGGCCGCCATGCCCGCCAGCGCGGGTACGGCGGCCGTAGGAAGCAGGTGCTTCCGGAGACGGGATTGTTTCCTGTGGCTACCCAAAGGGTTCCTTCTCGAGCAGTGCGCGCTCACCAGGAAGGCGGCACAACGTGCATGCCGCCTTCGGAGCGCCTGACATCTGGGCAGCTTACGGGCACTCGGGACCGAATTTCCCAAAATGGACGAAATCATCTGCGGGTTGCTAAACTGTCCGCAACGAGCACCTTAAACGTTTTATCAGACCTCATTCGTCACACTGGTGCCGCTCGCTCGGCGCCCCCGCGGCCCAGCGAAGCGGTGTCACCAGGTGACGTCCGGTGGTCAGAGCGCCGGTGGTCAGAGCGACGAGCATGCCGCTGGAACCCCAGTACCACCGTCATGGTCCGGGGCCCGAACACCCCATCCACGGTCACCGCGTGCCCGCGCAAGTACTGCAGGGCGGCACGTGATGCCCCCCGCGGTCCTCCTCCACGGGGCTGGTGTGGCTGCTGAGGTGACTCACCTGGAGAGGCCGCCGGCCGTGACTCAGGTCAGGTCGAGGAGCAGGCGGGTGAGCTCCTCCGGGCGGTTGCTGGCGATCATGTGGTTGGTGGCGATCTCGTGGTAGCGCCAGGCCGGCGAGGCCTTGGCCCGGTCGGCGGCGACCCAGAACGGCCCGCCGTCCGGAGGCCGGGGCTCCCCGGTCGCCTTGATATAGGTGCGGGTGAACGGAAAATCCTCCAGCGGGCGCGCCAGCCGGACCGGCTCGGTGAAGCAGCCGACCGGGTGCGACGTGCGCCGCGGCGCGGCCCATTCCGCCTCAGCCGGATCGTCGAATTCCCGCGGCAGCGGCGGCACCAGCCAGTCCTGGCCCAGCCCGACCACGCCCCGGCCAGTACCGCCGGTCCCAGTACCGCCGGTCCCGATGCCGCCGGTCCCGGCTCCGAGGCCGGCCAGTGCGTCGCCGTCGTCAGGCACGAAGGCGTCGAGGTAGACGAGGTGCCGTACTCGTTCGGCGATGTACTCGAGGGCCCCGGTCACCACGAACCCGCCGTAGGAGAAGCCGAGCAGCACGATGTCGTCGAGATCCTCGTACCAGACGGCGTTGACGACGTCGGTGATATGCGTGGTCAGGCATACCTGCGGGCTCGTCAGGTGGGCGCGTTCGCCGATGCCGGTCAGGCTCGGCGTGAAGACGTCGTGGCCGGCCTGCCCGGAGCGGGCCGCGCACCTTGCGGAAGCCGTGCGCGCCACCCCACGCGCCGTGCACCAGGACGAAGACCGCCATCAGCACCAGCCCCTCCCGCCACTGCCGCCGCCGCCAGCACGTGCGCGTCATCGGTCGCCAGGCCGTCATTCAGACCTGCTTGCTCAGCTTATCGAGCTAGATGCCCGATACGCGATATAAAAGCGGACCTCGTCGGTAAAAGCAGGGATGATACTCGGGACAAAGCGCCCCTGTCCTGCAATTGAGCACATGGTCACCCCTTGTCATCTACCATTTTGGTGTGCCGCCGCCGGTCGGGGTGTGACTCAGGCATATTCGGACGTATGACGCCTTCTGGGCCTAAGGGGAGAATGCTTATGCGGCTGGTTTTGTGTGACGATAACCGTATATTTTGCGAAGCGCTGGCGGTGGCACTCGAGGCACGCGGCCACCGGGCCCTGGCGATTGCCACCACGGCCGATGAAAGCATCGCCGCGGTGGCCCAGCATCACCCTGATGCCTGCCTGCTCGACTTGCGTTTTCACAGCGGTGGAGACGGCCTCGGCGCCGCCCGCATGATCCGGGACCGGTATCCGGAAACGGCTGTCCTCGTGGTGTCGGGCCGCGCCGACAAGGCGACCTTTTTAGCGGCGAAGAAGATCGGTGTCGCCGGTGTCTTTGGTAAGGATCAGGAACTCGACCGCATTGCCGCTGCCCTTGATGTGATCGCCGCTTCCCGGTCGGCGCCCCCGCCGGGGCCGGCTGGACAGCGGACGCAGCCGGACGACGATCTGCTGGCGGCCCTGACGCCGCGCGAAGGGGAAGTGCTCAGGCGGATAACCGCCGGTCAGGGCACCAGGAAAATGGCCGCCGAGATGAACGTCACGACGGAAACCCTGCGCACCTACGTCAAGAATGTTCTCGGCAAACTCGGTGCGCACAGCCGGCTCGAGGCCGCCGCCCTCGCCAGCAAACTGGCCCCGCCAGGCCGGGACGAGCCGTTCGGCAGCTATCCGGTGCTCGCCACCCTCACCCCCCGGGAACGGGAGATCCTGACGCATCTCACCGAAGGTTCCGGGCAGCGCGAGGTGGCCCGGCAGCTGCATATGTCGCTGAAGACCGTCAACACGCACCTGCACAACCTCAGAAGCAAGCTCGGCGTGCACTCCACCCTCGAGGCGGTGGCGCTGGCCCGGTCCCAGCTCGGCCAGGCCCCGGCCGCCTTCCCGCCGCCGTCCCATCGCCTCCCAGGCCTCCCATCCGCCCCCCGGGCCACCGCGCCGCCTGCCTCCCGGGCCCGTTCGCGGCCGCCGCGGCCAGCACCCGTGCTGAGCGCCGCGACCTTCCCAGGAAATCGGCAACCAGTTAATTTCCGGGACGTGTAAACCAAGAGAAGATCGTAGGCGTCTTTATCAGTCCAGGCATTTTTATCCGAGTGCCAGCGATTCCCTGGCTGTATGCAATATCGGCCTACTGATAATGGGGAACAAGAAATCTCGGTAAAATGAGGGATTGCCTGGAGCCGGTCGCAGCAAATAACCTCTATTCCTGTGAGACGGAGTTCCTAAAGAGTCTTTCGGAACTGACTTGCATGGTGGGGGTGGGAAATGTCCGCGATTCGGACGCTTGGTAAATACGGGCCTGATCTTGAGATGAATAAGCGCTGTCAGCTCAGGAGATGCTCAATCCGCCCCGCCGCCATCGTGGTCGCCGCACATCCCGGTAACGGGATGGCGGGCGCGTCCACCGCCAATGCAGGTAGCCGACCATGGGTCGCATTTTTTCTCGCTTGATCCGGGGCACGTGTGCGCTGCCCGAACCGGCAGTGCCCGCCGCCCCCCGGTGCCAACAAATCCGTGGTATCGGAAACCTAATGACACGAAGGGGAGCAACATGTCTGAACTGAGCATTCTCGAGCTTGAGGCGCAGCACGGCGAGGTCCTGCCGGAGCGCGAGGCACTGAGTGTTGGTTTCGCGTTCGGTTCGTTCAACCACCGCACCACCATCACCAACAACACCACCACCAACCACGTGACCTCGGTCACCGCGTCGAACGGCTCGACCTCCGCCGTGACGAACAGCTTCCTCAGCTCGTCCCGCTCCTCGGCCAGCCAGTCCGTCACCGTGACCGGCTGAGCCTGCTCGTTCTGATCGTCTGACATCGCATCCCGGCGGGGCCGCTTCGCGGCGGTCCCCGCCGGGAGCGGCATGACCGGGGCGTGTGAGGAGGCAACAGGTGGTGCCGTTCAGCCGTGGCGCCTGGGTAGCTACGGACGATGCCGCCCGCCTCGACGTCACCCGGCCCGACCTGCCCGCGGTGCGGGCCCCGGTGCCGCGGCTCCTCGAGGGAGTGGAGCCGCTCGGCGAATACCAGGGCTCGGGCCTGACCGACGCCACCTTCCTGGTGCGCGATCCATCCGGCCGGGTCGTGCAGGTGTCCCGGCTGCTGCACCTGGTGCTGAACGAGATCGACGGCCGGCGTACCGTCGGCGAGATCGCCGCGCGGATCAGCACCGGCTTCGGCCGGACCGTGAGCACCGGCAACGTCGAGTACCTGGTGGACCGCAAGCTGGCCCCGCTCGGCCTGCTGGCCCGCGCCGACGACGCCCCCGGGCCCGCCAAACCGGGCTGGGACCAGGGCGTCCTGACGCTCAGGTTCCGCTGCACCCTGATTCCCGAGGCGGGCGTGCAGTTCTTCGCCCGCCTGTTCCGCCCGCTGTTCGCCCCGGCCGTCGTGGTGGTCGCGCTCGGCGCGCTGGTCGCCTTCGACACCTGGCTGGTGCACACCGGTCAGCTCGATTCCGCGTTCGCGGACGTGCTGATCCACCCGGTGCTGCTGCTCCTGATCCTCGCCCTGACCCTGCTGTCCACGCTGTTCCACGAGTGCGGCCACGCCGCCGCCTGCCGTTACGGCGGGGCCCGGCCCGGGGTCATCGGCATGGGCATCTACGTGGTGTGGCCCGCCTTCTTCACCAACGTGACCGATGCCTACCGGCTGGGCCGGTCAGGCCGCGTCCGCACCGACCTGGGCGGCGTCTACTTCAACGCGATCTTCTCGGTCGGGCTCTCGGCGGTCTACGCGGCGACCGGGTACCGGCCGCTGCTCGCGGCCGTCCTGCTGGTCCACGTGGAGATGGTGCAGCAGCTGCTGCCGTCGCTGCGGTTCGACGGATACTTCATCCTGGCCGACCTGATCGGCGTGCCGGACCTGTTCCGGCGGATCGGGCCCGTGCTGCGCAGCCTGATCCCCGGCCGCCCGGCCGATCCCATGGTCCGGGGCCTCAAGCGCGGGGCGCGGGTGACCTTGACCGCGTGGGTGCTGCTGATGGTGCCGCTGCTCATCGTGGAGCTGAGCATCACCATCCTGAACGCCCCCAGCCTGGCCGTGACCTTCGCCCGGTCCCTGGTCGATCAGGTCACCGATCTCGTGTCGCAGGCCGGGCGGGCCGACATCCCCTCCGCGCTGCTGAGCGTGATCTCGATCATCCTGCTCGTGCTGCCGATGGCGGGCCTGTCCTGCATCTTGCTGATCACGGGGCGGAAGCTGGTCCGCTCCGTCATCGCCGCCAACCGCCGGCGGCCGGTCCTTTGGCTGCCGTCCGTCGCGATGGCAGTGCTCCTGGTCGCGGGCCTGGCCGTGCACTGGCATCTGGTGTCCCCGCCCGGGGCCGCGGCGCCGCGCCCGTCCGCGGCCGGCGACGTCACCGTCCAGCGGCCCGCCGACGTCCACGCCAGGCCGGCGCCAGCGCTAAGGCCGAGGCCAGCGCCACGGCCCGGAGCCGCGCCGCGGTCCCGCCCAGGACCAGGCCCACGCCGCCCGCCCGGCGAGCCCGGCCGTCCGTCGTCCTCACGCCGGTCAGCGCGCACGGGTTCGACCCGCTTGACGTCAGCGGTGACCCGAACGACGAGAACGACGCCGAGGCCCGGTACGCCATCGACGGGGATCCCGCGACGGCCTGGCAGACCCAGTACTACCTCGGCAACCCCGTCTTCGGCGGCCTGAAGGCGGGCAGCGGCCTGATCCTGGACATGGGCAGGCCGGTCCGGGTCCGGTCGGTCACGGTTGCCTTCGGCTCCGCGCCGGGCGCCGACGTGGCGATCGAGTCCGGCGGCGACGACACGCTCGCCGCCTCCGCCCTGCCGTCCTTCACCACCGTGGCCGCCGCCGACGGGGTCGGCGGCAGGCACAAGTTCCGGATCGCCCGGCCGGTGCGGGGTCGTTACCTGCTGATCTGGTTCACCCGGCTGCCGGCCATCGGCCCGGGGCGATATCAGGCCCAGATCTCCAACGTCGTCGTCCACGGGCGAAGATAGCCGATGCCGATCCGTCCTGTTTTCCCGCCGAATAGCACGTTCTCATATCTCCGGTGCGTCACGTGAACCCGCTATGTCTGAATATTGATCGGGCATCGAAACAAATATGAAAGGATTTATATGCTTTCCAGGATCAAGGATTTAATTCTCCGGCCGCGTTCCGGCGTCGTGGCACTAGGTGCCGTCGCCGCGCTGTCGTTCCCGGTCGTCGCCTCGGCGGCGCCGGCCACGGTGACGTACAGCAATAGTGCGTCGGCGTCGTCCCAGCGGGATGGCCGGAACGTCTTCGTCCTCAAGTACCAGAGCGAGCAGACCGCCGCGTCGACATTGAACGCCAATAACCTGGCGGTGGCTTCGACGTCCAACTGTCACAACTGCGACGCGAGCGGCATCGCCTTCCAGGTGATATTCGTGTCCAAGAGCAGCGCGCTCACGATAAACGCCAACAACCAGGCTAACGCGACGACCACCTCGTGCGTCAAATGCCAGACCCTGGCGGCGGCCTACCAGATCATCTACGCCGCCAACCAGCCCCGGCTCTCGCGTTACCAGCTCCAGGGCCTGGAGCACGTGCACATCGAACTGATCCTGCTGCAGTTCACCGGCCTCACCGGGGCCGGTCTCCAGGCGCGGACCGACGCGATCGCAAATGAAGCGGTCGGCATCCTGGACAACGGCCCCAACCCGATACCGATCCTCACCCCCTCGGTCAACAACAACTCCGATCGGGCGGCCCAGTTCACCCAGAACAACGGGCCGTTCATCGACCTGCTGGTCAAGTCCCAGCACCAGGGCAGCTAGCCCCTGGCCGGCTGGTGCTGACCGTCCTCGGAAGGTCAGCACCAGCCGGTCGCGCCATTCCGGCGCCCCGCTCGCACGATCACATCCTCCCGCGATCAGCGGCGACAGTGATCCGTCCCCGCCGGGCCAGGGAGGCCAGTGGCCGGCTACCCTGAGTAGTTCGTACGTGGACCAGGCCCGTTATAAAAGCAGGGAGTCATGGCCCGGAGTGGCAGCCTCGCGGCGTGGGAGCAGCGGCTGGCCAACCAGCGACGCGAGGACGACCGGCAGGCGCGGGAGAAGCGGCAGCGCGAACGCGACGCCGAGCGCATCGGCCAGCAAGAGCACCTGACCTCTCAGCAGCAGGCGGCCGAGGACAAGACCGCCGAGGCGCAGGCCCAGCTGAAGGCGCTCGGCGAGGTCCTGACCAGCGTCCTGCCGCTGCGCCCGATCACCTTCGAGCGCCTCCTGGCGACCCCGAAGACCCCCGACTTCGATCCCGGCCCGCTGGCCGTCACCCCGCCCGCGCCGCAGTGGAACGACTACGCACCCGCCCCGGTCACCGGCCTGGCCCGCCTCTTCATCGGCCGCCAGGCCCGCCAGGCGGCGGAGGCCGCCCGCGCCCGCTTCGACGCCGCCGTAGCCGAGCACCAGCAGCAGGACGCCGAACGCCGCCGGGCCCTCGCCGTCGCCAAGGCCACCTACGACCGCAAGGTCACCGAGGAACGCGCCAAGACGGCCGCCAGGAACGCCTACGTCACCAGCCGCCGGTCGGCCTTCGCGGCCGGCGACCCCGAGGCCGTCCAGTGGTTCGCCGGCTGCGTCCTGCGCGCCAACCGCTACCCCGACGGCTTCCCCCGCGACTACCAGGTCACCTACGACCCGCAGGCCCGCGACCTCGCCGTCGACCTGGAACTCCCGCCCCGCACCGTCATCCCCGCCGTCCGGTCGTACCGCTACGTCAAGACCAAGGACACCGTCGAGCCCATCCCGCGCCCCGAAAACGAGATCACCCAGGCCCACGAACGCCTCGTCGCCTGCGTCGCCCTCCGCGCCCTGCACGAGCTCTTCGCCGCCCTGCCCCCCGACCTAGTCCACGCCATCACCCTCACCGCCTGGGTCAACACCATCGACCGCGCCACCGGCGCCCCCTCCCGCCCCCGCCTCCTCAACCTCCACACCACCCGCCCCGCCTTCACCCCCCTGGTCCTCGACGCGGTCGACCCCGTAGCCTGCCTCGCCCACCTGGCCACCCAGGTTTCTGCGCAGTAGACCGCGTTGTCCTTATCTCCCCGAATGACATAAACTCGTACAGGACTCCTGTACGAGTGAGGTGAGGCCGGGTGGCCGCGGTAAGCATCAGCCAAGCCCGCGAGAATCTGTTCCCGCTGGTACGTCAGGTCAATGAAGACCACGTCGTCATCGAGATCGTGGCACGAAACGGCGGCAACGCCGTCCTGATGTCGGCCGAAGACTACGAGTCGCTGCAGGAAACCCTCTACCTGTTTTCCACCCGCGCCAATGCCGTCCACATCTTGCGCGGGCTGGCCGAGGCACGCGAAGGCAACGCTCAGCCAACCGAACTCGAGGCACTGGCCGCTCGGTTCGACGTGCCGGCCGACGAGTGAAACTGTCGGTTACCTCTAGTGCCCTCGAGGACCTCGAGGCCTGGTCGACGACCAACCCGAAGACGCTCGCTAAGATCATCAGGCTGATCGCGGAGACGGTGCGCACGCCGCGAAGCGGCACCGGCAAGCCGGAACGCCTCAAGCACCTAGGCGGCGAGGTCTGGTCACGCCGGATAACCGAGAAAGACCGGCTCGTGTACGACATCGACTCCGACATGATCACTGTCATCGCCTGCCGCTTCCACTATGACGACCACTGACCTGCAGTTAGCCCTCGGTTTCGCGGTCGGCGGCTTCCAGGGTGTCCATGAGCTTGCGGAGCGCCTCCAGGTAGGCACGGGACTCCTGAAGCAGTGGCGCCAGCTGAGAATCGCCGAACTGCCGGGCCGGCCCGTCCCGCCAGTGCTCCGACGCCTGGTCCCAGGCGTCACCGAGCATCCGTACCTGCTGGTCCCCGTCCTGCTCCGGCCGGCTGATCATGTATCCCCCGTAAGTCAGGACGCCTGAAGACGCCGCGCCCGCTCCAGGCTGCTGATAATCGCCGCCAGGTGCTCTTCCAGACGGGGCAGGTCATCCGCCAGCAACGCATCGAACCGCCCCGCGATCCCGGAGAATTCGCTCGCCTCCACCTCAACCCGCTGCTGCCAGAGCTGAAGCTGCTCCAGCCGCTCGGCGTTCTGCGCCACCGCCCGCGCGTAGCCCGAGCAGTCCACCGGAAGATCCTCCGGGTCCGCCTGAGCCGCCCGCTCCTGGCACCCGGAGTACTCGGCCTGGCACATCTCCAGCTGGGCACGCAATCGAGACGCCTTTTCCTCCAGCGCCGCCCGGGTCACCCGGACCTGGTCCGCTGCCCGGGCAGCTACGTCCCGCTGCGCGTGCCGGTACCGGACCAGCGCGTCGTGCAGCCCCTTGAGCGCGTCGATGTCAGCGTGAACTGCTGCCACGCCGCCCCGTCTCGCTCCGTGATCCCGCACCCTGAGCGCGGCGCACCTCGGCCCGGCCGACCCCCATGCCCGCCCCGGCGCCCGTCTCGAGGTAACCCCCGAGCCGCTCGATCAGTGCCGCCAGATGCGCCTCGTGCTGCTCCGTGGCGGCCAGGTAGGCGGTGATGCCCGGCAGGACCTCGTCGAGGGCCTCGCCAAACAGCCGGTACATGTCGTCCCGCCAGACCTCCCCGAGCTCGCGCCAGTGGCCCTGGATGGTCGAGAAGTTCTCGGCGAGGTCGTGGTTGAACCGCATCAGGTGCGACCTGAACTCCGCCAGCGCCTCGATATCGTTGACAACCCCAGACATGCGCGCCCTCTCCTATGTGCTGTCCCGGCCGGGACGCCGGCAGACGCCCTCGAACTCGGCCGCGAGTTCGTCCAGGCTCATCTCGACGATATCCGGGTATTTCGCGACTCCGCCGGTGGCGATGTGCTCCACCCGGCTGTGATACGGGATCTCGACCTGCTGTTTCTTCATGAGCGCGTAAATGGCCGCGGCCAGCGGCGGCAGGAAGCGGTTCACCTCGGAATTCCGGTCCGGGAGCTCCGCGGGTATGTCGCGGAGCAGGGCCCGCAGCGCGTTGATGGCGCCGCCGATGGCGGCGGGCGGCATCGTGTTGCTGATGCCCCGCACTTGCTCGCGGTGGATCTGCCAGATCGCCTTCCCCAGCGCGCGGCGCAGCTCGGTGGCGGCGCTCTCCTCGCCCGAGCTGGCCAGGAAGTTCGCCAGCGCGCGCACGTCGTCCCAGTCGCCGCGCTCGATCAGCGCCTGCGCTAGGGCCAGCGAACTGCCCACCACCTTGGCCCAGAGCAGCCCGGCGTCGGCGTAGGCGTCGAGCAGCCGGGCTTGCCGGTCGCCCGCGCTCTCACCCGGGACCGCGGGTACCGCCTCGGCCGAAGACGCAGCCTCGGACGCGGCGGCCGAGGATGCGTGCCCGCCCGGCCGCCTTCAGCAGCTCCCCGGTGAGGAACAGCAGGTCCTCGCACTCGGCGGCCAGTTTCCCGGCCCGCTCCTGGTCCCCGGCCAGCAGCCGGTGGGCGAGGATGGCCGGCCGGACCGCCTGGCGCAGGGCCAGATAGGGGGACGCGGCGTCAGTCATGGTGACGAGAGAATCCTTCCTGCACGAAGGCCTTCAAAGAGTCGATCGAGTACGGCTTGAACTTCTCCACCTGCTCGACGGGCCACTCGGTATCCCGGTACAGGGCGCGGTCGTCGTCCAGGCTGGCGGCGGCGGCCACGCCGAGCAGCGCGTCGCTCTCCGCCGGCGACATCACCCGCAGCACCGCCCGCAGCCCGAAGAACCCGATTCCGGCCCGCCGCAGCGCCCGCTCGGCCGTGGCGTAGCCGTCGGTCCAGGCCACCACGTGGATGCCGGCATCCGGTCCCTTGTCGGCCAGCCGCACCAGCCGGGCCGAGGTCTCACTCGGCCGACCGTAGTCGCCCTCGGCTAGCAGCTCATGCCAGCGGTGCATCCCCGCGATGAGGAAGAACCGCTCCGGCGGAGCGGCACCCGACGCCGCATCGACCCCGGCTTCCGCCCCCGCCAGCCGCGCCTCCAGGTCATCGATCAGGTCATCGAGCTCGTCCTCGACCGTCCGCCGGTCCGCGATCCGCACCTCGTGCGGCAGCCCCCGCACCGCGTCGAAGAACCCGCGGAACGCCGACGACGGCCGGGTGAACTCGGCCACGGTAAACCGCACCTGCCCGGGGGAGCGCTGCACCGCGGCGCTCAGCAGCGTGGCCAGCAGCAGCGCATGCCCGTGCTTCTCGCCCCCCACGATGAGCAGGTTGGACCGCGGGTAGCGCTCGAACGTGGCGGTGGTGGCCGGCTTGATCTCGATCGCCTCGCCCAGCCACGCCTGCACCGCAGCCGACTCAGAGCCCGCCCCAGCCAGGCCAGAGGGCCCGGCACCGGGCGTAAACACAGCGGCGGAATCAGGGTCGAAGCTAGCCGGCGCCGGATACACCCGTCCCCCGCCGAGCTCCCGGATAGAACCGATCAGCGCCAGCCGCTCCCGCGTCGGCAGCATCGCGATCCGCATGACCGGATTAGCGCCCTCACCCCGCCGGTCGTTGTAGATCGCATCCCCCGCCCGCACCAGCTTGGTAGCAGAGTCGTTCCCCTCCCCGAGGATCGCCTGCGACACGCTCGGCGCCGTACACCCCAGCGCGATCCGCAACGCCATCTGCTCGTACACCGGCCGCAGATAGGCCGCCAGCGGCCCGCCCGGCGACTGGGTAGCCAGCAGCAAGTGCAGACCGAACGCCGCTCCCCGCTTAGCGATATCCGCCAGCAGCCGCCCCGCCTCCCGCGCCAGCCGGTCCTCCTCGGCGAACAGCACCTGGAACTCGTCCATGATCACCAGCGCCCGGGCCAGCACCTGACCCGTCTCCCGCCGGTAGTCCGGCAGGTCGGTAACCCGCGCCTCCCGGCACAACCGGGCCCGCCGCTCGATCTCCTCGTGAAACCGCCGCAGCATCGACAGGCCGAACTCCCGGTCCGTCCGCGACGTAATCGCCCGCGCGTGCGGCAGCCGCTCGGTCAGGTACGCGTCGAACTCGACTTCCTTGAAGTCGAGCAGGTACAGCTCCAGTTCTTCCGGCGGGTAACACAGCGCGAGCTGGCTGATCAGCACGTGCAGCAGGTTGGTCTTGCCCATCCGGACGTCCCCGCCGACCAGGCCGTGGTGCACCCCGCGGACGCCCATCACGAACCGCTGCGGCTCGCCCTTGCTGTCCACCCCGATCTGGACATCGAGGCCGTCGGTGGTGTTCCCGGCCCAGCACCGGTCCGGCGGCACCGCGATCCGGCCGAACGGCAGGTCCCGCGACGCGGACCCGGCCGCCGCGCCGACCGCGTCCAGCCACGGGTTGGCCCGCGCCGCCTCCGGCATTTCATCCGGCGAGATCACCCCGGGCCCGAAGTCCGGATCGTCCCAGGTCAGCTCGCCCGAAGAAGTCAAGCTGAGCGTAGTGCCCAGCACGGACAGCGCCGCCAGGTCGAACCCGCGCGGCATATCCAGCGAGGGATCCACGGTGGCCACGATGTAAAGACCAGCCCGCGGCCCGTTCCGGGCCAGCCGGCCCAGCAGTTCCGAAGCCCGGTCGTCGATCCCGGCCGGGAACCCGGCCAGCACCAGCACGTGGTAGGGCACCGTGGCCCCGGTGGTCCCGGCGTTGTACTCCTCCACCGAGGAGTACACATTGGTCAGCCGGGTCTGGGTGACCTCCACCACGTGGCTGTTCAGCGCCGTCAGCAGCGCCTCGGTCTCGGCCGGGCTGGCCGCCACGCCCGCCCCCACGCGCAACGACGCGGGCAGCCGCAGGAACGCACTGAGGTACCGGCCCTGCCCGACCGGGTCGGCCAGCGCGAACCGCACCGTGCCCGGGCGGGTGGCCGTGGCCAGCCGCAAGGTCAGCGCCTGCAACAGCGACCGCGCGCCCACGGCGAAGCCGCGCTCGCTGATCAGCACGTGCCCGTACCCGGCGAACCGCGCCACGGCCGGCACCGGCGGCAGGTCCTCACCCAGCCGCATCACCCCGACCCGCAGCCCGTCCGGCGGCGACGCCTGCGGGTCGGGCCGGTAACCAGCCCAGGCCCGGTCGCCGAACCCCGCCAGCGCCCACGGATGCGCGGCGGCCAGCGCGGCCGCGGGCCCGGGCAGGCTGCCCGACCCCCGGCCGTCCAGGTAATGCCGCTCGCCCTGCCGCGCCGTCGCGGCCGCCCCCGCCAGGCCAAGGTAAGCGCCGACGATCTCACGCTCGATCGCCTCGACCGCCATATTCACCTCTGTAATCAGCCTGCTACTCCCATGGTCAGCCCGATGCCCCAGATCGGCAACCCTAGCGGCCCGCCGCCGTCACCAGCCGCCGTACCTCCGCTGACCCACCGGAGCATCTCACAACCAATTTTTACCGAACGAGGCACCTGTCACGCCCCGGCTCCCTCTCGCCGCCGAAGCCGGTCCGGAGGGTTACCGCCGGAACCGCGCGGGTAGCGGGCCGCGACCAATCGTCAGGAAAGGCAGGATGACCCGATGACCGACTACCCAGACCCTCCTCTTCGTCTTACGAGCCCGGTCTCGCCCAGGCCGTTCCGGCCAGTCCGGCTCTACCAGCCTGGCTACGCCAGCCAGCTCGCCAGCCCGATGACCAGCCCGGCTACGACCAGGCCGACGACTCGCACCGACGGCCGTCGCGCAGGAGCAGGCCGCGGCCGTCGGCCAGACCGCCAGCGAGGCGGGCAGCCGCGTCACCCAGACCGCCGCCGACCAGGCCACGGAAGTAGCCGCCGAACCGCGCGGCAGGCGCGCGACCTGGCTCGGCGAGGCAGGCGGCCAAGTCCGCGACCAGGCCTCCGTCCAGCAGCAGAAGGCCGCGAGCCAGCTTCGTTCGGTGGCGGACGAGCTGCACGAGATGGTCGCCAAGGGCGGCCAGTCCGGCCTGGCCACCGAGGTCGCGCACCAGGCGGCCGAACGGCTGCACGGCGCCGCGTCCTGGCTCGAGCAGCGCGAACCCGCGGACGTGCTGCAGGCGGTCAGGGACTTCGCCCGCCGCCGCCCGGGCGTCTTCCTGGCCGGCGCCGTGGCCGCGGGCCTGGCCGCGGGCCGCCTGACCCGCGGCATGACCGACGCGGCCCGCTCCGGCGAGCCAGCACCGGGCAGCCGGCAGTCCGCGTCGCGGGAGCTGCCGTCCGGCGCGGCGATCCCGCCCGGCCCTCCCGCCGCCTCCCGGCCTGGACTCACCCCCGCGCCCGGATACCCCGCGGACGCCGTACCCGGAGCCACCACGGGTGTCGTCACGCCCGGCGCGGCCGCGGCCGAGCCGTACTACCCCGCGGCCGGAGTCCCCGGCCCCGGCGCCGCCGGGCTACCGAGGAGATCGCACCGGGCCATTTCGAGGACAGCGATGTCTCCGACCAGGAGACCGTCTACCCGGACAGCGTTTCCAGGACAGCGACTACCCGGACAGCGGCTACTCGGACAGCCCCGGAGACGTACCGCCCCGGGCAGCAGCCGTGACCCCCGGGGAACCGGACCTGCGAGCGAGCGCCGTCGCCAGCCAGACCGGGCCGCGACGTCGGCAACGCCTCGGTCGGGGAACTGCTCGGCGAGGTCACCCGGGACCTGTCGACGCTGATGCGCCAGGAACTCGCCCTGGCCAAGGCCGAAGTCAGGCAGGAGGCGGTGAAGGCGGCCAAGGCCGGGGGGATGCTCGGCGCGGCCGGCTTCGCCGGCTACATGGTGCTGCTGTTCGCCTCCATCGCCGCCTGGCAGGGGCTGGCCGCGGTCATGCCGTCCGGCTGGGCCGCCCTGATCGTGACCGTCGTCTGGGCCGTGGTCGGCGCCGTGCTGTTCGTCCTGGGCCGGCAGCGCATGCGCGAGGTCAACCCCAAGCCCGAGCGGACCGTGGAGACGGTCAGCGAAGTGCCCGGCGCGCTCAAGGAAGGCATCAGGAGGTAAGCATGTCAACCGATCCCGACCAGATCCGCAGCGAGATCGACCAGACCCAGCGGGAGCTCAGCGCCGACGTCGACGCGCTCACGGAGAAGATCAGCCCGCCCCGGATCGTGGAACGGCGGGTGCAGCGCACCCGCGACGCGATGACGAACGTGAAGGACAAGATCATGGGCAGCACATCGGACGCCTACCAGACGGCAGGCTCGGCCACCTCGGGCGTGGGCGACAGCGTCAGCGCCCGGGCCTCCGCCGCGCGGGACACCGCCGCCGACGCGGCGTCGTCGGCCGCGGACACCGCCGGTGCGGCTCGTCGGCGGTGGACACGGTCCGCTCGACGCCGGTGCGATCCGCCGCGCACCACGGGAAACCCGCTCGCGGCCGGGCTGATCGCCTTCGGCGCCGGGATGCTGCTGTCCTCGCTGCTGCCCGCCAGCGAACCCGAGCAGCAGGTCGCGACGCAGGTCAAGGACTTCGCCACCGAGCAGGGCCGCCCGGTGGCCCAGCAGCTCGGCCAGGCCGGCCAGGAGGCCGCCCAGGAGCTGAAGGAGTCCGCGCAGCAGCGCGCCGAATCGGTCAGGCAGACGGCCGCCGACGCCGCGTCGACGGTGAAGGGGGAGGCCCAGTCGGCCGCCTCGGACGTGAAGGATCAGGCGCAGGAGTCCACCAGCCGGGTACGCGACCAGGCCGGCCCTTCGTAACGAAACCGGCCTAACCGTCAGGCCAGCCGGCGCTCGGTCGCCCATCTGGTCAGCTGGTGGCGGGTGGAGAGCTGCAGCTTGCGCAGCACTGACGAGACGTGGCTCTCCACCGTCTTGACCGAGATGAACAGCTCGCGGGCGATCTCCTTGTACGTGTACCCCTGGGCGATCAGCCGTAGCACCTCCCGCTCCCGGCTGGTCAGCTGCTCGAGCTCCGGGTCGACGGACGGCTTGACGTCGGACGGCGGCCCGGACGCGAACGCGTCAAGCACGAAGCCGGCCAGCCGGTGCGAGAAGACCGCGTCGCCCGCCGCGACCCGCTTGACCGCGTCGGCCAGCTCGGCGGTGGAGATCGTCTTGGTCACGTAGCCCCGGGCCCCGGCCCGGATCACCGCGATCACGTCCTCGGGGGCGTCGGAGGCGGACAACGCCAGGAACTTGACCTCGGGATGCTTGGCCTTGACGGCCTGGAGGACGGCCTGGCCGCCGCCGCCGGGCAGGTGCACGTCGAGCAGCACCACGTCGGGCAGCAACTCGGAGATCAGCTCGATCGCGGGCTGCACGTCCTCCGCCTCGCCGACCACCTCGACCTGCCGGCCGAGCTCGGACCGGACCCCGGACCGGAAGATGCCGTGGTCGTCGACCAGTACCACCCGCGGCATGCTCATGACCGGCCCACCCCTTTATTCCGGGGGGACACCATCCCCCCGGACCCCCCTGGGCCCTCACGGGACATCTTCAGCGTCACCTTGGTCCCCTCACCCGGTTCGCTGTTCACGACAGCCGTACCGCCGCGCCGCGCCATCCGCCCGCGCACCGACTCGGCCAGGCCCTTGCGGTCTTCCGGGACCGATTCCGGGTCGAAGCCCTTGCCCCGGTCCCGCACCACGATCGCCACCTCGTCCGGCTCGACCTCGGCGAACAGCGAGATCACGCTGGCGCCGGACCACTTGGCCGCGTTGACCGTCGCCTCGCGGGCCGCGGCCAGCAGGGCGCCCAGGTTGTCGTCCAGGTCGCAGTCGCCGACGGTCACCGCCTCCACCGGGACACCGTACCGGGATTCGATGTCCTCCTGGATCTGCCGCACCCCGGCGGTGAGGGTGACGACTTCTTCCACCTCGTTCGGGTCACGGCCCTCGAACAGCCAGGTCCGAAGCTCGCGTTCCTGCATCCGGGCCAGCTGGATGACCTTCTGCGGGTCGTCGGCCCGCCGCTGGATCAGCGCCAGCGTCTGCAGCACCGAGTCGTGCACCCGGGACGCGATGTCGAGCCGTTCCTCTTTCCGGGCACTGGCCTGCCGCTCCAGCGCCAGCTCGCGGGCGATCCGCAGCCACCACGGGCCGAGGAACAGCACGATGGACGCGATCACCAGCAGCACCCCGCCCAGCGGGCGCAGCAGCGCCAGGCTGGCGTGGGCCGAGAACAGCCAGCCCAGGCCGCCGGCCAGCAGCACGGTCGCCAGGATCAGGCGGATGACCGTGCCCCGGCGGCGCCAGTTCCCCTCGTGGGTCACGTCGCCGGTCGCCGCCCCCAGCGGCTCGAGCAGGTGCCGCAGCGTGGCCTGTTCTTCGGCCGGGGCGTTACGCCAGATCAGCACCAGGCCGGCGATGCTGAACACCTGCGGCCAGGCCCAGCTGACGAACCAGCCGCCGTTGAGCGCGCCCGCGACCAGCAGCACGAAGATGAGCAGCGAGCCGAGGCCCAGGGCGAGCCGCATGCCCGCGGCGTCGGACCTGGCCTTGCTGAAGATATTGGTGTCGGCGTCCTTGGCCGGCATGAAGAGCCAGGCCGCGACGTACAGCGGCACGCCCCAGCCGGCCGAGACCAGGGTGGCCAGCACGAAGACGATCCGGACGACGTTCGGGCTGAAGCCCCGCCACCCGGCGATGCCCGCGGCCACGCCGCCGCCCAGGCGGTCGGTCGGGTCACGGCGCGGCGGGCCCTCGTAACCGCCCCGCGGCCGCAGCCAGGAGGGACCGCGGTGCCCGAACGGGCCGTGCGGGCCAAACGGCCCATGCGACCCGAACGGACCGTGCGGCCCGTACGGCCCACGGTCGCTGTCCCTCGGTGCAGGATGCTCCACAGTCCCATCATGGCCCAGCCATCTCGCGACCGCTATCAGGGACAACCCTGATGCGACCCTGAGGCCCTGACGCGGAGGTCAGGGAGAGGAGGGGGTTCCTCACCGATGTGCTGACCCGCCCCGCGGAGCGAAAGTAGAGCCATGAACACCGACACCATGAACCCGCAGGACACCGACAGCCAGACCGACACCCCGCCGGCTGGCACCCACCCGGCCGGCGCCCCCCAGTCCGGCCCTCGCTTCGAGCTGCCGTTCGGCTCGAGCTCGGCCCTCCGTCGGCCCTTCCAGGACCGCATGGTGGCCGGCGTGGCGGCCGGAGTGGCCCGCTACTTCGGCGTCGACGTGATGATCGTCCGGATCGCCTTCGCGGTCCTGACCGTCATCGGCGGCGCGGGCATCCCGCTCTACCTGGCCGGCCTGCTGCTGATCCCGGACGAGGGCAGCAACCAGTCCATCGCCTCCTCGATCATCGAGTCCCTGCAGAACCGCAACCGCTAACCCCACCTAACGAACCCTCCTTGGAGAACGACATGCCTTCCCAGTACCAGCCCTGGCAGAACCAGCCCTGGGCCCGCAGCTTCTCGCCGCTGTTCGGCGCCCCCGGCTCCGACGACCACATGCGGGTCTCCGACGCCGAGCGCCAGGCCGTCACCGACCGGCTGGCCGAGCACTTCGCCTCCGGCCGCCTGGACCAGGCCGAGTTCGACGAGCGGTCCACCCGCGCCATGAACGCCAAGACCCGCGCCGACCTCAACGGCCTCTTCGACGACCTGCCCGAGGGCGGCCAGCCGGGAATGGGCCTGCCGGGAATGGGTCTGCCGGAAACAGGGGCTCCGGCAGCCACGGGCTTCCCGCGGCGGCGTCACCGCCACCCCGTCCTGCTCGTCGGCCTGATCATCCTGGTCGCCCTGGCGGCTGGCCACGTGGTCTTCCCGCTGCTGTGGATCGGCTTCCTCGTCGTGATCATCCTGGCCGCCACGGGGCACCTCGGCCGCGGCCGGTCACACCACCACCGCGACCATCAGTAATACGACCGTAACGGGGACGAAGGCCGGGCGACCACGGGGGTTAGCCCGGCCAGACTCCTGTCTAGGGTGCCGCGATGCTGGGCGGCGGCGGAATACTCGAGCAGCTCAGCGCCGTCTTCGGCGGCGGCGGCACCGCCGAGGAAGACCCCAGCGCCGTCTTCGGCGGCGGGGGCACGATCGAGCAGGACGGCAGCGCGGTGACCGGCGGCGGGGGAATCGCCGAGCAGGACGGCAAGGCCGTCACCGGCGGCGGCGGAATCGCCGAGCAGCCCGGCAGCGCCGTCACCGGCGGCGGCGGGATAATCGAGCAGGACGGCAGCGCGGTCACCGGCGGCGGCGGAATCGCCGAGCAGGACGGCAGCGCCGTGACCGGCGGCGGCGGGATCACGGACCCGCCCAGCCCCGGCGACACCATAGCTGCCGAACGAAGTGGGCTATCCGCCCCCGGCCACGAGTACTTCCGGACCTCGGTGAACGCCAGCCCGTCCGCGAGCCCGGAATCCTCCGCCATCCACGCGTCAGATCCCATACCCCTCATGGTGCGCCCGCCAGCCCGATTCCGTAACCCCCCGTTTCCGGGTTACCCACCCCCGCCGACGCCTCACCAGTTAGCCACCCCCGCCAGCGCCTCACCAGTTAGCCACCCCGCCAGCGGCCTCGCTAGCTCCGACGCCAGCACTAACAAGGTGGATCCGCATTACCCGGTGGATTTGTATAGCCCTGGGGTATCGGATCCGCCGGACAGTGCGAATCCACCGAGATATTTGGTGGGCGTGATGCTCAATATCACCAATGATGCTCGTGATGTTCACGAATGCCGGCGCTGGCGCGGAGGTGCGGCGCTCGTCACCCAGAATGTCGCAGTCAGATATCCCCAGGCAGGTCGGGGGTCCAGATGACGATGCGGGTGCGGTCGCCGCGGAACAGGTCGCGGGCGAACTCCAGCGGCTCCCCGGAGCGAGCGTAGGCGGTCCGCTCCACCTGCATCAAAGGTGCCCCCTCAAATACCTCAAGCGCCTCCGCCTCACGCACCCCGGCCGTCACCGGCTCCAGAACCTCCCGGGCCCGGTGCGGCCGCAGTCCGTACTTGACCTCGAGCAGCTCATACAGCGAGCCGTCCAGCCGGAACTCCAGCAGGCCGGGAAACCGCGCGGCCGGGAACAGCGACCGCTCCAGCGCGATCGGCCGCCCGTCACCCAGCCGGACCCGCCGCACCTCGTAGACCAAGTCGTCCGCACCGAGCCCCAGCGCGGCCGCCGCGGCCGGCCCGGCGACCCGCGAGCGCGCCGACAGCACCCGCGCCCCCGCCTCCATCCCGTGCCGCCGCAACTGCTCGGAGAACCCGGCCAGGGTAGTAAGGTCCTGCTCCAGCTTCGGCGCGGCCACGAACGTGCCGCCGCCGCGGCCCGCCGTCCTGGTCACCAGCCCGCGCCGGGCCAGCTCGGCCAGCGCGTGCCGCAGCGTCATCCGGCTGACCCCGAACCACGCGGCCAGCTCCTTCTCGGCCGGCAGCCGGTCACCCGGGGCGAGCGCCCCGCCCGCGATCTGGCCGGCCAGCCAGTCCTCGATCTGGCCGTGCACGGTAGTGCCCGGCTCGCGCACGATCCGTGGCGGCTGCCCAGTACCGGCCGCTGGGCCAGCCCCCCGGCCGGTCCGCGGTGAGGTCATGCAGCCCCAGCGTCAGCCAGCCCGGTGCCAGCCAGCGGCGCGTCGTCGTCCGCCGACGGCGACACCACCGGCGGGAACGTCTTGCGCCGCCCGACCGCCAGGTAGTAGACCGCCCCGATCAGCGCGATGAAGATCACCACGGTCCACAAGATCGGAACCCCGTCCAGGAAGTTCAGGTGAAGCAACCCAGAAGTCTGGTTGGGCTTGGGGTTGCTGGCCGGCCGCGGCCAGGCGAAGTTGACCAGCATGGCCCCGCCGTAGATCAGCGCCACGATGTTGACCAGCATGCCCCAGCGGCCCAGCTTGAACGGCGCGGCCAGCCGCGGCCAGCCGCGCGTCCGCGCCCGCATGATCACGATGTTGCCGAGGAAGTAGCTCAGGTAGATCATGCCGGTGGCCGCGATCGCCACGATCCCCGCGCCCGAGTACTGGATGAACGGGATGGCGGCGATGCACGCCACCGCGATGCAGCTCCACACCGGGGTGTGCAGGCCGGGGGAGACCCTGGCCAGGAACCGCGAGCCTGGCAGCTGGTTGTCGCGCGACATGCCGAAGCACAGCCGGATCGTCGAGGCCATGATCGACAGGCAGCAGACGAAGATCGCGGCCGACACCACCAGCAGGTAGACGGTGGCGAACCCGGAGGAGAAGTTGGCCTCGATGATCGCCGCAGGCCCGTCCGCGTTCTTCACCGAGTCGCCCAGGTTGGGGATCGCGACCAGCACGCCGAGCAGGAACACGCCGCCGATGACGAACGCCCCGATCACCGAGAACAGCACCGCCTTGGGCGCCTGCCGGCGCGGATCGCGCGTCTCCTCGGCCAGCGTGGAGGCGGTATCGAACCCGTAGATGACGAACAAGCTCATGAACATCGCGGCCAGGAACGAGCTCCCGTTGACGTGGAAGCCCGCGCTCTTGGTCACCACGCCGAAGCCCTGGTGGTTGTGGAAGGCCATCAGGATCAGCGCGAATACGAACATGCCGAGGATCTCGAAGATCACCCCGGTGTTGTTGATGATCGAGACCAGCTTGACCCCGTAGATGTTCAGCACGGTGATCACGACCAGCGTGATCAGCGCCACCACCAGCTGGGTGTTCAGGCTGCCCGCGCTCAGCGAGTGCCAGCCCAGCCCGTTCAGCGCCGGGATCAGCGCCAGCGGCAGCGTGGCCACCACCGCCGTCACCGTCAGGATGCCGGCGAACAGGTAGATCCACCCGGTGAACCAGGAGTAGGTCCGGTTGGCCAGGTACTTCGTCCACTGGAAGACCGAGCCGGCCACCGGGTAGTGCGAGGAGACCTCGGCGAAGTTCAGCGCCACGATGAACTGGCCCAGCGCCACCACCGGCCAGGTCCAGATGAACACCCCGCCCAGCGTGGTCAGGCCCAGCGCGAACAGGGTGAAGATGCCGGTCGAGGGCGAGATGTAGCTGAACGCGACCGCGAACGAGCTGAACAGCCCGAGCGAGCGCTTGAGTTCCTGGTTGTAGCCGAACCGGGCAAGGTCAGCGGAGTCCCGCTCCTGCCCTTCGGAGGTTTCGGTGCTCATGCTAGGAGCCTCCACTTGCGGCCGATGGGACCCCCGTGTGGTGCGAAGCGTAAGACGCCCGAGATCTAACTGTCTAGACCCATTGCGCACCGTTGGCCTAACGTGACCGATAACGTCTAGACCTTAATGATGGGATGGAGATGCCGGCGGAACTCGACGCGCTGTTCGACCGGACGGAAAGCCTGTCCCGTCGGCCGCGGACGGTGCTCGAGCTGCCCGGCGGGCTGACCAACCGCAACTACAAGGTGACCACGCCGGACGGCGTGTTCGTGGCCCGGATCTCCTCCGGCGGCAGCGAGCTGCTGGCCATCGACCGGGACTGCGAGTACCGCAACTCCGTCACAGCGGCCGCCGCCGGGGCCGGTGCCCCGGTCGTCGAGTACCGCCCGCAGGACCGCCTGCTGGTCATCGGCTACCTCGACGGCCGAACGCTCACCGCGGCCGACGTGGCCAGCGAGCAGGCCATCCCGCGGATCGCCGCGGCCTGCCGCCGGCTCCACGAGGGCAGCCGGTTCGGCAACGACTTCGACATGTTCGACATCCAGCGCCGCTACCGGGCGGTGGCCCGCGACCGCGGCTTCCGCATCCCGGACGGCTACGACGACCTAGCCCCGCAGCTCGCCGCGGCCGAAAAAGCCCTCGCGATCCGCCCCGAACAGACCGTCCCCTGCCACAACGACCTGCTGCCGGCGAACCTCATCGACGACGGGGAGCGGATCTGGCTGATCGACTACGAGCTGTCCGGCAACAACGACCCCTGCTTCGAGCTCGGCAACATCGCGGCCGAGTCGCACCTGTCACGAGAAGGGCTGGCCGAGCTCGTTCGGCATTATTTTGGTCGTCCCCGGCCGAGCCGGACCGCCCGCGCCTGGCTGCTCGGCGGCCTGATCGGGATGTACGGGTGGACGCTGTGGGGGGCGATCCAGCACGGCGCCAGCCCGATCGACTTCGACTTCTGGGGCTGGGCGATGGAACGGTTCGAGGGCGCCGCCCGCGGCTTCACCGCCCCCGATTTCGGCGAACTCCTCGACGAGGTGCAGCGCGATGACTGAAGACCTGCCCACGCGGGCCCGCGTCGTGATCATCGGCGGCGGCGTGATCGGCACCAGCGTCGCCTACCACCTGGCCCAGCTCGGCTGGACCGACGTGCTGCTGCTCGAGCAGGGCCAGCTGTCCTGCGGCACCACCTGGCACGCGGCCGGGCTGGTCGGCCAGCTTCGCGCCTCCGAGAGCGGCACCCGGCTGGTCCAGTACTCCACCGAGCTGTACGAGCGGCTGGAGGCCGAGACCGGCCTGTCCACCGGCTTCCGCCGTTGCGGCGGCGTCACCGTCGCCCGCACCCAGGACCGGCTGACCCAGCTCAAGCGGACCGCCGCCACCGCCGAGGCCTACCAGCTCGACTGCGAGCTGATCAGCCCGGCGCAGGCGGCCGAGCGCTACCCGATCCTGCGCACCGACGACCTGGCCGGCGCGATCTGGCTGCCCGGCGACGGCCGGGCCAACCCGACCGACCTGACCGCCGCGCTGGCCCGCGGCGCCCGCGACCAGGGCGTCACGATCGCCGAACGGACCCGGGTGACCGGCATCATCACTGACGGCCAGACCGTCAAAGGCGTTCATACCGAACGGGGTGGCGTCGAAGCCGAGGTAGTGGTCAATTGCGCGGGCCAGTGGGCCAAAGCGGTGGGCGCGATGTGCGGGGTCACCGTCCCGCTCCACTCGGCCGAGCACTTCTACGTGGTCACCGAGCGGATCGACGGGGTGCACCGGGACTACCCGGTGCTGCGCGACCCGGACGGCTACACCTACATCAAGGAGGAGGTCGGCGGCCTGGTGGTCGGCGGCTTCGAGCCGGACGCCAAGCCCTGGGTCGCGCCCGACCAGATTCCCTACCCGTTCGAGTTCCAGCTGCTCGGGGAGGACTGGGAGCATTTCTCGGTGCTGATGGACAGCGCGATGCACCGTCTCCCGGTGCTGGCCGAGACCGGGATCAAGAAGTTCTACAACGGCCCCGAGAGCTTCACCCCGGACAACCAGTTCATCCTGGGCGAGGCCCCGGAGCTGCGGAACTTCTTCGTCGCGGCCGGCTTCAACTCGGTCGGCATCGCGTCGGCGGGCGGCGCCGGGCGGGCGCTGGCCGAGTGGATCACCTCCGGTGAGCCCAGCATGGACCTGTCCGCGGTCGACATCCGCCGGTTCGCCGCCTTCAACGGCAACACCCAGTGGCTGCACGACCGGGTGGCCGAGGTCCTCGGCCTGCACTACGCCGTGCCGTGGCCGAACCGCGAGCTGAGCTCGGCCCGCCCGTTCCGCCGGTCCCCGGCGTACCACCTGCTCGCGGCGGCCGGCGCGGGCTTCGGCAGCAAGATGGGCTGGGAGCGGGCCAACTTCTTCGCCCCGCCCGGCGAGTCCCCGGAGATCGAGTACGGCTGGGGGAAGCAGAACTGGCAGCCGTGGTCGTCGGCCGAGCAGCGCGCGGCCCGCACCGCCGTCGCCCTGTTCGACCAGACCAGCTTCTCCAAGTACCTGGTGACCGGCCCAGACGCAGCGCAGGCCCTGCAGTGGCTGTGCACCGCCGACGTCGCCGTCGCCCCCGGCCGCACCGTCTACACCGGCATGCTCAACGCGCACGGCACTTACGAGGCCGACATCACCGTGACCCGGCTCTCCGCCGAGGAGTTCCTGCTGGTCAGCAGCGCCGCGAGCACCGAACGGGACCAGGACCACATCCGGCGCCGGATGCCCGCCGGCCTGCACGCCACGCTGGTCGACGTCACCTCCCAGTACGCCGTCTACGGCGTGATGGGCCCCCGGTCGCGTGACCTGCTGACCCGGCTGACGCGCAGTGACCTGGGTGACGAGGCGTTCCCGTTCGGCACCAGCCGCGAGATCGACCTGGGCTACGCCACGGTCCGGGCGACCAGGATCACCTACGTCGGCGAGCTCGGCTGGGAGCTGTACGTGCCCGCCGAGTTCGCGGTGGGCGCCTACGAGGACCTGATGGCCGCGGGCGAGGACCTCGGCCTGGCCAACGCCGGCTACTACGCGATCGAGTCGCTCCGCCTGGAGAAGGCCTACCGGGCCTTCGGCCGCGAGCTGACCCCCGACTACAACCCGGCCGAGGCCGGCCTGCTGTTCGCCTGCAAGCTCAAGACCGCCATCGGCGTTCCTGGGCCGCGAAGCGGTCGAGCAGGCCCGCGCCGACGGCCCCCGCCGCCGCCTGGTCTCCCTGGTCCTCGGCGACCCCGACGCCATGATCTGGGGCGGCGAACTCGTCCTGCGCGACGGCGTCGCCGTCGGCCAGGTCACCTCCGGCGCCTGGGCCGAGACCCTCGGCGCCTGCGCCGCCCTGGCCTACCTCCGCCACCCCGACGGCCGCCCCCTCACCCCCGACCTCATCCGCTCGGGAACGTACCAGGTCAACGTAGGCGGCGACCTCCATCCCGCCACCGTCACCCTGCGCCCCCCGTCGACCCCTCCGGCCACCGCATCCAAGGCCGCTACCCCTCCTGACCCCCTAGCCCGATCTAGCCCCTGCCTTACCCGGTCTCGTAGTACTGTGTCCCTGCCGATCCGACTCGCGTCGCCCAGCCGTCGGCCGCCCCGGGCCCGACAGCTGCGGCGAGGGCCGCGTTCGCGGCCCGGTGAGCAGCAGCAAGATCGCCGCGATGGGCCCCTCGACCAGCAGCCCGTCCCCGGCCGACCAGGAGCAGTCCGTGGCGGCGAACCGGAACCCGCTCAGCTTCCGCCCGGCCCGCCACGGGAACAGGTCGGGCCAGACCCGGTCCGCGGCGGCCATCGCGGCCCCGCGCCGGCATGGGCCGCGTCCGGCCCAGCGGGATCGCGATGTCCTGCCCGTGCACCAGCACGTCGATAAGCGGCTCGAGGTGGCTCACGCCGGGCGCCTTCCGGCGCGACCCGGCCATCGCGCGCAGCCGCGGCGCGTACTCCCGCACCGGCAGCGCGGCCTGCCGCACCGCGGTGTCCCGGACCATCCGGTTGAAGTTCCCCCGGGCCCGGGCCAGCGCGACCACGGCCGGGAACGCCCCCATGTGGGCCAGCGTCAGGTGCGCCGCGACGTCACGCACCCGCCAGCCCGCGCACAGCGACGGCGTCTCCCATTCCTGCTCGCCAGGCTGTCGAGCAGGTCGGCCAGGCTGGCCCGCTCGGCGTCGATGGCCTGCCATACCTCGTCCTGATCCATGCCTCCCCCAAATTTGGTAAGATATATCTGTCTAATAATGGTAAGAGAATCTGTCTAAGTCAAGGGAGCGGGCATGGCCGAGGATGACGACCAGGGCGAGCTGAACCTCGCCCTGCTCTGCTTCGTCGCCTACCGGGCCATGGAGACCCGGGTGCTCCAGGACCTGGCCGCGGCCGGCTTCGGTGACATCACCGCCGCCCAGGGGCGGATCTTCGCCCGCCTCGACCCGGGCGGCACCCGGGTCACCGACCTGGCCGAACGGGCCCAGGTCACCAAGCAGACCGCCGGCTTCCTGGTCGACCAGCTCGAGCGGGCCGGCTACGTCCGCCGCGTCCCCGACCCCCGCGACGCCCGGGCCCGGCTGGTCCAGATCGCCGAGCGGGGCTGGGCCGCGGTCGAGATCGCCCGGCGGACCGAGGCCGCGGTCGAGGCCGAGTGGACCACGCACCTCGGCCGGGCCAGCGCCACCCAGCTGCGCCGGTCCCTGACCCGCCTGCGCGAGATCACCGACCCCTACCGGTAGAAGAGAGGGGCTGGCCTTACCTCCGCCCTCCTGCGCCTAGCCGGGCAGTGTTCCGCACCGGGGCGAGCAGGGCGGGGTCGTCGGCCAGGATGCCCTGGTGCAGGCGGCGCAGCTGAGAGCCGGGCTCGAGGCCGAGCTCGGCGATCATCACCTGCCGTCCCTCGCGGTACAGGCTGAGCGCGTCGGCGCGGCAGCCCAGGCGGTACAGGGCCTGCATCGCCAGGGCGCGCAGCCGCTCGCGGAGCGGGTGCATCGCCAGCGGCGTGGCGAGGTCGGCGGCCACGGCCTCGCAGCGGCCGAGGGCCAGGTCGGCCGTGGCCTTGGCCTCGACCGCGAACAGCCGGCGTTCCTCGAGCGCGGCCGCTGCCGTCCTGATCGCGGGCGAGGTGACGTCGGCACAGGCCGGGCCGCGCCACAGGGCGAGCGCGGCGGCGTACCGCTGGGACGCCAGCGCCCACTCGCCCGCGTCGCAGTCCGCCGCGGCCAGTGTCCTGAGCATCTCGAACTCGGCCAGATCGACGTCGCAGCCGTGCTCGGAGAGTGCGTAGCCGGGCGGCCTGGTCTCGATCACCCCGGCGATGCCCAGCGCCTGGCGCAGGGCGGACACGTGGGCCTGGACCTTGGCCCGGGCGGTCGCCGGAGGGTCGAAGCCCCAGAGCACGTCGACCAGTCGCGTCACCGAGACCACCCGGTTCCGGTCGAGCGCCAGGGCCGCGAGCAGGGCCCGCTGGCGCTGCCCGGCCAGCCGGATCACCCGGCCCGGCCTCGGTTACCTCGATCGGTCCAAGCACCTCGATATGCACGGGCTACCTCGAACTCGGGGAATTCACCTGAGCGCCGGGTGAACGGGGCATCCGCAGTACCACCGGGCCCAGGACCCGGCTGGCCGGAATGAATCCCCACCGGCGCGAATCATTGCCTTCCGGATTATCCGAGAGTACGATCAGCATTCCGTCGGGAACGACGGCGGCCCGTGACGCCGCCTCGCGTACCGATTCCGGGACGGCGTCGCCCGGCATCGCGGCTACCCTCTTGATCACCCAGGTTGCCTCGCCTAGCCCCGGTGTCGCGAGCGACGTGAGCCGCCAGGACGAAGTGTCCCGCGGCTCGGCCAGCACGGCCACGGTGCCGGCCCTCATTTTCCCGCTCGCACCCCGTCTGACCAGCACCCGGTCATCCGGCGCGAAGGTCGGGAGCATGCTGGCGCCCGTTACCCGCACCACGACGAAGAGACGCCGTGCGACCGCCAGGCCAGCGATGAGGCCAGCCGCGGCCAAAGCCGCCGTCACGATAAGGATGTCCATTCCATGCCTGCGTCCGTGCCGTTTACGTCACAAATAGGAACGCTTTTCACGATGTCAGAAAAAGGTTGACTTTCGTCTGATCCGTGGTTGAGTGACGTGCGGGGCGCCCGTGATCCGGAACGGGGTGATCATGCGGTTTCGCATCCTTGGTCCCCTCGAAATCCGGACCGGAGAGGAATGGGTCGCGCTCAACGCTCCGAAATGGCGGATCGTGCTGGCCACCTTGCTCTTGCGACCGCGGCAGCTGGTGCCCGCCGCGCACCTAGTGGACGAACTCTGGCCGGGTGATCCGCCCAGCGGTGCCCGGAAGCTGGTCAGCCTGTACGTCATGCGCGTGCGCCGGATCCTGGACGACGGCGAGGGGCGCGTGCTCGTCACCCGCCCGTCCGGCTACCAGCTCCTGGTGGAACGCGACGACCTCGACGTCCGCCGGTTCGACGACCTGAAGGACCGCGGGCGGCAGGTACTGGCGGACCGGCGGCCCGGGTCCGCCGCGGCGCTGCTGGCCGAGGCACTGGGGCTGTGGCGCGGGCCGTCTCTGGGAGACGTGCCGCGCACGCCACTGGTGGCCGTGGCCGCCAGCCAGCTCGAGGAGTCCCGGCTGGAAGCCGTCGAGCTGAGCGGCGAGGCCGGCCTGGCCTGCGGGCGGCACCGTGAGCTCGTCGCCGGGCTGCGGCGCCTGGTCGATGAGCATCCGCTGCGGGAGAGCTTCCGGTCCCAGCTCATGCTCGCGCTCTACCGGTGCGGGCGCCAGACTGAGGCCCTGGCCTGCTACCAGCAGGGCCGCCGCGCGCTCGTCGACCAGGCCGGCCTCGAACCGGGGCCCGGGCTGACCAGGCTGCAGCAGCAGATCCTGCGCTCCGATCCGAGCCTGCTGCCGACCGAGCACGGGCATCCGGCCCGGCCGTCGCCCGTATCGTTCCGGGTCCCGGAACCGCGTCGCGAACCGGACCTGGGCCAGCGGCCGGTGCCGCGTCAGCTGCCACCGGGCTCGGCCTGCTTCGCCGGCCGCCGGACCGAGCTCGCCGCGCTGTCCGGGCTGCGCGAGCGGATGGCGGCCCTCCCGCCCGGCGGCACGTTGGTCGCGGCGATCACCGGTACCGCCGGGGTCGGCAAGACGGCCCTAGCGATCCGCTGGGCCCACGAGGCCGCCAGCGAGTTCCCGGACGGGCAGCTGCACGCGAACCTGCGCGGCTACGGCCCGTCCGGACCGCCGGTGCACCCGGACGAGGCGATCCACGGCTTCCTCGGCGCACTCGTGCCCGCCGGGCAGATCCCGGCTCCACCCCAGGCACAGGCCGACCTTTTCCGCAGCCTGGTGGCGGCTCGGCGCATGCTCGTGCTGCTCGACAACGCGCGGGACTCGGCCCAGGTGCGCCCGCTGCTGCCCGGTACTTCCGGCTGCCTGGTGCTCGTCACCAGCCGGAGCCAGCTCACCGGCCTGGTCGCGGCCGAGGGCTGCCTGTCCGCTGCCGGTCGGCCTGCCCACCGCGGCGGAGGCGCGGGTGCTGCTGGCGGCCCGGCTGGGGACGCAACGATGCATGGCGCAACCCGCGGCCGTCACCGAACTGATCCAGCTGTGCGCGTGCCTGCCGCTCGCGCTGAGCACCGCCTGCGCGCAGGCCGCGTGCCAGCCTCACCTTCCGCTGGACGCCCTGGTGGCGCGGCTGCGCGAGGCCCGGCTCGACGCGCTCGGCACCCGGGAGGAGACGGGCAGCCTGCGGGACGCCTTCTCGTGGTCATACCGCCAGCTCGGTCCAGGAGCGGCGCGGATGTTCCGGTCGCTCGCCGCTCATCCGGGCCCGGACATCTCGGCCCGTGCCGCCGCCATCCTGGCTGGCCTTCCGCTCCGGCAAGCGGACGAGGCGCTCGCCGAGCTGATCGGAGCCAGCCTGCTCGACCAGCCCGGGCTGAACCGTTTCGCCTTGCACCCCCTGCTGCGCGCCTACGCCGCCGAACAGGCCGCAGAGCCCGGCGGCCCGGACGGTCGCGCTGACCGAGACGAGGCGCAGGCCGCGCATCGGGCGCTCGGGCTTGACCGCCCGCCGCGCGCGTGGCCGCGGCGCTGCCCGGGCCTGCACCAGGCCAGGCCACCGTGGCCGGGCCAGGGACCGGCGTCCTTCCCGGGCGGCTAAGCGGTTGCCCGCCGCGCCGCGCCCGGCGCGGAAACCAGATCCGGGTCGTCCTCGGCGTATCCGCTGGCCTGCAACGTGAACAGGCGGTTGTACTCGCCTTCGGCCGCCATCAGTTCCTGATGCGTGCCCTGCTCGGTGATCTGCCCGCCGGACAGCACGTAGATCATGTCCGCGTCGCGCACCGACCCGAGCCGGTGCGAGATCAGCAGGGTCGTCCGCCCGGCCCGCAGCCGGCACAGCCGCCGGTGGATCGCGTGCTCGGCCTCGGCGTCGAGCCCGGAACTCGGCTCGTCCAGGATGAGCAGGTCGCGGTCGTCTCGCATGAGGCCGCGGGCCAGGGCCAGCCGCTGCCACTCCCCGCCGGACAAGATGACGCCCGCTTCCGGGTCGTCCGCGTTCCGGTCGAAGAAGATCCGGCTCAGCAAGGTGCCGTACCCGTTCGGCAGCTCCGACGAGCTTGTCATGGATGCCCGCGTGCCCGGCCGCCTGGCTGATCCGGGCCGGGTCGTCCAGCCGGGCCAGGTCGCCCAGGCCGATGTTCTCGGTGGCGGTCAGGTCGTAGGTCATGTAGTCCTGGAAGACGGTGCCGATCCGCGCGCGCAGCTCGGCCGGCGCCATGCTCGCGATGTCGGTGCCGTCCCAGAAGATGGCGCCCCGGTCCGGGTCGTACAGCCGGCAGAGCAGCTTCACCAGCGTGCTCTTGCCCGCGCCATTGAGCCCGATCAGCGCAGCCGAGGTGCCGGCCGGGATGACCATGTTCACCCCCCGAGCACCCACGGGTGGCGCTCGTCGTAGCGGAACCAGACGTCACGCAGCTCGAGGCCGCCCCGCAGCGGGGGAACCGGCCGGGGCTCGGCCGCCAGCGCCAGATCCGGCCCGGCCAGCACAACCTCGTCGTAGTAGCCGAACATGAGAAGCGCCTCGTAGACGCTGGCGATCCGGGTGACCGTCGTGGACAGCGAGCTTTGCACGCCGATGGCCGCCATCACGTACAGGGTCACGTCGCCCACGGTGAGCCGCCCCGCGGCGGCCTGGCGGATCGTCCAGACCAGCCCGGCCGCCGAGATAACCGCCGTGACCAGGCCAAGGCCACCCTGAGTCCAGAACATCCGCAGGTCCAGACGGCGTTCGGCGCGGTGGATCGACCGCATCTCGCGGAGCATCCGGCCGTGCAGGAAAGCGCCGAGGCCGAACAGCCGCAGTTCCTTGGCCGCGGTCACGTCGGTCTGCAGCCGGCCGTAGAAGATCTGGCGGCGGGCGGCTGGCGTGGCCTGCCACTGGAACTCGGCGCGCCTGCGGCTCATCAGGAGCTCGGTGGCCATGGCCGGGACGCCGGTGGCCACGGCGATCGCGGCCAGCACCGGGTTGATCACCATCAGGGCCACGAAGAACCCGGCCAGGCTGATGCACTGCTGCACGATGTTGGCCAGCCCGGCCACCAGCTGGGTGGGCGCGGTATTGCTCACCTGCTGGGCGACCTGGATCCGGTCGAGGAACTCGGGGTTCTCGAACCGCCGCAGCCCGCTGAACGAGTTGATCGCGGTAAACAGCCTGCCCTGCACGAGCAGCCGGAACCCGCGCCGCAGCTCCTGGTCGACGTAGCTGCGGGCGGGCGGCTGCGCGGCCGAGATCACGCCGACGGCGCCCAGCGCGAGCGCCGCGGCGATCACCCGGCCGCCGTCGGCGCCGCGGTTCACCACGCCGTCGAGCACCTCGCGGTTCAGCCATGCCACCGACGCCGGGAGCACCCCGCCGGTCACGGTCAGCAGTACCAGCACCACGGTCATCCGGGGCGACGCGGCCCAGAGCATCCGGATAACCCGTCCGGCCCGGGCGGCGAGCGCCAGCGGAGACGCCCGGCGGGTTCCCGGCCGCCTGGCCCGCCTCCGGATCGGGAGCCGCATGCCCTCAGGCCGTCTGGAAGGCGCGAACGCCGCTCATGGTCGGCGAGCTGACCTGGATCCGGCCGGTCTCGTCCAGCACGTAGAAGGTCGGGAAACCGGTCACGGAGAACGCCTTCTGCAGCGGTCCCGCCACGCTCTCGATCGCCACCGAAGCGGCGCCGTCCAGGTCATCGGCCAGTTGCGCCGTCTCGGCGTCGGTACCGCCGACCACGACCGCGAGCACCTGGCTCGCCCCGCCGGGCAACCGACCTGGCGTAGGCCGCGAACGCCGGGACCTGCTCGTGGCACGGCGGGCAGTTCGCGGCCAGGAAGGCCACCACGCTCCTGGCGCCGGTCAGGTCGGACAGCGAGATGGCCGGACCGGAGACGGTCGCCGCGCTGAACTCGGGAGCCGGGACGCCTGGCGGCAGCCTCACCGCGTCGTCCGACGCGCGCTCGGCCTGCAACCGCAGGCGGCGTACGACGGCGAGCGTTATCACCAGGTTAAGGCAGCACAGCAGCCCCAGGAGTACCACGGCGGCGGCGAGATAGGACATGAGCAAGCTCCCTGGTCTCAGGCGGAAAAGGGTCTCAGGCAAACAGCGCGGTGATGTCGTCGAGGAAGACGACGAAGGCGGCGGCGATCAGGCCGGCGGCCAGGCTGAGGACGACCGCGGCGGGACGCGCCGCTGCCCCTCCGCTAGCCGCGCCGGCCACGGCTGCGGCACCCAGCAGCAGGTCGCGCCAGGCGTGCCGGAGGCTGAGCGGCCGCGCCGAGGCGCCGAAGCACTGGCACGGGGTCCGCACGCCGCGGCGCACCACGGACACCGTGCCGCCCGCGAACACGGCCAGGGTCACGGCCGCGAGCGCCAGGCCGGCCTGGGCGGTCCACGGGAGCAGCAGCGCTACCACGATGACCACCTCCGTCCCCGCCATCACGGCCGGGACGGGCCGGGCGCGTACGCCGGGCAACGGCAGGCCGCCGAGCCAGGCTGAGAAGTCACGGAAAGCCGCCGCGCCGCGCACCTTGCTGAACGCGGAGACCACGAACACCACGCCGATCAGGGATCGGCAGGCCAGGGTGAGATAGATCACGAGAACGATGTTCCTTTCCGCCTTGGCCTGGCCTTCGCGGGCGCGGCGCGGTCGGCTTTCTTTCGGGTGGCCTAAGCTGTCACCCGACGTTGCAGCAGGTGTAGGGCGTGCCGCAGACGGCCTTGCCGTAGCAGCTCAGGTGGCAGTGCTCCCAGCCGTAGTGGCCGTAGTAGGCGCAGTAATTCTTGTTGTAGCGGCAGGAATTCCAGTTTTCCTGGCCGACGCACGCCGCCGCGCTGGTGCTGGGAAGCAGGCTCGCCACACGGTCGGCGAACCAGGTCGAGACTTGGGTCATGGATGTCCTCCTCGAGGAGCGTTGGGTGACAGGGCCATCCTCCGGGGCGGCGCTCCCGGTCCGCTCCCGTCGCGCTACCAGGTGGCGTCCCGGCCCGCTACCGGTCCGCTCCCGGTCCGCTCCCGGAGCCGTCGCGGACCGGTGACCGGTGGCGTGCCGTGTGACACGCTCCTTGGCATGACCGAATCCCTCCCCCTACCGCCCGCCCCTCCCGCGCCGCCCGTCTTCATCCTGACCGCGAGCCGGTCCG
Source organism: uncultured Actinomycetota bacterium (assembly GCA_963839095.1). Lineage (GTDB taxonomy): Bacteria > Actinomycetota > Actinomycetes > Streptosporangiales > Streptosporangiaceae > Palsa-504. The sequence continues at coordinate 60,758 of CAWIUF010000035.1, read as the reverse complement.
GCTCCACGTTGCTCCGGTTCATCCTCGACAGCCACCCCGCCTTGGCTTGCCCGCCGGAAACCGGGGTGGGCAGCGCCTGCGGGCAACTCGCCAGCACGCTCGGCGCGCTGGAGAACTCCGCCTCGGGCTGGCGCGGCGTGGACGAGGAGGCGGCGTCCCCGGGCACCGCCGCCGTCGTCCGGGCGGCGATAGAGCTCGGCTTCGGCGGTTACCTGACGCGGCGCGGGAAATCGCGCTGGTGCGACAAGTCCCTGGACAACGTGCAGCACGCCGGGCTGCTCGCCCAGGTGTTCCCGGACGCGAAGTTCATCTGCCTGTTCAGGCACTGCATGGACGTCGTGGCTTCCGGCGTGGAGGCGTGTCCCTGGGGCCTGCACCGGTTCGGCTACGACCAGTTCGTCGCCCGGCATCCCGGCAACAGCGTGGCCGCCATCGCCGATTACTGGCTGTTGTGCACACACCTGGCACTGGATTTCGAGCAGCGGTATCCGGATCGGTGCCACCGGGTCCGCTACGAGGACCTGGTGGTCGAGCCGGAGCGGACCGCCGCCGAGATCTTCTCGTTCCTCGAGGTCGAGAACGTGCCCGGCATTACCAGGACGTGCTTCGAGCAAGAACATGAGGCCGACGGCCCGAGCGACGAGAAAATCTGGTTCACCGGCGCGGTCACCGACGGTTCCGTGGGCCGCGGCGCCGTGGTCCCGGTGGGCGCCTTCCCGCCCGGGATGCTGCCCGTGCTGAACCAGGCCCTGACCACGCTCCGCTACCGGCCCGTGGACGAGGAGTGGAATACCGCCGTCGGTCCGCTCGACCCCCGGCTCGGCGCCGGGTCCGCCCCCGCCGCGAGCACCGCTGAGCCCCCTGAGCTCGCCGCCACGGCGGAGGCGATCGACGCCCGCATCCGGTCCCGGTCCGCGCAATGCTCGGTCATCAGCATGTACTGGCCCAAACTGGCCGGCGCCACCGTGGGCGTCGTCGTCCAAGGCTCCGACGGCGCCCAGGCCGAGTTGCGGGTCCGCTTCCCCCGCGGTGAAGCCAACCCCGCGGATACCCGGCCCGCTCCCGCCGAGGGCCCCACTGACCCCGCTTGCCTACCCGCGGTCATCGGCAACCCCGCCACCTGGGCATCTCTGCTAGACGGCCAGGCCAACCTGATCACCGAGATCAGTGCGGGCCGGATCCGCTGCGTCAACTCCGAGGACCCGCACCGGCTCCGGACCGACGAGGTCCACGCCATTGGCTGGCTGCTCGGCCTCACGGAGGTCCCCTTGGCCCGCACCGCTCCCGTCCCGGCGCTGTTGCCGGGCGCGTCCATGGCCGCTTAGGCTTTAGCTAAGCGAAGCGCCGTCGTGGCAGGGAGGTGGCAATGCGTCCGCGCCTCACCCTGCTCATCGCCACGGCGGCCACCGCGGCCCTCACCGCTTGCTCGGCGGCGCCGCTGTCGCACCCCGACTCCATTGCCGGCGCCAAGGTACCAGCCACCTACTACGTCGCCCTGGGCGACTCCCTGGCCCAGGGCGTCCAGCCGAACGCCGAAGGCACCAGCGTCGAGACCACCCACGGCTACCCCGATCAGGTCTACGCCGCCCTGCACCGCAGCCATCCCACCCTCAGCCTGATCAAGCTGGGCTGCCCGGGCGAGACCACCGTCACCATGATCAACGGCGGGATCTGCCAGTACCCCGGCGGATCGCAGCTCAAGGCGGCCGACGCCTTCCTGCGGCAGCACCGCGGCCAGGTGCGCCTGGTCACCCTCGACATCGGCGCCAACGACCCCGAAGCCTGCAGCGGCCAGCCCAGCTTCAGCCAGCTCGCCGCCTGCGCCGTCAAGGGAGTCCCGTCCGCGGTCACCCACCTGCCCACGATCGTGGACCAGCTGAAGGCCGCCGCGGGCCCGAACGTACGCATCGTCGGCATGAACTACTACCTGCCCGCGCTGGCCGAGTGGCGCACGGGCCTGTCCGGCCGGGCCGTCGCCTGGACCGCCGAGAAGCTCGCCGCCACCTTCAACGCCCTGCTCGGCCGCGTGTACAAAAAGGCCGGGATCAGGGTCGCGGACGTGTTCGCCGCCTTCCAGACCAGCGATTTCGACGATCATGGCAAAACCCTTCCGCGCAACGTCACCCTGCTCTGCCAGTGGACCTGGGAGTGCGCCGCCCCGCCCCGCGGCCCCAACCAGCACGCGAACCAGGCGGGCTACCAGGTCATCGCCCGGACGTTCCTGCACGCGGCCGACCTCAGCTGAGCCACCCGGCTGCCCAAGAGCGGCCTTGACACCAGCGCGAACACCGGCAGAGGGTGGGAACTGGGTTTACCTGACCGTCTCATGAGCCTCGGAGGTCCCTATGGCCGCAGGTACGACTGTCAGCATCCTCCCGTGCGGAGCGATGACCGCCGATCTCACCTGGCTCCTGCTCGCACCCAACCGGTCGATCCGCAACCGGCACAACAAGAACGAGCCGGCCGAGTGGGTCGACGTGCCGACGCACTGCGTGCTGGTGGACACCCCCGACGGCCGGCTGCTGTGGGATACCAGCTGCCCGCGGGACTGGGAGACGCACTGGGCCTCGACCGGCCTGCAGGACTTCTTCCCCTACGACAAGGTCTCCGACGAGGAGTACCTCGACTCCCGGCTCAAGCAGCTCGGCGTCGCTCCCGGTGACATCGACTACGTCGTCCTGTCCCACCTGCACTTCGACCATGCCGGCAATGTCAAGCTGTTCAAGGAGACGAACGCGCGGCTGGTCTGCAGCGCCAAGGAGAAGGAGTGGGCCTACGGCTTCGAAGGCCCGTTCAACGGCGCCCACCTCAAGGCCGACTACGAGGACCTGACCTTCGAGACCGTCGACGGCGACGCGGAGTTCCTGCCCGGCGTCAGCTTCATCCAGACCCCGGGGCACACGCCCGGCAGCATGTCGATGCGGGTCGACCTGCCCGAGAGCGGCACGATGATCTTCACCGCCGACGCGGTCTACATGGGCGAGAGCTACGGCCCGCCCGCGGTCCCCGCCGCCATCGTCAACAACCTCGAGCAGTTCTACAGCTCGGGTGGAGAAGCTGCGAGGGATCGCCACCGAGACCAACGCCACCATCGTGTTCGGCCACGACGCCAACCAGATCAAGCAGCTCCGCGTCGCCCCGAACGGGAGCTACAAGTGAGCGAGGGACTCGGCATCGACCTGGCCGAGGAGACCATCTTCACCTGGGGCGCGCCGCCGCTGAAGTTCGGCGCCGGGGCGGTCGACGAGATCGGCTTCGAGATGGCCCAGTTCGGGGCCAAGCGGGTCCTCATCCTGACCGACCCCTCGATCAACGCGCTCGGCATCCCGGCCCGCATCGCCGAGTCGCTGACCAAGCACGGCATCACCTCGGAGATCTTCGACGGGGTGCACGTCGAGCCGACCGACGACAGCATGGACAAGGCGGCGGGCTACGCGCGCACGCAGGGCCCGTGGGACGGTTTCGTCGCGGTGGGCGGCGGCTCGGCCATCGACACCGCCAAGGCGGTCAACCTGCTGACCACCGACGAGGGCGCGCTGATGGACTACATCAACAAGCCGATCGGCGAGGGCCGCGCCCCCAGCAGGCAGCTCAAGCCGCTGATCGCGGTGCCCACCACGGCCGGGACCGGCTCGGAGAGCACCGCGATGTGCGTGCTCGACATCTTGTCGATGAAGGTCAAGACCGGCATCAGCCACTGGCGGCTGCGGCCGACGCTGGCGGTGATCGACCCGCTGCTGTCGCTGACGATCCCGCCGGAGGTCACCGCGTCGGCCGGGATGGACATCGTCTGCCACGCGCTGGAGTCCTACACCGCCCGCTGGTACACCACGTTCGACCGCAAGCAGCCCGAGCAGCGCGTCACCTACTGCGGCTCCAACCCGGTCTCCGACCTGTGGTGCGAGCAGGCGCTGCGGCTGCTGGCCACCTCGTTCCGCACCGCGTTCAACGAGGGCAGCAACCTCGAGGCGCGCAGCAACATGATGCTGGCCGCCACGTTCGCGGGCATGGGGTTCGGCAACTCGGGCGTGCACATCCCGCACGCCAACGCCTATCCCATCGCGGGCATGGTCAAGGAGTACCGGCCGCCGAACTACCCGCAGGACGAGCCGATGGTGCCGCACGGCATGTCGGTGTCGCTGACCGCCCCCGAGGCATTCCGGTTCAGCTTCCCCAGCGCCCCGGAGCGCCACCTCAAGGCGGCCGAGCTGCTGGCGCCGGACATGGACAAGCTCAACAACCCCGGCGAGCAGCTCCCGCGAGTCGTCATCGACCTGATGCGCGACATCGAGATACCGAACGGGATCGGCGCCGTCGGCTACACCGAGGCTGACATCCCCGACCTGGTGCCCGGCACCATGAAGCAGCAGCGCCTGCTGGCCACCTGCCCGCGCCCGGTCGGCGAGGACGACATCGCGGCGATCTTCGCGCACTCGATCGAGAACTGGTAACGCCGGTGCCGCTCTACGACTACTGCTGCCCGCAGGGGCACCTGTTCGAGCAGCTGGCCGCGATCGCCGACCGTGCCCAGCAGGCCTGCCCGGCCTGCGGCCAGACGAGCGACAAGATCCCATCGCGGATCACCCTCGGCGGCCAGGCGAACCCGGGCCGTTCGGCCGACATGATGCCGCAGACCTGGCGGGGAACCTACGAGGGCAACCCCGAGTACACCGGCCAGCTGCGCCGGGAGTGGAGCAAGCGCCAGCAAACTCGAGGAGAAGCACCCCGAGCTGCGCGGCGACCAGCGCCCGGTGCACGCCCACGAGGGCCGGTACCACGCCAAGCCGCTGCGAGCCGGAGACCCGCCCCCCAATTGCTCCGTAGGGACGCGCATGTCTGTCTATGACGAAAAGCCCTGGCTAGCCCGCTACGACCCGGGCCAGCCCGCCGAGCTGAGCCTGGAGCACTCCGACGCCCTGGCCATGTTCAAGGCGTCGGTCCGGCGGAACCCGGACGGCGACCTCATCCGCTACTTTGGCGCCGGGATCACCGCCCGCGAGCTCGACGAGCTCAGCGACGCGTTCGCGGTCGCGCTGGCCGGCCTGGGCGTGATCCCGGGCGACCGGGTGGCGCTCTACCTGCAGAACGTCCCGCAGTTCGTGATCTCGCTGCTGGCCACCTGGAAGGCGGGCGGCGTCGCGGTCCCGGTCAACCCGATGAACAAGGCCAGGGAGCTGGACGCCGTGCTGACCGACTCCGGCGCCCGCGTGCTGGTCTGCCTGGAGGGCCTGTACCGCGACGTGGCCGCGGAGGTGACGCGGGACAGCGGCGTCACCGTGATCACCACCTCGGAGCTGGAGTACCGCGGCTATCACGAGGCGCGGGTCTTCGCCGGGATCGAGGGCGAGCCCATCCCGGACGGCGCCGAGGACATGACCACCCTGATCGGGCACCACCGCGGCGAGGGCCCTCGCCCGCATAGCTTCAGCCCCGGCGACACCGCCCTGCTCACCTACACCTCGGGCACCACCGGCCCGCCTAAGGGCGCCATGAACACCCACGGGAACGTGGTGTTCAACTCCCAGACCTACCGCCAGTGGTGCGGCCTCGGCCCGGACGACGTGGTGCTGGGCGTCGCGCCGCTGTTCCACATCACCGGCATGATCGCCGGCGTGACCACCGCCCTGCTCCTCGGCGCGCCGCTGGTACTGGCCTACCGCTTCGAACCGTCAGTCACAATCGAAACCATTAGGACCGAACGGGTGACTTTCACCGTCGGCTCCATCACCGTCTTCATCGCGCTGATGAACGCGCCCGACGCCGACCGCGAGGCCCTGACGACGCTGACCAAGATCTGGTCCGGCGGGGCGCCGATCCCGCCGACCGTCGTCAAGGCCTTCCAGGCCCAGTTCGGCCAGTACATCCACAACATCTACGGGCTGACCGAGACCACCTCGCCGTCGCACGGCGTCCCGGCCGGCGCGACCGCCCCGGTCGACGACGCCTCGGGCGCGCTGTCGGTCGGCGTGCCGGTCTACGACACCGTGGTGCGCATCGTCGGCGACGACGGCCAGGACCTGCCCCCCGGCGAGGTCGGCGAGATCGTCACCAGCGGCCCGATGGTGGTGCCGGGCTACTGGAACAAGCCGGAGGAGACCGCGCACGCCCTGCCCGGCGGCGCCCTGCACACCGGCGACGTCGGCTACATGGACTCCAGCGGCTGGTTCTACCTCGTGGACCGGAAGAAGGACCAGATCAACGCGGGCGGCTACAAGGTCTGGCCGCGCGAGGTCGAGGACGTCCTCTACCAGCACGAGGCGGTCCGCGAGGCCGCCGTCGTCGGGGTCCCCGACGAGTACCGCGGCGAGACCGTCAAGGCCTTCGTGAGCCTGCGGCCCGGCCAGGAGGCCACCGCCGAGGAGCTCATCGCCTTCTGCCGCCAGCAGATGGCCGCCTACAAGTACCCGCGCCAGATCGAGTTCCTCGACGAGCTCCCCAAGACCGTCTCCGGCAAGCTCCTGCGCCGCGAGCTCCGCGACCGCGACTGACCTGCCAGGCTCAGGCCGGTCAGAAGATCGTGTAGCCGCCGTCGACGACCATGCTGTCCCCGGTGTGGAAGGTGAGCGTGGGATCGGCCAGGAACGCCCCGACGGTCTCGAAGTCGTGCAGCGTGGCCCAGCGGCGCACCGGCGTGCGGCCGATGGTGGCGGTCATGAACTTCTCGTGCGTCTGGGCCTCGGCCGTCAGCTCGGTGTCGGTCCAGCCGGGCAGCAGGCTGTTGCAGCGCACCTGATGCCGGGCCAGTTCGACGGCCAGGGAGCGCATCACCCCGAGCAGCGCCGTCTTGCTGGCGGCGTAGTGCTCCTGACCGGGCGAGCCGTGGATCGCGCTGGTCGACGACACGCCGACCAGCGACCCGCCCTGTCCCTGCTCCACCAGCACCCGGGCCGCCTCCCGCAGGCACAGGAAGGCGCCGTCCAGGTTGACCTGCAGCACCCGGTGCCACTCCGCCAGCGACATCTCCGTGACCCGCTGCCTGCCGGCCGTCCCGGCGTTGGCGACCAGGCAGTCGAGGCGGCCGAACCGCTCCAGCGTCTCCCGCATGGCCGCGGTGACGTCGCCCTCGTCGCTGACGTCGCACCGGATGCCGGCCGCGGCGGCGCCCAGCTCCGTCCAGCTCGGCGACCGCCTGGGCGTTGCGCTCGGCGCGCCGGGACCAGATGGCGACGGACCCGCCGGCCCGGGCGACGCCGCGGGCGATACCGAGCCCGATGCCGCTGTTGCCGCCCGTCACCACGACGACGCGGCCGGAAAGATCGATCACAGCAGGCAGCTTACGTGCGGGTCACCCGGCGGTGCGCGGGATGACCAGGCCGGCCTGGAAGGCGAAGACCACCAGCTGGGCCCGGTCGCGGGCGCCGAGCTTGATCATCGCCCGGCTGACGTGGGTCTTGGCGGTGGTGGGGCTGAGCACCATGGCCTCGGCGATCTCGTCGTTGGACAGGCCGTGCGCGACCAGCGCCACCACCTCCCGTTCCCGGTTGGTGAGGCTCTCCATCCCCGCCGCGGCCAGCGCGTCCGGCGGCCGGGCGACGAACTCGCTGATCAGGCGGCGGGTAACGGCGGGCGACAGGAGCGAGTCGCCGCGCGTGACGACCCGCAGCGCCTGCAGCAGCTCGGCGGGCTCGGTGTCCTTCAGCAGGAACCCGCTGGCCCCGGCCCGCAGCGCCCGGAAGATGTGCTCGTCGAGCCCGAAGTTGGTGAGGATCACCACCCGCACGCCCGCCAGCCGCTCGTCCGCGACGATCTGCCGGGTGGCCTCGAGGCCGTCGAGCACCGGCATCTGGATGTCCATCAGGGCGATGTCGGGGCGGTGCTCGGCGGCCAGCGCCACCGCCTGCTGCCCGTCGGCGGCCTCGGCGACCACCTCGATGTCGTCTTCGGCTTCGAGCAGCGACCGGATGCCGCTGCGGATCAGCGCCTGGTCGTCCGCGAGCAGGATCCTGATCACGACGGCGCCCGCGCGGGAAGCTCGGCCCGCACCCGGAAGCCGCCGCCGTCCCGGTGCCCGGCGTGGAGCCGGCCGCCGAGCGCGGTCACCCGTTCCCGCATGCCGATCAGGCCGAGCCCCGGCCCGCCCGGCCGCGGGCCGGTGCCGTTACCGCTGCCGTTACTGCTGGCCGCGCCGTCGTCGTCGACCTGGACCGAGAGCGTGTCCGGGGTGTAGTGCAGGTGAACCGACGCGCGGGCCTGGCCGGCGTGGCGGCTGACGTTGGTGAGCGCTTCCTGCACGATCCGGTAGGCGGCCTGGTCCACGTCGGGCGGCAGCGTCCGCTGGGTGCCGGTGACGGTCACCGTGACCGGGAGCCCGGCCGCCCGCGCCCGGGCGACCAGGCGGTCCAGCTGGCCGAGATCGCTGCTGTCGCCGTCCTCGGAGCTGCGCAGCACGCTGAGCGTGGTGCGCAGCTCCCGCGCGGCGTCCGCGCCCGCCTCCTGGATCGCCAGCAGCGCCGACGGCACCTCGTCGCCGCGCTTGCGGGCCAGGTGCACCGCCACGCCGGCCTGGACGCAGATCACCGAGATGCTGTGCGTCAGCGAGTCGTGCAGCTCGCGGGCGATCCGCAGCCGCTCCTCCATGGCCCGGCTGCGGGCGGCCTCGTCCTTGGTCCGCTCCGCCTCGTCGGCGCGCTGCTCGACCTCGCGCAGGTGCAGCAGCCACAGCCGGGACGCCACGATCATGACGCCGGCCGAGATGCCCCAGCCGGCCGCGTAGAACCTCTGACGGCCACGATTTGTGCGCATTCTCCGAGCGTAGCGCACCGGGTCATCGGCCACATTCGCCCCTCGGACCCATTTCCGGCTACTCCCCGCGGAGTAGCCGCAGCGGCCGTGCGTATCCACGCTGACCAGGCAGAAGATGGTTCGCCGGCGTCAGCCGCCTCGTGGCCGACCGCCGTCTACCGGCACGCCCTGGTGGCCGGCTTCGACCGGGCCTTCCTGGTCGCCGCCGCGCTCTCGGTGCTCATCCTGGTGGCCACGGTCACCATGATCCGGGGGCCGGGCTACCCCATCCCGTGAATCTTGTCGGCCCTGATGGTGAGCATGACGCGGACCTGGCCGCCGCCTCCCCAGCGCGGGTACGGGGTACCGAGGTAACGCTGGGACAGGACCTCGATGTGCTCCGCGGCGCCCTCGGTGGTGATGCCGACGACCTGCCCGCGAACCGAGAAGTAGCGGGCAGGCTGGGACGCGTCGCAGATGCTCACCGCCACCCGCGGGTCACGCTGGATGTTCTTGAGCTTCTGGTGGCCCTGGACCGTGTTGATCACGACGTGCTCGCCGTCGGTGTCGACCCAGGTCTCGGTCATGTGCGGCGATCCGTCGGGCATCAGGGTCGCCAGGAAGCACGGGCTGGGCTGGCGCAGCAGGGCGATCAGGTCCTCGGGCAGGTTCACGCGCGCCACTGTACTGTCGGCGCGCTGCCCCGGCGCTTAACGGATCAGAATTGCAGCAGCTCGCGGACTTCGACAAAGCCGTAGGTCGGCAATCTGTTTGCCCATTCAAGAGCGGCATCCATGCTGGGGAGATCCATGATGTAGAAGGCCTGGATCTGCCGCTTGCCATCGGTGAATGGCCGGCGCTCCACCGCGTCGCCCATCGCGTGCCCGGCTATCGCGGTCTGGACGAGACGAGCTTCGGCCGCGGCCGGGGTGAGCGCCCCGTTGAGCACGAACGCGCCGGCCACCTTCACCTGCTCGTCGAACTCGGCCCAGGCCTGGAAGTCGGACTCGTCGCCGCTCGCCGCGTCGGCATCGGCCCACATCAGCATCAGGAAGCGCATGCCCCGACGGTATCTCGCCAGTCCGACATTTCCCGGGGACGCAGCCTGCGGGACCAGCAGTGACCACGAGCTGAACCCGAAGAGCAGCGCCGGCTACCTCGCCCGGTGACCTATTCACCATGCGGCTGATCGGCGCCTTCATTACGCGGCGGCCACCATCGCCGAAGCCACGGGAGCTAAGCGGCTCACGCCCCGAGAACTGGAGGTCCTGCGCGTCGTAGCTACCGGGGCATCGAACTCCGAAATAGCGCAGCGATTGTTCGTCGCCGAGACCACGGTTAAGACTCATCTCGCCCGGGCCCTGACGAAACTCGATTTGCGCGACCGGGTGCAGGCGGTGGTCTGGGCCTACGAGACCGGGCTCATCAGGCCCGGCGACTGACCGGGCCGGTCGAATTCGTATGTCTTAGCAGCGCCTCCAGCGCGTCACCCGTCGCCGGGTAGGCGGCGAGCAGCGCGAGGCCCTGGCCGGCGTCCGGGTCCGCCGCCGCCGGCCCGGCTTCCGGCTCCGGCTGGGCCCGCCACGGCGGGACCCATGCGTCCAGGGCATCGAGCAGGCCGGGGAAGATCCGCCCGGCCTCGCGGATAAGGAGCGGGGCCAGCTCGGCGCCGCCCGATCGCAGCGTGCCGACCGGCACTGACATTAGGGTGAGCGTCATGTTCTCGTGGTGGCACCGTGACGTGATCGCGGCCGGCAAGCTGCCGCTGATGCTGTGCTTCGTCTCCTTCGTCGTCACGTTCGCGTCGACCCGGACGATCACCCGGCTGATCCGCGACGGGCGCGGCCCGTTCCGCAACGTCACGGCGAGCGGGACGCACATCCATCACTCCGTGCCCGGCATCATCTTGCTGATCATCGGCGCCTTCACCGCGGTCGGCGGCCCCGACACGGTGGGCTGGCTCTCGTTCTGCGCGATCGCGGTCGGGATCGGCACGTCGCTCGTGCTGGACGAGTTCGCGCTGATCCTGCACCTGCAGGACGTCTACTGGTGCGGCGAGGGCCAGCTCTCGGTCGAGGCGGTCAGCCTGGTCGCCGCCTGCCTGGGGCTGGCCCTGGCCGGGTTCAGCCCGCTGAGCGTGCCGGGCCTCGGCGTCCTGGAGTTCTCGCTGCGGCTCGGCGCCACCGGCATCCTGGTCCTCGACGCCTGCCTGGGGCTGACCTGCATCCTCAAGGGCAAGTACCGGTCAGGGCTATTCGCCCTGTTCCTGCCGCCGGTCGGGCTGATCGGCGCGGTGCGGCTGGCCCGGCCGAATTCGATCTGGGCCCGGCGCCGCTACCGCGGCCAGCGGCTGGAGCGCGCCACCCGCCGGGCCGCGGACTTCGACCGCCGCTGGCAACCGCTGCAGGCGGACTGGGCGGACTTCATCGGCGGCCGCCCGTCCCAGCCCAACCCGCCCGCCCCGGCCGGACAAGATCAAGATCCTTCGGCCGAACGAGCCGGCGTCCCCGCCCCCCTGCCCCCCTCTCCTGGCCACGCAGCCCAGCGCCCCGACGGCGACGACGCCACCACCCGGTAGGGGCGTGCCACAATGCTGCGGTGGCCTTCGACCTCGTTATCCGCGGCGCGACCGTGGTCACGCCCGGTCATCAGGAAATCGCCGACATCGGCATCGCCGACGGCCGGATCGCCCAGCTCGGCGGCGCGATGACGGGCGCCGAAGAGCTCGCCGCCGGCGGCCTGCTGGCGCTGCCCGGCGGTATCGACGCGCACACCCACCTCGTGCACGCCGGGCTGAGGGACCGGCTCGATTTCCCGATCTGGGTGGACGACTTCTGGTCCGGCTCGCGGGCCGCGATCGCCGGCGGCATCACGACGATCGCCAACATGACCTACCCGATGCCGGATGAAGGGGGCACGGAGGAGACCCCGGGCGCCGCGATCGCCCGCGAGCTGGCCGGCGCCGCTCCCGAGGCCGCGGCCGACTGGTTCCTGCACCCGATCCTGACCGATCCCGCCGCGCTGCCTGATGGCGAGATCGCCGCCCTCGCCGCGGGCGGGCACCCGGGCATCAAGATCTTCCTGTCCGACCCGGACGTCGCGGCCGACGAGGCCGCCCTGCTCGCGACGGCCAGCGCCGCCCGGGCGGCCGGCTCGGTGGTGCTGCTGCACTGCGAGGACGGCGCCATGCTCCGGCAGGCCGGGAAGGAGCTGATCGCGGCGGGCCGCGGCGCGGTCGCGAACTTCCCCGCCGCCCGCCCGGTCGCCGCCGAGGTGGCCGCGGTCGATCAGGCCATCGGCATCGCCCGCCGCACCGGCGCGCGCGTCTACATCGTGCACCTGTCGTCCGCCGCCGCGCTGGACCGCTGCCGCCGGGCCCGGGCGGCCGGCCTGCCGGTCTACGTCGAGACCCGGCCGCTGTACCTGCACCTCACCCGCGAGCGCTTCGCCGAGCCGGACGCGGCCAAGTACGTCGGGGCCCCGCCGCTGCGCGAGGAATCCGACCGCGAGGCGCTCTGGGCGGGAATCGCCGCCGGCGACGTCGACACGGTGTGCAGCGACCACGCGCCGTGGACGCTGGCGGACAAGCTCGACCCCGCGCTCAACGCGGTGACCGCCCGCCAGGGCGTCGCCGACCTCGAGACGCTGATGCCCATGCTGTACTCCGAGGGCGTCCGCCCCGGCCGCATCTCGCTCGACCAGTTCGTGGACGTGACCTCGGCCAACGCCGCCCGCATCTTCGGCCTCTACCCGCGCAAGGGCGCGATCGCCGTCGGCTCCGACGCGGACATCGCGCTGTGGGACCCCGGGCACCGCCGCACCATCGACGGCGCGCACATGCAATCGCGGTCCGGCTACTCGGTCTACGACGGCTGGCAGGTCCAGGGCTGGCCCCGGTTCGTCCTGCGCCGCGGCCAGCTCGTCCTCACCGACGGCCAGCTCACCGCCCGCCCCGGCGACGGCCAGTGGCTCCGGCGCAACGGCACGCCCGCACCCTAGACGACCCACCGGTGACCGCTAGGGTGGTTCACGATCATGATGGGGGGCGATAGACGGAGGCAGTGATGAGCGAGACGGCAGGCGGCGACGAGACGGCGGGAATCCGGGTCTCGGACGCCGAACGGGATGCGGTCGTCGAGCGGCTCAGCGCCGCCACCGGGGACGGCCGGCTGACCCTGGAGGAGTTCAGCCAGCGGATGGAGCTCGCCACCGCGGCGCGGACCCGGGCCGACCTCGAACCCCTGACCGCCGACCTCCCCGCGGCCGCCGCCCCCGCTGTCACCAGCGCGGCCTCCGGTGCGCCGTCCTGGCACATCTCGCCGATCGGCGGCTTCAAGGTCAACGGGCCGTGGCGGATGGACCGCCACGTGATCGTGGGCGCCCTCGTCGGCGGCGCCAAGATGGACCTCAGCCAGGCCCAGCTGGCCGCCCCGGAGGTCATGCTGACCAAGGTGTCGCTGGTGGGCGGGGCGCGGATCACGGTTCCGCCGGGGGTACGCGTCGAGCTGTCCGGTTTCAGCCTGATCGGCGGCACCAGGATCGAAGCCGGCCCGGAGCCCGGCCCCGGCGCGCCGACCATCCGCATCCGCGCGTTCGGCATCGTCGGCGGAACCCGGGTCCAGCGCTCCCGTCGCGGCTAGCTTCCCGGCGTGACCAGCTCGCCGGACTAACCGCCGCAGCTGAGCCGGTCAGGCCGCCTGCCAGTCGCCTTCGGTGCGGAACTCGATGTTCAGCGCCCCCAGGTCCCGCCGCCCGAAATCGTCCAGCGGCGTGAGCTCGTTGTCTCCGCTCGGGTCGTACAGCCGCCCGATGGCGAGTTCGCGGCCCGTCCCGTCGACCAGCCGGAAGAACCGCCCGGCGGTCAGGGCCTCCGCGATGTCCCCGGCCACCGCCTGGCCGGGCCCGGACTTGCCGACCGCGGACGGCGTGGCCCCGTCGTAGCCGGCCACCGCATCCTCGGTGATGACCCAGCAGTACGGCGTGGTCAGCGACGAGAACTCCGAGACCAGCGCATCGGGCACCTCATCGGTTTCCAGCTCCGCCGGCATGTCCCTGAGGTTCTCAATCTGACCATCCATAACAAGCCTGGTATCCAGCCGGGGCCAGATTATGCCTCCAGGGCCCGCGCGCCTCGAAGATCACGCACTCAGCCGCGGGGCCCCGGCCAGCACCTCGTCCGCCGTTTTCTCGTCCAGGAAGCCACCGGACTGGTGCTGCCACAGCCGGGCGTAGGTCCCGTCGAGCCCCAGCAGTTCCTGGTGCGTGCCCTTCTCGGCGATCTGCCCGTGATCGAGCACGACCAGCTGGTCCATGCGCGCGACCGTGCTCAGCCGGTGCGCGACCACCAGCGCGGTCCGGCCCTTCATGAGCTGCCACAACGCCTGCTGGACGAGGATCTCGCTTTCGGAGTCCAGCGCGCTGGTCGCCTCGTCGAGCAGCAGGATCGGCGCGTCCCGCAGGATCGCCCGGGCCAGCGCGACGCGCTGGCGCTGGCCGCCGGACAGCTTCACGCCGCGCTCGCCGACCATCGTGTCGAATCCGTCCGGCAGGGCCTCGGCGAACTCGGTGACGTGCGCCGCCTGGGCCGCCTGGCGGATCTCCGCGTCGGTCGCCTCCGGGCGCGCGAACGCGATGTTCTCGCGCAGCGTCCGGTGGAACATCGCCGGGTCCTGCGGCACGTAGGCGATCAGGCTGCGCAGATCCGCCTGGCGCAGCTTGGCGATGTCCTGCCCGCCGATCAGGATCCGGCCGTCGTCGACGTCCATCATCCGCAGCAGCAGGCGGGTCAGCGTGGTCTTGCCGCCGCCGGACCGGCCGACCAGGCCGATCCTGGTCCCGCTGGGCACGGCGAGGTCGAGGCCGGTGAACAACGGCGCTCCGCCCGCGTGCCCGAACGTCACCTGCTCGAACCGGACGTCGCTGGCCTGCGGCCGCAGCGGCTCGGGCGCGACCGGGTCGACCACGGTCGGCTGGGTCAGCAGCATCTCGGTGAACTGCGCGGCTTCGGTCAGCGAGCTCTCCAGGCGGCGGTAGATCTGGTTGAACTCGAACATGATCTGCGTCGCGTTGGAGTAGTAGGTGAAGGCGACCACGACCGCCTCGATTCCGTGCTGGCCGCCGCCGAGCGCGACCGCCAGGAGCAGGCCGAGCACGTTGGTCAGGACGGACATCGGCGCGACCAGCGTGTCGATGCGCAGGTTTCCGTAGTCCCACGACCGCAGCGACTTCCGTCGCTGGTCGGCGACGCGCGACCGGTGCTCGGCGGCCTCCCGCTTCTCGGCCGCGAACGCGCGGATCGTCTCCATGTTCATCAGGCTGTCGGCGACGTGCCCGGACACGCGCGCGATCGCTTCCTCACGCTGGTCGACCAGCCGCTGACGACGGCGGATCAGGGGCGCGATGACGATACCGGTGAGCGCGATCAGGCCGATGAGCCCGGCGACGAGCAGCGGGTCGAAGCGCCACAGCACCACGGACGCGAATACCAGCGGAACCAGGCTGCCGACGATGTTGAACACCAGGTTGTCGGTGAAGTCCTCGAACCGGGAAGCGAAGCTCAGCACTCGTTTGGTCAGCGAGCCGGCAAAGTTGTCATGGAAGAACGCCGCGTCCTTCGCCAGCAGCTCATCCATGCCGATCACGTAGAGGTGCTCGATTCCGCGGCCCTCGAGGCGATTCAGGCAGTGGATGCCGATCCGCCACGCGATCTCGGCGACCAGCAGCACGCCCGCGAGGCCGAGCACATACGGCACCGCCGCGCTGACGCCGAAGGACTTGTGGCTGGCCAGGCGGCCGACCAGCTGGGCGACGACCAGCGGCGCGATGTAGGAAATGCACGTGGTTCCCAGCGAGGTCAGCAGCATTCCCGGCACCGTGAAGTGCTTGAGCCGGGCCATCTCGCGGCCGTAATAGCGCAGCGCGAGCAGCACCGCCCGTTTCCGGACCGGTGAGCCGTGACTATTTTCAGGCGTAATCATTTGTTCCTATTCCGAGAAACCAGCCTGAATATGGTGCACGACGAAGGGCCCCCAGAGCGACAGGTTTTCTGCCTGGCGCCGTGCTGAGACCGGTCCGCTTACCAAAGCTGACCAGCACCTCGACGCGGCCGAAGCCGACCTCGCCGTGCGCGAGGCCGGATCCTGCTAAGGCCGACCGCTAACACAAGTCACTGGCGCATCAACTCCACCATCAGCTTTGCAGTCTCCAAATTCACCTCCTCTATCATCGCCAGCACAATAGTTTCTTTTTTCTATTCAAAGAAATTAGCTGGAAAATGACACTGATGTTCGGTATAGTGTTCGAGATAACTTCCTTCCGAACGGGTGGCGGCCAATGCCTCAAGGACCGGCTCCTGCGACTCCGGGCGGGGCCTGCCGCCGCCCGGTGCGCAGCCTGAGCCGGAGTCTTGGGAGCCGGTGATCACCCGCCCCGATCCGATGTCTCCCGCCGAGTGGGAAGCGCTGCTGGCCGCCAGCCTGGATGAGGTCGAGCCGCCCGAGGATGATGAGGAGGAGTATCTGGACCCGGAGGGCAGCGTCCTGCCGCCGGATGAGGACCTGGCCGCGATCGAGGCCGAGACTGGCCGGTTCGCGGCGGAGCGTTCCGCGGACGAGCAGTTCCTGGCCCGGGCAGAGACCGCGGAGCTGGCCGGGAGGGTAGCCGCGGACCAGGCGCGTAAGCGGGGTCCGCGCGGGCCGGGACTGCCCGGGTCGGCGGACCGTGTCCCCGGCGTCGTCGGCGGCCCGGCCGGCGGGTTCGGCGCCGGGGAGTGCCTCGATGCCGCGCCCGGGTCAGCGGCCCTGCACGCTTTCATCGAGACCGCCGTCGACAGCGGCCGGCTGGGTGAAGCGTCCGAGGACGAGATCATCGGGCTGATCACCGCCGCCGACCGGGCCGAGGCCGCCGTCTGCTACCTCAAGCACGCCGCCGCGGCCGAGCTGATCCGGCGGCGTCCCGCTCCCGGCTGCACGCTCGCGGGGCGGGCCCGGATGCCGGAGGCGTACCTGGACTCGGCCGGCGACGAGATCAAGTGGGCGCTGGCGGAGAACCGGCCCGTGGCGGACGGGGTGCTGTCCCTGGCCCATGACCTGGAGGTCAAGCTCCCCCGCACCCGGGCGCTGTTCCGGGACGGGCTGCTGCGCCACTCCAAGGTGCAGGTCATCGCCCGGCAGACTGGCGCTGCTGGACCCGGACGAGGCCCGCCAGGCCGAGCAGCTGATCCTGGGCCGGGCCCGGGACCTGAGCCCGGCCGCGCTGCGCCGCGCCGCCGCCCTGGCCGCCGCGCAGGTCAACCCGGCCAAGGCGAAGAAGCGGCGCGAGCACGGCGCCCGGGCCGCCCGGGTGGAACGGTGGCGGGAAGACTCCGGCAACGCGGGCCTGGCCGGGCGGGAACTCCCGGCCGCTCATGTCCTGGCGATGGACCAGCGGATCACCTGGTGGGCCCGCGAGCTCCAGGCCGCCGGGGTGGAGGGCGGCATGGACCTGCTCCGCGCCCGCGCCCTGACCGACCTGCTGCTGAACCAGGACTCCCGCCCCGCCGCCTCCCGCGGCACCACCCCGCACGATGCCGGCGCGGACCACCCCGCCGGGCCGCACCAGGCACCCGGCTCCGGCGCGGGCCAGGCCCGGTCCCCGGTGCAGGTCCGGCCCCTGCCGGGAGCCCGGCGGGTACCCGGCCGGGTTCGCCGGCCGGAACCACCTCACCATCCCGCTGGCCACCCTGCTCGGCCTCGCCGACCGGCCCGGCCTGCTCGACGGCCTCGGCCCGGTCGACCCGTGGCAGGCCCGCGACCTCGCCACCGCCTCGGCAGCCAACCCCGGACGACCTGGTGCCTGACCGTCACCGACCACCGGGGCCGCGCCGCCGGCCACGCCTGCGCCCGGCCCGAACCCCGCAGCCACGCCAGGCAGCGCAAACGAGGACCGCCCGGCGGCACCAGCCCGCCCGGCACCACCAGCACCGGGTTCACCCTCACCCGCACCGGCCCCGGGCCGCCCGGCGGATACGGCACCTGGCGGTTCACCACCGGGGTCCCCGGCCAGCGGGCCTGGATCATCGACATCCACCCCATCCCCGCCGGGCCCTGCGACCACCGCTACCAGGCCCACGGCCACGACCCCGGCACCAAGCTCCGGCACCTGACCCAGATCCGGCACGCCACCTGCACCGGCCCCGATGTGCGGACGCCCCTCCACCCGCGCCGACTTCGAGCACAACATCCCCTACGACACAGGCGGCCGCACGTGCCTTTGCAACGGCGGTCCCGAAGTGCCGGCACGACCATCAGCTCAAGCAAGACCCCCGCTGGAAAGTCGAACAGCACCCCGACGGGACCTTCACCTGGACCACCCCGGCGGGCCGCCAGTACACCACCGGACCCACCGAATACCCCATCTGACCTGCGGGTCGGCGGTCAGGTCGGGACCGCCTCGCTGCTACCTACGAGCTAAGTCCGGACGTAAGCCGGTCCGGGCCCCGCCTAAGGCCCCCTCAGCAGGCAATATAGGGCTTTCCTCCGATGCCCTACGGGGGGTCTTACGACGAGACTCATAGTTACCGGCGAAGAGATGGCCGGGAAACCGAGGAGGAACAATGAACCGCAACGTACTGGCTCGTATCCGCCGCTTCATCGCCGAGGCCAACTACGCCCAGTCCCGTGTGGCCAGCGCGCGTCACACCCCCGAGCACTTCTGACCCCGGGGCCAGTGGCGCCCGGCGCCGGGCCGGATTCCCGATCCGGATCCAGAGCCCGCACCAGCCAGCCGTTAGCCGGCCGAGCCTATGCCCGGCCGGCTAACGCATTTTCCGGCATCAGCGTGCGTCCGCGGCCGCCCGGGGCGCCGAGCCCGCCAGCGCCGTGGTGTCGAGGTACCTGATCTCGTAGACGCGCTCGGTGAACCGCCAGCCGTCCGGGGTGCGCCGGTACCGGTCGTGGTAGATGGCGTAGTTCAGGTGCGAGCTGCCGTCGCGCAGGCGGATGAGCTCGGACATGTACGCACGGCCGGACGCGGTGTCGCCGTCAAGCCGGATCACGCCCGGGTGCGTGGTCTGCACGAAGAGTTCCACGACCATGGGTACCCGCTCACCCCAGGTGCGGATCTCATCCTGCCCGGCCAGTTCGATGCTGGCGTCGGGGATCCGCAGCACGCCGTCGGCCGTGAACAGCCCGGCGAGGCGGCCGTAGTCGCGCATCATCGCCGCGTCAGTGAACTCGCCGCGCAGCGCCTCGACCTCCACGCGATCCGCGATGACCTCAAGGTCCCTCATCGATTCCCCTGCCTTTCATCCGAACTGGCCAGGCTGGTGCCGGCCGGCCTCTGAGCATTACGACGGCGCACCTCACCGGAATGTCAGGCGGTGCGCCGCCTCACAATCCGGCATGCTGTCTCGTCGGACTGGTAAGGGCAGATACGACCAGGGAAGGACGGCATCGTGAGCACCCGATCCCCGGCCCGGAGACCAGCAGCCGGGAGACCAGCAGCCCAGCCCGGACCTGAGCGCGATCATGAGCGAGCGGCGCCAGCTGCTCAACCTCGCCTACCGGCTGCTCGGCTCCCTCGCCGATGCCGAGGATGTGGTGCAGGAGACCTACGCCCGCTGGTACGCCATGTCCCGGCCGCAGCAGGAAGCCATCGAGTCCCCGGGCGCCTGGCTGACGAAGGTCGCCAGCCGCATCTGCCTCGACCTGCTGGGCTCGGCCCGGGCCCGGCGGGAGCGTTACGTGGGCGAATGGGTCCCCGAGCCGCTGCCCGAACCGGCCGAATGGCGCCCGGGTGACATCACGGCCGACCCGGCCGACCGGGTCACGCTGGACGAGTCGGTCAACATGGCCTTCCTCGTCGTGCTCGAGTCGATGACCCCGGCCGAGCGCGTCGCGTTCATCCTGCACGACGTCTTCGGCTACCCCTTCGCCGAGGTGGCCGAGATCGCCGGCCGGACCCCGGCGGCCTGCCGCCAGCTAGCCTCCTCCGCCCGCCGCCGCATCCAGTCGTCGCAGTCTCCTGCGATGACCCCCACGGCCCGGCAGGCCGGCCATCGTCAGGGACTTCAAGCAGGCCTGGGCAGCCAAGGACATCGGCGCCCTCATCGGGCTCCTCGACCCCGGCGCCACCGTGACCGCCGACGGCGGCGGCCTCGCCCCCGCCGCGCTGCACCCGATCGAGGGCAGCGAGCAGATCGCGCGCTACATTGTCGACCTGGCCGAACGGAGCCCCAGAAACGTGACGATCCTGGAGCGCACGGTCAACGGCCAGCCCGGCCTGGTAGCCCAGCAGGACGGCGTCACCGTGACGGTGTTCGCGTTCGACGTCGACGGCGACCGGATCAAGCACATCTGGGCCGTCCGCAACCCCGACAAGCTCCGCCCCTGGACGGCACGCTGACCTCCAGGTCCGCTGGACCTGGAGTCCTAGCGGCCGCGACGGCAGATGATGCATGATGGGTGCCGGATACGGGAGGTGGGGGGACCTGCTCGAGCGCCACCACGCACTCGTCCGCGGTGAGCTGGCCCGTTTCCGGGGCCGCGAGGTCGACACGGCCGGCGACGGCTTCCTCGCGGTGTTCGACGGTCCTGGCCGCGCCGTCCGGTGCGCGTCCGCCGCCGTCCGCGCCGTCCGCTCGCTCGGCATCGAGATCCGGGCCGGCCTGCACACCGGCGAGGTCGAGGTGGCCGGGGACGCGGTCCGCGGCATCGCCGTCCACATCGGCGCCCGGGTGTCGGCCCTGGCCGGCGCGAGCGAGGTCCTGGTCAGCTCCACGGTGCGCGACCTGGTCGCGGGATCCGGCCTGCAGTTCGAGGACCGCGGCTCCCACGAGCTGAAGGGCGTCCCCGACCAGTGGCGGATCCTCGCCGTCGTCGACGGCTGAAAACCAGACGGCAACGATAAAAGCCCAGCGCGGATCTCGCGCAAGGCGACCCGCATCTCAGCCGCCGTAGCGAACCGGTCAGCACTGGCCGGCGCGCACGCCGTGACCAGGAATCCCGCCAGGGCCCGGTCGAGGTCGGGGCGGATCGTTCTCGGGTCGGTCACCGGCACGCCGGCCATCGGCATCGCGTGCGGGAACGGGTGGTGGCCGTTGCCCAGCAGCCGGTAGAGCAGCACGCCGACGGCGAACAGGTCGGTGGAGACGTCCCAGCGGTCCAGCCCGGCGTCGGGCGGCTGATACGGCGGCGTGCCCGACTGCGTATGCACCGGATCGCCGACCCGGGAGGCGATGTTGAAGTCGAGCAGTTTCGCCCCGGTGCGGGTGAGCACCACGTTGAGCGGCTTGATGTCGCGGTGGACCAGCCCGCTGTTCTGCAGGTCCGCCAGCTCGCGCGACTCGGCTTCGGTCAGGTCGCCCGCGACCTGGCGCTGAGCCTCGAGCTGCTTGATGCGGGCCGCGTCCGGGTGAAAGGCGACGAGCGCGTCCAGCAGGTCGAGCGCCACGTCGACGGCCTCCCGGTCGCGCAGGCTCCTCCTTCCGGTGGCGAACTCGTCGAGTGATTCCCCGTCGAGGAACTCGGTGATGAGATACCACTCGCCGTCGCGCGTCTTGCCGGCCCAGAACACCTTCACCACGTTGGGGTGCTGGATCTTCCGCAGGGCGCCGATCTCGCGGCGCACGGCCTGGTACCCGGCGGCGTTGTCGAAGAGCTTGATCGCGCGCTCCTCGTCCTCGACGTCGTCGCGGACGCGGTAGACCTTCGAGAAGCCGCCTCGCCCGACGACCTGGAGGATCTCGAAGCGGCCGTCGATGATGTCGCCGACCGCGTAGTCGCGCGGCTTGGTCCCGGCCGAGGACCGCACCTCCTCCGGGTCCGGCTCAGGAAGCCCCTGGCTGCGACCCGAAGCCAGAACCCCGAAGCCAGTCCTGAGGCCAGGCCCGAAGGCCCGAAGGCAGCAGCGCGGGCGACGCCGACGGCAGCAGCAACGCGCGGGCGTGACGCGGCGCCCGCCACCCCCGAACGGCCGCTGCGCTCGCCGGGCGCGTACGGCACGGTGTGGCGGGCGATCAGCGGTGCCCTCCGGCACGTGCCGGATGCCCCCCACCGCGTACACCAGGCACGGGTGCAGCACGTAGGTGTCCACCTCGGGCGGGAAGTGGAACTGCTCGATGTCGCCCATCGAGTAGTACCGCCGCCGCCCGGCCTCGTCGATGTACCCGAGCAGGCCGTTCTGCCACAGCACGGTGGCGAGGTTGGTCGCCCGCTCGAAGTGCAGGTCGGCTACTTCCTGGAGCGCGTCGAGGTCCCCGCGCGAGAACCGGTCCACGCCGATCATCCGGACGAACGACCTGACATCCTCCTGCGTGCCGCTGATGTAGGCCTGGGTGCTGGTGAACAGCTCGGAGTAGTCGTGCAGGGCGGCCCCCTGCGGCATCAGGTCCGAGGAGATCTGGTTGGCGCACTGGGCGAGCTGGGAGTCGCCGAACCGCTTGGCGCTGCGCTGCACCACCGCCTCGATGGCCTCATGCGGCACGCTGCCGCGGCCCGCCTGCTTCTGCCGCAGCACCTCCTCGCTCAGCTCGTTGCCGAGCGAGATGATGTCGCGCGGGATCAGCCGGGTGTGGTGCAGCAGGTAGTCCTCGATGGTGCCGTCGCCGTCGGGCCCGTTCCAGTCGCCCTCGATCCCGAGCCAGTCCCTGATCGACGGGGGGCCGCTGGCGGCGCGGCGCATCAGCAGCGACGGCGGCAGCCGCTGCAGCTTCTGCCCGAGCAGGTAGAGCAGCGAGATCCGGTCCCAGGTCAGGACGCGGATGTGCGGCTCGTTGTAGTACCGCGGCGCGTGCTCGGACCGGTACACCGACGACATGACGATGTCCCTGATGCAGACGACCACGTGCAGCCGACCGCCCAGCTTGTGATCCCGGAGCAGCCTCATGACCTGGTAGAACAAGCCCTCCTGGCACCGGAGCCAGTACATCGGGGCGTGGCTGAACTCCTCGTCGATCGCGTCGAGGTAGAAGTAGACCGGCTTGCACTGGCCGATGACCTCGCCCAGCAGGTCCTCGAGGTCGTCCCAGAGCGGGTCGTCGAGGTAGGCGGACAGCTGGTGGGCCGTGTTCCGCTCGTTGATGATGTCGCGTACTTCGCTGTAGATCGACCGGGGCCGGCGGGAGTCGGAGATCAGCCGGGCGTAGGACCGCTCGAGCTCATCGGCCTGCTCGTCGCGCAGCTGCTGGCGCAGCTCGGGCCGGCGCAGCAGGTGCGAGGCCAGCGCCCGCATGATCGCCCGCTCCCAGATCTGCATCCACTTCTCGACCAGGACGCTGTCCGAGAACCACTGGCACGCCTTGACGATGACCTCGGTCTTGGGCAGGCTCTGCTGCGGCACGTCGGCGTAGACCGAGTCCTGGTGCGACTGGAAATCCTGGAGGCGCCGCAGGTAGACCGTCTTGCCCGCGCCGAGCTTGCCGACGATGACCCGCACCTTGGAGTCGTTGGCCCGGGTCGCGAGGTGGCCGTAGGCCGGATTCCCGCCGAAGTCGACGAACTCGCTGAGGACGTCCTCGATGTCGGCTCGTGACCCGTCCGGATTGCCGAACGGCCCCACAGGATCGAGCCGGCGTCGCCTGCTGCTCATCTTTCACTCCCCAAAGCGCATCGTAACCTCTCCTCACATGACCAGAGGCGGCCGGGAGTAAGTCCGGTCAAAGCCGGAGGAACTGATCCCGGCCGTGCCGCGCGAATTCCGCCTCCAGGGCGCCCTTGCGGTCGTCCGTCATCAGCACGTAGCCCCCACCGAAAAACTCGTAGACCGGATCCTCGCCATGCCACAGCAGGCGGCGCAGCAAAGGCTTGCTGATCTTATGGGTCGCCGTTTCCGGCAGCCGTGCGGTCACCCGGACAAGACGCGGCGCCTGCTTAGTGCCCAGGTCGGGCTGAGAACCGAGAAAGGACAAGAACGCGCCCGGGTCGAACGCGCCGCCGGGGCACTCGAGCGCCGCCATCACCTGGTCGCCAGTGACCGGATCGGGAACGGGATAAACAGCGGCCGCCGTCACGCCGGGGAAGCGGAGAAGGATCCGCTCGACCGAGGCCGCCGCGAAGTTCTCCGAGTCCACCCGCAGCCAGTCCGCCGTCCGCCCGGCGTACCAGAAGAAGCCCTCCGGATCGCGATAGCCGAGGTCACCGGTCCAGAAGTCGCCGTCCCGCAGCCGGTCCCGCCCGGCCTCCGGGTTGTTGTAGTAGCCCTCGAAGCGCGCCGCGGCGCCGCGCGAGACGATCTCGCCGATCGCCTCCTCGGCGTTGAGCAGCACCCCGTCAGCATCGAAGCGGGCCGGCGGGCAGACTTCGCCGCTAGCACCGACGATCTCTACCGTGAACCCCTGCTGCGGGACGCCGAGCGCGCCCTCGGGCGTGCCCGGCGTGCAGATCATGTAGCAGGTGCCCTCGGACGAGCCGTACGACTCCAGCAGCGGGCAGCCGTACCGGCGCGAGAACTCCGCGCGGTCCCGCGGCGAGGCCTCGGTGCCGAAGCCGAAGCGCAGCCGGTTATCCGACTCCGACGGATGCTCCGGCTGAGCCAGGATGTAGGCCAGCGACCGGCCGACGTAGTTGAAGAAGGTCGCGCCGAACCGGCGGATGTCGGGCCGGAACCCGGAGGCGGAGAACCGGCGGCGCAGCGCGAACGCCGCGCCGTTGGCGATGCACGGGCCGAGCGCGCTCATCAGCGCGTTGCCGTGGAAGATCGGCATCGCGTTGTAGGCCACGTCGTCGGAGCTGAACGCGATCGGGTTGACCTGGCAGATGAACGCCCACCGGCCGGTCGAGCAGATCACCGCCTTCGGTGCCCCCGTCGACCCGGACGTGAACAGCAGCAGCAGCGCCGACCGCGGATCGAGCCCCTCCGCCGTCGCCGCCGCGGCCGCCCCGCGACCATCCGCGAGCAGCCCGGCGTACTCGGCCCCGCCCGCGTCCAGGATCCGCGGTACATCGGAAAGACCGTCCAGCAGCCCGCCGTAGGCCCCGTCGGTCACGATCACCGCGCAGTCGGTCCCGCGGATGTCGGCGGCCAGCTCGGCCCCGCGCCGGGTCGGGTTGATGCCGACCACGGTCGCCCCGCACAGGGCCGCGCCGGCGATGAGGAACACGTACTCGGGCGTATTCTCCAGCAGCACGCCAATGTGCCAGGCCCTTCCTTCCGGCCGCACCTTCATCATCAGCACCGAACGGGTGGCCGCTTCCCCCAGCAGCTCGCGCCAGCTCCACCGCTGATCCTCGAAGAGCAGCGCGGTGTTATCGTCCTCGGCCCGGGCCAGCAGCAACCCGGCCATCGTCGCATGCGCAGGCGTGACGGGCGTGATAGCGGTGGACTCAGCCGTACCTGACCCGCCCGCCGCACGGCGGCGGAAGAATTCCTCATCCCAGACGGCACCGGTCATGGCACCAGACTAGAACGTGTTCCATTTAGTGTCCCCCCGTCGGCCATAGCCTGCCGGGCGGCCGGAGCCTAGGCTTGATCACGAAGGTCGTTACCCGGGCGAAGGAGCCGTCGTGACATTCACGGTGCACAAGGACGTCAAGGTAGTCATGCGGGACGGGATCGAGCTCGCGACGGACCTGTGGGTGCCGGAAACGACCCCGGCGCCGACGCTGCTGGTGCGCCTGCGTACGGCAAGGACCGACCGGCCTGGGCCAGCGCGAGCACGTCCGCCGAGCACGGCGCGGGTCTGCGCCGGGTCGATGACGTCGTCGATCTCGAACGCCATCGCGGTGCTGAGCGCCTTGCCCCGGGTGTACTGCTCGGCCACCAGCTGCTCGTAGCGGGCCTGGCGGGCCGCGGGGTCCTCGATCGCGTCGAGTTCGCGGCGGTAGCCGAGCCGGACCGCGCCCTCCAGCCCCATCCCGCCGAACTCGCCGGTCGGCCAGGCCACCGTGATGGCCGGCGCGCGCAGGTCCCCGGCCGTCATCGCCATCGCGCCCAGCCCGTAGGCCTTGCGCAGCACCACCGCGCAGACCGGCACGGTCAGCCGGGCGCCCGCCACGAACATCGCGCCGAACCGCCGCACCACCGCCGTCCGCTCCACCTCCGGGCCCGACCATGAAGCCCGGAGTATCCACCAGCGAGACAAACGGGAATCCGGTGCGCCTCGCACAGCCCCAGGAACGCGGTCGCCTTGTCGGCGCGCGTCGCCGTCGATCGCCCCGCCCAGGTGCAGCGGGTTGTTGGCCAGCAGCCCGACCGGGTGCCCGCCGATCCGGACCAGCGCCGTCAGTATCCCGGTACCGAACCCGGCCCGCAGCTCCAGCACGCTGCCGGTGTCACACAGCGCCTCGATGACCGGCCGCACGTCGTAGGCCCGGACCCGGTTCTCCGGGATGAGCTGGCGCAGCCTGCGCTGGTCGTCCGCCTCCCGTCGGCGCCAGCACGGCCCGGAGAAGTACGAGAGGTAGCGACGCGCCGCCGCCACGGCCGCGGCGCTCGTCGGGGACCAGGAGATCGACCACTCCGTTCGGTACCTGGACGGACATCGGTCCGACCTCGTCCGGCGCGACGACGCCCAGCCCGCCGCCCTCGATCATCGCCGGGCCGCCCATGCCCAGGCTGGCCTCCGGCGTCGCGATGATCACGTCGCACGCGCCGGCCAGCGCCGCGTTGCCGGCGAAGCAGTAGCCGGACACCACCGCCACCAGCGGGACCTGGCCGGACAGCTCGGCCGTCAGCCGGAAGGTCGGCACGTCCAGGCCGCCCACCGAGGTGGTGTCGGTGTCGCCGGGCCGCCCGCCGCCGCCCTCGGCGAACATCACCAGCGGCAGCCGCTCGCCGGCGGACCAGCTCGAGCAGCCGGTCGGTCTTGCGGTGGTTCATGTGGCCCTGCGTGCCGGCCAGCACGGTGTAGTCGTAGGACATCACCGCGACCGGCCGCCCGCCGACCCGGGCGGTGCCCAGCGACCAGGCCGTCGGCCGGGGTGCGGGCGATGAGGTCGTCGAGCGCGCGGCGGCGGCGCTGGGCCGCGATGACCATCGCGCCGTACTCGGTGAAGCTGCCCTCGTCGACCAGGTCGGCGATGTTCTCCCGGGCCGTCCGCCGCCCGGCGCCGTGCCGCCGCTCGGTCACCTCCGGCCGTCCGTCGTCCAGCCCGATCCGGTGCCGTTCCCGCGCCTCCGCGAGATCCGGCCGGATGTGGTCCAGCGGCACCTCGGCGGCCTGCGCCGGCCCGGCATCCGCGTCCTCGGTCCCGGCCAGCGTCACCAGGACCGCCCCCGCCGAAACCGTGGCGCCCACCCCACCTGCACCCCGGCCACCCGCCCGGCCGCCTGCGCCCGGACCTCGTGCTCCATCTTCATCGCCTCGAGCACGAGCAGCTCCTCGCCGGCGGCGACCAGCTGGCCGGGCGTCGACCGCCACCGAGACCACCGTCCCGGTCAGCGGCGCCGTTACCGCCGCGCTGCCCTCCGGGTCCGCGCACCTCCGCCTCCGGTCCCTCCGGCACCACTCGGCCTCACCAGCCGTCAGCCGCGAGCTCGGCGGCGTGCGCGTCCAGGTAGCCGGCGTCCAGCGTGCCGAGCGCCGGGACGCCGCAGCAGCGCCTGGAGCAGGGCCGCGTTGGTCGGCACGCCGGCGATGTCGAACTCGGCCAGCGCCCGGACCGCCCGGCGGGCCGCCTCCTCCAGCGTGCCGCCCGTCGGCAGATCACCTTGGCCAGCAGCGAGTCGTACCGCGGGCCGACCGGGTACCCCGGGTACGCGGCGGTATCGACCCGGACGCCGTGCCCGGCCGGCGGCTGGAACCTGGTCAGCGTGCCGTCGCCGGGCAGGAACGTCCCGTCCGGCTGCAGCGCCTCGGCGTTCACCCGGGCCTGCACCGCGCGCCGCGCGGCGCGCGCCGCCGTCCAGCGCCGAGCTCGCCGAGCCGGGCGCCGTCCGCGACCCGCAGCCCCAGCTCGACCAGGTCCAGCCCGGTGACCTGTTCGGTGACCGTGTGCTCGACCTGCAGCCGGGGGTTGACCTCGAGGAACGCGATCGTCCTCGCCCCGGACCAGGAACTCGGCGGTGGCCAGGCCGCGGTACCGGCCGAGGCGGCCAGCGCCACCGCGGCCTCGCGCCAGCCGGTCGCGGACCGCGCCGCCGAGTAGCCGCCGGGGCGATCTCGATCAGCTTCTGCCGCCGCCGCTGCACGCTGCAGTCCCGGTCGCCGAGCACCGCCACCGCGCCGGTGCCGTCGCCCAGAAGCTGGACCTCGATGTGCCGGGCCCCGGTCAGCAGCTGCTCGGCGTACACCCGCCCGTCACCGAAGGCCGACGCCGCCTCGGAGGCGCACCGGCGCATCGCCTCGGCCACGTCCTCCTCGCGGGCCACCGGCCGCAGCCCGCGCCCGCCGCCGCCCGCCACCGCCTTGACCATCACCGCCCCGTGCTCAGGCAGCAGGTCCCGCACCTGCTCCGGCGTCGGGTCGATGCCGGTCCCGGCCAGCACCGGCACGCCGAGCTCGCGCGCCCGGGCCCGGGCCGCCGCCTTGTCGCCGAACAGCGCGAGCGCCTCGGCGTCCGGGCCCGGCGAAGCGCAGCCCGGCCGCGGCGCACCGCGCGGCCAGCTCCGGCCGCTCGGACAGGAAGCCGTATCCGGGGTGCAGGGTGTCGCAGCCCGCCCCGGCGGCCGCGGCCACGATCGCGTCGACGTCGAGGTAGGCGGCCGCCCCGGTGCCGGGCAGCTCGACCGCGCGTATCCGCCCGGGCGACGTGCCCGCAGGCCGCGTCGTCGGCGGGGTAGACCGCCACCGTCTCGATCCCGAGCACCGCCGCCGTCGCCATGACCCGCACCGCGACCTCACCCCGGTTGGCCACCAGCAGCCGCTTGATCATGCCCCATCCTCGGTTAGCAGGTCTCCGGCGGCTCTTCCCCGGTCAGCTCGTTGTCGGTGGAGACGACCAGCGCGTCGACCCCGGCCCGCTGGTCCAGCGGCGGTGGCGCCTGCGCCCGCAGGATCCCGGCCGTCCCGCCGAGTTCAGCCAGCGTGTCCGCCAGGAACTCGAGCAGTTCGCGCGCGCTGCCCCGGCGGCCGGCCGGAGAAGTTGACGGTCACCGTCTGATCGATAACGAACGGGTCGATGCCCGACAGCTCGCGAAAGTTCCAGCCCATCGGGATCCATTCGTCGTCATCGCAGCCCGAGGGCTCGTGCTTGGAGGCGTGGCTGTTACCGCACCAGACCAGCATCGGCTCTCCGGGCGCGGAGTCCATCAGCCGGCCCAGGTTCGCGGCTTGCTCGCGTTCGCGCCAGTTGGTGAACTCCATGCTGCGCAGCCAGGCCCGGTCGGTATCGGGTGTGATATCGAACTGCGCCTCGTAGGCCCACAGGGTCCAGCCCAGGTCGAGCGCCGTGCCGATCATCGCGCGCATCTCCGGCTGAGCCAGGTAGCCGCCGTCGTCGTCCGGGAGGGTCGTGATCGGGCCCGGCACGTCCCTGGCCGGCCAGGCAGCGCCTCCATGGCCAGCCGCCGCACGCCCGCCTCGTGCGCCGCCCGGATCATCCGTGCCCCGATCACCCGGGTCCGGACGCTGCGCGCCCACCCGCTGTGGGACTCGTTGGCCATCACCACCGGCGCCTGCCCGAACCCCCACCGGACGATGTCCTCCACCGGGCGCCAGCCCTCCACCGCTACCTCCGCCTGTCAGGGGTTCAATCCCACAGGATGGCCCCGCAAGCGGCGCAGGTGCCACTCTGATAATCCCGCGCTTCAGCCGGATGCGAGCACTCCACCTCCGGCCACGAATCAACCCCCCCCGTCAAGCCTCAGCCCCAGCCCTCAGCCTCAGCCCCGGCGTCGACCGGCTCCGGCTCCGGACCCCCTCCGAACCAAGCTGGCCAGAGTCAGCCCGCCCCCGCCGCGGCCGCTCTGCCGGCGGCTCCGGCTCGCGGAGTTCCGCGCGGTTCGGCTCGACGGCCGCGACGTTCCGGCTCGACCGGCCGCGGCGCTTCCGGCTCGACCGGCCGCGCGCTTCCGCGCCGCCGCGGCCGCTGCGCAGCTCGGCCGCGGCTCCGCCGGACCGCCCCGCCTCAGCTTCCGGCCGCCCGCCTCAGCTTCCGCCTGGCCGCCCCGCCCAGCTTCCGCCGTCCGCCCCGCCCCAGCTTCGGCGCCCGCCGTGCCCGGTTCCGCCTGTCGCCGGGACCGCGCTGGCTGGCCCGGTCGCCGCGACCTCGGCTCGGACCTGCCTGTCGCTGGGACTGCGTTGGCTCGGCCTCCGGTCGCCGGTCTGTAGTGCCCGCCTTGACGGCGACGGCCGCCGAGATCCAATGGTCCGGTTCCGGCGGCCGCCGGGCCTGCGTCGCTCCGGCGCGACCGGCTCCGGCTCATGGCCAGGTGGCGTCGTGCAGCCGTCGGCCGTTCGGCGCGCGGCGCAGTCGAGGCCGTCGGTGGCCTGCCCTCGACTGGCGGCGGTCCCGGTTCGGCTGGTGGCCTGGTCTCGACCGGCGGCGGCTCTGCCTCGGCAAGCGGCGGCACGATCTCGGCCGGTAGCGGTACCGGCTCGGATGGCAGCGGCCCGGCTTCGGATCGCGGCGGCATAGCCTCGGCGGGCGGTGGCGCCGGATCCACGGTGGGCCGCGCCGGTGCGCGCCGCCGGCCGGGCTCGCCCGCGGGACGCGGCCTGGTGTAGTACCGCAAGGCCGTCTGGATGATCTCCAGGCACCACTCGCCCTTGGTCCAGCCCTCGAACTCGGGCCGCGCCAGCACCAGGTCCATCTTCGCGGAGTCGACCGCGGAGAGCTTGAGCCAGATGGGGACCGAAGTTCTTCGGAAGAACCTTCGGACCGGCCGGGACGTGCCATGCGTCCAAAGTACCCAGAACGGGCGCGGACACCACCAGGCTCAGCACCGCCACCTCGCCGCAACATCCGCTTCAGGAAATCGCCGTCCTGCCTGCCCCGCCTGCCTGCCTGTCCTCGCCTGCCTGCCTGCCTGCCTGCCCGCCCGCCCGCCCGCCCGCCCGGCCACTCCCGCCTGCCCGCCACCCGCCATCTCCGGCCGCTCCGACTTGCCGTCGGCGCCTACCGGATCGATGGAGCATCGACCGGCGGCAACCGGATCGATGGAGCATCGAGCCGGTTGCGGCATGAACCACTCTGGTGCTGTTGGGTCAGTTGATTCCGCTGATGCAAGCGAAATGCGTCACCTGACAGCACCCCGGGGGCCATATGCCCTGCGTCCTGGGACGCTGATCTCGCTCGAGCCGCCCCATAGCCGACAGCGCGCCGTAGCGACGGATGGCGCCAAAGTGCCTATGGCGTAAGGATTTCCGCTCAACATCTGAACGTTTTGCCTATATCGTAATTATCTGACTCAATCAGACTGTTCCAGTCTCGAAGAGGCGAACGCGACGATGCGAGCGATACCGACCAGGCAGTGTGTACGAACCGGACTGGTGAGGGGCGCCGCGGTCGTCGCGATGCTGATCACGGCGGCCGCCTGCACCACTGCCACCGCCACACCAGCCCTACCTCGAGCCCGAGCCGAGCTCCGGCTCGCCGCCGGAAACGCCGCCCGCAGCGGGGGTCTCATCGTGTCCACCGCCGACGGGGCCGTGCACGGCAAGGCGGTCGCGGCGACCGACGAGTTCCTGGGCATCCCGTACGCGGCGCCCCCGGTCGGCCCGCTGCGCTGGCAGCCTCCGCAGCCCGCCGCGCCCTGGCAGGGCGTCCGCGCCGCGACCAGTTTCGCCCCGCACTGCCCGCAGCCGTCATCCTCGTTCGGCGTGGCCAGCACGTCCGAGAACTGCCTGTACCTCAACGTGTTCACCCCGGCCGGGGCCAAGAGGGCCAGGCCACCCGCAACCTGCCGGTGATGTTCTGGGTGCACGGCGGCTCGCTGCGGACCGGCGCGGGGGACGAGTACAACCCGACCGGGCTGGTCGGGCACGGCGTCATCGTCGTCACCATCAACTACCGGCTCGGTGCCCTCGGCTTCCTGGCCGACGCCGCGCTGGCCGGCCGCCCGGGCGGCCCGTCGGGCAACTACGGCCTGATGGACCAGCAGGCCGCGCTGCGCTGGGTGCAGCACAACATCCGCGGGTTCGGCGGCAACCCGGGCAACGTGACCCTGTTCGGCGAGTCGGCGGGCGGCCTGTCCACCCTGTCCCAGCTGGTCTCGCCCGGCGCGCGCGGGCTGTTCCAGAAGGCCATCGTGGAGAGCGGGAGTTACAACCCGACCCAGCAGTCGCTGTCCGCCGCCGAAGCCGCCGGCGCCGCGTTCGCCACCAAGGCCGGGTGCGCCAGCAACAGCGCCTCCTGCCTGCGCAGCCTGCCGGTGTCCACGATCCTGGCCAACGAGGACCCCGTCGGCTACACCCCTG
Organism: uncultured Actinomycetota bacterium; assembly: GCA_963839095.1. Classification (GTDB taxonomy): domain Bacteria; phylum Actinomycetota; class Actinomycetes; order Streptosporangiales; family Streptosporangiaceae; genus Palsa-504. The sequence continues at coordinate 28,765 of CAWIUF010000035.1, read as the reverse complement.
ACGTCGACGGCACCGTGCTCAAGCAGTCGATCAAGACCGCGCTGGCCAGCGGCCAGTTCAACCGGGTGCCGGTGATGATCGGCACCAACCACGACGAGTACCGGCTGTTCGTCGCCGTCTTCGAGCTTCTCGGCGCGAAGGTGACCGCGGCGAACTACCAGAACATGATCGCCTCTACGCTCAGCGTGCCCGCGGCCGCCGCGGCCGCGATCGCCGCGCGCTACCCGCTCAGCCATTTCTCCAGCCCGGCGGTCGCCCTCGGCGCGGTCGGCACCGACGCGATCTTCGCCTGCCACTCGCTCTCCTTCGACGAGTCGCTCTCGCGGTACGTGCCCACGTACGCGTACGAGTTCAACGACGAGAACGCGCCGGAGCTCTTCCTGCCCCCGGTCAGCTTCCCTTACGGCGCGGCCCACGCGTCCGAGCTGCAGTACCTGTTCAGCCAGACCGCCGTCCCGCACCCCACCGACCTCACCGCCGCCCAGCAGCAGCTCGCGGAGGCCATGAAGCAGGACTGGACCACCATGGCCAAGACCGGCGTCCCCGCCGCCGGCTGGCCCCGCTTCAGCACCGCCAGCCAGCAGATGCTGTCCCTGGTCCCGCCGCGTCCCCAGCCCGAGACGAATTTCTCCGCCCAGCACCAGTGCGCCTTCTGGATCGCGGCGGAAGCCAGCCGCTGAGCACCCACCCAGCCAGGGCCGCCGACGATTCCGCGCCCCGGCGTCCCCAGCGGCCCCGAATTTTTCAGATATAGTGCCACCCTGCTGAATAAGAAAGGTAACGTGCCACAACATTAAATATCGAGGAGTCCGATATGTGGCGTTACGGGTTATCGCGAGGTTCTGATGCGGCCGCCCGGCAGGGCCGTGCCCCAGAAGGCTAGCTGGCGAGGGCCTCGCGGGCGGCCTTGATGGCTGGCCCGCTGCCCGGAGTCCAGGTACTCCTCGATCCGGGTGATGTGACCGTCGCGGACCTGCAGGTACATCGCGGCGTGCAGCGCGACGTCGGAGCCGTCGGGCAGCTGGCCGCGCAGGATGTGCTGCTGCAGCACCCCGTCCGGGGCCGGGACCCGCCGGATGATCTCGTAGTGCAGGCCGGACACCACCCGGTGCAGGCCCCGCAGCGTCTTCAGGTTGTCCTCGACCGGCTGCTCGAGCAGGTCGTCGTTGTGCCAGATGACCGCGTCCGGCGCGTAGATCTCCCGCACGGTGCCGATGTCGCCGGCCTCCAGCGCGCTGAAGAAGCGGACGACGAGTTCCTCGCTGATAGCTGCCTCCTTATGTCAGAACGCCCCGATAGCGGAGCCCAGAACGCTGATCACCTTCTCGTACCCCCAGTCGCCGCCCACCGGCACCGGGAACAGGACCGGCAGGTCCACCCCGGCGGCCCGGTACTGCGCCACCCGCCCCGCGCACCGCGCCGCGTCGCCGTGCGCCACGAACCCGTCGGCCACCCGCTGCGGCACCCGCCCCACGGCACCCGAACGATCGCCAGCCAGCAGCAGCTCGCGCACCGGTCCCAGATCAGGACCCCCGTCTAGCTCCCCGAACAGCCGCGGCACGGCCGGATGTAGCACGTAACGTAGCACCATAGCCCGCGCCGCCGCCGCGGCCACCGCCGGATCGGAAGACAGCGCGCAGTGCACCACGCAGGCGATCTCCACCGACGCCGGATCCCGGCCGGCCGAAGCCGCGGCCGCGCGGACCACCTCAGCCGCCGCGCCCGCCTGGGCCGGCGTCATCAGGTTGAGGATCACCCCGTCGGCGATCCGGCCCGCCAGCGCGAGCATCCGCGGCCCCAGCGCGGCCAGGTAGACGGGCAGCCCGGCCCGGACCGGCGGGCTGTCCAGCGGCACCATCCCGGTCCGGTACACCGTGCCGTCATAACCCGGCGACCCGCCCAGCACGGCCCGGACGACACCGACGTACTCCTCGGTCATCGCCAGCGGCGCAAATGGCGCGATCCCGAATCTGGAGTTCATCATCCTATTGCCCACCCCCAGCCCGAGCACGAACCGGCCGCCCGCCGCGTGGTCGAGCTGCGCCGCGGTCTTGGCCGCCAGCACCGGCGGCCGCAGCGCCGCGTTCGCGATCGCCGTCCCCACCCGCACCCGCCGGGTCGCGGCCGCCACCGGATGGCACAGGGCCAGGGCGTCGCCGTGCCCCTCGGCCACGAACACCGCGCCGAACCCGGCCTCCTCCGCCAAGGCGGCCACCGCCCCGACCGCGGCCGGCGCGCAGCCCGCTGTGCGAAGCGATCGATAGGCCTATCTGCATCCCGCGCCTGCCTTTCGCCCGCATCGTATCCTTGCAGAAACGACTTCTGCAGGACAGACTCCCGGCCATATCAGCAAGAGGAAAACCATGATCGACGTTGCCGCCGTGGTCAGCCAGGTGCGGCGGGGCATGATCCCGGCGCACGTCTACGGCGACCCGGAGATCTTCGCGCTGGAACGCGACCGCCTGTTCGCCCGGTCCTGGGTGTACCTGGCGCACGAGTCCGAGATCCCCGATCCCGGCGACTACGTGGTCCGCCGGGTGCTGAACGACTCGTTCATCGTGGTCCGGGACGAGGCAAAAACCGTCAGGGTCATGTTCAACATGTGCCTGCACCGCGGCATGCAGGTGTGCCGGGCCGAAATGGGCAACGCGAGCCACTTCCGCTGCCCCTACCACGCCTGGACCTACCGCAACGACGGCCGCCTGGCCGGCCTGCCCTTCCACGAGGACGCCTACGGCGGCGAGGACGGCTTCGCCCGCCAGGACCAGCGGCTGCTGCCCGCCCCGGCAATGGACACCTACCGCGGCCTGATCTTCGTGAGCCTGGACCCGAACGCCCCGACAGCTGAGCGACTACCTCGGCGACTTCGCGTTCTACCTGGACTTCTACGTCAACCAGAGCCCGGCCGGCATCCAGCTCAGCGGCCCGCAGCGCTGGCGGGTCAAGGCCAACTGGAAGATCGGCGCGGAGAACTTCGCCGGCGACAGCTACCACACGCCGCACACCCACGCCAGCGTGGTCGAGATCGGCCTGTTCCGCGAGCCGAAGGCGAACAAGCGCAAGGAAGGCGCCCTCTACCAGGCCGGCCCGGCGCCGGCACCACCTACAAGCTGCCGCCCGGCGGCGACTTCGCCAGCCAGCTCCGCTACGTGGGCTACCCGGACGCGATGATCCCGGCCATGGCAACAGACCTGGTCGGACCGCAGAAAGCCCTCGTAGCAGAAAGCGGCTTCATGGTCTCCGCCGCCACCCTGTTCCCGAACCTGAGCCTGGTCCACAACTGGCCCCAGATCGACGACCAAGGCACCGTCGCGCCCTTCATCTCCCTGCGCCAGTGGCAGCCGATCAGCGCAACGCGAAACCGAGGTGCTGTCCTGGTTCGCGGTCGACGCCGCGGCCCCGGAGGAGTTCAAGAAAGCCTCCTACAAGGCCTACCTGATGTGCTTCGGCATCTCGGGCATGTTCGAGCAGGACGACGTGGAGAACTGGGTGTCGATCACCGACATGGCCACCGGGTCGATGGCGCGGCGGCTGAACCTCAACAGCCGGATGGGCCTGGCCCCGGACGGCAAGCCGCTCAAGCCGCCGATCGCGAACTTCGCCGGGCCCGGCGTCGCCTACCAGGGCTTCGGCGAGTACGGCCAGCGCCACTGGCTGAGCCAGTGGAGCGACCACCTCGAGCGCGAGCCCGGCCCGCAGGCCAAAACCGACCTGGGCGTAGCCCGATGAGCAAACAAAGACCGCTCCCGTACGGCGACCCGGCCCACCAGGCCGCGCACCAGTTCCTGGTCGAGGAGGCGGCCCTGCTCGACGCCGCCGACTACCCGGGCTGGCTGGACCTGCTGTACCGAGGACATCCGCTACCTGATGCCGGTCCGGGTGACGACCGCCCGCGGCGCGCCTCAGCGACACAGCCCGGCATGGGCCACTTCGACGAGGACATGTACGCGCTGCGCAAGCGGGTCCAGCGGCTGGCCACCGACCACGCCTGGACCGAGGACCCGCCGTCGCGGACCCGGCACTTCGTCACCAACGTCCGCACCTTCCGCCACGACGACGGGCTCGAGGTCGAGTCCGCCCTGCTGCTGTTCCGCAGCCGCGGCGACACCCGCGACGCCGACCTGCTCTCGGCCGGCCGCGCCGACCTGCTCAGGGAGACCGAAGCAGGCCTGAAGCTGGCCCGCCGCGAGATCACCGCCGACGAGGCCGTGATCCGCACCCAGAACCTGGCGGTGTTCCTGTGAACGACGAGGAGATCAGGCTCGGCAACGAGTTCAGCGAGGTCGTCGTGGAGCCGGTGCAAACCCGCAACGGCGTCCGGCTGCGCATCTCGGTCCCCGCCTCGGGCCGCCAGATCCTGCTCTGCCCGCTCGAGCTCGAGGCCCTGACCTGGCAGGACCACGAGTTCTTCACCAGGCTCCTGGCCACCCCGCACGGACCGGAGGAACCCTGATGGGCTGGCTGGACGGCAAGCGCGCCCTCGTCGCCGGCGCGGGCTCCGGCATCGGCCGGGCCGTCCTGAGTGCGTTTCAGGCGGAAGGTGCCCAGGTCGCCGCCCTGGAAATCGACAAAATTAAGGCCGAACGGGTGGCCGCCGACCTCCCCGGCACCGTCATCAGCCACGGTGATGCCACCGCCATGGCCGACGCCCGCGCGGCCGTGCACAATGCCACCGAGGCCTTCGGCGGCCTGGACATCCTGGTCAACTGCGTCGGCATCTTCGACTTCTACCGCGGCCTGGCCGACATACCCGAGGACCAGCTCGACGCCGCCTTCGACGAGATGTTCGCCGTCAACGTCAAGAGCCAGCTGGTCACCGTGCACGCGGCGCTGCCCGAGCTGCGCAGAGCGCACGGACATCGGTGGTACTGACCGTCTCCACCTCCGGCTTCTATCCCGGCCGCGGCGGCATCCTCTACGTGGCGTCCAAGTTCGCCGTCCGCGGCTGCGTGATCGCGCTCGCCCACGAGCTGGCCCCCGACGTGCGGGTCAACGGCGTCGCGCCGGGCGGCACGCTCGGCACCGAGCTCACCGGCCCCCGCAGCATGGGCCTGGACCAGCAGGTCCTGGGCACGACGGCCGGCCGCGAGGAGGACCTCCGCCGCCGCACGCCGCTGCAGGTCGCGCTCAGCGGCGAGGACCACGCGGGCAGCTACGTGTTCCTGGCCTCGGACCGCGCCCGCGGCATCACCGGCACCGTCGTCCACTCCGACGGCGGCGTCGGCATCAAATAGCTACGTAGCCCGGGCCAGCTGCGCCGCCAGCCACGACGCCCGCTCCCGCAGCGCGGCCTCGATCCGGCCGATGACCTCCCCGGTCATCCGCGACACCGGCCCGGACACGGCCAGCGCCGCGGCCGGGGCCAGCCGCGGTCCGTGCACCGCCACCGCCACCGAGGCGACCCCTTCCTCGCTCTCCTCGACGTTCACCGCGCAGCCCCGCTCGCGCACCCGGCCCAGCTCGGCCAGCAGCTGCGGAGAGCGTGGTGATGGACCGCCCGGTCAGCGCGGTCAGCCCCGGCCCGGCCGAACCGCCGAACAGCACCGTCACCTGGGCGTCGGGCAGCTCGGCGAGCAGCGCCTTGCCCGACGCGGTGCAGTTGGCCGCCAGGGTCGTGCCGGTCCGGGCGGCGACCCGCAGCGCCCGCGGGCTCTCCACCGCGTCCAGGTACCGCACGCTGTCGCCCTCGAGCACGGCCAGGTGCACGGTCTCGCCCAGCGCGGCCGCCAGCTGCTCCAGCGCCGGCCGGGCGTGCAGCCGGATGTCGAGCTCGCGCACCGCGGCCAGGCCGATCTCGGTCAGCACCGGGCCCGCCACGTAGGCCCGCGAGTCCGCCTCCTGCCGGACGAACCCGTGGAAGGCCAGCATCGCCATCAGCCGGTGCGCGGTCGAATGCGCGACCCCCAGGTACTCGCTGGCCTCCGACAGCCGGACCCGCGGCCGGTCCCGGAACAGCACCAGCAGCCGCAGCGCGTTGTCCACCGACGCGATCGGGTACGCCGGCGCGGCCTGGTGTTTCTGCACAGCAGAAACCATACCCGCCCTAGCCAGAAACTGAATCTGAGTTTAGATTTAGTTTTGACGAACCTGAGGAGGACCCCATGGAATGGCAGAACGAGGAATTCGCGCTCGCCGGCGTCAACCACCTGGCGCTGGTCTGCTCGGACATGAAGGAGACGATGGCGTTCTACACCGACGTCCTGGGCATGCGCCTGGTCAAGACGATCGAGCTCTCCGGCAACCGGGGCCAGCACTTCTTCTTCGACATGGGCGGCGGCAACACGCTGGCCTTCTTCTGGTTCCCCGACGCCCCGGACAGGAGTGCCCGGCATCTCCGCGCCGGTGAACGCGCCCGGCCTGGGGGAGTGGACCAGCGCGGTCGGCTCGATGAACCACATCGCGTTCAACGTGCCCGAGGAGAAGTTCCTGGAGTACCGCGACAAGCTGGTGAACAAGGGCGTGACGGTCAGCCCGATCCTGGACCACGACGAGAGCGAGGCCGGCGTGGCCAGGGAACTGCACCCCGGGCGTGTTCGTCCGCTCGTTCTACTTCCAGGGCCCGGACGGCATCGTGCTGGAGTTCGCCTGCTGGCGGCGGGAGATGGGCCAGCCCGGTGACGTGCGGCACGAGCCCAAGACCGCCGCCGACCGCACCGTTTAGCCCAGCACCGGCTAGCACCGTGCCGCCCCTGGAGAAGGTCACCCCCAAGGGGCAGCGGACCGACGAGGCCTTCCGCGCGGCCGCCCGGCTGGTGTTCGCCCGTGACGGCTACCTCAACGCCAAGATCAGCGACATCGCCGCGGCGGCCGGCCGGTCCGTGGCCTCGTTCTACAACTACTACGACACCAAGGCCGACCTGCTCATCGCGCTGGCCGAGGAGTTCCACGCCGAGGCGACCGCGCTGGCGGCCCTACCGTACCGGGCCGGGCTGTCCGGTGAGGAGGCGCTGCGCGAGGCGGTGATCGGCTTCTGGCGCACCTACGGCAGGCGCCGCGGCGAGCTGATCGGGATCTTCCAGGCGGCCATGATCGAGGGCCGGTTCCGGGACCGCTGGCTCGAGCTGCGCGGCGAGGCCATTACCCGGATCGCGGGCGCCGTCCGCCGGGCCCAGGCGGACGGCTACTGCCCGGGCGTCGATCCGGTCATGACCGCCTCGGCCCTGTCCGCCATGCTGGAGCACTTCTGCTACATCTGGCTCGGCCAGGGCGGCGAGAAGGACGTCCCCTTCGACGACGAGCGCGCCCTGGACGCCCTGTGCACCATCTGGGTCAAAGCCGTCTACTGGCGCGCCGAACCCCGCTAATCCGGAATCCTCCCGATCCTCCGGCCGGGTGCGCGGCCGGCCGGGGCGGCGCATCTCACCCGCCTTGCCCGGCATGCGCCCCGCCTCGGTCAGCGCGCGGCGCAGCAGGAACTCGATCTGGGCATTGGTGCTGCGCAGCTCGTCATTGGCCCACCGGGCCAGCGCGTCGTGCACGGCCGGGTCCAGCCGCAGCAGGATGCCCTTGCGCTCAGCCATTTACTGGTAGAGCGAGCCGGTGTTGACGACCTGCTGGGTGGCCTGCTCGCTGCACAGCACCACGAGCAGGTTGGACACCATCGCGGCCTTGCGCTCCTCGTCCAGTTCCACCACGTTCTCCTCCTGCAGCCGCTGCAGCGCCAGCTGCACCATGCCGACCGCGCCCTCGACGATCTTCGTCCGCGCGCCGACTACGGCGCTGGCCTGCTGCTGGCGCAGCATGGCCTGGGCGATCTCCGGAGCGTAGGACAGCCGGGTCAGCCGCGACTCGATGATCGTCACGCCGGCCGACCGGACCCGGGCGGCGATCTCCTCCGACAGCTGCTGGGTGACCTCCTCGGCGTTGCCGCGCAGCGAGATGGTGAGGTCGTCCGGGCTGGTGTAGGAGTAGCTCGACGCGATGTGCCGGACGGCGGTCTCGGACTGGATGGCGACGAACCGCTCGAAGTCGTCGACCACGTACAGCGCCTGCGCCGTGTCCTGGACCTGCCAGACGACCACCGCCGCGATCTCGATCGGGTTCCCGTCGAGGTCGTTGACCTTGGCGGTCGCCGTCTCCATGTTCCGGATCCGGGTGGACACCTTGAGCCGCCGGGCGAACGGGTTGACCCAGTGCAGCCCCGGATCGCGCACCGTGCCCCGGTACCGGCCGAACAGCTGCACCACCCGCGCCTCGCCGGATATCACCGGCGTCAGCCCGCGCAGGGTGAAGTTGGCCGCGATGAACGCCACGATGGCCAGCGCGATCAGCGTCTGCGGGCCCGCGCTGTGCGGGCCCAGGGCCGCGCCCAGGCCGAGCAGCGCGCCGCCGGCCAGGATCAGCACGACGCCGGCCACCAGGACCCGCACGCCGGGCCGCGACCACGCCTTGTGCTCTGACATCTGCGGGGAACTGCTCAGCTCCACCGGGACCTCCGCGGCCATGACCACCACCTCCAGTTGACGTCCCTGATACTACTTGCCTATCATAGTGATATCAGTTTTCAGGATCAAGGGAGGCGGTCATGGGACTGCCAGCAGTAGAGATCAGGCACCTCCGCAAGACCTACGGCCCGCTGGTCGCGGTGGACGACGTGTCGCTCTCCGTCGACGAGGGGGAGATCTTCGGCATCCTCGGCCCGAACGGGGCAGGCAAGACGACCACGGTCGAGTGCGCCATCGGGCTCCGGACCGCGGACGCGGGCTCGATCCGGCTGCTCGGCCTGGACCCGCGCACCGACCGCGACGAGATCCACGAGATCGTGGGCGTGCAGTTGCAGTCGGGCGCGCTGCCCGGCAAGCTGCGGGTCGGCGAGATCCTCGCCGAGTACCGGTCCTTCTACCGCGAGCCGGCCGACGTGGACGAGCTGATCGAGGTGCTCGGGCTCGGCGCCAAGCGCGGGGACTACTACAAGTCGCTGTCCGGCGGCCAGCGGCAGCGGCTGTCGGTCGCGCTCGCGCTCATCGGCCGCCCGAAGGTCGCGGTGCTCGACGAGATGACCACCGGCCTGGACCCGCAGGCCCGCCGCGACACCTGGCAGCTCATCGAGGGCATCCGCGCCCGCGGCGTGACGATCGTCCTGGTCACCCACTTCATGGAGGAAGCCGAACGGCTCTGCGACCGGGTGGCCCTGATCGACAGCGGCCGGGTCGTGGCGCTGGACGCCCCGGCCGCCCTGGCCGAGCGGGCCCGGGGCGGCAAGACCGTCCGGTTCCTGCCCTCGGCCCCGTTCGACGACCGGCTGCTGACCGGGCTGCCCGAGGTGACCGGTCTCGAGCACGCCGGCCAGCACGTCGTCGTCACCGGGCGCGGCGAGCTCGTCAACGCGGTGATCCTCACCCTGCACGAAGCCGGCGTGACCGCCCGCGACGTCCAGCTCGACTCCTCGAACCTCGAGGACGCCTTCGTCAAGCTCACCGGCAGTCATCTGCACTCCGAAGGGGCGCTGGCATGAACACCATCGCCATGCCACGGCCGCGGCAGCTCCCGCTGCCCGGGACACCACGCGGAACCGCGTTCGGCCAGATCGTGCGTAACGAGGCCCGGCTGGCCCGCCGGTCGCCGCTTCCCCTCATCGGCAGCATCGGCCTCCCGGTCATCCTGATGATCATCTTCGGCGAGATCCCCTCGTCCCAGCAGGTCGTCTCGACCCTGGGCGGGCTCAGCCTGTTCGATGTCTACCTGCCCATCATCATGGTGCTCGGGCTGACCATGCTGACCCTGCTCGGCCTGCCCGGCCCGCTGGTCTCCTACCGCGAGCTCGGCGTCCTGCGCCGCCTGTCGACCACCCCGGTGCCCCCGTCCTGGCTGCTCGCCGCGCAGGTCGTGGTGCAGTCCGGTGTCGCCCTGACCAGCCTGCTGATCGTGAACGTGCTCAGCGTCACCGTGTTCGGCGCGGCCGACCCCAAGAGCGTGGCCGGCCTGGCCCTGTCTCTGCTGCTCGCCATCGCCGGGCTGTTCGCCCTGGGCCTGCTGATCGCGGCGGTCGCGCCGACCGCGGGCAGCGTCAACGCCATCAGCCGCCTGGCCCTCATCCCCCTGATGTTCTTCGCCGGCCTGTGGCTGCCCCGCGCCCTGATGCCGCACGTCCTGCAGGTCATCAGCGACTACTCCCCGCTCGGGGCGGCCGTGCAGGCGATCCAGGACTCCATGCAGTCCGGCTTCCCGCCGGCCCGGCCGCTGCTGGTCCTGGTCGCCTACACGATCGTCTTCAGCGTCACCGCCCGCCGCTTCTTCCGCTGGGAGTAAGGAGTAAACCGTGAACTCGGGCCGGGGTTGCGGAGAAGAAGGGGTGTGCCTTCACTTGACCGTGACCGACGGAAGGGCCCCGCATGGAGAAGTCCGCAGCGCTCGGCCGGGATGATCCGCCGCTCGATGCGGATCTCCGGGCCGACGACGCGACGCTGATCGCGCGTTCGCGGGCCGACCCGGAGGCCTTCGCCGCGATCTTCGACCGGCATGCGACCGGTATCCACCGCTACGCCGCCCGGCGGCTCGGGCCCGGCCCGGCCGAGGACGTGGTCGGCGAGACCTTCCTGGTGGCCTTCCGCCGCCGGGACCGCTATGACCTGTCCCGTCCGGACGCCGGCCCGTGGCTCTTCGGCATCGCCACCAACATGATCAGCCGGCACCGCCAGGCCGAAGTCCGGCTCTACCGGGCGCTCGCCCGGGCGGACATCGACGCCGTCGTCGAGTCGCCCGCCGACGAGGTCGTCGCCCGGGTCGCCGCGACCAGCCAGCGGCGCGTGCTCGCGGCTGCCCTGGCCCGGCTGAAACCCGCCGACCGCGACACCTTGCTGCTGGTGGACTGGGCCGAGCTGAGCTACGACCAGGCCGCCCTGGCCCTCCAGGTGCCGGTAGGCACGGTCCGGTCCCGGCTGAACCGCGCCCGCAGGAAGATCCGCGAGGCGCTCGACGACATCAATTCCACCTCGCCCGAGGAGCACAGCCATGACTGACCTGTCCGATCCCGGAGCCGTCCGGGAGCTCAAGGACCTGCGGGCTGACGTGGCCGGCCGCGCCCCCGGCGAACTGCACCGGGCGCGGGGCCTGCTGCTCGCCGAGATTGAGGCCGCGGGGAAGGCCGGCGATACCTCCCGCCGGGCACGCTGGCTCCGCCCCGCCCTGCTCGGTGCCGTGGCGGCCGCGGCGGCCGCGGTCCTCACGATAAGCCTGCTCCCGGGGTCGGCCGCCCACGGCACACGTCCGGGCGCCGTCCCCGCGTCTGCGTCCCCGCCGGCGTCCGGCCGGCTGAGCTCACCGCCGCCTACGTGCTGAACCGCGCGGCGTCGGCGGCGGCCGCGTCGTCCCGGCCGGTCCCGCGTCCGGGCCAGTTCATCTACGTCAGCTCCGTGACTACCTACCTCAGCACCGAGATCACGCGTTCCGGCAGCAAGTCCTGGCTGTACCGGACCAGCCGGCAGATCTGGCAGTCGGAAAACGGCCAGCGAGCCGGGCTCCTGCAGATCGTGCAGCACAGCAACGTCAAACTGCCCTGGGGCCCGGTTCCCCCCGTGGTCAGCGGCAATCCGGCCGACTGGAATGGGCTGCCCGCCACCAGCTGTCCCGGAGCGCCGCCCGCCCGCGGTACGTACGAGTTCCTGGCATCGCTCCCGACCGACCCCGGCCACCTGCGCACCTGGATCTACCGGCACCTGGACGGCGGGAACAAGCCCGATGCCCAGGCGTGGAACGATATCGGCGACATGCTGCGCGAGATGCTCGTGCCGCCGAAGCTGGCCGCCGCCCTGTTCCGGGTCGCCGCGACGATTCCCGGCGCCACGGTGGTACCGCACGCGGCCAACGCGGTCGGCCGGACCGGCGTCGGCGTATCCCGGTCAGGCGCGGAGCTGATCTTCGACCCGAAGACGTACCAGCTCATCGGCGAGGGGGCCGTGCTGACCAAGCCGGTTCCCGGGCAGGGCCCGGCGGGCACGGTGGTCGCCTCGACCGCGCAGCTGCGGGAAGCGGTCGTCGACCGCCTTCCCGACGTCACCCCGTCACCGGCGGACAAGGCCGTGGGCGGCGTGAGCTGCTGATCCCCTGACGAAGGCCGGCCCGCACGGGCGCCGGGCCGGCCTGACCACCCTCAGCTCGCCGTACACGCCCGGACCGCGCTGACGAGGCTGGCGGCGCGGGTGTCGTTCATGTCCTGCCGGATGTGGCTGACCACGTAGCCGAACGCGATCCCGCTCTCCGGGTCGGCGTACCCGAGCGACCCGCCGCGCCCCGGATGGCCGAACGAGGCCGGGCCCGCCCAGCGGCGACTCGCTGGTCGGGAGCATGAACCCCGAGGCGAAGCGGGTGGGCACCAGCAGCACCCGATCGGTCCCGGCCGCCTGCTCCGCGGCCGCCGCCGCGGTAGTGGCCGGGTTCAGGATCCGGACGCCGTCGACCTCCCCGATCAGCCCGGCGTAAAGCCGGGCCAGCCCGTCCGCGGTACAGATCCCGTTGCTCGAGGGGATCTCGGCCGCCTGCGACCACGGGGTCGTTGAAGTCGATGTCGGGCACGCTGAGCGCGAAAGCCCGGTTCATCAGCGAACCGGGATCGGAGAACGCCGCCAGCAGCGGGCGGAACTGCTCGGGAACCTGCTCGATCGGGATGGCCGCGACGGTCTCGGGTCCCGGCGGGTCGTCGATGACCATCTGGCTGACCCGCCCCCGTTCGGCCGCGGGCAGCCCGATGAAGAAGTCGAGCCCGGCCGGCCCGGCGATCTCCTCGGCGAAGAATGTCCCCACGCTGCGCCCGCTGACCCGCCTGATCACCTCGCCGACCAGCCAGCCGTACGTCCGGCCGTGGTATCCGTGCGCGGTGCCGGGCTCCCACACCGGCCGCTGGGCGGCCAGCGCGGCCGCCATCGGGTCCCAGGCCAGCAGGTCCGCCAGCGGGATCGGGTGGTCGATGACGGGCAGCCCGGCCCGGTGCGACAGCAGCCAGCGGACCGGGATACCCGCCTTGCCCGCCGCCGCGAACTCGGGCCAGTAGGACGCCGCCGGCTGATCCAGGTCGAGCTCGCCCCGCTGCGCCAGCAGGTGCGCGCAGGTCGCGGTGGCGGCCTTGGTCGCCGAGTACACCAGCTGCAGCGTGTCCGGGGCCCAGGGCCGGCCCGTCCCGGCGTCGGCCAGGCCGCCCCGCAGGTCGGCCACCTTGCGGCCGTGCCGGTACACGCAAAGCGCCGCCCCCACGTCACCGCCGTGCTCGAAGTTCGCGGCGAACGCCTCCCGGACCCGCTCGAAGCCCGGCTCCACATCCCCTTCGACCGCTGTCATGACCTCGATCCCATCACACCGCGCGGCGGGGCTCGTGCTGACACTGCCGGGAGGTGGGGTTATCCCCCCAAATGATTGGGGGTCTGGCTGGCATGTGCCGGCGGCCGCCGGCGAGCAGAGTTAATGGCATGGGAATCTCGACGGCATACGCGGCGGGGTGGCCGCGGCCCTGCTCGCGGCCCTGTGCTACGCCATCGGCGCCGCCCTGGAGCAGAAGGAAGCCAGCGCGACGGCGACTCAGCGTGTCGTTCACCCCGGGCTGCTGTGGCAGGTGCTGCGGCGCCCGGTCTGGCTGGCCGGGTTCGCGGTCATGGGGGTCGGTGAGGTGCTGCACGTGCTGGCGCTGGCGTGGGCGCCGCTCGCGATCGTCCAGCCGATCGGCGTGACCACGGTCCTGTTCGCGCTGCCGATCGGGGCCCTGGTCGCCCGCCGCCGCCCGCGTCTGCGCGAGCTCGCCGCCGCGGCCCTCATCGTGGCCGGCCTGGCCGCGCTGCTCACCCAGATGAAGGTCTCCGCCGCGGCACCTGTCCTGTCCGGGCGCGCCCTGGCCGTGCTCGCCCCGGCGGTCGTCGGCGCCCTGGGGATCCTCACCCTGGTCGCGCTGCGGGCATCGGGTGCGGTGCGGACCCTGCTGCTCGGCTGCGGTTCCGGCATCGCCTTCGGGACCACCGCCGCGCTCGTCCGCTTGCTGTCCCACCGGGTCGAACTGCACGGCGCAGTCCGGCCTGATCGGCTGGGTGACACCGGTCATCGCCGTCACCGCCGTGGCCGGGCTGCTGCTCGAGCAGGGTGCCTACAAGAGCGGGCACCTCGGCGTTGCCGTGGCCGGCTACACGGTCACCGACCCGCTGGTCGCGGTGGCGCTCGGGGCCTGGGTCCTGCACGAGCCGGCCAGCTTCGGCCACCCCCTGTGGGCAGCCGGCGAGGCGCTGGTCGTCATGACCGGCGTGGTGCTCCTGGCCCGCACGACCACGGCCTCCCACCAGCCGCCCGCCGCCGTCCCCGCCCCGCGCCAGCCCGCGGTGCCGGAAACCCGGGAACTGGTTACCATCGGGTCCTGACAATCCAGCTGCCGCCCACGACGGCGACCGCGATCGCGAGGACCGCGAACGCGACCGGATACGAGGTCGCGGTCGCGATGGCGCCGGTCCCGAACGCCCCGATCCCGGTCCCGGCGTCGAAGCTCAGGTTCCACACGACGCTGACCGTGGCCCGGGCCGGCTCCCCGGCGACGGCGAACGACTGCGCCAGCGTCAGGTTCTGCACCCCGCCGTACGCGACCCCGGCCACGAACAGCCCCGCGATGACCAGGGCGCGGGCCGCGGCGTCGTGGATGCCGTCCGCGTGCAGGCCGATCGCGGCCAGCCCCGCGGCTCCGGCGAACAGCAGCGGGGCCACCGCCGGGGCCGGGCCGAACCGGTCGGCGATCCCGCCGACCGCCCACCGGCTGGCCGCGGTCGCGCCGGTGAACGCGAACAGCCCCCAGAACACCAGGGCCGGGCTGGCCAGGATGTGCGGAGCGAACGTGAGGATGGCCCCGCCGGACGCGGTGATCACCGCCAGCGCCGCGATCGGCCCAGCCAGCACCCGCCGCAAAGCCACCGGTCCCGGTCCCGAGCCGCCGGACGGGGCGCGGCCGCTGTCACCGGCCGTCCGCGCGATCGGGCCGGCCAGCGGTATGGCGAGCGCGGGCACGGCCGCCAGCACGAAGACCAGCCAGAACCCGGCCCGCTCGGCGAGCCAGGGCGCCGCCGGGACCAGGACGAACTGAGGCGCGGCACTCGACAGGCCGAACGCGCCCAGGGCCCGCCCCCGGCGGCTCGGCTCGACCAGGGCGGCCACGGCGGTCGCCCCGCACACCGTGATCACGCCGAACCCGAGCCCGCGCAGCGCGGCCAGGCCCGTCACCGCCCAGAGCTGGTCGGTGGCCAGGTGCCCGAGCGCGGGCAGCCCGAGCAGCCCGGATCCGAGCACCAGCGTCCAGCGCCAGCCCAGCCCGGCCAGCAGGCGCCGCATCGACAGCTGGGCCAGCACCGTGCAGGCCATCATGACCCCGGTGACCAGCCCGGCCCCCAGGCTGCCGCTGCCGCCGCGGATCGCCCACAGCGGCGCGACCGACACCAGCAGCGCGAACCCGGAGAACCACAGCGTCGCGGCGCCGATGAGCCAGGGCATGCCCGGCAGCTGCCAGACCGAGCGTGATTCCGGCGCCGCACCGGGCGGCCCGGGTGCGGTGGCGCGCTGTTCAGCGGACGGCATGCGCGAGCACCTCGTCCGCGGCGCGCCCGCCGGAGCGCAGCGCGCCTTCCGCCAGCAGCCCCGCGAACCCCGCCCCCGCCACCACCACCCGCACGCTCGCATCCTGTCATATCGGGCGGGGCGTAGGCTGGCGGCGACTCAGGAGGTGCCGTATGGCCCGTCGGGCCACTGCTGTGTACGCGGCTCTCGCGGCGGCCGACACGCTGCTCGCGGCGACCGGGCGCGGCCGGGAACGCTGGCTGACCAAGCCGCTGCTGATGCCGGTCCTGATGGCGGGCCGCGACCGCCCGGCCCAGCGGGCGCTCGCCCTGGGCGCCGCGGGCGACGTGGCCCTGCTCGCCCCGGGCGAGACCGCCTTCACGGCCGGGCTGGTCAGCTTCCTGGCCGGCCACCTGGCCTGGATCGCCGCCCTGCGCCAGCGCCCCGGCCGCGGCTACCTGCGGGCCCGGCCGGCCCTGGCCGTGCCGCCCGTGGCCGCGTTCGGCGCGATGAACGCCTACCTGTGGCCGCGCACGGCCGAGAACCGGATCCCGGTCCTGGTCTACAGCGCCGCCCTGCTCGCGATGACGCTGACGGCGCTGGACTCCGGCTCACCGCGGACGGCGGCCGGCGGTGCGCTGTTCCTGACCTCGGACACGCTGCTCGCGCTGGAGAAGTTCGGCGGCCTGAAGCTGCCCGTCCACGAGGGCCTGGTGATGGCGACCTACACCACCGCCCAGGCCCTCCTGGCCGGATGACGGCTCCGGGCCTGCGCCGCTGGCGCTGGACGATCACGGCCGCGTTCGGGCTGGGCGGGATCACCGTCTCGGCCTGGGGCCCGCGGCTGCCGGCCATCAAGGCCAGCCTCGGCATCGACCCGGCCACGATCGGCCTGCTCCTGGCCGGGGTGACCGTCGGGGCCATCCTCGGGCTGCTCGCCTCGACCCCGGTCCTGCACCGGCTGGGCGGGCGGCGGGCCGTTCCCGGAGCGCTTGTGCTCATCGCGGCCGCCCTGGCCGTCATGGGCCTGGCCCTGATCCTGACATCGGTCCCGCTGCTGGCGGTCGCCTTCGTGATCGCCGGGTTCGGTGTCGGCGCGCTCGACGTGATGATCAACGTGGAGGGCGCCGCCGTCGAGCGGCTCGTGGCGCGCACCCTGATGCCAGGGATGCACGCCGCCTGGTCCGTCGGGGTCGCCGCCGGGTCCGGGATCGGCGCGGCCTGCGCCGCCCTGGGCATCTCCCCGGCCGGGCAGATCCTCGGCGAGGCCGTCCTCATCGCGGCGGCCGCCCTGGTGGTGGCCCGGGGGATCCCGGACGGCCAGCACTCACTGCGCGACCAGCACGCGCCGCCGGACGAGCAGCCGTCGCCAGACCGCGGGGCGAAGCTCCGTCACTGGCTCCGCGGCTGGCTGGACTGGCGGCTGCTGCTCATCGGTCTCGTCATGCTCGGCGTCGAGCTCGGTGAGGGCACCGCGGGCAACTGGCTCAGCCTGGCCGCCCGGACCGGCAAGGGGCAGACCGCCGCGGTCGCCGCGCTGTTCGTCACCGCGTTCGCGGCCGGCGAGGCGCTCACCCGCATCTGCGGCGGGCCCGATCGTCGACCGCCTCGGCCGCGTCCGCACCATCCGCGTCACCACCGCCCTCGGCATCCTCGGCATGGCGCTGTTCATCGAGGCCGGGAACCGCTGGATCGTCCTGATCGGCGTGCTGCTGTGGGCGGCCGGCGTCTCGATGGGCTTCCCCCTCGGCATGTCCGCGGCCGCCGAGAGCGGCCCCGACCCGGCCGCCCGGGTCAGCGTCGTCGCCTCCATCGGCTACTTCGCCAACCTCGCCGGCCCGCCCGCCATCGGCCTGCTCGCCCAGTCAGCCGGCCTGCTCAACTCCCTGTGGCTCCTCGTCGCCCTGTTCGGCGCCGCCTTCGCCGCCGCCGGCTCTTCCGCCCCACCCGTAATGCGCAGCCGGTGCTCTTACCCGCGGACGGTTACGCCCTGCGGCGTCGCCACACGATCACGATTCCCGCCACTGCCACCGCGGCCACCACCGCGACCGGCCAGCGCCGCTGCACCAGCTGGCTCTGGTTCACCCGCCCGGACAGCTCCGCGGCCTTGGTCCCCGCCGTCTTCACCGGCTCAGGCAGCCCGGCCGCCCGGTCCTGCGCCGTCGTCCTGACCTCGGCCGCCTTGTCCTGCGCCGCGGTTTTCACCTTGGCCGCCGCGTCCTGCGCCTTCGTCTTGACCTCAGCCGCCGTGTCCTGCGCCTTGGCCTCTGACCTCGGTTGCCTTGTCCTGCGCGGCCGTCTTGACCTCGGTGCCTTGTCCTGGGCGGCCGTCTTGACCTCGGCCGCCTTGGCCTGGGCGCGGGCCTTGACGTCGGCCTTGGCGACCAGTTCCTCGACGGTCTCGCCGAGCCGCTCCCTGGTCTGCTCGATCTCGTGCTGGATTTCTTCCTGGCTTTGCGGCTCGCTCACCGGTGCGCCCTTTCCTTGATCTCCTCGACGTCGGCCCTGGCGCTGGCCACGGCCTCCTTGGGTACCGGGGGAGTGGCGCGCTGCAGCCGGCTCTTGCCCATCAGGGCCGCGATCCCGGCCGTGGCGAGCAGGGCGGCCCCGACGATCAGGGCGGCCAGCCAGGCCGCCACCACCCCGCTGATGGCGATGATCGCGCAGGCCAGCAGGCAGCCCACGCCGTAAAAGGCGACCAGCCCGGACGCACCGAACATCCCGGCCCCCAGGGCCGCCTGCTTCCCCTTGCGCGTCATCTCGAGCTGGGCGAGCTTCATCTCGTCCCGCACGAGCACCGACATCTGCTCGGTCATCATCTTCACGAGCTCCCCGGTGGAGTGCTCACCGGAAACCCGCGCACCGGGAACCTCTGTCACTGAGCTGGTTGTACGTTCCATAAAACGGACCGCCTCCTTTCGCTAAAGCCTCGGAATCCCGTGCGCTACCCGCACGATGGCGCCTCTAACGCGAACGCGCCGGGAAAAGCCCAGGCCGTCAGTCCTGCTCGTGGCGTGCCTCGGCGACCCGGCCCGGCGTTCGCAGCAGCCTGATCGAGGTCACCAGTCCGACGCCGCCCACCAGGTTGCCGAAGCCGGACCAGGCCAGCGCCCCGGCCCAGTCAGCCCAGCCGTAACCGGCCTGGCCGCCGAGCAGCCCGGTGAACATCACGATCGAGTCCAGCACCGAGTGGAACAGTTGCGCGGCGACCAGCGTGAACGACATGGCGACGGCGGCCACCAGTTTCGGGCCGAGGTCATCGCTGGCGTGCTGCATCCGGGTCAGCAGCGTGATGACGATGCCGGCCAGCACGGCCAGCAGGAAAGAACGCAAGGAGATGCCGAGCGTCGCGTAATGCTTTCCCACCTCGGCCGCGGTCGCCCGCAGGTCCGGCCGCGCGTAGACGATCATGGCCGCCATCACGATCCCGCCGGCCAGGTTCGCGGCCAGCGTGACCAGCCAGAGCCGGATCAGGCGGGGCCACGAGCCCCGGCCGGCGATCCGCGCTGTGACCGGCACCAGGAAGTTCTCGGTGAACAGCTCGCTGCGGGCCAGCAGCAGCGCGATGAACCCGACCGGGAACGCGGCCGCGGCCAGCAGCGGCTGCCCGGTCTCGTGGTCGACCACCAGGTAGGCCAGCACGCCCACGCCGACGTCGATGCCGCCGACGAAGCCGGTGACCAGCAGCGGGACCAGCGGCCGGGCCAGCCGGTCGCTGCCCTCGGAGACCAGCCGGTCGAACGCCTCTTCGATCTCTGGTTCCCGGGGCCGGCCACCGGATCCGGAAGAGCCCTCGTCATCGGATGTCATGGCCGGGCGCCCTACCCGCCCGGCGCCGTTTCACCCCAGGTCAGGACGATCAAGATCAAGGTCAAATTACCGCCGAACGGGGCAGTGTCCCCGCCCCGGCCCCCCGCTCTGCCCCGCTGAGCCGGCGAGGGCCGAGATCCAGCCCATGCCCAGGCCCAGCACGACCCGCTCGCTCAGCCCGTACACCGGGGTGCCCCAGGTGCAGCGCAGGACGACCGAGGCAGCGATGGTGAGCAGCGCCAGCACCGCGGCCGCCCGCCGGGTCCCGGCGGGTCAGGCCGTACCTGGCCACCAGCAGCATGGCGCCGATGGCCAGCGCGCCGCCCGCGACCGTCGACGCCACGTGCACCTGGCTCGTGATCGTGTGCACGCCCGGCTGGTCCTTCGGGGCCAGGCCCGCGACGACGCAGGTCACCCCGTAGAGCGACAGGAGCAGCACCAGCGCGCCCCCGCGACGCTGGACGCGGTGCCGCAGGGTGCCGGCCCCCGCGATGACCAGCAGCCCGTAGACGATGAAGACGGCCCGCGCGGCCAGTGCCCACCGCTCGCCCGGCGAGGCGAGCCGGCTCACCGTCTCCGACCACTGGCTGTAGCCCGGAGTCAGGGCGCCCAGGACGACCACGGCCAGCGCGAAGAGCGCGGCACTGACGGCGACGCAGCCGAGCCGCAGGCGCGCCCACTCGCGAGCGGCCAGGCCGGCCGGGATGACGAGGCTGGTCACGCCGCACCGGCCTTCGAGCGGGCCAGGACCAGGGCGGCGGCGGTGGTGCCGGTGAAGTTGGCGATCAGGTCCCAGCCGGTGTTCCAGTAGCCGCCGCGTGCGCCCCGTGGTGCGCCAGGGTGGCGATGAACTCGACCATCTCGTTGAGCGCGCCCAGCCCGAGGGCAGCGCCGACGGCCAGCAGCACCAGCTCACCGCGGCGGCCGTTACCCGCGTGCGGGGCGGCGAGCATGAACCAGCAGGCGAACACGATGACGAAGCTGCAGTAGGCGTGCGCGAAGTGGTCGTACTGCAGGTAGTGGGTGCCGAGCGACGGGCTGTACGGGCCCGCATTCGCGTTGTACAGCACGTCGTGGCCGACCCTGATCAGGCCGCCCGCCAGGGTCGCGATCGCCGCGACGGCCAGCCCGGCCGCCAGCAGCGGCGGCAGCACCACCCGGCGCAGCCCCATCACGGCCGCCGCGATGACCAGCACGGAGGACACGTAGCCGACGGTGCTCGGCGCATGGGTCGCGAATCCGTACCCGGTGAAGCCGGCGACGGCCGCCGCCGCCACCAGGACCGAGCCGCGTTCGGCCCGGCTCAGGCGGGGACGACGCGTCCGCGGCGCCGGCGAGCTCTGCTCGGTCAGGGTCATGTCCGGGCTCTTGAAAGTTGTCATGAACCCAGGCTGCTATGGCCTTTCCGCCCGGGCATGAGCACAGCTACTCATCAGTAACTAAGTACGTGACTCATGGCCGCGCGTCCCTCAGCTCGCTGCGGATCTCGCGCTTGAGGATCTTGCCGCTCATGCTCCGGGGCAGCGGCGCCTGCCTGAGCACGAGCTCGCGGGGACGCTTGAACCGGGCCAGCGACCCCTCGGCGAACGCGTTCAGCTGGTCCAGGGTGAGCTCGCGGTTCCCGGTCACGACGCAGGCCACCGGGGCCTCGCCCCATCGCTCGTCGGGCACGCCCACCACCGCGACCTCGGTTACGTCGGGATGGCGGCTCAGCACGGCCTCGATCTCGGCCGGGTAGATGTTGATCCCGCCCGAGATGATCATGTCCTTGGCCCGGTCCACGATACGGAAGTAGCCGTCGGCGTCCACGCTGGCCACGTCCCCGGTGTGCAGCCAGCCGTCGCGCAGCGCCGCCGCGGTCGCAGCCGGGTTGCGCCAGTACTCCTTCATCACGGTGGTGCCGGCCAGCAGCAGCTCACCCGGTTCGCCCGGATCCGCCTCACCACCGGAAGCGTTCACCACCTTGGCTTCCTGGCCCAGCAGCGGGATACCGACCGAGCCGAGCCGGCGGAGCGACTCGTGCGCCTGGAGCTGGAGGTTGAGCCCCGAGCCCTCGGTCAGGGCGTAGGCATTGACCAGCCCGACCCCGCGCCCGGCGTAGAGCCGCAGGAGATACTCGGGCACCGGGGCCCCGCCCACCTTGGCCACCCGCAGCCCGGACAGGTCCCGCCGGTCGAAGTCCGGTTCGGCCGCCATCCGCTCGAGGATCAGCGGGACCACGCCGATGAACGTCACGCCCTGCTCGATGTCGTCGAGCACCCGCGCCGGAACGAATTCGTGCCGGATCACCAGCGTGCCGCCGCACCGCAGGAACGGTATGGCGACCGACACGCTGGCGCCGGTGAAGGCCAGCGGAACGGTGATGATGGCGCGGTCGTTCCGGCTGAGCGCGTCGAAGGCGATGGCACCCGCCGCGACCGCCTCCAGGTTCGCGTGGGTGAGGACGGCCCCCTTGGACCGGCCGGTCGTGCCGCTGGTGTAGCAGATCAGCATCGGGTCGGCGCCGCTCACGTCACGGTCGTCGCGGACCGTGCCGTGCTGGTGCAGTTCCCGCAGTGATCTCCCCCCGGCGGGCGGCTCCCCGGCGAAGAAGATCCGCTCCGCCCGATCAGCTCGTCCAGCGGACCGAGCACGGCGGTGAAGCTCGCGTCCGTCACCAGCGCGGACGAGCCCGGCGTCCTCGGCCAGGACCCGCAGTTCGCGGCCGGTCAGCAGCGGGTTGAGCGGCACGAAGACCGCGCCGATGCGCGCGCACCCGAGGATGACCTCGATGTAGCCGGGCCCGTTGCGCAGCAGGCCGCCGACCCGGTCGCCCTTCCGCAGCCCGGTGGCGAGCAAGCCGGCCGCCAGCCGCGCGCAGTGCTCCTCCAGCTGACCCCAGGTGCGGTCCCCGTCCTCGTGGATCAGGGCCACCCGGTCCGCTCCGTAGCGCGCCCAGAAACGTGCCCAGCTGCTGATACCGGTCATGGCTCCCTCAACTGCTGCTTGATCACCTTGCGGCCGCGTTCCCGTGCGTGATCATGGCCGCCTTCGGCCGCCTCCGGCAGCCGGCCACCGAAGAACGTCTCGCCGATGAGCAGGGACAGCCCGGCGTCCGGCGCCATGTACCGGATCTCCCCGGCCGAGAGCCGGATGTTGAACGGCACGAAGACGGCCCCGATGCGCGCGCACGCCATCATGACCTCGTAGAACTCCGGGTTGTTGCGCGACAGGTACCCGACCCGGTCACCATCGCGGATCCCGTGCCCGGCCTGGCCGCTCATCGGTCCTCGAACCGCGCCGGACGCACTGCTAGGGCCGGGCGGTCGGGGCGCAGGCGCCCCCAGTACCCGGTCCAGGTGTCCACGCTGCCCATCGGGGACGCCCGCCGTTACTCGGCCGAGCCGTAGTCGCTGAACCCCCGGCCGGTCTTGCGGCCGTAGTGCCCGGCGTTGACCAGGGTGCGCAGGATCTGCGGCGGGCGGAACCGCTCCCCGTAGTTGTGCGTCATCGCGTCGGAGGCCCGTTCCATGGTCTCCAGCCCGCCCATGTCGACGGTCGCGAGCGGCCCCATGGCGTGGTTGAACGCCAGCACGCACGCCTTGTTGACGTCGTCCGCGTCGGCGATGCCCTCGTCGACGACCCGGGCCGCCTCGAGCACCAGCGCCATGATCAGCCGGGAGGTGAGGAATCCCTGGGTGTCCTTCTTGCAGACGATGGTCTCCTTGCCGAACCGGCCGGCCAGGTCCAGCACCACCGCCAGGGTCTCGTCGGAGGTCTCGAGTCCGCGCACCACCTCGATCAGCCGCATCACCGGCGGGGGATTGAACCAGTGGGTGCCGATCACCCGGTCCGGGCGCCGCGTCGCCGACGCGATCTTCGAGATGGCGAACTGGGACGTGTTGCTGGCCAGCACCACGTCGTCCCGGCAGACCTCGTCCAGGCGGCGGAACAGCTCACGCTTGGCGTCGATGTCCTCGATGATGGACTCGATCACGTGGTCGGCCTGCGCCGCGGCCGTGTCCAGGTCCGTGCTGACCGCGATGCGCCCGCGGGTGGCCGCCGCCTCGTCCTCGCTGAGCTTGCCCGCCTTGACCAGCCGGGCCAGGCTCTTCCCGATCCGGCCCAGCCGCGGTCGAGCGCCGCCTGCGACACGTCGACCAGCGTCACGTCGAACCCGGACACCGCGGCGACCTGCCCGATCCCGTTGCCCATCTGGCCGCCGCCGCCCGCGACCACGATTTTCTTCACTTCCATCGCTTACTGCTCCTTATCAGTCAAGGCAAGTCGTGACCGCTCCACGAGTGGCCGCCATCCCCCACCAAGGTCGCCCCGGTATGAAGCCGCCCCCGGTGACCAGCGCGGTCGGGCTGAACGTCTGTTGTACGCCGCCCATTACCTGGTCTCGAGCGCCACGGCGTCGGCCTGGCCGAGGCCGCCGCAGATCGACGCGGCGCCGCGGCCGCCGCCGCGCTGCCGCAGCTGGCGGGCGAGGGTCAGCACCAGCCGCGCGCCCGAGGCGCCCGGCGGATGACCGAGCGCGACCGCGCCGCCGTTGACGTTGAGCCGCCGCAGCACCGCCTCCTCGACCGCGCCGTCGCCCCGGGCCAGCACCCGGGCCGACGTCAGCGGCACGCAGGCGAACGCCTCGTTGATCTCGATCGCGTCCAGGTCGCCGAGCGTCCACCCGGCCGTGGCCAGGGCCTTCTCCAGCGCCGGGGCCGGGGCCACCGCGATCTCCCGGGGCGCCCGCGCCGCGCTGCCCGCCCCGGCCAGGCGCGCCAGCGGCGTCAGTCCCCGCTCGGCGGCGAACCGCTCGGAGACCAGCACCACGTAGCACGCCCCGGTGTCCTGCCCGGGCGCGTTCCCGGGGGTGACCACCGGGCCGTCGAAGATCGTGCGCAGCCGGGCGAGTTTCTCCTCCGAGGTGTCCCGCCGGGGACCCTCGTCCTCCTTGAGCGTCGTCCCGTCCGCCGCGGTGAACGCCTCGATCTCCCCGTCGAAGAAACCGGCGTCCAGCGCCCGGAAGTACGCCCGGTGCGACCGCACGGCGAACGCGTCGGAGCCCTCCCGGGTGATGCCGTGTTCCACCGCGACCTCGCCCGCGTCCACCGCCACCGGCTTGCCGCCGATGTCCGCGCCCGGCTCGGCCATGGGGTCCTTGAGCTGCGGGCCGCCCCGGCGGATGCCCCACCGGATGCTCGGCGTCATCAGGAAGGCGGCCCGGCCCATGTTGTCGGCCCCGCCGGCCAGGATGACATCGGCCGCGCCGCTCCCGATCGCCCGCATGGCGAGCTGCACCGCGGTCATCGACGAGCAGCACGCCCGGTCCAGCGTCAGCGACAGCCGGTCCTCCGGAATCCCGGCCCGCAGCATCGCCACCCGGGCCGGGATGGAGCCGTCGAGCGCTTCCTCGGCCGGGATCGTCACGCCCGAGTAGACCTCGTCGACGTCGGCCGGCTCGAGGCCGGCGTGCGCCAGCGCGGCCCGCATCCCGAAGGCGGCGAGTTCCACGCTGGGCACCTCGCGCAGCGCCCCGCCGAACCGGCTGAACGGGGTGCGGGCCCCGCCGAGCAGCAAGGTACCGGGCATGAGTCTCCTAGCGGTGGGTGAAGACGGGCTTGCGCTTCTCCAGGAAGGCGGCGAAGCCCTCGGTGAAATCCTCGGAGGCGAACACCTCGAGGAAGATCTCGCGCTCCCGGTCGAGGGCGGCCGCGGGCACCGCCCCGTTCACCGCGCGCTTCGCGCCGGTGACGGCCACCCGGGGCAGGGCGGCGATACGCGCGGCGATGGCCTGGGCCGCCGCCAGCGCGCCGCCCGGCTCGCTCACCTGGTTGACCAGGCCCAGTGCCTGCGCCCGGGCGGCGTCGATCAGCGCGCCGGTGAACAGCAGTTCCTTGGCCGCCGCGACGCCGATGCGGCCGGGCAGCCGCTGGGTGCCGCCGCCGCCCGGGATCAGGCCGAGCTTCACTTCCGGCAGCCCGAACCGCGCGGCCGGGTCGGCCACGATGAGGTCGCAGAGCAGGGCGATCTCCAGGCCGCCGCCGACCGCGCTGGCCTGGACGGCCGCGATGACCGGCTGCGGGAGCGCCTGCCACGCGTCGAAGGTGGCGCGCGCCATCCGGCTGTGCTCCTCCATGGCGCCCGGCGTGGCCCGCAGTGCCTGGAACTCGCCGATATCCGCGCCCGCCATGAACGCGGCCTGGCCGGTGCCGGCCAGCACGACCGCGCGCACCTCGCGGTCGGGCCCGACCCGCCCGGCCGCCGCGCCCAGGCCACCCAGGACGTCACGTCCCATCGCGTTGACCGGCGGCTGGTCGACGGTCACGGTCGCGACGCCGTCGCCGATCACCACGCTGACCGGGCCGGATACTTCCGTCATGCGGTGCCCTCCCTCGCAGGCTCTTGTTTACCAAACTAAAGTTTGGTAGACAAGAGCGGATCTTGTCATCATGACACGGAGGGCCCCGTCGCATGGGCGCATCGGAGTGGGTCGCGGGCTGGGCCCGGATCAAGCCGGACGAGCCCGCGATCGTGTTCGAGGGCACGCCCCGGTCCTGGCACGACCTCGATGTCCGCGCGTCCTGGATCGGCGACGCCCTGACCGGGGCCGGCGTCCGGCCCGGCGACCGGGTCGCCTGCCTGATCGGCAACCGCACCGAGTACGTCGAGGCCTTCATCGGCGCGCTGCGGGCGGGCGCGATCTTCGTCCCGCTCAATACCCTCGCCACCCCGGCCGAGCTCGTCGCCCTCCTCGCCGACTGCGGCGCCAGCGTGCTCGTCACCGACGACGCCCACGCCGAGACGGCCGCTGCCCTGGTGGACGCGCTCGCCGCCCCGCTGACCATGGTCAGCGTCGACGACCCGCTGCCAGCCGGGCAGACAGCTCATCCCGGTGTGCCCCGGTCCGGGTCGGACCCGATGTGCATCTACTACACCTCGGGCACCACCGGCCGGCCCAAGGGCGCGGTGATCAGCTACGACAACACGCACTACGCGACCCTCAACTGGCTCGTCGACCTGGGCTTCTGGCAGGACGACCGGTTCCTGCTGAACCTGCCGCTCTGCTTCACCGGCGCCATGGCCATCCTGGTGCCGGCCCTGCACGGCGGGATCACGATCTACCTGGAGCGCGGGTTCGACGCCGGGCGGACGCTGGAACTGATCGAGGCGCACGGCATCACCTTCATGGTCGCGGTCCCGACGATGGCGCTCGCGCTGATGCGGCACCCGGAGTTCACCTCGCGGGACCTGTCCTCGATCCGCATGATCCTCTGCGGGGCGGCGCCCGTGCCGATGGCGATCTTCGAGGCCTGGACCGAGCGCGGCATCACGTTCATCTCCAGCTTCGGCATGACCGAGGTCTCGGGCGGCTTCGCCATGATCACCCCGGTCGCCGAAGCTGTCCGGCGGCTCGGCACGGCCGGCCGCCCGTGCCTGTACAGCGAGGCCAAGATCATCCGCGCGCGACGGCGGCGACGCCCCCGACGACGAGGTCGGCGAACTGCTGATCCGCGGCCCGCTGGTGTTCCAGGGCTACTGGAACAACGAGGCCGAGACCCGCGCCGCCATCGTCGACGGCTGGCTGCACACCGGCGACCTGGCCCGCCGCGACCCGGACGGCTACTTCCGCATCGTCGACCGCAAGAAGGACATGATCATCTCCGGCGGCCTCAACGTGTACCCGGCGGAGGTCGAGGCGGCCCTGATCAAGCTCGACGGCGTCCTGGACTGCGCCGCCTACGGCGTGCCGGACGAGAAGTGGGGCGAAGCGGTCGCGGCCTCGGTGGTCCTCGCCCCCGGCTCCCGCCACGACGCCGACTCGCTCCGGGCCGGCCTGCGCGAACTCATCGCCGCCTACAAGATCCCCAAGCACATCGAGTTCCCGGCCGCGCTCCCGCGCACCTCCTCCGGCAAGGTGCTGCGCCGCGACCTGCGTGACCGCTTCACCGCACCCCGCAGTGCTCCAGCGCGACTAGCGCCAGCACGCGGGCGGCCGTGAACAGACTCGCCGATCGGCACCGACTCGCGGGGCGCGTGCGCCAGGTTGGCGTCACCCGGCCCGTAGTGAACGGTCGGCACGCCGCCCATGTTGGTCATCAGCCGCAGATCGCTGCCGTACGGCGTGCCCCAGGTTGCCTGGGCCCGGCCGGAGACGGCCGCGTGCGCGCGCTCGACCACGCCGATGATGGCGGCGTCGGAGCCGGTCAGCCCGGGTGCGAACTGGCCGCCCCACCATTGCACATCGACCGGGTGGTCGCGCAGCCAAGGGTCGGCGGCGGATGCCTCGGCCACGGCCTCTTCGAGAGCCCGGCGGGCGTCCGCGACGTCCTCCCCGATGGCGACGCCCATCCGCCCGTTCGCGGTCAGCCGGCCGGGCACCGACGAGGCCCAGTCGCCCGCCGCGATCGTGCCGAGCTCGATCGGGATTGGCAGGTCCCAGCGCGCCATGATCGGGTGCTTGACCGCGTTGCGCCGGGCCTCCAGGCGGCGCAGCGCGGCGAAGACGGGGATGAACTTCTCGATCGCGCTCACCCCCGAGGTCCGCCGCGACGCGTGCGTGGCCCGCCCGCGCACGGTGAGCCGGAAGGTGAGCGCGCCGCTGCTGCCGGGCGCGATGTCCAGCGAGGTGGGTTCGGGGATGACACACGCGTCCGCGCGCCACCCCCGGCGCAGCATCGCGTAGGTGCCCAGGCCCCCGTCCTCTTCGCCCACCACCGTGCCGAGGATCAGGTCGCCGCGCAACGGCACCGCCAGCGCCGCGAAGGCCCGCACCGCCCACAGCGAGGCGACCAGCCCGGCCTTCATGTCGCACGCCCCGCGCCCGTACACCGTGTCCGCGGTCACCGTGCCGGAGAACGGCACCTGATCACCCCACGGGTCCAGGTCCCCGGGCGGCACCACGTCGACGTGCGCGTTGAGCATCAGCGAGGCCCCGTCGCCGCTTCCTGGGAGCCGGCCGACCGTGCCCCACGCCTCGGCCCGTTCCACCTCCATCCCAGGAAAATCTTCGGCCGCCAGCGTCTCGGCCATCGGGATCGCCCAGGCGTCGACCTCGAGGCCGTCACTGGCCAGGCGCTCGCTGAGTACGCCCTGGATCGCGTTCTCCTCGGCCGAACCCGAGATGCTCGGAACCCGCACCATCCCGGCCAGGTCGGCCACCATGTCGGCGGCGTGGCGGTCGAGGTACTCGAGCAGGCGCGAGCGCCAGACGTCGGCGGCGGGAGCGGCGAGCTCAGTCATAGGCGCGGAATCCCTCCTGGTCAGAATGTCTCTCAATCCCCGTCCGGTACTGCCTGCCCGGACGCTAGGTCCTATCCCGAAGATCATGGGCCGGCCCGGTCACCCGCATGTTGAAATCCCCGGAACTCGCCATCGCGTACAGAAATCCCGTGCATGTGACGCTCTGATGAGCTTGCGGTTTGCTCACGGTGGCCACGGCTGCCACCCAGTACCTCACAGGCACGGG
>CAWIUF010000034.1:0-75083 GCA_963839095.1 uncultured Actinomycetota bacterium | reverse complement strand
AGCTAAGTGACGGACTGGTCACTACGTCGCGCTACGGGGGAGAGCCAGATCCGCGGCGGCGCACGCCGCGGTGCGCAGCCACCCGCTCCCGCGTGCCGCAGGCGGCTGAGCAGTAACGACGGGGAGCGCCCCGGCCGACGTTGACGAAGGGCCGGCCGCAGGACGGGGAGGCGCACAACCCGGCCGGGGCCGCCTGCCGCTCGGCCAGCAGCACCGCCAGGGCCAGGCAGGAGGAGGTGAGGAGCCATTCGGCCCAGGGAGCGTCGTCGTCGCTGTCCACGTGCAGGTGCCAACCGGACGTCCCGCCGTGGCTGGTTAGCCGGGGCGGGTGGGCACGGCCCGCGAGCAGGCCGTTCAGGCGGTCAGCGGCGGTAGTGGCGTCCCCGGCCGCGAATACCTCCCGCAGCATGAGAGCAGCCTGGTGCAGTCCGGCGAGGTCGGCGTCGGACAACCCGATCGGTTCGGGCTCGCCGTGCTTCTGCAGCACCTCGATCACCGCGGCCCGGCTGCCCGGGTGTCCCGGGCCAGGGAGCAGCACGGCGAGCAGGTCCGCGGCGCGCTGCGCGGCGTCGTGCACGCTGCTGCCGAGCAAGGGCTCCGGGCTGGCCATGACCAATAATGTAACGTATTTTTATGACTTCCCGTTACAGTGACCGGCGCGGGCTGCTCCGGTACCTGGCGGGGGCGTCGGCCGCCCGGGCGGGCGACGAGATGTCGGGACCAGCACTGCTGCTGCTCGGCTTCGCCGTGACTGGACGACCGCAGACCGGCTCCGGGTTGCTGGCCTGCCTGACCATCGCGGGGGCGGCGGGCGGGCCGTTGTTCGGCGCGCTGCTCGACCGCAGCCTCCGCCCGGACCGGGTCCTGGCCGCGACGCTGGCCGCCTACGCCCTGGGCATGGTGGGCCTGCAGGCCGCCGTGGGCCGGCTGCCGATGCCGGCACTGGCGGCGATCGCGCTGCTCGGCGGGCTGTTCAGCCCGGCGGTGGCGGGCGGCTGGACCGCGCAGCTCCCCCGCGTCGTGACCGGGAGCGAGCTGGACCGCGGCTCGGCCCTGGACGGGCTCGCCTTCAGCGCGGCCAGCCTGGCGGGTCCGGCCCTCGCCGCCGGGGTGGCGGCCGGGATCGGCGCCCGGGCGGCGGTACTGACCGCCGCCGGCCTGGTCGTGCTGGCGGTGCCGTCGGCCTGCTCGCTGTCGCGGTACCGGCCGGCGGCGTCGGCCGGGGCCGGGCCAGGGGACCGGACGAGCCTGCGCCGGCAGATGGCCGAAGGGTTCGCGGTGATCGCGGGCCGCCGGCCGCTACGGCGCGCCACCGTGACCTCGGCAGTGTCCTACGCCGGGATCGGCATGCTTGTAGTCTGCTGCCCGCTGCTCGGCGCGCAGCGGCTCGGCGGCGCGGCCCGCGGTGCGCTGCTGATCAGCGCGATCGCGGTCGCCTCGCTCCTCACCAACGCGATCCTGACCCGCCGGCCCGGGCGGCCGCGCCGCAGGCACCAGGGCTACCCGCGGCCGGAATCCCGGGTACTCGCCAGCACGCTGGTGATCGGGGCGAGCATGGCCGCGGCGGCGCTGGCGCCCGGCTGGCTCACCGTGGTCGCGGTCGCGCTCGGCGGGGCGGGCGAGGGCCCGCAGCTGACCGCGCTGCTCGCGGTGCGACACCGGGAGACCCCCGCGCACCTGCGCGGTCAGGTCTACACCACGGCGGCCAGCCTGAAGATCGGCGGCCTGGCCGCCGGGGCCGCTCTCGCCGGGCCGCTGGCCGGGTGGTCGGTAACCGGCTGCCTGCTGATCGCGGCAGGCACCGAGCTATGCGCCGCGGCGACCTACCTCACGGCCGCGGTCACCTTTCCAGGACGGCGGGATCCCGGCGTGTCGCCCGGCCCGGCCGGTGCGGGCACTGGGACGAATGCGGACAGCCCGGCCCGTTCGGGATAATGTCCTTCGGTTTTGCTATCCTGAGACTATGCAGTACGCAGCGCAGATGTGGCGGGCCGTCTAAGGACGGTCCCATCCTGCGTTCAGGCCGTCCGGATGGACGGCCTTTTTTCGTGCTCCCATCCGGACCTACGGGAGGACGATAACAATGACAACGACCCTGGCCCAGGCAACGACGGCGGCCCAGCGGCGCTCGGCCGAGCTCGAGGACCTGATCGGCCGGGACGCGGCGGCGTTCCGCATCCTGACCGGTGACCGGCCGACCGGGCTGCTGCACCTGGGGCATTATTTCGGCACGCTGCGGAACCGGGTCCGGCTGCAGGACCTCGGCGCCGAGGTCTTCGTGCTGATCGCCGACTACCAGGTGCTGACCGACCGGGACACGGCCGAGCACCTGGACGAGTACGTGACCGGCCTGGTGCTGGACTACCTGGCCATCGGGCTCGACCCGGCCCGCACGGTGATCTTCGCGCACAGCGCGGTGCCCGCGCTCAACCAGCTGCTGCTGCCCTTCCTCAGCCTGGTCTCGGTGCCCGAGCTGAACCGCAACCCGACGGTCAAGGACGAGATCGCGCACTCGCGGCAGGCGTCGGTCAGCGGGCTGATGCTCACCTACCCGGTGCACCAGGCGGCGGACATCTTGTTCTGCCGGGCGAACCTGGTGCCGGTGGGGCAGGACCAGCTGCCGCACCTGGAGATCACCCGGGTGATCGCGCGCCGGTTCAACGAGCGGTACGGCCCGGTCTTCGCAGTGCCGGACGCGCTGCTGTCGGCCGCCCCGCTGCTGCTCGGCACCGACGGCACCAAGATGAGCAAGAGCCGCGGCAACACCATCCCGCTCTCGGCCACCGCGGACGAGACCGCCCGGCTCATCCGCGGCGCGCAGACCGATTCCGAACGGCACATCAGCTACGACCCGGCAGGCCGGCCGGCGGTCTCCAGCCTGGTCCTGCTGGCCGCGCTGGCCCTGGACCGCGATCCGCACGAGGTCGCGGCCGAGATCGGCGGGGGCGGGGCGGCGGCGCTGAAGAAGCTGGTCGCCGCCGCCGTCAACGACCTGCTCGCCCCGGTCCGGGCGCGCCGGGCCGAGTACGAGCGGGACCTGGGCTACGTGCGCCAGGTGCTGCGGGACGGCAACCAGCGGGCCAGCGAGATCGCGGCGGCCACGCTGGCCGAGGTGCGGACCGCGATGGGCATGACGTACTAGGGCGGGGCGTCAGCCGATGACCGCCGGGGTGTCCAGGACCCGGCCGGGGCCGACGGCGCGTTCGGGGCCGGCCAGCGTGACCGAGCCGCACAGCGGGAGCTGGTCCGAAGCGCCGCCGATCGCGACCATGAGCGCCGCCGCGGTCCCGGTCTCGGTGCTGGTCATGGTGAGCTTCGTCGCTGCGGTCCTGCTTCACCCATTTCGGGCCGAACGGGCTGGGTACCAGCCCCGGGCCCGCCCAGGGCCGCGTCCGTGGCAAGGTTGCTTGCGTGGCAGATGCGGACCTGGTGGCGTCGCTGCGGGAGGCGGGCGTGAACCGCGGCGACCTCGTCGCGCTGGTCGTCACGCCCGCGCTCGGGTACGGGCTCGCCGCCGCGGGCCGCACCTGGACGGCGCCGGGGGTCGCGGCCGAGGTGGGGCGGGCCGACGAGGCGCTGCGGCCGCGGTGGGTGACCTGGTCGGGCCAGGCGGCGGCCCGGCTGGCCGCCGACGGGGTGCGCCTGGCTACGTGCTGGGACATCACGGCCGCGCACCGGCTGCTGTTCGGCGGCTGGCGGGCGGACCCGGCCCTGGTCTGGGCCCGGCTGCACGGGCTGGACACGGACGCGATGCCGGCCTCGGGACCGCTGGACCTGTTCGGCGTGGACGAAGGCGACGGGACCGATCCGGTGGCGCCGGACGGGCACCTGAGCCCGGCCTGGACCGGCGGCGGCTGGGCGGACCGGCCCGACCGGATCGCCGCCTGGGCCGGACTGGCCCTGGCGGCGGCGGAACTCCAGCGGAAGGCGCTGGCCGGGCTGGAGGACCGGCCGATGGCACTGGCCACGGCCCACGCCGAGTCCACGGCCGAACTGCTCTGCGCCGAGCTGTCCGCGGACGGGCTGCCGATGGACCGGGCGGTCGCGGAGCAGGTGCTGACCGCCCTCATCGGCCCCCGGCCGCGCAGCGAGGCCGAGGCCGCGTCGCTGCGGGCCGCGCGGGACGCCGAGGTGCTACGCCATCTCCCGGCCGGCGTCACCGCTGACCTGCGCAGCCCGGTGCAGCTGCGGACCCTGCTTGGCCGGCTCGGTATGGACGTGCCGGACACCCGGGCCGGGCGGCTGCGCGCGCTGCGGGACGCCCATCCGATCGTCGGCCCGCTGCTCGAGTGGCGCAAGGCCGAGCGGATCGTGACGACCTACGGCTACGCGTGGCTGGACCAGCACCTCGGCGCCGACGGCAGGCTCCGCGGCGCGTGGACCGGCTCCGACGGCGCGGCCGGCCGGATGACCGCCTCGGCCGGCCTGCACAACATGCCGGCCGCGCTGCGCCCGGCGGTGGTGGCCGCCGAGGGACACGTGTTCGTCCGGGCCGACCTGGGCCAGATCGAGCCGCGGGTCCTCGCGGCGGTGACCGGCGACCCGGCCCTGACCACCGCGACCAGGGACGACGACCTGTACGCACCGGTGGCGGCGCAACTCGGCGTGGACCGGCCGACCGCCAAGGTGGCCGTGCTCGGCGCGATGTACGGGCAGACCACCGGTCACGGCGCCCAGGCCCTGCGCCGCCTCAACACGGCCTACCCGGTGGCCATGGCCTACCTCGACAGCGCCGACCGGGCCGGGCAGGCCGGCCGCGACCTGCGCACCTACGGCGGCCGCCTGATCGTGCTGACCGCCGCCGAGCCCCGGAGCAGCAGCCGGGCTGCCGCCTACGGCCGGTACGCGCGGAACGCGATGATCCAGGGCGCCGCGGCGGAGCTCTTCAAGGTGTGGGCCGTCACCGTGCGGGCCCGGTCCGCCTCGCTCGGCGCGCGCATCGTGCTCTGCCTGCATGACGAGCTGCTCGTCCACTGCCCGGGCGAGCAGGCCGAGGCGGTGGCCCGGCTGGTCGACGACTGCCTGCGGGAGGCCGCCGGGCGCTGGGCCCCCGGCTGCGGGGTCCGCTTCATCTCCGATACCGCCATCGTCCGCAGCTGGTCGGACGCCAAGCGCGGGACCTAGCGGGCCCGCTTGCCCGCGCGCAGCGACTCGACCGTCTTGGCCAGCCGCGTCGCGCGGGTCTCCGGCTTCTTGGCCTCTTCCACCCAGCGCACCCACTCCTTGCGGTGGGTAAAGGCAAGTCCGTCGAACGTCGCCCGGGCGGCGTCGTCGCCGGCCAGCGCCTCGGCCAGGTCGGCGGGCACCGCCACCTCCCGGGGCGCGGTATCCGGCTCGATCTCCACCTCGACCTGCATCGCCGGCGGCCACGCCGGCGGCCGTCCGGTTCTCCGCGCTGAGCGGCACCAGGTACCGGCCGCCCATCCGCGCGACCGTGGTCCGGTAGGTGTGGCCGCCGATGGTGACGGTCACCGGCGGGCGGCCGCCGGTGCCCAGGGCGGTGACCACCTCCGCGGGGACCTCGATGCCGGTCGCGGTCTTGCCGCCGAGCTCTACCGTTGCGCTGAACTTCATGAGGTCGAGTATGGCAGCCCAGGTCAGCTCGTCCCGGCGGCGGTGACCGCCGCGGCGAACTGCGCCGGGGCCTCCAGCGGCGAGAAGTGGCCGGCGCCGTCGAGCCAGGTCAGCTCGGCGTTGGCGAAGAACTCACCGATACGGTCCGACCATGCGCGGGGGAACAGCGGATCGTGTTCCGGCCACAGGACCGTCACCGGCACCGCGATCCGGCTGTCCGGCGCGGGAGCCCGCTCCGCCAGCGACGTGGCGACCGACCCGGCCCCCGCCCGGTACCAGGCGATCGAGGCGGCGAACGCGCCCGGCGCGCCGTAAACCGACACCAGATGGTCCAGGTGAGCTCCGGACGGCTCGTAGCCGGGCCCGGACCAGTGCGACCAGAAGTGCCGCAGGTAGGCCCGGACCGCCTCCGGCTGCCCGTCCACCAGCTCGGTGGAGAGCTCCAGGTGGTGAAAGGCCTGGTACCAGAACTCCCGCTGCGCGTCCGGGGTGAGGATCCGGTCCCCGATACCGGGCAGCGGCGGCGCGACGACCAGCGCGCGGACCAGGTCGGGCCGGTCCCTGGCGATGGCCTGGGCGATCCGGCTGCCGATGTCGTACCCGGCCAGGACGACCGGCCCGAGGCCCAGCTCGCCGATCAGCGCGATGACGCTGCGGGCCTGGGCCACCGCGCTGTACTGGCCGGCCGGGTCGGCGGCGTGCTTGTCGGACTCGCCGAACCCCCGCAGGTCGGGCACGATCACGTCGGCGGTGGGCGCCACCAGCGGGACGACCTCGCGGTAGTCGGTCCGGT
Source organism: uncultured Actinomycetota bacterium (assembly GCA_963839095.1). Lineage (GTDB taxonomy): Bacteria > Actinomycetota > Actinomycetes > Streptosporangiales > Streptosporangiaceae > Palsa-504. The sequence continues at coordinate 68,716 of CAWIUF010000034.1, read as the reverse complement.
CCCCGGGCCAGCCGTGCAGCAGCAGCACCGCGGGCCCGGTCCCGCTCCGGTCGTAGGCCAGCCGGAATCCGTCGATCGCTGTCTCGGAACGCATACCGGCCATTATCTACACGCTCGCGCTACCGGCTGGCGAGGGCCATCGCGTAGATGACGGCCTCCCGGCCCCCGTGTACCAGGGCCCGCTTCTCCGGGCGCAGGCCGATCTTCTCGGCGACGCGCTGGGAGGGCCGGTTATCCGGGTGGATGATCGCGATCAGCCGGGTGGCGCCGAGCACGGAGCGGGCGTAGTCGCGGCAGGCCGCGGCGGCCTCGGTCGCGTAACCGCGGCCCTGCGCCGCGGTCCGCACGTGGTAGCCGACCTCGAGCTCGGTCACGCCGTCGACAACCTGGGGCGTGAGCCCGCAGTCGCCGGCGAAGCCGTCGCCGTCGCTGATCACCCACAGGCCGTAGCCGTGCATGCGGTACAGGCGGCGGTTCCAGTCGATCCACTGGGCGGCTTCCGGCCGGGTCTTCGGACGCGGGTAGTAGGTCATGACGTCGGGGTCGCCGAGCAGGGCGGCCATGTCGTCGAGATCGGCGGCTGTCATCTCGCGGAACGTCAGCCGGGCGGCTTCCGGGGGCATGGTACCGACGGTAGCCAGCGGGCCCGGGACATGAAAACCGGGCCGGACACGTCAACGTGTCCAACCCGGTCTCAGGCAGAAGCTACAGCCAGCAGCTACGAGAACAGGCTGCCGAGCAGCGAGCTGAGGCCGCTGAGGAGGCCCTGAAGAAAGGTAACCAGCATGTCTATCTCCCCTGTTCGTCCGGGCCGAAGCCCTCCCGTCGGGCCGCTCCCCCACGGAGCGGCCCCGCGTCCCTTGCGTGACGCATCGGGAAGTAGCTTAGCGTATCTATATGACTACGTAAAGCCATCATCCCTGGTGAGAGAGTCGCGTGTCACCACGTCAGAGCGAGAAACGCCTTATGTCGCAGGCGAAATGCCCGGCCGCGGCCACCTGGATCAGGGCCCGGGAATCAGCCGGAAGGCCAGGAAAATCCCGTGGCTTCGGTGAGCCGCGTTCACCCGGATCAGCTCGGCCAGGCGGCGGGAAGCAGCGGGATCGCGTTGGCCCGGACCACGTTCGCGTAGAAGGCGGCGCTGGCCTTGGGAATCCGGCGCTGGGTGCCGAAGTCCACGAACACGATCCCGAACCGCTTCTGGTATCCCCAGGCCCACTCGAAGTTGTCCAGCAGCGACCAGACGTAGTACCCGGCCAGGTTGGCGCCGTCCTTGATCGCCCGCGCGGCCGCCTCGAGGTGGGTGTGCAGGTACCTGACCCGCTCGATGTCGTTCACCTCGCCGTCCGGGTTCACGTAGTCCTCGGCCGCGCAGCCGTTCTCGGTGACGTAGAGCGGCAGGCCGGGGGCCTGCCTGGACACGTCCACCAGGAGCTGGTGCAGCCCGCTGGGGTCGACCAGCCAGCCCATCGAGGTGCGCTCGAGCTCCCCGGGCCGGTACTCGACGACCCCCGGCACCTGGCACCGCGCGGGCTGCTCGTTGAGCCTGAGGTCAGCCGGGTCCCCGGCGCGCAGGAAGACCGGCGAGTAGTAGTTCACCCCGAGGAAATCGATCGGCGCGCTGATCAGCTCCAGGTCGCCGTCGGCGATCAGGTGGGCCGGCGGCCGGTACCCCTCCGGGGCATGCTCCGGGTAGCGGCCGTGCAGCACCGGGCCGAGGTAGAGGCCGTTCGCCGCCGCATCGGTGACCAGCCTGGCCAGCTCGAGCTGGCTCAGCGCCGGCGTCGCCGAGCACCCGGACCGGAGCCAGGTCCAGCGTGATGCCGACGTCGGCCGCACCCGCGGCCCGCAGCGCCTGGAGGGCCAGCCCGTGGCCGAGGAGCAGGTGATGGGTGGCGGCGGAGGCGGCGGCGTCATCGCGCAGCCCGGGGGCGTGCTCGCCGTGGCGGTATCCGTTCGCCGAGACCACCTGCGGCTCGTTGAGGGTGATCCAGCGGGCGACCCGGCCGCCGAGCGCCTCCGCGGTGAGCGCGGCGTACTCGGCGAACCGCTCGGCCGTGCCGCGGACCGCCCAGCCGCCCTCGTCCTGCAGTTCCTGCGGCAGGTCCCAGTGGTAGAGCGTGGCGGTGGCGGCGATGCCCCGCTCCCCCAGCGCGTCGAGCAGCGCGCGGTAGTAGTCCAGGCCGCGCTGGTTCACGGGACCGCGGCCGCCGGGCTGGATCCGCGGCCAGGAGATGGAGAAGCGGTAGGAGGACAGGCCGAGGGAGGCGATGAGCGCGACGTCCTCGCGGTAACGGTGATAGGAGTCGCAGGCCACGTCGCCGGTGTCGCCGCCGCGGACCTTGCCGGGCGTGTGGCTGAAGGTGTCCCATACCGAGGGGCCCCTGCCGTCCGCGGTTGCCGCTCCCTCGATCTGGTACGCCGCCGTCGACGCTCCCCAGGTAAAGCCGTCCGGGAAGCCGAGGGCGCCGTCCTCGCCCGCCGCCAGTTCCGCCATCAACATCTCCTTTGTTACGACGTGGACACGAACCTTGACCGACCCTGTGCTGAGGGTTAGTGTAAGCGCTTAGATTTCCGGTGTAAACGTTTACATGTCGTCTATGTGACTTCTGGATGTCGGGCCCGGAGACCAGCTAGCGGAGGAAGAAGCTATGCCGCTGATCGGGACAACGTGGTAACTCTTTTCGATGTCGCCCGCCTGGCCGGCGTGTCCACCGCGACGGTCTCGCGGGTGGTGCACGGCCAGGACCGGGTGCGCGAGGCCACCAGGATCCGGGTCCAGCAGGCCATCGAGGAGCTCGGCTACGTACCCGACGGCGCCGCCCAGAGCCTGTCCCGCCGCCGCAAGGACGTGATCGGCCTGGTGTGCGTCGAGCGGCACGCGCAGCAGTACGACATCGAGAACATGAACCTGCTGTTCTACGACGAGGTGCTGCGCGGGGTGGAGTCCCGGATCCGGGACCAGGAATGGTCGCTGCTCATCACCTTCCTGCAGGGCGCCAACGATCCCGGCTACGCCCGGATCGAGTCGTTCACCGGCAAGGTCGACGGCATCTTGATCGGCGAGGGGATCGTGCCCACGCCGTTCATCGAGCGGCTGGCCACGCGCGTCCCGGTGGTGATCTTCGCGGGCACCCCGCACGAGAAGGCCGTCGACGTGGTGACGGCGGACAACCTGTCCGGCACGGTGGCCATCGTCACCCACCTGATCCGCGACCACGGCCGGCGGCGGCTGTTCTGGGTGCACGGGCCCGCCGACTCGCCGGACTCGCGCGAACGGCGGCTCGGCCTGGATCACGTGCTGCGCGCCAACCCGCAATGCCGAGCTGGTCGGCTTCTACCAGGGCTACTACAGCGTGCAGAGCGGCGAGGAGGCCGGCGAGGCGCTGCTGGCCCTGCCGCGGCAGGACCTGCCGGACGCGGTGGTCTCGGCCAACGACCAGATGGCCATCGGCGTGGTCAAGGCGCTCGCCCGGGAGGGCATCCGGGTACCGGAGGACATCGCCGTGGTCGGCTTCGACGACATCTTCCCCGGCAGCCTGTGCGACCCGCCGCTGACCACCATCCACCAGCCGATGCGGCTGCTCGGCGAGCGCGCCTGCGCCCGGCTGCTCGACCGCATCGCCGACCCGTCGCTGCGCCCGGCGACCGAACTGCTGCCCACCGAGCTCGTGCTGCGGTCCAGCTGCGGCTGCCCGCCCGGCACCGTCATCCGCCAGCCGGTGCCCACGCTCAAGTTCCCGCGTTCGGAAATCACCGGCGCGCTGGCCTTTCCCGCCCTCGCCAGCCCCCACGAGCCCCCGACCAAGGCCGCCGACCAGCCCGCCAGGCTGCGAAGGCCTAGGAGCCGCCATGTCGTTCATACTCCGCCGCCTGCTGTTCTACGTCGTCGCCGCCTGGGTGGCGCTGACCGTCAACTTCTTCATCCCGCGGGCGATGCCGGGCAACGCCGTGCAGAGCGTGATGGCGAAGTTCCCCAACCTGCAGCCCGCGGCCTACAAGGCGCATCCAGGCGCTGCTGGGCGTGGGACATCCGGGCTCGATCTGGAGCCAGTACGTGTCGTACCTGAACGACATCTTCCACTTCAACTTCGGCACCGACGTATCCCAGTACCCGGCGTCGGTCTCCTCGCTCCTGGTCCAGACACTCCCGTGGACCATCATCTTGGTCGGCACCGCGACCGTCATCGCCTTCCTGGTGGGGACCGCGCTCGGCATCGTGGCCGGCTGGCGGCACGGCGGCGCGCTCGACCGGGTCCTGCCCGGCCTGATGTTCCTGCAGGCCATCCCGTACTTCTTCTTCGCGCTGATCCTGGTCGAGCTGCTCGCCATCAAGACGCATGTCTTCCCGACCGGCCAGGGATACGCCAACGGGCTGATCCCGGGCTGGCACGGGGACTTCATCAGCAGCGCCCTCTACCACTCGCTGCTGCCGGCGCTCACCATCGTGCTCACCTCGATCGCCGGGTGGATGCTGCAGATGCGCAACGTCATGATCACCACGATCGGCGAGGACTACGTGATCGCGGCCCAGGCCAAGGGCCTGCCCAACCGGCGCGTCATCTTCACCTACGCGGCCCGCAACGCCCTGCTGCCCCAGCTGCAGGGGTTCGGCCTGGCGGTCGGCTTCGTGATCTCGGGCGCCCTGGTCATGGAGATCGTCTTCTCCTACCCGGGCATCGGGCTGCTGCTGCTCAACGCGGTCACCTCGAACGACTACCCGCTCATGCAGGGGATCTTCCTGGTGATCACGTTCGCCGTGCTGATCGCCAACCTGATCGTCGACATGATCATCGTGTTCGCCGATCCCCGCGCCCGGACCAGGGAGGCGACGGCATGACCGCCGTCCTGCCGATCAGCGCCGAACCCACCGCGCTGCCCACCGAAGACGCCAGGCCCGGCCGCTGGCGCCGGATGCCGACCAAGGCCAAGGTCGGCGCCGTCCTGCTCGGCCTGTTCGTGCTGGCCGGCATCATCGGCCCGTTCGTCGCGCCGTACGACCCCTCGTTCCAGAACCCCTCGCCCGACCTGTCGCTGCACGCGCCGTACGGCGCGCACCTGCTCGGCACCACGCAGAGCGGCCAGGACGTCCTGTCCCAGCTCCTGGTCGGGATCCGGCTCACCCTCGAGCTCGCGTTCTTCGTCGGCCTGGTGGCCACGGCGCTGTCGGTGATCGTCGGCGTCACCTCCGCCTTCCTCGGCGGCGTGTGGGACGAGGTGCTGTCGCTGCTCACCAACGTGTTCCTGGTCATCCCGGCGCTGCCGCTGCTCATCGTGCTGCTCGGCTACCTGCAGAGCAAGGGGCAGACGGCCACCATCTTGGTGCTCAGCTTCCTGTCCTGGCCCTGGGGGGCACGGGTGGTCCGGGCGCAGACCCTGGCCATCCGCAACCGCGACTTCATCTCGGCCGCCCGGGAGATGGGCGAGAAGACCTGGCGGATCATCACCTGGGAGATCGTGCCGAACGAGGTGAGCCTGATCGCGGCGAGCTTCGTGAACACGGTCCTCTACGCGATCGGCGCGTCGGTGGCGCTGGCCTTCATCGGCGTCACCAACCTGAACAGCTGGAGCCTGGGCACCATGCTCTACTGGGCGCAGAGCCAGCAGGCGCTGCAGCTCGGGGCCTGGTGGTGGTTCGTCCCGCCCGGGCTGGCCGTCGCGCTCATCGGCACCGGCCTGGTGCTGCTGAACACCGGGATCGACGAGCTCGGCAACCCGCGGCTGCGCGACGCGGCCAGCGCCAGCAAGATCGCCGGACGCTGGCTGCGCCCGGCCGACCCCACGCCGGTGCTCGGCGAGATCGCGCAGCGGCGCGGCCGGGTGGCCGGCTTCCTGCACTCCTTCTCCCGCAGCTCGCTGCTCGACGAGACCGAAGGGGGCCGGGCCCGATGACGGCGAACCCAGACCAGGCGCCGGTCCCGGTGGCCACCTCTCCCCGGCCCGGGCCAGGACCCGGTGCTCGAGATCCGCGACCTGTCGGTGGTGTACCGCACGCCGGGCGGCGACGTCCGCGCCGTGGACAAGGTGAACCTGAGCCTGGCCCCCGGCGAGGTCGTCGGCCTGGCCGGGCGAGAGCGGATCGGGCAAGTCCACGCTGGTCTACGGGGCCTCCCGGCTGCTGCGGGCGCCCGCCCTGATCACCGGCGGCAGCGTCACCTACTCCGGGCGCCGGGTGACCGAGCCGGTCGACCTGCTGCGCATGCGGGCCGACCAGCTGCGGAAGCTGCGCTGGCGCGAGATCGCCATCGTCTTCCAGAGCGCGATGAACGCGCTGAACCCGGTGCTCAACGTCCGCGACCAGCTGCTCGACGTCATCCACGCGCACCTGCGGATCCCGCGGGACGAGGCCAGCGAGCGGGCCGCCTCGCTGCTCGACCTGGTGGGCATCCCGCGCGCCCGGCTGCGCAGCTATCCGCACGAGCTGTCCGGCGGCATGCGGCAGCGGGTGATGATCGCGATGGCGCTGGCCACCGACCCCGAGGTCGTCATCATGGACGAGCCGACCACCGCGCTCGACGTGGTGGTGCAGCGCGACATCCTGGCCCAGATCGTGGAGCTCAAGGAGCAGCTCGGCTTCTCCATCGTGTTCATCACGCACGACCTGTCCCTGCTGCTCGAGCTGGCCGACCGGATCGCGGTGATGTACGCCGGGCAGCTGCTCGAGATCGGGACGTCCGGCGGAGATCCACCGCGAGCCGTCGCACCCCTACACCAAGGGCCTGCTCAACTCGTTCCCCTCGCTCCGCGGGCCGCGCCGCGAGCTGGCCGGCATCCCCGGCTCACCGCCCGACCTGGGCAGCCCGCCGCCCGGCTGCCCGTTCCTGCCGCGGTGCGCGTACGGCACGTCGGCGTGCGAGGAAGTCGACATGCACCTGCTGCCGGTGGCCACCTCCAAGGACCCCGAGCACGTGACGGCGTGCCCGTTCGTGCTGCCGGGGACGCCCCTGCCCGGAGCCAAGCAGCCGCGCGACCGCCGAGGAGCCCCGGACATGAGCGAGCACAGTGTCGGCAACGGGCGGGCAGCAACGGGCAGGCGGGCACGCTGACGTCCGCCGCCGCGACGCGCGGGCCGCTCGCCATGGAAGCGATCTCGGTCAGCAAGGACTTCAAGATCGGCCGCAGCCAGACGCTGCACGCGGTCCGCGACGTGTCCTTCAACCTGTACCGCAGCGCCGTGGTCGCGCTGGTGGGCGAGAGCGGGTCCGGCAAGTCCACCGCCGCCCGGATGCTGGCCGGCCAGGAGCGGCTGACCTCCGGTTCGATCAAGCTGGACGGCAAGCCGGTCGCGGTGACGGGCCGCAGCGACTTCCGGCGCTACAAGAGCCAGGTCCAGTACGTCTTCCAGGACCCGTTCGCCTCGCTGAACCCGGTGCACACCGTGCGCTACCACCTGGAGCGCCCGGTCAAGCTGCACCAGGGCAAGGGCACCGACATCGACGCCGAGGTCACCGCGCTGATGGAGCAGGTGCGCCTCACCCCGGCCAGGCAGTTCCTGGTCAAGTACCCGCACGAGCTGTCCGGCGGCCAGCGCCAGCGGGTGGCCTTCGCCCGGGCGCTCGCGGCTAAGCCCAGCGTGCTGCTGGCCGACGAGCCGGTGTCCATGCTGGACGTCTCGATCCGGCTCGAGATGCTAGCCCTGCTCGACGACCTGCGCCAGCGCTTCAGCCTGGCCATGCTGTACATCACCCACGACATCGCCTCGGCCCGCTACTTCGCCGACGAGGTGCTGGTGATGTACGCCGGGGAGATCGTGGAGCGCGGCCCGGCCGAGGAGGTCACCCAGCAGCCGGCCCATCCCTACACGCAGCTGCTCGTCGCCTCGGCTCCCGACCCGGACAACCTGGGCAGCGCCCTGCGCGGCCGGGCAGCCGGCCGTCAACGGCGCCGGGCCAGGACCCGGTCAAGCCGCGCCTGGCCGCGCAGGTGGCCACGACCGGCTGCCCGTTCAGCCCTCGGTGCCCGCTGGCCGAGGACCGCTGCCGGGCCGAGGATCCGGCCCTGATACCCATCACCGACACACGCGGCGCGGCCTGCTGGCGCCTGGACGCCGCCGCCCCGGAACTGGTCTCCGGGCGGCCCGGAGGTGCAATCCACCCAATAACCCATCCACCGCCGATACACGAGAGAAAGACGAGATTGATGAGGAGAATGCACAGCCATAGACGGCTCTTCGCAGTAGGTGCCGCCGGCTTGCTCGCAGCGGGGCTCGCCGCATGCTCGTCGAGCAGCAGTCCGAGCTCAGGGAGCACGGGCTCGAACACGGGCGCCGCCGCCACGGGAAAGACCCTGGTCATGGAGAGCTCCCCCGAGTCCACCATCACCCAGACCTTCAACCCGTTCGTCCCCACCGGCGCGCCCTGGGGCATGGGCGCGACCGGGCTCATCTACGAGCCGCTGATCGAGTTCAACCTGGCCGCCCCACCCAAGTACTACCCGTGGCTGGCCACGAGTTACGCGTGGTCCAACGGCGGGAAGACTCTCACCTTCGCTATCCGCCAGGGCGTGAAGTGGAACGACGGCCAGCCGTTCACCGCGGACGACGTGGCCTTCACCTTCAACATGCTGAAGGCGGACGCAACGGTCAACCTCAACGGCGTGAAGTACGGCACCGTGACCGCGTCCGGCAACAACGTGGTGCTCACCTTCGCTACCCCGCAGTTCACCAACCTGCAGTCGATCGCGGGCACCGGGATCGTGCCCAAGCACATCTGGGCCTCGCAGAGCAAGCCGGAGACGTTCACCGACCCCAACCCGGTCGGCACCGGCCCGTTCAAGCTCGGCAGCTTCACGCCGCAGGGCTTCACCCTGGTCAGGAACGCCGGCTACTGGCAGGCGGCCAAGGTGAAGGTGCCGAAGGTCTTCTTCCCGGTGTACACCTCCAATACCAGCGCGCTGTCCGCGCTGTTCGCCGGGCAGATCGACTGGACCGGTAACTTCATCCCCGGCCTGCAGAAGAGCTTCATCAGCACCAACCCGGCCAATCACCACCACTGGGAGGCACCGGGCGGGACCAACAGCCTGATCCCGAACCTGAACAAGTGGCCGACCAACCAGCTGCCGGTACGGCAGGCGATCAGCGCGGCGATCAACCGCCAGCTGCTCGCGACCGAGGGCGAGGCCGGCCTGGAGAACCCGGTCCTCAACGCCACCGGCCTGACCTCACCGCTGTTCGACGCCTGGGCCGGCCCGATCGCCAACATGACCGTCTCCGCCACCGGCAGCGCGGCCGCCGCCAGCCAGATCCTGCAGAAGGCCGGCTACACCAAGGGCAGCAACGGTTTCTACTCCAAGGGCGGCAAGGAAGTCTCCCTGACGATCACCAACCCGTCGGCTTACACCGACTACGCCCAGGTCGACGCGCTCGTCGCGCAGGAACTCAAGGCAGCCGGCATCAACGCCACCTTCCAGGGCCAGTCCGTGGACGCCTGGAACAGCGACGTCGCCTCCGGTAACTTCCAGCTGACCTCGCACTGGTCCAACGGCGGGATCACCCCGTACAACATGTACGACGGCTGGCTGGACAGCGCGCTCTCCACCGGTTCCACCGCCACCGGCAACTACGAGCGGCTGAAGGACCCGGCCGTCGACCAGATGCTAGTCAAGCTGGCCGGGGCCGAGACGACCGCGGATCAGACCGCGGCGCTCGAGCCGATCGCCAAGTACGTGGCGGCGAACCTGCCCGTCATCCCGACCACGACCGGCTCGCAGTGGTTCCAGTACAACTCGCAGAACTACAACGGCTGGCCGACTCAGGACGACCCGTACGAGACCGGCCAGCCCTCCGGGACCAACAACGGCCCCGGCTCCGGCACAATCCCGGTCGTTATCACCCACCTCACCCCGCGGTAACCGAACCTTCCGCGGACACAAGCGGGCCCGCCCCTGGTAACCCCCCCACCGGGGGCGGGCCTCACCCCACCAGAACATTAATCCAGCTAGCACACTCCGGACGCGTCCGTGGACGAGCATGCCGCCGCGCATCGCCTTCAGCACGCTCGCGTTCCCTGACGCCACCCTGGCGGCGGCCGTATCGCTCGGCCGCCGCTGGGGTTACGCGGGCATCGAGCTCCGGCTCATCGACGGCGAGCTCATCGACCCGTCGATGCCCGCCGCCCGCCGCGCGCAGGTCAGCCGGACCCTGGCCGGCCTGCCCGTCGTCGCGGTAGACAGCTCCATCCGCATCACCGGCCCCGATCCCGGCCCGGAACTGCGCCGGTTCCTCCAGCTGGCCAGCGACTGGAATTCCCCGCTGGTCCGCGTGTTCGGCGGCGACCTGGGGCCGCCTCCCCTGCGCCAGCGTCAGCTCCAGGCCGCGGCGCGGGTCCTCGAGGACGCCGTGCCGCTGGCCGCCCGGCTCGGCGTCGCCATCGGCGTGGAGACCCACGACGCCTTCTCCGCCTCCTCGGCCGTGGCCGAGCTGCTGGCCCTGGTGTCGGCGGACGGGGTGCCCGCGGACCTCGTGGGCGCGGTATGGGACAGCCATCACCCGCACCGGGTGGGCGAGACGCCCGCCGAGGTCCACGCCAACCTGGGCTCCCGCGATCCTGCTCGCCCAGGTCAAGGACGCCCGCCGCACCGCGGGCGGGGACTGGCAGCTGGTGCCGCTCGGCGCGGGCGAGGTGCCGGTCAGGGAAATGCTCGGCCTGCTGCAGGCGGCCGGGTACCCGCACTGGATCTCGGTGGAATGGGAGAAGCGCTGGCATCCCGAGATCGAGGAGCCGGAGGTCGCGCTCCCCCAGCACCTGGACCTGCTGGCCAGGTGGCTAGGCAGCTAGGATCAACGGGATGAGCGGCTTCGGGATCGTCGGGACCGGGGTGATCGCGGGCCTGCACGCCGCCGCGATCAGGACGCTGCCCGGGGCCCGGCTGGCGGCCGTCACCGACGTCGTTGCCGGGGCGGCCGGGGCCTTCGCCGCCGCCCGCGGCTGCGCGGCCGAACCGGACCTGGACGCGCTGCTGGCCCGGCCGGACGTCGACGTGGTGTGCGTCTGCGTGCCGAGCGGCCTGCACGCCGAGATCGGCATCCGCGCCGCGCGCGCCGGGAAGCACCTGGCGGTGGAGAAGCCGGTCGATGTCACCCTGGCGGCCGCCGACCGGCTCATCGAGGCGGCCCGCACGGCCGGCGTGGCGCTGACCGTGATCTCCCAGCACCGTTTCGATCCGGGCCTGATCGAGCTGAAGCGCCTGATCGACGAGGGCGCCCTGGGCCGGCTGGTGCTCGGCGAGGCCAGCACCAAGTGGTACCGGACCCAGGGGTACTACGACAGTGCCGGCTGGCGCGGCACCTGGGCGATGGACGGCGGCTCGCTGATGAACCAGGGTGTCCACTACGTCGACCTGCTGCGCTGGTGCATGGGCCCGGTGACCGAGGTCACCGCGGTCTGCGCCACCCAGGCGCACCAGGTCGAGGTCGAGGACACGGCGCTGGCCGTCGTCAGGTTCGGCTCGGGCGCGGTCGGCACCATCATGTCCACCACCGCCGCCTATCCCGGCTTCCCGCAGCGGCTCGAGATCACCGGCACCGGCGGCACGGTCATCGTCGAGGACGGCCGTATCGCCCGCCGCGCGCTCGCCGGCGAAGCCGCGCGACGGCCAGCCCGGTGCGGATCAGCCCGGTGCGGATCAGCCCGGGCGGGCGGGCCGGGCGCGGCCGCGGACCCGGCCGCGATCGAGGTGGCCAGCCACGCGGCGCAGCTCGCCGACCTGCTGGCCGCGGTCGAGGAGGGCCGCGAGCCCGCCGTCAGCGGCCAGGCCGGCCGCGACACCCTCGAGATCGTCTGCGCCGTGTACGAGTCGGCCCGCACCGGTCACACCGTCCGGCTCCCGGTCACATGACGGTCACGCTGAGCGGGTTCGCCGATGAGATCTCGCCCGACCCGCGCGAGCAGCTCGCCACCCTGGCCGCCGAGTCGATCACGCACCTGGAGCTGCGCAGCGCCTGGTCGGTGAACGTGGCCGACTTCACGGCCGCGCAGCTCGCCGCGTTCCGGGCCCTGCTGGACGACGCCGGGGTGCGGGTCTCCGCGATCGGGTCGCCGATCGGGAAGATCCCGGTCGGCGCGCCGCTCGGCCCCGAGCTGGACCGGATGCGCCGGGTGGCGGCCACGGCGCACGAGCTCGGCACGCCCATCGTCCGGGTGTTCTCGTTCTTCATCCCGTCCGGCGAGGCGCCCGGGCGGTACCGGGCGCAGGTCATCGACCGGATGGCCGCGCTGGCCGCGATAGCCGCCGGCGAGGGCCTGGTGCTGGCCCACGAGAACGAGAAGGACATCTTCGGAGATACCCCGTCCCGCTGCGCCGACCTGATCGCCGCGGTGAACTCCCCCGCCCTGCGGGCGACGTTCGACGCGGCCAACTTCGTCCAGTGCGGCGTCCGGCCGTTCACCGACGGGTACGGGCTGCTCCGCCCGCACCTGGTCTACCTTCAGGTCAAGGACGCCCTCGCGGCCACCGGCGAGGTGACGCCCGCGGGCGAGGGCGACGGGCAGGTCCGCGAGACGCTGGCCGCGCTGCGGGACTCGGGCTTCGCGGGCTTCATGTCGCTGGAACCGCATCTGGCCAGCGCCGGGCGCTTCGGCGGGTTCAGCGGGCCCGAGGCCTTCACCCGGGCCGTCCGGGCGCTCAAGTCCCTGCTCGGCGAACTCGGGATTCCCTGGCACTGACCAGTGACATCCCTGGGGCGACGGCCGTTCCCGCGTGTTTAGGTGGGCTCACCCGGGTACGAGACGCCCTTGCGCTCGTACCGTGCCAGCCACCGGGAGGTGCCCCGTGCCCACGCCATCCACCGATATCGACCTCGCGCTCGCCGCCGAGCTCGGCCAGCAGCTGCGAGTGGACTCCGTCCGGTCGAGTACGTCGGCCGGATCCGGCCACCCCACGTCCAGCATGTCCGCCGCCGACCTGATGGCCGTGCTGGTCGGCCGGCACCTCCGCTACGACTGGGACAGCCCGGACGATCCCGCCAACGACCACCTCATCTTCTCCAAGGGACATGCGTCGCCCCTGCTGTACTCGATCTACAAGGCGGTCGGCGCGGTCTCCGACGAGGAGCTGATGACCGGCTACCGCCGGATCGGAGCCCGCCTCGAAGGCCACCCCACCCCGGTCCTGCCCTGGGTTGACGTGGCGACCGGATCCCTCGGGCAGGGCCTGCCCGATGGCGTCGGCGTCGCGCTGGCCGGGAAGTACCTCGACGAGCTGCCGTACCGGGTCTGGGTCCTGTGCGGCGACAGCGAAATGGCCGAGGGCTCCATCTGGGAGGCCCTGGACAAGGCGTCGCACTACAAGCTGGCCAACCTGATCGCCATCGTCGACGTGAACCGGCTCGGCCAGCGCGGTCCCACCGACCTCGGCTGGGACACCGGCACCTACCGCCGCCGGGCGGAGGCGTTCGGCGCCCGGACGTTCGTCGTCGACGGCCACGACGTCGCCGCCATCGACGAGGTCCTGGCTCAGGCGGGCGACCTGAGCGGGGACCAGCCGGCCGTGATCGTGGCCCGGACCATCAAGGGCAAGGGCTTCTCCGAGGTCGAGGACGCTGAAAACTGGCACGGCAAGCCGTTCCCGGCGGACATGGCCGAGCGGGCCGTGGTCGAACTCGGGGGCGAGCGTCACCTGGTGGTCCGGGGACCCCGGCCGCCCGGCGGCAGGCCGCGGCTCGCCGCCGGAGAAAGCGCCGAGGTCAAGCTGCCCGTCTACGGGCGCGGCGACAAGGTGGCCACCCGCAAGGCGTACGGTGAGGCGCTGGCCGCGCTGGGCGCGCGTCCCGGCGTGGTGGCGATGGACGGCGAGGTCAGCAACTCGACTTTTGCCAGCCTGTTCGCCCAGGCGCACCCCGGCCGGTACTTCGAGATGTACATCGCGGAGCAGCAGCTGGTGGCGGCGGCGGTCGGCATGGGCGTGCGCGGCTACCGGCCGTTCGCCTCGACGTTCGCCGCGTTCTTCACCCGGGCCTATGACTTCATCCGGATGGCGGCCATCTCCCGGGCCAGCATCGGCCTGTGCGGCTCGCACGCCGGGGTAGAGATCGGCGCCGACGGCCCGTCCCAGATGGCGCTGGAGGACCTGGCCATGATGCGCGCCGTGCACGGCTCGACCGTGCTGTACCCCAGCGACGCGACCAGCACCGCCGCCCTGGTCGAGGCCATGGCCGACCGGGACGGCATCTCCTACCTGCGGACCACCCGGGGCGCTTACCCGGTGCTCTACGACGCCGGCGAGCCGTTTCCGGTCGGCGGGTCCAAGGTGCTCCGCTCGGCGGACGCCGACCAGGTGACGCTGATCGGCGCGGGGGTCACCCTGCACGCCTGCCTGGCCGCGGCCGACCAGCTGGCAGGCGACGGCATCAGCGCCCGGGTCATCGACCTGTACTCGGTCAAGCCGGCCGATGCCGCGACCCTGGCCGAGGCGGCCGCCGCCACCGGCGGGCGGCTGGTGATCGCCGAGGACCACCATCCGGAGGGCGGCATCGGGGCGGCCGTCCTGGACGCGCTCACCGAGGCGGGGCGGACCGAGCTGGCCGTCGCCCATCTCGCGGTGCGCGTGATGCCCGGCTCCGGCACCCCCGCGGAGCTGCTCGCCGAGGCCGGCATCGACGCCGACGGCATCGCCGCGGCCGCCCGGCGCCTGCTGGCCTAGGCCACCGGATGCCGTAAGGCCACCGGGCCGCTGAGCGGTCCGGTGGCCTCAGGAGCTGGACGGGCTGGCTGTAACGGGCTAGTTGCTGCCGGTCAGGCCCCAGCGGCGCCGGATGCCCCGGTCGGCCACGCCGAACAGCTGGTCCACGATGACGCCGAGGATCAGGATCACGATGATGATCGCGGTGGCGCTCTCCATGTCGGACTGGTCCTGGTCGGTGGAGAGCAGCACGCCGAGCGACGGCTGGTTGGCGATGATGACCAGCAGCTCGCCGGCCATCAGGCTGCGCCAGGCGAACGCCCAGCCCTGCTTCAGCCCGGCCACGAACGCCGGCAGCGAGGCCGGCAGGATCAGGTACCGGTACAGCGACAGCCTGCGCAGGCCCATCATCGCGCCCGCCTTGAGCAGCAGCGGCGGGGTGTAGTCGACGCCGGCGATCAGGCCGTTGGCTACCGACGGGGCGGCGCCGAGGATGATGACGAACAAGATGGCCTGGGTGGAGATCCCGAACAAGATGATCGCGAACGGGAACCAGGCGATCGACGGCAGCGTCTGCAGCCCGGTGATCAGCGATCCGACCGCCGCCCGCAGGGGCTTGATCCGGGACACCAGGGCGCCGACGACCGCGCCGATCAGCACGGCCAGGCCGAACCCGATGATGGCGCGCTCAGCGGTGGTCGCGATGGCGTGCCACAGCAAGCCGGTCTCCAGCTGGTGCCACAGGTTCGCCAGCGTCGCACCCGGGCCGGGGAAGATGGCCTTCTTCCAGCCGCTGAGGTGGATCAGCTGCCATAGTGCCAGCACGATGACGATGGCGAGCACGACCGGCCACGCGCCGCCCCACAGCGCGGGTAGCCAGGTTGCGGCCGCGCTGGTCCGACGGCGCCTCGAGGGACTCGAGGTAGGTCAGCCGCTGGACGTAACCCGGGACCTTCTTGTTCGCCACCGGCGGCATGTCACCGATTGTCATCGCGGCTCATCTCCTCACGCAGCCGGTCGGTGATCTGGGCGGCCAGCTCGGCCACCGGCGCCGAGTCGATCCGGCGGGGACGCTCGATCGGCACGTCGAACTCGGCGATGACCCGGCCGGGACGGCTGCTCAGCACGATCACCCGGTCGCCGAGCCGGACCGCCTCCCGCACGTTGTGGGTCACGAACAGGACGGTCAGCTGCCGCTCGGCGCAGATCCGGTCGAGCTCGTCGTGCAGCACGTCCCTGGTCATCGCGTCGAGCGCGCCGAACGGCTCGTCCATCAGCAGCACGTCCGCGTCCTGGGCCAGCGCCCGGGCCAGCGCGACCCGCTGCCGCATGCCGCCGGACAGCTGGTGCGGCCGCTTCCCGCCGAACCCGGTCAGGTGCACCGTGTCGAGCAGTTCCTCGGTGCGCTGACGGCGTTCGGCCTTGCCCACGCCGCGGGCCCGCAGTGCCAGCTCGACGTTGCCCGCCGCGGTGAGCCACGGGAACAGCGCGGGCTCCTGGAACATGAACGCCACCCGGCCGCCGCCAGCCGACACCTCACCCGGAGGTGGCCTGCTCCAGCCCGGCGACCAGGCTGAGCAAGGTGGACTTGCCGCAGCCCGACGCGCCGATGAGGCAGGTGAACTCCCCCGGCGGCACCTCGAGCGACACGTGGTCGAGCGCGCGCACCGCTGAGCTGCCGCGCCCGAACACCTTGGACACGTCCGTCAGCTTGACCGATCCCCCGACCGGGGGCGCCGCGCGGCGATCGGTGACCGTCACGGAATTCACCTGCCTCACCATTGGCTACGAACTGACCTGAGATTCGCCGGCCGCGGCCAGCACCTTGTTGAGCGGGTCGAGATCGAAGATCCCGTCCAGGTTGACCGGCTTGAGCAGCGTGAGCGCCACGGCCTGGTCGGCGTCGGTCTTCAGCGAGGCCGCGTTCGGGTCGTTGGTGAAGGTGATCTCCTTGAACGACGCCGCGATCAGGTCCGCCTTGAGCGGCTTCCCGGTGTACGAGGCCAGCTCCGCGTTGGCGTCGGCCTGGGCCTGGGTCGGGTTGGACTTGATGAGGTCGTTCGCCTGGACCTGCGCCTTGAGCAGGTCGGACACGACCGCCGGGTGGGCCGCCAGGAAGGTCTTCGTCACGATGAGCAAGGTAGTGACGCCAGGCTCGCTGAGCAGCACCGTGCCGCCGTCGGCAACCATCTGGATGTCGTAGGGGGCCGGCTCGGAACCGCCGGCGATCTGCCCGGACTTGAACTGGAGCACCGCGGCCGAGTTGGGCTTGGTCGGCTTGATGAACGCGTCACCGCCGCCGGTGATGTTGGTCGCCACGCCGTGCTGCTTGAGCCAGTAGCGCAGGGCTACGTCCTGCGTGTTGCCGAGTGACGGCGTGGCCAGCGACTTGCCCTTGAGCTGGGCGGCCGAGGTGATGCCCTTCTTGACCACGATCGACGCGCCGCCGGTGGCGGCCCCCGAGATGATCTGGATGTTGCTGGCCTTCTGCCAGGCGGTGATGGCCGGGTTGGGACCGACGTAGGCGGCGTCGAGCTGCCCGGCGAGGAGCGCCGTGGTCTCCTCGGTGCCCGCGCTGAACGCGGTGGCCTTCAGCGTGCCGGCCGAGCCCAGGGCCTTGGTGAAGAAGCCCTCCTTGAGGGCGATCAGAGCCGGGGCATGCGTGATGTTGCTGAGGAGACCGAGCCTGACCGTGACCGGCGCGCTGGCCGCGGCACCCGAGGTAGCCGTCGATCCCGAGGAAGAGGACGAGGAAGAGGAAGAAGAGCAGCCCGCCAGCAGCAGGGCCGCGCCGATCACCGCGGCGGTCATAACACGTCGCATCTAGTACCTAATTTCTATCGTTTATATAGGAAACAACTTGATTCACTATACATGAAGTAGGCAATGTAGGGAATCGGCTCTGACCAGGGGAAACGCGATCCAGCGGTTCTGTTACGTCGGTAACGTCGCTGGTCTCAGCCGCCCGCGTCGCTCGAGTCCTGCAGGGTCACGCCGGCCACGCCGGGGAACTTGTCCAGGCACGTCTCCAGCCGGGCCACGTCCGCGTCGCTGGCGTGGTCGATCCGGAAGATCAGCTGCTGCAGCGCGTACGGGGAGCTGAGGTCGGACGGCAGCGGCGGTGCGTCCACGGCCGGGATCTTGGCGCAGGTCGATCGCACGGTCAGCCGCTGCGATACCGGCGTGCCCGACCGGAACGAGACGACGGCCTCCCGCTGCCCGAGCGCCTTGTCGAACTGCGCGCAGCCCGTCAGCGCGGCCGCGGCGACGCCGACCAGGCATGCCCCCGCTGCCCGTCGCCATCCGTGTTTCACTACACCGGGTAGTACCCGCATGATGCCAGCCTACGGGCTGACCGCAGCTAGTACGGTAGCGGGCAGGGCCCTTCGCGGATCAGGCCCCGGCCAGGAACCCCAGACAGCTAGGCGAAGATGCCCACCGCTCGTCACATCCTCATCGTCAACTCCCGCAGCGTGCACCAGCCGGTCTTCGTGGTCGGCGCACCGCACTCGGGCGCGGACCTGATCGGCCGTGCCCTGAAGGCATCACCGGGCTTCCACCTCACGATCGGCCAGCCCAGCGTGCTGCGCACGGTGTACGCCTTCGCCCGGCGGCCGTCCATGTACCAGGGCCGCACGCAGGCCGCCGCGACCGTCATCAGGGACGCCTTCGCGCAGGGCTGGCAGGTCACCGCGAGCAGCTGCCTGGAATGCACCAGGGAATGCCGGGCGGCGGCCGGGCTGGCCGCGGACGCCGTGGGACCGTGCGTCGAACTGCGCGGCCTGGAGACGTTCGGGGACGCGAGCCCGGACCTCATCTACTGCGCGGAGGCCCTCACCTACGCGTTTCCCGACGCCAGGATCGTCCAGGTGATCAGGGACGGCCGCGATGCGGTGGCGTCGATGCTCGCCGACCCGGTGGTGATGGCCTGGTTCCGGCCGAGCTTCGTGAACGTGGACACCGAGTTCCCCAACCCGTTCTTCGGCCTCGAGGACCCCGAGGACCGCGACCTGTGGCCGCAGCTGTCCCCGGCCGGGCGCTGTGCGCTGCGCTGGCGCTGGTCCGTGCGCCTGGCGGCCCGGCTGCACCACAGCCTCCCGGCCGGCCAGCTGAAGACCATCCGCTACGAGCAGCTGCTCAGCAAGCCGGACGAGGCCGTGGCCGATCTGTCCCGGTTCGCCGCCACCAGCGTGCAGGCGGCCGAGATCCGCAACGAGGCCCGTACCGCCCGCACCCGGGGGCGCGGGCGCCGCGCCCCCGCCTATGAGCTGTCCCTCAGCTCCGAGGACATCACCCAGATCGAGAAGATCGCGGGCGAGGAACTCCGCCGCCTCGGCTACGCCCCCTAGGGCTGCGGCCCCGAGGCTAGACCGCCTGGCCGGCGAACTGGGTGTGGTACAGGTCGGCGTACAGGCCGCCCGCCTCGAGGAGCTCGGCGTGCGTGCCGCGCTCGGTGATCCGGCCGGCGTCGACCACCAGGATCTGGTCGGCTTCCCTGATCGTGGAGAGCCGGTGCGCGATCACCAGCGATGTCCGGCCGGCCAGCGCCGTCTTCAGCGCGCGCTGCACCGCCACCTCGGACTCGGAGTCCAGGTGGGCGGTGGCCTCGTCCAGGACGACCACCGACGGGGCCTTGAGCAGCAGCCGGGCCACGGCCACGCGCTGCTTCTCGCCGCCGGAGAGCCGGTAGCCCCGGTCCCCCACCACGGTGTCCAGCCCGTCAGGCAGGCTCGCGATCAGGTCCCAGATCTGGGCGGCCTCGCACGCGCCGATCAGCTCGAGTTCGGTGGCCTCGGGCCGCGCGTACGTCAGGTTGGCCCGGATGGTGTCGTGGAACAGGTGCGCGTCCTGGGTGACCACGCCGACCACGTTGTGCAGTGATTCCTGGGTGACGTCCCTGAGGTCGTACCCGGCGATCCGCACGGTCCCGGCGTTCGGGTCGTACAGCCGGGCGGCCAGGGCGGTGATCGTGGTCTTGCCTGCTCCCGAGGGGCCCACCAGCGCGGTCAGCCTGCCCGAGGGCGCGCGGAAGCTCACGTCGTGCAGGACCCCCGGGCCCGCGTCCTGGCGTTCCGGCACGGCCAGCGCGATCGACTCCAGCGAGGCGAGCGAGACCTCGCTCGCCGACGGGTAGCGGAAGGAGACGCCGGCGAACTCGATCTCCGGGGCGGGGGCGTCCTGGATGGCGTTCGGGGTGGCACCGGGCTCCGCCGCCGGGGGCGCGGCGGAACGGGGCAGCGGCACCGCGTCCGGCTTGTCGGCGATCAGCGGCCTGAGGTCGAGCACCTCGAAGACCCGGTCGAAGCTGACCAGGGCGGTCATGACGCTGATCTGCACGTTGGACAGCGACGTGATCGGCCCGTAGACCCGGCCGAGCAGGGTGGTCAGGGCGACCAGGGTGCCGATCTGGAAGGTGCCGTTGATGACCAGGGTGCCGCCGAGCCCGTAGACCACGGCGGTGACCAGCGAGGCCAGCAGGGTCAGGGCAACGAAGAACACCTGGCCGTACATGGCGGTGACCACGCCGATGTCCCGGACCCGGCCGGCTCGCAGGGAGAACGCGTCGGTCTCCTCGCGCGGCCGCCCGAACAGCTTCACCAGCATCGCGCCGGCCACGTTGAACCGCTCGGTCATGGTCGAGCCCATCTCGGCGTTGAGCTGCATGCTCTCCCGGGTCAGCCGCTGCATGCGGCGGCCGACCAGGCGCGCGGGCAGGATGAACAGCGGGATCATCGCCAGCGCGATAAGGCTCACCAGCCAGGACAGGTAGAACAGCGTGACCAGGATGACGACCAGGCTCAGCAGGTTGGAGATCACGCCGGACAGGGTGGAGGTGATGGCCTGCTGGGCGCCGACCACGTCCCCGTCGAGCCGGCTGACCAGCGATCCGGTCTGCGCGCGGGTGAAGAAGGCGATCGGCTGCCGCTGGACGTGATCGAAGACCTGGGTACGCAGGTCGTAGATCAGGCCCTCGCCGATCCGGGCGGAGAACCAGCGGATCACGAAGCCGAGGAAGGCGTCGAAGATCGCGACGGCGCCGACCGCGACCGCGACCAGGACCACCACCCGGTCGTTGCGGGCCAGGATGCCGTGGTCGATGACCTGCCGCAGCAGCAGCGGGTTGACGACGGTGATCACCGCGTCCACGCAGGTGGCCAGCAGGAAGACGGTCAGGTGGAGCCGGTAGGGACGCGCGTAGGCCGCGATCCGGCGGACCGTGCCCGGCTTGAGCTTCTGCTTGGTGATCGAGGGATCCATCCGGAACCCTCGCATCGCCGCTATGTTTGCCCGCCCGTACATGAACAGGGAAACCGTCGGGGGCGGCGTTTCGTTCCGGTGCCGGGCTGGATGGCTATCAGCTAGCAGCGAACTCCGTCAGGCTTCCGGGCGGGGTCCCGGCGGCGGCGTCGCCGGGCCGGTGCCATCTGGGGCACGAACCGAATGCGGCTAGTTCTTCACCTTGTTCTTGCCACTGCGGGTCGCGCCACCGCGCCCGCGCAACGTCACTCCCGTCTCGGTCAGGATCCGGTGGACGAAGCCGTACGACCTTCCGGTTGAGGCGGCCAGTGATCGGATGCTCTCGCCCGAGTCATACCGTTTACCGAGGGTCGTCGCCAGCTTGCTGCGATCCACCCCGGTCACCCGCGTGCCTTTCTTGAGGGTCTCGGCCACGTGTACCTCCCGTTAGATGCGGTCACCTATGAGTTACGCGTTCCCCACTCGTAATGATCAGGCATGATCGCGGGATTGGCCACCCACATCGAAGTAAATGATCACTATATTTTAACGGGCTATGGCAGATTGGCTGGTCTTAGGCGCCCGGAGCGTCAACTGGCAACAGTCTTACGCAAGTGCGGTGAGTCAGCCTTACGCAAGTGCGACGAGGTCGGCGAAATCCTCGCTCCACGCGTCTTCCACTCCGTCTGGCAGGACGATAACGCGCTCCGGCGATAGGGCCTGAACCGCACCTTCATCATGCGTCACAAGCACTATCGCTCCGCGATAGCTCCGCAGCGCCTCGAGAACTTCTTCCCGGCTGGCCGGATCGAGGTTGTTGGTCGGCTCGTCGAGCAACAGGACGTTCGCGCCTGATACAACAAGAAGAGCGAGGGCTAGCCTCGTCTTTTCCCCTCCGGAAAGCACTCCGGCGGGCTTTTCGACATCGTCACCGGAGAACAGGAATGACCCGAGAACCTTACGCTGCTCCGATTCGGTAAGGTCCGGAGCGGCGGTACGCATGTGCGATAGAACCGTTCGATCGGTTTCCAGCGTTTCATGCTCCTGGGCATAATATCCGAGGCTAAGGCCATGGCCGGGAGTGACTTTTCCGGTATCCGGGACCTCCAAGCCGGCCAGCAGCCGGAGCAGCGTCGTCTTGCCCGCCCCGTTGAGCCCGAGGATGACCACCCGGCTGCCCCGGTCGACGGCGACGTCGACCCCGGTGAACACCTCGTCCGAGCCGTACGACTTGGACAGGCCCTCCGCGGTGAGCGGGGTGCGCCCGCACGGGGCGGGCACGGGAAAGCGGAGCCGGGCCACCCGGTCGGCGGTGCGCTCGGCCTCGACGCCGGCCAGCATCCGCTCGGCCCGGCGCTGCATGTTCTGCGCCGCCCGGGCCTTGGTCGCCTTGGCCCGCATCTTGTCCGCCTGGGCCATCAGCGCGCTGGCCTGCCGGCCCGCGTTCACCCGCTCGCGCCGCCGCCGCCGCTCGTCGGTCTCGCGCTGCTGCAGGTAGGCCCGCCAGCCCAGGTTGTAGGTATCCAGGCAGGACCGCTGCGCGTCGAGATAGAACACCTTGTTGACCACGTCGGCCAGCAGCGCCACGTCGTGGCTGATCACCACGAGGGCGCCGCGGTAGCTCTTGAGGTGGTCCCGGAGCCAGGCCACCGAGTCGGCGTCCAGGTGGTTGGTCGGCTCGTCGAGCAGCATGGTGCCGGAATCGGAGAACAAGATCCTGGCCAGCTCGACCCGGCGCCGCTGGCCGCCCGACAGCGTGTGCAGCGGCTGCTGCAGGACCCGGTCGGGCAGGCCCAGGCTGGCGGTAATCGACGCCGCCTGCGACTCGGCCGCGTATCCGCCGAGCACGGCCAGCCGCTCCTCCAGCCGTCCGTACTTGCGGATGGCGGCGGCGGCCGTACCGGAGTCCGAAGCGGCCATCGCCGCCTCGGCCGCGCGGAGCTCGGCCCGTAGCTGGTCGAGTCCGCGGGCGGACAGGACCCGGTCGATGGCCAGCATGTCCAGGTTCCCGGTCCGCGGGTCTTGCGGCAGGTACCCGACCGTGCCGGACCGGCGGACCGAGCCCGCGGCCGGCTGGGCCTCGCCCGCGAGCACCTTGGCCAGCGTGGTCTTCCCGGCTCCGTTCCGGCCGACCAGGCCGATCCGGTCCCCCGCGGACACCTGGAACGACGCGCTTTCCAGCAGCAGGCGCGCGCCAGCCCGCAGTTCGATTTCACTTGCCACGATCATGACTGACTGCTCCTAGGACTGGAAATCGGACAGACCTCTCCCCTGGAGGTGTGTCCTAGTCCGAGGTGGGGAGCATGGCATCCAGTGTACTTGGTCAGCCCGGAGCCGGGCCAACGGATTCCGGCTCGGTCAGCCGGATGCGGATGGCCAGGAAGGCGCGGGGGGTCTCGCGCAGCACGGCGAGCCGGGGATCGGGCACGGTGAGGAAGCGGCCGGAGGCCCGGGCCAGGTACTCCGCCAGCCGGGCATCGCCGCGCAGCCCCGCGGCGGACCGCTTGTCCCCGCCCAGCACCACGGCATCGAGGCCGCCGGGACCGTACCGGCCGAACACGTCGGCGGCGGCGTCGGCCGCGGCCCGCAGCGCCGTCGCGGCCTGGTTCTCCCGGCGGCGGGCGAAGCGCTGCTGCGACCAGCCGCCCGCCGCGCTGCGGCCGTGCACCGGCCTGCTCCCCGTCTTGGAGCTCACCAGCCGGGGCGGCACTCCGGAGAAGACGCCGACCGCGTAACCGCCCAGGCGCACCAGCAGGACGCCGACCGTGCGGTCCGCGGCGGCGGCGGCCGCCAGCGCCGCGGCCACGGCGCGCTCCCCGCCAGGAGGAGAAAGCAAGGCCGGGGATAGCAGCGGGGCCGGGGACGGGAACGGCGGATGGCACTCGGCCACCGCCCCGTCGACGGCCGTGAAGGTGACGGTCGCCTCGCGGCCGGGCGGCCGGGACTCGGCCGTCCCGGCCATGCCGCCGTGACGCTCCGTAAACGCGGTGATCCAGGACACGAAGCGTTCTGGCGGAACTTCCACCCAGCGGCCGCCGCCTGCGGCAGGATTCTTCATTACACACTGCCTCTTCACGCTTACTATCCGTACTATTGTGGCCTCACCCCCGGCGGCGGCCATCGGCGCGGCGGGCTCCCCAGTTTGCCTAGCTAATGACAACGACAAGGAAAACGTCTATGAAACCGGTGACTCCGACGTCCGCCATGTCGCAAGGCGGCACCTTCGTGCGCCCCGGGGCCCTGGCCTGGGGTCAGGGTGACCACGGGGTCCACGATCCGGCGAACCTGGCGACCCCGGCGGCTGTTGAGGACGCCCTGGCCGCCGCGGTCAAGGATCCCGACCGGGTGACGGCACTGCTCGACGAGCTTAGCCGAGGACGGCTGTGGCTTCCGCTGCCCGACGCGCGCCCGGTCACCGACGGGTCGGCGGTCATGCTGCCCACGGTCACCTACCTCGGCGCTGAGTTCGTCCCCGCCTTCACCTCGGCCGAGCGGCTGGCCAGCTGGCCGGGCCGGGGCGTCACGCCCGGTGCCGGGTGAAGGAGAACGGGTCCCGTCCGGGGACGGCCCGTTCGCGGACATGCCGCACATCGTCGTCCCGGCGGCCGAGCTCGCCCGGCGGATGCCGGCCGGCGTCGGCATCGCGCTGAACCCGGGCGCGGAGACCAGCGTGCCCATCTACCCCGAAGGAGTCGGCTACCTGGCGGCGGCCCTGGTGGTCGCGGAGGGTACCCAGGTCAGGGTAGGCCGGCCGCCCGCCGACCCGGTCCCGCTGCTGAGCGAGGTCAGGACGGCCCTGGGGGCGGTGCCCGCGGTGCGGCAGGCGTCCCGGGCCTGGCTGTCGGTGCGCGGCCAGGGCGAGGGCCTGGTCATCTCCGTGACCCTCGACGACCCGGGCAGCGAAACCACGCACCTGGAGGTCCTCAGCACCATCGAGCGGGCGGTCGAGCGGGCTGGCCAGGACGGTGCCGGGCAGGAGTTCCCCATCGACGTCACGTTCCCCGGCGAGGGCGAGCCGGACCAGGTCGACGCCTGGATCTCGGATCACGCCGAGCCCTTCTACATCCGGGCCTAGGCGCCGGGGCGCCTGGCGGCCTAGATGTTGAAGCCGAGGGCGCGAAGCTGCTCGCGCCCGTCGTCGGTGATGCTCTCCGGCCCCCACGGGGGCATCCACACCCAGTTGATGCGGAAGTCCGTCACCAGGCCCTCCAGCGCTTCCCGGGCCTGATCCTCGATCACGTCCGTCAGCGGGCACGCGGCGCTGGTCAGCGTCATGTCGATGGTGGCGATCCGCTCCGCGTCCACATCGACGCCGTAGACCAGGCCGAGGTCCACCACGTTGATCCCGAGCTCGGGGTCCACCACGTCGCGCAGCGCCTCGAGCACGTCCTCCTGGTCCTTGGTGAGCTCAGCGGGGGTGAGCTCCGGGGCTGCTGCCTCGTCCTTGGTCACGTTCTCTGTCATCGTGCTGCCTCCATGGCCTGAGCGGTCGCGTCCTTCCATGCCATCCAGCCGAGCAGGGCGCACTTTATCCGGGCCGGGTACTTGGACACGCCGGCGAACGCCACCGCGTCCTCGAGCACGTCCTCGTCCGGCTCCCCCTGGCCCTTGGACTGCATCAGCTCCAGGAAGACCTGGCTGATGGTCATGGCCTCATCCACCGGCTTGCCGATAACCAGGTCACTCATGACCGAGGCGCTCGCCTGGCTGATCGAGCAGCCCAGCGAGTCGTAGGACACGTCCTCGACGACCGGCTCGCCGTTGACGTCCTTGAGGGTGACCCGGAGCGTCACTTCGTCGCCGCAGACCGGGTTCACGTGGTGCACCTCGGCATCGAACGGATCCCGCAGGCCCTTGTGATGGGGATTGCGGTAATGATCCAGGATGATGTCCTGGTACAACGACTCGAGCTGCATCACGTCACCTCCTAACACCGCAAGACGGCGCTGTCATCCCCGGCCGAAGAAACGCTGGGCGTAGCGGATCCCGTCCGCCAGGGCGTCTACCTCGTCGTGGGTGTTGTACACGTAGAAGCTGGCCCGCGTGCTGGCCTGCACGCCGAGCGTCCGGTGCAGCGGCCAGGCGCAGTGGTGCCCGGTGCGCACCGCGATGCCGAGCTCGTCGAGCACCTGGCCCACGTCGTGCGGGTGGACGCCGTCGATCTCGAAGGCCACCGTGCCGCCGCGGTCCCCGGTGGTGTCCGGGCCGAGGATGCGCACGCCGGGGTTCTCGCGCAGCGCGTCCAGCGCGTGCGCGGTCAGCGCCTCCTCGTGCGCGGCCACGTTGTCCATGCCGAGCGCGGTCAGGTAGTCCACGGCCGCGCCGAGCCCCGCGGCCTGCGCGACCGGCGGGACGCCGGGCTCGAACTTGGCCGGCGGCGGGAGGAAGGTGGTCTCCTCCATCCGGACGACCTCGATCATCGACCCGCCGGTGAGGAACGGCGGCAGCGCGTCGAGCGCCGCGTACCGGCCGTAGAGCACGCCGAGGCCGAGGGGGCCGAGCATCTTGTGCCCGGAGAAGGCGAGAAAGTCCGCCCCGAGGTCCGCGACGTTCACCGGGTGGTGCGGCACCAGCTGGGCGCCGTCCACCAGGAACAGCGCGCCGACGGAGTGCGCCAGCTCGCCGATCTCGCGCAGCGGCGGGATCACGCCGGTGACGTTCGACTGCCCGGTCACCGCGACGATCTTGGTGCGCTCGGTGACCAGCGACGGGTCGACGTCCAGGCGGCCGTCCGGCCGCTCGGTGAACCACTTCAGCGTCGCCCCGGTGCGCAGCGCGAGCTGCTGCCACGGCACCAGGTTGGCGTGGTGCTCGAGCTCGGAGATGAGGATCTCATCGCCGGGCTTCAGCGACCAGGCGAGCCCGAACGCGACCAGGTTGATGGCCTCGGTCGCCGACTTGGTGAAGACGACCTCGTCCGGGGACGCCGCGCCGAGGAACGAGGCGAGCTTCGCGCGCGTGCCCTCGTAGATCTCGGTGGCCTCCTCGCCGAGCAGGTGCGTGCCGCGGTGCGCGGCGGCGTTGTGCCGCTCGTAGTAGTCCCGCTCGGCGTCGAGTACCGCGACCGGATGCTGCGAGGTCGCCCCGGAGTCCAGGTAGACCAGGGGCTTGTCGTTCCTGACGGTCCGGGACAGGATCGGGAAGTCCTTCCGGATCGCCTCGACGTCGAGGTGATCCGGGTAGCCATCGCTCACGCGGGCACCTCGGCGAACTTCTCGTAGCCCTCGTTCTCCAGCAGGTCGGCCAGCTCGGGGCCGCCCTCTTCGACGACCCGGCCGGCCACGAACACGTGCACGAAGTCCGGCTTCACGTACCGCAGGATCCGGGTGTAGTGCGTGATCAGCAGCACGCCGTGGCCGGGCTTGCCGCCGAACCGGTTGATGCCCTCGGAGACGACCTTGAGCGCGTCGACGTCCAGCCCGGAGTCCGTCTCGTCCAGGATCGCGATCTTCGGGTCGAGCAGCTCGAGCTGCAGGATCTCGTGCCGCTTCTTCTCCCCGCCGGAGAAGCCCTCGTTCAGGTTGCGCTCGGCGAAGGCCGGGTCGATCGACAGCGCCTTCATGGCCTCACGCAGTTCCTTGACGAAGACGCGCAGCTTCGGCGCCTCGCCGCGGACCGCGGTCACCGCGGTCCGCAGGAAGTTCGACACCGACACCCCGGGTACCTCGACCGGGTACTGCATGGCCAGGAACAGCCCGGACCGGGCGCGCGCGTCCACGCTCATAGCCAGCACGTCCTCGCCGTCGAGGGTGACGCTGCCCCGGGTGACCAGGTACTTGGGATGACCGGCGATCGCGTAGGCCAGGGTGGACTTGCCGGAACCGTTCGGGCCCATGATCGCGTGGGTCTCGCCCTCGCGGATGGTCAGGTTCACGCCACGCAGGATCTCCCGGTGAACGCCTACGCTCTCCTCCACGCTGACGTGCAGATCGCGGATCTCGAGGGTGGCCACGTTATGACTCCTTGTTGATGGGCAGCGCGACGTAGATGTCGTCGCCTTCGATCTTGACGGGATACACCGGCACCGGCTCGGTGGCCGGCAGCCCGGTGGGCTGCCCGGTGCGCAGGTCGAAGCACGACCCGTGCAGCCAGCACTCCACCGTCCGGTCGTAAATCTCGCCTTCGGACAGCGGTACCTCGGCGTGCGAGCACACGTCCCGTATCGCGTAGATCTCGCCTTCGGCGCGGGCTACCGCGACCGGCTCGCCCGCTATCTCCACGCCGAGGACGCCCTCGGCCGGGATCTCCGACAGCGCGCAGGCCCGGAGGTACACCGGGGTATCGGTCTCCGCCATCACCGCGCTCCGGAGGGTACTGACTTGGACAGCTCGGCCTCGATCGCCTCGGTGATGCGATCCCGCAGCTCCGGCACCTCGATGGTGCCGATCAGCTGGCCGAAGAACCCGCGGATGACCAGCTTGCGGGCTTCGTCGAACGGGATGCCCCGGGCCATCAGGTAGAACAGGTGGTGATCCTCGAGCCTGCCGCTGGCGCTGGCGTGCCCGGCCCCGGTGATCTCCCCGGTGAGGATCTCCAGGTTCGGCACCGAGTCGACCCGGGTGCCGTCGGTCAGCACCAGGTTCCGGTTGTACTCGTAGGTGTCGGTCCCCTCGGCCTCCGGCCTGATCAGCACGTCGCCGATCCAGACCGCGTGCGCGTCCTCGCCTTGCAGCGCGCCCTTGTAGGTGACCCGGCTGCGGCAGCGCGGCACGTCGTGGTCGACGAACAGCCGGTGCTCGATGTGCTGGCCCGCGTCGGCGAAGTACAGCCCGGTGAGCTCGGCGTCGCCGCCGGGTGCGCCGTAGCGGACCGACGGGGCCAGCCGGACCACGGACCCGCCCAGCGTGACGGCCGTGTGCCGCAGCCGGGCGTCGCGGCCCAGCGCGGCGTAGTGCTGCGTCACGTGCACCGCGTCGTCGTCCCAGTCCTGCAGGCTGATCACGGACAGCGCGGCGCCGTCCCCCACCACCAGCTCGACGTTGTCGGCGTAGGTGGCGCTGCCCCGGTGGTCGAGCACCACCACGGCCCGCGAGAACGGCTCGGCCTGCACCAGCAGGTGCCCGTAGGCCGTGCCCCCCTCGCCGGTCACGGTGACGACCGTGGGGCGGGACGCCTCGGCTTCGGCCGGCACCGTGATCACGGTCGCCTCGGCGAAGCTCGCATAGGCCCGGGCGCTGACCCGGTCGGCCGGGGTGAAGCTCGGGGAGGGCAAGGACCCGCCCCGTTCGGCCGTGGAGATCTTGACCTCGGGGGCCGGGTCGACTTCTACGGTCACCTTCCCGGACGGGGCCGGCGGCTCGTCCGTGTGCAGCCCGCGCAGGCGGGCCAGCGGGGTGAACCGCCACTCCTCCTCGCGGCCGCCCGGCACGGCGAAGTCCGCCGGGTCGTACGAGCGGTGCTCGTGCGCGCTTGTGACGGGGGCGGTTTCCACCGCTCCCTGAAGTCCAGCCGACATCAGCCGACCGCCCCCTCCATCTGCAGTTCGATCAGGCGGTTCAGCTCGAGCGCGTACTCCATCGGGAGCTCGCGGGCGATCGGCTCGACGAACCCGCGGACGATCGTGGCCATCGCCTCGTCCTCGGTCATGCCGCGGCTCATCAGGTAGAACAGCTGATCCTCGGAAATCTTGGAGACGGTGGCCTCGTGGGCCATCTCCACGTCGTCCTCGCGGACGTCGACGTACGGGTAGGTGTCACTGCGGCTGACCGTGTCCACGAGCAGCGCGTCGCACTTGACGTTGGACTTGGAGTGCTCGGAGCCTTCCCGGACCTCGACCAGGCCGCGGTAGGAAGTCCGGCCGCCGCCCCGCGCCACCGACTTGGACACGATGGAGGACGAGGTGTTCGGCGCGCAGTGCACCATCTTCGCGCCCGCGTCCTGGTGCTGGCCCTCGCCGGCGAACGCGACGGAGAGCGTCTCGCCCTTGGCGTGCTCGCCCATCAGGTAGATCGCCGGGTACTTCATCGTCACCTTGGAACCGATGTTGCCGTCGACCCACTCCATCGTCGCGCCCTGCTGGGCCACCGCGCGCTTGGTGACCAGGTTGTAGACGTTGTTCGACCAGTTCTGGATGGTGGTGTACCGGCAGCGCGCGTCCTTCTTCACGATGATCTCGACCACCGCGGAGTGCAGCGAGTCGGACTTGTAGATCGGCGCGGTGCAGCCTTCGACGTAGTGCACGTAGGCACCCTCGTCGACGATGATCAGGGTCCGCTCGAACTGGCCCATGTTCTCGGTGTTGATCCGGAAGTAGGCCTGCAGCGGGATCTCGACCTTGACGTTCTTCGGCACGTAGATGAACGAGCCGCCGGACCACACCGCGGAGTTCAGCGAGGCGAACTTGTTGTCGCCGACCGGGATCACCGTGCCGAAGTACTCGCGGAACAGGTCCGGGTGCTCCTTCAGCGCGGTGTCGGTGTCGAGGAAGATGACGCCCTTCTCCTCGAGGTCTTCCCTGATCTTGTGGTAGACGACCTCGGACTCGTACTGGGCGGCGACGCCGGCGATGAGGCGCTGCTTCTCCGCCTCGGGGATGCCGAGCCGGTCGTAGGTGTTCTTGATGTCGGCGGGCAGCTCGTCCCAGTTCGCCGCCTGCTTCTCGGTGGAGCGGACGAAGTACTTGATGTTGTCGAAGTCGATGCCGGTCAGGTCGGCGCCCCAATTCGGCATCGGCTTGCGGCCGAAGTACTTCAGTCCCCGCAGCCGCAGGTCGAGCATCCACTGCGGCTCGTTCTTCCGCGCCGAGATGTCACGGACCACCTCTTCGGACAGGCCGCGGCGCGCGGAGGCTCCTGCTACGTCCGAGTCGGCCCAGCCGAACTTGTACGTGCCGAGCCCTTCAAGCTGCTCCTGCGTGGTGGTGTTGTCATATCAAGAGCCCTCCGGACCCTGGGGTGTCTCACTGGTTACGGGTACTGCAACAGCGTCGGCGGGGATCGCCTTCCCGACGCTGGTGACGTGCGTGGTGCAGATGCCGTCGCCGTGCGCGATCGTAGCGAGCCGCTGCACCGGCGTGCCCAGCAGCCTGCCGAAAGCCTCGGTCTCGGCCTCGCACAGCTGCGGGAACTCGGCCGCCACGTGCGCGACCGGGCAGTGGTGCTGGCACAGCTGCTCGCCACCCGCGCTCTGGCCTATCGCCGGCGCGGGGCCCGCGGAGGCGGCGTAGCCGTCGGCGGACAGCGCCTCGGCCAGCGCCTGGACCCGGCTGGCCAGCTCGCCCCGGGCGACCGCGGGAGCGTACCGGCGCTCCAGGTCGGACACCTGCCTGCGGGCGAACTCGGCGATCGCCTCCGGGCCGGCCGTCTCGGCCAGGAACCGCAGCGCGTTGCTGGCCAGGTCGTCGTAGGCGTGCTCGAAGGCGCTGCGGCCCGCGTCGGTGATGACGAAGACCTTGGCCGGGCGGCCCCGGCCGCGGTTCGCGTAGGCCCGGGCCGTCCTGGTCTCGATGAGGCCCTCGGCCAGCAGGTTGTCCAGGTGGCGGCGGATGGCGGCGGGCGTGAGCCCGAGCCGGCCGCCGAGCGTGGCCGCGGTGGACGGGCCGAGCTCGAGGATCAGCCGGGCGACCTGCCCCCGGGTCGGGGCGCTGCTGGCCGGGACAGCACCCGCCGGAACAGCACTAGCCGACCCCCGGGCGGGGGCGCTACCTGCTCCGACCTTTTTCACAACATCATTGTGCCGTAAATAGCGGGGTGCATGCAAATTTTTTTGGCAACACCAGCGTGACGTAAATCACGGCTGTCCGGCCGACACCGGCGTCAGGTGCCTGCCAGGCCCAGGACCCGCTCGGCGTTACCGCCGGCGATCTTCGCCTTGTCCGCCTCGGCCAGCGGGAGCGCGTCCAGCAGGGCCCGGCCCGCCGGGTTGCCGCCGAACGGGTAGTCGACGCTGAACAGCACCCGGTCCACCCCGAGCACCTGCACGGCGCACAGCACCGGCGGCAGGCTGAACATGCCGCTCGTGGTCACCCAGATGTTCCGCGCGAAGTACTCCGATGGCTTCAGCGCGAGGCCGGGCAGCCGGAGCATGGCATCGATCCGGTCCAGCATGAACGGCACCATCTCGCCGCAGTGCCCGATGATCATCCGCAGTCGCGGGTGGCGGTCGAAGACGCCGGTGGCGATCATGCGCAGCACGTGCAGCCCGGCCTCGGCGTGCCAGCCCCAGGCCCCGGTGGCCAGGCGGCCCGCTACGGCGGGCGCCAGCCCGTGGTAGAGCACCTCGTGCAGCGCGGCCGGGGGCGGGGCGGGATGCAGGTAGAGCGGCGTGTCCAGCCGTTCGAACCGCTCGAGCAGCGGGGCGAACGGGGGCTCATCGAGGAAGGCCTGGTTGGACCCCAGGGTGCTGTTGATCATGGCGCCGGATAGGCCGAGCCCGGTGACAGCGCGTTCAAGCTCGTCGGCGGCGGCCGCCGGGTCGGCGGTCGGCAAGGTGGCGAAGCCGCCGAACCGGTCCGGGCGCGCCGCCACCGCCGCGGCCAGCTGGTCGTTGGCCGCCCGGGCGGCCGTCACCCCCTGCGCACCCGCCAGCGCCTGGGCCGCCGGCGCCACGTGCGAGATCACCTGCAGGTCGATGCCGCTGGCGTCCATGCTGGCCAGCCGATCCTGGCCGAGATCGCGCAGCTGGTCGCCGAGCTCCGGGCCCCAGCTGGCGAGCGGCCCGGTGCCGGGCGGCGGGGCGAGTCCGGGCGCCAGGAAGTGCTCTTCGAGTGCAATCGTCCGCATCCCGGTCATTGTGCCAGCCAGCCGGCTTGCACCCCGCCCGGCGTCCCGTGCCTTTCATGATCATTTATCGGTTGCTGATAACTGCCTCGTTCCCAGCGCTATCTGGTATGCGCCTGAGATACTTCAGAAATCGGGGCTGGGTATCGTCGCCACCGGGGGCGGGATCATGGCGGGCCGGGATCAGGCGGCTAGCCGCGATGGCATCGACGTAAGGGGACCTGCGTCAATGTCCGACGACCCCAGTGTGACCGCCGCTGAACCGGGGGGACCAGAAGATGCCGACCCGGGACCGCCGGACGCCGGGTCCCGGTCAGCCGGCCGCCTGTCCCGGTTGGTGCCGTCGTGGGCGCGCCGCCGGCCCAGGCTCACCGCCGCCGTCGCCGTCATCGCCGTGGGCGCGCTGATCACGGGTGTCCTCTTCGCGACGGTGTTTTCCGCCCCGCCCGGACCGCGGTACGCCAGCCTGCCGAGGCAATCCTGCGGCCTGGTCAGCCCGGACCATGTGGCGAAGTACCTGCCCGGCGCGACCGGCACCCGGTTGAGCGTCGCCACGGGCCTCCCGGCCGCCGCGGTCCAGCTCGGCACCTGCAAGTGGCAAAGCAGGTCGGGCGGCAATGACCGGACGCTGCTGGCGCAGGCCTTCGTCTTTACCTCGAAGACTGCCCTGGCCGATGCCGAAGCGTCCTATCGCGAAAATGTGTCCGGAGCCGTCTGTCACTGCACGAGCGTCGCGGTCAGCAAGCGGCCGGTCGCCGGCCTCGGGGACAAGGCGGAGGAGGTGTACGTCGCGCCGCGGCCAGACGCGAACTTCATCGACGCGCCGGTTTCCGGCAACCCCGGCACCGCCTTGCTCGTCTTGTCGAGCAACGCCTTCATCGCCCTGAACCTCGACTCCACGGCCGCTGCCACCGGGGCATTCCTGGCCCGGCCGCCGGACGCCGCACAGCTGAACGAACTGGTGTCCATGGCCCGTGACGTCCTGGACGCGCTGGCCCGGCCCTCGGCCGTCGCGCCGCCGCCGGCCGCCACGGTGACCCCGCAGGCCCACTACGCCGATCGCCGCGACCCGTGCCGGCTGATCAGCCAGTCCACGGTGGCCAGGTACGCCCCCGGCGCCTTCCTCCAGCCGGATCCCGCTACCGGGGGCAACGCCCTGCCGGAGCAGAGCGAATGCGACTGGAACGCCGACGACGGCACCTCGGTCGCGCTGACCCTCCAGCTTTCTCCCGGCGTCGACGGTGCCCTGGCGGCCTTCCACGCCGACGTCGGTTCGATCGGCAGCACGGTAACCGGGGCGCGGGCGATCCCCGAT
This sequence comes from uncultured Actinomycetota bacterium, assembly GCA_963839095.1. GTDB lineage: Bacteria > Actinomycetota > Actinomycetes > Streptosporangiales > Streptosporangiaceae > Palsa-504. Next base: position 34,831 of record CAWIUF010000034.1, on the reverse strand, counting down.
CTCGGTGACTCGGCCGTTGCCTCCTACACCCTCGGGCCCGGCTCAGACCACGTGCAGCTGTACGTCTGGTCGGGCAACGCCGAACTCGGATACGCCTTCACGGTCAAGGGCTCCGGCCGCCTTGACCGCTCCGCTCCGCTGGCCGGCGTCATCGCGATGGCCCGCGAGGGGCTGGCCACCCTGGCCCGCCCGGCCGCGTCGCAGTACCAGCAAGGCCCCCGGTACTCGGTCTCGCAGCGCGCCTGCGCCCTGATCAGGCCGGCCACCCTGGCCCGGTACGGGGTCAGCCAGCCCGGTGAAAGCGACGGCGGCGGCCTCCCCGACGAGAGCCTGTGCAGCTGGGGCTCGGACAGCGTCAGCATCACCCTGATCGTCACCGTCGAGTCCGACCCGGACGCCGCCGAGGGGAACTACGAATTCGACGTCAACGCCTCCCGCAAGAACGGCGATGGCTTCACTTACGTCGGGGACCGGCCGGTGACCGGCGTCGGCCAGCAAGCCGAGGCCTTCTTCCAGACCCTGAACGGAATGCCGAGCGTGACCCTGTATGCCTGGTCCGGCAATACCGAGCTGAACATCGGCGTGAGCGACGTGGGCTTCGGCGCCCCGCTGAGCCGGGCCGGGAAGCTGGCCGCGGACACGGCCATCGCCCGTGACGTGCTGGCCCGCCTGAGACGGGCCTAGACGGCGATGCCGACGGTGATCCCGTCGACGCCGCTGGGATGGGCAGCGGGACCGCGGACCACGGCGTCGGCCCGGGCGGCGATCCGCAGCGGCTCGGCGATCTGGTCGAGCAGCGACCGAGCCTGGTCGTCGTGGGCCTGCACGATCAGCTGGGTGAGGCGGGACGAGTTGCCGAGCCGCTGGCCGCTGCGCAGGACCCGGGTGGCATCCAGGATCACCGCGAGCTGGTCCACCGCCTCGACCGCCGGCTGGTCGCCGCGCCACCGCTCGTCCACGGCCGGCCAGCGGGTCAGGTGCAGCGACACCGCGTCCTCGTGGGCCCGGTAGAACTGCTGGTACATGGACTCGGCGACAAACGGCGCGAACGGCGCGAACAGGCCGAGCAGGACCCGGAACGACTCCCACAGGGTCCAGCGGGCGCTGTCGGAGCCTGGCCCGCTGCCCGCGATCCTGTCCTTGATCATCTCCAGGTAGCGGTCGCAGTAGACGGTCCAGAACATCCGCGCGGCGACCTGGTGGGCCTGCATGTAGTCGTGCCCCTCGAACGCCGCGGTGGCCTCGGCCACGGTGCCGGCCAGGTGCGCGAGCAGCCAGCGGTCCACGATGTCGCGCTCCCCCGGGGCCGGGGGCGGCCCGGACACGTCGAGATCGCCGAGGTTCAGGGACAGGAACCGGCCGACGTTCCAGAGCTTGACCGCGAACTTGCGGCCGGTCCTGATGTCCTTCTCGTTGTACCGCAGGTCGGTCCCGATGCGGCCCTTGGTGGCCCACAGCCGGAGCGCGTCCGCGCCGTACTTGGCCATCACGTCGTCGGGCACGTACCGGTTGAAGCCGTCGGCCCCTGGTCGAGCTTGTCGAGATCGCGCTTGGACAGCTTCTTGCCCTGCTCGCTCAGCCCCCAGCCGGAGATCAGCGCGGTCCGCCACGGCACCCGGCCGAACAGCAGCTCGGACTGCACCACCGAGTAGAACAGCCAGGTCCTGATGATCTCGAACGCCTGCACCCGCATGGACATCGGCGCCAGCGCGGGATCGGTCCCGCCGGTGGCCCAGCCGTCGTTGACCTGCGGCGACAGCGAGGACGTCATCCAGGTGTCCATCACGTCCGGGTCGCCGGCCAGCTCGCCGTGGCCGCAGGCCGGGCACGCGGCGGCCGGCGGCGGGTCCGCCAGCGGGTCCACCGGCAGGTCCTCGACCCGGGCCAGCACCGGCGCCGCGCAGGCGGCGCAGAACCAGACCGGGAACGGCACGCCGTAACGGCGCTGCCGGGTGATGTTCCAGTCCCACTTGAGCCCGTCGATCCAGTCTTCCAGCCGGCGCCGCATGAACGCCGGGATCCACTCGAGCTCGGCCGCGCGGGCCCGGAACCGGTCCGCGTGCTCCCGGACCGCGATGAACCACTGCGGCCTGATCTGGAACTCCACCGGCGTCTGGCACCGCTCGTGCACCCCGACGACCTGCCGGACCGGCTCGCTGCTCACCAGCAGCCCGGCCTCGTCCAGGGCCTTCACGATGGCCGCGCGGGCCTGGGTCAGCTGCAGCCCGGCGAACTCCCCCGCCAGCTCGCCCAGGCGCCCGTCCGGCTCCACCACCAGGCGCAGCGGCAGCCGGTCGCGCCGCCACTTCAGCACGTCCTCGCTGTCGCCGAAGGTGCACACCATCATCAGCCCGGTCCCGTACTCCGGGTCCACGGACTCGTCGGTGAGCACCGGCACCTCGTAGCCGAACAGCGGCACCACCGCCCGCTCGAGCCCGGCGTACCGGGCGTCCCCGGGGTGGTAGTACAGCGCCACGCAGGCCGGCAGCAGCTCGGGCCGGGTGGTGGCGATCAGCAGGTCCCGGCCGGGCGGGCCGCCGAACCTGATCGTGTGCAGCCGGCTGGTCCGTTCCAGGTCCTCCACGTCGGCCTGGGCCAGCGAGGTGCGGTCCTCCGGGCACCACAGGATCGGGTCCTGGGCCCGGCGCAGGTAACCGGCCTCGTGCAGCCGGACGAAGCTGGTCTGGGCGGTCCGCTGGCAGCGGGCGTCGATGGTGGAGTAGCGCAGCGACCAGTCGACCGACAGGCCGAGCCGCCGCCACAGGTCCTCGTACCGTTCGGCCACCCGCTGGGTCTCGGCCAGGCACAGCGCGGTGAACTCGGCCCGCGGCATGTCCACCGCCCGGACCCCGTAGGCCTGCTCGACGTAGCGCTCGGTGGGCAGCCCGTTGTCGTCGAACCCGATCGGGTAGAACACCCGGTCGCCGCGCATCCGCCGGTAGCGGACGATGAAATCCGGCTGCGAGTAGCTCATCGCGTGACCGACGTGCAGGTGCGCGGCCGATACGTAGGGCGGCGGGGTGTCCACGCTGAATACGGCACCTACGCCGTCCCGGTCGTACCGGTGGACGTCGTGGGCTTCCCACAGCTCCCGGGACGCGGTCTCGACCGCCCGGTGGTCATACTCGCCGAGTTCCATACGAAGGGAAGGTATCTGCTCTCCGGCCCGCGGCTGAATTATTTATGCCTAAGGCCTGCTCAACGGCCCCGTAGCAACTGTTTGCGCCGAGTTCGCCTTAGCTGGTGAGCAGGTACACTTCACCGCGGGTTACGGACGCTAGCATCAGCGGGTTGCTGTTGTCGGCGCGACCGCCAGGGGGTCCCTACTGCAGCGCCGCTGCAGGCAGCCGGTCGCGCTAACAGGCGGGTTCTGGAGGTATCGGAACGATGGTCCGCACGGTCGCCGGCGTATCGGTGCACCACGGGCCGGTACCGCACCCGGTGGTGTGGATGTTCGTGGCGCTTCTGGTGACCTACCTGATCACCCGGTCGGTGACCCGGTGGATCCGGTCCCGGCGGCCGGATAGCGGCATCGTCCGCCAGATCATCGTGCGCGACATCCACCTGCACCATCAGGTGTTCGGCATCCTGATCATGTTCGGGTCCGGGCTGGCGCTCCTCGCCACGACGGCTGACCCTGACTCCCTCAACGCCCTGGCTGCATCGTTCGGAGTCGGCGCCGGCCTCACCTTCGACGAGTTCGCGCTGTGGCTGCACATGCGCGATGTCTACTGGTCCACCGAAGGGCGCAAGTCTGCCGACGCGATCTTCTGCGTGACCGCGATAACGGGCATCTTGATGAGCGGGCTGAACCTGGTCGCCACCACCGGCAGGCCAGGCAGCGCGATCTGGTGGCTGTCAGTCGCCGAGCTGGCGTTCAACCTCGCCTGCTGCGTGATCTGCTTGCTCAAGGGCAAGACGGTCACCGGGGTCATCGGGATCGTGAGCTTCATCGGCGTCATCGGCGCGATCCGGCTCGCCAAGCCGGATTCGTGGTGGGCGAAGCGACGATACCCGCCCGGATCCAGGCGGATGAAGCGGGCTGAACGGCGATTCGGCCCGGGCTACCACACGCGGTGGAACAGGGTCCGCGACCTGGTCGCCGGCGCCCCGCACAGCTGATCTGTCAGCCCGCGCCAACCTGGCCGTGCGACGGAGTTCACTACGCGCCATGCGGCCGGGGCCAGTTCGGCCGGGTCGGGGCTGGTTCAGCGGCGCTCGGCCGCCCTGGCCTCCTCGATCGTGAGCTCGGCGGCAGGATCTGCCTCCAGGCGCTCATCGGGGATCGGCTCGCCGCTGCGGACGGACCGGCCGTAGCTGCCGTCGTCCAGCCGGTGCAGGGCACGCTCGATGGCGTCCAGCCGGTTGCGCAGGCTCTCCGCGATGGCGTCGTCCATGCCCTCGGCGGTCAGCGACTGCGCGGCGTCGGCGTTGTCGCCCGACTCGCTGTCCACCTCCGCCACCCGGTCTTCCTGACCGGACGCCTCAGAGTCCTTCAGCAGGCCTTGCACCTCGTCACGCTCGGCGGTGAGCAGGCTACGCGCGCGCTCAGAGTCCATCAGGCGTCCTCCCTGGTCCGTCTTCACCCATGTGTGCATGCGCAGCATAGCCAGCCTGCCGGTCCGCCGTGATCAGCAAGCAACTTGGCCAAGTAACTTGGCGACCTGCTAGGCTGAGCCCGTGACCGGGGAAGGCAGCGCCGGGGAAAGCGGAACCGGGGAAGACGGGCAGGACACTGCGGCCGCCGCACAGCGGCTGAGCGTGGCGATCACCCGGCTGCGGTCCCGGTTGCGCGAGGAAGCCGGGATCAGCGGGACCGGGCTGTCCATCTCGCAGCTGTCGGTGCTGTGGCAGATCCTGCAGGAGGGCCCGGTCACCGCGGCCGGGCTGGCCGCGGCCCAGCACGTGAGCCCGCAGGCGATCGCGCAGAACCTCGCGGCGCTGAAGGCGGCCGGGCTGATCGATACCGAACGCGACCCCGGCGACGGGCGCAAGACGCTGATCACGGCCAGCGAGCCGAGCAGGCAGCTGGTCACGTCGGTGCGCGCGTCGAAGGAGTCGTACCTGGCCCGGGCGATCGACGCGCTGGTCAGCCCGGCCGAACGGGCCGACCTCGACCGGGCCATCGCCTTGCTCGAACGGCTGGCGGCGGCCGACCTCACCCGCGCCGCCCCCGGCCGAGACGGCGTCCACCGCATTCACCAGGGAGACCCATGAGCACCCCGACCTCCGATCTCGACCCGAAGCGCACCGCCCTGCTGGTCATGGACTTCCAGCAGGGCATCGTGCAGCGGATGCCCGATGTGGGGCCGCTGCTGGAGCGGGTACGCCAGGCCATCGCGGACGTCCGCGAGCACGGCGGCACGGTCGGCTACGTCCGGGTCGCGTTCACCGAGGATGACTGGGCCGCTGTCCCGGACAGCGCGATGTTCGCCCAGGTGGCCCAGAACCGGCTGATGCACCACGAGGACCCGTCGACGGCCATCCACGACGCGCTGGCACCCGAGCCCGGCGACATCGTGGTGCGCAAGACCCGGGTGGGCGCCATGTTCACCACCGACCTGGACCGCCAGCTGCGCGACCGCGGCGTCGACACCCTGGTCCTGGCCGGGCTGAGCACCAGCGGCGTGGTGCTGTCCACCGTCATCGAGGCGACTGACCGCGACTACAAGCTCTACGTCCTGTCCGACGGCACGGACGACCCGGACACCGAGGTCCGTGACTTCCTGCTCGGCAAAGTCTTCCCGCGGCGGGCCGAGATCATCGACACCGGCACGCTCCGCGCCCGGCTGGGACCGTAGACTCGCGTGCGTGAGCACGGTCCCGCCGGTACCCGCCGTAGAAATCGGCGGGCTGGTCAAGCGGTACGGCCAGACCACCGCGGTGGACGGGCTGACGCTGAGCGCGGCCCGCGGCGCGGTCACCGGCATTTTGGGACCGAACGGGGCAGGCAAGACCACGACCATCGAGATCTGCGAGGGCTACCGCCGGGCCGACCAGGGCACGGTGCGCGTGCTGGGCCTGGACCCGGCGCGCGACGCCCGGGCGCTGCGGCCGCGGGTGGGCGTGATGCTCCAGTCGGGCGGTTTCCCGCCGTCGGTGCCCGCGGCCGAGTACCTGAACCTGCTGAGCCGGTTCCACGCCCACCCGGTCGCGGTCCCGGTCCTGCTCGACCTGGTCGGCCTGACCTCCGTCGCGCGGACCGCGTACAAGCGGCTGTCCGGCGGCCAGCAGCAGCGGCTCTCACTCGCCGCCGCCGTCATCGGCCGCCCCGAGCTGGTGTTCCTCGACGAGCCCACGGCCGGCCTGGACCCGCAGGCCAGGCACGCGACCTGGGACCTGATCAGGGAGCTGCGGTCGGCGGGCGTGAGCATCATCTTGACCACGCACTTCATGGAGGAAGCCGAGCGGCTCTGCGACCACGTCGCCATCATCGACCACGGTCAGCTGGTCGCCGCGGGCACGCCGGACCAGCTCACCGGCACGGTGGGCCAGCTCAGGTTCCGCGCCGAAGCCGGCCTGGACATCGACAGCCTGCTGGCCGCGCTGCCGCCGGCCAGCCTGGCGAAGGAGTCACCGGCCGGGCACTACGTGGTCGAGGTACACGGCGCGGTCGACCCGCGGCTGCTGGCCGCCGTGACCGCGTGGTGCGCGGACCGCGGCGTGCTGGCCAACAGCCTGCTGATCGAGAGCCGCACCCTGGAGGACGTGTTCCTCGAGCTCACCGGGAAGGAACTGCGCCCGTGACGCAGGGCACAGCCGAGGTATCAGCGTTTACGCCCGCTCCCGGGGCGGCGCCGCTGCGGCGGATGATCGCGGCGCAGGCCCGGCTGGAAACCAGGACGCTGCTGCGGAACGGCGAGCAGCTGCTGCTCACGCTGGTCATCCCGCTGCTGCTGCTGGCCGCGTTCGGCCTCGAGCCGCTGGTGAACTTTGGCACCGGCATGAGCCGGATCGACTTCCTGACCCCCGGGATCATCGCGCTGGCCGTGATGTCGACCGCGTTCACCAGCCAGGCGATCGCCACCGGCTTCGAGCGGCGGTACGGGGTGCTCAAGCGGCTCGGGGCCACTCCCCTGTCCCGCACCGGGCTGATCGCGGCCAAGACCGCCACCGTGATCGCGGTGGAACTGCTGCAGGGCGCGCTGATCCTGATCGTCGCGCTGGGCATCGGCTGGCGGCCGGACGCCAGCCCGGCCGCGGTCGTGGTGGCGCCCCTGCTGATCCTGCTCGGCACCGCGGCCTTCAGCGGCCTGGCCCTGCTGATGGCGGGCACCCTGCGGGCCGAGGCCACGCTGGCCGGCGCGAACCTGGTCTACGTCGTCCTGCTCGGCGTCGGCGGCGTCGTCTTCCCGCTGACCAAGTTCCCGGCGGGCGCGCGGCCCGTGCTCGAGCTGCTGCCGACCGGCGCGCTGTCCACCGGCCTGCGTGACGTGCTGCAGACCGGGGCCGCCTTCCCGGCCGGGAACGCGATCACGCTGGCGGTCTGGGCCGCCGTGGCGATCACCGCGGCGGCGCGGATGTTCAGGTGGGAGTAAGGGATACCACGGAGCTCCAGCCGGGCCAGGCGCAGGACGGGGGAACCCGGGGGCGGATGGTCCTGCCCGCCGCCATGATCCTGGCCGGGATCGTCTCCGTGCAGTTCGGGGCGGGTCTCGCGGACAAGCTGTTCGGGCAGATCCCGCCGGCCGCGGTGACCGGGCTGCGGCTGTGGACGTCCGCCATCGCCATGGTGGCCCTGTCCGGACGCGGCTTTTCCCGTTCGGTGCGCGACCTCAGGGAACGCCGGGCTTTCGGCGATGCGGCCATCGCCATCTCGTTCGGCCTGGCTCTGGGGGTCATGAACTTCTCGATCTACCAGTCGTTCGCCCGCATTCCGCTGGGCATCTCGGTCACGATCGAGTTCCTCGGCCCGCTGGCGGTGGCGGTGGCCGGGTCACGGCACCTGCGGGACGTGGGGTGGGTGGTGCTCGCGGCGACCGGCGTGGTGCTGCTGACGCAGGGCGGGCACGGTCACCTCAACCTGGCCGGGGTCCTGTTCGCCGGGCTGGCCGGAGCCTGCTGGGCCGCCTACATCGTGCTCAGCTCGGCGACCGGGCGCCGGTTCCCCGGCTCGGCCGGGCTGGCCATCGCGATGGTGGTCGCGGCCGTCATCGTCACGCCGCCCGCCGTGGTGTCGGGTGGCAGCGCGATGTTCCGCCCCGCCGTGCTCGCGGCCGGCGCCGCGATCGGGCTGCTGTCCTCGGTCATTCCCTACCGGCTGGAGCTGGAGTCGCTGCGGCGGATGCCGATGCGGCTGTTCGGCGTGTGGATGAGCATGGAGCCGGCCGTGGCCGCCCTGATCGGGCTGGTCCTGCTCGGGCAGCACCTGAGCCTGGCGGAGTGGCTGGCCATCGGCTGCGTGATGGTGGCCTGTGCGGGCGCCACCCAGCACTGACTAGCATGGGGCCCGTGCCCGGTGACCTGAAGTCGCGCGCGGCGGCCTGGACCAGGCCGGTGCTGTCGCCGACGTGGACCTCGATGCGCCATCTCGCGCTGGCCGGGGTCATCGCCAACACGGTCATCATGTCGACCGGCGCCGCGGTGCGGCTCAGCTCCTCCGGGCTGGGCTGCCCCGACTGGCCCCGGTGCAGCACGGCGGACATCGTGGCCAGCAAGAACGCCGGGCAGACGCTGCTCAACACCTGGATCGAGTTCGGCAACCGCCTGCTGAACTTCCCGCTGGTCATCGTGGTCGCCCTCGTCTTCATCGCGGCCTGGCGGTTCCGGCCCGATGGCACGGGTACCGGGCGCCGGCGTGACCTGGTGCGGCTGGCGGCGATCCAGCCGCTCGGGGTGGTGGCGCAGGCAGTGATCGGCGGGATTCTCGTCCTCGCCAAACTCAACCCGGTCCTGGTCTCGATCCACTTCCTGGTCTCCGCGGCCGTGGTGGCGGCCGCCGTCGTGCTCCATGTCAGGTGCACCGCTCCCGGGCGTGAAAGCCCGCCCGTTCGGCGTGATCTGCGGGTGATGGCCGGTGCCCTGGTGGCGGTCACCGGCCTGATGCTGGCGGCCGGCACCGTGGTCACCGGGACCGGGCCGCTGGCCGGCGACGCGGGCGTGGCCCGCTACCACCTGCCGCTCGAGGGGGTCACCCAGCTGCACGCGGACATCGGCTGGCTGCTGACCGGGCTGTCCGTCGCGCTGGTCGTCGGCCTGCGGTTCTCCGGCGCGCCGCGGCAGGCGGTCCGGGCGGGCTGGGTCGTGATCGCGGCGATCGGCACCCAGGGCGTGATCGGCTACATCCAGTACTTCAATCACCTCCCGGCCGGGCTCGTCTGGGTCCACGTGACCGGGTCCGTCCTGGTCTGGATCGCCGTCCTGCGCCTGTTCCTCGCGCTCCGCGAGCGGACCCCGGTAAATACTGCGCGAACAGCGCCCGCGGTGGCCGCACCCAGCAGGCAGCCGGAGCCGCTGGACCGATAGGCTCGTCCCGTGAGCACACAGGCCAATCTTGACTGGACGGCGACAGACAAGCGCGCCGTCGATCTCATCCGGGTCCTTGCCATGGACGCGGTCCAGAAAGTGGGCAACGGCCATCCGGGTACGGCGATGAGCCTGGCACCCGCGGCCTACCTGCTCTTCCAGCGGATCATGCGGCACGACCCGGTCGACCCGAACTGGCCGGGCCGGGACCGCTTCGTGCTGAGCTGCGGGCACTCCAGCCTGACCCTGTACATCCAGCTGTACCTGTCCGGCTACGCCGTGACCATGGATGACCTCAAGGCGCTGCGGACCTGGGGCAGTATCACCCCCGGCCACCCGGAGCACCGGCTTACCCCCGGCGTGGAGGTCACCACCGGCCCGCTCGGCCAGGGCATCGGCAACGCCGTCGGCATGGCCATGGGCGCCCGCCGCGAGCGCGGCCTGTTCGACCCGGACGCCGCGCCCGGCACCAGCCCGTTCGACCACTTTGTGTACTGCTTCATGTCCGACGGGGACATCGAGGAGGGCATCAGCCACGAGGTCTCCTCGCTGGCCGCCCACCAGGAGCTGGGCAACCTGATCGTCGTGTACGACGACAACCAGATCTCCATCGAGGACAACACCAACATCGCCAAGTCCGAGGACGTGGCCGCGCGCTACGAGGCCTACGGCTGGCACGTGCAGAAGGTGGACTGGCGCGGCCCGCGCGGCGGCTACCACGAAGACGTGGACGCCCTGTACCAGGCGTTCCTGTCCGCTAAGGAGCACACCGAGGCGCCGTCGTTCATCGCGCTGCGGACCATCATCGGCTGGCCCGCCCCGAACAAGAAGGACACCGGCGCGGCGCACGGCGTCCGCGCTGGGCGTGCCCGAGGTCAAGGCGACCAAGGAAATCCTGCACTTCGACCCCGAGGTGGATTTCCCGGTCGAGGAAGAGGCGCTGAACCACGCCCGCCAGGTCGCCGAGCGCGGCAAGCAGGCGCACGCGGAGTGGGAAGGGTCGTTCGCCGCCTGGGCCAAGGCCAACCCGGAGGCCAAGGCGCTGTTCGACCGGATGGCGGTCCGCCGCCTGCCGGACGGCTGGACCAAGGCGCTGCCGGAGTTCCCGGCCGACGCCAAGGGCATGGCCACCCGCAAGGCCTCCGGCGACCATCCTCACCGCGCTGGCGCCCGGTGCTGCCCGAGCTGTGGGGCGGCTCGGCCGACCTGGCCGAATCCAACCTCACCACGATGGAGGGCGAGCCGTCCTTCATCCCGGCCAACCACCAGACGCCGATGTGGCCGGGTAACCCGTACGGGCGGACCCTGCACTTCGGCATCCGCGAGCACGGCATGGGCGCCATCCTCAACGGGATCGCGCTGTCCGGCGGGACCCGGGTCTACGGCGGCACGTTCCTCCAGTTCAGCGACTACATGCGGCCGTCGGTGCGGCTGGCCTCGATGATGGAGCTCCCGGTCACCTACGTGTGGACGCACGACTCCATCGGGCTGGGCGAGGACGGCCCCACCCACCAGCCGATCGAGCACGTGTGGTCGCTGCGCAACATCCCGCACCTGGAAGTGGTGCGGCCCGGCGACGCCAACGAGACCGTCGTGGCCTGGCGCACCATCCTGGAGCGGGCGCGGCCCGCGGCACTGTGCCTGACCAGGCAGAACCTGCCGGTGCTTGACCGTTCCGGTGAGCTCGAGGGCGCTGACAAGGTCGCCCAGGGCGCTTACGTGCTGGCGCCGGGTACCGACGTGATCCTGATCGCCACCGGCAGCGAGGTCCAGATCGCGCTGGATGCCCGCGAGCTGCTGGCCGCCGACGGCGTCTCGGCCCGCGTCGTGTCCATGCCGTGCGTCGAGTGGTTCACCGAGCAGGACGAGTCCTACCAGCGCGAAGTGCTGCCGCCCACGATCAGGGCCCGGGTCTCGGTGGAAGCCGGGATTACCCCGCCCTGGAAGTTGTTTACGGGAGATGCGGGCGCTTCAATCGGAGTAGACCACTACGGCGCCTCGGCCGCTTACCAGAAGATCTACGAGGAGTTTGGCATCACGGCCGAGCGGGTAGCCGCAGCCGCACGCGACAGTCTGGCCCGGGTCAGGGCCTGAGCCCGGACCCCGGTACGCAGGAAGGAAAAGCACGGTGTCAAGTGACGTTCTCGCACAGCTCTCCGAGGCCGGCGTGTCGATCTGGCTGGACGACATCAGCCGCGAGCGGCTGCGTACCGGCAACCTGCAGTCGCTCATCGACGAGTTCCACGTGGTCGGAGTGACCTCCAACCCGACGATCTTCGCCAAGGCGCTGTCCCAGGGCGACGCCTACGACGAGCAGGTCAAGGACCTCAAGATCCGCGGCGTCAGCGTGGAGGAAGCCTCGCGCGCGCTGACCACCTACGACATCCGCTGGGCGTGCGACGTGCTGCGCCCGGTCTACGACGAGACCGGCGGCCGCGACGGCCGGGTGTCGATCGAGGTCGACCCGCGGGTGGCCAAGGACACCGAGAAGACCGTCGCCGAGGCCAGGAACCTGTGGTGGATGGTCGACCGCCCCAACGCCTACATCAAGATCCCGGCCACCCAGGCGGGCCTGCAGGCGATCACCGACACGATCGCCCAGGGCATCAGCGTCAACGTGACGCTGATCTTCTCCCTGGAGCGGCACGGCGCGGTCATCGACGCCTACATGGCCGGCCTGGAGGCGGCCAAGGCGAACGGGCACGACCTGTCCAAGATCTTCTCGGTGGCCTCGTTCTTCGTCAGCCGGGTCGACAGCGAGGTCGACGGCAGGCTCGACAAGCTGGGCACGCCCGAGGCCGAGGCGCTGCGCGGCAAGGCGGCCATCGCCAACGCCCGGCTGGCCTACGAGCTGTTCGAGAACAAGTGCGCGACCGAGCGCTGGCAGGCGCTGGCCGCGGACGGGGCCAACGTGCAGCGGCCGCTGTGGGCCTCCACCTCGACCAAGGACCCGAAGTTCCCCGACACGATGTACGTGGTCGACCTGGTCGTCGCCGACACGGTGAACACCATGCCCGAGGCCACCATCAAGGCCACCGCGGATCATGGCGAGCTGCGCGGCGACACCGTGCACGGCACCTATGACGAGTCCCGGAAGGTCTTCGCCGACCTGGAGAAGCTCGGCATCGGCTACGACGACGTGGTGCAGGTGCTCGAGGACGAGGGCGTGGCGAAATTCGAGGCGTCGTGGAACGAGCTGCTCGACACGATCAGAACCAACATGGGGCTCTGAGTGACGGCCGATCAGGGCCTGGCCCCGGGCAACCCGGGAGTCATCGCGGAGATGCATGAGATGTCCGGACCACGCAACCCGCTGCGCGACCCGCGGGACCGGCGCATACCCCGGGTAGCCGGGCCGTGCGTGCTGGTCATGTTCGGGGTCACCGGCGACCTGGCCCGCAAGAAGCTGATGCCGGCCATCTACGACCTGGCCAACCGCGGCCTGCTGCCGCCGGGCTTCTCGTTCGTCGGCTTCGCCCGCCGGGACTGGCAGGACGAGGATTTCGCCCAGGTCACCTACCGGGCGGTGAAGGAGTACGCGCGCACGCCGTTCCGGGACGCGGTCTGGCAGCAGCTCAGCGAGGGCGTCAGGTTCGTGTCCGGCTCGTTCTCCGACGACGCGGCGTTCGACCAGCTGGCCACGTGCGTCCGGCAGCTCGACGCGGAGCGGGGCACCGGCGGGAACTACGCGTTCTACCTGTCGATCCCGCCCGGCCAGTTCCCCAACGTGGTGCAGCAGCTCAAGCGCAGCGGCCTGTCCGACTCCGACAACGGGGGCTGGCGGCGGGTGGTGATCGAGAAGCCGTTCGGCCACGACCTGGCCAGCGCGCGGGAGCTGAACGCGACCCTGGACGGGGTCTTCCCGCCCGAGGCGGTGTTCCGCATCGACCACTATCTCGGCAAGGAGACGGTGCAGAACATCCTGGCGCTGCGGTTCGCCAACGAGATGTTCGAGCCGGTCTGGAACCGCGATCACATCGACCACGTCCAGATCACGATGGCCGAGGACATCGGCATCGGCGGCCGGGCCGGCTACTACGACGGCATCGGCGCGGCCCGTGACGTGATCCAGAACCACCTGCTGCAGCTGCTGGCGCTGATCGCCATGGAGGAGCCGGTCGCGTTTGACGCGGATTCGCTGCGGATGGAGAAGGAGAAGGTGCTGTCCGCGGTCCGGCTGCCCGCCGATATCGCGGCCGGCACCGCGCGCGGGCAGTACTCGGCGGGCTGGCAGGGCGGCCGTCAGGTCCACGGCTTCCTGGAGGAAGACGGCATCCCGGCCGACTCGCGCACCGAGACGTACGCCGCGCTGCGACTGGGCGTGGACACCAGGCGCTGGGCCGGCGTCCCGTTCTACCTGCGCGCGGGCAAGGGGCTGCCGCGCCGCATGACCGAGATCGCGCTGATCTTCCACCGGGCGCCGCACCTGCCGTTCTCCGCCACCGACACCGAGGAACTCGGCCAGAACGCGCTGGTGATCAGGATCCAGCCGGACGAGGGCATCACGGTCAGGTTCGGCTCGAAGGTGCCGGGCACGGCGATGGAGGTCCGCGACGTGAACATGGACTTCGCCTACGGCGAGTCGTTCACCGAGTCCAGCCCCGAAGCCTACGAGCGGCTGCTGCTCGACGTCCTCATCGGCGACCCGCCGCTGTTCCCGCGGCAGGCCGAAGTCGAGCTCGGCTGGCGGATCCTCGATCCGGTCGAGGACTTCTGGGCCTCCCACACCAAGCCGGATCAGTATCCGGCCGGGTCGGCCGGGCCCGCGTCGGCCGACGCGATGATGGCCCGGGACGGCCGCGCATGGCGCCGGCTCTAGGGAGGCTCAGTTGACCATCGACCTGACTGACACCAGTACCGGCGCGATCCACGAGGCGCTGAGCCAGGCGCGGCGCCGGATGGGCGGTCCCGCCTCGGGCACGGTGCTGACGCTGATCATCGTCACCGACGAGTCCGAGCAGTACGACGCGGTCCGGGCGGCCAGCCAGGCCGGCCGGGAGCACCCGAGCCGTGTCCTCGCCGTCATCACCCGCAAGCCCAAGGGCGAGTCGCGGCTCGACGCCGAGATCCGGGTGGGCGAGACCGGACCCGGCGAGACCATCTTGCTGCGCATGTACGGCCCGCTCGGCCAGCACGCCGACTCGGTGGTGGCGCCGCTGCTCGCGCCCGACGTGCCGGTGGTCATCTGGTGGCCGGACGTGGCGCCGGCCTCGCCCCGGGGGGACGCGCTCGGCGCGGTCGCCCGGCGCCGGGTGACCGACGCGGCGGCCAGCGACACGCCCAGGGAGATGCTGCTGGGCCTGGCCCGGGCCTACCAGCCGGGTGACACCGACCTGAGCTGGACCCGGTTCGACGCCCTGGCGCTCGCTGCTCGCGGCCACGCTGGACCAGCCCTACCCCGAACTGCTCCGCGGTGAGGTCCTGGCCGAGCCGGGTAACCCGAGCGCGGACCTGATCGCGGCCTGGCTGGGGCTGAGGCTCGGCATCGAGGTGCAGCGAGGCGAGTCCGGCGGTCCCGGGATCACCGAGGTGAACTTCGAGACGGCCGACGGGAAGGTCGCGCTGTCCCGGCCGGACGGCCGCAACGCCACCCTGTCCTGGCCGGGTCACCCGGAGCGCCGGGTAGCCCTGCATCGCCGCGACACCGCCGAGCTGGTGGCCGAGGAGCTGCGCAGGCTCGAGCCGGACGAGGTGTACGCCGAGACCCTGCGGGCCCTGGCGGGACGTTCATGAGCACTCCCGAGGTGATCGTCTACCGGGACGGCTCGCTGCTCGCCCAGGCCGTCGCGGCGCGCCTGGTCACCGGTCTGACCGACGCGGCCGCCGCTCGCGGCAGCGCGTCGGTGGTGCTGACCGGGGGCGGTATCGGCACCAAGGTGCTCGAGGAGCTGGCCGCCGCCCCGGCCCGGGATGCGATCGACTGGCGGCACCTGGACATCTGGTGGGGAGACGAGCGCTTCGTCCCGGCCGGCGACCCGGACCGGAACGAGACCGGAGCGCGCGCCGCCCTGCTCGACCACGTCGATGTCGACCTGGCCCGGGTTCACCCCATGCCGGGCCCGGACGGCCCGGACGGGGACGACCCGGACGCGGCCGCCGCCCGGTACGCGTCGTGGCTGGCCGGCGCGGCCAAGCAGGCCGGCCAGGGCCCGGTGCCCGCGTTCGACGTGCTGATGCTCGGCATCGGCCCGGAGGGGCACGTCGCCTCGCTGTTTCCCGGCCTGCCGGCGCTCGGTGACGACCGGCCGGTGGTCGCGGTGCGGAACTGCCCCAAGCCGCCGCCGACCCGGCTGTCGCTGACCTTCCCGTCGATCCAGGCGGCCCGCGAGATCTGGATCCTCGCCTCGGGCGAGGAGAAGGCCGACGCGGTGGCGCGGGCACTATCGGGCGCCGATCCCGCGCAGGTGCCCGCCGCGGGAGCCCGCGGCAGGCAGCGGACGCTATTCCTGCTCGACGGAGCGGCCGCGGCGAAGACGCCCGGCCGCTAGGTCACCCACCGACTTCTCCCCCGGCCCGCGGGTGAACGCCAGGCCGGCCGCCAGGCAGGCGGCGGGCGCCGCGGCCAGCACGTAGCGGTAGCTGAACCCGGCCGTCATCGCCGGCAGCACGATCAGCACCGCCCCGACCAGCCACGGCAGCAAGCCGAGGCCGCCCCAGCGGCGCCAGCGGGCCAGCACGCCCGCCAGGCCGGCGAGCACGATCAGCGCGAGCAGCGTCCCGCGCAGGTAGAAGATCCGCTGATAGAACTGCAGGATCTGATACCACGGGCCGACCGCCCGGGTCTCGCCGAGACCGCCGCCGGAGAAGGCCCTCTCCGCCGCCTGGATCTGGCCCGCCTGCGGGTCTCCCTGCTGGCAGGTCGCGTCGCAGAAGCTCTGCGGCGGGGTGCCGGGAAGGTGCGTGGGATGGGTGTACCAGGGAATCGTGTGGACCAGCGCCGGGCGATTGATGAACTGGAAGGTCGGGCCGTTCCCGTTCGCGGTCTCGTAGGCCCCGCCCGGGTCCGGCTCGCGGTTCCAGCCGAACGTGTGCACGACGTCCTTCAGCACGACGCGCAGGTAGGTCACCGGCTGCTTCTTGATGAAGAACTCGGCGAACTGCTTTTCCTGCTTGCCGACAGCGGGGGCGAAGCGGGCGCCGGTGTCGGAACCGATCTGCTTGTCGTTGTACAGGGGGGTGTACGTGGGCTTCCCGTTGATCGGCAGGTCGTTGTCGGCCCAGATGTACTGCGACGCCGGCGGCCGGTCCTGCGGCGGGTTCTTGTCACACAGGAAGTGCAGGTCGGCGGGCGGGTCGAGCTTCGAGCAGTCGGCGAAGGCGCTGACCCGGCTGTACACGAACGGCCCCAGGGACTGGGTCAGCGCGTACTTGCCGGTCGAGCTGTGGAACCAGAGCATGTACCCCGCGATGGGCACGAGGCCGGCGACGAGCAGTGTCACCAGGCGCCGCCAGCCGACCCGCCGGACCAGCATGGCCACCAGGGCCACCACGAGCAGCGGCTCGCCGACGGACCTCACCAGGGTGGCGTAGCCGATGAGCAGGCCGGCCACGGCCATGACCGGGACCGAGGGGCGGTCATTCCAGCACAAGATCACGATGGCGACGGTGACCAGGAAGACGAACAGCACGTCCGAGGTGATCATGTGCTCGAGGTGCAGCTGGTAGGAGTCGAACAGCACCGGGACGGCCGCCAGCGCCGCTCCCCACCACGGCAGCCCGCGGTGGCGGAGCAGGGCATAGATCACGATGCCCATGGCGACCCCCATAGCCGCCTGGATCAGCCCGATCGGATAGGTGCTGTGCAGCGGGAGCAGCAGCTGGAGGAAGAACGGGTAGCCGTTCGCCCTGATAACGTCCGGGCGGCCGGTAAACGCGTCGTAGATGTAGTTGTAGGAGTCGTCGAACCACAGGATCGGCGGATAGCCCAGGATGACGATGATCCGCATCAGGACGGCCACGGCCACCACGATGGCGAACTGCCAGTGGACCGCCACCGAGCCGGTGAGCCGGGTCAGCCGCGACGCGCGCCTGTCTTCAGGCGGCTGCTGATCAGGAACGACCCGATCGCTGCCGGTGGTCGTGTTGGACAACGACCGCCTCCTGCCTCTCCCAGCCAGCCGGAAGTCCCGTAGTTCCTCTCGCTGATTCCCGCAGGCCTCGGTCATCAGGCATGCCTGCGCGACTGTGCCGGCGCCGGACGACTCATAGTAGCCGCCTGCCCCGGCGGGGATGACTAATACTGACTATTAGCGCGGGTCAGCGTGTCGCTCGCCGCCGCCCGGGCGTCAGCGTCCCCCGTACCCTACCCGGCACGCCAGCAGGCAGATGAACACGACCGACAGGGCGGCCGCCGTATCCGGCGAACCGGCCGCCGCCGCGATCACGATCCAGGCGAAGATGACCGGCAGCAGCCGGCCCAGCGGCCGGTTGCGGCCGTCGGAGCGCTGCCGCGGCACCGTCGGCATGACCTGCGCGACGGGCCGCGGATGCGGCGGACGCTGCGGCAGGTCGGCCCCGAGCACCGGTTCGGCCGGCAGGTCCGACGTCAGCTCGCGCAGATCACCCCAGGTCTTCGACGCGTAGGCGGCCGACGTGCGATCGTCGAACTCCTCCAGCGTGATCCGGCCGTCCGTGTAAGCGTCCCTGAGGACTTCGACAACACTGTCCCGCTCTTTGTCAGACGCGCGGATCGG
This sequence comes from uncultured Actinomycetota bacterium, assembly GCA_963839095.1. Taxonomy (GTDB): domain Bacteria; phylum Actinomycetota; class Actinomycetes; order Streptosporangiales; family Streptosporangiaceae; genus Palsa-504. Next base: position 16,673 of record CAWIUF010000034.1, on the reverse strand, counting down.
TCGGTCGGTCATCGGCGCGGACCCTTCCTCGTGCTCCCCCTGATCCTAACCCAGTAACGCCCGGAACCCCCCGTGGCGGGGACATCAAGGTGAACGGATGGCGTGCGCCGCCGGGCGCCGCGCCGGGCGGAGCCGGCGCCGCCGCCGGGGCGGTGCCCGGCCAGGATTCCCATGGTGACGGGCGTTAATCCCGAATGCCGGCGGGAAAGGCGTCCTGGCGCCGAATCGGCCGCCGCGCCGTGCGGTGGCGAGGCGAATGATTGCCGAAACATTATGTTTTAGGTCTCGCCCTGCAAACGTGTGCGGCGTTACGCTGTTGGAAAATCTTCCATCTGGTCAATCTGTGTCAGATGTGGCCAGAGGAAGGTTTCGGCGTGATGATTTTGTCGCGTGCGACAAGGTCTTCATGCCAGCCGCGCAGTAACGACGGGCACCCCGCCCTCTCGACCGCCGCATGGTACGCCGGGAGCCGGACAAGCCATTCCTCACTAGGAGGGATCGAATTTGAGCGTCAGCGAAGACCGCACAGTCCAGCCCAGTCCCACCACCGCAGTGCCCGGTACGGGCATCGCCGATCCTGCCCCGCTCGGGCTCGCGGCCTTTGCCCTCGACCACCTTCCTGCTGTCCGCCGACGAACGCCGGCTGGATGACCAAGGCCACCGGCAACGCCTGGCTCGGCTACGCCTTCGCCTACGGCGGATTCGGCCAGCTGCTGGCCGGCATGTGGGAATTCCGCAACAGGAACGTATTCGGCGCCACCGCGTTCTCCACCTACGGTGGTTTCTGGATCGGCCTCGGCCTGTGGGCCCAGTTCGTCGCGAACCCGGCGGTCGCGGCCATCAGGCCGGCCACGGCGGCGGCACAGTCGCCGCGCTCAACCACGACATAGCCTGGATCCTGCTCGCATTCGCCATCATCAACACCTACCTGCTGATCCTGAGCACCCAGGTGAACATGGCGGTGTTCGCTGGTGTTCCTCACCCTGGAGATCACCGAGATCATCCTGTGTCATCGGCAACTTCTCCGCGCGCTGCATTGCCCACCGGAACGGTCAAGTTCGGCGGCTACGTCGGCATAATCACCGCCCTGGTCGCCTGGTACACCTCGGCGGCCGGCGTCTCGAACGGCATCTCGCCGGGAGGCTGCGGTTCCCGGTGGGCAGGCCGCTGATCAGCTAGGCCTCCAGTCTCGATCAGCGCCGGGGAGCACCCGCTCCCCGGCGCTTTTCGTTCGTCCGGGGTCACCAGCCGGGCCCGGCTCGGGGCCGGATAGCGTTAGGCGGGCCAATGCAGCCGCGAGGGGAGGAGCTCGGTGCAGAACGGACGGCAGATCGACCTGTCGGAGCAGGTCGAGCGGGTCAAGCGCAAGACGAGGCCGTGGAAGGCGATCATCGCCTTGCTGTTCGCGATCGCGGCCGCCGTCATCTCGCGATCAGGCGCGCCACGACTCGGCCCCCATCTTCTCGGCCACGAGCCACCTCGCCGACCGGTTCATCTGGGCGGGCATGGCCGTGGCCTTCCTCATCTTCGGGTCCATCGCGACCTACAGCCTGGCCGGGAAGGTCAGGGAGCTGCTCCAGCCCAGGACGGGCACCGCGCACGCGGCGGTGGCGGGATACATCATCTTGATCGTCGGCGCCTTCGCCACCCTGGTGATCACGCTGGAGCTGTTCGCCGTGCCGATCGGCCAGCTCGTCCTGGGCGGCGCACTGACCAGCGTCTTCGTCGGCATCGCGGCGCAGCAGGCGCTCGGTAACGTGTTCGCCGGGCTGGTGCTGCTCTTCGCCCGGCCATTCCAGGTGGGAGACGCGGTCAGGTTGCGAGCGGGCGCGCTGGGCGGCACGCTCGACGGCATCGTGACGGATATCGGGATCACCTACGTCCGCTTCGACACCGACGGCAGCGTGATGTCCATCCCCAATTCACAGGTGCTCAACGCGGTCGTCGGTCCCATCCCGCCGCCGGAGGACGAGGAGCCCCCGGTGACCCCGGACGGCAAGTCCGGCACGCCGGGCGGCCCGGAACATTCGCAGCCGCGCCCGGGCGGACCCGCGTAAACGAAGAACCGGCTGGCTAGCCAGCCGGTTCTTCGTCATGCGCACCGGTGCGGAGGTCGCCTCTCGGCGAAAGGCACAACACGGCTCCAGCCGAACGGTATTCCGTGAAGGCAAATAGGTGCGGCCCGGGGGACACAACCGCACCGGCTGTTACCTACTAACGTCCGCGGCGGCGCCTCTGTTCCCGGCGCGTCGGCGGGTCTGTCTCGTAGGGGAACGAGGAGACGGCCTGATGACTCGCGGTCGCCTCCTCATCCTGATCCGGGTACTGGCTGGCCTGGTACTGGCCGGCCTGGGACTGGCCGCCCTGCTGCTGGCCGGCCTGGCTGCTGGCCGGCCTGGTGCTGGCCGGCTCCGCCGCGGTAAGGCTGATCCTGCCCGCCGTAGCCGAACGTGCTGTAGCCCTGGTCCGGATAGGACGCGGCGTCGCCCGCGGCCCGGTGGTCCTGGCCGCCGTAGCCGTATTCGCTGTAGCCCTGGTCCGGATAGGCCGACGTGTCGGCCTCCTGGTAGCCCTGCTCCTGGTACCGCTGGTCGCCGTAGCCCGGGTAAGCCTGGTGCGCGTACCCGGGCTCCGGGTAGCTCCCGGCCTCGTATCCCTGGCTGGCGCCCTGGTCCGGATAGCCGTACTCCTCGTACCCGGGCTGGGCCACGGCACCGTGGTCCGGGTCCTGGTAGTGCTGGCCGTCGTATCCCTGGCCCTGATAACCCTGGTCCTGGTATTCCTGGTCACGGTAGTGCTGGCCCTTGTAGCCTTCTTCGGCGTAGCCCGGCTGCTCCTGCCCCTGGTAACCAGGCGCCGGGTAGCCGCGGGTGTCGTAAGAGCCGCTCTCATACGAGCTGCTGTCGTACGAGCTGGTGTCGTAGCCCGGCGCGGAGGTGTCGTAGCCCCGGCTGGAGTAGGAGTCCGTTCCGTACCCCTCCGCCTGGTAGGACCCGCTGTCATGGCGCTGGCCCTGGTAAGCGGGGGAAGGCGGGGACTGATGCGAAGAGGAAGAGGGCGGGTAGCTCTGGTCAGCGCCGGCCGCTGACGGGGCGCCGTATCCCTGATCGCCATACCCCGGGGCGGAGTAATCCTGGCCGGAATGGCTCGACCCGGAATACGGCTGATCGGCGTACTGCCCGGAGTAGCCCTGGGAGTCGTACCCGTTCCCGGTGTAGCCCTTGCCCTGGCCGGCATAGTCGCGGTCGGCGTAGCCGTACCCCTGGTCAGCGTAAGACTGCCCGGCGTATCCGCGATCGCCGTAGCCCTGCTCGGCGCTGTAACCCTGCTGGGTGCCGTACCCCTGCTCGGAACTGTAGCCCTGCTCAGAGCCGTAGGCCGGCTGCTGGCTGCCGTATCCTGCCTGGTCGCCGTAAGCGCGCTCCTGGTATCCCGGCTGGCCGTAGCCCGGCTCTCCGTACTGGGGCTGCTCCGCGTACTGAGGCTGCTCGGCGTACTGAGGCTGCTCCCCGTACTGAGGCTGCTCGGCGTACGGTGACTGCTCGGCGTACTGGGGCTGCTCTCCATAGCGGGGCTGCTCAGTGTAGCCGGAGTCGGCGTACTGGCCGCCGTCGTAGGACCGGGCGGGTTCACCGTAACCAGCGGCGTGGTCTTCACCGTAACCGCTGGCCGGAAGCCGGCGGCGGCCCGCCCGCGACTCGGGGTAGCGCTGCTGCTCGGAGTAGTACGGCTCGGTGTAGTCCGGTGCGCTCTGCGGTGCCTGATTCCCCTGGGCCGACGTCGGGCCAGGGGGCAGCGCCAGCGGGCCTGGCGGCAGGGCCCGGGGGGCCGGGGCGGCCTGGGCAATCTGGGGATGCTGAGCCGGCGGGCTGTACGCCATCGGGCCGGCCGAGTCGTCAGCGCGCAGCGCGCGGAAATCACCGGTCGCCGGGCCGTTGTAGTCCGCGTCACGGCCGGCGTACCCGCCGGGCAGTGCCGTCAGCCTCGGATCGGTCGGCGCACCGGGCAACTGGCTGGCGTAAGCTCCGGGGCCCCGCGGGTCGGGCGGCGGCTGCGCGCCGCGCTGCAACGCGTCGATCAGCCGCGGCAGTTCTTCCATCGGAAGCCGGAACGTACCGGTGCAGGTGCCGCCCTGCCAGATGCTGAAGACCGAGACCCCGGTATCGGAGTACCAGCTCAGGCGCATGCTGCGGGAGCTGCCGCGCACGTCGAAGAAGACTTCGCCGAGCCGGGGCAGCGGCGCTGCGTCCGACGCTGACATGGTGCCCATCGTGGCCTTGCTCCCTTCCCTATGTCCAGTTCGTCACCACCACTGAACAGCAGGCTAGCTGGAGGCCGGAATTCAGGTAGGGAATTTCGCCACCCCGCGTGCAAGACCGCTGCTGCTGATGGCATCATTATCGGCAGGCTTGCTGCGGCCCGCGTGGTGGTTTGGCAGGAACGGGTGAACCGACACGCTGGGGCCAGCCGTTCGATATGGTAACCACTTGCTTACGGGGGTCACCATATCCGTGCATGGGAACACCACGCCGCGAAGACGCGTTGTATCTTGCAACGGAGGCTTCCGGGCAGGGACAGGTTCGCGTGCTCACGAGCCTGCCGCTCCACTGTAACGCACTATTTGATGCATCTTGGTTGAGGAGATTGATCCATGTCTCAGGTACGTCGGCAGTCGGCTGTGCTTCCCCGCCCGAACTGGGGGTGGCAAGATGCTGCCGCGTGCAAGGGCGAGGACTTGCTGCTCTTCTTCGGCCCGGACGGCGAACGCCAGCCGGAGCGCGAGATAAGGGAGCGTAAGGCCAAGGGGGTCTGCGCCGCTTGCCCGGTTCGGCTCGAATGCCTGAACTACGCGGTGTCACGCCCCGAGAAGTACGGCACGTGGGGTGGCCTCAACGAGGATGAGCGCTCGGCCGAGCGCCGCCGCCGCATGCGCCGCGCCAACGCCGCCTAGGCCACGCGGGCACACCGCTGAACCGACGGGTCTCCCCCGAGCACGGGGAGGCCCGTCGGTCTTTTCCGGCGGCATTCACTTCAGCAGGGCCAGGACATCGGCGTCGGTGAGCTGGCCGAAGGACCGGTAACACTGGCCCACGGACCGGAACCGGCGGGGCGCCGCCAAGATGATCACCTGGTCGGCTTCCGTGCCCATCTCCTCGGCCGCCGCCGGCGCCGCGACCGGGGCCGCCAGGACGAGGCGAGCTGCCCGGGCCGCCCGCAGCGAGCGGAGCGCGGCCCGCGCCGTCACGCCGGTGGCCAGGCCATCGTCGACCACGATCACGCACCGTCCGGCCACCGGCGGCAGCGGGCGGCCGTCCCGGTAGACCCGGACCCGCCGGGTCAGCTCGGCTTGCTCGGCCGCCACCACCGGAGCCAGGCCGGCCGGGGACAGCGACAGCCGGGCCAGCAGGCCGTCGTCGTAGACGACCGCGGGCAGCCCCTCCGCGATGGCGCCCACGCCGAGTTCGGGCTGGCGCGGGTAGCCGATCTTGCGGGTCACGATGACGCTCATCGGCGCGTCCAGGCGGGCGGCGACCTGCTTCGCCACGGCCACTCCGCCGCGGGGCAGCGCCAGCACCACGATCCGCCCGGCCCAGTCCGTGAGGGCCGCGGCGCGGCCGAGCCGGTCCGCGAGCAGGGATCCGGCCGCCTGCCGGTCCGGAAACGGGAGTGCGTACTCGCCCCGGCGCATGCCCGGGATGTACCCGGCGCCGCCCGGTACGAACGGCCCGGCCAGGAGCCGTCGCCCAGCCGGCTTCGCCGGGCTGAGGCCGCAGCGGGAATAGCCGCCGCCGACGGCGGGTTGCCACCCGTGTGCCAGCCGATCCGAACCGCGGGACCGTCCACATGCCGGACGGTGCCTGGACAGTCCGGTTCGTTACATGTGATCCTGGATTCATGAGTGTTACGGACCCGCTGCTCGTCGTGCGACGGCACGTCGACTTCCTGCGCGTCCGCAGTGCCATCTGTCTACCTGCCCGATAATCGCCGGCCCGGTTTGTCTGAAACCAGGGCGCGCGCGCGATTCCGGGCGCCATCCCGCTGAACCCCGCGGCTTGACCGTGCCAGAAATGGCGCGCTGAGCGGGGCGGCCAGCGGAGCCCCAGGTCGTGACGCGCGCGTCCATGACCTGAAGGAACCGCTTTTAACATGCCAGTCGCAACTGGGGCGAAGCGTAAACGCGGCGAGGGCCAGTGGGCACTCGGCTACCGCGAGCCGCTCAACAAGAACGAGGAAAACAAGCGCAACGACGACGGGCTCAATGTCCGCCAGCGCATCATCGACGTCTACTCGAAGTACGGCTTCGACTCCATCGACCCGGCCGACCTGCGCGGGCGTTTCCGCTGGTACGGGCTGTACACCCAGCGCCGGCCCGGGATCGACGGCGGCAAGACCGCGGTGCTCGAGCCCGAGGAGCTCGACGACCGCTACTTCATGCTGCGGGTCCGCATCGACGGCGGCCAGCTGTCCAACGACCAGCTGCGGGTCATCGCCTACATCTCGCGCCGGTACGCCCGCGGCACGGCGGACGTGACCGACCGGCAGAACATCCAGCTGCACTGGATCGAGATCGAGAACGTCCCCGACATCTGGGAGGCGCTCGAGTCGGTGGGCCTGTCCACCACCGAGGCCTGCGGCGACACCCCGCGGGTGATCCTCGGCTGCCCGCTGGCGGGCATCGACGCGGACGAGATCATCGACGGCACGGCCGAGATCGCCGCGATCACCAGCCAGTACATCGGCGACGCCGCGTTCTCCAACCTGCCGCGTAAGTTCAAGTCCGCGATCAGCGGCTGCGCGGCCCAGTGCGCCATCCACGAGATCAACGACATCGCGCTCGTCGGCGTGGTCAACGGCCAGGGCGAGACCGGCTATGACCTGTGGGTCGGCGGCGGCCTGTCCACCAACCCGATGATCGGCAAGCGGCTCGGCGCCTTCGTCCGGCCGGATCAGGCCGCCGAGGTCTGGGCGGGCGTGATCGGGCTGTTCAGGGACTACGGCTACCGGCGGCTGCGGCACCGGGCCAGGATCAAGTTCCTGGTCGCGGACTGGGGCCCGGAGCGGTTCCGCGAGGTCCTCGAGAAGGAGTACCTCGGCTACGCGCTGGCGGACGGCCCGGCCCCGGATGCCCCCCGCGGCGGGATCCGCGACCACGTGGGCGTCCACGCCCAGCGGGACGGGAACTGCTACGTCGGCTTCGCGCCCACCGTGGGCCGCCTGTCGGCCGACACGCTCGACGTCATCGCCGACCTGGCCGCCCGGTACGGCAGCGGCCGGGTGCACACCACCACCGAGCAGAAGATGGTCATCCTCGACGTGCCGCCGGAGCGCACCGCGGACCTGGTGGCCGAGCTGGACCAGGCCGGGCTGCCCGCCGTGCCCAGCGCGTTCCGCCGGCACACGATGGCCTGCACCGGCATCGAGTTCTGCAAGCTGGCCATCGTCGAGACCAAGGCCCGCGCCGCCGACCTGATCAGCGAGCTCGAGCGGCGGCTGCCTGACTTCGACGTCCCGGTCACGATCAACGTCAACGGCTGCCCGAACTCCTGCGCCCGGATCCAGACCGCCGACATCGGGCTCAAGGGCTCCCTGGTCACCGGGCCGGACGGCCAGCAGGTCGAGGGCTTCCAGATCCACCTGGGCGGCAGCCTGAACGGCGGCGACGGCACGGCCTCCGGGTTCGGGCGCAAGGTGCGCGGGCTCAAGGCCACGGCCGAGGAACTGCCAGACTACGTGGAGCGGGTACTGCGCCGGTTCGACGCGGCCCGCGAGCCGCGGCGAGAGCTTCGCTGCCTGGACCGCCCGCGCCAGTGACGAGGAGCTCTCGTGAGCAACCGGGCCGTGCCCGTTCTACTGCCCTTACTGCGGCGAGGAAGACCTCGAACCGCAAGGTTCCGCGGACGGTGAATGGCACTGCCGCAGTTGCACCCGGAGTTTCCAGCTACGCTTTGCCGGAATAGGAGTCACACTGTGATCCCCGTCGTAACGCGCGGCCTGGCGCAGCGGACCACCCTGGAGGACCCCGAGCAGATGCGAACCCTCGCCGAACAGGCCGCCGAGGACCTCGCCGACGCGCCGGCCGAAGAGGTAATTCGCTGGGCGGTCGACACGTTCGGTGAGCGGATATGCGTCACCTCGTCGATGACCGACGCGGTGATCATCCACCTCGCCTCGGCCGTCCACCCCGGCATCGACGTGGTATTCCTCGACACCGGCTACCACTTCGCCGAGACCATCGGCACCCGGGACGCGGTCGAGGCGGTGTACCCGATCCACCTGGTCAACGTCACCCCGTCCCGCACGGTGGCCGAGCAGGACGCCGCGCTGGGTCCCCGGCTGTACGGGCGCAACCCGGACCTGTGCTGCTACCTGCGCAAGGTCGAGCCGCTGGAGCGGTCGCTGACCAACTACGACGCCTGGATCACCGGCGTGCGCCGGGACGAGACGAACAACCGCCGGCAGGCCCAGGTCGTGGAGTGGGACGACCGGCGCGAGATGGTCAAGGTCAACCCGATCGTCAGCTGGTCCGGCAAGCAGGTCGACGACTTCATCGCCGAGCAGGGCATCCTGGTCAACCCGCTGGTCTACGACGGCTACCCCTCGATCGGCTGCTCGACCTGCACGCTGCGCGTGGAGCCGGGCGCGGACCCGCGCAGCGGCCGCTGGGCCGGCACGGGCAAGACCGAGTGCGGCATTCATGCATGACCGGATTCTCGTTGCCGTAGCCCACGGCAGCGCGGATCCGCGGGCCTCGGCCACCGTCACCGAACTGGCGGCGGTGGCCCGGGAGCGCTCCCCCGGCCTGGACCTGCGCACCGCCTTCCTGGGCCACGCCCCGCCGTCGCTGCCGCAGGTCCTGGGCACGATCGAGGCGGACCGCGAGGTCACCGTGCTGCCGCTGCTGCTGACCGCGGCGTTCCACAGCAAGACCGACATCCCCCGCATGCTGGCCCGGATGCCGCAGTCCCGCGGCCCGCGGGTCAGCTACGGCGCCACCCTCGGCCCGCACCCGCTGCTGCTCGACGCGCTCGACCGCCGGCTGGCCGAGGCGGACCCCGGCGCGCACGCGAACCCGGGCGGCACCGCGGTCGTCCTCGCCTCCGCCGGTTCCAGCGATCCCGAGGCCAACGCCACCATCGCCCGGCTGGCGGCGCAGTGGCAGGCCCGGGCCGGCTGGCACGCGGTCCGGCCGGCCTACGCCTCGGCCGCGGCCCCCTCCCCCGCGACGGCGGTAAGTGACCTGCTCCGGGATGGTGCGCCGCGGGTCGTGGTGGCCACCTACCTGCTCGCGCCCGGCCTGTTCGCCGACCGGATCCGCCAGGCGGCGCTGGCCGCCGGCGCGGCGGCCGTCTCCCCGGCGCTGGGCGCCTGCGCCGAGGTGGCCGACGTCCTGCTGGACCGGTTCGCGGAAATCGGATCGAGGAGGCGCACGGCCGCGTAATCGGGTGCGCAAATCTGGGTAAAACTCCGGATGGACCCCGGGATAACCGGGGAACCCCGATCCGCTGGTCACGATCCGGTATCGTACGTCCCTCCGGGCATACGCTGACCCGGCGAAGTCGGCCGCTGGCCGAACGCGACCCGTATGGCCGCCAAAGGGGGCGAATGCGTATCTGGCCGGGAACGCCATACCCGCTTGGTGCGACATGGGACGGATGGGGCACGAATTTCACTCTTTTCTCCGAGGTCGCGGAGCGTGTGGAACTCTGCCTGTTCGACGAGGCCGACGACGATAAGGGCGCGCTGGCAGAAACCCGGGTCGAGCTCACCGAGGTCGACGGCTTCGTCTGGCACGGCTACCTGCCGGGCATCGCGCCGGGGCAGCGCTACGGCTACCGCGTGCACGGGCCGCACGACCCGCCGCGCGGGCTGCGCTGCGACGGTTCCAAGCTGCTGCTCGACCCGTACGGCAAGGCGGTCGAGGGCGACCTGCGCTGGGACGAGTCGCTGTTCGACTACCAGTTCGCCAGCCCCAGGAAACGGAACACCACCGACAGCGCCCCGCACATGCCCAAGAACGTGGTGATCAACCCGTTCTTCGACTGGGGCAATGACCGGGCCCCGCAGACCCCCTACCACGAGACGATCATCTACGAGGCGCACGTGCGCGGGCTGACCCTGTGCCACCCCGAGGTCCCGGCGGCGCAGCGCGGCAGCTACGCCGGGGTGGCCCATCCCGCGGTCATCGCGCACCTCCAGCGGATCGGCGTGACCGCGGTCGAGCTGATGCCGGTGCACCAGTTCGTCGCCGAGAAGTCCCTGGTCGGGCGCGGCCTGACCAACTACTGGGGCTACAACACGATCGGGTTCCTGGCCCCGCACAACCGGTATTCCTCGGCCGGGCAGCGCGGTGAGCAGGTCGGCGAGTTCAAGTCGATGGTAAAGGCGCTGCACGAGGCGGGCATCGAGGTCATCCTCGACGTGGTGTACAACCACACCGCGGAGGGCGACCACATGGGGCCCACGCTGTCCCTGCGCGGCATCGACAACGCCGCCTACTACCGCCTGGCCGACTCCGAGCGCTGGCGCTACCTGGACTACACCGGCTGCGGGAACAGCCTCAACGCCCGCCACCCGCACTCGCTGCAGCTGGTCATGGACTCGCTGCGGTACTGGATCCTGGAGATGCACGTCGACGGGTTCCGCTTCGACCTCGCCGCCGCGCTGGCCCGGGAACTGCACGACGTGGACCGGCTGTCCACCTTCTTCGACCTGGTCCAGCAGGACCCGGTGGTCTCCCAGGTCAAGCTCATCGCCGAGCCGTGGGACGTGGGCGAGGGCGGCTACCAGGTCGGGAACTTCCCGCCGCTGTGGACCGAGTGGAACGGCAAGTACCGGGACGCTGTCCGGGACTTCTGGCGCGGGCGGCCCTCGACCGTGCCCGACTTCGCGTCGCGGCTGACCGGGTCGAGCGACCTGTACGCGACCAGCGGCCGCCGTCCGGTCGCGTCGATCAACTTCGTCACCTGCCACGACGGGTTCCCCCTGGACGACCTGGTCTCCTACAACAACAAGCACAACGAGGCGAACGGCGAGGGCAACCGGGACGGCACGGACGACAACCGCTCGTGGAACTGCGGCGTCGAGGGCCCGTCCCGCGATCCGGCCATCAGCGAGCTGCGCGCCCGGCAGAAGCGGAACTTCCTGGTCACCTTGTTCCTGTCACAGGGCGTCCCGATGCTGCTGGCGGGCGACGAGATGGGCCGCACCCAGGGCGGCAACAACAACGCCTACTGCCAGGACAGCTCGGTGTCCTGGCTGGACTGGGGAGTGGCCGCCGCCGAGCAGGACCTGCTGCAGTTCACCGAGACGCTGGCCGGCCTGCGCCGTGATCACGCGGTCTTCCGGCGGCGCCGGTTCTTCACCGGCCAGGTACCGGGCGGCGAGAAGGGCGACATCGTCTGGCTGACCCCGGCCGGCGGGGTGATGACCGACGAGGACTGGGGGGCCAGCTACGCCAAGTCGCTGGCGGTCTTCCTCAACGGCGACGCGATCAGCGAGCCCGACCCGCGCGGCGGGAAGATCAGCGACGACAGCTTCCTGCTGCTGTTCAACGCGCACAGCAACCCGCTCACGTTCACCCTGCCCGAGGCCGGCTACGCGGCCGGCTGGGAGGTCGTCATCGACACCGCCCACCCGGGGCGGCCCGGAAACGGCCCATCCGCCGAAAGACGAGATCGAGGTCCGTGACCGCGCCGTGGTCGTGCTACGGTCCACGACGTGACCCTGCGCCAGCTGTTCCCCGCCGACCAGGCCGACCCCGACCTGGCCGCCCTGTACGCCTATCCGGACGGTCCGTGGCTGCGCGCCAACATGGTGTCCAGCGTCGACGGCGCCGCCAGCCTCAAGGGCGCCTCGGCGGGCCTGTCGTCGGACACCGACCGGCGGCTGTTCGCGCTGCTGCGCACGCTGTCCGACGTCATCGTGGTCGGCGCCGCGACGGTACGGACCGAGCGCTACAAGCCGGCCAGGCGTCAGCGAGGCCTGGGCGTGACCTGCGGTCGGGCCGCACGCCGACCCCGCCGATCGCGGTGGTCACCCGGCGGCTCGACCTCGACCCGGACAGCCCGCTGATCACCGACGGCCCCGCCGGACGCCCGCACCATCGTTATCACCACGGCGCAGCGCCCCGCAGGACATCCGGGCCGCCATCGAGCCGCGCGCGGATGTGATCGTGGCCGGCGAGGAGAGCGTGGACTTCAAGGCCGCGGTGGCCGCGCTGGCCGAGCGCGGCCACCGCCGCCTGCTCGCCGAGGGTGGTCCGCACCTGCTCGGCGAGCTGCTCGCGGCCGGCCTGCTCGACGAGCTGTGCCTGACCACCGGCCCGCTGCTGGCCGGCCCGGGCCCGGGCCGGATCGTGGCCGGCGGCGATCCCGCCGCCGGGTCGCTGCCGCTGGACCTGGCGCACGTCCTGGTCGAGGACGGGTTCCTGTTCTGCCGCTACACCAGGAAAAACCAAGACCATTAGGCCGAACGAGCCGGGCGCGTGCCCCCTCACGGCACTTCGCCCGCCCGGTCGACGACCGCGGCCCGCTGCGCAGGCTACCTTCGTGTAGACGATATCGTCTCCTCGTAGGTCGCGGCGGCCGGGGTGCCGGACAGGGCCTCGCGGATCTTGGTGCGGGCGCAGTGCAGGCGGGATCTCACGGTGCCGAGCCAGGGCGCCGGCCAGGGGGCCACGGACGGACTGCGCGGTCACGTTAACCGCCACCCGTTCGGCATCATCGTGTCGCGCTGGTTCGGAGGCCACGAGGAAGGTCTCCGTCACTTCGGTGGGCGGCTTTACCTGCTATCCGCGGCAGCCGCCGACCGGGTTCACGGCGCCCGGTCAGGGACGCGGCAGCAGGCCTCGCTCGAAGCCGACGGCCACGGCGGCGGCGCGGTCGTTGACGCCGAGCTTGGCGTAGACGTGCAGCACGTGGGTCTTGACGGTGGCCTCGCTGATGAACAGGCGGGCCGCCGCCTCACGGTTGGAGCAGCCGTGCGCGATCAGGCCCGAGTATGTCGAGCTCGCGCTGGCTGAGTGGCTCCCGGGCCGGCTGCCTGACCTGGCCGAGCAGCCGGGTGGCGACCGAGGGCGAGAGCACGGCCTCGCCCCGGGCCGCGGCGCGGACACCGCGCAGCAGCTCGTCCGGCGGGGAGTCTTTCAGCAGGTAGCCGGTGGCGCCGGCCTCGATCGCGGGCACCACGTCGGTGTCGGTGTCGAAGGTGGTGAGCACCAGCACGCGCGCGGCGACGCCTTTCTCGGCGAGCAGCTTGATCGCGGAGACCCCGTCCAGCACCGGCATGCGCAGGTCCATCAGCACCACGTCGGGCCGGAGCGCGGCGGCCCGGTCGACAGCCTCGCGGCCGTTGGCCGCCTCCCCCGCGACCTCGAACTCGCCGCTGGCCTCGAAGATGCCGCGCAGCCCGTCGCGCACCACCGGGTGATCGTCCGCGATCAGCAGCCGGATAACAGGACTCATTCGCACTCTCCCAGGGGTATGGCGGGCAGGCTGGCCGACACGGCCGTGCCCGCCCCTGGTTCCGATTCGATTTCCAGCTGGCCCGGCCAGCCGGGTGACCCGCTGCCGCATCGAGATCAGGCCGAAGCCACCCGCGGCCGACGTTCCGTCGGCCAGGTGCCCGTTGGCTCTGCCTTCCTCGACTGGGGCCACGGCGAACCCGGCCCCGTCGTCGCGCACGTCCAGGCTGACCACGTCCTCCATGTAGGACAGCGTGACCCCGGCCCGGGCGGCGCCGGCGTGCTTGGCCACGTTGGCCAGCGCCTCCTGCGCGACGCGCAGCAGCGTCACCTCGACCTCCGGGTGCAGCAGCCGCGCCTGCCCGGTGGTCTCCATCTCCCCGGCCACCCCGCTGGTCGCCGACCAGCGGGCCACCTCCTCGGCCAGCGCCTCGGGCAGCCTGCTGTCCTCCAGCACCTGCGGCCGCAGCGCCTGGACCGAACGGCGGGCCTCGGCCAGGCTGTCGCGGGCGAGCCGCTTGGCGTTGTCGATCCGCCGCTCGCGCTCGTCCTCGCGGACGGTCTGCTGGGCCGCCTCGAGCTGGGTGACGATCCCGGTCAGGCCCTGGGCCAGGGTGTCGTGGATCTCCCGGGCCATCCGCTGCCGCTCATCCCCCGCGCCCGCCTCCCGGGCCTGGGTGAGCAGCTGAGCTTGCAGGCCGGTGTTCTCGGCGATCATCTCCTCCAGCCGGTGGTTCGCGTCGGCGAGCTCGGCGATCATGCCCTTGCGGGCCAGGTTGTGCTCCTCGGTCTTCACGCCCAGCCTGATGAACACCCCGATGAGCCCGACGTCCACGCAGGCCAGCAGGACCCAGATCACCACCAGGGGGACGGTCGGCCGGTGGAATCCGCCCGCCTGGGCCATGGAGAAGAAGATCGCCACGACCGCCCGAGACGGCCCACCGCCACTTCCCCTTCAGGAACCCGTACGCGTGCAGGAAGCCGATCCAGGTGAAGAACGCGTACCAGGGGCTGCGGAAGGTGAGCAGCGCGATGAACACGACCTCGACCACGATGAACGACCGCATCAGCGGCTGGCTCTCGATCCAGCGCGGATGCAGGATGATCGACCAGGTGTACCAGGCGGCGGCCGCCACCGCGATGCCGGCGGTGATGGCGATGGCGCCCGCCGGCGGGTTCTGCGACAGCAGGTAGGGAACGAGCGGGACGACGAGCAGGACGTAGGGCACCACCCGCGCCACTGCCTCGTACTGGCGCTCCACCGATTCGAGGCCGCTGTCCGGCCTGCTCACCGTCACCGCGCTTGCCCCTTCTTCCCTATACCTGCTGCCAGCGGAAGAACCGCGCCGCCAGCGTCCCCGCGATCACCGCGTACGCCGCCATTATGCCCAGGTATTCCGGCCGCGGATCCACGCCCATCCAGCTGTCCCGCACCGCGTGCAGGGCCGCGCCGAGCGGGGTGAAGTTCCCGATCTGGCGCATGACCGCCGACATGTCCTCGGTCGGGAAGTAGACGCCGGCCAGGAACATGTTCGGGAAGAACAGCAGCCAGCCCAGGCCGGCCGCGCTCCTGGCCGACGGCGCCGCCGCCGCGACCAGCAGGCCGAGCGAGAACAGGGCGGCGATGCCGAGCAGGGCCGACAGGACGAACCAGCCGACCGCGGCCGGCGCCGGCACGTGATAGGCCAGCCGGGCCACCGCGATGACCAGGGCCACCGACACGATGGCGGCCGCCGCCCACACCATCAGGTCGGCCAGGAGCAGGGTCAGCGGCCGCACCGGGGTGACGCCCAGCCGGCGCAGGATGCCGCGCTCCCGGTACTGGCCGATGACCATCGGCACCCCGTTCAGGCCGAGGATCGCCATCACGATGGCGACGCTGACCGACGCGATGTACTCGGTGCCGATCTGGCCGGACAGCCCCTTCTGCGGGTCGCCGAACCCGGGGATCAGCCCGAACCCGATGACCAGCGCCACCGGCAGCCCGAACACCGCGATGGCCGCGGCCTTCTCCCGCAGGAACAGCTTGGTCTCGACGAAGGCGAGCCTGCTGAAGCCGTTCATCTGTCGTTCTCTCCCTCAGGTTTCCATGGTCCGGCCGGTCAGCGCCACGTAGGCGCTGTCCAGGCTGCGTCCCTCGATCCGCAGGTCGGCCACCAGGACCTGCCTGCGGGCCAGTTCCGCGGTGACGGTGCTGGCGAAGTCGCCGGTGCCGGTCACGGTGACCTGCGCGCCGTGACGGCTGACCGCCGTGACCCCGGGCAGCGCGGCCAGCGACTGCTCCTCCAGCGCCGCCATCGGCCGGAACCGCACCCGGTACTCGCCCCCGGCCCGGTCCACCAGGCCGGACGGGGTGTCCAGGGCCGCGATCCGCCCCCGTTCGAGGATCGCGACCCGGTCGCACAGTTCCTCCACCTCGTCCATGAAGTGGCTGACCAGCACGACGGTGACGCCCTGCGCCCGGACCTGGCTTATCAGGTCCCAGGTGGCCCGCCTGGCCCCCGGGTCCAGGCCGGCGGTCAGCTCGTCGAGGAACACCATTTCCGGGTTCCCGACCAGGGCCAGCGCGATGAACAGGCGCTGCTTCTGGCCGCCGGAGAGCTTGGCGAAGGTGGTGTCCGCCTTACTGGCCAGCCCCCAGCGCTCGAGCAGCTCGCGCCAGTCGGCGGGGTCCGGGTAGAACGAGGCGTACAGCTCCAGCGCCTCCCGCACCTTCAGCTTCTCCTGCAACTGAGTCTCCTGCAGCTGCACCCCGATGCGCTGGTGCAGCCGGTGGCCGTCGTTCCTCGGGTCGAGGCCCAGGATCCGGACGTCGCCGCCGTCCCGCCGCCGCAGCCCTTCCAGGCACTCGACCGCGGTGGTCTTGCCCGCGCCGTTCGGCCCCAGGATGCCGAAGATCTCGCCCTTTTCCACGTGGAACGAGATGCCGTCCACGACGGCCACGCCTCCGTAACGCTTGGTGAGCCCCGTCACCTCGATGACCGCTGTCATCACGCCCTCGCTTTCCCCTGGCCTTAGCTGTAGCCAGCCTGGCCCGGAGCACCCCCGCGGCGGATCGGCTGCGCGGTCATCCTTGAACCGACGGACAGCCGCCTGCTGGCCGGCCATCCGGAGCCGCGGCATCAACCGTTCGGCTGATCCCCGCGGACTGACCTGGCCGGACGTCAGGGGCGCGGGCTGAGCTGGCGGGCCGCGGCCGCCAGCCGGGTGC
>CAWIUF010000033.1:0-25496 GCA_963839095.1 uncultured Actinomycetota bacterium | reverse complement strand
TTGATCCTCGGGCATTGTGGACTGGGTGAGTACTCCTGATCCGCCGCCGGCCACCGAGGATCTCCGCGGGCTGGCGCGCAGCCTGCGGCTGCTGTTCGAGGCCGGCACCCAGGCGCTGCTGGAAGACAGCGAGCCCTCCGAGGTCGCCCTGCGGATCAGCGGGCACCTCGGCTGCGAGCTGACCGCCATCGTGCTGGTCGCCGAGAGGTTCCCCACGTGGGAGCACGTGAACGTGCAGCGGGGAGTCGACGCCTACCTGAGGACCCAGCGGACGACCCGGAATGGTTCGGCGTGCCCGGCAGCGGACGTCACCCGCACGAGGACATCCTGTCGCTGATCAGCTCCCCGGCCTCGCAGTTCGGGATGTTCCGGGGCCCCCGGCGGCGCCGCATGCGGGGCGGGGATGCCGTCAGCGGCGGCGGGGCGGCGAGCTACGGCACCACCGCGGTCGGGCCGGACGAGAACACCGAGGTCGTGACCTTCGGCCTGGTCGCGGCGGCCGCGCCGGACGGCGCCCCGGTGGTGATCGGGATCAGGGACGAGAGCCAGTTCGGGGCGCCCGTGTGCAACCTCGAGATACTCGCGGCCGACCGGGAGGCGGCCGCCGCCACCCGCGACGAGATCGGGCGGCTGATGCGGATCCACGACGTCTACCGCGGCCAGGTCCTCAGCTTCACCGAGAGCGAGCACCACGGCAACGAACTCGTCTCCTTCCTGCCCCGGCCCGCGGTCACGGCGCAGGACATCGTGCTGCCCGGCGGCGTGCTCGACAGCATCGAGCAGCACATCATCGGCATCGCCGAATGGTCACAGGACCTGCTCACCGCGGGCCAGCATCTCAAGCGCGGCCTGCTCCTGCACGGACCGCCCGGGACCGGGAAGACCCACACCGTCCGGTACCTGACGGCGCGGCTGGCCGAGAGCACGGTCATCTTGCTCACCGGCCGCTCCATCCGGTTCATCGACGCGGCCGCCGCGCTGGCCCGCCGCCTGCAGCCGTCCATGGTCGTCCTCGAGGACGTCGATCTCGTGGCCACCGACCGCGACTACACCCCGGACGGCAACCCCCTGCTCTTCTCCCTGCTCGATGCCATGGACGGCATCGGCGCGGACGCCGACGTCACCTTCGTGCTGACCACCAACCGGGCGGACATCCTGGAAAGCGCCCTGGCGGACCGGCCGGGCCGGGTCGACCTGGCGATCGAGATCCCCCGGCCGGACGCGGGCTGCCGCGAGCGCCTGTTCCGCCTCTACGTACGCGACCTGGCCGTGGACGCCGACCTGGAGCCGGTGGTGGCGGGCACGGAAGGCGTCACCGCTTCCTTCGTCAAGGAAATGATCAGGCGGACCGTCCTGGCCTCGCTGCGGGCGGGCGAACGGCCGCCGGTGCTGCGCGACGCCCACTTCACCGCGGTGCTGGCCGAGATGAACGGGGAGCGGCAGGCCCTGACCCGGTCCCTGCTCGGCGTCAGCCCCGGCGAGGACGTGGCGGCCGGAGTAGATCCGGACGGGCACCCGGTCCGTCACCGCCGCTTCCGGTGAGTGAGGCCGATGAGCTGACGGCGGAGCTGGCCGCGTCGTACTGGCGAGCCTATGACCAGCGGCTGGCCGAGACCGGCTTCGGCGCCATCGCCCGGCAGCTGCCGGGCCTGATCGGCCAGGCGATCCGGCTGGGCTGGGAAGCGAACCGGCGGGACACGGCGGCGGCCATCGGGCTGAACCTGGTCTCCGGGGTGCTGTCCGGCTTCGCCCTGCTGGCCACCACGGGCGTGCTCGAGGCGCTGTTCGCGGCGGGCCCGACACCGCACCGGGTCCGTGCCGCCCTGCCTTCGCTCATCGTGGTCGCCGTGGCCGTGGCCGGCCGGGCCGGGCTGCAGGCCGCCGCGGGCTGGGCCCAGTCCAGGCTCCACCCGCAGGTGGACCGGGTGGTGGAGCTCCGCCTGCTGGACCTGACGACCCAGGTCGGGCTGTCCGCCTTCGACGACGCCGAGTTCTACGACGCCATGCAGCGTGCTCGCGACCGGGGCCTGTACTCGGCCCCCCAGGTCGTGACCAACGTGCTCGACTGCGTGACCGGGGCGGCCGGGATCGTGTCGGCCGCGATCGTGGTGGCCGTGCTCCAGCCGGTCCTGCTCGTGCTCCTGCTGCTCGCCGAGCTGCCCGGCGGCTGGGCCGCGGTCCGCGCGGCCCGGATCGGGTACATCACCAACTTCGCGCTGGCCGACAGCCACCGCCGCAAGTGGATCCTGACCGACCTGATGGCCGAGCGTCATACCGCGGCCGAGCTGCGCTCGTTCACGCTGCGGCACTTCATGCTGGCGCGGGTCGCGCGGCTGGCCGCCTACGCCCGCGATGCCCAGCTGAAGGCGGCCGGCCGCCAGGCCCTGACCCGGATCACGGCCCAGGCGGCCGGGGGAGTTGCCACCGCAGGCGTCTATACCGCGCTGGGGATCCTGCTCGCCGTCGGCGCGCTGCCGCTGGCCGTCGCGGGGACGGCGGTGCTGGCCATCCGGTCCGCCCAGGCGTCGCTGAACCAGCTGCTGTACGCGGTGAACCAGTGCTACGAGGAAGGTCTGTACTTCTCGGACTACCTGGCCTTCTGCGCCGACGCGACCCGGCGGATACCGTCGCCGGGCCGCCGGGCGGCGCCGGCCGGCTTCGACCGGATCACCGCGGATGCCATCACCTTCGCCTATCCCGATTCCGAGGGCATGGCGCTGCGTGAGGTCAGCATCGAGATCCGCCGCGGTGAGGTCATCGCCCTGGTGGGCGAGAACGGATCGGGCAAGACCACCCTCGCCAAGATCCTGGCAGGCCTCTACCAGCCCGATCATGGCATGGTGCGCTGGGACGATACGGACGTCGCCGAGTTCGATCCCGACTCGCTGCGGGAACAGATCGCCGTCATCGCCCAGGACCACGCGAACTGGCCGCTGACCGTGCGTCACAACATCGGCATGGGCCGCGACGCGGACCCGGACGCGCTGGCCGCCGCGGCGGCGGCCTCCGGGGCCGATACGGTGATCTCCAGGCTGCCGCACGGCTACGACACGCTGCTCGACCGCCGCTTCAAGGACGGAGCCGAGCTGTCCGGCGGTCAGTGGCAGCGGATCGCGGCCGCCCGGGGTTTCTACCGGTCAGCTGCCCTGCTGATCATGGACGAGCCGACGGCCGCGCTCGACGCCCGTGCCGAGTATGCCCTGTTCAGCTCCATCCGCGGGCACGCCGCGGGCCGCAGCGTGCTGCTCATCACGCACCGGCTGGCCAGCGTCAGGCACGCGGACCGGATCTACGTGCTGCGCGACGGGCAGGTCATCGAGCAGGGCGTGCACGCCGACCTGCTCGCACTGGGCGGCCAGTACGCCGAGCTGTTCACCCTGCAGGCCTCCCAGTACGACCTGTGAGCCTTACAGGCGCTCGTACTTGGCCTGGCAGAGCGAGAACAGGCCGAACATGATCAGCCCGATGGCGACGAGGAGCAGAAGCCACGGGCCCGATTATCGCGGCCCGGTAAGGGAAGCGGATGGGCATGCTAGCCATCGTCGCGGCGATCATCTTCGCCATCGCCTGGATTCTCAATGCCACCGGCACCGCCACCAACGCGTGGTTCTCGGTCACCGACCTGCTGCTCATCGGCCTGGCCTGCCTGGCCTTGCACCAGGCCGGCATCGGGACCGCCTGGGTCCGGCGCCGTTAGGAATCCGTCCTGACGGCGCTGCCCACCACCTCGGCCGCGACGAGCGCGAGCTTGCGGCGTTCCGCCCGCGCCTGCGCCCTGAGCTGCACGTAGGCGGCATGAGCGCTGATGCCCTGCTGGCCGATGAGGACGCCCTTGGCCTGCTCGATGATGGCCCGGGAGTTCAGGGCCGACTGGAGCTGGGCGGCCAGCTCGGTCTGCTGCTCGCCGAGCAGCATGCTGGCGATGAGCAGCGCGGCGAGGTCGGTGAAGGCCAGCAGGGCGAGCTCGGCCTCCGGTGACCAGGGACGGCGTTCCTCCGAAATCACCGCCACCACGCCCACCGCGTCCTGGTTGTAGGGGATCGGGCTGGCCAGCACGGCCCGGACGCCGCGGGCCACCGCGTGCTGGCTGAATGACGGCCACCGCTGGTCCTCGGTGAGATCCTCGGCCCCGACCAGCTCCTTGTCCTCGAAGGCGGCGATGCACGGACCTTCCCCGTGACGGATCTGCAGCTCCTCGAGGTGCCTCATCCGCTCGTCGGAAACCGCGGCGTTCAGCAGGTGGTGGTCGACATCGGCGAGCATCAGGCCGGCGCCGTCCACGGAGAAGATCGTGTGCGTGGTCTGGACGATGTGGTGCATCGCGTCCTCGACCCGCATCTCGCCGAAGCGAAGCTTGCCGAGCTCATTCAGCGCGTGGCGCACGTCGTGTACCGAGACGCTCATCTTCGCTCCCGACTCAGGCTTCTATGTCGCAGTAGGCATCGAGGCCGGTGAGCCCGAGGATACGGCGTACCCCCGGACCCGGGTACCTGATGACCGGACGGCCGCCGTGGCGCAGCCACGACCCGCATCCCGCGATCAGCCGGGCCGACCCGCAGTCCATGAAACTCGTTCCGGCCAGGTCGAAGACCAGCCGTCCGGGCTTGTCCCGGGAGACCAGGGCCAGCTGCCCGGCGAGGACGGGCAGCGTCACCAGGTCGAGCTCGCCCCGGATGACGATCGTGACGGCTCCCGGGCTCGCGTCCACCTCGACCGTGACCCGGCTGGGGCGCAGGCCGTCATCCTCCCGGCCGCCCATCAGGCGCACTCCGCAGAACAGAGCCACGTCATGAGGACTCCCCACTCACCAGCAACGGGGCTAGAGCCGGCTGCTGTCAGGGGGCCTCTCCCGGCCGTTGGCCAGGAAGGTGCGGGGTCAGCATCGACCTTGCGGCGGGCCGCAGGGTTCTTGGCGGCATCACGATTTTCCTCAAGTATGCCCCACCCGGCCCGAGCCGCGAGCCGCTCCGGCGCGTCTGCGATGGTGTTGTTATGGCATGGATTGAGCTTGACGGGGCGGTCAACGTGCGCGACCTGGGTGACCTGCCCACCGAGGACGGCCACAAGACCGCCCGGGCCAGCTTGCTGCGCGCGGATAACCTGCAGGAACTGTCGCCCGCCGACATCACGAAGCTGGTGCGCGACTATGGCGTGACCACCGTCGTGGACCTGCGCAGCACCAACGAACTGGAGGCGGAGGGACCGGCGCCGCTGGACGCCGTGGCGGGCGTGCGGCACGCCCACCACCCGGTGCTGCCCGAGCTGGGTGCGAACACCGACGTGGTCGCGGACGCGCTGCTGGCACGGGACCGGCTGGACCGCTCCAGGTACCCGGACAACCCGGTGACCGGGCACTACCTGGGCTACCTGGAGGACCGTCCGGACCAGGTGGTGGGCGCGGTGCGCAGTATCGCGCGGTCCGAAGGAGCGGCGCTTGTCCACTGCGCGGCGGGCAAGGACCGGACCGGCGTGGTGGTGGCGCTCGCGCTCACCGTGGCCGGAGTACCCGCCCAGGCCGTGGTGGCCGACTACGCGGCCACGGCGGAGCGCACCGACGCCATCGTGGCCCGGCTGGCCCGGTCTCGCCTGTACGTCCGCGACATCACCAGCAAGCCCGCCGACCTGCACCGGCCCCGGCAAGAGACGATGACCGCCTTCCTCGAGCAGATGGACGCGCGCTACGGCGGGGTCGCCTCCTGGCTGGCCGGTAACGGCCTCAGCCCCGGGGACCTGGACGCGCTGCGGGTCAAGCTCCGGGCAGGCGCTTGAGCGGGAACGGCGGGACGACACGCAGCTCCACGTTACGGTCGGCGGCGGTGCCGGCCATCGCGGTGATGTCGAGCGGGATGTTGGCCGCGATCTCGCGGTGCAGCGCGGCGAGGTCATCGGCGGTCTCCACCGGCACGGCCGGAGCCAGCGGGGAGTCGTGATCCACCATCGTGGTCACGATGGACAGGTAATCGCCGTGGTCGACCAGCTCGACCACCCGGGTCTGGCACGGCCAGTCCACCACCGCGCACGTGGTCACTTCCCAGAACCCGTGCGCCGGGTCGGCCGGGTCGGGGCGCGGGCGGATCGTATTGGTGTGCGTGTGGCCGTTCAGCCACAGCACCACGTTGGGGAACCGGTGCAGCAGGGCCACCAGCCCGGCACCGAGCATCGGCTCGCCGTCCGGGCCGGCGTGGCCGCCGCGGCGGTTGTCCAGGGTGTCGGTGCCGTGGTGCGAGAACACGACGACCAGGCGGTCGTCGTGGCCGGTCCGCACCTCGGCGCCGTCGGCCCCGCGGTAGGCGGAGTGCACCTCGGCCAGCCGGGTCT
Source organism: uncultured Actinomycetota bacterium (assembly GCA_963839095.1). GTDB lineage: Bacteria > Actinomycetota > Actinomycetes > Streptosporangiales > Streptosporangiaceae > Palsa-504. The sequence goes on along the minus strand of CAWIUF010000033.1, from coordinate 19,178 downwards.
CCAGCCAGCGGGCCTGCTTGGCGTCCAGGCACCCGGACGCCCCGCCGGCCAGGCAGTTGGTGTCGAGTGCGATGAACCGCACCGCAGCCGTGTCGTGGACGTAATAGGCCGTGCCGTCCAGCCGGTTCCGTTCGGTGAATCCGTGGCCGAACGGCCGTGAGCCGGCCCGCAGGTGGGCGTCGACGAAGTCCCGGCGGGTGATCGGACGGCGGAAAGGGTCGGGCGTGACCTGGCGGTACGGGCCGGCCATGAACGCCTCGGGACGCTCGGTGAACTCCTTGAGCGCCTGGTCATGGTCGAAGCCCTCGGGCAGCGCGAACGGCTTCTTGCCACCGGTCAGCGCGGCGGCGAGCCCCGCCGTCTGGGTGCCGACGCCCTGGTTGAGTGCCTCGTGGTTGCCGAAGCAGGACAGCCAGGGGATGCCCAGGCCGGCCGCCGCGAACGCGCGCAGCGCGCGCTGCAGCAAGCCGGGGTGGTGCGGGAAGCCGAGCTCGCGCCGGAAGAAGTCCGGCCCGCCGGCCCCGGGCCGTCCGGCCGCCAGAAGATGTCACCCGGCCAGTCCGTCCCCTGCACGCCCTCGTAGTCCGGGCCGCCGGAGTCGGGGGAGACCACGCCGCCGTCGAACAGGGCCAGGAAGGCCTGCAGCTCGTTCCACTGGGCGTTGTCGATCGCGTCGCCGGTGGTCACCGCCAGCTGCGGGGGCAGGCCGGTGGCCGGGGCCGTGCACCGCGCTGACGGTGCGCAAGGTGGCATCGACGGCGTGCACCGTGAGCGCCTCCTGCGGCCGCTGCACCGGGATGATCCCGGCGTACCGGCGATCGGCGAAGTTCGCGTTGAGGAACTCGAACCGGGTCGGCGACTGGACGTCCGCGAGCTGGAGGTCGGTGATGTGGACCAGGCAGAGCAGCGCGCGGCCGGGGCCGGGCTCGGGACCGCCCGGACCGGCCGCGCCGAAGTCGTCCCGGACGAGGTGCGGCTCACCCGCTCCGGCCTCGACGGCCCGGTACGGAGCCAGCCGCCCCTGGCGGAGCACCGTCCCGGGTTCGAGCCGGCGCTGCGTGGTCAGCGGCGGATGGTGACCGCTCACGCTCTGCCCCCTAGCTCGCCTCCGGGGCGCTCCAAGCCGACTCCTTCCCTCGTCGCTCCTCCGTCGCTCCTCAGTCCAGTCGTCGGCGCGCCCCTCCGGCTCACACCTCTTCCCCGACGGCCGGCTCCGAGGCCGCGGACACCAGCACCGGATCGCGCCGGATCGTCAGCGTGACGCGGCCGCCCGCGGTCAGGGTGGTCGCGTCCGACGTGGGGAGCTGGGCCATGACCCTGGTGTCGCCCAAGTCGACGGTGACCCGGCTGGTCGCGCCCAGGAACGTAACGGCGATGACGGTGCCGGTCAGCGGGCCCGATTCCGCCGCGGCGTCCGACGCCAGGCCTACCGCTTCCGGCCGGATCAGCGCCACCGCCCGGCCGTCAGGAACGTCGCGCTCCACGAGCGGCAACGTGATGCCGCGGACGGTTACCTCGTTACCCCGGACCTCGCCGTCCAGCCGGTTGGACAGGCCGACGAACTCGGCCACGAACGAGGTGGCCGGGCGCGAGTAGACCTCGGTGGGCGGCGCGAGCTGCTCCAAGCGCCCGTCCCGCATGACGCCGACCCGGTCCGCGATGGCCAGCGCCTCCTCCTGGTCGTGGGTGACGAACAGCGTCGTGATCCCCACCTCGAGCTGGATCCGCCGGATCTCGTCCCGCAGCTGGGCCCGGACCTTGGCGTCCAGCGCGGACAGCGGCTCGTCGAGCAGCAGCACCTGCGGCTCGATGGCCAGGGCGCGGGCCAGGGCGACCCGCTGCTGCTGGCCGCCGGACAGCTGATGGGGGTACCGGTCCGCCTGGACGGAGAGCCCGACCAGGTTGAGCATCTCCAGCGCCCGCTTGTCCCGCTGGGCCGCGGCGACCTTGCGCAGGCGCAGCCCGAACGCCACGTTCTGCCGGACCGTCATATGCGGGAACAGCGAGTAGGCCTGGAACACCATGCCCATGTCGCGCTTGGCCGCCGAGATGTGGGTGATGTCCCGGCCGCCCACGGTGATCCGTCCGGTGTCGGCGTCCTCGAGGCCGGCCAGCAGGCGCAGCGTGGTGGTCTTGCCGCAGCCCGACGGGCCCAGCAGCGCGATCAGCTCGCCCGGCGCCAGGGTCAGGTCCAGGCGGTCGAGCGCGACGACGGGGCCGTAGTGCCGGCTCAGGCCCTCGAGCCGTACCTCTACGGCGTCCTGGGCCGTCCTGGTTTCTGAAGCAGCGGTCACGAATCGTACCTCATCATCTCCGGCCGTGGCGGGCGCGGCCGGCGTAGGACAGGATCAGCAGCAGGACGAAGGCGAACAGCAGCGCCGCCGTCGAGGTGGAGAAGATGACTCCGGCGTTGGGCGTGTTCCGGCTGATCGAGTACAGCTCAACCGACAGGTTGTTGTACAGCAGCAGGAACGCGATGGTGAACTCGCCGAGCACCAGCGAGCAGGTCAGCAGCAGCGCGTTCAGGATCGCCTGCCGCATGTTCGGCACGATGACCCGGATCATCACCGTGAACCAGCTCGCCCCGAGGCTGCGCGCCGCCTCGGACAGGGTGGGCACGTCGATGGCGCTCAGGCCGGCCGCCAGCGACCGGTAGGCGTAGGGCAGCGCCAGGACCACGTAGATCCAGAACAGCATCAGCGAGGACAGGCTGTAGTGCTGTATCCGGTTATAGATCGAACCGAGCCCCACCACCAGCACGATCGCCGGGATGGTCAGCGGCAGCAGGGAGAGGAATTCCATGGTGCGGGCCAGCCACTGCACCCGCAGCCGGACCCAGATCATCGTCGGCACCAGCAGCACCAGCGTGACCACGCTGGTGATCACGGCCAGTTCCAGCGTGATCTCGATCGAGCTCAGCAGCGGCGGGACGCCCTCGCCCTGGTAGGAGGCGATCTGCTTCCAGGCCGCCACCGACCAGGTGCCGAGCTTGGCCCCCTCCAGCGAGAACCGGAGCATGGCCAGCATCGGCAGCAGGAAGAACAGCCCGAAGATCGTGAACACCACGTAGCGGTAGGCATTCAGCCGCCGCCTGCGGTTCGCGTGCATGCCGCGCGGCCGGGCGGCCGCCGCCGGGGCCGGCGTCTCGCCGACCGAGGTCACCGCAGCCATCGGGCCGCCCTCCGCTGCAGCAGCGCGTACCCGGTCATGACGATGGCCACGCCGATGATCATGCCGAAGGCGAGCAGGTCGGCCACGTTGACGTTGCTGAGCCCCACCTCGCTGGACAGCGCGGTGCTGATCTGCTGCGGGACGATGTACGCGATCTGGTTCTCCCAGGCCACGATGGTGGCGAAGGCGGACAGCGCGTTCGCGAACAGCAAGAGCAGGCCGCCGAGGAAGGCCGGCATCAGCAGCGGGCCGCCGACGTACCGCCAGTACTGCCAGGCGGACGCGCCCAGGTTCTCCGAGGCCTCCCGCCACTGGACCTTCACCCCGTCGATGGCTGGCAGGAACACCAGCACCATCAGCGGGATCTGGAAATAGGCGTAGATCACCGTGATGCCCCACGGGAAGCTGTAGAACCAGCTGGCGTGGAACAGCAGCCCGACCGGGCCGATCAGGACCAGGAAGGCGAACGCCAGCGTGACCCCGCCGGTCTGGGCGAGCACGCCCGAGCCGGCCAGGTACAGCCGCCGGACCACGCCGTCGGGGTTGCCGGACGCTATCGCGTAGGCCAGGATCGCGCCGAACACGGCCCCGATCACCGAGGACAGGATGCACAGCTTGAACGACCCGATGAAGTAGCCGCGCACCAGCGGGTCGCCGAGCTTGCTGATGTTGGCGAACGCCCAGCTGCCGTTCGGGTTCTTCAGCGAGTCGACGACCACGATGCCGGTCGGCCACAGCAGGAAGACGGCGACGTAGGCGAGGAAGGGGACCGAGCCGATCCAGGCAGGGACCGACAGCCGGCGCCCGGCCCTCGCGGGCCGGGCGCCGGCTTCAGTGGTAGCAGCGGCAGCCACGTTCCCTCGCTAGCTAACGGCCTTCGCCCAGTTCGCCGCCAGGAAGTTGGCGGCGTCGGTGTTCTGGGACGAGCTGAGGAAGACGGGGGTACCGCTCACCGTGGGCAGCTTGGCCGCCGCGGCCTTGTCGATGGAGCCGTTGGACTGCATGGCCTGCTGCTCCACCGGCCGGGCGCCGCCCTGGAGCCAGAGGTTCTGCCCGCCGTCGGCGGCCTGGGAGTACAGGAACTCTTCCCACAGCCGGGCCGCGGCCGGGTGCGGCGCGCCCTTGTTGATGGCCTGCGCGTAGTACCCGCCCAGGACCGCGTTCTGCGGGATGAACACCTTCCAGTTCGACACGCCCACGTAGCTCGGCAGGTTCAGGTAGTCCCAGTTGAACACGACCTTGGTGGTGCCCGCCTTGATCGTGGCCCCGGTCGCCTGCACCGGGTTGAAGTTGCCGGCCGCCTTGAGCTTCTTGAAGAAGTCGACGCCCTGGGTGATGCTGCCGGGCGAGCCGCCTTCGGCCAGGCTGGCCATCATCACGCCGTTCAGCGCGGCGTTGGCCGAGGTCGGGTTGCCGTTCAGCGCGACCGCACCCTTGAACTTGGGGCTGAGCAGGTCGTTGAGCGAGGAGATCGTGCCGTAACTGCTCGAGTACCCGACCGCCATGTAGCCGCCGTAGTCCTCGTACCACAGGCCGGTGGACTCCTTCTGCGCCGACGGGATCGAGGACCAGGTCGCGACCTGGTACGGGGCGAACAGGCTGGTGTTGGCCAGCGCGACGGCCTGGCCCACGTCGACGACGTCCGGCGCCTTGGCCGTGCCGTGCTCCGACTTGATCGCGTTGACCTCCTGCTGGCTGGAGCCGTCAGGCAGGGCGGAGTTGATCTTGATGCCGTACTTGTCGGTGAAGGCCTTCAGGATGGCACCGTAGTTCGCCCACGTCGGCGGCAGGGCGATGACGTTGAGCGTGCCTTCCTTCTTGGCCGCGGTCACCAGGGCGCTCATGCCGCCCCCGGCCGAGGCCGAGGCCTGCGTGGCCCAGTTGGTGCCGCCTGAGCTCCCGGAGGAACCAGAGGACGAGCAGCCGGCCGCGAGCAGCGCCGCGGCGGCGACGCCCGCGAGCGCGAGTCGATGTGAGGATCTCATCAGTGCCTCCTGAAAAAGCTTCCCTATCCCGAGGTCGATGACTGCCGAAAAGGCCCGGCCAGAAGGCCCTGCCGCAAATGACGTGGCGGCGTTACCTAAACGGTTTGCCCGGATACCTCTCCCCCAGCTAATTGCGCAGGATAAACGCACCTAAAACGTTTAGCGTTCGCATGCTCACACACCCCGTCAACGGGTGTCAAGACTCGTTACCGAGTTGCCGCCTGGACCGGGTAAACAGCTGGTTAACAGGCTGCGGACGGGGTCTGAAGAGAGGCGCGCTCGACCAGTTCGACCGGGGCGACGTAGTTGCCGGAACCGTCGCTTCCGAGGAGGCGCGCCATCAGCGCCCGGCCCATTTCCCGGCCGTCCAGCCGAATGGTCGCCAGCGGCGGGTCGAGCAGTTCCGAGGTCGGCAGGTCGTCGTGCCCGATGACGGAGACGTCCGGGCCGATCCGCAGGGCCAGATCCCGGGCCGTCTGGTAGATCCCGAGCGCGGTGTAGTCGGAATTGGTGATGATCGCGGTGGGGGCGTGCGGCTGGGCCAGCAGCGCCTCGGCCGCCCTGCGCACGTCGGGGATCGTGAGCGGCGACCGCATGATGACGGGCTCGAGGACCAGCTCGCGGGCCAGCCGCCGGAAGTGGCGCAGCCGGTCCGGGTCGGCCACCAGGCCGCGCGGCGCGGACAGGAACGCCACGCAGGTGTGACCGAGCCCGGCCAGGCGGCGCATGGCCAGCTGGACCGCGGCGGCGTTGTCCGGGTATACCCGCGCTACGCCGGTCATGCCTTCCACCGCCGCGTTCAGCGCCACCAGCGGGGTACCCGGCCGCAGTTCCTGCCACAGCCGCAGCGACTCGCCCCGGCCCACCGGGGCGATGGCCAGCCCGGCCAGGCGCTGGGCCGCCATCTCCCGGACCAGCCGGTGCTCGCGCTCGGCCGAGTAGTGCGAGTCGAGCAGGAGCAGGGTGGCCCCGGCGTCGCTGGCCGCCCGCTCGGCTCCGGTCAGCACCTCGAGGAAGAACGGATTGCTGAAGTTGCGGATGACCAGGCCGTAGGTCGTGGTGCGGCCCCGCCGCAGCGCCTGCGCCTGCGGGTTGGCCCGGTAGCCGAGCTCATCCGCGGCCGCCAGGATCCGGCGGCGGGTGTCGTCGGCCACGCCGGGCTGGCCGTTCAGGGCGAAGCTGACCGACGCCACCGAGACGCCGGCCAGCCGGGCCACGTCCCGGATCCCCGCTGGCTGCCGCCCTCCGTCGCCCTGCTGACTCGCCATGGCCTTGCCTACGGTTATGACGCTCTGCTTCCCCCAGATAGGAGCGGAGGTACGTCGCTGAGCGCACATCCTAACCACCCGGTCGCGCCGCCGGCCAGAGGCCTGATGCGGCTATCAAGCTGTCCATTAACCGATGCCCGCCGGCCACGAGCTGGCTACCTCCCGTTTGTCTTGGCTAGCCATCATTCCGACTTGTCTAGCCAAGATTGGCATCTTGGTCCCCGTTCGCGGGGACTGTGGCTTGGGAGGGAAATTTTGCGAGCAAGGCACGCTATGGCGGCCGCCGCCGCGGTGGCCGGCAGCCTGCTGCTCACTGTCGGCTGCAGCTCTTCGGGCTCGAGCAGCGGCAGCACGAGCGGTAACTCGGGCAGCGGGACCAACTGGGCCACGGCCTCCTCCGTCGCCGCCGGGGGCGGCATGAACGCGCTCGTCGCCGCGGCCAAGAAGGAAGGCACGCTCAACGTCATCACCCTGCCTTCGAACTGGGCCAACTACGGCACGATCATGAAGGACTTCACCGCCAAGTACGGCATCAAGATCAACGATGCCAACCCGGACGGGTCCAGCCAGGACGAGCTCAACGCGGTCAACCAGCTCAAGGGCCAGGACCGCGCGCCGGATGTCCTCGACATGGGCACCGCGTTCGCGGTCAAGGGCACCCAGTCGGGCGTTCTGGCTCCCTACAAGGTCGCATCCTGGGCCGATATCCCGGCCGACGCCAAGGACGCGAACGGCAACTGGTTTGCCGACTACGGCGGCTACGTGGCCATCGGGTACGACTCGGCGAAGGTGAAGGCCCCGCCGACCTCGTTCGCCGACCTGCTCAAGCCCGCCTACAAGAACCAGGTCGCCATCAACGGCAACCCGACCCAGGCCAGCGCGGCCTTCTCGGCCGTGTTCGCCTCGGCCCTGGCCAACGGCGGCTCGCTGGACAACATCGCACCCGGCGTCGCCTACTTCAAGAAGCTGCACTCCGCGGGCAACTTCGTCCCGGTCACCGCGAGCGCGGCGACCATGCAGAGCGGCCAGACGCCGATCATCGTCTGGTGGGACTACCTGCTGGCATCGGAGATCGGGTCGACCGTCAAGACCCTGAAGATCGTCATCCCGAGCGACGCCTCCTACGCGGCCTACTACGACCAGGCCATCAGCAAGACCGCTCCGCACCCGGCCGCGGCCCGGCTGTGGGAGGAATACCTGTACTCGACCACCGGCCAGAACCTGTGGCTGCAGGGCGAGGCCCGGCCGATCGAGCTGTCGACGCTGGTGAAGGACAACACCGTCGACCAGGCGGCCTACAAGGCGCTGCCGCCCGCCCCGGCCGGCGACGTCACCTTCCCGACCCAGGCGCAGCAGACCGCGGCGGAGAACATCGTTTCGCAGCAATGGTCCAGCGTGATCGGCTAGCGGTGAACCAGGCAACTCAGCCCTCGGGGGGGCTCGGGGGGGTCGCCACCCCCGCCGGTAGCGGAGCCCCGGGATCCCTCGCGGATCCCGGGGCTCCCGGGTCTGGCCTGGCGGCGGCCCCCGGGCCGGCGGCCAGGCTGACCGTCCCGAACCTGCTGCGCGGGCTGCGCCGGGCCCTGGGCGTGGTTCCCTTCGGCGTCTACGTGGTGCTGGGCCTGCTGGCCCCGATGGTCGCGGTCGCGGTCGGCTCCTTCCAGGACAACAACGGCAACTTCACGTTCAGCAACGTCAGCGCCGCGACCCACGGTATCTACCTGAAGGGGTTCTGGCAGAGCATCGAGCTGTCCGTGCTCACCTCCGTCATCCCGGGGATCCTGGGCCTGCTGCTCGCGTACGCGATCTTCACGGCCAAGCGCGGCAAGGTGCTCCGGCAGGTGGCGATCACGGCCGCGGGCGTGTTCGCCAACTTCGGCGGCGTGCCGCTGGCCTTCATCTTCATCGCCACCATCGGCTCCAGCGGCCTGGTCAGCCAGTGGCTCAATACCCTCGGGGTCGACCCGTACGCGCACGGCTTCACCCTGTACTCGCTGACCGGCGTGATCATCGTGTACCTGTACTTCCAGATCCCGCTGATGGTGCTGATCATCTTGCCGGCGCTGGAAGGGCTGCGCCCGGCGTGGCGGGAAGCGGCCGAGAACCTCGGCGCGCGCACCTGGGAATACTGGCGCTACGTGGGCGGCCCGGTGCTGTTCCCCTCGTTCCTGGGCTGCGTCCTGCTGCTGTTCGGCAGCGCCCTGTCCGCCTACGCCACCACCGAGGCGCTGACCAACGGGACCATCCCGCTGACCTCGATCCAGATCGGGTCGTTCCTGAACGGGAACGTCATCGCCGGCCAGGAGAACATCGGCAAGGCGCTCGGCCTGGGCATGGTCGTCATCATCGCGATCGCGATGGTGATCTACGTCGTCACGCAGCGGAGGGCCGCGAAATGGCTGCGGTAGTGGCAGGCGAGACCACCGGGGGGATCGCGCCGCCCCGGCGCCAGGGAATCGTCTTCCGCGGCAACACCGTCTGGCGCTGGGTGGTCCTGGTGGTCGCGGGAGTCTACTTCCTGCTCCCGCTGTGGGCGGCGCTGCGGTTCGCCGGGATCAGCGCGTTCGGCTCGGTCGTCGGCGAACCGGGTTTCGCCTCGTCGCTGGGGCTCTCGCTCCGCCTGGCCGTCGTCACCACCCTGATCACGATCGCGCTCATGCTGCCCACGACGGTTTACGTGCACCTGCGGCTGCCGCGCCTGCGGCGGCTGCTCGAGGGCATCACGATCTTGCCGATCGTCATCCCGCCGGTGGTGCTGATCGTCGGCGTGCTCTCCATCGCGCCCGGCTTCATCAAGAGCACCTCGTGGCTGCTCGCGCTGGAGTACGTGGTCCTGGCCATGCCGTTCGCCTACCGCGCGATCGACGCCGGCCTGCGGGCGCTCGACCTCAAGACGATCGTCGAGGCGTCCAGTTCGCTGGGCGCGGGCTGGGGCAGCACGCTGGGACGGGTGATCCTGCCCAACCTGCGGACCGCGCTGCTGTCGGCGACCGTGCTCACCCTGGCCCTGGTCCTCGGCGAGTACACCATGGCCAGCCTCGACCTGTACCAGACCTTCCCGGTCTGGATCTACGTCAACAGCCAGACCAGCGGCCAGGTCTCGGTCGCCGCCTCGCTGCTGGCGCTGTTCGTCACCTGGTTCTTCTTGATGATCATTACCGTGCTGGGAACCCGGCAGTCGCGCAAGACCGGTGGCGGCGAGGTCACGCTGTTCACCGTCGCACGCACAGAAACGCGGGGAGACTGATGACCACGAATACCGCCAGGAACGCCGCGGGGACGGCCGACGTCACCGGGCAGGCCGGACGCAGCAGCGGGACGAGCGTGCTGCTGCAGAACCTGACCCGCGCGTTCGGCGCCACCCGGGCCCTGGACGGGCTGTCCATCGAGATGGCGCCCGGCGAGCTCATCGCGCTGCTCGGCCCGTCCGGCTGCGGCAAGACCACCGCGCTGCGCATCGTGGCGGGCTTCGAGACGGCCGACACCGGGTCGGTCCTGATCGACGGCAAGGACATCTCGTCCGTGCCGGCCGCCAAGCGGGACATGGGCATGGTGTTCCAGAGCTACAGCCTGTTCCCGAACATGTCCGCGCAGGACAACGTGGCCTTCGGGCTGCGGATGCGCAAGATCGGCGCGGGCGGCCGGCGCAAGCGGGCCGCCGACCTGCTGGACATGGTCGGGCTGGCGCCCCAGGCCGGCCAGTACCCGCACCAGCTGTCCGGCGGCCAGCAGCAGCGCGTCGCGCTGGCCCGGGCGCTGGCCATCGAGCCCCGGGTGCTGCTGCTCGACGAGCCGCTGTCCGCCCTGGACGCCAAGGTCCGGCTGCAGCTGCGCGAGCAGATCCGCACGCTGCAGCAGCAGCTCGGCACGACCACCCTGTTCGTCACCCACGACCAGGAAGAAGCCCTGTCCATGGCGGACCGGGTCGGCGTCATGAACAAGGGCAGGCTCGAGCAGCTCGCCGCGCCCGACGAGCTGTACACCGACCCGGCCACCGCGTTCGTGGCCGAGTTCGTCGGGGTGATGAACCGCATACCCGGCGAGCTCCAGGCGGGCGGGCAGGTCACGGTCCTGGGCACCACCGTGCCGGTCCGGGGCCACGTGCCGGACGAGACCGCGGTGGACGTGCTGGTGCGCCCGGAGGACCTGCACATGGAGGTCGTGGCGAACGGCAACGGGATCGTGACGACCAGGACGTTCCTCGGCTCGGTGACCCGGGTCGGCGTCCAGCTGTCCGGCGACGTCGCCGTCCGGGTGGACCGGCCGAGCGCCGAGTCGGCCGCGCTGGCCCCGGGCGAGTCGGTCTCGGTGTCGCTGCCGCCGGGCCAGCCCGTCCTGGTCAGCCCCCGCCGGGCCAGCTGAGGAATCCGAGCTGAGCGGACGTCAGCCCACGACGTGGGGAAGCAGGCCGGCGATCGTCTCCAGGATCAGGGGCGCGCCGGCCTGCTCCAGGTCGGCGCGGGTCCCGGCTCCGGTCAGCACCCCGGCCACCACCGCGGCCCCGGCCCGCAGGCCGGACTCGACGTCGCTGCCGGTGTCGCCGGCCACGGCCAGCTCGGCGACGGCGCCGCCGCCCAGCCGCAGCAGCGCGGTCAGCGGCAGGTCCGGCCAGGGGCGCCCGCGTCCGACCCGCGTCAGCGGGGGACAGGGCCAGGTCGATCAGGGTGCCCCAGCCGAGCCGGTCGATGATGGCATCCCTGGTGACAGGGGAGAAGCCGGTCGCCAGGCAGACCCGGACCCCGGCGCCGCGCAGCGCGGCGAAGGTGTCCTCGGCGCCGGGCATGGCCGCGACCGCGCCGCGGCCGACAGCCGCGCCGTAGTGGTCCTCGAACGCCTCGTTGGCCTTGACGGCGGCCGCGTCGTCGCCCAGGATGCGCCGGAACACCTCGATCTTGGACTGCCCCATGCTGGACCGCACGTCCCTCATGGCCTGGCTGAACTGGGATTCCGGCAGGTTCTGCTCGGTGATGGCCGCGGTGAAGGCCTCCATCACCGTGCCGTCGTCGGCCACCGTCGTGCCCGCCATGTCCAGGCAGGCCACCGTGATACTCACGCGAACGTCTCCTCCGCTATCGCCGGGGAACAGGTCATGCCGCGCCCGCCCGGGCCGGTGACCAGGACCACGCCGGGCTCGACCTCGGCCCGGTGATACAGCGCGCGCCCGGCCAGGGCCGGCTCGACCTCGCTGTAGACCCCGGCCCAGCGGCGCTGGATGCGGGGGAGAGGCACGCCGAGCAGGGCCTCGGCCCGCCCGCGCAGGTGATCGTAGGCGTCCTCGTCCAGGTCGAACGTGAACGGCTCGTCGTACTCGTGCGTGTCGCCGATGGTCAGTCCCCCGTCGGCCCGCTGGACCAGCAGCAGCTGGGCCCGGGTCCGGGCCGCGGCCCCCTGCTGCGGCGGCAGCCGGTCGCGGCCGGGCAGGTCGAAGGCGGGGTAGTAGCGCAGCGAGTCGCCGTCGGCCAGCGCCGTGGTGACCCGCGTGTCCAGCGGCGCGGTCTGCATCATCTGCAGCCGGACCCGCCGCACCCCGCCGCTCCGGGCCAGGTACCGTCCGGCGATCCCGGTGTGCGCCGCGCCCGGGCACAGGATCACCAGGTCGCACTGATGCCAGGTACCGGTGTGATCGCGGACCGCGTTCGGCGCGATCTCGGTGACCTCCCGGCCGGGATGCCACTCATAACCACTCTGCCCTTCACCACGGGTGGCGAGATACCCGCGCAGCGCCGGGAGGACCAGCCGGGGCTCGACGATCGCGTCGAGGCGGCAGTGCAGGCCCCCGGCGAACTCGCCCCGCAGCGCCGGGTTGACCGCGCGGGCACCCGCCGCGTCGAGCAGCTCGAACCCGCGCTGCTCGGCGTCGGGCAGGGTCGCGGCCTCCTTGAGCAGGGCGAGCTCCGCGTCCGAGGTGGCCAGCGTGAGCGAGCCCGCGGCCCGGAAGCCGAGCCCGGGTACCCGCGCGCCGAGCCCGGACCACAGCTCGCGGGCGCGCAGCGCCAGGCCGAGCTCCGGTCCGGCCCGGCGGCCGCTCACCCACACCAGGCCGAAGTTCCGCACGCTCGCGCCGCGGGCCTCCGGCTCCCGTTCCAGCTGCACGACCTCGAAGCCGCGCCGCCGTGCCGCGACCGCGTGCATGGTGCCGAGCACGCCACCGCCGACGATGACCACCCGCGTCCTTGCCGCCATGGCAGCTAGTATAGTCATTTTGTAACTTGTATAGCCAACTTGTCGAACTGGAATCTCAGGTGAACACACCGTGGAGACAGCCTTGACTGAACCCGGATGTCCTGACCTGGAGCTGACCGTCGGCGGGCAGGTGCTGCGGTTCCCCGCGTGTGGCTCCGCGACAACTGCCCGTGTCCCGAATGCGTCGCGCCCGGGACCACCCAGAAGCTCAAGGACATCACCGACCTGCCGAACGGGGTAGCGGTCACGCACACCGAACACGCCGCCGGCTCGGTGGCCGTGACGTTCGCCCCCGATCAGCACCGGTCCACCTTCTCCCGGTCCTGGCTGGCCGCCCAGGCCCCCGGCCGCGACGGTGACGGCGACGGCCGGACCGAGGATGACAAGCAGCTCTGGCTGCCCGCGGACCTGGACCCGGAGACCGGGCGGTTCCCGCAGGCGGCTGGCCCCGGTACCTCGGTCAGCCCGCCGAGCGGATCCGCGCCCTCGCGGCCGTCCGGCGCCTGGGCTTCGTCCTGCTCCGCGGCGTGCCGCCCGACCCGGGCACGGTGCTCGAGGTCGCGGCGAGCTTCGGGTACGTGCGGGAGACCAACTACGGGCGCCTGTTCGACGTCCGGGTCGAGCCCGCCCCCGGCAACCTGGCTTTCACCAGCCGGGCTATCCGCCCGCACACCGACAACCCGTACCGTGACCCGGTCCCGACCGTGCAGCTGCTGCACTGCCTGCGCGCGGCCGGCCAGGGAGGTGACACCGGGCTGGTGGACGGCTTCGCCGCCGCCGCGGCGCTCCGGGCCACCGACCCGGAATCGTTCGGCACGCTGACGAGGACGCCTGCCCCGTTTGGTTATATCGATAAAGCGACCGAGCTACGGGCCAGCCAGCCGCTCATCGAGCTCAGCCCGCGCGGCCGGGTCCGCGGGGTGCGCTTCAACAACCGGTCGATGCGGCCGCTGCGCGGGTCGCCCGCCGAGATCACCGCGTTCTACGCCGCCTACCGGCGGTGGGCGGAGCTGCTCGCCCAGCCCGCCCGGCAGCTCGACCTGCGGCTGGCGCCGGGCGACTGCCTGGTCTTCGACAACACGCGGGTGCTGCACGCCCGCACGGCCTTCAGCCTGAGCGCGGGCTCGCCGGCCCGGCACCTGCAAGGCTGCTACGCCGACCTGGACGGACTGGCCAGCACGCTGGCCGTACTCGAGCGCGAGGAGACCTGAAGATGACCGGGATCGACGCCATCGCCGAGCTGTTCGCCGGGCCGGGGGCACGGGACTACCTGGGGGAGTCGGTGACCATCGGCGAGCACATGCGGCAGGCGGGCGCGCTGGCCGCAGCCGCCGGGGCGCCCGCCCCGCTGGTAGCCGCCGCCCTCCTGCACGACGTCGGGCACTTGCGGAGCGAGACCGACGCCCGGCACGGCAGCGGGGGAGCGCGGTGGCTGGCCCAGTGGTTCGGGCCTGAGGTGACCGAGCCGGTCCGGCTGCACGTCGCGGCCAAGCGCTACCTGTGCGCCACCGAGCCCGGCTACTTCGCCCGGCTGTCGCCGGAATCAGTCCGCACCCTGGCCCTGCAGGGCGGCCCGATGACCCCGGAGCAGGCGGCCGCGTTCGAGGCCCTGCCCCATGCCCGCGACGCCGTGGCCGTCCGCCGCTGGGACGACGAAGCCAAGGACCCCGCCATCACCCCGCCCGGGTTCGCGCACTTCGCCCCCCTGCTGGAGGGCCTGGCCGGCCGCTAGCGCCCGGGCCCCGGGCGGGCCGGGGTGCGGGACAGGGCGTTGACGGCGGTGGAGTTGCGGACGCTGAAGGCGACCGCGCGGCCCAGGTAACGGTCGTCGGACCACTCGACCGGCGTGCCGGTCAGGTCGGTGGTGAGGCGGCGCTCGCGCAGCATGGGCACCCGGGGCCGGACTTCGAGCAGCCGGGCGTCCTCGGCGCTGGCCGGCACCGCGTCGATGACGTGCTCGGCGTCGGCGAAGACCACGCCCAGCTCCTCCAGCCGCTCGGTGATCGAGTCGGTGGCCAGGTCCATCCCGGCCACCAGCACGCCGACCCGGTCCGGGTAGACGCCGCGCTCGATCATCACCGGGTGCCCGGAGAGCAGCCGGACCCGGGTCAGGTGATAGACCTGCGCGCCGGCGGGCAGCGCCAGGCGCTCGGCCTCGGCCGGCTTGGCCGGTCGGCGGCGGATGGCGGCGACCCGGCCGCCAGGCTCCTCGCCCATGGCCCGGGCCCACCGGGAGAAGGACAGCAGCTCGCCGAAGCTCTGCACCCGCGGGCCGCCGACGACCACCCGGCGCGCGCCGCGCCGGGACGCGATGATCCCGTCGGCGCGCAGCGCCGCGAACGCCTGGCGGATGGTGCCGCGTGACACGGAGTAGCGTTCGGCCAGTTCGTGCTCGGAGGGCAGCCGGGTGCCGGCCGCGTACCCGCCCGCCGCGATGGCCGCCTTGATGTCCTCGGCCACCGTGCGGTACAGCGACGGGGACCGGGTCACCTGCTGATCTGCTGCCATGAGATCCGAGCGTAACGTCCTGGCCGGCTGGTGAGGCGCAGGCCAGCCCGAGCGCTTTGCGGACAGTGACCGCAATGAGTTACTTTGCTGGTCAATGGGCCTGAATACCCGGCGTCGCGGCCAGCGGCCGCGGACTATCGCCCTCGCCTGCGGCAGCGCGGTCGCCGCCATGCTCGCCGTTGCCCCGTTCGCGCTCGCTTCCCTGGCGGCGGCCGCGTCGCGACCGGATCCGCTGGCGCATTCGCCGCAGTTCAGGCAGGCGTTCGGCCAGCAGGTGCTGGCCAGCCCCGGCGGCGTGGCGGCCGACCCGGCCGGCGGCATCTGGGTGGCGGATACCGGTCATGACCGGGTGGCGGAGTTCGCCGCGTCCGGGCGCCTGGTGACCACCATCGGCCAGAACCTGGACCGCCCGGCCGGTGTCGCCACCGACGCGGCCGGGCACGTCTGGGTCGCCGATACCGGCCACGACCGGGTGGTCGAGTTCTCCTCGGGCGGCCGCGTGCTGGCCAGCTTTGGCTCGGCCGGGGCCGGCCGCGGCCAGCTCGACCAGCCGGCCGGCCTCGCGGTCACCCCCTTCGGGGACGTCTGGGTCGCCGACCAGGGCAACAGCCGGGTCGAGGAGTTCACCGCCGGCGGCCGCTACCGGGCCTCGTTCGCGGTGCCGACGCCGGCCGGCGTCGCGCTGGACACCCAGGGCGACATCTGGGTGTCCAGCCCCGCCTACGCCCCGGGCAACTCGGTCCGCGAGTTCTCGCCGTCCGGGCGCCAGTTGCGGTCGTTCGGCACCACCCAGGCGGGTTACGGTGACCTGAGCAACCCGGCCGGCCTCGCGGTCGGGCCCGGCGGCCGGATCTACCTGGCGCAGCCGGACTACGGCCTGGTCTCGGTGTTCAGCCCGGCCGGGACGTTCTACACCGAGTTCGGCCTGCCGGCCGCCCCGGCGCGGGCGGGCCAGGACCTGGCGTTCCCCCAGGGCGTGGCGGTCACGGCGGCCGGGCAGGTCTGGGTGGCCGACAGCGGGCACGACCGGGTCGTCCAGTTCGACCGGGTGCCCGGCATCCCTGCCACCGGCGCCCCGGCCGCGCCCGGCGGCCCGTCGCGGACGGTCATCGTCATCGAGTGCCTGGTAACCCTGTCCATCGCGGGCCTCGGCTGGTTCCTGGCCCGCCGGGCGCGCTCCGCCCCGGCTGATCCCGCCGGCCGGTCCGGTCCCGCCCCGGCCGCCCCGCCCCCCGCCCGGCCGACCGCCCCGCCCGGGCTCACCCGCCGCCGCCTGCTCGCCACCGCCACCGCGCTGTCCGGGATCGCGGCGGGGACGGCGGTGCTGCCGGGCAGCCTGAGCCGGGCGCTGGCCGCCACCCTCGAGAACCCGCCGCGCGGCTCGCTCAGGGACATCGAGCACATCGTGATCCTGATGCAGGAGAACCGCAGCTTCGACCACTACTTCGGCACGATGCCGGGCGTCCGCGGCTTCGCCGACCCGGCCGCGCTCAGGCTGGCGGACGGCGGCCCGGTGTTCCGCCAGCCGTACCCGGGCCACGCCCAGGGCTACCTGTCCCCGTTCCACCTGGACACCAAGGCCACCAGCGCGCAGGCCACGCCCGGCACCGACCACTCCTGGCCGACCCAGCACCTGGCCTGGAACGGCGGCCAGATGGACCAGTGGGTGCGGGCCAAGGGGCCGTTCACGATGGGGTACTTCACGCAGGCCGACATCCCGTTCCAGTGGGCGCTGGCCCAGGCATTCACGGTCTGCGACCGCTACCACTGCTCGGTCCTCGGCCCCACCAACCCGAACCGGCTGTACATGTGGACCGGGATGATCGACCCGCACGGCACCGCCGGCGGCCCGGTCACCGACAACACCCCCGCCTGGAACAACGTCACCTTGTCCTGGACCACCTACCCCGAGCGCCTCCAGCGGGCCGGCGTCAGCTGGCAGGTGTACCAGGAGGAGGACAACTACGACGACAACGCGCTGGCCTGGTTCAGGCAGATCGCCGGGGCGCGGCCGGACTCGGAACTGTGGCAGCGGGCGATGCGCAAGGGCCCGGCCGGGGTCTTCGAGGCCGACGCCCGGGCGGGCCGCCTGCCGCAGGTGTCCTGGCTGGTCGCGCCCACCGCGCAGTCGGAGCACCCGGACTACTTCCCGGCCGCGGGCGCGGAGTACGTCGCCAGCAAGCTGGACGCGATCGCGTCGAACGAGGATCTGTGGCACAAGACCTTGTTCATCTTGACCTACGACGAGAACGACGGCCTGTTCGACCATGTGCCCCCGCCGGTCGCGCCGCGCGGGACGCCGGGGGAGTACGTCGGCGGCGAGCCGATCGGGCTCGGCTTCCGGGTGCCGGCCGTCGTCGTGTCACCGTGGTCGGCCGGCGGCCGGGTCTGCTCCGACCTGCTCGACCACACGTCGCTGATCCGCGTCATCGAGAAGCGGTTCGGCGTCCGCGAGCCCAATATCAGTGCCTTCCGCCGCCGGGTCTGCGGCGACTTCACCACCGCGCTGCGCTTCTCCGGGCCGCCGGCCGGCTACCCGCGGTCACCGGAGGCCCTCACGCTGGCCGCGGCCGAGGCCGGCCTGCTCACCGCGCAGCGGGAGGTCTTCGCCAACCCCGCCCCGGCCGTCCCCGCCCGCAACGAGCCGGTCAGCGGGGCCTGAGCGGGACGCCCGGCGGCGACGGCGCGGCCAGCGGCTCGCCGAAGTAGCCGGGGACCCGGCCGAACCTCCCGGCCGCCCAGTCCTCGCGGGCCCGCGTGATCTCCTCCCCGGACCGCGCCGCGAAGGTCCACCACATCAGCAGGGGCTCGCCGAACGGCGCGCCGCCGATCACGAAGAACCGGGCCAGGCGGCGCCCGCTGGCGGGCGACAACCGGATCCCGGACCGCCCGGCGGGCAGGTGCGCGAGCAGCCCCGGCGTGATGAGCGTGCCCGCCACCACGGCGGAGCCGTCCACCGCGATCACGCCGTACTCGAAGTCCTCCCGGACCGGCAGCGTGAAATCATCGCCGCCCGGCACCGCCACCTCGTACCCGGCCAGCGGGCTGAACACCTGTGCCGGGGACCGCTGGCCGCGGTACTCGCCGATGGCCACGGTCACGCTGGCGGCACCGTCGCGCACGACCGGCAGGTAATCGTGGTGGGCGAAACGCGGCTCGCCGTGCCGCTGAGCGCCGGGCAGCGCGATCCACAGCTGCAGGCCGTGCAGGACGGGCGGCCGGCCCGCGGCCGACTCCTGCGAGTGGGCGATGCCCCGGCCCGCGGTCATCAGGTTCAGCTCACCCGGCCGGATCAGCTGCCGGCTGCCGAGGCTGTCCCGGTACAGCACCAGGCCGTGGAACAGCCAGGTCACGGTCTGCAGGCCGATGTGAGGATGGGGCGGCACCCGCATCCCCGGGCCGCGGCTGACCACGTCCGGGCCGAAATGGTCGAGGAAGCACCAGGCGCCGATGGTGCGCAGGGTCCGCTGCGGCAGCAGCCGGCGGACCTCGGTGCCGTCGCCGACGGCGGCCTTGCGGGCCTCGACGACGTGTGCCAGATTGCTCACCGTCCAATGCTGTCACTTCCGGCCCGCGCCGGGATCAGGGGCACGCCGGCCATCCGGGATACTCAGGCCCGGCGTTGACCGCTACCCGCGCGGCGGTAATACTCAAGTACATGCTTGACCAAACGGCGGATCTGGACCGGGTGTTTCAGGCGCTGGCCGACCCGGGCCGGCGGGTCATGATGGAGCGGCTCAGCCAGGGGCCGGCCTCGGTCAGCGAACTGGCCCGGCCGCTGGCCATGTCGCTGGCGGCCGTGCTGCAGCACGTCCAGGTCCTCGAGGCCAGCGGCCTGGTCCGGTCGCAGAAGAGCGGGCGCACCCGGACCTGCAGCATCAACCCGGCGGCGCTGCGCTCGGCCGAGCAGTGGATCTCGGCCCGGCGGGCCTTGTGGGAACGCCGCCTGGACCGGCTCGGCGAGTACCTGGAGGCGAGCCCGCGGGAGGCCGGACATCCAGGTGAACACTGAGATTGCGCTGCTCGCGGTGGGCGCGCCCCCGGCCCGGCCCTGGCGGCGGGC
>CAWIUF010000032.1:0-22548 GCA_963839095.1 uncultured Actinomycetota bacterium | reverse complement strand
GTGCCGGGCCGGCGCGGCGGGCGGCGGTGGCTTCGGCCGCGGCGCATCCTCGGCATCCTGGCCGGGCCGGTGGTGCTGATCGTGGTGGCGGCCGTGGCCGTCTACTTCAGCGTGAGCTCCAAGCTGACCAAGGCCGACGTGCTGGTGCCGACTCGCTCACCTCGGCCGGGACGAACTGGCTGATCACGGGCTCCGACAGCCGCGCCGGGCTGACTAAGAAGAAGAGAACCAGTTGGCCCTGGGGCACAACATCCCCGGCCAGCGTTCCGAACACGATCCTGCTGCTGCACGTGCCGTCCAACAGCACCCGGCCCACGCTGGTCAGCCTGCCGGCGGGACTCCTACGTGCCGATCCCCGGGCACGGCTACAACAAGCTCAACGCGGCCTACGCGTTCGGCGGCCCGAAGCTGCTCGTCCAGACCGTGCAGAACGTGACCGGGCTGCCTGATCAACCACTACATGGGCATCGGCTTCGGTGGCCTGGTCAGCGTGGTCAACGACGTCGGCGGCATCCGCATGTGCCTGCCCGGGCCGATGAAGGACCCGAAGGCCGGCCTGAACCTCAAGGCGGGCTGCCAGGTGCTCAACGGCGACCAGGCGCTCGGCTTCGTCCGGACCCGGAACTTCGCGATCAGCGACCTCCAGCGCGAGCAGGACCAGCGGATCCTGATCAAGGGCATCCTGAGCAAGATGACGTCGCCGGGCACGCTGGCCAACCCGTTCGCGGTGATCCCCGCGGCCAACGGCGCGGCCTGCGCGCTCACGGTCGACCAGGGCACCGGCCTGAGCCAGCTCGTCTCCGTCGCGTTCGCGCTGCGCAACCCGGTGACCACGACGGTGCCGATCGCGAACGCGAACCTGAGCACGGCCGCCGGGTCGGCCGTGGAGTGGAACCGCACCGAGGCCCTGCAGTTCTTCCACGACCTCGCCCACGACCAGGCGCTGCCGAAGGATCTCGTTACCGGCTCTTCCGTCCAGGGCACGGCCTGCTACCCTAGCTATCTCGCCCATGTGTACGCAGGTAGGGATGCTGGGTACATGTACTGAACAGTCGGTTCATAACGGTCCGTGTACCCATTTACATGAACCTTCATGGATTGACGCAGTACCTACCGTGTTTGGTACGTTCGCTGCGGTACGGACCCACCGGGTCGCGTCTGCAGTCGGAGGTCAGATGGACGATCGCACGGTCCCTCGGCCAGACGGGGGCGAGGGACCCGCTCTTAACGGCGGCGGAGAGCCGCACGCGCTGTCCGCGCGCGAGGCGGAGGTCATGTCGCTCATCGCGGACGGCCAGACCAACGGGGAGATCGCCGCTCACCTGTTCCTGGCCGAGAAGACCGTGAAGAACCACGTCCGGCGCATCTACTCCAAGCTCGGCGTCGGCTCGCGGCCCGCCGCCATCGCCTACTGGCGCGAGGCCGGACCCGCGACGCGGTAGGCCCGGGGCGGGGGATTCGCGCGGTTCGCCGCCGGGTGGAGACCTTATCCAGGGGGCATTCAGGTTATCCTCAGCGTGGCGGGCGACAATACAGAATATGGAAACGCTGACCGATGCGAGGCAGCGACCGGATGCCAGGCTGCTTGTCGTCGAAGACGAGCCGAACATCCTCGAGTTGCTGTCCGCAAGCCTGCGCTACGCGGGTTTCGATGTCGTCACGGCGGCCGCCGGAACCGAGGCCGTCCAGGCCGCTCAGCGTCACCGGCCTGACCTCATCGTGCTCGACGTCATGCTGCCCGACATGGACGGCTTCGACGTCATCCGGCGGCTGCGCGGCGGCGGCGCCCGCATCCCGGTGGTCTTCCTGACCGCCCGGGACGCCACCGAGGACAAGATCCGCGGCCTCACCCTGGGCGGTGACAACTACGTCACCAAGCCGTTCAGCCTGGAAGAGGTCATCGCCCGGATCCGCGCCGTGCTGCGCCGGACCCGCGGTGACGGCGTCGAGCCGACGCCCCGGCTGACCTTCGCCGACCTCGAACTCGACGAGGAAAGCCACGAGGTGTGGCGGGGCGGGGAGCAGATCCAGCTCTCCCCCACCGAATTCAAGCTGCTCAGGTACTTCATGAGCAACGCCAACCGGGTGCTGTCGAAGATGCAGATCCTCGACCACGTCTGGGATTACGACTTCCGCGGCGACACCGGCATCGTCGAGTCCTATGTGTCCGTGCTGCGGCGCAAGGTCGACACCAAGGAGCCGCGGCTGATCCACACGCTGCGCGGCGTGGGGTACGTGCTGCGGCTGCCCTCTTCCTGAGGTCTGTGAGCGAGGCATGACGGCGGAAGCACCGAGCCCGCCCGTCCGCGGGACGGGACGGCGCTGGCAGGCCCGGCGCTGGCAGGCACGGCGCTGGCAGGCACTGCGGCAGGCGGCCAGCCGGACGTCGCTGCGGACCAGGCTGCTCGCGTCGCTGCTCGCCCTGGTCATCGCCGCGCTGGCCACCATGGCGTGCGTCGGGCTCTCGCTGCTCAGCGGCCAGCTCATCGGATCGCTCGACAACACCATCCAGCAGCAGACATCCACCGGGGTCGCGAACTGCGCCCAGGACTTCGCCAACGGAACCGTGGCCGGCTGCGCGGTCGACTCCGAACTGTACTGGATCTCCCCCAGCGGCCAGGTGACCTTCGTCCCGACCCCCGTTTCGTCGGGTTACAACAGGTACATCGGTTCGGGTGAGATCCCGTCACCGCCGGTCATGACCGCAAGCGCGGCGTCCTGGCTGGCCCACCACCAACAGCAGGGCATGACCGTCCAGGCCAAGTCGGGGGGCGGCCGGTGGCGGCTGATGGGCTTCCAGACCACCGACCCGAATACCGGTGCCTACACCGGCACCGTGGTCCTCGCGGTCAGCGCCAACAGCGCCTACAACACGCTGAAGGAACTGACCGTGGTGGACGTGATCGTGAGCGCGGCGATCCTCGTCGTCCTGACGATCGTCGGGTTCGCGGTGGTCCGGGCGAGCCTGCGGCCGCTGACCGACATCGAGGAGACCGCGGGTGAGATCGCGGACGGGCACCTGAACCGGCGGGTGCCCGAGCGCGACCCGCGCACCGAGATCGGCAGCCTGGGCCGGTCACTGAACATCATGCTGAGCCAGATCGAGGCCGCCTTCCACTCACGGGAGGAATCCGAGGCAGCAGCGCACCAGTCCGAGGAACGGATGCGCCGCTTCATCGCCGACGCCAGCCACGAGCTGCGTACCCCGCTGACCGCGATCCGCGGCTTCGCCGAGTACTACCGTCAGCGCGGCGGGCTGGTATCGCACTGGGACCGGGACGAGGCGCCAGCGGCCGTGGCGCTGGCCTCGGCCGGTGGCGGGTTGCTGCCCGACGACCTGGACCGGATCATGCAGCGGGTGGAGAAGGAAGCGGCCCGGATGGGGCTGCTGGTCGAGGACCTGCTGCTGCTGGCCCGGCTGGATCAGCAGCGGCCGCTGGCCCACCAGCCGATCGACCTACTCTCGCTGGCCGCCGACGCGGTTCACGACACCCGGCTGCTCGCCCCGTCCCGGACCATCGAGCTGTCCGTCCAGCCCGGGGCGGCGTTCCTGGTCACCGGGGACGAGCCGCGGCTGCGGCAGGTCATCGGGAACCTGATGAGCAACGCGCTCACCCACACCCCGGATGGGACGCCCATCGAGGTGTCGATCGGATCGGGGACGCTCGACCCGCGGGTCCCCGATTCGCCGGCCGCCGTGACGCTCGACGTGACCGACCACGGCCCCGGGATGTCCCCGGAGCAGGCCCACCGCGTGTTCGAGCGCTTCTACCGCGCCGACCAGGCCCGGACGCGCGCCACCGGCGGCAGCGGGCTCGGCCTGGCCATCGTGAACGCGCTCGTCGCGGCGCACGGCGGGGTCGCCTCGGTGCGGACCGCCCCCGACCGGGGCGCGACGTTCCGGATCGCGCTGCCGCTCGATCCCGATGCCCAGGGGGGCATGGCCGCGGACGACGACCTGGACGACCTGGACGAGACGCCGGCCGAGACCGGCGGGGCGGACCAGGCCGAGGCGACGGCCGAGACGGACGGGCACACCGTGACGTTCGGGGGCAAGGGTTAAGGCGCTGGCCGGCTAGGGCAGGCGGGGGGCCGGGGCGGGGAGGCTACCCCGTTCGGTCCAAATCTTTGGTGCCAAACGGGTGGGCGCAGCGCGGTCAGTTCCAGCATTGCCAGGAACTGGGGTTGGTGAAGAGCGTGAAGCGGGAAACCGCGTCGTTGACGTGGTACAGCGCGTTGCACGCGGCGGTCGTGTCGACCGGGGCCGACGGCGCGGTGCAGTACCAGCCGGTGGCGTTGTCCGCGACCAGCTTGCCGGTGCCGAGGCCCGCCTGGGCGCAGTAGCTGGCCACGTCGAGCGGGCCCAGGTACCGGTTGACGCGCCAGCACTGCCAGGCGTTGGGGTCGCTGAAGCTGGTGGTCACGTCGATCACCTTGCTGCTGCTCAGGTGGTACGACCACGCGCAGACGCTGCCGACGTTGAGCGCCAGCGACGGGTAGAGCGTGCAGCGCCAGCCGTAGGCGTTGGCGGTGACCACTTCGGCGGCGTGGTGGCCGATGTGCTGGCAGTAGCCGTTGAAGTTGGGGACGCCCAGGTTGTGCGGTGTCACCCCGCCGCTGGGGCCGGACTTGTGAGTCGGCTTGGGGGTGGCCTTGGCCTTCTTCTTGGCGTTGGCCGGACGCGCCGTCTTGTCCGGGAGCGAGGCCGAGCTGGTCGCGTGCGGGTGCTTCTTCTTGTGCGCCGATGGCGTCGCGGACGGCGACGGCGACGGCGTGTCGACGGCGCTGGCCGAGACCTGCTGCGTGCTGGGGGCCGGGCCGGCCTTGAAGCCGAGGCTGGAAGCCGCCCCCTTGCCCGGGGCCACGAGCACGAACGCGGCGACGAGGATGCCGACCAGGGCGAGCGGCCCGGCCCCGAACAGCAGGATGTTCATCAGCGGGCCGCGGCTGCCCCAGGACGGGAGGGGGACGCGGCGGCGGGACGGGGCGGACGGGCTGGCGAAGGGGCCGGCGGTCGGGGTGCTGGGGTACCAGCCCACCGAGGCGGGGTCGTCAGGGGGGTCAGCTGGGGCGGGAACGCGCGGGACGGGGCCGGTGAGGGTGGGGCCGTCGGCTCTGGGTCCCGATCCGGGGGCGGGAGCGGCGGAGGCAGGCGGGGGCGCGTCAGGTGCTGGTGGTACGGGAGGAGCAGACGGTGCTGGAGGTGCGGCTGGTGCGGACGATGCGGGCGGTGCTGCTGGGGCGGGCGGGGCTGTTGATGCGGGCGGTGCTGCTGGCATGGGCGGCTCGGATGGCACGGGCGGCTTGGGCTTGGACGCGCCGAAGCTCGGCGGGATCCCGCCCGGGCCCGGCTGGTTCCCGGCCTGCCCAGACCCCCCGGCCTGGTCTGCGGCCGGACGGCCGTCATTTCCGCTCACGATGGCGCCAACTTCCCCAGGTGTCCCCGACAACAATGTCCTGATCTGTCGCCCCAATGGGGACCAATTGTAGGGGTCTGACCCAGGTCAGCACCGGAAGTCGGCGTATCTAGGCCGACAGGGCTGCCCGGGCCGCCGAC
Organism: uncultured Actinomycetota bacterium; assembly: GCA_963839095.1. Lineage (GTDB taxonomy): Bacteria > Actinomycetota > Actinomycetes > Streptosporangiales > Streptosporangiaceae > Palsa-504. The sequence goes on along the minus strand of CAWIUF010000032.1, from coordinate 16,991 downwards.
CGGACCCCTTCGGCGTAGGACGCGCCGAACAGGCAGGCGTGCACCAGCAGGGGATGCATCTGGTGGAGCGGGATCCGGTCCCGCCAGCCCGCCGCGAGCGGCGCCGTGTCGTTGTAGCCGGCCAGGATGCGGTCCAGGTCGGGCGCGCCGAACAGGGCCAGCATCGCCAGGTCGGTCTCCCGGTGGCCGCCGTGGGCGGCCGGGTCGATGAGCCAGCCCTGGTCGCCGGACCAGAGCACGTTCCCGGCCCAGCAGTCGCCGTGGATGCGGCTGGGCGGCTCGGCCGGCCCGGCCAGCGTCCCGATCCGGTCCGTCACCGCCTCGACCAGCCGGGCGTCCGGGTGGCCGAGGGCGCCGGTGTCCACCGCCATCCGCAGGTAGGGCAGCACCCGGCGGGCGGCGTACCACGACGGCCAGTCCGGCGGCCCCGCTCGTGATTTGCCGTCCAGGGGGGTGTTGTCCAGCGGCAGGCTGGCGATGACGCCGCGCCAGGGCGCCCCGAAACCGGCGGCACCGGCCGCGTGCAGGCGGGCGAGTCCGGCGCCGAATCCGAAGGCGGCCGACGGCGATGCGCGTCCCGGCGGGATCATCGCGATGACGAGCGCCGTCTCGGTGACGGCCAGCACCTCGGGTACCGGGACGGCGTCCGCTTCGGCCAGCCAGCGCAGGCCGTTCGCCTCGGCCGCGAACGCGCCGCTTATCCCGGCTGTGTCGTCTGCGGCTGTATCGTCTGCGGCGGGGCCGTCTGCGGCGGCGACCTTGGCGAACGCGCGCTGACCGCCGGCCAGCGTGAGCATGAGGTGCTGGTAGCCGTGCTGGGCGCCGGCCGCGCGGGCGTCGCGGACGGGCAGGCCGGTCAGCCGGGCGATCCGGCGCGCGGCGGGCGAGGTCACCCCACCTGCCGGGCCACCCGGGCGGCGATCACCGGCGCGGCCGTGCGCAGCAGGTCGAGCACGCGATCGAACTCCGCCGGGCCGCCGCCCCACGGGTCGGGGATGTCACGGCTCCTGGCCGGGTCGAGACCGCCGAGCTCGCCGAACAGGCGGATCCGGGTCTGGTCGCCGCCCCGGGCCATCCGCCGCAAGTCGGTGAGGTTGCGCGTGTCCATGGCGAGGACCAGGTCGCGCCCGGCCAGCCAGGATGGCTCGAACTGGCGGGCGCGGTGAGCCGACCCGTCGTACCCGCGGCGGGTCAGCGCGGCCCGGGCGTCCGGGTCCATCGTGTCGCCGATGTGCCAGTCCCCGGTGCCGGCGCTGTCCACGACGACCTTGCCGTCAAGGCCGGCCTGGTCTAGTTCGGCCCGCAGGATCGTCTCGGCCATCGGCGACCGGCAGATGTTCCCCAGGCAGACCAGGCAGATCCGGTACGGCGATCCGGGTTCGCGCGGAGGTGGCAGCTCAGCCGCCGTTGTCTCAGGCATGACACCAGCATGCCGCATCGGTGCTGGTTACCCGGCGCGGTGGCGGCCGGCCAGGGCCGGCTGCGGGTTCACCGGGACCATGCCCGGGGCCCGGTCCGGACCGAACCTGGCGTCCAGCCAGCGGCCCACCCGGCGGCCGAGGTTCTGCATCGGCCGCTCGATGCACAGGTAGGTCACCGAGCTGAGCACGATCATGGCGGTCAGGAGTCCCCGCGGCGATCAGCACCTGGAGCACGAACGGATGGTGGCGCCCCGGGTGGAAGTGGTGGTAGGCCTCGATGACCAGCGGGTGCAGCAGGTAGACCGAGTAGCTGATCAGGCCCAGCCAGGTCAGCGCCCGCGGCCACCTGACGTGCCGGAACGCCATCCCGGCGGCGAAGGTCAGGACGGCCAGGCTAAGCGCGGAGACCCATTTGCGCGACCAGATCAGCTCGCCGTGCGGCGACATGCCCAGGGCGTGGCTGTGCCACAGCCCGGCAGCGATGACGCACCCCAGCACGCCCACGCCGACGGCGATGGCCTTGCGCCACGAGTACTGGCCCTGCTCGGCCCGGTAGAACACGGTGCCGGTGAACATCAGGGCGAGGATGGTCAGCGTCTCGTACGGCATGAGCCAGCTGCCGTTAAAGGCGACCAGCGTGAGCGCCACCAGCGCCGCCAGGGCCGCGCCGAGCAGCCGCGACATGCCGCGGCGGACCACGGCGAAGGCCAGCCCGGCCAGGATGAGCAGGTCGGCCACCAGGGCGATCACCCGGGTGGGGGCCACGTGGTCGATGAGGTACGCCTGCGGCAGGATGCCGCCGAGAACGACCGCCGCGGCCGCGAAGCCCAGCGCGTACCAGCTGCTGCGCTTGTGGATCCGGGCGATGAACAGGGCCGTGAGCAGCAGGTAGAAGACCATCTCGTAAGACAGCGACCAGACCACGTTGGGCAGGTTCTGGCCGGAGAGCACGTTGGACATCATCAGGAGCTGGGACAGGAACGCGCCCCAGGGATGGGCGGCCTCGCCGCGCGCCGTCCCGACGTGCGTGAAGTAGAACGCCACCGCGATACCCACGGCCAGCAGGTACAGCGGGTACAGCCGGAACAGGCGGCTCACCCAGAAGGTCCGGACGCTCCCCTTGCGCTCCAGCGAGGCAGGCACGATGTACCCGCTGATGAGGAAGAAGACGAAGACGCCGTAGTTCCCCGCGTCGAACCACTGGTAGATGATCGACCGCACGTGCTGGAGCACGTAGTAGCTGGTGTGGTCGAAAACCACGGCCAGCGCGGCGATGCCGCGGAGTACGTCGAGCCAGCCCAGCCGGCTGGCTGAGCCGCCGGCCTCCTTCGCCGCATCCTTTGCGGGCGGCCTGGCCGGTTCTGTCGCGGGGGGCCTGGCGAGGTCTCGCAGGGGGAGCTGACGCGTTTCAGGCACGGATGCCGACTCTACAACGTTGCGTTCGGTCATTCGTTCGTCACCCGCAAATACCCCACTCTGACTGCGTCCCTCGTCCCTAACATCACTACACGTCTCTCTACGTCCACATTTCGCATCCGGTTCATCGCACCCCGTGGCCACGACGCCGGGGATGGCGTGGATGCTGCCTATCGAGAGCTACCACAGGCCGTTCGGAATATTGGTCCTTTGGATTTTTTCTTCCGGTACGTCCCGAGATTTCCCACTTCCCCGGTCGGCAGTGTGGAGGATAGCCGGCGCCCCGGACCCGGGCACGGGAACCGGCGGATGTCGCGCACGGGAACCGGCCGACGTCGCGATTCGCATTGCCCCGGCGCTAACTGCTACGATCACAGCGTTCCGAAGGCGCCGCTAGCTCAACTGGCAGAGCAGCAGACTCTTAATCTGCGGGTTCGGGGTTCGAGTCCCTGGCGGCGCACTTGTTCTGACCTGGGGTTTTGTCGCTTCAGGTCATTTTATATCCGCCCGGTTTGTCCCGATATTTGGGCTGTGCTGGCTCCGTGCTTGCTCGGCGGTCCGGCGCTGGCTAGTCGGGGGTCGATCAGGAACCGACTGATTGGTCTAGACCAGCCACCGGAGCCTCTACCCGGTGCGGCTACGCATCGTACGCAGGCTAGCCGATGGGGATGTATTTCCGTCGCGCCGATACGGCCGCACCACGGGGCCGACCGGGTTATGGCAGGCTCATGCCGCGGCCCTGGTTCCCGGGAGTTACGTCTCTCGGCTCTTGCCTGAGGGCTCCCCCGGGATCGGGCTTATCCCCGGCTGACCGGCACGAGCGTGAGGACCCCAACGATCGAGCTGGCGTTGCCGGTGGCGACGCCCTGGTGCTGACCGCCGTCAAGGGATCCGCGCCAGCCACTCCGCTGCGGCCCCTCGTCCTGGGACACGAGGTGCTGTACAACAGCACCGCCGAGCTGTGCCTCGGGGTGCTCGTGGCGTTCGCCGCCACCCGCAGCACCTTCGTGCTGCTCTACGCCCTTCCCCGTGGTGACTCCTGGCCGACGCCAAAACCGGCCTGCTCAGCCGCGACCTGGCAGCGCGAAGCCGCCCGGGAGATCACCCGGGCCGCCCGCAAGCACACCCCCGTCGCAGTCGCCATGCTCGACATCGACCACTTCAAGAAAGTCAACGACACCTACGGGCACCTGGCCGACGTCGCCATCCTCCTGCCCCACACCAGCGCCGCCGAGGCAGCCGAAGTAACCGGACGGCTCCGGGCCCGGATCCCGCACCTCCCCATACCGGGCGGCGGGGCGGCCAGGCCGATGCCGTCCGGTGTCACCGTGTCCATCGGCGTCGCCGCAGCGGCCAGCCCCGGGCACGACCTCGTCGACCTGCTCGCCACCGCGGACAACGCCCTGTACCAGGCGAATAACTCGGGCAGGAGTCGCGTCCGCGTCATCAGCGACCGGACGGAAAGCGGCCCGTTCCCCCGGCTCGCCGCCCGGTCGTAAACGGCGGCGGGGAAAACAGTCACGATCCGCGATGCTGACGGTCGAGTGACCAGTGCCGCGACAACTCTGGTTCGCCGGGCCATGACAGGTTCCGGAGCTCGTCATATCCTCTGCGGGCCCGTGACAGCCGAAGTGGCGTCGAGGGCCCCGCGGAGGGCATCGGGGTGGCGGGTGGGCACAACCCAGACCGGGCTGAGCCGGGGCTCGGTGAGGCGGGAGAAATAGCCGTGCAGGTAGTTGTCGTAGAAGCGGGCCGGGCGGATCGCGGAGGCGGTCGCAGCGGCCGGATCGACGTCGATGACCAGGGCGGCCCGCATGAACGGCGAAGCGAGCACGCCGATGTTGCAGTGCGCCCATCCCGCGCTTGGCCCCCCACCGGTTGGTGAACGTGTAGTAGCGCGGTGAGTTCTTCATCCGCCGCAGCTCGTCCCGGTCGGTCACGACGCGGATACCCTGGACGGCCGGCCAGGGGCAGGTGAACAGCCCGCGGCTCTGGTGGTTGACAGTAGGCGTCCGGCCCGCGGCCCGGGCCGAGCCGACAGCGCCGATGCTGACCGCCGCCTCGTCGAGCCGGATGCCGGTCGGCCAGTTGCGGTAGACCAGGGTGATCGCGATCAGGACGGGCACGAACAGCCATCCCATGAAGACGAAGAACCACTGCTGGTGAGCCGCCAGGCCGGCCGCGAGCAGGGCCGCCTCGATGAGCGCGGGCGCCAGCAGGTAGCAGCCGAGCAGGGGCCCGTTCAGGGCGCTGTGTGCCTCCCGGTAGCGGCCGGACGGCGACCCGTTCACCGCCGCGACCCGGCGATCAGGCCGGTGATCAAGCCGGCCATGGCGGCGCGGAGCCCGGCGGCGTCACACTCGGCTCCGGCCCGGTCCCCCGGTGCGCCCACCCAGGCCCGGGCGCCGTCCCCCTGGACCCGCAGCGGCCCGCCGGCCGGGTTCTCCCGGTCCGGCTGGAAGGCGGACACCAGGTACGCGCCAGGCGGGCCGCTGCCGGACCGCGCGGGCGGGGAAATGGTCCACCGGGCCAGCACCTCCGCCGACATGTCCGGAGAGACGAGGGCATAGCGGTAGGCCCAGCCCAGGGGGCCGAGCTTGGCAGCGCCCGGGTAGGCGGCCTCCCGGTCCGGGGGCAGCCCGGCCGGCATCTCCACGACCATCCCGCGGACCGGTTCGGCCTCGTCGCCCAGGGCGAACAGCCGCGGGCCGCGCAGGTCCCGGCCTTCCGCCTCGGTGACGATGACGAACGAGGGACGGCAGCGCGCGGCCAGCGCCAGGCCGAGTTCCGGCTTCAGCGCGTAGCGGCCGCTGCGCGGCTGGGCGCTGGTACGCACCCCCTCGTCGATGAGCAGGCCCCGGTTGATCATGACCTCGGTGGCCGACTCGACGAGCTTTCCGCGCTGCCGTTCCCCCAGCCGGAGCCAGGCCCGGGCGACCTTCTCGTCGAACAGCGGGTGCCGGGGACCGCCGAGCACGCACAGGTCGAGGGCCGAAATCACGACCAAGTCCACCAGTTCGTCCCGGGCGCGGCCGATCAGGTACCGGGCGGCTTCGGTCCGCTCGGCGGCGGCGAGGGCGGTGTCGATATCCAGCGTCATCTAGAACCAGCTTCCGACGGTCGACGTTACCGAATGCCACGCCGACTTGGCTCCATGCACGAGGCCATCAGTCACCTCGACGGTAGCGTGCCCCACCTCGTCGGCTACGTCGTGGAACGGCGTGAAGTGGTGATAGAGGAAGTCGCCGGCCAGTACATGCCGGTGGCGGCCAGCGTGATCTCGCCGACGACCGGGAGCTCACTCGTGGCCAGGTCCACCGCGATCAGCACGCCGTTGGTGCCGGCCACCAGCCGGTCGGCGTTGCCCAGCGTCCCGGAGTCCTGCGGCGAGATGACCGTTCCCGCGTCGGCCAGAAGGCCAAGCCCGCCGAGAGTGTAGGAGAGCCCCCTGATCTCGGCCAGGGAGCCGGCCGCGGTCTTCAGCCAGCCGGGCGCGAACGCGTACCAGGCGTCGAGCTTGCCGCCCGTGGACTCCAGCAGCCGCCCCGCCTCGATCAGCTCGCCGGCCTGCGACCCGCCGGCCCGCATGGCGGCCTCGATTTCGTCGAGCCGCTGGCCGGCCTCCGCCACCCACTCGGAAGGCACCGCGGCGACCTTCTCCAGCGCACTCACCCAGTGGTCGGCGGCCACGATGTCGAATGGGGCCAGAACCGCCTCCAGGACCGTGCGGACCGGCTCTGTTCGTTCCCACAGGCTCTTGGGCTTGATGTCCTCGGCCGTCTTGGCAGCCGCTTCCAGGTAGCGTTCGTGCAGGTCCCGTGCCTGCCGGTCGATAGCGGACACCGCCGCCGAGGCCGACTCCAGGTCCTTGCTCAGCACCTGCGACCCGGGCGGCAGCGCCGCCTGCCGGGTTTGCAGCGCTTGCTGCTGCTCGGCCGCGCGGGCCGCCTGGCGTTCCAGCGCGTCGGCTTCGGCCTGGAATCCGCTGAGCTGATCGGCCCAGTGCGACGCCGCCGCCTGCAGCGTCTGTGCGGTGCTAGCCACGCTCCGCAGCGCGGGCGGGAACGTGGCCCGCAGCGCCTGCACGGCCTGCCCGGTCCGGCCCTGCCACGAGCTCAAGTCCACCTGATTCACCAGAGCGAGGACCTGCTGCACTTCCTGCGCGACCTGATGGTGCCGGCGGGCCAGGTCCCGGGTCAGCCCGACGTCACCTGGGGCCGGGTCGAATCCAAGGTGCGGCAGGGATCGGGCATAGCCGTTCACCGCACCGCCTCGGCCTGGCTGCTCAGGTCCTGGTCGACCTGACCGAAGGCAGCACCGATCTCAGTCACGTGGGCGGCCAGCTCCACCAGAGCCTGACCGATGGTCCCCAGCTCCGCCGCCAGCATGTCGTCCGCATCGCGCAGTTCCGCCACCAGCGGAGCGGCCCCGGCTACCTCGCAATCCAGGCCCTTCAAGGTCCGGGCGACCGGCGCCAGGCGATTACCCGCCGAACGCAGTACCGACTGCGCATCGGCCAGCGTCCCGTCCCCGACCCGCAAGTCCGCCACTGCCCCTCCCGTACAGTCCGCCGCATCTGATCCAGGACACCTAGTGGAACGCCTCCGGCATCCGGCGGGTTCGGCACGTTAGACCGCCGTAAGACAATCTGTGACATGGGTATAACAGTGTGGCTATCCGTGCTGGCGGGCAGCGCCATACGGAAGCGGAGCAGCTACCCGGGACGAATTAGCTCCCAGCGGAGCAGCACAGCCAGACCGGCCGACTGGAATTCCGGTGCCCAGGCCCCGGTCCTGCCGGGCGCGTGATTTACCTATGGGTGGCTGCGCCCCTCCACCTATCGGGTGTCGAAAGCCGGTTAGGCGAAACGTGATTATGGCGGCGCAGGACCCTTGTGAGGTTATTCTCGGCGTAGTACCGTACTCTCACGCATATATTCCGCCAGAGGCATCATAAGGGGAGGGCCCAGGTGGTGACTATTGCGCCGGGTACGTGCTGCACTGGCAGCTGATTCATGATCATTTATTGCCGGGTAAAGGCGTAGACGAAACGGGTGCCCGCCTCACGGGCGGTGGCGCACAGTGGGCCTTGTCGGCGAATGCCTGTAGTTAGGGCTGTTCCAGTCGTCGCAACGTCTCTGCTATGGATTTTCGGGAAAGACGTTATCGACAAAGGATGCGACGATCCGCACCATGTAACTTTATCAGTGCTCGTAATTGCCGAGAAAGATGGCGTTTCACGTGCGAGCACGTGGCGAGCACCGGCTGCCAGGACGCACCGGGAAGGACGGGAGCAATGCGGAAAATCGCCATCGTTGCGGCGGTGTTGCTTATCAGTGCCGGGACGTCAGTCGCCTTCGCGTCGGCCAGCAGCGCCAGCGTGTGCAGGCCGAACGGCACCGGCTGCACCAAGGCTGGCACCTACCGCGGGCCGAACGCGGTTATCAACCGCGACTTCCTGGGAGTCAAGGTCGTCTTAATCTGCGGGTTCGGGGTTCGAGTCCCTGGCGGCGCACCTTTCCTGACCTGGAGCTTTACGGTTCCAGGTCATTTTTTATGTCCGCCTTGAGGCCGCGTCTCTGGGCGTGAGGTCCCGGCTGCTGGTGCGCGGCCTGGGTTCCTGGGGCAGCGGCCGCGGCCCTTCTCCCGTCACCGGCACCGGCCCTGGGTCTTCGCGGTCGGTGGCACCCGCGGTACCTAAGAACGTAACCGGTGGCACACCGACCGCGGCCAGCAGCACCACCGCCGGGCCCGCGACTCAGCACATCACCGGCCCCGCAAGCGGCACCCCAACCACGGCATGGAGCGCTCACGGGCACGGACCATGATCGCGGGCAGTTCCGGTCGTGTACGGGCCGGAACTGCCCGCTGAGATCATGGAACAGCACGATGCGGGGCCGGTAAAAGTTCCGGGCGGCTGGGGCGTTAAACAGGCGTGCGACAAGACGAGACGGGCTTCGCCGAGTTCTGCCGGGCCAGCCACCAGCGTTGCCTGCGGGCGGTGATCGCCGGGGCCGGGCGCCCGGACTGGCCGAGGACCTGGTCGCCGAGGCGTTCACCCGGGCGCTGGTGTCCTGGCGAACGGTCCGCCAGCACCCGGCGCCGGAGGCGTGGGTCGTCCGGACCGCGCTGAACGCCGGGCGCCGGATGACCGCGGGCGGGGCGTGGCGGCCGCCGGGCTGGCGGTCGGCGCGGCCCTACGCTGACGCTGAGCGCACCGGGGACCGGCCTGCGGACGAACCCGGGCGGGACCGCGGCCCAGGCGGGCACGACCGGGACCGCGAACCCGGCCGGGACGAACGTAAGCCTCACGGCCTGGTCGGTGCGCGCCGACGGGGACGGCAGCGTGACCCTGACCCTGGGCGGCCTCGGCGCGGGCGGGCCGGCGACAGGGGCGCCGGCCCTTCACGTAGCCTCTTGGCCCATGAGGCACCAGGTCGTAGACGCGCGGGGAACGAGGATCCACTGCGTGGAGGAAGGGTCCGGTCCGCTGGTCCTGCTCGTCCACGGCTTCCCCGAGTCGTGGTACTCGTGGCGGCATCAGCTGCCGGTGATCGCCGAGGCCGGGTTCCGGGCCGTGGCGATCGACGTCCGCGGGTACGGGCGGTCCTCCGCCCCGCTGGAGGTCGAGGCCTACGGGATGCTCCAGCACGTCACCGACAACCTCGGGGTGGTGGAGGCACTGGCCGGCCGGGGCTCGCCGGCGATCGTCATCGGCCACGACTGGGGGGCGCCGATCGCCGCCCACTCGGCCCTGCTGCGGCCGGACGTCTTCACCGCGGTCGCGATGCTCAGCGTCCCCTGGAGCCCTCCGGGCAGCCGGGCGGCCCACGGAGGCCTTCGCCGAGATGGGAAGGCAGGCCGGGCCGGACGAGGAGTTCTACATCAGCTACTTCCAGGAGCCCGGGCGGGCCGAGCGGGAAGCTGAGATCGACGTGCGATCGTGGCTGCTCGGCTTCTACCTCGCGGCGTCAGCCGACGGGGTGAGGCAGGCGTCCGGAGGGGGCATCGCCACCGTGGCTCGCGGCACGATGCTGCGCGACCGCTTTCCCGCTCCCGGCCCGCTGCCCGGCTGGCTCACCAAGGACGACCTCGAGTTCTACACCGGGGAGTTCGAGCGGACCGGCTTCCGGGGCGCCCTCAACCGCTACCGCAACGTGGACCGGGACTGGCGGGACCTTCAGCCGTGGAAGGGCGTCCCCATCCGGGTTCCGTCCCTGTTCATCGGCGGGGAGCAGGACGGCCCGACGATGTGGGGCGGCCGGGCCATCGACCGCTTCCCCGACACCCTGCCGGACCTGCGGGGCAGCCACATCCTGCCCGGGTGCGGTCACTGGGTCCAGCAGGAGCGGGCCGACGAGGTCAGCCGGCTCCTGGTGGACTGGCTGACATCGCTCGAGTAGCCGCCCGGGCCAAGGCCGTGAATCCGCCAGAAGCGCATCGACTCCTGCTTCGGCGATGAATTCTGCTCCGTCATCCGCGGCCAGGTGACCCTGACCGGCGCGGACGGATCGGTCCAGACCTTCGTCGAGGGCGACAGCTTCACGATGGAGGCCGGCTGGGCCGGTGAATGGCGGGTGGACAAGCCCTTCATGAAGTACTTCGCCCTGTCGGTCCCGCGCGGCTAGACGCGGCCGAGGCGCTGGAGCAGCAGGGCTTCGGCGAGAACGACGCGCTCGAACTCCGGCAGGTGCAGGCCCTCGTTCGGGCCGTGCGCACGGGTATCAGGGTCCTCCACGCCGGTGACGAGGATGCTCGCGCCGGGGAACATCTCCTGGAATTCCGCGATGAACGGGATCGATCCGCCGACGCCCATGTCGACCGGCGCGACGCCGTCCCAGGCCTCGGCGAAGGCAGAACGGGCGGCGTCGTAGGCCGCCCCGGTGGTGGGCAGCACCGTCGGCTCGCCCGAGTCGGCGACCGTGGCGGTGAGCTGGGCGCCCCAGGGGACGTGCTTGTCCAGGTGCTCGGTGAGCCGGGTGATCGCGTTCGCGCTGCTGTCACCGGGAGCCAGGCGGATGGTGATCCGCGCCCGGGCGGCCGGCACGAGGGTGTTGGAGGCGCCGGCCACCTTCGGGGCGTCCAGGCCGGTGACGGTGATGGCGGGCCGGGACCACAGCCGCTCGACGACCGAGCCGGTGCCGATCCAGCGGGTCCCGGGCGCGGCGCCGGACTCGGCCCGCAGCCGTTCCTCGGGGTAGTCCACGTCGGCGGCGGGCGCCGAGACGAGACCCTCGACGGCCGGGCTGCCGTCCTCGGTCCACAGCGTCGCCAGCAGCTTCGTGAGCGCCATGATGGCGTCGGGGACGAGGCCGCCCCACATGCCGGAGTGGACGGCGTGGGTGAGCGTGCGCACCTCGACGTCCACCCGGATCAGGCCGCGCAGGCTGGTCGTGAGCGCGGGGACGCCGATGTCCCAGTTTCCCGAGTCGGCGATGACGATGACGTCCGCGGCCAGCTGGTCGCGGTACTGGCGCAGCAACTCGGGCAGGGTCGCGGAAGCGACCTCTTCCTCGCCCTCGATGAAGAACCGCACGGTGACCGGCAGGTCATCGCCCAGGGCGCGGAGCGCGCCCACGTGCGCCGCGATCCCGGCCTTGTCGTCGGCCGCGCCGCGGCCGTAGAGGCGCGGGCCGCGGACGGTGGGCTCGAACGGCGGGCTGTCCCAGTCGGCCGGGTCGTTCTCCGGCTGGACGTCGTGGTGCGCGTACAGCAGGACGACCGGAGCGCCCTCGGGTCCCTTCCGCTCGCCGATCACGGCCGGCGGGGCGCCGTCGCGGGCCCGGACGATCTCGGCGCGGACGCCTTCGGCCGTCAGGAGCTGGGCCGTCTTCCGCGCGGATTCCTCTACCTGGTCCCGGCGCTCGGGGTCGGCGCTGACGGACTGGATCCGAACGAGAGCCTCGAGGTCGCCGAGCAGGGCGGGCAGGAGATCATGGACACGGTTCTTCAGGTCGCTCACGGGCTCAACCCTACGACCGCGATCATTTAGCTAGCTGAGACGGGGGAGGTTACATGCCTGAACTTCCGGAAGTGGAATCGGCCCGGGCCGTCATCGAGCGACACGGGCTCCGGCGGCGCATCGCTGACGTCGACGACTCCGACTCCTTCGTATGCCGCCCGCACGCGCCGGGAGAAATCCGCCATGCGCTGCTGGGCGGTGAGTTCGTCACCGCGATGCGGCAGGGAAAGAGCATGTGGTGCCAGACCGGCTCTTTCTCCGATGAGGTCACGCTCGGCATCCACCTCGGCATGTCGGGCAAGATCGTGATCGCCGACGCGGACGGGACCGAGGTCGACGGCGGCGACTACTGGGAACGCGGCCGCCCGGCGGGCGATTACCGGTGGGCTCGCTTTACCGTGACCTTCGACGACGGCGGCCGCCTCATCCTGGTCGACCCGCGGCGCCTCGGCCGCGTCCGGCTCGACCCGCCCGTCGGGGAGCTGGGGCCCGATGCCCAGCTGATCACGCCAGCCCAGTTCCGGGCCGCGCTGGCGGGCAGCGCCGCGCCGGTCAAGGCGCGGATCATGGACCAGCACCGGATCGCGGGCATCGGCAACCTGCTGGCCGACGAGATCTTGTGGCGCGCCCGGGTACACCCGGCCCGGGCGGCCGGCAGCCTGACCGCGGCGGAGCAGAGCCGGCTGCTCCGGGCCAGCCGCGACGCGATCAGGGCGGCCCTGCGCAGCGGCGGGGTGCATAACCTGACGATCATCCCGTACCGGCACCGCGACGCCACCTGCCCGCGCGATCACGCACCGATGCGCACCGCCCCGGTCGACGGGCGGACCAGCTGGTGGTGCGCGGCTGAGCAGCTGCCAGGGCCGGCTGGCGCCTGAACCCGCAAGCGCCGCCGGTGCCCCGCATCGCAGGCCTGGCATTGCAGCGGGATTTCAGCGTTTTAGCCGCCTGGCCGATAGTGGCGGGGTGCGGAGGAAGGCGAAGTACGGCATCACGGCAGGCATCGCGGCGGCCTCACTCGGTGTCGCGATGATGGTCGCGACAGTTCAGCCAGCCCGGGCGGCGCGGTCATGGCGCCCGGCGGCACGTTCGTGGACACCTACCGGGCCACCATCGGGCACGACGTGTCCCAGCGTCCCGTGAGGGCCTGGTCCCCGTATCGCCCGCCTTCCCGTTCCATCCGAACCGCCGGGGCCAGCAGGCTATAGCCAGGCAGGTACCCTCACCGTGACGGTGACCCGGGCCGTCCCGCACCGGCGAGGACCCGCCCCCGCGGGCGCCACTGCCTCATGCGGTTCCGACTGCTTCCGCTCGCCGGCTGACAGATCGCCGCGACCACGGGCCGGCTGACGGATCGCCGTCGGCACGGGCCGGCTGAGGTCAGCGAACTTCGGTGTACTCGCTGCGGTCCAGCTGCACGACGCCGGCGTAGTCGCTGGCCTTCGGCCCGGCGACGTCGGCGTACCCGCTGCCGTCCAGCGGCCCGGCGCCGAAGCCGCGGGCGACCAGCTTGCGCAGGTGCCGCATCCCGCTCATGCCCGCGACCGCCACCGCGATGCCAGCGGCGAGGATCGAGCCGCCGAACAGCGCGAGGCCGCCGACGACGTGGCCCAGCACCATCATGACCAACCCGGCCAGCAGCGCCACCGGTACGGCCGCTACCAGCAGCAGCGCGAGCAGCGCGACGGCGATCACGCCCTTAGCCGACCTGCCCGGCATCCGCTCCGTGTACCAACCGGTCATCACGCTCACCTCTCAAGACCCCGAGCCGTTCAAAGCCTTTGCAAACGACACGATATGTCGTGTCTATTACCTGCAACGCGACGCTCGACCAGAATCATCCCGTGGCCATTCCAGGCGGCCGGGGCACCCGGTCAGCGGGACCGGAGCCGGCGTTCCAGCTGCCGGATGGGGCGCCGCGCGAGCGGCCGGACGGCCGGGCGGAGCACCGGGTCGAGCAGCCGCATCCCCGGCAGGCGCAGACCGCCGAGGAAGGCGAACCGGGTGCCGTCCGCCTCCTGGACGGCCGCCATCCCGCCGATGAGGAACCGGCTCTGCATCACGCACCAGCCCGGGCGCAGGACCACGTCGAACCGGGCGCGCTGGCCGAGCCGGCCCCGGGCACGGGCGGTCATCCGCTCCCCCCGGCGGCTAGTGATCTCGAACGACCGCAGGTCGGTGACCATGCGGGGGAACTCGTTCTCCAGGTCGCTGGCCGCCGCCCACACGGCGCCGAACGGCACCGGGATGAGCTTCTCCGCGTAGGCCACCCCGGGGGTCGCGGCGGCGAGGACCCGCATCCGGCGGACCGGGTTCAGCTCGGCTACCGGCCAGTCCTGGTTCACGGCGACCACGCCTTCCTGAAGCTGCGCCGGGCCCGGAACAGCCGTGAGCGCACGGTCCCGGCGGGCACGTCGAGCAGGGCCCCGGCCGCCTGCTCGTCCAGTCCCTCCACGTCACGCAGGACGAGGACGGCCCGGTGCTCGGGGGTGAGCCGCGCCAGCACGTCACGGACGTCGGCGGCTAGCTGCGGGTCTCCCGGGGCGGGGACATCCGCGAGTTCGGCCTGGACGGCCCGGGCGGCCTGGCGGGCGACCCGGACCGCCTCCCGCACCGCGATCGCGCGGGCCCAGCCGTAGATGGCGGCGGGCTCGCGCAGCGCGCCGAGATTCTTCAAGATCGCGATGAGGGCCTCCTGGGCGGCGTCCGGGCCGTCGCGCAGCGCGATCGGCCCGCAGACCCGCCCCACGTAGGGGGCTAGCACGTCCATCAGGGCCGCCACGGCGATCCGGTCGCCGCGCTGGGCCGCGCGGACCAGTGCCGGGTCGATGTCGGGGGTGCCTGTCATCAGTGTCATTGTGACGCGACGGCGGTCAGCTCCGCTGGAACAGCTCGCGGGCCGCCGCGGCGACGGCCGCGGGCCGCTCGCCGGGCAGGAAGTGCCCGGCTCCGGGAACGACCCGCACCTGCATGTCATCGGCCTGGGCGGCGGGTCCGGCCAGGAGCTTCGGCGGCAGCATCCAGTCCCGCTGGCCGGCCAGGAGCACCGTCGGCACGGTGAGCCTGCGGCCGCGCGGCCGGCGCAGGATCATCGCCGGGATGTCGCGCCGGACGAACTGCCAGTGCAGCGCCTCGCCGGCCCGGGCGCTGCCCGGCTGGCGGCTGGCCGCCACGAACTCCTCGACCTCGCCGGGCGGCCACGCGGCCGGGTCGGCCGCGCCGTGCCGCAGCAGGAACCGGGTCAGGCCGGGCCAGTGGCTCAGCACCAGCCGCCCGATCCGCGGGTACTCGAAGAACGCGGTGTGCCAGAACCGCCACAGCTGCGGGAGCAGCCGCCGCTGCCGCAGCCACGGGTGCGCGGCGTTGACCGCCAGCAGATGGCTGACCCGCCCGGGTGCCTGCCGGGCGGCCAGGAAAGCGGCCTGGGCACCCCAGTCGTGCGCGATCAGCGGCGCCCGGTCCAGCCCCAGGGCATCCATCAGGGCGAGGATGTCGGCGGCCCGGCTGGCGGTGTCGTATCCGCGCGGCGTCGCCTGCGACCAGCCGAAGCCGCGCCAGTCCGGGCAGATCAGCCGGTACTGCCCGGCGAGCAGCGGGACGACGTGCCGCCAGGCGTACCAGTGCTGCGGGAAGCCGTGCAGCAGCACGACCGGATCGCCGTGGCCCGCCTCGGCGACGTGCAGGCGGGCGCCGCGCACCTCGACGAAACGGTGCGTCAGGCCGGGTACGGGCGGGAACGGCCGGGCACCGGATCCAGGGGACGGATCTGCGGCGCGCGGGGCAGTCCGCGGGCCCGGTACCGGGCCTGCGGCAGGCGGCGGGGTAGTGATCGTCACGGGTTCCTCCTCGGGCAGGATCTCTCGCCAGGAAGAGGAACCCGGGGCGGGCGACGTTCCCGTGACCCGCGTCACATGGGCCGGGGTGGCTCCGCACCGGGGGCCGGGGCGGCCCGTCAGCTAGGGCCGGGCGGAGCGGCTGGGGCGGCCGGGTGGGCCGGGGTGGCGGCCGGGCGGGTCGGCCGGAGGCGTTGCTCGTCGCCGCCGCTTGCTCGGCGACCCGGTGCTCCGCACGCCCTGCGATACCGTCACCCGGTTCGACGGCGCCCTGGCCCGCCTCGTCACCGACCTGCTGGACACCGTGCAGGAGCCGGGGCGGGCCGGGCTCGCCGCCAACCAGATCGGATCCTGCCTCGCCGTCTTCGCTTACAACGTCGACGGCCATTTCGGCTACCTGATCAACCCGGGGATCACCGAGGCTAGCGGCAGCCAGAACGGACCCGAGCTGGCCCGCTGCCTGCAGCACGAGACCGGGCACTTGCGCGGCGAGCTCTGGATCGACGGCCTCACCGGCCCCGAGCGCCGCGCCGTCCTGCGCCAGCTCCGCTCCGCGTCCGCCCGCCAGCACTGACGCGGCGGCTCAGCTGCCGCACGCGGCGTCCGCGCTGACGCCGGCGCCGTCGCCGTCGCCGTCGCGCTGGTCTAGGCCGGCGGGATGATCCTGCGGGCCCGCATGTCGTCGAAGATGCGGGTGAACATCTCGGCGGTGTCGACGTAGTGGTGGAAGCCGTGGCGGCGGGCCTTGGAGCCGTCGGCGATGAGGTCGTAGTCCCAGGAAAACACGGCATCACCAAACGCCCACGAGGACACATCGCGGTAGGGAGTCGGCGCGAGGTCGTGCTGGGCGGTGATCTCGTCCCAGGTCGCCTGCTTGTCCGTCATGACGGCAGCGAGGCTGACCGGCAGGCCCGGCGCGACGGGCAGGCCGAAGTACCCGGCCAGCCGGGGCCACATCTCCTCCCAGCGGAACAGGTCGCCGTTACTGATGTTGAAGGCCTGGTTGGCGGCGGCCGGGTCGGTCGCGGCCCAGACCATCGCCTGCGCGAGCAGGCCGGCGTCGGTCATCTCGGTCAGCGAGTGATAGGCACCGGGTTTGCCGGGAAAGCGGAGCGGGATGCCCAGGTGCCTGGAGATCGTGGCGTAGACGGCGATCACCATCGCGAGGTTCATCGGGATCCCCAGGGCGAAGCCGCACACCACCGACGGCCGCAGCGCCAACCAGGTCCAGTCCTTGCCCCGCTGCAACTCCTCGAGGAACGCCTGCTGCCCGACGTTGAACTCGGGTGGCATGTGCGGGCGGGTAGTCCTCGCGGGCGGGGGTCTTGAATGGCCCCAAGTGGGCGCCGTAGACCTTGTA
>CAWIUF010000031.1:0-27862 GCA_963839095.1 uncultured Actinomycetota bacterium | reverse complement strand
GCGTCTCAAGATCGGCGTTGGAATGCGTGTAGAACAGTGCGTGCAGCAGTGAGACATCGCTCGCCTGGGCGGCCAACACCGCCTCGCAGGCGACGTGGAAGTACGCACGCCCCACCCGGGTACGCAGGTTACGGCGGATCCAGCTCTCCCAGGTCTGCCCGTCGAGCACCTCGGCGCCGGGCGTGAGCCACGGCCGCTCCAGGTCCGTGCGCGCGGCCAGCCGGCCGAAGCGCACCATGCCCTGGAGGAGGTCGGCGAGCGCGAACGGCGACATGCGCGGCACGGCGCCCTTGACCGGTTTCACGGTGGACCGCTTGCCTAGCAGGTCAAGCAGCAGCTGCCCCTCGTCGTTCCAGGTCCGGAACGTCGGACAGCCCCAGTTCGCCGGTCAGCTCGAGCATCCGGGTGTGTCCCTGGCCGATCCACTGCCCGCCGAGCTCGAGCGGCGTGCCGTCCTCGAGGACCAGGCCCTCGGTGCGCCCGCCCACCCGGTCCCGGGCCTCCACCACCGTCACCTCGTGGCCGCCCGCGGCGAGCCGCCGGGCGGCGGCCAGTCCCGCCAGCCCGGCCCCGATCACCACGACATCGCTCATCCGGCCTCCAGCGTGCTCGGAAGGCTCAGCCGAGCACGTCGGTGGCCTTGTGGTCGCGATCAACCCCGTCGATCATGATTACATCGCTCTCGGAGTTGCCCGTGCGCAGGGTCACGATCGCCTGGTAGGCGGGCGAGTCGTACCAGGCACTGGCCCGCTCCCGGTCGGGGAACTCGATGACGATCAGGTTGCCGGGCCAGCCGCCCTCCAGCAGCTCGAAGTCACCGCCGTGCACGATGAAATGACCGCCGAACGGGGCCAGGGTGGCATCGATCCGTTCCAGGTACTCCACGATCGGCGGTCCCATCGTGACCCGGCGCATGTGGGCAACGGCGTACGCGGACATGTTTCCTCCAGGGTTCTCGCGCTGGCGGCTAGGTACCGCTACCACCATCGGCGGCCGTGACCGCGCTCGCAATTACCCCGGAGGTCATGCCGGAGGCGCTAGCCCCGGGGGAGCCACGGGTAGCGCTCGGTGTCCTGGGCCGCGTAGTCGGGATCCAGGTAGATGAAGCACCGCTGGATCAGCCAGTCGCGGATCTCGAACACGTCGCACCACCGGCCCGCCGCCCATTCCGGCACCCCGGCCCGCCACGGCCCGTCCCGGTGCTCGCCGTGGCTGGTGCCCTCGCACACCACCATGTCGCCCGAGATCACCCAGTTGAAGTGGGAGTAGTGGTGGACGATCGAGGTGAGCGTGCCGCCCACGTCGCCGAACATCTGGCCGATGGCCTTCTTGCCGTTGGCCAGGCCCCACTTGGGGAAGTAGACCTGCGCGTCCTCGGCGAACAGGTCCAGGATGCTGCCGCCGGCCGAGGTGACGCCGCCGTTGTCGAACGCCTTCAGGTACTCCAGCGCGACGGACTTGCGCTGTTCGTCGGTCATCGTCTGAATGGTCAGGGCCATCGGGCTACCACCGTCCTCGGGCGGAACAGCTGGGGTGATATTCAGCACATTAGCGAAGCTCGGGCAGAATCGGCACTACGAAGATCCGCGAGAAAGGTTCCTAATGGCTGAGCTGCCGGATTACGCTGACCTGCCGCCCGCGCCGAACGGGGGACGCTCCGCGTGGGGCCTGTTCGGCGCCGACGACAACGTGGGCCTGGTCAACCTGATGACCCCCGAGCGGATCGCCGCGGCCGCCCGGCTGGTCCGCCGCGGGCAGGTCTTCTGCCTGGACATGCCGCTCGGCAGCATCTCGCCGCCGCTGGCGCCCTTCCGCACCCCGCCGCGCCACCAGGTCCTGCACCAGCCGGGCACCGCCGGCTTCGACGACGTCTACGACAACTTCTACCCCCAGGCATCCAGCCAGTGGGATTCGCTGGCCCACGTCGGCTACGCGCACGACCAGATGTACAACGGCGCCACCGAGCAGGACGTGCTGTCCGGCGCCAGGAACACCATCGACCACTGGGCCCGGCACGGACTGGCGGGCCGCGCCGTCCTGCTGGACGTCGAGCGGGCGATGCGGGACGCCGGGCGGCCCTACGACCCCGGCACCAGCTCCACGCTCAGCGTCGACGACCTGGAACTGGCCCGGCAGCAGGCCGGCATCGAGTACGCGCCCGGCGACATCATCCTGCTGCACACCGGCTTCACCGCCTGGTACGTGCAGCAGCCCCAGCGGGTGAAGAACAAGCTGTTCGGCAAGCCCGCGACGCCCGGCATCGAGCACAGCGAGGCGGTCTGCGAGTACCTGTGGAACAGCCACGCGGCGGCCATCGCCTCGGACACCTTCGCGGTCGAGTCCTTCCCGGCGGACATGGGCGCGGAGGCGCACCCGTTCGGCTTCCTGCATAACGTGCTCATCGGGCAGTTCGGGATGGCCCTCGGCGAGCTGTGGTGGCTCAGCGACCTGGCCAGCGACTGCGCCGCCGACGGCGTTTACGAGATGTTCCTGGTCAGCACGCCGGTCAACGCGCCCGGCGGGATCGGCTCACCCGCCAACGCGGTGGCCATCAAATGACCCGCCGCGCTAGCCCGCCGCGGCGAGCACCTCGCGGGCCGCGCGGGCACCGGAGGCCAGCGCGCCCTGGACGGATCCGGTGGCCCGGTGGTCGCCGCAGACGTACCGCCCGGGGCCGACCCGGCAGCCCCGGATGAGCGGGTGCGGCGCGGCCATGGCGGGCAGCGCGCCCTCGACGGTGTAGGTAGCCAGGTGCTCCCAGCCCGCGGTGTCGGCCTGGTACAGGGTGGCCAGCCGCTCGCGGACCGCCGTCTCGACGCTCTCGCCGCCGCCGCCCAGCACCGACGTGGAGACCAGCGCCCGGCCGTTGCTGGCGTAACCCGGCGTGACCTCGCTCAGCACGCTGGTGTGCAGGACCTGGCGCTCGCTGTCCACCAGCAGCGTCGGCTCGGCCAGCGGCGAGGCCGGCGCGGCGTGGTAAACCGTGGTGACGGTCCTGGTGGCGGGCACCTGCAGGCCGGGGAGCAGCCGGGCGGCGGCAGCCGCCCCGGTCGCCACGACCACCACGTCGGCGGGACGCTCGGTTCCGTCCGCGAGCAGTACGCCCTGGCCGGTCAGCGCGCTGACCGGCGTCTCCAGCCGGACCGTGGCGGACGGCAGTGCCGCCGCCAGCTGCTCGGGGACCGCCGCGATGCCGTGCCGGGGCAGGCACAAGGTGCCGCGCAGCATGCTCCGCCAGACCAGGTGGAAGAAACGGCTCGAGGTCTCCAGCTCGTCTTCCAGGAACACCCCGGCCAGGAACGGCCGGAACAGCCGCTCGATCAGGTCCCCGGAGATCCCCGCGCGGCGCAGCGCGGTCAGCGTGGCCAGGTCCCGCCGGTGCCGGATCCGGCTGGCCGGGACGAGCACGTCGCGGCTGGTCAGCAGGCCCAGGGCGGCCCAGTCACGCGGCCCGGCCAGGTGGCCGGTGACGGCCTCGGCCGCCCGGCGCGGCTGCCTGGTCGGGTCGGTGAACCGCACCCGCCCGCGGCTGGTGTGCAGCAGCATCCCCGGGGTGAACGGGCGGAGCTGCAGGGCGCGCAGGTCGATCCGCCGCTGCACCTGCGGGTAGGAGGTGTTGAACACCTGGAAGCCGTGATCGAGCAGGAAGCCGTCCTGCTGATCGGTGCGCATCCGGCCGCCCACGGCGTCGCCCGCCTCGAGAACCCGCACCGCCGCGCCCGCCGCAACCAGGTCGCTGGCGCACGCCAGGCCCGCCAGCCCGGCGCCGATCACAACGGCCCGAAGTGCGCTTCTCCCCATGCCACCTGCCCGCTCGCTCGTCGTCCAGCAAGAATGCTGTCATGGCTTCATATTCCGTTAACCCCGATGCGGTAGCTCACGCCGAGCACCTCATCGACAGCCGTCAGTACGTGCTCGACAGCGACTGGGGGAAAGTCCAGCCTAGCGCGGGCGACCAGAACGCCTACCTCGAGCGGCACTCGTGGGACGAGTACGCCCGCTGGCATCTCGGCCTGACCGAGGGTGCCAGCGACGAGACGAAGGCCCGCTACGCCTTCGTGTACGGGGACTTCAGGCGGATCCACCGGATGGGCATCATCGCCTGCCTGTACCGGGCGGCCGAGTGGCGGCACAAGGACGTCGAGCTGGCCGCCCACGAGCTCCTGCAGCGGCTGGACCGGCTGACGGCGTAAGCGGGGGAGGGCCGGGAGGCGGATGCTGACGACCGTGCCCTGGCCTTCCCGGCTGCGGATCGCCACCTTGCCCCCGTGACGGGTGGCGATGACGCGCACCAGCGCGAGCCCGATGCCGGTCCCGGGCAGGCTGCGCGCGGCGCGGCCGCGGGCCAGCTCCTGCCAGACCTGCCCGATCTCGTCCGGCGGGATGCCCAGCCCGGTGTCGGCCACCTCGAGCAGCAGCCCGTCGTCGTCCTCGCTGGCCCGGACCTCAACGGTGTCACCCGGGCCGGAGAACTTCACCGCGTTGGCGACCAGGTTCTGGATGGCGATGAACAGCAGGTCCCGGTCGCCTTCGATGAGTGGCAGGGGCCACGGCGCCCGCGGTACCGAGAGCCGCAGGATCCGCTGACGCGCGCCCGGGATCTCGGCGGCCGCCTCGGCCACCTCGTGCAGCAGGGCGGGCAGGTCGACCGGGGCCGCCTCGATCTCCTGGGTCTCCAGGTCGGCCAGCTTGCGAAGGTCGCCGACCAGGCGGGTGATCCGGTCCGCCTGGGCGGACACGCTGAACAGGGCGGCCGCCGTCCCGCGGGCGGCCCCGAAGCCGGCCCCCGCCTGGCCGGCGTTCGCCAGGCCGGCCCGCATGGCCGTCAGCGGGTTCTTCAGCTCGTGATCGAGCCGCATGAGAAACCGCAGCCGGTCCTGGGTGGCCTCGGCTGCCGCCCGCCGCGCCGCCGCGTCGGCGGCACTGGCCTGCGCGGCGGCGGCCCGCTGGCGCATCGCGATGACAGCGGCCAGCACGCCGGTGCCGGCCAGGCCCGCCAGCGCGGCCAGCAGGCTGGGGGACACCAGCGCGTACAGCCGGGCCCGCGGCTCGGTCGCCTGCAGCGCGGCGCTCAGCGCCGCCCCGGCGGCCAGCGGGACGAGCACCCGTCCCAGCGAGCCCCGCGACAGCCACGTCATCGCACGTCGTCCACCCGGGCCACGAACCGGTAGCCCTGACCGGGGATGGTGGCGATCCACTGCGGGCGCACCGGGTCGTCGCCGAGCGCGCGCCGCAGCTCCGCGATCCGGTTGTCCACGGCCCGGGTGCCGACCGGGAAATCGAATCCCCACAGCACCTCGAGCAGCCGGTCCCGGCTCAGCAGCTCGTCCGGGTGGGTGATCAGGTAATCGAGCAGCAGCGCCGCCTTGGGGGTGAGGACCAGCTCGGCATCCCGCAGCCAGGCCCGCCGGGAGATCCGGTCCATCCGCAGGTCGCCGGCCCGCAGCGTCGGCGCGGCGGACAACGGCCTGCGCCCGGGCCGCGCGCGGCGCAGCACCGCGCGCAGCCGCGCGAGCAGCTCGTACGGGTCGAAGGGCTTGTTGAGGTAGTCGTCCGCGCCCTCGTCGAGCGCGATCGCGCGCTCCCCGGACTCGCCCACCTGGGTCAGCAGCACCACGGGCAGCCAGCGGCCGGCCGCCCGCAGGCGGCGCAGCACCTCCCGCCCGTCCGGTCCCGGCATCAGGACGTCGAGGATGCAGCCGTCCGGATCGAGCCGCTCGACCAGCTCGAGCGCGGCGTCCCCGTCCGACGCGACATGGACGGTGAATCCGGCCCGGTCCAGGAACGGCGCCAGGTTGGACGTGATTGCGCCGTCATCGTCAGCGAGAACCACGACCGGCCGCGCATCATATCCGCCCATGACTGGAGAAGCGTAGCGATATCACGGCATATCCGCCGTTGCGATGGGCTCGCCCGCTCCCGCCATCAGGCAGAATTTTCGCTGTACGATCCCGACATGAACCCATTGTCGGGCGTCCTCAGCGAGGCATGGCAGATGTACAAGGCACACGCCATGCATCTCCTCGCGATCGCCTTCGTCATTTACCTGGCGGCGGCGATCATCGCCGCCCTCCTCGCCCTGACCGGAAGCTACGTCGGGGCGATACTCGGCTCCCTGGTGGGTATCGTCGCGGCCTTCCTGCTGCAGGCGACGCTGGTCAAAGCGGTGCAGGACGTGCGCGACGGACGCGTCGACCTGTCCATCGGCGAGACCGTGCGCGCCGCCACCCCGTACCTCCTGTCGGTCGCCGGCGTCTCGATCCTGGCCGGCATCGCCATCACCATCGGGCTGGTCCTGATCATCGTCCCGGGCCTGTACCTGATCACGATCTGGGCGGTGATCGTGCCGGTCATCGTCCTGGAGGGATCGGGGGTATTCGCCTCCTTCGGGCGCAGCCAGCAGCTCGTCCGCGGCAACGGCTGGCACGTGTTCGGCACCCTGGTGCTGGTGTGGATCATCATGCTGGTGGTGAACATCGTGCTCGGCGTGATCTTCTCGGCGCTGCCGAATACGCTCAGCAACGGGCTCAGCTCGGTCATCTCGGGCACGCTCATCTCCCCGTTCATCGCGCTGGTCGTGACCCTCGTGTATTACCGCCTCTCAGGCACCCCTTCCGAGCCCGCGCCGCCGGCCGCGGGATACGGCGGTTACCAGCAGATGCCGTAACGCCCCCCTTCCGGAATACGGCCAGCGGCCTGCCTGACGATCGTCGTCAGGCAGGCCGCGGCCATTTCCGCCCGGCGCCCCCGTGGGCCGGTGGAAAGGGAATCCCTACACCCGGGCCGCGGCGGCCGCCGCCCAGTGCTGTTCCAGGTGCGGCACCAGGTCCTGCGGGCGCTCGTCGGGGAAGAACAGCCGCGCGCCGTCGACGGTGATCACGCGGGTCG
Organism: uncultured Actinomycetota bacterium; assembly: GCA_963839095.1. Lineage (GTDB taxonomy): Bacteria > Actinomycetota > Actinomycetes > Streptosporangiales > Streptosporangiaceae > Palsa-504. The sequence goes on along the minus strand of CAWIUF010000031.1, from coordinate 20,974 downwards.
TGCCGGGAATGGTGTCCCGCAGCCAGTACGCCCAGGAAACGTCGAAGAAATCGTCCCCGGTGCCCCACACCACCAGGGTGGGCACGGTCAGCTCGGCCAGCAGCGGCGTGACCGCGGTCAGGTCGCCGTCGTCGAGGGCGACCAGCAGGCGCTCGAAGTGCCGGGCGCGCTCGATGGTGCCGCACCACGGCTCCAGGTAGGAGCGGATGACCGCCGGGTCGACCTGCTCCAGGTGCTCGTAGCCGGTGCCGAAGGCGAGCTGGGCGGCGCCGTCGAGGTCGGCGAGCATCGCGACCGCGCCCGGCGCGAGCTGACCCGCCGCGGCCAGTTCGACGACCGGCTTGAACGCCTCGGGCGGGGTGTTGCCGCTGGTGTCGCAGTTGGTGAGGGTGAACGTCGCCAGCCGCTCCGGGTGCCGGGCGGCGAAGATCTGGGCGATCGCCCCGCCGGTGTCGTTGGCGACGAGATCGATGCCGGTGAGCCCGAGGGCGTCGCAGAAATCCTCGAGGACGGCCGCCAGCGCGGCGAGGGACAGGTCCTGGCCGTCGGTGACCGGGCTGCGGCCGTGCAGCGGCAGGTCGAGGGCGATGCAGCGGCGCTGGGTGCTCAGCGTGCCGATGACGTGGCGCCAGAGGTAGGCGTTGGTGGCGATGCCGTGGACGAACAGGGCCGCCGGCCCGGTGCCGATGTCGAGGTAGCTGATCTCGCCGGAGCGGGTCACGACGCTGTGCCGGGTGGCCTCGAGTTCCTGCAGCTGCATTACGATCGCCTTCCTGATAATGCGCTAACCTTTATTGGACCGACTGTCGGTTTATAGAAACAAACCGACAGTCGGTTTGTCAACCGCTTTGGAGCCGGGATGGACCGACCGAACAAGAACGTCGCCCGCGGGGAGGCGACGCGGAACCAGCTGCTCGCGATCGCCACCCGCATGTTCGCCGAACGCGGTTACGAGGACACCTCGATCGAGGCGGTGCTGAGGGAAGCGGGAGTCAGCCGGGGTTCCCTCTATCACCACTTCGCGAGCAAGGAGGCCCTGTTCGAGGCGGTGGCCGAGGAGGTCGAGACCGACGTCGGCGCGCGGACCTTCGCCGCCGCGGCCGAGGCCGCCGCCGACGGGCCGGTGGCCGCGCTGCGGGCCGGGTCCGTGGCCTGGATCCGGCTGGCGGGCGATCCGGTGGTGCAGCGGATCCTGCTGATCGACGCGCCGTCGGTCCTCGGCTGGGAGAAATGGCGGGCGATGGAGGAGCACCACGCCCTCGGCGGGATCAAGCTGACGCTCCAGGCCGTTGTCGAGCAGGGAAAGCTGCGGCCGGAACTGGCCGACACGCTCGCCCACGTGCTGCTCGCGTCGATGAACGAGGTGGCGCTGCTGGTCGCCCGGGCGCAGGACAAGGAGACGGCGATGGAGGACGGCGCCGACGCCATCGACGAGCTCATGCAGCGGCTATTCGCCTGACGCCGGGCCGCCTAGCTGCCTGTCGCGCGCGCCGCGGCCCGGCCGGCCTCGCGCCCGCTGAACAGGCACCCGCCGAGGAAGGACCCCTCCAGCGACCGGTAGCCGTGCATCCCGCCGCCGCCGAACCCGGCCGCCTCACCCGCCGCGAAAAGCCCGGGCACCGGCTGCGCTACCGGGTCCCGGCCGAGCACCCGGCCGGACAGGTCGGTCTGCAGGCCCCCCAGGGTCTTGCGGGTCAAGATGTTGAGCCGGACGGCGATCAGCGGGCCCGCCTTCGGGTCCAGGATCTTGTGCGGCGCCGCGGTGCGGGCGATCCGGTCGCCGCGCGAGCGGCGGGCGTTGTGGATCGCCATGACCTGCAGGTCCTTGGTGAACGGGTTGTCGATCTCGCGGTCCCGCGCGACGATCTGCCGCTCCAGGTCGGCCAGCTCGATGAGCGGCTCGCCGGTCAGCTTGTTCATGCCCGCGACGAGCTCGGCCAGCGTCCGGGCGACCACGAAGTCGGCCCCGTGCCGCTTGAACGCCTCCACCGGTCCCGGGGCGCCGGGCCGCACCCGGGACAAGGTGAGCTTGACGTCCTTGCCGGTCAGGTCGGGATTCTGCTCCGATCCCGACAGCGCGAACTCCTTCTCGATGATCTTCTGGGTCAGGACGAACCACGAGTAGTCGAAGCCGGTGGCGCGGATGGCCCCCAGCGTGCCGAGGGTGTCGAACCCGGGGAAGTGCGGCGCCGGGAACCGCTGGCCGCGCGCGTCGAACCACAGCGAGGAGGGGCCGGGCAAGATCCTGATGCCGTGCCCGGGCCAGATCGGGTCCCAGTTCTGGATGCCCTCGGTGTAGTGCCACATCCGGTCCTCGTTGACCATCCGGGCGCCGGCCCGGGCGGCGATGGCCAGCATCCGCCCGTCGACGTGCTCGGGCACCCCGGTGATCATCCGCTCCGGCGCGGCGCCCAGCCGGTCCGGCCAGTTCTCGCGGACCAGGCCGAGGTTGCCGCCGATCCCGCCGGAGGTCACGATTACCACCGGGGCGTGCAGCTCGAACTCGCCGGCCTCGGTGCGCGAGCTGGGCGTCCCGCGCGCGGCCTGGCTAGGCTCCAGGGTCACGCCCCGCACCCCGTCGACGCTGCCGCCGGTGACGGTCAGCGCGTCCACCCGGTGCCGGAACCGCAGCGTGACCCGGCCGCCCGCCGCCGCCTTCCTGACCTGCTGCTCGAACGGCGCGATGACAGCCGGGCCGGTGCCCCAGGTGACGTGGAAGCGGGGAACCGAGTTGCCGTGCCCGTCGGCCAGGTAGCCGCCCCGTTCGGCCCACCCGACCAGCGGGAACCAGCGCACCCCCAGGCCGTGCAGCCAGGACCGCTTCTCACCGGCGGCGAAGTCGACGTAGGCCCGCGCCCACCGGTACGCCCAGTAATCCTCGCCCGCCGGGTCCTCGGGGTCGCGGTCGAAGAACGCGCTGCCCAGCCAGTCCTGCCAGGCCAGCTCGGGGGAGTCCTTGATCCCCATCCGGCGCTGCTCCGGCGTGCCGACCAGGAACAGGCCGCCGAACGACCAGAACGCCTGCCCGCCCAGGTTCGACTCGGGCTCCTGGTCGAGCAGGAGCACCCGCCGTCCCGCCCGCGCCAGCTCCGCGGTGGCAACCAGTCCCGCCAGCCCCGCGCCCACCACGATCACATCCGCGTCCATCTGGTCATCATCCCCCGGTCGGCCTTCGCGGCGCGGACCGGGACCGGCTAGCATCGGCGGGTGCCTGATCCCGGATTCGACGCCTCCCGGCCGCACGTCTCCCGCGTCTATGACTACCTGCTGGGCGGCAAGGACAACTACGCCGCCGACCGGGCCGTCGCCGACCAGATGATCGCGTCGCTGCCCGCCATCCAGGTGGGGGTGCGGGCCCAGCGCGACGTCCTGGGCCGCGTGGTCCGCTACCTCACCGGCGAGGCCGGCGTCAGGCAGCTGCTGGACATCGGCTCGGGCCTGCCCACCGCGGACAATGTGCACGAGATCGCGCAGCGGGTCGACCCCGCCACCCGGGTGGTCTACGTCGACAACGACCCGGTCGTGCTCAGCCACGCCCGGGCGCTGCTCGCCGACGATGAGGTGACCTTCGTCGCCGACGGCGACCTGCGCGATCCGGCGGGCATCCTGGCCGCCCCGGCCGTCCGGGATCAGCTGGACTGGGATCAGCCGGTGGGCCTGCTGATGTGCGGCATCCTGCACTACATCCTGGACGCCGAGGACCCGGCCGCGCTGACCGGGACGCTGTACCGCGCGCTGCCGCCCGGCAGCTACGTGTTCATCCACCATCTGCTCGACACCGAGGACCCGGCCACGGCCACCTTGCAGGAGCAGATGCGGGCCGGCCTCGGCCGGGCCCAGTTCCGGACGATGGCCCAGATCAGGAAGCTCTTCGACGGTCTCGAGCTGGTCGATCCGGGTGTGGTCCCGGTGCCCGACTGGCGGCCCGGCGCCGATATCCCTGGTCTGAGTAGCCACCCGGTGCTGCAGATGGCCGCGGCGGGCGTGGCCCGCAAGGCGTGAAAGCCAGCCCGTTTGGTGGGAAATGGGGCCTAGACGGCTACGGTCCGCAGCTGGCCCGCGGCGTCGACGAGGATCGCCACCAGATCGGCGAACCGCGTGTCGGGATCGCCGAAGATGGCTGACCCGGCCTCGATCACCAGCGGGTGCGCGTCGGCGCCGACCCGTTCGGCCCGTTTCTCCAGCGCGTACCTCTCGCGCCGGCCTGGGCCACCGCCTGCTCCTCGATGCAGAAGCCGACGGTGAAGCTGTAGAGCAGCTGGTAGGCGCGGATCACGTCGGCCACGGCGAAACCCTGCCCGGTGAGCGCGGCCAGCCCGACCTCATGGCGGCGGAGCACGGCGGGGTCGGTGAGGTAGGTGCCGCTGGCCATCCCGGCCCTGGTCGCTGAGCCTGGTGTTCAGCGGGAGAGCTTGAGCGTCATGCCTGGGAATTTAAGCATGATGGGAACCGAACAGGCCGGTTACTGCGACAGGGAGTGCATGAGAGTAGCTGAACGGCTCCGGACATGAGGCTGGAAGCTGGGGAGCCCGATGACGCGGCATTGCTGCGCGCGGTGGCGCGCGGCGATGAGGATGCGCTCGCGGCCTTGTATGACCGGCACGCTGGCTGGCTGACCGTCCGGCTGACGCGGCGGTGCGCCCTCCCTGATCTGGTCGATCACGCCGTCCAGGACACGTTCCTCGCCGTGTGGCGGGAGGCGGGTGCCTACCGCGGAGGCGGGGACGTGGCCGCGTTCATCTGGGGCATTGGCGTCCGCCGCCTGATCGACGCGATCCGGCGGGACAGCGGCTCCAGATGGCGGCTGCCCTGGCGGGCGGCGGAGCCGGAGGCGGTCGTCTCGGCTGAGGACCAGGTGCTGGTCGGCATCGAGCACGGCCGCCTGGGTCAGGCGCTGGCCGAACTGTCGCCCGAGCTGCGCGGCGCTATCGAGGCGACCGTGCTGGATGGCTTGACCTGCGCGGAGGCGGCGGTGCTGCTGGGTGTAGCGGAAGGAACCGTCAAGTCCCGGTGCCACCGCGCCCGGGTGGTACTGCGCGCCGCGCTCGCCGACCAGCAAGCAGGACCCGACACGAAGGCACACCGCCGGGAAGCATGGGGAACATCATGACGAACTCATCTCCAGGCGTGGCTGGGCCGGTGGCCGGAGCGGACGGGCACCCTGGCGGGGATCTGCTGGCCAGTTATGCCGCCGGGACAGCCGGGACGATCACCGTCTGGTCGGTGGAAGCGCACCTGGCCGGGTGCGCGCGCTGCCGCTCGGACCTGTCGGCTCATGTGGACGCGGAGCGGCTGGCGCACAACCGTTCCGTGCTGCTGGTACGCGCGGCGATCGGTGACGGGAGCCGGGTGCGGCGGGTGCTGCGCCGGTGCGGGCTGCCCGACCATGTCCTTGGCCTGCTCGCGGCGACACCGTCGTTGCGCAGATCCTGGCTACTGTCCGTCATGGGGGTGCTGGCCGTGGTGGCGGGCGAAGCCGCAGCGGCCAGATACGGCTGGATCACGGCCGGCAGTCCCGGGCGCATCCCCGGGGATCCGGGCCAGAGCCTGGCGCCGTTCCTGCTCGTGGGTCCCTTGCTCGTGCTGGCGGGGGTGGCGGCGGCGTTCCTGCCCATGTTCGACCCTGCCTGTCAGCTGGCGGCCGCGGCCCCGTTCTCGGGATTCGCCTTGCTGCTGGCCCGCTCGGTGTCCGCGCTGGCTGCCGCGCTGGTCCCAGTGGCCGCCGTCGCGTTCCTGCTGCCCGGGCCCGGATGGCTGCCCGTCGCGCTGGTGCTGCCCTCGCTGGCGTTGTCCGCGCTGGCGCTAGCGGCCGCGACCGTGCTGCCACCTCGCGCCGCTGCCGTCATGGCGGCGATCTTGTGGGCGGTGCCGGCGCTGCTGCTGGCCACCGATGACGTTCCGCTGCTGATCGTGCAGCGCAACGCCCAACTCGCCTGCGCCGCCGCGCTCTGCGCCTGTGCCGTGGTGCTGATGGCGCGTCATGACCGCTTCGAGTCGGGATGGATGAGATGACCCTGAACATCAGCACAGCAGTCGTCCGCGCTGAGGGCCTGTCCCGGCGTTACGGTGCCACTCGGGCCCTGGACGGGGTGGATATCGCACTGGAGCGGGGGATCACCGGTCTGCTCGGGCCGAACGGCGCGGGCAAAACCACGCTGCTGTCGATCCTGGCCACCGTCAACGAGCCCGACTCGGGGCGGGTGTCGGCGTTCGGCCTGGACCCGGGGCATGCGGCGGAACGCGTGGAAATCCGCCGGCGGCTCGGCTACCTGCCCCAGGAGCTGGGGTATCACCGGCACTTCACGGTCGCCGCGTTCCTTGACTACGTGGCGATCCTGAAGGAGATCACCGACCGGCGCCGCCGCGGCGAGGAGGTGGCCAGGGTGCTGGCCGCCGTCAGCCTGGAGGACCGCGCCCGCTCCCGGATACGGGCCCTGTCCGGCGGGATGCGGCAGCGGCTGGGGATCGCCCAGGCCCTGCTCGGCGAGCCTGACCTGCTGATCCTGGACGAGCCGACGGCCGGGCTCGACCCGGAGCAGCGGCTGCGGTTCCGTGAGCTGCTGTCCGGCCTGCCGGGCGACCCGGTGACCGTGCTGTCCACCCACCAGGCCGACGACATCGCCGCGATCTGCGCGCGCGTCGTCGTGCTGCTGAAGGGGCGGGTGCACTTCGCTGGCACCCCAGCCGAGCTGGCCGCCGCCGCCGCCGGGCGGGTGTGGACGGCCGGCCAGCGCGACGAGCGTGCCCACCTGTCCTGGCGTGGCGGCGACAACCGGTGGCGGCACATCGGCGACCACCCGCCGACGGACGCCGAGCTGGTCTCGCCGACGGTCGAAGACGGTTACCTGATGCTGTCCCACGCGGCAGGTGCGCGATGACCGCCACCGAGGGGGGACCCGCGCTCCCCGGCCCGGGAACTGCCGCCCTGGCCGACGGCCACGCCCCGGCCAGGCTGTCCGCGCGTTCGGCGGATGTGCGGCTGCGGACGGTTCTGGGCCTGGCCGCAGTGGAGGCGTCGCTGCTGGCCCGCAGCCTGCTGGCGCTGGCCGGCCTGATCGCTGGCGGTGCCGTTGTCTGGGTGCTGATCCAGACGACGCAACCGCTGTGGTGGAGCGCCGACTGGCGGATCGGCGCCGGGCAGCTCGTCCTCGGCATGACCGTCCTGGCTGCCGCTCAGCTCGCTGCCGGGCGGGTGCGGCGGGACTCTATGACCCACCTGTACGCCAGCTTCCCGGTCACGGCCGGCACCCGCACCCTCGGCTACCTGGTCGGCCTGGCCGGTGCGGTGCCCGCCAGCCTGGTGCTGCTCGGCGCCGGGGCCGTGGTGGTGCAGGCCCGTGGCGCGATCGGCTCCCCGAGCGTCAAGGTGCTGGCCGCCGGGGCGGTGCTGGTGATCGCCGCCGGAGCGCTCGGGGTCGCGATCGGGACGCGATTCGCGCATCCGCTGGCCGGGGTGATCGGTGCGCTGCTGATGCTCCTTCCCGAGGCGACGTCCCACCTGTCCTCGGGGGCAGGCTTGTGGCTGGCCCCGTGGGACATTTTGCTGAATCAGCTAGGGAACCTGCCGGGCCCGCTGGCCGGGTATCCGCCTGCGGGCGGTCACGTGCTGGAACTGGCCGGCGTCGCCCTGCTCGCGGGGGCCGTGGCGCTGGCGATGACCGTCCGCGGTGCCCGGTCCTGGGCCGGGCTGGTCGTTGCCGGCGTCGTGGCCGTGCCGGTGATCGCGTTCGCGGCGGCGGCGCAACTGTCACCCATCCCCACCACCGAGCTGAACCACCTGGTAACTGAGATCGCCGACCCGGCCTCGGTCCAGCACTGCACCACTGCCAGCCACGTCCGGTACTGCCTCTATCCCGGCTTCGGCCGGGACCTGCCATCGCTGGAGGCTCCGGTCGACGGGGTGCTCGCGCGGGTGCCCGTCCGGCCCGTCCAGGCGCTCACGGTCGGGCAGATCGTGGCGTCGCAAGACATCACCGACGAGTACCTCTTCTATGGCCATCCGCGGCAGCTATCCCAGTGGGACGCGCAGATCATGAGGGAGCCAGGCAGCGCTCCCTCGGCGTCGGCGTTCTACCTTTCTGTCGGACGGTGGCCCGCAGGCGGCGGACGGCTGGCTGACGCGCAATTCAACGTGGCCCTGACCACCGCCGAATGGGCGGTCCGGCTGCTATCTCCCAGCGCTCTCTCCACGGAACAGCCGTGCGTACCAGTCGATCAGGCGCGCGAACCGATCGCGATCTGGCTGGGCATCCTGGCCAGCCACCCGTCGGCGAGCGGACTCCAGAACGACGGGGGGATGATGACAGCGGTGGAGGTCCACCACACCCTGGTCCCGACCTGGACCGGTGCCGGTGCGCCGGTCGGCCAGATCAACGCATCCGCGCCGCAGCTCACCGACGCCGGGTACCTGCTGGCCAAGGCCATGACGAATCTGCCCGAGCAGAAAGTCAGCCAGGTGCTGCGCGGCGCATGGGCCACCTGGCTGAACGAGCACACCACCGACGCCCAGCTCGCCGCCGCGCTGGGCATCCGCATGCCCAGCGTCCCGCAGCTGCCATCGGCGGGACCGGGTTCCAGGCACCCGGACGTGAAGACCACGGGTCAGCCGGGGCCGCAAAGCCCCGTGTGCACAAGCTGAGCGCGGCCCGCAATCACCTACTGACGACGCAAACCCTTTCGGAGGTGCTGACCGTGCGGTCCGCCAACATCCCGCAGGCCGAGGGCGCGCCGCCCGCCCTCGGCCTGCCTATCCGGCGCACGCGGCGGTCCCGCGTGTCCTGGCTGCGCACGCTGCCCCTACTCGCCAGGCACACCGCCCGGTCGATGCCGTGGGCCACGCTAGCCAGCGGCTGCCTGGCCGGCACCGCCGCCCTCGCCCTCATGGCCCAGAACGCCCGGCACTCGCAGGCGCCACTCGACCACAGCGCGGTGCACGTCGCCTTCCTGCCCGCCGTCGCGGTGCTGGCGTTCGTGCTGAACGCCCCGTTCCGCCCGGTCACCCAGGCGACCCCCGTCCCGGCCTGGGTGACCCCGGCCGGCTACCTCCTGCTGGCGACCCCCGTCCTGGCCGCGACATGCTGGGGGCAACTGCGTCTCATGGACTACAGCAGGCCGGCCGCCTCCGTCGCCCGGGCGCCCGCCGTCTACCCGCTGATAGCCCTGCTCACCGGGTGGTGCGTGGTCACCGTGATGATCGCCGCCTGCGCCCAGCGCTCCCGGTACGCCAACCTCGGCGGGGCCGTCGCCGCCCCTATCAGCTTCGCGGCCATCACGCTCTCATGGTTTCTGCCCGCCACCGGAAAGTGGCTGAACGAACCGCCCGCACCGCCCGCCACCATGCACGGCGTGACCATCACCTGGTACGCCATCGCCGCGGTCGCATCGGTCGTGACCTGCGTGGCCATGCAGGATCAGTGGTATCGCTACGCACGTGTACTGCGCCGATGGCCTCGGCGGACCGCTTGATGGCCGGGGCATCGTGCACCCCCTTACCTATGGTGCCGCCGTTGCTTGGGATCGGGTGCGCTGGTATTCGGCTGGGTCGAGGATCTCGAAGACCGCCTGGCCGGTGGACAGGACGCCGCGTGCGGGCAGCGGGATCCCGCCGATCACGGGGTTGGTCCGCAGATAAGCTGGCCGACCCAGGTCAGAGCCGTCCAGCGTGGCCTGCGCGTCGTCGACGAAGTACATCCGCTCGGGCATGATCGTTCCGGTATGGCCATCGGGCATTGTCCCGGTCAGCCGCAAGCGGCCCATTCCCAGCCTGCTGGCCAGGCGCTCCCGGACCCGGACCAGCGATCGCAGCCGCCACGTGGCGAGCGGCAGCGTCGCGTTCATCGTGTTGAGCAGGGCCAGGATGCGGGTCGAGGTGGCGGTGAGCGTCCACTCCAGCGCGGGTGAGTCCATGGTCACGCGCAGGGTGGCCGGGCCGTCCCAGCTGAGCCCGGGTTGATACATTACGAGGCCTGACATGGATGCATTTGCTGAGTTTTTCCGCAAGGCGAGCGCGACACAGGCTGAACCGGACGGGCACGAGCCGAACGGGTACCAGGCGCGGATGGCGCGAGACGGGCTTCCTCCCGCAGTGCAAGCGCCGACCGGGACGGGAAAGACGGGGATCATCCTGTCCTGGCTGTGGCGGCGGCTGTACGCGGATCCGGGATCGACGCCGCGGCGGCTGGTGTACGCGCTGCCGCCGGGGAGCCTGGCCGAGCAGGTCGCGGGTCAGGCCGCCAGGTGGCTGGCCAACCTGGGGCTGGCGGATCAGGTCGCACTGCACGTGGTGACGGGCGGGGCGGGGGAGTCGCGGCCCGACTGGCGGATGGACATGCACCAGCCCGCGATCGTTATCGGCACAGCGGACGCCCTGGTCAGCAAGGCGCTGAACCGGGGTTACGGCATCGGGCGATCCTCCTGCCCGATCGACTACGCGCTGGTCACAAACGGCGCGCACTGGGTGATCGACGAGATCCAGCTGTGCCCTGAGTCCACCACCACCTTGCGGCAGCTGGCCGCCTTCGCGAAGGCTTGGGGCACGGCCGAGCCGTTCGGACTAACCTGCATGTCGGCCACGGTGTCCGGAGGCGCGCCGGAAAGCGTTGGCAACCCCGTGCGCGACGTGGTCAGGATCCTGCCGGGGGAACGTACCGGTGAGCTCGCGGCCCGGCTCGGCGCGGAGCGGACCATCCAGCGGCTGGACGCCGAGCCGGGCGACTACCGGGCGATCGCGGCGGCCGCCCGGGACCGGCACCGGGCCGGGACGCTGACGCTCGTCGTCCTCAATACGGTCGCGGCGGCGCGGGCGGTGTACCACGCCCTGCGCAGTGGGCCGGTTGAATGCACCCTGCTGCATGCGGAGTTCCGCGCCCTGGAACGGGCCGGGCTGATGGCCGCGGTTACCGGGCACCCGGAAGACCGGATCGTGGTCGCTACCCAGGTGGTCGAGGCCGGACTCGACCTCAACGCGGCCGTGCTGATGACCGAGTCGGCGCCGTGGCCCTCCCTGGTACGGCGGGCGGGCCGGTGCAACCGTACCGGCCGTGTGCGGGACGCCGAGCTGTGGTGGATCCCGCCGGCCGCACCGCCGCCGTCCGAGCAGGCCGATATCGACGCGTCGAGTGCGGAACTAGCCCGGCTAGGCCACCGCGCCGTCACCGGCGAGGACCTGCTGAGCCGCGTCGTGACCGTCACCGAGACTCAGGTCGCGGTACTGTCCCGGAGCGACTTCACCGCCTTGTTCGACACTGCGCCCGACCTGTACGGAGTGAATGTCGATATATCATCATATGTCCGAAATGCGGAGGACCTGACCGCTCAGGTCGCCTGGGCCACCTGGACCGCGGAGCCGGTGACCGGCGCGCCGCCCGCCGAGGCCTGGGCCCCGGGGGCCGATTTCCGCTGCCAGGTCCCGCTAGGCCAGGTCCGCGCCCTGGCGCGCGACATCCCGGTCTGGCGCCTGGACCCGGCTCTCGGCCGGTGGGCCAGGCTAACCCCGCAGGACACGGTGGAGGCCGGTGAGGTCCTGCTCGTCAGCGCCGCCGATGGCGGATACGACCTGGTCACCGGCCTTGACCCGGCCGCCCCGGGGCCGGTACCCGGCAGTCCCTCGATTGACCCGGTGCCCGGCACGGGGGATCCGGCCCCGGTGGATCCATGGAGCGCGGCCCGCCCCGGCTGGGTACCGCTCGACCGGCACAGCGAGGACACCCGGGACCACGCCGCCGCCCTGCTGTCCGTGATCGCACCCGAACTCCCGGACGGCGCGGTGCGCTCCGCGGTGACCGCCGCCTACCTGCATGACGTGGGCAAGGCGCACCGGATCTGGCAGGACGCCTTGTGCGGCGTGGCGCCACCGGAGTGGCGGGACGAAATCGCCGCCGGGCGCCCCTGGGCCAAGTCCGGCACCAACAAGCGACTGCTGTTCGAGGGCGGCGTCGGGTTCCGGCACGAACTGGCCTCCCTGCTGATCCTCGACGGGCCGCTGCACGGACTGCTGGCGGAGGTGCCGGACGCCGACCTGGCCCGGTACCTGGTGCTCGCGCATCACGGCAAGCTGCGCGTCCAGGTCCGCGACCACGAAGGCCCCGTCGTGCGGCCTGCCGGCGAAACCTCCCAGCGCACGCTGCGCGGTCTCGAAGAGGGAGCCATCTCGGACATCCCGGCCCTGCTCGGCCAGCCCGCCACCCGGCTCACCGTGAGCCTGGACCAGTTCCAGCCCGGCGGCGAGCGCTCCTGGGCCCGCACCGCGCTCGAGCTGCGCGACCGGTACGGTCCGTTCGTCCTGGCCTACCTGGAAACCATCGTCCGGATCGCGGACTGGCGGGCCAGTGCCGGGCTGGACGTGGCCCAGTGAAAGCCCGCGACTTGATACTCCAGGTATCAGAAGATGAGCAGCGACGCCGGGTCGAATGAAACGGAAAATGGTTTGTCCGCCTGGATATCTGCAGCCAGTTCCGTTCCGGCGGCTGCGAAAGCGCCAGGCATGTATCCGTTCTCTCCGAGCGTCAGGACGTGGACCTTCGGCTCCGGAGAATGCTCGACGATCCAGTACTGAGGAATGCCGAGCGATGCGTATTCACGAACCTTACGCACCCGGTCGGTGCGCTCGCTGCTGCTTCCAGGGGAGATGACCTCTGCGACCAGCAGAAGTTCGTTGCCGGGGATGACTTTCGGTGTCTCGTCTACGATCACAGCCCGAGCGATGTCACGCGGAATCACGAAGACATCGGGCTTGCGAATTCCGGCCGGGGTACTGATCTCCCATTCCCCGCCCTCGCATACGATGACTGGCGATCCAGCGCGAGTCGCTGCGCCCTCGATAAGCCTGGAGAGGTTCCGCAGTGCCCAGTTGTGTCGGGAGCTTGCCGCCACCTCAACCAGCCATCCGTCCTCGAGTTCGAAACTTTTACCGTCTTCGGGCAGTTCGTGAAGATCGAGGATCGTGTAGGGGCCGAACCCGATATCCTCGGTCATGCCGCGAACACGCATAGTTCTCACCCCTTCGGGGATCGATGCTATCCCAATCGCTACTCTAGGCGTCGGCTCTGGAGGAGCCACGGCGAGCACAGCGTGGCTCTAGAACGCCCTCGGGTGCGTCACACGACGGCGACGGCGTCGATCTCGACGAGGAAGCTGGGGCCCAGGCCGGCGACCACGTGGACCGTGATGGCGGGCGGCGGGTCGGCCGGGTTCCACGCCTGCTGGAAGGCGGCGAAGCCCTCGCCCAGCGAGTGGCCGTCCACCACCGCGATGGACCAGGACACGATGTTCGCCATGCTCGCCCCCTCGCTCTCCAGGATGGTGGCAAGGTTGCGGAGCGCCTGGCTGGCCTGCTCTCCGACCGTGGAACCGACGACTTTGCCGTCGGCGTCGACGCCGTTCTGCCCGCCGACGTAGATCGTCTTGGCCGGCTGCTCGACCACGACGGCCTGGCTGAAGGCCGGGTTGCGGTGGAGCCCCTCGGGGTTGATGTGCCGTACGCCCATGCGCTGCCTCCCGTAACGTTGACACCAGTAATAGTGGTGTCGTCTAGGACACCAGTTAAAATGGTTACATGCAAGCGCGCACGACCGGACGGGTGCTGTGCGACGCCCGGGGCGGATCGTTCTGGTTCGATGCCGGCGCCCTCTGCCTGGACTACGCCCACGCGGGCGGCGCGGGTCGGTATGCGGTGTTCGAGATTTTTTACCAGCCTTCTGACCTAGCCGAATGGCTGGCTCAGCCGCCGCTGGCCGCGGTCACGACGGTCCCGCTGACGGTTGCCGACCTGAACGCGGCCAAGGCCCTGCGCCAGGCCATCTGGGACACGGCGCACGACCAGGCGGCACGTCGCCCCCTCTCGGCCGAGGCGGTTGAAACCATCAACCGGTTCGCGGCCACGGCACCGCTGGTCCCTGAGCTCGTCGCCGGCGGCACGACCGCGGCGTGGGCGCCGCCAGTGCGGGTTACGCAGGCGCTGTCGACGCTGGCCCGGGGGATGATCGAGCTGCTGTCAGGGCCGTTCGCCGGGCGCATCCGCGAGTGCGCGAGCGACGACTGCCCGCTGGTATTCGTCGACTTGTCCCGCCCCGGTGCCCGCCGCTGGTGCGCGATGGAACGCTGCGGCAACCGCCACAAGCTCCGTGCTCTCCGCGCCCGGCAGGCCACGGGTCTATGACACGGCCTTCATGCTCACGCGCGGGCGGCTATCCGGGCACGGTCGTCCTGCTCGGCCAGTACGTCGTCGAGCCTGCGGCGTAGGTCCGCTCGGGTTCGGGGATCGGCGGCGGGGGCCGTGACGGCATGCTCGAGTTCATTGCGGTATTCGGTTAGTTCGTGCGTAGTCAAGGCGTACAGGGGGTGCTTCGGCTTTTCTACTGACATCGGCCGACAATCCTTAATGACGGGGTGGGCGGGCGTTATCGTGGTCCTAATCTGTCAGCTACGGAACGCAATCGCCATGTGGCGCAGTGGTGCAGCACGTACCCGCCACGGTTCGCCACACGGGAGGAATAGGAGTCACGATGGAGCGCGATACGGACTCGATGTTCCTGGGCGCCGTGCTACGCCGGGCGCGGCTGGCAGCTGGCATTACCAGTCAGGATGCGCTGGCCGACAAGCTCGGCTACGAGCGCACGGTCATCGCCAAGGCCGAGTCAGGGCAGCGGCCGCCGTCGCCGGATGTGGCCCGGGCCTACGCCCGGGAATTCCCGCAGCTCAATGCTTTAATTGAAGCCGGCTTGATCGAAGAATGGGCCGAGCACGTCCGGAAGAACGGGGGATCGTTTCCTGAGTTCTTTGTCGACTGGGTCGAAGCCGAACGGGCCGCGTCCGCGCTCTTCTACTGGGCTCCCATCCTGGTGCCCGGCCTGCTCCAGGTCGAGTCGTACGCACGCGAGATCCTGTCGACGGAGCCAGAGGAAAACGAGGCACTGGAGGCACGCCTGGCGGGCAGGATGGGACGCCAGCAGGTTCTCTTCCGTCCGCAGCCGCCATCGGTCACTGTGGTCATGGCGGAGGCCGTCCTGCACCGCAGCGCCGGTGGCCCTGCCGTGATGTGCGAGCAGCTCGCCCACCTGATCGAGGTAAGCCGACAGCCCAGGGTGATGATCCAGGTGATCCCGGCCGAGATAGGGGTACATGCAGGTCTGGGCGGAGCCGTCTCAATAGCCGATCGCGAAGGCGGTCCTACGGTCATCCATCAGGATTCGTTCGTGACACCGCAGACGACGAGCGCGCCGGAGATCGTCACCCGGGTACGGCAGATGTCCGACATGCTGCGTTGTGAGGCCCTCCCGCGCGGCGCTTCGCAGGAACTGATCATGAAGGTAGCGAAAGAGCGATGGACATGAACTGGCGAAGGAGCAGCCACAGCTCCGGTAACGGCGGCGAGTGCGTCGAGGTGGCCAGCGCCGCTGACGCGATAAACGTCCGGGATACCAAGCAGAGCGGTACTGGCCCAGTGCTCCGGTTCACCCCGGCGGCGTGGCGCAGGTTCGCCGGCCAGGTGAGGAGCCCGGCAGATTGATCAGTGGATGACCGAAAATTGATCAGCCATTGATCAATTTCGGATTGCGACCTGCCGGTTGTCCGATTTGGGCTTGGCCGCGACGGCAGGCGGCGGAACGGGGCGTGTCAGCCCGCTCGTTCGGTCGAAATCCTGGCTCGCCGGGGCGGCGGGTCAGCTCTTGCAGCCGACGCCGCCCCACATGGCAGTGGGGGCGCTGCCGAGGTCCAGCGGCGAGTCGGCCCGCCAGTCCTGGATCGGCACCACGCCCGCATCCGCTAGGTCCAGGCCGAAGAACCGCGACACCTGCTCGTGGGTGCGGAAGGTGACCTTCTGGCTCATCGACTTCGACAGCGATTCCTCGGCCTTTGTCGCTATATCGACCTGATCGCGGGCCGGGTGGGTAATAGCCAGGAAGCTCCCCGGCGGGACGGCGGCCAGCAGGTCCCCGACGAGCCGGTACGGGTCGTCGCAGTCCGGGATGCAGTGCAGCACCGCGATCAGCATCACCGCGGTCGGCTGGCTGAGGTCGAGCAGGTCCGACGCCTCGGCCAGGATCTTCGCGGTGTCCCGCGCGTCTGCTTCGATGTAGGAGGTCGGAGCGCTGCTGCTGGTCAGCAGGGCCCGCGCGTGGCTGAGCACGATCGGGTCGTTGTCGACGTAGACGACCCGGGCGTCCGGGGCCACGGACTGCGCGACCTCGTGGGTGTTGTTCGCGGTCGGGATGCCGGTGCCGATGTCGAGGAAGTGCCTGATGCCCGCTTCGGCCATGTACCGGACGGCGCGGCCGAGGAACCTGCGGTTGGCCCGCACGCCGGGCACGATGGTCGGCGTGGCCGCCATCGCCTCTCGGCGGCCTCTCGGTCGGCGGCGAAGTTGTCCTTGCCGCCGAGCCAGTAGTCGTAGATGCGGGCGATATGCGGCACGCTGACATCGAAGTCCGGCACGGATTGAAGCCTAATGCCCGATGGCCATTTCGATAATCCGGACGATGACCAAGATCATCGCGATCCCCATGTAGCCGCCCAGGACGGCCAGCGCGACCTTGCGGCCGCCGGACATGACCGGCTTGGACAGCACGTTGAGCGGCGGCATCCGCCAGTTCTCCCGGTCGCGGCGGTCGATCTCGACCGAGCTCTGCGCCCTAAGCGACCGGAGCAGGGTCCAGCCGCCCACCGCGACGGCCGCGGTCACGCAACCCAGAATGATGACGAGGATCTGCCGGCCGGTGATGCCGGGGAAGACCACCGAGGCGGTCAGCACGGCGGAGAGCGCGATCAGCACGGTGATCACGACCGAGGTGAAGACGTTCGTGCGGCGGCTGTTGACCCAGGGGCCCAGGACGGCGCGGTCGTTGCACAGCATCAGCAGGAACACCGTGGCGGCCGGCAGCAGTACGCCCGCCAGCGCCTGGACGCCCTCGATGATGAGGCCGAGCGGGGCGTGCGGGATGAGCACGATGGCCGCGGCCACCGCGATCAGCGCGGCGTAGATCGCGTAGAAGCCCTTGGCCTGGCGGAACCCGCTGTGCAGCGAGTGCTTGAGGCCGAGCGTGTCGCCGACCGCGTACGCGGTCGACAGCGAGACCGCGAACGCCCCGATGATGGAGGCATCGAGCAGCGCGACCGCGAACACCGCGCCCGCGATCCGGCCCGCGTGGGCCGCGATGCCGTGCGCCAGCCCGGTCGCGTCGGTGAAGTTACCGGCGCCCTTGGTCCCGGCGAAGGCGGCGGCAACGGCGCCCATCAGCGCGGCCGCGCCGACCACGACGATCACGATGCCGATCCACAGGTCGACCTTCTCGTAGCGGATGAACCGGGGGGTGATCCGCTTGTCGACCACGTAGGACTGCTGGAAGAACAGCTGCCACGGCGCCACCGTGGTGCCCACGATGCCGATGATCAGCAGCATGACCGTGGCCAGCTGCCCGGAGCCGCCGGGCAGGCCGGGCTCGGCGAACCCGCGGATCATCGCGCCGCCGGACGGGTGGCTGACCACGTACAGCGGGATGAGGAGCAGCGAGCCCACGCACAGCGCCACCGCGATCCGCTCGAACCGGCGGAAGCTGCCGGTGGCCGCGGCCGCCAGGATCACGCCCGCGGCGAGCAGCACCGCGACCGGCTTGGGGAGGCCGAGATAACCGGCCGCCATGGTGATCCCGATGAACTCGGTGACGAGGGTCAACGCGTTGAGGATGAGCAGGTAGACGACCATGAGCGCGGCCCAGGACCGGCCGAACCGCTCGATCAGCAGCCGGGCGTGCCCGACCCCGGTGACCGCGCCGAGGCGCAGCACCATCTCCTGGTTCACGTACAGCACCGGGACCAGGAGCAGCAGCGTCCACAGCAGCCGGGTGCCGTAGTTCTGCCCGGCCTGCCCGTAGGTGGAGAACGCGCCGGCGTCGTTGTCGCCGCACATCACGATCAGCCCGGGGCCCACGATGGCCAGCAGCGTCTTCATCTTGGCTGACAACCCGGCGCGGGGAGCCGTGTCGTCGAGCGAGATCGTGCCGAGCGCACCGCGGATGTCGCCGGTACGCGCTTCATCCGCGGCAGCGGAACGGGTGATGGTGGCCATAGTGAAACACCCCTTTCACGTCACGAAACGGACGGAAACCGGGGGCACACGCAGCTACCTGCCCGGAGCTGGGCAGGGCGAGCTAAAGAGCGGAAATCTCAGGTCAAGCGGCGTGCGCCCGGAACAAAAAGAGACAGCGGCGTGAGGGGCCAACTTCGGCCCGGACTATCAGAGTCCATCGCATGCCTCCCTTCGTTCGCGACGCACGAGGGCGCCAGGCCGCACCTGACCGCCGGGCTTTCCGCCGGGCGGCGTATTACCGCGTGACACCTGAGGGAACACTCGCCAGGGCTCGAGAAATCCCTGGCGCACCTCTCTCGTAAGAGCTTTGGCACTCCACGGCGTACTGCGGCTGGCCCTGCTGTTAACAGGGCCAGTTGCCAGCCACTTGGCCTCACCCCTTAGGCCGGGGAGAGGTGTCCTGATCCGGAGCGTCTCTCGACGGTTGGGATCAGTGGCCTATGTCCGTGAAGACGCCTCACCGAACGAGGTGTCCCGTGATCAACCTGACCCAGGATGCCCGGGGCGACGCTGAGTGTCAATTCAGGACTGACCGTGGCGTCACGATGTGTCAAGCATCACGTGCCGCGCGTCCGTTTAGCGGGGCAGCCTACGGGCACTTTAGCGGGGCAGTGCCATCGAGGTGGTGACCGGCCGGCGGTCGCCGACATAGGCCGGATGCGCGCCCGGGTAGAGCAGCGTGATCGAGGTGTAGCGCTGGCTTCCCGGTCCGGCCGCCGCCGGATACCACACGACGACGTCGACCGGGTAGCGGTGGAAGTGCCCGGCCGCGCAGTAGGGAACGCAGTCGTTGAGGTTCTGCACCCCGGTCGCGCTGGCCAGCTTCGGGCCCCAGTTCTTCCAGGTCAGCCCGGTCAGGTAGTCGTTGAAGTCGGCGCACGCCAGCGTGATGCGGCCCGGCCGTACCTGGGCATGACCCTGGCAGTTCAGCACCACGGTGCGCTCGGAGAACAACCCGGAGGAAGACGTCGTAGCCGAAGCGGCGCCGTTGAGCCCTAGCCCGAGACCCAGTACGCAGATCCCAGCCGCCGCTGCCGATGCCAGGCGTCTCCGCTTCATCAGGCCTCTCCTCAGTTACTCGGTAATCAAGCTTCCCTGTATAGATGCTGAGCGTACAATTCTGGTCGCCAACCGTGACGACCTTTCGGAGCTTCCGGTCCTTGAGCCAAGCTCCTCGAGGACCGCTGACCAGGCTCCCGGGACCGCGTTGCCCACGCAACCAATGATCGCGCACCCAGCACCGGCCTGGAGGCACACCGCCGATGTTGGCCCCGGCCATATTCCCGCGGGTTCGCATCGCCGATAGCGGCCGGCTTCCGGTTACCAGCGGGAGCCGTGATACCCAGGCGCGTGCTGATGTGTGGCGCGGGGAAATAAGCCGGTGGATCCGGCTTATCCGGTGGTTTCGCTACGGCGTTTTCAGGGGGTGGTCGCAACGCGTTGGTCTTCTGCGAGGAGTTTAGCGAGCTGTTCGCGGGGGGTGTGGTAGCCGAAGCGCTTGCGGGGGCGGTCGTTGAGTTCGTCGGCGATGTGCTGGAGCTGGGCAGCGGTATGGGCTGAGAGGTCGGTGCCTTTGGGGAGGTACTCGCGGAGCAGGCCGTTGGTGTTCTCGTTGCTGCCGCGCTGCCAGGGGGCGTGGGGGTCGGCGAAGTAGACGCTGATGCCGGTGGCTTCGGTGATGCGGGCGTGGCGGGCCATCTCGGTGCCGCGGTCCCAGGTCAGGGTCTGGGTGAACCAGGCGGGCAGGGCGCCCAGCCGGGCGGTGACGGCGTCGGCGACGGCGTCCGCGCCGTGCCCGCCGGGCAGGTGGAGCAGGGTGAGGTAGCCGGTCATCCGCTCGACGATGGTGCCGACGGCGGAGTTGGACGCCTTGGTGCCCATGATCAGGTCGCCTTCGTGGTGGCCGGGCACGAGGCGGCCTTCGGCCTCGGGGGGCCGCTGCCCGATCGGGACCGCGCCGATGATGGTGCCGCGGGTCTCGCGGCGGCCGCGGCGCCGCCGGGTGACGCGGCCGGACCGCAGGCAGGCCTGCAGCTCCCGCTTCAGCTCGCCGCGGGGGTAGACGTAGATGGACTGGTAGATGCTCTCGTGGCTGACCCGCATCGCCGGGTCGTCCGGGTGGTCCACCTTGAGCCTCCCGCTGGCCTGCTCGGGTGAGTGCCGGCGGTTCAGCAGCCGCTGCACCGCCTGGCGCAGGGCCGGGTCGCGGGCCAGCTTAGAGGGCTTGGGGCGGCGCTGCCGCTCCCACGCCAGCCGCTCGGCCCGTTCCGGCTGGTAGCCGCCGGTGCGGGGATCGGCGTTGCGGGCCAGCTCCCGGCAGATCGTCGAGGCGGCGCGGCCCGTCCGCCGCGCGATCTCGCGCGTCCCCAGGCCGGCGTCGCGCAGCCGGGCGATCTCGTACCGCTCCTCGCGGTCCAGGTAACGGGTGCTATAGGTCGTTCCGGGGGGCCGGTACACCCCGCCCATCTTGCGGTGCAGCTCGTACGCGAACGTCGCCGACACGCCGGCCGCGGCCGCCGCCTGGCCCGGGTTCAGGCCTGCCCGGAGCTGGTCCAGCACCGCCCGGACCCGTTCCGGCGGCAGCCTGCGGCCCGGCCCGGCCGCGCGCGCCGCAGCCCGCCGGGCCGCGGCCTCCCGCTTCACCGCCAGCCGGGATACCCCGCTCACCTTCCGGTCCAGGTCATACGCGAAGGTCTGCGATACCCCCGCCGCCCGGGCCGCCCGCACCGGGTTCAGGCCCGCCTCCAGGAACCCCAGCACCAGCCGCACCCGCTCCGGCTCCATCCCGCGTCTCGTCACGCCATCATCCGCCCAGGTCAGGGCGTTGCGACAATCCCTTGAGCGTGCCTACCCGATAGGGGTGTAAATCCTCCGGGTAATGCGGATCTACCG
>CAWIUF010000030.1:0-39695 GCA_963839095.1 uncultured Actinomycetota bacterium | reverse complement strand
GACGGCGCAACTGGCGCGGGCTGAGCCCGACATCGTCCGCGATGTCCTCGGCCCGCGCCTGCGGGTCGCGCAGCAGGAGCGCGGCCCGGGTCATGGCGGGGTCTGGCTGCGCGCCGGCGACCAGGGCGCCGGTCACGTCCAGGATGCGGGCGGCGGCGGCCGCGGGTCGAGGCTGGCGGACAGCAGGCGCGCGTCCGGCGGCCGCAGGTCCGCGAGGTCGACGCGCTGGTCACGGAGTTCGCTGAGCGGGATCCCGAGCACGGGGCCGCCGGCCGGAGGGCGGAAGCGGGCGCCGAGAATGACCGTCCCGGCCGCCATCGTGGTCGGCACCGGCCCGGTATCCGGGCCGGCCACCGAGACACCCCGGCCCTGGGTCCAGATCAGGTCGGTGCAGCCATCGGGCAGCACCAGGCCGGCCTGGTCCTCGTCGCCGGCCACCCGCGCCCACAGGCAGGCGACGGCGTCCCGCAGCGCGGCGGGAGCGGGCCATTCGACGTAGCCGGGCGGCATGGCACCGATGTCCACCCGTCCAGCATGCCATGACGGCCGTTTCGTTCAATACGGGCCGGGTCCGCCCGTGCTGTGATGGGGAGATGAAGACTCCAGATTTCAGCGCGGCCGCCGCCTTCATCGCCGACAGCGCCCGGGTGCTCGACCGGCGCCGGTTCGGGCGGATGTTCGAGGACGGCCCGGCCAGTGCCGTGCGGGACGCGGTAGCCGCCTACCGCAACGAGGACGGCGGGTTCGGCTACGCGCTCGAGCCGGACTGCCGGGCACCGGGCAGCCAGCCCCCCGCCATGGAGATGGCCCTGCGCATCCTGAACGAGGCCGATGCCTGGGACGAAGACCTGGTCCGCGGCGGCTGCGACTGGCTCACGGCGGTGGCGCCCGCCGAGGGCGGGGCGGCCTTCGTCGAAGCCGGGCCCCTGGAGGGCTGGCCGCACGCGCCCTGGTGGGTGCCCGAGGAGGGGCATCCGGCCTCGCTCGTCGCCACCGGCCTGATCGCGGGCTCGCTGCACAGCCGCGGCTTCAGTCACCCCTGGCTCGACGGCGCCACCGAGGTGATGTGGGACCGGATCGGCAAGCTCGGCGCGGACATGCCCGGCGGGATCGGCGGCGGGTATGAGATGTTCGGCGTGCTCGCCTTCCTCCAGCACGTGCCCGACCGGAACCGCGCGGCCGAGGAGTTCGGCCGGGTCGGCCCGCTGATCCTCGACCGCGAGATGGTGGGACTGGATCCGGAGGCACCCGGAGAGGTGCACGGCGTGCTCTCCTTCGCCCCCGAGCCGGACTCGCTGGCCCGGGCCCTGTTCGACGACGCGACCGTCGGGGCGCACCTGGACCACCTGGCCCGGGGCCAGCAGGACGACGGCGGCTGGACGTTCAACTGGCCGGCCTGGTCGCCGGCCGCCGAACGGGACTGGCGCGGCTTCCTGACCGTGGACGCGCTGCGGACCCTGCGCGCCAACGGGCGCCTCGGCTAGCCGCGCCCGGGGCTCAGCCGTAGAAGAGCGGTTCCATGACGGTGCGGGCGCGGCGGGCGGCGCGGCGGTAGTCCTGCTCGAGGGCCTGGGCGGCGTCGCCCGGCGGGTAGCCGAGCAGGCGGGCCACCGCGGTCGCCTCGGCGTGCCGGGCCGGCAGGGTGTCCCCCGGCCGCCCGCCGACCAGGACGATCGCGTTCCTGATCCGGGCGGCGAGCTGCCACGCCGCGGTCAGTTCCGCGGCGGCGCCGGCGGTCAGCAGGCCGGCCTGGACGGCGGCGTCCATGGCGGCGCCGGTCCGGGTGGTGCGCAGCGCGGGCACCGCGTGGGCGTGCTGGAGCTGGAGCAGCTGGACCGTCCACTCCACGTCGGACAGGCCGCCGGGTCCCAGCTTGACGTGCAGCGCGCGGTCGGCGCCGCGCGGGATCCGCTCGGCTTCCATCCGCGCCTTGATCCGGCGGATCTCGCGGACGGCCGCCGCGCTGACCCCGTCCAGGGGGTACCGGAACTCGGCGATCATCCGGGTGAACCGGTCGCCGAGATCGAGGTCGCCGGCGACCGGCTCGGCGCGCAGCAGGGCCTGCGCCTCCCACGGCGCCGACCAGCGCCGGTAGTAGGCGCGGTAGGCGGCCAGGGTGCGGACCAGGGGGCCCTGGCGGCCCTCCGGGCGCAGGTCGGCATCCACGACCAGGGCCGGGTCGGGCACCGGCAGCATGAGCAGCCGACGCAGCTCGACCGCCACCGTATGGGCCGCGTCCGAGGCTTCCTTCTCCGGCCGGCCGGGCAGCGGGTCGTGGACGAACAGCACGTCGGCGTCGCTGCCGTAGCCGCATTCGTGACCGCCGAACCGGCCCATCGCGATCACCGCGATCCTGGTCGGCAGCGGGTGCCCGCGCTCGGCGCCGGCCTTGCGCAGCGCGACCGAGAGCGCGGCCTCGAGCGAGGCCCGGGTGACGCTGGTCAGCGCCTCCCCGGTCGCGGCCAGGCTCGCCTCGGCCGGGCTGGTGACGGCCAAAATATCCGCCGCGGCGGTGCGCAGCAGCTCACGGCGGCGGACCGAGCGGACCGCGGTCACCGCGGCCTCGGCGTCGTCCTCGTAGCGCTGGGTGGCCGCCATCATCTCGGCCCGCAGCCCGGTCAGGCTGCGCGCGTTCAGCTCGGTGTCGTTGGCGAAGATGGCGACCGCCTCCGGCGCGCGGAGCAGCAGCCCCGCCGCGTACCGGCTGGAGGCCAGCACGCGGGCCATCCGCTCGGCCGCCTTGGTCTCGTCCCGGAGCAGCCGCAGGTACCAGGGCGAGGATCCGAGCTCCTCGCTGACCTGGCGGAACGCCAGCAGGCCGGCGTCCGGCTCGGCGGCGTCGGCGAACCAGCCGAGTAGCACCGGCAGGAGCGTGCGCTGGATCGCCGCGCGCCGGGATACGCCGGAGGTGAGCGCGTCGATGTGGCGAAGCGCCCCGGCCGGGTCCACGTAGCCGAGCGCTTCGAGCCGGGCCCGGGCCTCGGCCGGCGTCAGCCGGGCCGCCTCGGAGGGCAGCCGGGCGACCGCGTCGAGCAGCGGCCGGTAGAACAGCTTCTCGTGCAGCCGCCTGACCTGGCGGGCGTGACGGCGCCACTCCTCGTCGAATTCGGCCGCCGGATCCGAGCGGATTCCGGTGACCGAGGGCTGGAACCATTCCTCGTTCGGTCCGTCGTTGGAACGCATCGCCCGGCCCAGCCTGCGAAGTACGGCGGGGTCCTCGGGCAGGGTGTGGGTCCGGCTCAGCCGGTTCAGCTGCAGCAGGTGCTCGGTGCGGCGCAGGAACCGGTAGGCGGCGCCCAGCTCGTCCGCGTCGGCCCGGCCGACGTACCCGCCGGCGGCCAGCGCGGCCAGGGCGGGCAGCGTCGCGGGCGAGCGCAGCGTCTCGTCGGTACGGCCATGCACGAGCTGCAGCAGCTGGACCGCGAACTCGATGTCGCGCAGCCCGCCCGGCCCGAGCTTGAGCTCGCGCCCGGCCTGCCGGGCCGGCAGCGACTGCTCCACCCGGCGCCGCATGGCCTGCACGTCCTCGACGAAGTTGTCGCGGCGGGCCGCCTGCCAGACCAGCGGGCCCAGGGTGTCCGTGTACGCCTGACCGAGCGCCATGTCCCCCGCGACCGGCCGGGCCTTCAGCAGCGCCTGGAATTCCCAGGTCTTGGCCCAGCGCTCGTAGTAGGCCAGGTGGCTGGTCAGGGTGCGGACCAGCGGGCCGACCCGGCCTTCCGGGCGCAGGTTCGGGTCGACCGGGAAGATGCTGCCTTCCGGGGTGGACCGCGCGCATACCCCGATCAGCCCGGCCGCGAGACGGCTCGCGGTGGCCAGCGCGGCGGTCTCGTCCTCGTCCTTGACCGGCTCGGCGACGAAGATGACGTCGACGTCGCTGGCGTAGTTGAGCTCGCGGCCGCCGCACTTGCCCATGGCCACCACGGCCAGCCGGCACGGCGTCGCGTTTTCCGGCAGCTCGGCGCGGGCCACGGCGAGCGCCGCCTCCAGGACCGCGGCGGCGATATCGGCCAGTTCCTCCCCAACCACGTCCACCGTCGCGGCGCCGGTCAGGTCGCGCGCGGCGAGGTGCAGCAGCGCGCGCCGGTAGGCCGCGGCCAGCGCCGCCACGGGCTCGGCACCGACGGCCACCGGCTCGTCCCGGTCGTCCGGGTCGGCGCCGACCGCGCCGAGCATGGCGGCCCGCAGTGCGGGTGCCTGCTGGAGGTCGGCGGCGCCGCGCAGGACCTCGGCGTCCTCCGGGTGCCGGGCCAGATGGTCGGCCAGGCCGGCGCTGACGCCGAGGACGGCGGTCAGCCGGTCGCGGTAGTCCTGCTCGGCGTGCAGGGCCGCGCGCAGGGCGTCCTTGCCTGTGCCGACCGCCTCGAACAGGCGGGCCAGCCCGGTCAGGGCCAGGTCGGGATCGGCGGCCGCGGCGACCGCGCTGACCAGCGGGTCCGATCTGAGCTCGGCGGCGGTGGCGCCGAGGTCACCCAGGAGCAGGAGCTCGGCCCGCGCGGCATCCGCGAATCCCATCCTCGCCAGCCACCCTGCCAGCGTGGTCCGCGAACCACTCACTCTCGTAAAGCTAACTGATACCGGCCCGGTTCGCTGCGCCGGGTGAGCTCCTGGTCGCGTCCCGATGGGCGAGTCCCTGCCCGCCTCCGGTGTCAGCAACACTCGCCTTGCCGGGAATGATTTTCATTATCAGTATGTTGTAGAGAGCATGAGTCACAGCACACTTCGCCCCGTGATCAAGCTGAGGTCGACCGCTGGGACTGGCTACACGTACGTGACCAGGAAGAGCCGGAGAAACGATCCCGACCGTCTCGTCGTCCGCAAGTACGACCCGGTAATCGGCCGCCACGTTGAGTTCCGCGAAGAGAGGTAATCATGAAGCAGGCAATCCACCCGGATTACCATCCCGTCGTTTTCCGCGACCGGGCAGCGAACTTCGCCTTCCTGACCAGGTCGACGGCTCGCAGCGAGCGCACCGTCAGCTGGGAGGACGGCAACACGTATCCCGTCGTCGACGTCGAGATCTCGTCGGCCAGCCACCCGTTCTACACCGGGCAGGCGCGCGTCCTCGACACCGCCGGGCGAGTGGAGCAGTTCCGCCGCCGGTACGGCAACATCAAGGGCGCCTGACCACCTCAGGTGACCCCGGCGATCACGGGCCGTCCGATTCTTCAATCGGGCGGCCCTTTTCATGTCCTCGTGCTCGGTGGCACCCGCGGTACCGAAGAACGCACCCGGTGGCACACCGACCGCGTCTAGGGAGTGTCCGCACCATCTCAGAAATGGTGCGAAGGGGGCAGGTGGGGTTGATGGTACGTCGAGGCCCACGGCCCGCTCAGGCGGGAGCGCCGGCGGAGGGTCCGGTCGCGCCGAAGGCTTCCCCGAGGGTGGCCAGGTCAGCGCGGTGCCCGGCCCGCTCGGCCGCGTGCCCCAGGAGCGGGAGCAGCTGGTCCAGGGCGGTGAGGATCTCGCGGCTGACCTCCGGCACCGGCCGCATCGCGTCGACCGCGACCAGGATCCCGCGGTCGCGGTACCAGCACAAGATCGGCTCGGTCACCTGGTGGTAGAGGGCAAGGCGCTGGGCGATCACCTCCGCGGTGTCATCCGAGCGGTGCTCCAGCGCGGCCCGCGCGAGCAGCCGGCTGGTAACCACGGCATCGCCGGCATCGAGGTGCAGCGCCACATCCGCGGTCATGCCGAGATCGACGGCGATCAGGTAGAGCGCGCGGGCCTGCTCGATGTTCCGCGGGATCCCGTCCAGGACGTATCCTCCGCCCGCCGCCTTGGCGGCGACCACCGCCTCCCGCACCATGTCCAGGACGACCTGGTCGGGAACGAGCTCGCCGCGGTCGAGGTACTCCTGGACGGCCAGGCCCAGATCGGTCCGCCGGGCGACGTGATCGCGCAGCAGCTCACCGGTCGCGATGTGCGGGATGCCGAAATGCGCGGCGATCAGCGCGCCCTGCGTGCCCTTGCCGGCGCCCGGCGGCGCGATCATCAGTACCCGCATCCTCATCGCCTCACTTCATCATTCCGGCCGCTGCCCAAACCCTAGAGGCCCGTCGGAGGCGGAGGGGCGCTGGGTCAGGAACTTCGGTTCCGCTGGTCACCGAACGCCGCCGACGGCTGCATCGCCTCCAGGTAACCGGTCATCCGGCTGAGTAGCCCGGACGCCCGGCGCAGGTCAGCGGATGCGGGGGCAGGAGGGTCGGACGGCAGGGCACCGAGCAGGGGACCGAGGCCGGGATGAGCCGAACGGGCCAGCTGCGCGCAGATAGTAGCGGCGCTCCTGACGACCTGCGGATCGACGCTCCAGATCACCTCGAAGCGCCGGCCGGCGTCGGCGCTCTCCGGCTGGCCGGGAAACTCCCAGCCGCTCACGCAGGCGGGATAGCCCGGGGAGTCGCACACAAGCGTCCACTCGCGACGCGCGGGCGCGTCGGCGGGAAGCGGGACCCGGATCGGCGTCCCTGTTCGCGGCGGCCGGTCCGCGCTGCCGAAGTCGGCGAAGACGACCGCGAGCCGGGAAGTCCGGGCTAGCTCCTTCCAGCGGCTCTCCGAACGCCGGAAGAAGCACTCCCGCTGGAAGCTGGCGAAAAGGACGGGCTGCTCGGCTCGCGCGCAGCACTCGTCCTCGACGGCCCGGGTGAGGGCCAGCAGGGTGATTTTCCGCAGTACCTGCGGGATGAGCTCGGGGTTCCGGCGGCGCAGGCCGGCGAAGACGGAGGGCTCGGCTTCCGTCGCCGCCGACGTGGCCTGGCTGATGGCCGCCTGCAGGCTGATCCCGGAGGACCGCAGGCGCATGACCGCCTCGATGAGGTCGATGTCGTTCGGGCTGTAGCGGCGGTGACCGCTGGCCGCGCGATGCGGACGCGGGAAGCCGTACCGGCTTTCCCAGCTTCGCAGCGTCGGCACGGGCACGTCAGTGCGCCTGGCCAGCTCGCCGATGGACAGGCCGTCCGGCCGCTCGGTCAAGGCCGCCCTCCCCTCTCCGCAACGTGCCGAGGTTTTCCTGCAGGTCACGTCTAAGGTTAGGGCAAGGTCACGCGGGGCGGGCGCCGCAGCTAGCCGCCCGGGGGCACCACGGCGTCCTTCCCGGCCGTTACGGCCCGGTGCCCGTCCCGTTCCCGTTCCCGTTGGTCTCGAGCGGGATGGTTTCGGCGAAGGCCCGGCCGGCAATCGCGCGGGCCCGGCCGAGGGCTCCGCGCGATCCTGGCGTGGGCATGCCGCTGGTGTCCTCGGCGCCGCGCCCGGGCAGCAGGGCGGGCGCCGGCTTGGCCTCGAGCACCGCCCGCTTCTCCTGGTCCACCGGCTGGTGTACCTCGACGAACCCGCCGTTCGGCAGCTGCCGGATGATGCCGGACTCGTAGCCGTTCAGCAGTTCCCCGGCGTCCTTGCGCTGCAGCCCCAGGCAGACGCGTTTGGTGATGGCGTAGGCCAGGGCCGGTCCGAGGAAGACCATGACGCGCGCGGTCCAGGTGATCGTGTACAGCGGGATGTGCAGGTTGTCGGCGATGACGTCGCTCGCGCTCTCGGCCCACAGCACGCCGTAGAAGGTCATCGCGGCCACCCCGGTCGCGGTCCGGACCGGGGCGTTCCTGGGCCGGTCGTTGATGTGGTGAGAGGACCGGTCCCCCGTCGCCCACCGTTCGAAGAACGGCCAGAACGCCGCGCCGCCGAGCACGACCGTCAGCGGCACCGCGAACGGGATCAGCACGCTCAGCGTGACGGTATGCCCGAGGAAGCTGATCTCCCAGGACGGCATGGTCCGCAATGCGCCGTCGAGCAGCCCCATGTAGAAGTCGGGCTGGGAGGCGGAGGAGATGGCCACCGGCGAATACGGTCCGTAGAGCCAGATCGGGTTGATCTGGGCGAAGGTGGCCAGCAGGACCAGCGCGCCGAAGATGAAGAAGAACCACGCGCCCCCCTTGACCAGGAAGTACGGGAAGAGCGGCTGACCCACCACGTTCTTCTCGGTCCTCCCCAGCCCCGGCATCTGGGTGTGCTTCTGGTGCACCATGATGAACAGGTGGGCGGTGATCAGCGCCAGGATCAGGCCCGGGACCAGCAGCACGTGCAGGATGTACATCCGGGTCACGATCGAGTTCCCCGGGAACGGCCCGCCGAACAGGAAGAACGCCAGGTAGGTGCCGACGACCGGGATGCCCTGCAAGATGCCCTCGAACACGCGCAGTCCGGCGCCGGACAACTGGTCGTCCGGCAGTGAGTAGCCGAACAGGCCCTCGAGCAGCCCCAGCGCGAACAGCCCGATCCCGATCAGCCAGTTGAGCTCGCGGGGCTTGCGGTAGGCGCCGGTGAAGAATACCCGCAGCATGTGCAACAGGATCGCGGCCATGAACAGGTCAGCGGCCCAGTGGTGGATCTGCCTGATCAGCAGGCCACCGCGGACGTCGAAGCTGATATTCAGCGTGGACCGGTACGCCTGGCTCATCGTGAGGCCGTCGAGCTTGACGTACGAGCCGTGGTAGACGACCTCGGACATCGACGGGACGAAGAACAGCGACAGGAAGGTCCCGGTCAGCAGCAGGATGACGAACGACCACAGCGCGATCTCGCCGAGCATGAACGACCAGTGGTCAGGGAAGACCTTGCGCAGCAGCACCCGGGCTCCGCGGGCCCCGTGGAACCGGTCGTCCAGCCATCCGCCGGCGCCGGCTATTCCCCGGGCGCCGTCAGCGTCGCCGGGCATCATTGCTGCTCGCCCGTCTGGTACACGATCTCGGTCATGACGTTCCTCCCGTTTCGCGCCCGTGCTGTCCCGGCGCCCCCTACCTAAACATCTCATACAGGTAAATCTATGCATCATGCAGAGGGGGTAGTTCGGCGGCGGGAGCTCGCTCGCGCACGTGGCCCGGCTCAGGATGCGGTTAGCCCGGGACAAGGCGGGTAGCGGCAGGGCTCTCGCGGGGGGGACGACGAAGGGACCTCGGCATGTGGGCATTTTTCTCCAGGCGTCTGCGGACGTGGCTGCTGCTGGCCATCGCCCTGCCGCTGACCCGGGCGCTCGTGCATCGCCTGGCGCGGGCCGCTGAGCGCCGTGATCCATCCACCCGGACAGCGAAGGCGCTGCACCAGGCCGACTCGACGGTCACCGCCGTATCCCGGCGGACCGCCCGCAAGGCGCAGCGCCGCAAGGCGGGTCGCTGACCGCTACCACAGACGTGATCTCCGCACCCGCCCGGCCGGCTGCGCAGGGCACCTAACGGGCGCTCGTCCTGAGTGTTACGCGGCCGGCGGGGCGTCCACCAGTTGGCCGGGCCGAGGGCGGCGACGAGGGCGGGGGCGAGAATGCCGCGGACGATGGTGGCGTCGATGACGATCCCGAGCGCGAGGGCGGTGGCGAGAATCTTCACGTCGGTGGCGGGGACCCGCGACAGGGCGATGAAGGCCAGGAACAGGATGAAGGCCGCGGACGTGATCAGCCGGCCGGTGCGGGCGACGCCATGCCGGGTGGCGTCGTCGGTATCGTGGCCGTGATCGTGTTCTTCGCGGATGCGGGTCAGCAGGAACACTTCATAGTCCATGGACAGGCCGAACAAGAACGCGAACACCGCGATCGGCACCCACACGGTGATCGCCCCGGATGCGGTCTGGCCGAACAGCAGCCGGGTGCCGACACCGTGCTGCCAGATCAGCACGGTGATGCCGTAGGCCGCGCCGATCGAGAACACGTTGAGCACCAGGGCCTTGACCGGCAGCACGATCGAGCGCAGCGCCCGGGCCAGCAACCCGAACGTCACGACGACGATGAGGGCGATGATCCACCAGGCGTTGCCGTAGACAGCGCGGACGAAGTCGGTGTTCTGCGCCGGGATCCCGCCGACCCGGGCGCCGGCACCTTCCGCGGCCGTCCTGATATGGGCGGCGGCGGCGCTACCGGCGCTGCTGGACGCGTCCGCGGCCGTCCAGGCTTCGACGATCGAGGTACCGCCCCGGCGCCAGGCCGGCGGGCTGATCGCCGCGGCGACCCCGTCGAGGCCGGCGACGGCGCCGCGCACCTGGCCGGGGTGGCTGGTCAGGATTTCCACGGGCTGCGACAGTCCGGCCCCCAGGCCCGAGTCGTCCAGGCGGGTGATCGCGGCGGCCGCCTGACCGCCGGTCGAGGCCAGCGAGGCGTTGGTGGCCGCGCCGAGACGCAGCCCCAGGACGGGCGCGGCGAGGGCCAGCAGCACCACCGCGGCGACGATGGCGGCTACCCAGCGGTGCCGCACGACCGTGGTACCGATGCGCCGCCACAGCCTGCTCTCCGGGTCCGCGGAGCGACGGTGCGGCCAGGCCAGTTTCGGTCCGGCCACCAGCAGCAGGGCGGGCAGCAGCGTAAGCGCGGCGATGACGCTGACGACCGGGATGAGCAGGCCGGTAAACCCGACGCTGCGCAGGAACGGCACCGGCAGCGCGATCAGCGCGGCCAGGCTGATCGCGACGGTGACGCCGGAAAACAGCACCGACCGCCCGGCGGTGGCCAGCGCCCGCTCCACCGCCTGGGCGTTGCCGGCGCCGCGGCCGCGTTCCTCCCGCCAGCGCGTGACGATCAAGAGCGCGTAATCGATCGCGACGCCGAGTCCGATCAAGGCGAGCAGGTACTGCACGATGAAGGACACGCTGGTCAGTCCGGTCAGGCCCCACACGATCAGGAACGTGGTCAGGATCGACCCGGCGGCGATCGCCAGCGGCATCAGCGCCAGGAACGAGCCGAACACCAGCACCAGCACGACCAGTGCACCGACGCCGCCGAACAGGGTCTCGGCCAGCACGCCGGAACCGCCACCGCCGCCGCCGCTCTGCAAGGCATCTTGCCCGGTGACCGCTACCGGCACCCCGGTGCGGCGCAGAATGCTGGCGGCGTGCTGCAAGGCTGGCAAGGCGGCCGCATAGGCATCGGCGCCTGGCACCGGATGCGGATACACCATCACGACCCCAGTGCGGCCATCCGCCGCCAGCAGCGACGTCTGGGCGGCGTAGGACACCACCCGCGCCCCCGGTGCCGCCTTTTCCGCTGCCCGCACGACCGGTATGGCCGAGGCCGCCGGGACCTGCTGCCGCCCGTTACCGACGACTAGCAGGATCGGGGCGTTGTCGCCACCCGAACCGAACTGCCGCACGATCTGCTGATTCGCCTCGTACCCAGCCTGGCCGGGCAGTCCGAAATCGTACGTCAGCGCCGAAATCGCCTTCGGGGCGGCGTATCCGCCGGCGAAGGCCAGCAGCAGCCAGGCGGCCAGCACCCACCAGCGGTGGGCGATCACGAACCGTGCCAGTCTGATCATGACAAAGGGTCCTCCGGGTTCAGGGCTGTGCAGCTCTCCTGATGGCCCTCGGTAATGGTGCAGCTCATGGCGCCTCCGGCGCGGCGGTCCCCGACGAATCCGCTGCCATGGCCCGGAGCGACTGCGGAGCTGCCATCACGCGGGTCTGCCGTGTCAGCTTCCCGGGGTGATACTACATCATCCTGATGAGATGTAAGGCATCAGCATGACGAGCCTCCCCGTTCCGGATCAGCCGTCGCCAAGTTTCGTGCCTGCCCCGTGTACCGATGGCAATCACCTCAGAAACGCAGCCAGCACCGCTAGCATCCTCGAACCGAGGAGGGAATAATGCTGCGATCCCACCGGACGGCATATCAGCGGTGATTTGCCGGCCACTCTGCACGGGCCGGCCGGGGAAGCGCAAGACACCTTCACCGAGGCGCGCGATAAAGGTGTGTCCCGTAGATCTATCGGTTATCTCCAGACATTCAGTGGTTGTGGCGTTCTACCCTCCCTATCCGGTAGAACGCCACAACCACTGAAGCATTATGGTACGCAGGAGGCAGATGAGCCGGCGGTGGTGTCCAGGCCGGGCCCGCAACGAGTGGGGTGCCAGCACCAGCTGACGGCTACCAGTCCTCGCTGGCTACGTGGGGTGGCTTAGCGGCAGTTCCGTACCAGGTGAACAACCCGGCCGGTATGCGGCCCTGGCTCGCGCCTTGGCAGGTTTTGTACCTGCGCAGGGCCAGCAGCCCTCGGTCGCTGACGTGTGCGCGGTCGCGGTCAGTTCAGCTCGACTGGGCGGGGCGGGGCGTGGGTGGTGGCCGCGCGGGGCGGCGACCCCGATTTCGTGATGAGCGTGACGGACCCGGTCAGTGAGCAGCTGGCCGAGCTTCAGCTGACGCTGGGTGAGGGGCCGCGCCGGTGCTGGCCAGCGACCTGGATGGTGCGGAGTCCGTCCGCCGGTGGCCCGCGTTCACGCCGGCCGCGGGCCGGGTCGGGGCCCGGGCGGTCTTCGCGTTCCCGCTGACCGTCGGGGCGATCCGCGCCGGGGTGCTAGGCCTATACCGCGGCTCGCGCGGTCCGCTGTCCGGTAGGCAGCTCGGTGACGTGCTCATCCTGGCGCAGCACCGCGCCGAGATCGATCAGGGTCAGGATGGCGGCCCATGACCTATCCGGCAGCGTCAGCCGCATCGCGAGCCGACCAGTGTGCCAGGCCAGCGTTTCCACTGGCGCGACGGCGACAGGGAGCCGAGAGGGTAGTTCTCGTGACGCCAGGTCAGCTCGCCACCGGTTAGGGGTCGACATGAGCACCCGCAAGGTCGCCATCATCACCGGCGCCTCCCCCGGGACATCGGCGCGGGCCTAATCGCGGGATACCGGAGGCGGGACTGGGCGGTCGTGGCAAGCGCCCGGACGATCAAGTCGTCGCCGGACCCGGACCTGCTCACCGTGGCCGCCGACATCACCGAGCCCGGCACCGCCGGCCAGATCGTCGACACCGCGCTCGAACACTTCGGCCGCATCGACACGCTGGTCAACAACGCGGGGATATGCATCTCCAAGCCTTTCACCGGCTACACCGCCGCCGATTACGCCGCCGTCGTGGGGGTCGGCCTGACCGGCCTCTTCTGGCTGACCCAGCGCGCCATCGGCGAGATGGCGATGCGGTACGGCGGTCACGTGGTCAACATCAGCGCCGCCGCGGCCGAGGTCGCGGACTCCGGGACACCCGCAGTACTTGTCGCGCTGGCCAGGGGCGGCCTGGCCGCGGCCACCCGGTCGCTGGCCGTCGAGTACGCCTCCCGCGGCATCCGGGTCAACGCCGTCTTCCCCGGTGTCATCCAGGCGATGATGCACCCGGTCGGCAGCAACGACGGCCTCGGCGGCGATCTTCCCCCGCTCGGCCGTCCGGGCCAGGTCAGCGACATCGTCGAGGGCGTCTTGTTCCTGGAGTCATCGCCCTACATCACCGGCGAGATCCTCCACATCGATGGCGGCCAGATAGCAGGAAACAGTGAGCTCTTCGCCTAGAGAAAATGGCAAGGAGAAAATCTGCTGGCGGCTTCTAGCGGGCCATGTCCCGTCCGCGCTTATGCATGCGGACCCTGGCCGTGAGCTTCAGCGGCCGCTCTTCTTCATCGGGTGAGTCGCCGTCGGTGGACGTGACCGTGAAGATGAGACCGCCCTGCCCGAGACGCACCCTGCTGACCAGGACCGGCTCGTCGGCACCAGGCAGGATGACCACGTCGCCGACATCGACATCACCGGCCAGGATCTCATCCTCCACACATAGGGACGATACCGGCCAAGAAGATCAACTTCACTGCGAAGTTAACGACATGTCTCCAGAACGCGAACAACCGGCAACGGAAGTCGGCCGCCGGGACGGCCTGCAGGCAGTCCCGGCAGTGGCCTTACTCGTCGCCGGGGCATTTCTGGTCTGGTTCTCACGGTCGCAATTTGCGGTCTAGTTCGCACCCGTGACGGCTACTGGTCCGGATCGACCCCCGGAGTACCGGCCGTGGCGGACGCCGGGGTCTCACCCGGACTCCCCGTGGCTGCGGACGGTGCAGACCAGTGCTCTCCGCTGGGGCGAACCAGTGGCCGGAATCCGTAGCGTCATCCCTGACACGAATCCCAGGGAGGCGGGCCATGAGCACACCCCAGGCCGCGCCGGCAACGCTGCCCGCGGCGGCAGCAGGGGCCCCGCTGGCCATTGAGCTGAGGCATTTGCGCTACTTCGTAGCGGTCGCGGATACGGGCAGCTTCACTCACGCCGCGGAGCGGATGTTCATTGCCCAGCCCACCATGAGCCAGCAGATCCGGCGGCTGGAAGAGTTCGTCGGCACGCGACTGCTGCAGCGCCGCCGCGAAGGCCTGCAGCTGACGAAGGCCGGCGCCGTGCTGCTGGACGCATCCCGCACCGTCCTGTCGCTCGTTGACCACGAGGTGAACCGGACCCGGCAGGCGGCGGGTCTGGGGCGCCCGCGCCTGCGGGTGGTCCTGTCGCCTGAACTGCCGGATGCCCTCGCGGTCGGGATCGCCACCACGCTGCGTTCTCCGGGCGAGGGCCGCGGACGTGGACCTCGACTGGACGGAGGCTCCGTTCGACGCCGAGTTCTCGCTGATCCGGCAGCGGCGGGCCGATGCCGGCCTGGGCTGGCTCACGACCCGCCCCGAGACGCTGACTGCTCCGCTCGACGTCATGAGCCTCGGGGACTTCGAACCCGAGGTGTGGATTCCGTCCGGGCATCCGGCGGCGCGCCGCGGCACGATCAGCCTGGCCGAGCTGGCACGCATGGACGTGATCCACGACCGCGTCGCGCGAAGCCCGGGACCTACGATGCCTGGACACAGGTCACTGCGGGCCATCGACCCGGGTTTCGCCTTCACTGATCCGCCGCTGCGGCACTCCGTGCCGATGGACCTGGCCTTCGCCGCGGCCGCGGACCGGCCCACCGCGGTGCTGACCGGCCCTAGCGTCACCGGCGGGAGCCAGCCCGGATTGATCCGGCTGCCCCGGGCCCTCGTCGACCACGAGATGGCGCCGGTCGGCCTCGAAGGTAATCCGCTGACGGCGACAGCGGCCCTGGTCTGGCACGGCGACCTGCCCCGCCTGCTCCAGCAGCTTCTTTTCGACGTCGCCGACGGCATCGCCCAGCCTGCTGACCACAAGGAAAGGAACCGGCTGTCCAGGTAGGATCAGGTGATATGTCACGTAGCGGCAAGGCCGCCCCGACGCCTGCCGGCGGATGGCTCGACCGGGACCAGCAGCGGGCGTGGCTGGCCTATATCCGGGTCCAGCAGCGCCTGGCGTACGAGATGAACCGCCAGCTCCTCGCCGATAGCGGCATGTCACTGCCGGATTACGACGTGCTGACGGCGCTGAGCGTAGCCGATGCGGGACGGATGCAGATCACGGCACTGGCCGCCCAGATCGGCTGGGAGCGCAGCCGGGTATCGCATCACGTGCGGCGGATGAGCGCCCGGGGCCTGGTGACGTGCGGCCTGTCCGCCGCAGACCGGCGGGTCACCGAGGTGACGCTGACCAGCCAGGGGCGGCAGGCCCTGGGGGAAGCAGCACCCGGGCATGTGGATCTGGTCCGGCGGCTGTTCTTCGAGGGGCTGCCGCCCGGCCTCATGGGGCCGCTCAGCGAGGCACTGGAGAGCGTGTACGCCAACCTCATCAGGCAAGGCTCGCTCCCACCGCCCGCCGCCGGGGGCCAGGCAGGGGAGTGACGCAGCCAGTTACGTGATACGTCACGTTGATTTTCGAGTGACACATCACGTATTTTGCGGTGACCACGGAAGGAACGCCATGCCTAACGCGGTGGTGATGACCGGATACGGACCGCCGGAGGTACTGAAGTGGGTCCAGGTCCCGCTGCCCGAGCCGGGCGACGGGCAGATCAGGATCAAGGTCAAGGCGGCCGGGGTCAGCCCGACCGACCTGGCCTGCGGCCCGGTTACCTCTAGGCCATCCCGCTGCCCCCGGACGCCGTGCTCGGCTTCGGGGCCGCGGCACCGTCGACGCGGCCGGGCCCGGCGTCACCGGCAGTTCGGCCGGTGACGCGGCACCGCCCGCCGCCGACGTCGGCTGGGACTACCTCGCCGTCTCGGCCGCCTCCGCCGATCACCACGCCTGGTCCGCGGAGCCATGGACGCGGCGCTTCCACCTGTCCCTGCGCGGGACGCCCCGTACCACCCGAACGCGGCCGGCATGGCGGCGGTCGCCGGACTCGTCCTCGCCGAGCTGGCACAGGACCGCTAGCCCGCCCCGCCGCGCCGGAGTCGTCCCGGCCAGGCCCGGCAGCCCTCAGGGATATATGCCTCATGTCATATTTCGGCAGGCTTTGCCAGCTTTATTTTTAGCTTGAATATCCGTTCGGCCTCTAATCAGATCTGGCCCGTGCCTATTATCGGGTCAGCGCCATTCCCCTCCAGGCGTACATTTGCAGACGGGTTGCGGGCCTGGCATCAGCGGTCGCGTGGGGGAAATCTATGGATGGAACAATGGAATGGATGGCCGCCGGCGACGTCGCCGAGCGGTGGTTCCGCGGGTTACTCGAATCGGCGCCGGACGCCATGGTGATCGTGGACGCCGCCGGCCTGATCCACCTTGTCAACGCGCAGGTGGAGTCCATGTTCGGGTACGACCGCGCCGAACTGGTCGGGCAGCGGGTCGAGATGCTGGTCCCGGAACGATTCCGCAGCCTGCATCCCGGCCATCGCGCCCGGTACGCCGCCACCCGGCCCGTCCGGCCCCTGAGCGCCGACCTGGATCTGCACGGCCTGCGCAAGGACGGCTGCGAGTTCCCGGTCGAGATCAGCCTGTCCCCGCTGGACGCGACGGGCGAGCGGCTGTACTGCGCGGCGGTGCGCGATGTCTCCGACCGCCGGGCGGCCGAGCAGCACACCCGTGACCTGGCCGATATTGTCGAATCGTCCCAGGATGCCATCGTGTCGGTGACCCTCGGCGGCAGCATCACGTTCTGGAACGCCGCCGCCCAGCGCCTGTACGGGTATCCGGCGGAGGAGGCGATCGGCGCCGACATCGCGATGCTGGTACCGGCCCGCGAGAAGGCCGAGATCGCAAGCCTGCTCGTGCGGCTCGGACAGGGCGAGCGGGCGGAGCATGTCCAGGCCATCCGGAGGGTCAAGGACGGCCGGCTGCTGGATGTCGACGTGACGATGTGGCCGACGCGCGACCTGGACGGCACGATCACCGGCGCATCGGCGATCGTCCGTGACATCAGCGAGCTTAAGCGGGCCGAGCACGAGCTGACGCAACTGTACGAGCAGCAGCGGCAGGTCGCGCTCACCTTGCAGAAGGCCCTGATGGGAACGCCGCCGTGCATCCCCGAGATCGAGACGGCGCACCGCTACCTGCCGGCTACCGGCGGCGCCGGAGTCGGCGGCGACTGGTTCGATCTCATCCCGCTCGGCGCCGGGCGCGCCGGGGTGTTCGTCGGCGACGTCATGGGCCGCGGTCTGGAAGCCGCCGCGGTCATGGGACAGCTTCGGTCAGCCGCGCGATCGCTGGCCAAGACCCAGCTCCCGCCGCAGCAGCTCATGGAGGCGCTGGACGCGTTCGCCGCCGACCTGCCCCAGCAGCTGGTCACCTGCTGCTATCTGGTCGTCGATCCCGCCGAGGACGGCGCCCCGGACTGCCGGTGACCATCTGCTCAGCCGGGCATCCGCCGGTGCTGCTGGTCACGCCCGGGCCCGGCAGCGCGGCCGTGACCCGGATCGCCGCCCCGATCAGCGTCCCGCTCGGCGTGGGCCAGATCCCGCACCAGCAGGCCAGCTTCACCGCTCCCGCCGGATCGATCCTGGCACTCTACACCGACGGGCTGGTCGAAACCCGCGACAGCGACCTGGACGCGCAGATCGACAAGGCTGCCGCCGAGCTGCAGGCTGCCTGCGACGACGGGCTCGACCTGGACAAGATCGCCGATCGCGTGATCACCGGCCTGCTCGGCGGGACCGGGGATCAGGCCGGCCGCTTCACCGACGACGTGACGCTGCTGCTCGTCCGCCTGCCGGACCCCCCAGTTGCTACCGCGGCCACCGGATTCGCCAGCGACCCCGCCTCGGTCCCGGCCGGGCGCCGGTTCGTCGCCGCGCTGCTGGACGACTGGGCCTGCGCGCACCTGGCCGACACGGCGACCCTGCTGACATCGGAGATTCTCACCAACGCGGTCGTGCACGGCCTGGGCCCGGTCAGGCTCCGGCTGCGCCGCACCGATACCGAGGTCACCGTCATCGTCTCCGACCGGGGCCGGTACCGGCCCCAGCCCCGGCTGGCCGACCTGACCGACGAGTCCGGCCGCGGCCTGAGCCTGCTGGAGATGCTCGCGACCAGCTGGGGCGCCCGCGCCACCGACGAAGGCAAGGATGTCTGGTTCACCCTCGCCCTGTGACGCCGATCAGGACGGGGTGAGCGCGGTCAGGATGAACTGGGCGGCGCGGACGGGCCAGGGGAGACCGCGGTGGCGTTCTCGCTGAAGGCGGCGGCGGACCGGTTACAGCTCCCGAACCAGTACCGCGAAGACCGCCTTCCCGCTGTAATGCGGGTGCCAGCCCCAGTGAGCAGACAGCGCTGCCACGATGCGCAGTCCCCGGCCACGTTCGCTGCCTGCCGAAGCGTGGTGCATTACAGGGGCGCGGGAGGAGGAGTCTGACACGACGATGGTCACCGTCGCCGGGTTCCAGGCTCGTGCGAGCGTTACCCCGATTGTCTCGGTGCCATCGCCACCGGCGTGCTGCACCGCGTTGGTGACGAGTTCGGAGGTGATGGTCTCGGCGTCCTCTGCGTACTCGGTCAGCCCGTGGGAGCCGAGCGCGGTCCGGATATGCAGGCGCGCGATCCGCACTGATTCCGGGACGCCAGGCAAGACGAATGTGATGAGCCGCGGATCGGCTTCTACTGCTGTCCTGGCCATGGCCTCGGGTCCCTTCGTGCCTGCGTAATGGCAGCCTGCACGTCGGGACCTGCATCAGGCAGCTATTGCCTGGCAGGCGGCAAATGGCTGGCAGGCTTGGCAAACTCCAGCCTGCTACGCAACTGGGCACCCTCGGGAATCCGAGGTGCCCCGTGTCTG
This sequence comes from uncultured Actinomycetota bacterium, assembly GCA_963839095.1. Classification (GTDB taxonomy): domain Bacteria; phylum Actinomycetota; class Actinomycetes; order Streptosporangiales; family Streptosporangiaceae; genus Palsa-504. Next base: position 20,824 of record CAWIUF010000030.1, on the reverse strand, counting down.
GTAGCTGGCGACAGCTGGTTACCTGATTGCCGTAGTGAATGTCCGCCATGCATCAGCAGTGAACGTGAGTATGGGGCCGCCGCGGTCGGCCGTATCACGGACCAGAACCGCCTCGGCTGTGGCGACTTCTATGCACTCTCCGCCGTTGGGGCCTGAGTAGCTGCTTTTGCGCCAGCTGCTTTCCATTGCTCGCACATCCGCTCTATCAAGGCCAGGGACTCCGACCCGCGGAGCGCCTCATTTCGGAGCGTATCAAAATGAGTGACCAGGCCTGCGATGATCTCGGCGTCCTCGAATACCTGGCCAGCCACCGCGGTCTCGATATAGGCGGCACGCTCGGCGACCGCGAAACCGCCGAGCACCCCGGCATGCGCGATCTCCGGCACGACCTGGATCGCCAAGTTCGGCAGGCGTGCCAGGCCGGCCAGGTGGGACAGCTGCACGGACATGACCTCTGCGGACCCTACGCAGCGACGCAAGGCGGCCTCATCCACCAGGAACCATGCGGCCGGAGGGTCGTCCCGGGTCAGGATCGCCTGGCGGGCCAGCCGCGCGGCGAGACGCTCACTTATCTGATCATCGGTTACGCCAGGGTAGACAGCCAGGATCGCACGGGCATAGTCCTCCGCCTGGAGCAGCCCGGACAGGACACTGGGCTGCCAGATGCGCAGGGCCTTGGCCATCTGCTCATGCTGGACCCAGCTGCGGAACCACGGCGGAGTAGCGATCCACGTGCGGGACTCGGCATAGAACTCGCTGAACCACCCGTCACGGCCGGGGAACGCCCGGTCGCACATCCGTGCGAACAGCTCCGTGGGCGGGCGCTTGCCGTTCTCGATCCGGGATATCTGCCCCGGGTCGTAGCCGATCCGCTGGCCGAACTCCGCTCAGCGTCCACCCCGCTGCACGCCGTGCCCGCCGTACCTGCTGTCCGAAATACCGGACCGGGTTGCTCGTGCCATCGCTCATCGGCGGACTCCTAGATGGGCCAGCGGGGTCGCGGACAACGGGCGCATCCGTTGTCAGGCGATCCCGCGAGGTCAGGTCTCAGTGATAGCAGAAAATAATAGCTCTGCATAGCACTCATAGCTTACAGAGCTAGCTGACCTTCTCCTAGCTCAGGGAGCACCCTAGGTTGATCATGTGGCCGCTCGTCCTATTGATCCCTATGGGGCTGAATACGCCTATATACAGGTCGCGGACGACATCCAGCGGCGGATCGCCGAGGGTGAGATCGAGCAGAAGCTTCCCAGCGAGCGCAGCTTCGCCGAGGAGTACGAGGTCGCCTACACCACCGTGCGACACGCGATGGCGGTGCTACGCGACCGGGACATCATCATGACGGTCCACGGCAGGGGAACCTTCGTGAGACCGCACAATCCTGGAAGCACGCAAACCTGAGACGCTGCGGGACGCCACGCCGCAGCACGTCCACTCCCCCACCCGCGCCAGATCCGGTGCTTGGCATGCGAATGTCGGGGCGAAGCGCGGCTTCAGGCGGAGAGCTGCGGGATGGCCCCTTTCGGGGGTTAGCGCGCAGCATCTCGCCGACGGGACGGCGCGGAAAGCTACCTCACCCGGAGCCTCGGGGTATGGCAGCATGGGCACGTGAGCATGCAGGTTCCGTCTCCGGAATCCCGGCTGACGGCCGAGGAGTACCTAGAGGCCGCCCCCCGATGGCTTTGGTGACATTGAGGTCATCGACGGGCTTGTCGCACACGATATGGCGCAGTCGGAGGCGCATGACCTCGTGGTGCGCCGCCTCGCTGCGGCTCTCGAGAACGGCCGGCAGCCGACGGGCCGTGCTTCCGCATCAGCTCGAATGTCGCGGTGCGGTTTGACGACGCCGCGAGTCCGCGAGCCGATCACCGGCTCAACATCCGCTATCCCGACATCATGGTGCGGGACTGCGATCCCTACAACGTAAATACCGTACGCGACCGCATCCAGCTCCTCGTCGAGGTGACGGCGGAGGCCACCTTCGAGGTCGACACCACGGCCACGCGCGTCCTGTACGCGGCCGCCGGGATCCCTGGTTACCTCGTGGTGCACTTCGATAAGGACTGGGCACGAATCAGCGAGATCGAAGAGTACCGGCTTGACTGGTCCGACCGCCGGTACGTGGTCCGGGCTGTACACGGCCGCGCGCTGATCCTGGATGAGCCGTTCCGCCTGACCGCGACGTTCGAGGACCTCCAGCGCCCCTGACCACCCTCCGGCCTGGCAACGGCATAGCCCGCGCTCAGATCTGCCAATTCCGCGGCACCGCCGGCGACCGCGGAACCTGGCCGCGCGGGCGCACAGAACGGCTCCGTGCGCTGGTTATCTGAACCGATTTCGGTCTCTTGGTCTTGGTCTCAGGGCTAAGCCGGCGAGTACCTGCTCGCGCAGGATGTCGGCGTGCCCGCAATGGTGGGCCAGCTCCCGCAGAACCTGCAGGTACACCCAGCGAAGCGTGCGCGGCCCGGACCGGTGGCCCGTCACGACAGCATCTAGTGGCAGGCCTGCGACCGCCGCACGGGCCGTGGCACATGCGTCCCGGTGAGCTGCCGTGACCGAGGCGACCGTGTCGCCGTCGCAGAGCCGGAACGACTCATCCGGGCCCTGCACCAGGCCGAGCTCCTGGCGGGACGCGCCGCCGACGCACTCCTCAAACCACACCCGCTGCATCCATGTGACGTGCTTGACCAGCCCCAGCAGCGTCGTCGCCGACGAGACCAGCCGGCGACGGGCCTGCTCCTCGGTCAGGCCATCGAGCCTCACCTCAATAGCACCGCGGTATTCCTCGATGAACGCCTCGAGCTGGGTGCGCTCGCCGTCCAGCGGCACATCGAACGAACCCATCACGGTCTCCTATCCCGCCCAGCGCCACGGCAGCCCGTGCTCCCAACCGATTGTCCCGGTCTTCCGCAGGCCGGCGATGGCCATGGACCGCGCGAACGGATCATCAGCTGCGGGGCGGCGCTGTCCGGGATGCGGCTCGCGGTTCGCTCGCTGGGCTATCAGGTGGGATAGTTCGTTCCTGGCCTCGTGCAATACTGATTGCCCGCCGAGGCTGGTCAGTTAATCCGCGAAAGGTGAGCCTTGCGATGAACAGGACCACGCGGAGGCTGACCGCGACCGGGGCGGGGGCGACGGCCGCGGTCCTTACCGCCCTCGCCGCGAATCCTGCCGTCAGGCGGTCGGCGCTGCAGGCCGCACGGTTCGCCCGGCCGCTGGACCGTAACGCAGACCGGCCGCCGGTGCCACCTCAGCTCCCGCCCGGCCGGGTGGTCAACCTGACCGGACGTGGCGAGATATTCGTGCGTGAGTCAGATGGTCCGGCCGCAGGGCCGGCCGTGCTGCTCCTGCACGGCTGGACCGCCAGCGCGGACCTCAACTTCTTCCCGGTCTACGACTCCCTCGCCGGGGCCTACCACGTCATCGCGCCGGACGCGCGCGGGCACGGGCGCGGGATGCGGTCGGCCGAGCCGTTCAGCCTGGAGGACTGCGCCGATGATGCCGCCGCGTTGCTCGAGCAGGTCGGAGCGGACCGCGTCATCGTGGTCGGGTACTCGATGGGCGGGCCGGTCGGGATGCTGCTGGCGCGACGGCATCCGGGCCGGGTGCGGGCACTGGTCATGCAGGCGACGGCACTCGAGTGGCGGGACGAGGCTTACGAGCGGATGGTCTGGCGCCTGCTGTCGATGACGGAACTCGGGCTGCGGCTCGGCACCACCGCCGGCATCGTAGAACGCGTCCTTCGCCTGGCCGCCGAGGAGCAGCCCGAGCTCGAGGCTCTCCGGCCATGGCTGGCCGCCGAGTTCCGCCGCGGCCTGGTGCCCGAAATCGCCGACGCGGGACGCGCGCTCAGCCGCTATGACGCCCGGCCGTGGGCGGCTCGCCTTGGCCTGCCCGCGGCGATGCTCATCACCACCCGCGACCGGCTCGTGCGTCCGGCGAAGCAGCGGGAACTGGCCGCAGCGCTCAACGCGCACGTGATCGAGATCGACGCGGACCATGACCTGCCGCTGGCCAGGGGCACCGACTACGCGCGCCTGACCAGGCTGGCGGTGGACACCGTCGCCGCGGGCACCGAGGAGATACCCCACGAGCGGACCAGCCCGCACCCTTGATCACCGCTGGAGCTGGCGGACGTGCCCTGCGGCCATCCGCCCGAATTCGAATACGGCGGTACCGGTCGTCACGACCGGGTCCTGCGCGGCGAAGTCGCGCAGGGCCTGCTCGTCATCAGTCTCGACAACCGCCAGGCCGTATGAGCCGCCGTCCGTCAGGACCGGCCCGAACACGACCATGTCGCCACGTTCGAGGTACGGGCGCCAGTGGGCAGCATGGCGGCTCATGATCTCCCGCTCCGCTCCGGTCATAGTCTGAGCGAAGTCCGGGCGCGAAGCGATGAGCCGCAGGACGAAAGTTGGCATGCAGCGGACTCTACTGCGTCACGGCGCTGGCTGATGACCACGTGACCACCGGGCTCGCCCTCATTCCGCCGCGCCGGTAATCGCCTTCAGCTCGTCTGACCCTCGGTAGAGCTGGCGGGCGGGTTCCGGCTGCCGGGCACGGCGCCGCTGACCGCCCGGATCGAGCAGAGTTTCACCCGGCAGCTGGAGGCACTGCCGGAGCAGGCCCGGCGGCTGTTGCAGCTGGCGGCGGCCGATCCGTCCGGCGACCGCTCGCTGGTGCTCCGGGCGGCCGGACGCTGGGGATCCCGTTCAGCGCGGAGCGACCGGCGGTGGAAGCAGGGCTGGTGGAGCTGGGCGCTGGGGTGCGGTTCCGGCACCCGCTGGCACGCTCGGCGGCCTACCGGTCGGCGCCGCCCGGCGACCGGCGGCAGATGCACGCGGCGCTGGCCGAGGTGACCGACCCGCGAGCCGACCCGGACCGCCGCGCCTGGCACCGGGCTCAGCGCCGCGGCCTGCCCGGATGAAGAGGTCGCAGCGGAGCTTGAGCGGTCGGCCGGGCGGGCCCAGGCTCGCGGCGGCCTCGCCGCGGCGGCGGCGTTCCTGGAACGTTCGGTGGCACTGACGGCCGACCCGGCCCGCGGCGCCGAACGTGCGCTGGCCGCCGCGCAGGCCAGCTTGCAGGCCGGCGCGTTCGACAATGCCCTCGACCTAGTTGCCGCGGCGGAGGCCGGGCCGCTGGATGAGTCCCGGGGCGCCCGGGCGGACCTGCTGCGCGGGCAGACCGCGTTCGCCTCGGGGGCGGGCAGCGACGCTCCTCCGCTGCTGCTGAAGGCGGCCAGGCGGCTGGAGCCGCTCGACCCCGGCCTGGCGCGCCAGACCTACGCGGACGCGTGGCAGGCAGCGCAGTTCGCCGGGCATCTGGCCGGGGCCGCCGACCTGCAGGAGGTCTCGCGCGCCGCCCGGGCCCTTCCCCCGGCCGCGCACCCGCCGCGCCCGGTAGACCTGCTGCTGGACGGCCTGGCGCTGATGATCACCGACGGGCCTGCCGTCGCGGCACCGGCGCTGCGGCAGGCAACCAGCGCCTTCGCCAGCGCCGATATCCCCGCAGAAGACCTGCTCCGGTGGGGCTGGCTGGCCGGGCTGGCGCAATGGGCTCTGTGGGATAACGGCGGCCGGGGCATAGCCGCCCGGCAGGTCCAGCTCGCTCGTGACGCCGGCGCACTGGACCGGCTCCCGTTCCTGCTGAACCAGATGGCCACGGACGCTACGTTCGGTGGGGACTTCGCGGCCGCGGCTTTGCTGATCGCCGAGGCCGAGGCGGTCTGCCAGGCGACCGGGTCGCGCCTGGGTCCCTATCCCGCCCTGATGCTGGCGTCGTTCCGGGGCCGGAGCGCCGAGGCCGCCCCGCTGATCCAGTCCGCCATCGAGGACGCCACCGCCGCGGGGCAGGGAGCCGCGGTGACGTGGGCGCTCTGGGCGGAGGCCATTCTCGGCAACGGCCTCAGCCGCTACCAGGAGGCGCTGGCGGCAGCCCGGTATGCGAGCGAGAACGGGAACGCATACCTCTCCATGAGGGTGCTGCCCGAGCTGATCGAAGCCGCCGCCCGCACCGGGAACCCGCAGCTGGCCGGTGACGCCCTGGCGCTGCTGGCCGAATGGACACGAGCCGGCGGAACCGAGGCCGGGCTGGGGATCGAGGCACGCTCGCGCGCACTGCTGAGCGACGGGCACACCGCCGAGGGATACCACCGCGAGGCGGTAGACCGGCTGGGCCGCACGTGGCTGCGTCCTCAGCTCGCACGCGCCCACCTGCTGTACGGGGAATGGCTGCGCCGCGAGGGCCGGCGCGCCGACGCGCGCGAGCAGCTGCGCGCGGCCCACGACCAGTTCGCCGCGATCGGGATGGAGGCGTTCGCCGAACGCGCCCGCCGTGAGCTGATCGCCACCGGCGAGCGGGTACGCAAGCGCAGCGCCGAGACCCGCGACCAGCTCACCCCGCAGGAGGAGCAGATAGCCAAGCGGGCCGGGGACGGGCACACCAACCAGGAGATCGCCGCCCAGCTGTTCCTGTCCGCGCGGACCGTCGAATGGCACCTGAGCAAGGTGTTCGGCAAATTGGGGGTCAGCTCCCGCCGGGAACTACACCAGGCGCTGACGCAGTCCAGGCACGACGGCTAATCGGCTCAGCCCAGCGTCTGAGCGGTGATCGCATTACTGACGGCGACGCGGGTAGGGCCACCGGATCATCGGCCGGCGAAGCGGGTACGCCGCGCTGTTCACCGTGATTACTGACAGGAAGACAAGGACATGGGAATCTTCTCGATCAAGCCCCGGCAGCTGCCGTCGCGCATCGCCGCGGGTGCTTTCATCCTCAACTCCGGCATTGGCAAGTTGTCGGCCGATGAGGCGACCGCCGCGCATCTGCACGGCTTCGCCGCCGGCGCGTACCCGTTCCTCAACAAGATCAAGCCCAGGGACTTCGCGCGGCTCCTGGCGGCATCTGAGGTCGCGCTGGGCACGGCGCTGCTGATCCCGTTCGTCCCGGACGTGCTGGCCGGCGCCGGGCTGACGGCGTTCTCCGGCGGCCTGCTCGGCCTGTACGCCAGGACGCCCGGCCTGCGCAAGGAGGGCAGCCCGTTCCCGACCCAGGAGGGCATCGCCCTGGCCAAGGACGTCTGGATGGCCGGCATCGGCGTCAGCCTGCTCGTCGACGGCATCACCGAGGCGGCCAGCAGCAACTGACCCGGCCCGTAAAACACCGCACCGGTTCTGCCGGATCCGAATCAGGTGCTGCGTACCCACGGGTTGTCCTCATCCGGCGTCAGCTCCGGTCCGTGCGTTTCCCAGCGTGCAGAGACGCAGCCGGTGGCCATCCGGATCCGGCACGACCATGAGCCAGGCCTGGATGGCCGTGATGACCTCGTCGGGCGAGTCCTGACCGGTCAGGTACTCGTCCCAGGACGCTAGCGTGGCCCGGTCGCGGACCGCGATCGTGACCGGGTCGAACAGCCGGTGCCGTTCGGCCCTTTCGGGGATCCGGCGGGTCCCGGAAGAACCCGACGCCTCCCGGCGTGCCGGTGGTGACGATGTCGCCGGGATGAAGGGTGACCGAACCGTCCGGTCGCACCGCGCCGACGCCGGCCGACCCGGCCGCCTGATACCGGACCAGACGCATGGCGCCTCCCCTGTCGTCTGCGCCGGTGACCGCCGTACTGGCCTATTCGGTGATCGTGACCTGCCGCTTGTCGAAAGCGACGTAGCCGGTGTAGTCCTTGCCGACCCGGTCGAAGGATGCCGGGTAGGGATCGGGATAGCTCCACGCCGCGTCGTGATGAGTCGAGCCGGCCGCCGAGACGTCGTGATACTGGGCGACGCCCTTCCACGGGCAGGTGTACGGCGTCGGGCTGTCGCTGAACGCGCCGGCACTGAGCGAGGACGGCGGGAAATAGTAGTTGCCCTCGATGGTGATCAGATCGGACTCCGGGGCGTCAGCAACGACGGTGCCGTCAATAGTGGCCTTCATGTGCCATCCTTTTCAGCTGCTGGTGACGTGCCTGAGCGGATGGACCGCCGGGGCTTGCGCCAGGTGATCACCGGCGGCGGCGAGTGCCTGCTGGACATGCGGGGTCTGCAGGTGGGCGTCAAGATCGGCCTGCGAGCGCCAGGACTCCATCGTGATGAAGGTGGCGGGGTCAGCGGCCGAGACGAGGAGAGCGTAGGAGATGCACCCCGGCTCGGACCTCGTGGGCTCCACCAGGGCGGACAGCGCCTGCTGGACCTGCTGCTCCGACCCGGCCCTGGCCGTTATGACTGCCACTACCGGCAAGTCCGCCATGTGATCCTCGCTTCCGCCGTCAGCCATCTCGCTATGGCAGGCCCAGCCTACAGCGACGGCAAGCGGTCCAGTTTGATCACGGGCTGCTGCTCCCGATACGCCACAGGTCAGTGCTGCCATCGGCGTTTCCCGTGGCCAGGGTCGTGCCGCCGGGGCTGAACGCCACCGCGTTCACGCTCACGCCGGCGTTGCTGCTGAAGGTGGCGGTACGTTTCCCGGTGGCGACCTTCCACAGGTAGGCGCGGCCGTTGGCGTCGGCTGTCGCCAGGGTCGCGCCGCCCGGGCCGAACACCGCCGCCATCACGTCATCGCTGTCGGGATCGGTGAGGGTGGCGGTGATCTTGTGCGTGGCGACGTCCCACAGGTAGGTGCTGCCGTCGTGGTCGCCGGCGGCCAGCGTGGTACCCGCCGGGCTGTACGCCACCGCGTTCACGTCAGCGTTGTTCCCGGGGTCGGTGAGGGTGGCGGTGATCTTGTGCGTGGCGACGTCCCACAGGTAGGTGCTGCCGCCGAGGTCGCCGACGGCCAGCGTGGTACCGGCCGGGCTGTACGCCACCGCGTTCACGCCGCCGTCTCCGGGGTCGGCGAGGGTGGCGGTGACCTTGCCGGTGGCGACGTCCCACAGGTAGGTGCTCCCGCTGGTGCAGCCGACCGCCAGCGTGGTCCCGTCCGGGCTGTACGCCACCGCGCTCACGCCCTGGTCGCCGGGGCTGGTGAAGGTGGCGGCGACCTTCCCGGTGGCGACGTCCCACAGGTAGGTGCTCCCGTTGCCGTCGCCGACCGCCAGCGTGGTCCGCCGCGGGCTGTACGCCATCGCGTTCACGCCCTGGCTTTCCGGGTCAGCCAGGGTAGCGGTGACCTTCTTGGTGGCGGTGTTCCACAGGTAGGCGCTGTCACCCGCGCTGCCGGCGCTGGCACCCCCGGCGTCACTGCCGATGGCGAGAGTCGCGTCCGGCCCGAAAGCCACCGCGAGAACCGAGGTCTGCGGTACCTGGCTCGGCAGCGTTGCCAGGGGCGACCCGGAAAGAGCCGACGCGCCGGCCTGCGGCTTGCCTCCTCCCGGCACGAGCACGATTACGGCGCCGACAACGGCCGCGGCGATGCCGGCGGCCACCCAGACGAGCGGCGCGGGCCTGCGGCGATGCCGGTCCCGGACCGGGGCAAGGTCCTCGGCTGGCGGCCCCGGTTCCGGCTCCGGTCTCCACTCACGGTCCACGGTGGCCGGGGTGAGGGCGGCGTCCAGGACCGGCGAGTCGATGGTCTCGCCCTCAACCCGATCAGACCGAACGGGTGGGGCCGCGCCTTCCCCTGCCAGCCGGACGTGGTCGCGGCCGCGGGCCGCCTGCGTCCCGAGCGCGTCCCGCAGCGCGTCGGCGAACTCACGGCAGGACCCGTAACGCTTCTCCGGGACCTTGGCCAGCGCCCGGGCCAGCACCTGATCCGCGGCGCCGGCCAGGGCCGGCCGGCGCACGGCCAGGGACGGCGGCGGCTCGGACATGTGCGCGAACAGCACCGCCATGCCCTGGTCCCGCTGGAACGGCGGCACGCCGGCGAGCAGGTGGTACGCCACGCACGCCAGCGCGTACTGATCAGCGCGGCCGTCCACCGCCAGCCCCTGGATCTGCTCGGGGGCCGCGTAGTCCGGCGTGCCCAGGAACACCCCGGACGCGGTCATCCCGGCCGACGACATGGCCCCCTTGCTCACCCCGAAGTCCGACAGGTAGACATGCGGAGCCCGGCCGGGGCGCTCGTCCACCAAGATGTTGGCCGGCTTGACGTCACGGTGTACCAGCCCGGCCCGGTGCGCCGCGTCCAGCGCGGAGGCTACCGGCGAGATGAACGCGCCCACCCGTTCGGGATCTAGTGGGCCTTCCCCGGCCAGCACCGCCCGCAGGTCACGGCCGGGCACGAACCGCATCGCGATGAACAGCACTCCCCCGGCCTCGCCGGCCTCGTACACCGGGATGATGTGCGGGTCGTCCACCGCGGCCGCCGACCTCGACTCGGCGATGAACCGCCGCCGGAACTCCTCGTCCGCCGCCAGCCCCGGCGCCAGTACCTTCAGCGCCACCAGCCGGCCCAGCCGCTCGTCACGGGCCCGGTACACCACCGCCATCCCGCCCGCGCCCACCTGCGCCTCCAGCCGGTATCCGGCTACCAGCGCGCCGGCTCCGAGCCCAGCCAGCGACGCCGGGAATTCCTCGCCCAAGACCCCTCCCTCAGGCCCCGCCGGATCTACCGCCGGATCGCCCGCGAAGAGCCTGTTCATCACGCTCAACGGGGAGGGGCCGCCCTGCCGGTATAAGTATCAGCAGCCCCATCTCCCGCCGCAACCCGCACTCTGGTTACCCGGCGCGCGGAGGCAACGCCTCAGCCGCGGGAACGCAGGCGGACGTTGGGCAGCTCGGGTGCGGGAAGCGTGTGCTCCCACACGTCCGGGAACGCGCCGTAAGGCCCTGGAGCGCCGGGCGTCAGGTCTGCGCGCTGGCGCTGCCATTCCTCGCGGAAGGCGGCTACCTCCTCGTGGCTGCGGCCGATGAAGTTCCACCACATGACGATCTGCTCACCGAGCGGCTTGCCCCCGAGGACGAGGAACCGGGTGGGCTCCGACGGGCCCGCCTGGAGCGTGATCGCCGGGACGCCCGCGGGCTGGAATACGATCTCACCCGGCTGGGCCACGGCGCCGCCCGCGGCCAGGCTGCCGGTATCGCACAGGAATCCGTGCTCGTGACCCTCGTCGAGCCTGACGTCAAGGGAGTGTCCGGCCGCCAGGGTCACCTCCGCCCCGACCAGAGCCGAATACACCGGCACCGGCGACGTCTGCCCGCACAGGCTGCCAAGGAAGACCAGGACCTTCGCTCCGTCGACGTCGGTGACCGGTGGCTCATAATGCGCGAACCCGGGAGCGGCGAACCGGTCCGCTGCGGGCAGCGCGATCCACAGCTGCGCGCCGTGCAGGACAGTCGTCGCCGGCGTGGAGTACTCCGAGTGGGCGATGCCGGAGCCCGCGGTCATGAGGTTCAGCTGCCCGGGGCGGATCAGCGCGTGGGTGCCGGCCGTGTCGCGGTGCTCGACCTCGCCGGTAAACAGCCAGGAGGCGGTCTGCAGCCCGGTGTGCGGGTGGCCGGGGACCTCCATCCCGCCGGTCAGGGACACGTCGTCGGGCCCGTAGTGGTCCACGAAGCACCACGCCCCGATAAGCGACCGCGCCCTTTGCGGCAGGCTGCGCCGAACCGTCATCGCCCGCGGACCGCCGAGCGGCACGCTCCGGTAGGACAGCACGACAGGCCCGGCTGAAGCATCCTCATGCCGTTCGCACTAGGAGCTCGGCCGGAGACCGGTCCAGGTTGCTCACCCGCTCAGCGTATCGATCCCGGCAAGGTGGCCGCCGTCACCCGCGCCTTCGCCAGCCCGGCCACCTGACACCACCAGCCCACGGCCTTGTAACGATTACTGGGCGGAGGGCGCTCCGGTCGCGGAATGTATCCACTCCTGATGGGAGCGCCATTGAGCACGTTCCGCGCTGCGGTGTCGGCTGGGGAGTCCGGGCCGGTCATCATGCTGTCCGGTGAGGCAGACCTGTCATCTATCGCCGAGCTCAGCGATCTGGTCACCGCCCAGCTGTCCGGGGGGACGCGGCACCTGACGATCGACGTGTCGGGGATGACCTTCGCCGATTCGGCCTCGATACGGGTGCTGATGCTCGCCGCCGTGACCTTGTCCAAGCGTGGCGGCGGCCTGGTATTGCTGCGTCCGCAGCGGGCCCTGGCCCGGGTGCTGGACATCATGGACACCGGGGAGCTGATCACGATCCGGGGAAAGGACGAGGCTGAGGCGCCAGACGGCTGCGGGCCGTGACAAGCCGTTAGCCCGGCCGGCCAAGACCGAAAATAGTCCTGCACCGCGCGCGGGGTAGCTGGCGTGCAGTGGGACGGTCGCGGCGCCCAGCTCTTCATCAGCGTCCGGACGGTCGAATGGCATCTGCGCAAGGTGTACATCAAGCTCGGCGTCAGCTCCCGGAGCCAGCTACGGCAGGGCCTGTTCGCCGCCCCGGCCGCGGCGTACGATCCAGGTTCAGGAAGGTAAGCCTATCGAGGGGGGAACCCGATGGCCGTACTGGTGAGGATGACTGCAGGCGGGGTGGACGAGGCCACCTATGACCAGGTGTCGGCGCACCTCGGGCCAGCGATGAAGCAGCAGCCCGGCTTCGTCATGCACGTCGCGTACCCGGTCCCGGACGGATTCTACGTCGGGGAGATCTGGGAGAGCCGCGGTCAGTTCGAGACGTGGTTCAACGAGAACGTCAAACCCAACGTGCCCGCTGAGATCCATCCAGAGGTCACGGAACTCCACGCAGTCGTGCAGCCCTAGGGACCGTTCCCGCGAAGCACCGTCGCCCGGGGCATGTTGCCCGATCAGCCGGCGCCAGTCCCTCCAGTGCCCGGGTGGAAGCCCTGGTGCTGGGCGATGGCCTGCTGGCCGGGCAGCTGGCCGGGGGCGGGGCCGCTCATCGGCTGCCTGGACTGGTCGGGTCCGTAGGCGAAGCCGGCTATCGCGCCGAGCGCGGCGAACGCGGCCGCGGCGAGCAGGACGTCGTTGAGCCCGCTGGCGGTGCCAGCGCGGGCGGCGTGGGCGACCGCGGCGCGGGCGGCGGGCGGGACCGCGGCGGCTACCCGGGTGCCGGCGCCGGAGGCGACGGCGGCGGCCAGCCGCCGGCGGCGCCGGGCGGGGCGGGCTGGCCCGCCAGGGCGTGCAGGGTGGCGGCAGTGACGCGGGAGGAGTAGAAGGCGCCGATCACGGCCACGCCGGCGGCGGTGCCGACCTGCCGCAGCGTGTTCACCATCCCGGCGGCCATCCCGGCCCGGGCCGGCTCCACCGCCGCCAGCGCGGCCGAGGCCAGGCTGGTGGAGGTGATGCCCAGCCCGGTCCCGGCCAGGATCAGGCCGGGCACCAGCACCAGCCAGGTGGACGTGGCGGTCAGGTGGGCCATCGAGGCCAGCCCGGCGGCGGCCGCGGCCATGGCCACGCCCAGCAGCACCCGCATCGCCACCTTGCCGAGCAGCCGGCCGGTCAGCAGGCCGACCGCGAAGGAGGCCAGCGACAGCGGCAGGAACCGCAGCCCGGCCTGGACCGGGGAGTAGCCCAGGGTGTTCTGCACGTACAGCGACAGGTAGCTGATCATCCCGATGACCGTCGCCGAGATCGCGAACGCCGTGAACCCGGTCGCGGCGAAGCTGCGCCGGGCGAACAGGCGCAGGTCGGCCATGGGCGCGACGGCGATACGCAGCTCGTAGACCACGAACCCGGCGAAGGCCGCGACCGCGGCCGCGAGCAGGGCCACGATCGCCGGACTGGCCCAGCCCATCTGGTTGCCGCGGATCAGCGCGAACATCAGCGCGGTCAGCGCCACGGTGACCAGGGCCGTGCCCGCCCAGTCGGCCCGCCCGCCGGCCGGGTTGCGGGACTCGCGCAGCCGGGCCGCCCCGCCCGCGAATGCCGCCACGCCGATGGGAAGGTTGACGAAGAAGATGGCCCGCCAGCCGAGCGTGTCGGTCAGCACCCCGCCGACCAGCGGCCCGACGGCGCTGGCGCCGCCGAGCGTGGCGCCGAAGACGCCCAGCGCCCGAGCCAGGGCGGCGCCGGAGAACTCCGCGCGCAGCAGCGGCGTGGCCGTGGCGAACAGCACCGCGCCGCCGACTCCCTGCAGCGCGCGGAACAACTCCAGCGCCAGCGCGGTCCAGGCCAGCGCACACGCCAGCGACCCGGCGGTGAAGATGACCAGGCCGGCCAGGAACAGCCGGCGCGGCCCAGCCGGTCACCCAGGGTGGCCGCCGGCAGCAGCAGCACCGCCAGCACCAGGGCATAGGCGGCGCTCACCCACTGCAGGTCCGGCAGGCTCGCCCGCAGCTCCCGCTGAATCGATGGCAGCGCCACGCTCACGATCGTGATGTCCAGCAGCAACATGAACGCCGCTGTGCACACCAGCGCCAGGGTCCACCGCTGCCGCGACGATGTCCTCGGGGCTTCAGTCATCTGCCTCACCACCCCCAGGCAGCCGCGATGATGCCCGCCCTCGCAACCTTTGATTTCATGCTTCCTCCCGGAATAGCTGGTACTGCTCACGATCGCGGAGCGGCGGACTCGTCGAGCCCGCGCGAACACTGGCCGAAGCACTGGCCTGCCGGGGCGCGGACCCCTGGCCCACGCCCGCGCCCGCACCAGGGATCACTACGGGCGCGACGGGCCCGCCGGGCCGGGATGGTAGAAGAGGACAGTCCCCGATCAAGGAGCCAGCCATGGCCACGATCCATCTTCACCAGACGACGACCGCGACGCCCGAGCAGTTCCTGGCCGGGCTCACCGACTTCGGGCCGGGCCGGTCGAAGATCTTCCCTAACAGCGCCGACGGCTATCTCAAGGTCCACGACCAGGGCCCCGGCTACGCCGACGTCACCGAGGGATCGGCCGGCATCTGGGAACGGCTGCACTACGACTGGTCCGACCCGCACCGCATCGTCATGACGACCACCGACTCCAACTTGTGGGGCAGGCGCTCGGGTCACACCTATACCCTCACGCCGCGGCCGGACGGGAAGACCGAGGTGGACGCGGTCGTGGTCCGCCAGGGTAAGAACCTCAAGGGACGGCTGTTCGAGATCCTGCTGGCGACCGGCGGCAAGTACGTCCTGGCCAGCGCGCTGGCTAAGACCGTCAAGGCCATCGAGGCCCGGAACTACCAGCCGAGGCAGGCCCAGTCGTGAGCCTCGCCTATGACGTCTTCGTCAATGACCCGCCGCCACAGGACGGCTTTCTCCCGAACGGCGAGCCGAAGCGCTTCTCCCCCATGGCCAGCACCCTGATCTACGGGGACCGGGACGCCGTGCTCACGGACCCCGGCATGACCGGGGACCAGGCCCTCGTCCTCGGCGACTGGGTCGCCGCCAGGGGCCGGAACGTGACCGATATCTTCATCACCCACGGCCATGGCGACCATTTTTTCGCGGCCGGGCTCCTGGCCGAACGGTTCGGGGCGCGCGTCGTCGCCACCGCCAGCGCGATCGCGCAGATGCAGGGCTCGGTGGCCGCGCGCCCGCTGCTGTGGGACAAGCTGTACCCGGGGCTGATCCCGCCCTCGCCGGTCACCGCGGTGACGGTCCCGGACGACAGGTTCACGCTCGAGGGCCATGACCTGGTGATGGTCGATGTCGGGCACGGTGACACCGACGACAACAGCGTGCTGCACGTCCCGGAGCTGGGGCTGGTGGTGGCCGGGGACGTGATCTACAACGGCGTTCACATGTATCTCGCGCAGAGCGCGACCACCGGCTTCGGGCCGTGGCGGGCCGCGATCGGCAAGGTCGAGGCGCTCAGCCCGCGGCACATCGTGACCGGCCATAAGAACAAGGAACTCGACGACGACGCGAAGCGGACGGTCGAGCAGACCCGGCAGTACCTGGACGATGCCGAGGAACTGCTGCGGACCGAGAACAGCGCCACCGGCTACTTCAACGCCAAGATCGAGCGGTACCCGGACTACCTGGGGCGGCTGATCCTGTGGGTGACCGCCCAGGCCCTCTACGGTGTCCGCGAGCACCCCGACGAGGACCCCCGCCGGATCATCGTCGCGTCCTGGCTGTGACCGGTCGCGGCGGCCAGGATTCGGCTATGTCCGTGCTTGCCAGTGCGGAAGTCCAGGCGCTGCTGGTCGATGCGGCCGGGCGGGCCGGGCGCTACCTCGCCGGTCTCGATGAGCGTCCGGTCGCCCCGGACGGGGCGGCGCTGACCAGGCTGGCCCGGTTCGCCGAGCCGTTGCCGGACGAGGCGGGAGACCCGGCCGCGACGCTCGCCCTGCTCGACGAGGCGGGGTCGGCGGCCACCGTGGCGAGCGCGGGCGGCCGGTATTTCGGTTTCGTGATCGGCGGCTCCTATCCGGTCGCGATAGCGGCCCAGTGGCTGGCCACGGCGTGGGATCAGGACGTCGCGCTGCCCGTGATGTCGCCGGTGGCGGCCCGCCTGCATGAGGTGGTGACCGGGTGGCTGACTGACCTGCTCGGCTTGCCCGCCGGGACCGCGGCAGGCTTCGTGAGCGGGGCGTCCATGGCCAACACGACTGCCCTGACCGCTGCCCGTGATCACCAGCTGGCCCGGGCCGGCTGGGACGTGCAGGCCGACGGGCTGTTCGGGGCGCCGGAACTGACGGTGGTCATCGGCGAGTACGCCCATTCCACTGTGGTCAGGGCCCTCGGCCTGCTGGGGCTGGGACGGAACCGGGTGCGCCGGGTCCCGGCCGATGATCAGGGGCGGATGCGCGCTGACTGCCTGCCCGAGGACGTGACCGGCCCGGTGGTGATCTGCGCGCAGGCGGGCGAGGTGAATACCGGCGCGTTCGATCCCTTCCCCGCCATTGCCGAGTGGGCCCGGCGGCATCGGGCGTGGATGCACGTCGATGGCGCGTTCGGCCTGTGGGCCCTGACCGATCCGTTGCGTTCTCACCTGACCGCCGGCCTGGCCGAAGCCGACTCCTGGGCCACGGACGGGCACAAGTGGCTCAATGTCCCCTATGACTGCGGCATCGCCCTGGTCCGGCGCCCGGAGGACCTGCACCGCAGCTTCGCCGCGGCCGCTGCCTACCTGCCCCCCGGTACCGGTTTCGAGGCCACGAACCACACCCCCCAGTCCTCCCAGCGCGCCCGGCAGGTCGAGGTCTGGGCGGTCCTGCGCACGCTCGGCAGGCAGGGTGTCACCGACCTCATCACCCGCAGCTGCCGCCATGCCCAGGCGATGGCCGGCTACCTGGAGCAGGCGGGCCTGGAGGTACTGAACGACGTCGTGCTGAACCAGGTGCTCGTCCGGGCGGCCGCGGACGAGCAGACGCTGACCCTCATCGCAGCCGTCCAGCAGGACGGGACGTGCTGGTGCGGGCCCACCGTGTGGCAGCACCGCCCGGCCATGCGGATCAGCGTCTGCGGCTGGGCGACGACCGCCGAGGACATCAGGCGAAGCGCAGGCGCCATCATCGCCGCTGCTCAGCTTTAAGCCGGCCGAGCGGTATATCCGGACTAGGCCGGCAATTTACCCGTACGCCACAATGCTGGGATGGGTTCATACTCCGCAGCGGACCGGCCGGGCCGTCCGACGAGGCTGACCGACCGCGACGGCGAACGCGCCGCGCTTGACCGGCTGGTCGATGCGGTCCGGGCGGGCGAGAGCCGGGTGCTGGTGGTGCGCGGCGATCCGGGCATGGGCAAGACCGTGCTGCTGAATTACCTGGCCGAACGGGCGGGCGGATGCCGGATAGCGCGGGCGGCTGGCGTTCAGTCGGAGATGGAGCTGGCCTTTGCCGGATTGCATCAGCTGTGCGCTCCGATGCTGGGTCACCTCGACCGGATCCCGGTACCGCAGCGCGATGCGCTGCGGACCTCGTTCGGCCTGGCCGGGGGGCCGCCGCCGGACCGGTTCCTGGTCGGGCTGGCCGTGCTCAGCCTGCTGTCCGAGGTGGCCGGCGGCCAGCCGCTGATCTGCCTGATCGACGACGAGCAGTGGCTGGACCAGGCCACCGAGCTGACGCTCGGGTTCGTGGCGCGGCGGCTGGCCGCCGACCCGGTCGCGCTGGTGTTCGCGACCCGCAATCCCGGCACCGAACTGACCGGGCAGCCCGAGCTGGCGGTAGCGGGGCTGAACCACGATCACGCCCGGTCGCTGCTGGACTCGGCGCTGGCCGGGCCGCTGGACGCGCGGGTCCGCGACCTGATCATCGCGGAGACCCGGGGGAACCCGCTGGCGCTGCTCGAACTGCCGCGCGGGCTGTCCCCGGCCGAGCTGGCCGGGGGGTTCGGCCTGCCTGCCGTCACGCACCTGACCAGCCGGATCGAGGACAGCTTCGGCCGCCAGCTGGACGCCCTGCCCGCCCCGACCCGGCGGCTGCTGCAGCTGGCGGCGGCCGATCCGTCCGGCGACCGGGCGCTGGTGTGGCGGGCCGCCGAGCGGCTGGGCATCGGCATCCAGGCGGGCGCGCCGGCCGTGGAGGCCGGACTGGTCGAGTTCGACGGCCATGTGCGGTTCCGGCATCCGCTGACCCGTTCGGCCGCCTACCGGTCGGCGCCACTGGCCGAGCGGCAGCAACTGCACGCGGCGCTGGCCGAGGTGACCGATCCGCGTGTCGATCCGGACCGGCGGGCCTGGCATCGGGCGCAGGCCGCGCCCGATTACGACGAGAAGGTCGCCGCTGAGCTGGAGCAGTCGGCGGACCGGGCGCAGGCCCGGGGCGGCGTAGCCGCGGCGGCCGCGTTCCTGGAGCGCGCGGCGCTGCTGACCGGCGATCCGGCCCGGCGAGCCGGCCGGGCGCTGGCCGCCGCCCAGGCCAAGGTCCAGGCCGGAGCGGCAGGCGCCGCGCAGGGCCTGCTGGCCATAGCGGAGGCCGGACCACTCAGCGACCTGGAGCAGGCGCGCCTGGAGCTGGTGCGGGCCCGGCTCGCGTCCGCCACCAGCCGGGACGGCGAAGCCCCGCAGCTGTTGCTGCGGGCCGCCCAGCGCCTGGAGCGGATCGACGTCAGCCTGGCCCGCGCCACCTACCTGGATGCCATGGTGGCGGCGATATACGCCGGGCGCCTGGCCGGCCCGGGCGGCAGCACCCTGGAGGTGGCCCGCGTCGCCGCGGCGGCGCCTCCGGCCCCGGGCCGGCCGCGCCCGCCCGATCTCCTCCTCGACGGCCTGACCGCGCTCTTCACCCAGGGGTACACGGCCGCCCTGCCGCTGCTGCGACAGGCGGTGGCTGCCGCCGAGCAGAGCACGCCGGCCGACGAGGAGCCGCACTGGCTGTGGCTGGCCTGCGTGATGGCCTCGCAGGTGTGGGACGACGAGCGCTGGGAACTGCTGTCCCGGCGCTATATCCAGCTGGTCCGGCAGCTCGGCGCGCTCGCCGAGCTGCCGCTCGCGCTCGACCGCCGGATACGCCCGCTGGTGTTCGCCGGCGAGCTGACCGCCGCGGCCGCGCTGCTCGACGAGACCCGGACGGTCGAAGAGGCCACCGGCAATCCGCCCTGGCACTACGGTGCGCTGAGCCTGGCCGCGTTCCGCGGCAACCAGGCCACCGCGGCTGCGCTGATCAGCTCGATCATGCGAGACGTGACGCAGCGCGGTGAAGGGTACGGGATCGCGTGCGCCGAGTGGGCGAACGCGGTGCTCAGCAACGGCCTCGGCCGGCCCCGCGACGCGGTGGCCGCCGCGGAACGCGCCGCCGAGTACCACGGGGACCTGGGCTTCTTCCGGTGGGCGCTGGTGGAGCTGGTCGAGGCCGCCGTGCATGCCGGGATGACGGGGACCGCGGCCGCCGCCTACGGCCGCCTGACGGAGATGACGGACGCGGCCGGTACTGACTGGGCGCTGGGGCTGGCGGCGAGGTCGCGTGCGCTGCTGAGTGACGGCGATGAGGCTGAGGGGGGCTACCGGGAGGCGATCGACCGGCTGGGCCGGACCCGGGTCCGGGTGGATCTGGCCCGCGCTCACCTGGTGTACGGGGAATGGCTGCGGCGGGAGAGCCGTCGCACCGACGCCCGGAGTCAGCTGCGGACCGCGCACGAGATGCTGGACGCGATGGGCGTGGCGGCGTTTGCCGAACGGGCCCGGCGCGAGCTGGCCGCTACCGGTGAGACGGTTCGCAAGCGCACGGTCGAGACGGCGACGACCGCCTTGACCCCGCAGGAGGCCTATATCGGCCGGCTGGCCCGCGACGGCCGGACCAACGCCGAGATCGGCGCCGAGCTGTTCCTGTCCGTGCGCACGGTCGAATGGCACCTGCGCAAGGTCTTCACCAAGCTCGGCATCAGCTCCCGCCGCGAGCTGCGCACCGCGCTGAATGATCTCGGGCCGGACCGCCCGGCGGCCTAGGCCCGGACCCGGATGCCGCCGTCGGCCACCCGCACGTCGTACACGCTGAGCGGCCGGGGGGCCGGACCGCTGATCACGGCGCCGGTGGTGACGTCGAACTCCGAGCCGTGGCACTGGCACATGATCGTCGTCCCGGTGAGCAGTCCTCCGGATAGCGGACACGAGCTGGCGGCGCAGGTGCAGAGGTCGCCGAACGCGTAAAGCCGACCGCCGGCATTCGCCACGGCAATCCGCAGCTTGCGGTCGCTCAGGTAGAACGCGACCACGAAGCCGTCGGGGATCGCGTCGGGCGACCCGATCGTGCGGAAGGCACCGGCGGTGAGCTCGGTCATGGCGGTGCTCCTTTCTCAGAGCTCGATGTTCCGTTCCCACTGCCAGATCTGGGGATTGTCCGGCTCGTGCTGCTCGACGAAGTCGATGACGAATCGGCGCAGCTCGACCAGGGCCTCATTGCTGGTCTCGTCGTCGAAGAACAGATCGGTCCCGGCTCCCTCGAGCGGCACGAAGGGCACGTAGGGGGGTGTAGCCCAGAAGATGAAGTAGAAGTGGAGCATCTCCCCGATGGTCCCGGTCCTGGGCAGGAACCGGTGCAGGGCCTGGGTGTCGAAGCTTTCTGCGGGGTCGGGGATGGTGGCCTCCTGCAGGCAGGGCGGGAAGTTGGCGACGAAGGTGAGGACCGGGTTCGCGCTGCGGTACAGGC
>CAWIUF010000029.1:0-225291 GCA_963839095.1 uncultured Actinomycetota bacterium | reverse complement strand
TCGCCCCGCCGTTCACGTTCAGCTTGGCGAGGTCGATGCCGAGATCGGTGTAGGACGGGATGACCTGGGCCGCGAACGCCTCATTGATCTCCACCAGGTCGATGTCGGAGATCGCCATCCCGGCCCCGGCCAGCGCCTGCCGCGATGCCTCCACCGGTCCCAGGCCCATGATCTCCGGGGACAGCCCGGTCACCCCGGAGGACACGATCCCGGCCAGCGGCGTGATGCCGAGTTCGGCCGCCTTGACGTCGCTCATCACGACGACCGCGGCGGCCCCGTCGTTGAGCGGGCAGCAGTTCCCCGCGGTGACCGTGCCGTCCGGGCGGAACACCGGCTTGAGCTGCGCGCCTTTTCCAGCGTGGTCCCGGGCCGCGGGCCATAGTCGGCGCTGACCACGGAGCCGTCCGGCAGCGTGACCGGGGTGATGTCCTGTTGCCAGAAGCCGTTGGCGAGGGCCTTCTCGGCCAGGTTCTGCGAGCGCACCCCGAACTCGTCCTGCTGCTCGCGGGAGACGCCGCGCAGCTCGGCCACGTTCTCCGCGGTCTGGCCCATCGCGATATAGATGTCGGGGATGTTCCCGTCCTCGCGCGGGTCGTGCCAGGCCCCGGCCTCGCCGGTCGCAGGAGGACCGCTGGGTACGCTGCCCGGCCTCGGCGAAGGCCTGGTTGTGGGTGTCGGGCCAGGAATCGCTGCTGCCCTTGGCCAGCAGGCTCACGCACTCGACCCCGGCCGAGATGTACACGTCCCCTTCGCCGGCCTTGATCGCGTGGAAGGCCATCCGGGTGGTCTGCAGCGACGAGGAGCAGTACCGGTTCACGGTGGTGCCCGGAATATGGTCGTGACCGAGCAGGATGGCGACCACGCGCGCCATGTTGAAGCCCTGCTCGCCGCCCGGCAGGCCGCAGCCGAGGATCAGGTCGCCGATGTCGGCCGGGTCGAGCTGCGGCACCTTCGCCAGCGCCGCGGTCACCATCTGGGCCGCCAGGTCGTCCGGGCGGATGCTGGTGAGCGATCCCTTGCCCGCACGGCCGATGGGCGACCGGGCGGTGGCGACGATCACGGCTTCGGGCATGGTCCGGCCTCCTCGCGTAGGTTCTCCCAACAAGTTAACGCCTGGCCAGAACCAGTACTACCGGCGGGTAGGGATCAGCGTCGGATAGCGTCGCACCATGCAGGTCCATGACTCACTGAGCGCGCTGGTCGGGAACACCCCGCTGGTCCGGCTGCGGTCGGTCACCCGGGGCATCCCCGGCGCCAACGTGCTGGCGAAGGTCGAGTACTTCAACCCGGGCGGCTCGGTCAAGGACCGCATCGCGCTGCGGATGGTGGTCGCGGCCGAGAAGAGCGGCGCGCTCCGGCCGGGCGGCACCATGGTGGAGCCCACCTCGGGTAACACCGGGGTTGGGCTCGCGATCGTCGCGGCCGAGCGCGGCTACCGGTGCGTGTTCGTCTGCCCGGACAAGGTGGCCCAGGACAAGATCGCGGTGCTGCGCGCGTATGGCGCCGAGGTCGTGGTGTGCCCGGGCACGGTCGCGCCCGACCATCCTGACTCGTATTACAGCGTCGCGCGCAGGCTGGCCGCCGAGACGCCCGGCGGCTGGCAGCCCGACCAGTACGCGAACCCCGAGAACCCCGCCTCGCACTACGCCACCACCGCGCCGGAGATCTGGGCCCAGACGGACGGCACGGTGACCCATTTCGTCGCCGGGATCGGCACCGGCGGCACCATCACCGGCACCGGGCGCTACCTGAAGGAGGTGTCGGGCGGCGCGGTGCGGATCATCGGCGCCGACCCGGAAGGCTCCGTCTACTCGGGCGGGTCCGGCCGCCCCTACCTGGTCGAGGGCGTGGGCGAGGACATCTGGCCGTCCACCTACGACCCGGAAGTGTGCGATGAGGTTATCGCGATCAGTGATGCCGAGTCGTTCGGCATGACCCGGCGGCTGGCCCGGGAGGAGGCCCTGCTGACCGGCGGCTCGTGCGGGCTGGCGGTGGCGGCCGCGCTGCGGGTGGCGGAGTCGGCCGGGCCGGACGCGGTGATCGTCGTGCTGCTGCCCGACGGCGGCCGCGGTTACCTGTCGAAGATCTTCAACGACGAGTGGATGGCCGACTACGGCTTTCTCTCGGCGCAGACGACCGAGCCGCTGGTGGCCGACGTGATGGCCAGGAAAGAACGCAGCCTGCCCGAGTTCGTCCACGTCCACCCGGAGGAGAACGTCGGCGCGGCTATCGCCCTGCTGCGCGA
Source organism: uncultured Actinomycetota bacterium (assembly GCA_963839095.1). GTDB lineage: Bacteria > Actinomycetota > Actinomycetes > Streptosporangiales > Streptosporangiaceae > Palsa-504. The sequence goes on along the minus strand of CAWIUF010000029.1, from coordinate 223,046 downwards.
GTACGACGTGTCCCAGCTGCCCGTGGTCAAGGAGGAGCCGCCGGTGATGGCGGCCGAGGTGGTCGGCTCGGTCGTGGAGCGCGACCTGCTCGACGCGCTGGTCGCCGGCCGGGCCAAGCCGTCCGACCCGGTCGGCGGCCACATGTCGGCGCCGCTGCCGACTGTCGGCCTGGGCGAGCCGGTGTCCCAGGCGGTCCTGGCGCTGGAGAAGGCGGGCGCGGCGCTCGTGCACGTGAACGGCAAGCCGACCGGGCTGCTCACCCGGCAGGACATGCTCACCTTCCTGGCCGCGAACACCTGAAACGACGGAGGAAAATGCTGATGACCAGCCACGATGGCTTCGAGACCCTGGCTATTCACGCGGGCCAGGAGCCCGACCCGGTCACCGGGGCAGTCGTGCCGCCGATCTACCAGGTGTCCACCTACAAGCAGGACGGGGTGGGCGGCCTGCGCGGCGGCTACGAGTACTCCCGGTCGGCCAACCCGACCAGGACCGCGCTCGAGCAGTGCCTGACCGCGCTGGAGGGCGGCGCGGCCGGGCTCGCCTTCGCCTCCGGCATGGCCGCCGAGGACTGCCTGATCAGGACGGTCTGCTCACCCGGTGATCACGTGCTCATCCCGGACGACGCCTACGGCGGCACGTACCGGCTGTTCGCCCGGGTGTTCACCGGCTGGGGGCTGGACCACGGCGTGGTCCCGATCTCGGACGTGGCGGCCGTGCGGGAGCAGCTCGCCGCCCGCAAGACCGCCCTGGTCTGGGTCGAGACGCCGACCAACCCGCTGCTCGGCATCGCCGACATCCGGGCGCTGGCCGCAGGCGGCGCACAAGGCCGGCGCGCTGCTCGTGGTGGATAACACGTTCGCGTCGCCGTACCTGCAGCAGCCGCTCATGCTGGGGGCCGACGTGGTGGTCCACTCCACCACCAAGTACCTGGGCGGCCACTCGGACGTGGTCGGAGGCGCCCTGGTGGTGGCCGACCCCGAGCTGGCCGAGCGGCTCGCCTTCACCCAGAACGCCACCGGGGCGGTGGCCGGCCCCGTTCGACGCGTGGCTGACGCTGCGCGGCATCAAGACGCTCGCCGCCCGGATGGACCGGCACTGCCGGAACGCGATGCGGGTCGCGCAGATGCTGGCCGAGCACCCCGCGGTGGCCGAGGTCTTCTACCCGGGCCTGCCGTCGCACCCCGGTCACAAGACCGCGCAGGAGCAGATGCGCGCGTTCGGCGGCATGGTGTCGTTCCGGCTGCTGGCGGGCGAGGAGGCGGCCGTGCGGGCCTGCGGCCGGACCCGCCTGTTCACGCTGGGAGAGTCGCTCGGCGGGGTGGAGTCGCTGATCGAGCATCCGGAGCGGATGACCCACGCCTCGGTTACCGGCTCGGCGCTCGAAGTCCCCGGTGACCTGATCAGGCTCTCGGTCGGCATCGAGGACTGCGACGACCTCCTCGACGACCTCCGCCAGGCGCTCGAGGCTAGGCGGAAGGCCGGCGCGGAAGCTCAGCCGCGGCCGCGCGGGGGAGCTCTCCTGCGGCTGGCCGGCGGGGCGGCGGCCGGGCTGGGGCTTGTAGGCCAGGGCGAACCAGGCCCCCACGGCGAAGACGATGCCGACCACGAGCGAACCGACGGCCTTCAGCGGGTGGTGGCCGCTGGAGCCGGCGATGTGCCCGGGGATGAAGCTCGGCAGCGAACTGGCCGGCTCGGCGATGTAGATGATGCCGACCACGATGAACACCAGGGCGATGATGGCGAGAATCACGGCGAGGATCGTCCGGCCCGACGACCTCTCGACCGATCCGCTGGTAGAACTCACGATTCCTCCTTGTGCGGTGCGTAAAGCTGTTTAGTCCGGCCGGGACCGCGAGCCGAGGGTCGTCCGCAGCCGACCAGGAAAATCTACCGTCGGCTGGAGCCCCGGGTGCGCAGGAAGTCACGGATGACGTACTCACCGAGACGTTCGGGTGCCGCCTGCAGCACCCGCCCGCCGTTCCTCCTCGCTACATTGTCGACGAACGCGCTGAGCCTGGCGTCGTCAGCCAGCATGAATATATTCAGCGCGGCGTGCCGCCGGGTCATCTTGTCCACCTCGGCCAGCGTGAGCTCGAGCGTCTCGGGCGACGGCGGCCAGTCGAACCAGGACCGCCCGTCGCGCTGCAGGTGAGCGGTGGGCTCGCCGTCGGTCACGATCAGGACGACCGGCTCGTGCTCGGGGTGCCGGTCGATGTGGCGCCCGGCTAGCATCAGCGCATGATGCAGGTTGGTGCCCTGCACCATGTCCCAGCCGAGTCCGGCGAGCTCGGTCTCGCGCAGCTCGCGCGCGTAGTTGGAGAAGCCGACGACCTGGACGGCGTCCTGCGGGAACCGGCTGCGCAGCAGGGCGTGCAGCGCGAGGGCCGTCTGCTTGGCCGCCGCCCAGGTGCCGCGCAGCTGCATCGAGTAGGACAGGTCGACCAGCAGGGACACCACCGCCGCGCTGCGCCGTTCGGTCTCCGCCACCTCGAAGTCGCGGGCCGAAAGCTTGACCGGCGCGCCCGGGGCGGGCGGCCCGCCGCGCAAGACAGCGTTGCGGACCGTGGCGGGGACGTCCAGGGGCTGCTCGTCGCCGAACTCCCAGGCGCGCGTGGTCCCGGTGAGCTCCCCGGCCTGGCCGGCGTCCCGCTGGTCGTGGTCGCCGGACCGGCGGCCGAAGTTGATGTCGGCGAAGATCCGGCGCAGGGCCGTGTCGCCGAGCCGGCGCACCGCCTTGGGGGTGAGCTCGAGCCGCCCGCCGTTGCGGGTCAGGTATCCCTGCCGCTCGAGCTCGCGCTCGATCCGGCGCAGCGCCTCGATGTCGTCGACGGCCTGCCGCCCGAAGGCCCGCCGGACCGCCTCCTCGTCGATGTCGTCCAGGCTCGCGCCCGGGTAGTCCTGGCCGAGCGCGTTCTCCAGCTCGGCCAGGTCGGCCAGCTCGGCCAGGGCCGTGGTGGCGTCGCCGAGGCCGAGCGGCTCCTCGCCGGACATCTGGACGCCGCCCATCATGCCGGCCCGGTCGAGGTCCGGCCGCCGCGCCCGCAGCGCGTCGGCCAGCCGGGCCATCTCGGCGGCCAGGCCCGCGTCCTCCAGCGCGTTCGCCATCAGCTCGGCGAGCTCCTCGCGCTGCTCCTCGCTGAGCGAGCGGAGCAGCCGCTCCGCGGCGGCCATCCGGCTGACCAGCGAGTCGACCAGCTCCTCGAGGTTCCGCGGGTGGTCGGGGAACAGGTCGCCGTACGCGTTCCATGAACTGGTCGAAGTCGGCCTGGGTGTGCTCGCCGCGGGCATCGGCGGCCAGCATCTGGTTCAGGTCGCCGAGCATGTCCTTGATCCGCTGCATGGCCTGCGGGTCGGGGTTCTGCATGGCCTGCTTCATGCCGCGGAACTGGCTGTCCAGCACCTCGCTGCGCAGCAGGTCCTTGAGCTGCTCGAAGGTCTGGCGGGCGGCGGCCGACCGCCAGTCGTAGTCGGCCAGCTGCCGGATCGCCTGCGCCGTGTCGGCGGGCAGCGCGTCCAGGTCGGCCTCGCGCATCCGGGCCTCGTCGCCCGGGTCGGGGAACAGCTCGGCCCGCTCCTGCCCGATGGCCGTGTCGAGCAGGGCCCGGGCCTGCTCGAGGATGCCGTCCAGGCGGCCGCTGCCGCGGATCTCCCGCTGCCGGTCGCGGACCCGGCGCAGCAGGTCGTCCAGGCCCCGGCGCCGGCCCGGTCTCCGAGGCCCCGGCGGAGCAGGTCCCGCAGCGCGTCGGCCGGGTTGGCCCCGGCCAGGATCGAATCGCCCATCTCGTCCACGGCGCCGCGTACGTCGTACGGGACCGCCAGCGGGTCCGGGCCGTAGACGTACCGGCCGTACCGGTATTTCGCCATGCCGTGCCTCTTGCCGTCCCTAAGCCGGTCCTAGGTCCGGTACACGCTGGTGCCGTCGGCGCTGTCCTTGGACAGCCGGCGCATCAGGTACAGCCCTTCCAGGGCGAACTCCAGGGCCGCGGCCGCGTGCCCGAAGGATTCGCCGCCGTCCATGCCCAGCCGGGACATGATCTTGGCCAGGCCGGGGACGTCGCCGATCCGCTGCAGCAGGTCGGCGGCGGGCACCAGCTCGCCCGTCTCCACCGTGCCGCCCTCCTCGAACTTGGCCAGCAGGCCGGACAGGTCCACGCTGCCCAGCCGGGACCGGAACGTGTCGGCGATCGCCCGGCGCAGCATCGCGGCGAGCACCTCCTCCTCCCGGCCCTCCTCGCTCACCTCGAACTCGACCTTGCCGCGCAGCGTGCTGACCACGGCGGGCAGGTCGCACACCCGGGCCACCGGCGTCTCGGCCGCCGAGCTCGGCCAGCGCGGACCGGCGCACCGCGGACGCCGCCGCGCTCTCCGCCGCGGCGATGGCGAACCGGGCGGAGACGCCGGAGCGCGCGTCGACGGCGGGCGACTCGCGGACCCCGCGGGTGAACCGCGCGATCACCTCGACGAGGTGGTCGGGCAGCTCAGCGCCGGTCCAGACGTCGGCTTCCTGCCTGATCAAGGTGAGCTCGTCGGCCAGGGACAGCGGGTAGTGGGTGCGGATCTCCGCGCCGAACCGGTCCTTCAGCGGCGTGATGATCCGGCCCCGGTTGGTGTAGTCCTCCGGGTTCGCGCTGGCCACCAGCAGCAGGTCGAGCGGCAGCCGCAGCGCGTAGCCGCGGATGCCGATGTCGCGCTCCTCCATCACGTTCAGCAGCGACACCTGGATCCGCTCGGCCAGGTCGGGCAGCTCGTTCAGGGAGAAGATGCCCCGGTTGGTCCGCGGCACCAGCCCGAAGTGAATGGTCTCCGGGTCGCCCAGGGTGCGCCCCTCGGCCACCTTGACCGGGTCGATGTCGCCGATCAGGTCGCCGACGCTGGTGTCCGGGGTGGCGAGCTTCTCGCCGTACCGCTCGCCCGGTGCCGCCAGGCTGACCGGCAGGTCGTCGCCGAGCTCGGCGGCGAGCCGGCGGCACCGCGCGCAGGCGGGGTGGTACGGGTGGTCGTTGATCTCGCAGCCCTCGACGGCCGGGCGTCCACTCGTCGAGCAGCCCGCCCAGGGTGCGGATCAGCCGGGTCTTGCCCTGGCCGCGCTCGCCGAGCAGGATGATGTCGTGCCCGGCGATCAGGGACCGCTCCAGGTGCGGCAGGACGGTCTGCCCGAACCCGACGATGCCGGGGAAGGGGTCCTCCCCCGCCCGCAGCATGGCGAGCAGGTTATTGCGTATCTCCGCCCTGACACCGCGGTATTCGTGACCGCTGGCGCGCAGTTCGGCGAGGGTGGCGGGGGCGGGGGTGCTGGCGGGGTGATGCTGGCTGTCTTGCTCCACTATTCGACGGTATGTCGAGATCGCCGGTCTTCGCATCTGCGTGCACCGGGCCGGTCGCGTACGTGGCCGCGACCAGGCCGGGCGGCGTGGCACACTTGCATCCCGTGGACATAACACCTGGCGCGGTCGGCTCCGACGATGTGGTCGCGGCCCGCAAGCTGCTCCGCGATGTGATCTCGGACACGCCCGTTGCTCCACTCCCGGGTGCTGTCCGAGGCCGTGGGCGGCCCGGTGTTCCTCAAGTGCGAGAACCTGCAGCGGACTGGATCGTTCAAGGTCCGCGGCGCCTACATCAGGATCGCCCGGCTGGCCGATGCCGAACGGGCCCGCGGCGTCGTCGCGGCCAGCGCGGGCAACCACGCCCAGGGTGTCGCGTTCGCCGCCGGGCGGCTCGGCTGCGCTGCCACCGTGGTCATGCCGGCCGGCGCGCCGCTGCCCAAGGTGCAGGCCACCCGCGGTTACGGGGCGGAGGTCATCCTGCACGGCACCTGCGTGGAAGACGCCGTGGCCGAGGCCATGGCCTTCGCCGAGCGGACCGGCGCGGTGTTCATTCACCCGTACGACCACCCGGACATCGTGGCCGGGCAGGGCACGCTGGGCATTGAGATCGCCGAGCAGTGCCCGCCGGTGCGCACGGTGGTGGTACCCACCGGCGGGGGCGGCCTGGTGGCCGGCGTCACGGTGGCGGTCAAGGGCATCGATCCCTCGATACAGGTCGTCGGCGTCCAAGCGGAGTCGGTCGCCCCGTACCCGGGCTCGCTGGCGGCCGGCCGTCCGCTGGCGGTACAGGCTACGCCGACCATGGCCGACGGCATCGCGGTCAGCTCCCCGGGGGATGTCCCGTTCGGCATCCTCGCCGCGCACGCGGGTCGGGTGGTGACGGTCTCGGAGGAGAGCCTGTCCCGCGGCCTGCTGCTGTGCCTGGAGCGGGCCGAGCAGGTGGTGGAGCCGGCCGGGGCGGCCGGGGTGGCCGCCGTACTCGAGCACGCGCGCGATTTCGCCCCGCCGGTGGTCGTGGTGCTCTCCGGCGGCAACATCGACCCGCTGCTGCTGGCCAAGCTGCTCCGCCATGGCCTCGGTGCGGCCGGCCGCTACCTGGCCTTCCGCTGCCGGCTGCCCGATCGCCCCGGATCCCTGGCGAAGGTCCTCGGCGACCTGGCCGACCTCGGCGCGAACGTGCTCGAGGTAAGCCATGAGCGACTGGCGCCGCGGCTGCATGTCGACGAGGTCGAGGTGGTCCTGCAGGTCGAGACCCGCGGTCCTGAGCACTGCGGCGAGGTCATCGCCGCGCTGCGCGCCGCGGGCTACTCCCTCGCCTTCGCCTGAAACCCGCTGAAAGCTTGGTGACGCGTCCGCCGTCGCCAGCAGGCGAGGTTCGAACAGGATCTAGACCTGAGTCCGCAAAGCTGACCGCCTATCCATCAGCCGATCTCGTAGATATGCACGGCGTTTGCGTCAGCGAACTTATCAGTAAACACACCATTGGTCGCATAGATGGTCCGGTTCTCATTGAGTACGGTTACCGGCCCGGTATACCCGCCTGCGATAGTGAACGTGGCGGATTGGTTCGCCGGGGGAGGCGTGGCAGGCGTGCCTGAACCCGCAAACACGTAGAATCTACCATCCGATTGCTTTGCCATGTAACTGATGTCGCCCGTAGCCGTGACATAGCCCTTGGCGAACGGTGCCAACAGCACACTGTTCAGGCTGGTCACCTCGGTATTGAACGCAGTAACCGCCATCACCATGTCATGCAGGCTAACACCCGGTGTCTGCTGGCAGCTGTACATGCCGCTTTGTGGGTTAGAGCCATCGTAAAACGACCTGAAGTCAACACAAGGCCCACCGAAGTTATGCTGGAACCAGACAATGCCGCGAGCACCAGCTATGAGAGAGTGCCACGCAGCAGCTGTCATAGCCGACGGGGTGATGCAGTTTTTGGAATTACCGAACGGACATCCTGTCTCGATGTCGACCACCACAGGCTTGGATCCGCCGTTCAGCGCCTGTTCTTGCTCGAGCGCGCTGACATTGTAGGCGTAATTCGCAGGAAGGTGGCTTTGCGTATGCGTCAGGCCTGAGCCGCTTCCGCCGCCGCAGGCTGTGCTGCTGCTCGGCAGCAGAGCACAGCCGCCCTGTGATGGGACCTCAAGGTCGTCGTCGGTCATCCAATAGCTGTCGGCAGAGAGGATGTCCGAATACTTCAAGAAGGTCGCCGCGTCTGCATCAGACTCCCAGAAGAGGACGCCTTTGCCGAATCCCTGGTGGACGGCGACGGCCGCGTTGGTGGGGTACGAAGGGGCGGCGGTGGTGGACGATACCCCGGTGCGGTCGCCGTTGTAGAACAACCGGGTCGCCGTGAAACCGCAGCGGGAATTCGCCGGCGTGCAAGCGTCGGTGTTCCAAACGTTGTCGCTGGGGTTGGAGTACCCGTTCCACCCGGGACCAAAGTTCATGTCGGACTCGTCAGTGCCGTCGTATGCCACGGTCTCGGAACCACTATTGGAGGTAACGTCCGGGGCAGAGGCATGCATGCCACCTGCCCGGATAACGTTGTAGTCCGCCCGGCAGGGCTCACCGCAGGAAGTATCTGCGGGACTCGCGGCCAGGTTCCAGTAAATATTGTCACTCATCGAAGCGTCGTAGCCTACCTCGGTGCCGTTGAGGGGCTGCTCGAGCCATCCACCGAGCAGGATGTGCTGGTCCATCCAGGCGCTTCTTGGACTCAGGGACGCGAAGTAGCCAGGACCGCCGTCGATCTTCTGCAAGGTGACGCCAGCCGGGAGGCTCTCAGCAGGACTCGAACTGGAGGTTGGCTGCGACGAAGAGGGAACTGCAGAGGTCGGGCTCACGATGGGGGTCGCACTCACCACGGGAGCGACGGTAGGAATTGGCGTCGCGGTGGTCGTTGGCGGAGCGGCCGAAGCCGCAGTTGACCCCGGCGCAGAAGTAGCACCTGATGCCACAGTGCTTCCTGGATCAGCAGGCCGCAATTCGACGGCCGCGAGATTCCACTGGTCACCGGTCGGTGCGGTGTCTGCGACGATTTTCGTGGCGCCGGCAGCATTAGAGAGGTTTGTCGCCTGCTGCACCCAGTAGGTGTCGCCGCTTCTGCTCAGGAACTGAGCGATCCGCATCTGTCCGGCGGCGAGCGTCCGGTCAGCGGCCGAGTCCCAGTCGTTGCCCGCTCCTAGCACCAGGGACCCGGCTGCCGTGGCGGTCAATGTTGCCGATGGTGCTCCCTGGCGGGCGCCGCCATTAGCGGTAGCTCCAATCGGGTCTGCCGTGTCCACATTCTTAAGGGCTAGTACCGTGATCATTCCGGTGTAGCCGTCGGCAGCCCGGCGGGCATTAACCGTCACATGGTTCAAGGCCGCTGAGGCGACGGCCCACCATATCTCGCTATCTCCCGGCCGGTAGCGCGCCCGCACTGCACGATGCCAGGTGAGGCCGCCCCCGCTTACCGAAGTGATGCCCTGCTCTCCGGTTTCCGGGCCATCGGTTGATACGGCAGCGACGAGCACCTCGTCGGCGGCGTGAGTAGAGAACGGGCGCGTCGTGAGAGGCGAGGAGGCCGATGCCTGGCTGGCGTAGGTCAGCACATCCCGGCTAATCGCTTTGACGCTAGCGGCCGTGTAAACCATCCGGAGGGGATAGACAGCGAGCAGCGGGAGCGCTATGAGCACGACTGCGACGACGCCTAGCCAGGGCGCGTAGTGCCAAAGCGAGGAGCGTGAGCGCACCGGGGATCGCCTACGAGAGTGCATCGCGGACCTTCTGCGAGAGCGCACCGAGGACCTCCTGTAGGTGTGGCCATGAGCCTCGTCACCGTCGTGGAGGCATGGTAAATACCGCCAAGACAGGACGATGAGATTGCCGGATCCCTTGGAGGCCCAGACCGTTTGCCCCCTTTGTCGCTACGAAACAGTAACAGTTCTGTGTCGTCTTCTCGCATTCTTCGCGAATCCGGTCCGGCTTTCGGTCGGGGCCCGGCTGGTTCGCTATCACAATCCAATAGGCTTCCAATATCCTATGACGTGCCTACTTGAGGAGGTGATTGGCCGGCGTTCTTCGCCGCAAGGCTCTGCGGCCTGATTGGCGAATGCCTACGGATCGAGTGATACGACATGAGTAGAGTGGCGGAAGACCGTGCCGACCGGGCGGCCAGGTAAACCCGAAGAGGTGTACCGGAGGCGGCAGTCAGGAACGCAATGTCGCGCTGTCGTCACATCCGGCGATGACCATGATCATTTACGGCACACTCCTAGATGCCGCGGGCGCCGACGTCAGGTCATAATAATCGGATGCCCGGCATCGCCTTCGGCGAGGTCTCCGGTCGTGTCGCCGGTGATGGTGATCGGCGGGTAGCGCCGGTCAAAACCGGCGGCCTGGGCGAGCTCCGGCGGGAAAGGGACTGCTGCCGTGCCGCTTCCAGGCCCCCTTGGCGGCCGCGGTGATCCTGACCGCGAGGGCAACTTGCTGGCTTATTTCCGCCGAATACAAAGTTGTCCAGGATTGTCGCGGACGAGTCTGTTTAGCAATCGCAGCGTGGGTATGTTCAAATTCGTAACTGTTACGTCACGTGAGTTACCTGTCCGGGCCTCTGCACATGGCGTGTGTGTCGCGAGGTAGGAAGCGGTGGGGGCGGTGTCCGGTGACCAGGTAGTGGTGGGTGACATTCCACAGGAGCCGCCTGCCTTCCAGCGGCGAGTCGGCCTGCTGGCTCGCCTAGACCGGAGCAGTGGGGTGTCTCCGCCGGTTCACGTGCTGACGGGGCCGCCGGGCACCGGCAAGACGCAACTAGCGGCAGCGCACGCGCGTGCCAGGCTAGCCGCCGGCTGGCGGTTGGTCGCATGGGTCGGCGCCGGGACCGACGGTACTCTGCTGGCCGGCTTGGCCGCAGTGGCCGATGCGGCAGGACTGCGGGCTGACGAACTCGGACAGGATACGGCCGGTGCGGCCCGGGCCGTCCGGCGCCGCCTAGAGAACGACGGAGATCGCTGTCTGCTGGTGTTCGACGGCGCGGAAGACCTAGCCGCACTGCAGCCGTTTGTGCCCGCCGGTGGCGCAGCCCAGGTGGTAATCACCGTGAGCCGTACGGCTGACGCCTGCCTGGGGACCGGCGTAACTGTGGGGCAGGCGGCACCGGAGGAGGCGATGGCGTTCCTGGCTGACCGGACCGGCCTAGCAGACGAAGACGGGGCCGCGGCGGTGGCCACCGAACTGGGACACCTGCCGCTGGCGCTGGCTCAGGCCGCGGCGGTCATCACTGTGCAGCGCCTGGAATACCGGGCGTACCTTGAGTGTCTGCGCGCGAAGGTGGCCGGGGAGGAGCGGGCGCAAGCGAGCCGTGAAGAGGCGTTGCCCTATCCGCCTGGTGCCGCGGCGGCGGTCATGCTGTCCTTGGACGCGGTCAGTCAGGTCGATGCGACCGAGGTAAAGACCCGGATGGTCGCCATCATGGCGATGCTCTCGGCGGCCGGAGTCCGCCGTGAACTGCTGTACGCCGCCGGGCAGGCAGGTGTGCTGGCTCCCGGCGGGCGCCGGGTAGCGGCGGGTGCCGTGGATGACGCACTAGCGGAGTTGATCAACCGGTCACTGCTGACTTCGAGCCTGGATGGCCGGACCATCGTCATGCATCAGATTGTGGCCAGAGCGGCCCGTTCCCGGCTGGCCGGGCTCGGACAGCTCCCGGCGGCCGGCCAGGCCGCTGTGACGTTGCTCGAGGCTTGGGCGCGAGACCTCGACGTAGCGCGGAATCACCGGGCCGCCAGAGACCTGCCTGAGCAGGTGGCCGCGCTACTCGGCCATGCGGCCATACCGACGGGCATGGCCGGCGAACGATTGACGAGGGGCCTGCTGCGGCTCAGGTTCCTGGCGCTGCACCACCTGGTCGAGCTGGGAGACAGCGCGTCGCAGGCCGTCGTCGTTGGCGAGCCGCTGGCTGCGGATCTCGAGCGGATGCTGGGTCCCGAGCATCCTGACACCCTGGATGTACGAAATGACCTCGCCACCGCTTATCTGGCGGCAAGCCAGACCACCGAGGCGGTCGAGGTGTTCGAACGGACCCTGGTCGGCCGGGAGCGGACGCTGGGACCGGACCATCCAGACACCCTGACCTCACAGAACAATCTCGCAGCCGCTTATCAGGACGTCGGCCGGATCGCCCAGGCGATCATGCTCCTCCGTCTGACCCTGACCGCCCGTGAACAACTGCTAGGCGCCAGCCACCCAGATACGCTGAACTCTTGCGACGCCCTGGCTGCCGCCTACAGGGCGGCCAGGGCGGTCCCGCTCCTGAAGCAGTCCGTCATCGGGTGGGACAAGACCGATCAAGAAGCGAGCGCCGGCCGAGGCACCTCTGCCCGAGCCGCCCGATCCGGAACCACGAGCACCTGTCATCGCAGTTAATGAAGCCGCCATCCAGGGAGCTGGTGCCGAGGAAGAGGCGCCACACGAGGAAATCAGAGCTGAGAAAGCCGATCTCAAAGAAGAAGCAGAAGCGGAGGCAGCCGGAGAAGCCGAGGATGTTGCGTCCCATGAGTCAGCGTCGTCTTCCGTTCCGATGCCGGAAAAACCGGGGCTGCAGCCGTCAGCTGGATCTGGGCCGCCTGTTGTCCGCCCTCGCGCCCGCACGAGGGTACGCCTTCCCTGGGTGGCCGTGGTGGTCCTCGTCCTCATCGTGGCTAGCGGCGCAGCCGGTGTGCTGTCCCAGCTGCACTCCGGCGGCCGCTCCCCAGGCCCCGTCAAGGCTGTCCGTACCAAGTCCGCCAATGCCGCCCAGATGGCCGCTGATTGGGTCTCTCAGCAGGTCAGCCGCAACGTAACCGTGGCCTGTGATCCAGTAATGTGCGCCGCTCTCGAGGCGCGCGGGGTGCCGACGGCGAGGCTCCTGGTCCTGCGGGGCGACGCCCCCACCCCGCTCGGCGCCGGTGTGGTGGTGGTCACGCCGACGATCAGGAGTCAGTTCGGCAGCCGCTTGGACAGTCAGTACGCTCCATCGGTCATTGCCGGGTTCGGCTCGGGCCTTAGCCAGGTGGAAGTGCAGGTCGTCGCGCCGGATGGCGCAGCGGCGTACCGCGCGGAACTCCTCCAGGACCGGGCGGCCAGGAAGGAAGCCGGCACCCAGCTGCTAGCCAACACGCAGATCAGAGGGACGCCTCAGGCACGCACGCAGCTCGCGGCCGGCGCGGTCGATTCCCGGCTTCTGATCTTGCTCCCAGCGCTGGCAGCAGCGCATCCGATCCAGGTTCGGGCGTTCGGTGACTCCGGTCCCGGGGCTGGCCCGGATATCCCGTTGTGCACCGCCGACCTGTCTGGCTCGGGACGGGCCGCGAGTATGACCGACGCCGCCTACCAGAGCTGGCTGATCTCCTTCGTCCGGCCGCAGCTCGCTCACTTCGCCGGGAGCGTGGTCGTGGTCCGGCTGGGCGGCCGGACCGTCGTCCACGTCCAGTTCTCCCGGCCAAGCCCGCTTGGCTTGCTCTCTACCTGATAGTCAGGGTCGGCCGCTCACAAGTTCCCGCGCCTGGCCTGTTCCCGCTCGATCGCCTCGAACAGCGCCTTGAAGTTCCCCTTGCCGAACCCCTGCGATCCGTGCCGCTCGATCAGTTCGAAGAACACGGTCGGCCGGTCCTGGACCGGCTGGGTGAAGATCTGCAGCAGGTACCCGTCCTCGTCCCGGTCGGCCAGGATGCCGAGCTCGCGCAGTTCGCCGGTGGGCACGTGCGTCTCGCCGACCCACGAGCCGAGCTCGTCGTAATAGCTGTCCGGGGTGGCCAGGAATTCCACTCCGGCCGCCGTCATGGCCCGGACGCTGGCCACGATGTCGTCGGTGGCCAGCGCGATGTGCTGCACGCCGGGGCCGCCGTAGAACTCCAGGTACTCGTCGATCTGCGACTTGCGCTTGCCACCGCCGGCTCGTTCAGCGGGAACTTCACCTTCCGGGTCCCGTCCGCGACGACCTTGCTCATCAGCGCGGAGTACTCGGTGGCGATGTCGTCGCCGACGAACTCCTTCATGTTGGTGAAGCCCATGACCCGGTGGTAGAAGTCCACCCACTCGTCCATCCGGCCGAGCTCGACGTTGCCGACGCAGTGGTCGATCTCGGTGAAGAAGGGGCGCTCGCCGAGGGTGCCCACCGGGCCGCCGGCCCGAACCCGGGCAGGTAAGGACCCGAATAGCCGGACCGCTCGACCAGCGTGTGCCGGGTGTCGCCGTAGGTGGCGATGGCGGCCGTCACGACCTTGCCATAGTCGTCCTCGAGCAGATGCGGGGCCTCGAGCCCGCGGGCGCCGTGCGCGACCGCATAGCGGTAGGCCTCCTCGGCCGAGCTAACCTCGAGAGCCAGGTCGGCGACCCCGTCGCCGTGTGCCGCGATCCGCTGGCCCAGCCGGGTCCCGGCCCGGGCCGGTCCACGGAAGACGAACCGGGCACTGCCCGACTCCAGGACATGCACCGCCTCGTCCGGGTAGCCGGTCTCGGGACCGCGGTAGGCGACCCGGCGCATGCCGAACGCGGTCGAGTAGTAGTGCGCCGCCTGCTTCGCGTTGCCGACCGCGAAAACCACGGCATCCATGCCGATGACGGGAAAGCTGTCCTGCGATGGCGTCGTCATAACGCCAGCATGCGCATGGGTCTTCAATATGTGCAACCAACGGAAAATACACTGGTCATTCTGACTATTAATACCGAACGGATGATGGTATCTCTGTACAGCATGACCATCAGTAGCCGCGGGTCGGTCGACTCGCTCGACGCCACGCTGATCGAGCTGCTCGCCGCCGAGCCCCGGGTGGGCGTGCTCGAGGCCTCCAAGCGGCTGCGGGTCGCCCGCGGCACGGTGCAGGCCCGGCTGGAACGACTGCAGGAGCGCGGCGTGATCACCGGCTACGGCCCCGAAGTCGATCCGGCCGCGCTGGGCTACGAGGTGACCGCGTTCGTCACGCTGGAGATCCGCCAGGCCGGCGGCCACGATCCGGTGGCCGAACGACTGGCCGTCATCCCCGAGGTGCTCGAGGTCCACACCATCACCGGGGCGGGTGACATGCTGTGCCGGGTCGTGGCTCGCTCCAACGCCGACCTGCAGCGCGTGATCGACGCGATCGTCTCGGCCGAAGGCGTGGTCCGTTCCGCCACCCTGATCTCGCTGGCTACGCAGGTTCCATACCGGATTATCCCTCTGGTCCGCGCCACCTCGGCGAGCCTCTTACCGATGTCGCGACGCAAACGGTCATGCGAGGATACGGGTGAATGCCGCCCGAGTCGTTAGGGTATTCCGATGAACGTAACCTGATGACTACCGAGCCAGAACAAGACGTGGCTCGTTCCGTCTCCGGTTGGGGTCCGAGACTCGCCGGGCCGGTCTACACGCTGAGATCGCGCGTCTTCCCTCGCGCTTTTGGGATAAATCATGGACGAGAAGAAAGCAGCGCGGCGCCGGTCGCGCTGGGCGGCCGCCCGGGCTGCCCCTCCGGCTTCCGGATGGGATGCTGGTGCTGATACCTCACCTCAGCAGGACGAGGATTCCTCAGCGCGTACGCCTCTGCAGTCGACCGCGACGAAACTCTGGGGCATCGACCAAGCACAAGATCAACCAGTCGGCTCTGTGCGCCCGGAAGCTGTCAGCCCGTTATTTTGGTTGGCTTTCGCCATCCTCCAGCGGACGCCGCCGGGCGAGCAGCCCTGGGCGGCGAGCGAAAGTTTCCCGTCGACACTGCCAAGGAGCCGGGGTCAGCCGGGTTCCGGAGGCCGCCCATCGCAGCTGCCGGGCAACTGGGTGGCCTCAACCGCTCCGCAGCGCGGCTGATCCGCTATCAAGGTCTCCCCCAGGTCCGCCCGCGCGACCATCAGGTGGGCTCGCACCCTGATCCCGCTGATCCACCGGAGGCCGACCCGAGGCCCGCTGACGGTCCAGCCGTCCTTCCTGAGCAGCTCGAGACGCCGAGTGCCCAGCCCGAACCGAAATCCGGTTCCCTTGCAGGGGAGCAGGCCGCCGCACCCGAGCAGCCCGACGCCCATCGGTTCGCAGGCCCAGGCCGGCGACGGGTCGTCGTCGTGACCGCAGTCATCCTGGTCATGTTGATCGGTGGAGGTGTGGCCCTTCCCTATTCGTTGCAGCACGGCCGGAACCAAGGGTCCGGTAAAGGAGCAGCATCGGCTGGCGCCAGTCCGGGCAGCGCCGTTACGAACGTCACCATGAAGGCTGTGCGATGGATATCGCAGCAAGTCAGCCGGAACGCGATTGTGGCGTGCGATGCTTCCACCTGCTCGGCCCTAGCGGCTCGTGGAACCCCTAAAGCGAAACTTCTAGTCCTGCGAACGGTGTCCGCTAATCCGGCAGCCGCCGACGTAGTGGTGGTGACATCGGCTCTCAGGCGCCAGTTCGGTAGCCGCTTGACTGGCGCCCTCGTGCCGTCGGTCATCGCCGGGTTCGGCTCCGGGGCGGATAGGGTAACCGTGCAGGTGACGGCGCCGAATGGCCTGGCGGCCTATGACCGGGCACTCCGCGAGGATGTAGACGCCAGGAAAACAGCCGGCGCTCGGCTACTGGCCAACAAGCGGATCGAACTGACGGTCGATGCGAGGCGGCAGCTGACAGACGGGGAAGTGGATTCCCGCATCCTCATATTGCTTCCTGTGCTCGCGGCAACGTACCCCATCCAGGTCCTCGCCTTCGACGGCCGTGGCCCGGAGGCTAGCCCAGGAGTTCCATTGTGCTCGGCCGATCTGTCTGGCTCGGGTGAAGTTGCAGGTATAGCTGATAGCAGCTACACGAAGTGGCTGTATAGCGCAACCCGGACCCAGACCACGGGGTTCCCTGGCAGCGTCACCCTAACGCGGGATGGGTCACAGTCGCGGATGCGGGTAGAGTTCTCCCCGCCGAGCCCACTCGGACTGCTCCAGAAGCATTAGAAATTCATGTCGATACTTAAGGCGGAGGCCGTAGACAGTAACAGGGTAGTGGGCGTGTCATGGGACAGGGGGCTTCGAGGTCGGCTTTAGCGGCCTCACAACTCTCTCCATAGCCAACGGGAACCCACTGGGTCAACTGGAAGAGAGGGCGGGACATGCTAGCGGAGAGCCTACTCACGCTGGCGGCGCAGGCTGGATGGACGGTGGTGGCAGCTGCGTCCACGGACGCGTGGGATACGGCCAGAAGCGGATTCGCCAAGTTGCTCGGCCGCGATGATGCTGAGCAGACCGCGCAGACGGAGCAGCGACTGGACGAGACCCGCGACCAGGTCCGGGCGACAGGCCAGGCGAATACCGAGCAGGCCCGGATCGCGCTGGCCGACTGGTGGGCGGGACAGCTGTCGGCCTTCCTGGAAGAGCAGCCCGATGCTGAGGAGCAACTGCGCTCCCTGGTGCATGAGATCAAGGCGGTGCTTCCCCCGCGGTCGGTATCCGCGTCAGCGAACGCTCCCACCGACGATGACAAGAACGTGCGCGCGCCGGGGCGGGAAAGGTCAGGTCCCGCAGCGTCCCGGGGTGCGGGCCATTTGGTAGACCAGACCATGTCGCTGCCACGCGTGAGTATGGATCAGACCATGTCACTACCACGCGTGAATGATCCGCCTGTCCGCCCTGAGCGCGTGGACCCTCTGCCAGGTCAGGTCAATCTGGCCTCGTGGATCGGGGAGGCGGGGAACGCGGCTGCGGCGCGGGATCAGTTCGAGGCGTTGCTGCCGGTGTGTGAGCGGGTGCTGGGCTCCGAGCACCCCGATACCCTGGCGGTTCGGAGCGAGTTCGCTTACTGGACCGGTCAGGCCGGGAACGCGGCTGCGGCGCGGGACCAGTTCGAGGCGTTGCTGCCGGTGTGTGAGCGGGTGCTGGGCTCCGAGCACCCCGATACCCTGGCGGTTCGGAGCGAGTTCGCTTACTGGACCGGTCAGGCCGGGAACGCGGCTGCGGCGCGGGACCAGTTCGAGGCGTTGCTGCCGGTGTGTGAGCGGGTACTGGGCTCCGAGCACCCCGATACCCTGACAAATCTTCATAACCTGGCTAATTTCACTGGCTACGCGGGAGACGCGGCCGGGGCCCGCGATCAGTTTGCAGCGTTGCTGCCTGGCCAGGAACGCGTGTCAGGACCGGATTCCGACGACACCTTGACTGCCTGGCTCAACCTCGCCTACTGGACAGGAAGCGCCGGTGACCCTGAACGGGCCTGTGACCAGCTCGAGGCCCTGCTGTCCGTCCGAGAGCGCCTATCCGGGCAGCGGCATTCCGATACTTTGACCGTATCGAAGGAACTCGCCTACTGGGCTGGACAGGCCGGGGACCCTGTTGCCGCGCGGGATCAATTCGCCGAGCTAATGCCGATTTACGAGGAAGTCCAGGGAGCCGAACATCCCGATACCCTGGTTAATCGGCATAACCTGGCCGACTTTACCGGTTACGCGGGAGATGCGGCGGGAGCCCGGGATCAGTTCGCCGCGCTTTTGCCCCGCTGTGAACGTGTCTTGGGGGCCAGGCATCCGCGCACTCTCGAAGCGCGGATGCAACTGGCTCACTGGACCGGGAACGCGGGGGACCCTGCCCGGGCTCATGATCAGCTGA
Organism: uncultured Actinomycetota bacterium; assembly: GCA_963839095.1. Taxonomy (GTDB): domain Bacteria; phylum Actinomycetota; class Actinomycetes; order Streptosporangiales; family Streptosporangiaceae; genus Palsa-504. The sequence continues at coordinate 205,160 of CAWIUF010000029.1, read as the reverse complement.
CCGCGCTGCAAGCCGACCAGGAACAGGCTCTGGGACCAGACCACCCGGATACTTTGGCCACCCGTGCTAGCCGGGCTTACTGGACAGCCAAGGTCGGTGACGCAGCCGGAGCCCGCGACCAGTACGCGGCCCTGCTGCCAGCCCGGGCACAAGTCCTCGGATCGGACCACCCGGATACCCTGACCATCAGGTACCGCCTCGCTTACTGGACGGCACGGACTGGTGACCCGGCCAGTGCCCGCGATCAGTTCGCTGCATTGCTGGCCGACCAGGAACGGATCCTGGGACCGGACGATCCAGACAGCCGGGCCACCCGCACCAGGCTGGTTGAGCTGACCAGCGAATCAGGTGCAGAACGCACCGGGCGGCGGTGGTTCCGCCGGGCCGGAGCCGCCCAATCGCCAGCTGACGACGCCTAGCCGGCGAGGTCGGTGGCCAGCTCCAGGATGATGGCCCGGACCTTGTCCCGGTCGTCCACCTGGTCTAGGAAGAACATGCAGATCGCGCCCGCGGAGAGCACCGCCGTGGTGGCGCGTACCCGGTCGCGCAGCGGGCATCGAGGTCCGTTGCTGCTCGAGGAAGCGGAAGACCGCGTTGCTGGCCAGCACGATACTGACGTACCGGTCGAGGAGCTCGCAGCGCGATGATCTGCGATGTCCGCCGCTTAGTGCAGGCCGCCCGTTTGCCGGTAATGATCGCTTAGCCCTGTTTGCGAGTTGAACGTATCCTGACGGGAGTACATCTGGGTTCGGTCTCCATCGCCAACTCCTCGTTACGTGGCCATGGATGGCTCCGGCGCGACGGCTTCGGGACCGGGACCTGGGCAACGGACAGAGCGAGGAAGGAGCTCGTGTCGCTAAAGCCCCCCGTTGTTGCGGGGACACCAGATCTGGCCGTCTCCGGCCGCGCCTGGCAAGTTGGTGACGCGCTCGACGTGCTGGCCGCCCTGATCGCCGTGGGGCTCATCGTCCTCGCCTACCGAGGCTGGACGGGTCCGCCTCGGGTCCTGCTGGCCCTCGGGTTCGCGTTCTTCGTCCCGGGACGCGCCATCGTGACCAACTGGCGCCAGACGGCCGACTGGTCCGCGGTGGCCATGCCCATGCTTTTCAGCCTCGCCGTTCTCACGCTCGTGGCCATGGTCGCGCTGTGGGCTCATTTCTGGCATCCGCTGGGCCTTTTCCAGATCGAAGCCTGGCTTAGCCTGGCCGGGCTCGGCAGCGGCGTGGTGCGCCGGCATAGGCGCCGGGCGGCCCTCGACGTCCGGCCGGCCAGGACTTGGTAGCGCCCTGACCCATGACGAGCCAGACTGATCGCTTGGCAGTCAGCGGCGGGAGCCCGGTCGCTACCGCCGCTGGTGACCCGGGTCGATGGAACCATGACCCCGCTGCCCGGCGGATACGCCTGCGTCTCGCCGACCTGCTCCTCCCGGCCGGCGTCGCCCTGTGGGCTTTCGGCGTGAGCACCACCGACGCGACCACCCTTGGCCCGTACGGGCTGCCGCCGGTGCTGCCGACCGTGTTCTGGGCCGGCGTGATTCTCACCCTGGTGTCAGCCGCGGTCGAACTGGGCCGCGACCGCGTGTCCGGGTGGCGGATGGCCCTGCACGCGGTGGCCCTGACGGTGATGCTCTACGGGACGGCCCCGCTGGTGTACTCCGAGGGACGTTACTCGTGGCTGTACAAGACGATCGGAGTCGTCCAGTACGTCAACGCGAACGGGCAGTTGAACCGCACCATCGACATCTACCAGAACTGGCCCGGCTTCTTCGCTCTCGCCGCCTGGTTCGGCAAGGTAGCCGGCGTGGTAAGTCCCCTTGCCTACGCCAAGTGGGCTCAGCTGGTGCTCGAGCTCGCGGCCCTGCCACTGCTCTACCTGGCCTATGACGCGCTGTCGCTGACCACCCGGCAACGCTGGCTGGCGCTGCTGCTGTATGCGGGCACCAACTGGATCGGCCAGGACTACTTCTCCCCGCAAGGACTGGGGACGGTACTGTCCCTGGGGATCATGGCGATCGTGCTTCGCTGGTTCTACGTGCGCACATCGTCGGCGCCGCCGGGCCTCCAAGCCGGTGCGGACCGCGCCAGGGGAAAGATCTCGCGGTTCCGGTACCCTCCTCTCCTTGGCGGTGCGCTGCTGGCCGTTTTCTTCGTCCTGTCCTTCGAGCACGAGTTGTCCCCGTATATCCTGGTCGTCCAGGTCGGCGCCCTCGCGGTCGGCCGTGTGGTCCGGCCGCGATGGCTTCCCGTTCTGCTGACCGTGATCGTCGTCGGCTACCTGCTGCCGCGGTTCGGCTATGTGAACAGCACCTTCGGAGTGCTGAACTCGATCGGCAACTTCTTCAGCAACGCCCGGCCGCCGGCGCTGCAGGGTGGAAGCATTTCCACGGCTCAGCGTATGATCACGCACGGCCAGGAGGCGCTTTCCCTGGGCATGTGGTTCCTTGCCGTAGTAGGCACGGTGCTGCGCCGGCGATCAGGGCGCACCGTCGCCGCCCTGGCCTTGCTGGCATTCTCGCCGTTCATCATGCTGGTCCTGCTGGCTTACGGGCAGGAGGGTGTCCTCCGCGTCTATCTCTTCTCCCTGCCCTGGACCGCGGCCCTCGGGGCGCTGGCGCTCGCGCCGTTCCCTCGCCCGGGGAAGCTCACGGCGCAGGGCACCGCGAAACCGGCCCAGGCACTGGCCACCACCCTGTGGGTGCCACGGAACGGATCAGGCGGCACTGACGACACCGTGATCCTCGATCTGAAAGCCGTCAACCAGGCGGTGCAGGCTGCGGTCCTCGCCCGTTCCGTCGTCGGCAGCGATTCAACGACTCAGACTAGCCTCAGCCCGGCTGGCTCACCCGAGGCAGCCGGGGGCCAGCGACGGCCGCCCACTACTCCGGTGCTCAGACTGACCGGATCGAGCGACTTCGACGACACCGTAGTTTTCTCTCCAGGAGACGCTGATAGGACGAGGCAGGCCATGATCGCGGCCGGTGCGGCCCTCGGTACCGCTGTCGGTTCGAATCGCCGTTTTGCGCTGACCCGCCAGGGATGGCACGTCATGATCTTGATGTGCCTGGCCGCCACTGTACTCATCGCGAGCATTATCGCGGTCGCCGTGCTCGGAAGGTGATGTTATGGAGAGCCGACGATGACAATACGGCCATGGGTGACACTGCGTATTCTGGCGGTGCTGGGGCTCGGCGTCGCTCTGTTCTTCGTCTCTTTCTTCGGGGACGATGGCTTCAACAACATGCCCAAGGGTGAGGTTGCCACCGTGACTTCTTTCCTGAGAAAGGCAGATCCTGGCCCTATCTACTGTCCCACTGTTGTCGCTCCGCTCGCCGACACGGCCCGGTACAACCAGTTTCCCTTGACAGATATTTTCGGCACCGCCGCCCTGGCGGGCCAGGCCCCGGTCAGGCCCAACATCGCCACCCTGATCGCTAATGTCGCACAGCGGACCACCGGCGGGCGGGCGCCCGCATACGTGCTTGTCACGCCGACCATGCGTGCCTATAACCAGGCTTATGGCGAAGCGCCGTCCAGCAGTTTCTCTGTCCTGCTCAAATCACTGGCTCAGTCGCGGACGTGGAAGCTGATCGTTAATCAGGCCGGAACGGTGATCTACGAGCTGCCGCCCACGAGCGCCTAACGCTGATCGCGTGCCTGGGTGGCCCCGGCTCCGATGAAGTTATATCCCGCTCGTCAAGGTGGCGTTGCGGTCATGCCTGCTGACAGTCCCGACGCGAGCCACTTTGTTGCCGTTCGAGGCTGCGGACAACTTATTGGCCCCTCCATCAAAGGACAACCCGATATCACTGGACCGCACGCCCAAGACAGTATTGCCAGTCACCGACAAGTAGGCGGTGCCGTAGTTAGCCCGGGTGACAGCTATGTAAATGTACCTGGCTCCGCCCGTCTCGCCCTTATTGTTGGAAACAGTATTGTTGAAGATAGTTGATCCCATCCCGTCCTGGGCCGTGCCGACGATGCCGTACCACGTGCCCGATGACTGGCGGAGGCCGAAGTCCTCGATATGGTTGCCGTAGATGGTCGTGCCGTAGAGCCGGCTGGCGTAGATGGCATCCCCGGAGTCACTGTACAGGTGATTGCCCGAGATGTTCCAGCCGGCGGAATTCTCGAGATGTATGGCGTCTGCGCCAGACGACGCGATCTGGTTATTAACCAGATATCCGTCGGTAACCGAGTTGTCGCTATCATGGACTTCAAATCCGTACCGGCCGCTGTCGCTGATGAAATTGTTCTCGAACCTGCTGTTCACGCTGGTATTGTCGATTGCCCTGCCGTTCGCGGCCGTGTTGGTATCCACGATCCCGGAACCGCCGCAGTTCCTGACGTCGACCCCTTCGACATCGACCTGCCAGCTCAGGATGATGATCCCATCCGTGCTGCCGGAGCCATTGCATTCGACCGTAAGGTTCCTGATGGCCAGCGGCTGCCCGGTCGTCGAAGCATTGTCCACATATGCGGACGACGCCAGCACGTACCCCATGTCGCCATCTTGCTTGAGCACGGTGCCGGTCCGGCCGGTGCCGACATAGGTCCTGTTCCCGGGCAGGCTTATCCCCTTAGTGAGCAGGCACGTACCACCCTTGATCCCGATGGCCGCTCCAGCGGGACTGGAGTCGATTGCCTGTTGCAGCCTGTCCGCGTCTGAAGAGTCATTCCGGCACGTAACGCTCGCGGTTACGGTTACAGTCTGCGGCTGACTGGTCGCGCTCGGCCTAATAGTCGGGGTTGACTGGCCGGCCGGACCGGTCGTCGTGGTGGAACTGCAGGCGGCGACGACCGCGATCGAAAGGGCAACTGCTGCAGGGTAGGCTCTCACGTTGGTCCGATGCTAGATCCCGGGAACAGGCTAGCCGTGCTCAGCGTACGCTGTTCGCGGCTAGATTGACGAAAGATGCCGCATGGTGGCATATGCGGATCTTTGCCCGCTTGACGTGGTATCCGCATTATATGGTGGCTGCCGATGTCGAGGACGGCCGCCGTTCCCTCCGGGGGAGACCGCGGCGGAACTGAGCGGGGACGGGAGGCGCCGTGAGGATCGCGTGCGTGGGCGGCCCCGCAGGACTGGTGTCTGGGATGACTTGCTGAAACAGCTCGACCGAGCCGATCCGCCGCCAGCACGCCAGATCGAGGAAGCGTCGTTCCACTAGGATGGCCAGGTCGTGGATGTACGCGGCACGCAGGTGCAGGACGCCAGCCATCAAGGCTTTGGCATCAACCGGCAGCGCCTGCTGGACGTCTTGAGCCGCCGGGCGCAGGATGCCGGAGTGTGGTCGAGTCCTGCCAGGAAGTGACGGATCCTTCGCAGCCGCCTGAGGTGAATGCGGACACCGGCTCATCGGGCGGTTTCCCGGCGGCACGGACGCTCCATGGCTGAACTTCCGCACGGTCACCAATAAATGCCCCCGTCCTGCGCGGACTCCGGAGGCAGCTAGGAACGGCTGACAGCAAGCTCTACGGCTGGCGCAGAACGTTATCTACTGTTTTACCGCGACGAGCACGTCCTGATCTCCGAATCCCGAGCCGCCCGGCCAGTACCCCGTCCGGCCGCACCACTTTCCTTCGTAGACCTTGGGCGACGAGAGCCCGTGCCTGGCGTGGGCGCCACGGATGTATTCTTCGTCATAAGCGACCGCGAGTTCCGGTACCCTGCTGTTCTGGATCCAGTGTGACCCGAGATTGCGCTTGAACTGCATCGCGCATCCACTCGATCTCATCAGCCGTAGTGATTCCGGGTTGATGATGAAGTAGGTCGCGAAGATATGCCCGTTCCGCTTCAGCACCCGTGCGATCTCGCTGATGTAGCGGTCCACGTCGTCCGGTAGCATGTGCGTGAATACCGAGTAGAGCACCACCGCGTCGAAGGTCTCGTCATCGTATGGAAACCGGTAATTCGCCGGCTGCACGCGGCCCTTCGGATTATATTCCTTGTTGTAGACGTCGGCGACCGTGAAATGCACGTTGTCGTGCGGGCCTACTATGCTCTTAGTGCACCATTCGATGGCATCGGGAACAATGTCAAGCCCTTCGTAACGACCATTCTCATCAAGGAAATGCGTCATCGCGATGGCTAGTTTCCCTACGCCACAGCCGACGTCCAGGACGTGAGAGGACGGGGTTGCCCCGGCGAGGTCGGCGAGTGCTTTCACCAGGGCGTCACCCCGGGACGAGAAGTCGGGGCCAGCGGAACCGGTGAAGTTCGTGGCCTTCGCCGGAAGGCCGGGGTCGCTGTGGCCGAGCAGTCGGTCACCGAGGTCGATCGGTGCCAGGTAGACCCGCCGGAGCAGCCAGCGGAGCTGGCGAGGCAGGGCGGGCATCAGCACGCTCTGGAACCAGGACTGCCCGAGCAGCCACCATCGCAGGCGCTCACCCGCGGACACCGCCGCCTGCAGGGGTTTTCGCATTACGCTATGAGGTGCACGAGCCACCAGCACCCAGGCCCTTCAGCTCACCGAGGACTACCTTGGTACGTCTTCGCCGCTGGGTCCGATCATAGCGCCCAAACCATGGCATGCCGGGCATTCGTGATTCACGACGTGAAGGTCCAGGCCAGGACGGGCTGGCGCTACCGTATCCGCGAGGCGGCGGCGCGGGAGCGCCTGGCGGAGCTGCCGCAAGATGCCGATCTCCCGGGAAACATGATTCAGGTGACAGAACAGCCGTGGCAGCGGCAGTGGAAGCAGCGCGGACCGGCGCGCATGCACCAGTGCCAGGTCCGGGTGGTTGAAGTTGCAAAGATCCCCGTCCCCGTCATAGACCACTTGCTCGCTGTTTACAGGGATGTACTGCTTGCCAGCGGAACGCGGCCTGCTCGATCTGCCGAGCGGATTCGGGATCATTGCTGTAGAGCTTCTCGAGGAAACCGAGAGGTCGATCGCCACTCCCAAGCCGAACTGTGCTCCGGCCTTGCTCCGCTCGAAGACCGTGATGTCATGGCTGTCGACGGACTGCTTCATGACAAGCGCGAAGTACAAGCCGTAAGGCGCCGGGCGCGCCCCGCGACACGAGAGCGCTGATGGCTTCCGCCGAGAACCGCCGGGCCCGGGACACCGGGAGGCGCTCAGCCCGCAGTTCGTGCGTGAACCGCAGCGTCGCGCCGAGGTTTTCCTTAAACCTGGCCAGGGAGGATCCGGGCTCGGCGCCTCCCAGGTCATAGAAACAGTAACCTTCCTGGCAGGCCTCCTCGATGGCAAGCCGGTCCAGGAACTCGGTCGCGCACACCGGGGCCGCGATGTCCTTGTCCATGGCCCCCCGCCAGGCCTTCACGTAGGTGCCTGCCCGCAGGACGATGTTAGCCGCGGCGGGCTGCCCGTCGCGCCATGCCACCCAGGTGGCGCAGTCCGCGCCGAAATGCCTGGCGACCAGGGCCAGATGCCGGGGGGTCGTGTAGCACACCCGGTTCATCCGCAGGCGGGTGAACCACAACGGCTCGTGCCGGGCGGTGGCCCAGCGCAGGAGGGACTTCTGGTAGAGGTCATAGAACAGGTCGAGTAGCCGCCCGGACCGGTCGACCTCTATCTCCAGGCCGGAGCGCTCGGCCTTGCGGACGGCCCGGCGGGTATTGCTCCGGAACCGGTGCTGCCAGACCTCACCGAACCCGCCATTCAGGTCGACGACATAACTGCCGCGTTCCTCGACCCGGAACTGGCGGGCCTGGCTGAGCCAGTTCCGGTCGGCGTCAGGCCGCAGCGTTACGGCCGCCGACAGCGTCCCCCGCCGGGCCACGTCTGTGAGTACCGCTGCCGCCTCGGCCGAACTGACCTGCCCATCCCGGGAAATCGGACCGCCTATCCCCCACACCTGGGGCCAGGATGCGATCGCGGTCGCGCCCGGCGGCTGCACGCGGCGCCGGGCCATGGGCATCAGCACCTGTCGGCCGGACGGAAACTCATACAGCAGGCTCGCATCCTGGTACCGGCCGTCGGCAAAAAGTGAATCCCGCCAGGCCGGCGACTGGGAGACTACTGCTTTCTCATCCGAGCGATACAGAGACTCCCACACATCCCGGGGCACGGCACTCGTCACCGTGTGCTGGCCGTTGGCAGATCTCATATTTCCTTCCAGGTCCCCGCCCGCGTGATCGCCAGATCCTTTGGATGTACCGCAGGCTACCCGTACACCTCCGGAAATCACCAACCGTCACGGCCTATCCGGCACCGATCAGTATTCAAGTAACTCCTGACTGTCACAGCCGATCGCTCATATGCAGATCGTGACCAATCGAGTACTAATTGTAACTGAGAGGTCATCTCGACCTCATCTGATGAGAAACCTATATAACGGTACGTAGCCGGCAAATTACATGTAAACCAGTGATGTACCTTAGGCGTCCTGTAAGTGAATGAGCGGTTTCGTCCCTGACGTCCCCGCTCGCAAGACCACCGCCTGACAGGGGGAGTCAGCTGCGGGGGATTTGTTTATTTGCTCTATGGCCTGGGGCGGGTGACTGGATTGATCACGGGGTTGACCGGTCCGTCCCAGGGTGGCCGCTGCGCCCTGCGTGCTGGCCACATTGGCGCAATGAGGAATTTGCATTGCCTGCAGTCATTTCCCTGCTCATTACCGTTGGGAGATCCCGATGAGCGTTGATTTTCGTTCCCTGAGCCAACGCGGTAACCGGAAAGTGCCGACAAGTCTTGATCAGCTCGGCCGGGAATCACCCGGGCGGGAGGCAATGGCCGACCTGGCCAGCGGTTCGTTTGTCCCGAAGGTATCGGTGGTCATTCCCACCCTCAACGAGGCCCGTAACCTGCCGTGTGTCTTTTCTCGGCTGCCCACCGGGCTCCACGAGGTCATCGTGGTGGACGGCCACTCGGTGGACGATACCCTCGCCGCAGCTCGTCGGCTGCGGCCCGAGGCGCGGATCATCGCGCAGAACCGCCGCGGCAAGGGTAACGCCCTGGCCTGCGGATTCGCGGCGGCGACCGGTGACATCATCGTCATGATCGATGCCGACGGATCGGCCGATCCGGCCGAGATTCCGCTCTTCGTCAGGGCCCTCCTGGAAGGCGCGGACTACGCGAAGGGCTCGAGGTTCACCGAAGGCGGGGGCAGCAGCGACATTACCCGGCTGCGCCGGGCCGGTAACCGGGTCCTCAACGCCTTGGTGAACCTGCTGTGCCGGACCCGGTATTCAGATCTTTGCTACGGGTACAACGCCCTGTGGCGCCGCCACGTCCCGGTACTCGGAATGGACGCCGAATCACCTGCCCCGGCTGATGGTACCCGTCTCTGGGGTGACGGATTCGAGGTTGAGACGTTGATGAATATCCGGGTGGCGCAGGCCGAGTTGAGCGTCAAGGAGGTCGCGAGCTACGAGTATCCGCGGCTTCACGGGGTCAGCAACCTGAACGCATTCAGTGACGGCTACCGGGTGCTGCGTACCATCCTGGTCGAGCGTTACCATGCCCGGCACCGCAAGGCATCTGTAACCGACACGATGATCGGTGCTGGCTCGTACAACGCGGAACTTGAAGCTGATGCCCCTGAGCGTTACCGCCCTGCGGTGTTACCCGCTGCCCGATGGGCGGAAAGGGGTGACAGAGGGTAGTGCGGCACTCTATGTAAGATGCCATTCCCGTCCCTGGCTGGTCCGTTCCTGTCGCCTGAGTTCGCACGAGCCGTGGGCCGTGTCCAGCCAGCTGCTAAGGCGCGAACTGGGATGCCAGGAAGCTATTGCCGGCTGGCGGCCGGGGAGTTCGACTGGCTGATAACCGACCAGAAACCGTTCCCGCCCTGTCACGCGGGGCAGGTCTCGGTGCCGGTGATCGATCCGGCAACTCGGGCGCGAAGTCGGCGAGGTTCGCGTCGCGCCGGGAACGTCTTCCAGAGCCGTGACGGATGTGACGGCTACCCGCTCTCATCGTGGCGCGGACGAATCCCGGGGCAGCGCCACGACGCCATCGCGCCAGTCGAAGTGGGGGTAAGGCGACGCGCGACGGGCTTCGAGGTCGAGGGTATCGAGGTAGGACCACGACGGATCCGGGACCTTCCAGGAGCCGTAGACCGTCCGGAGTTCCAGGTCGTGGTCTTCGGGCTTGAGCCAGGTACGGTCCAGGAAGGAGAACGGGACCGTGGGCTGTTCGGGTACGAACGCCTCGACCTGCGTTATCCCGTTCAGCTTGATGCTGTACATGTTGTAGCGCAGGCGGCCGCCGGCCGGGAACATGCGGAAGAACTCGAAGCGGGCGCCGTGGCGGAGGAAGGTCAGCTCGGTGACCTGGCCGTCGGTATTGACGAAACGCCGATCGCACCGGAATCCGGCCCGCATGATCGCAGGTACCGCATCCACCAGGCGGTGAAAGTCACGGTCGGCCACCGCGAAGTCCGCGTCGAGGCAGTCATGGGCCAAGACGGCCCCGTCCCGGGCCCAGCCCAGCAGCAGCCCCGACCATACCCAGTAGTGACCGTCGAGCTCGGTGTGCCTGAGCGCATCGTTGAGGCGCTGCAGGTTGGCGACGAAACGACGCATCAGCCACGGTCGCAGGAACTCGAAACGGCTCAGCAGTTCGGCCAGGCGCGTGATCACCAGGCGGCGGGCCCGGAACACCGTGATCGTCGTCACGGCGCGGCTTCCACGGCCAGGGCCCTGAGGGCGCTCAGCAGCCGGTCATTGTCCTCCTGCGTCCGCACGGCCAGGCGCAGCCGAGGCCGCCGGTCCGGGTACTTGCCCGAGATGTCCTTCACCTCGATCCTGCTGCCGGCCAGCAGGTCCCGCCGCAACCGCGCGGCCGCGGCCGCATCCTCGGCGGCCAGCTCGACGAGCAGGAAGTTGCCTCCGCTGTCTTGCACCGTGTGCACGGACGGCAGTTCCTCCAGCAATCGCCGCATCCGAGCCCGCTCCGCGACCGTGAGGGCGATGGACTTTTCCAGGTCGCCGCGGAACTTGATGGTCAGCTCGAGGAAGAACTCCGCCAGCGCGTTGACGCCCCAGATGGGCATGTGCTCGTCGAACACCCGGCGCACTTCCGGGTCGGACGTGTAGAGGTAGCCCAAGCGGAGCCCGGGAACCCCCAGCGACTTGCCGAGGCTGGTCAGGATCACCACGTTGTCCAGCGGTTCAGCCTCGAGCAGCGGGATCAGCGAAGGCTCCCCGCTGAAGACGAGGAAGGACTCGTCGATCAGGAACGTGGTGTCCGGCGTCCGGGCGGCCACGTCATACAGCGACTGGGTGGGCACGGTCACGCCGGACGGATTGTTCGGGTTGACCACCACCACGAGGTGCATATCCCGCGCCAGCCGCCCGAACTGCGCGGGATCGGCGGCGAGCGAGTCGGTGTAGGTGGTTGCCGCCGGGAAGCACCGCGAGTACTCGCCGAAGGTGGGGACGGGGATCGCCACGGGCCGGTCCCGGTAGATGCTTCCCAGTATCGGGTACGCCTGGGAGGCGCCGTTGAGCAGCCGGACCCGGTCCGGCTGGCAGCCGATGAAGAGCGCGGCCTTTTCGTCCAGGATTTCCTGGCAGGAACCGTAGCCGGTAATGACGTCCGGCAGGCCGTGGCTGAGCGCGGTGAGCATCGGGACGGGCGGGAAATACGCGTTTCTGGGCAGCGAGAAGTCGAGGACGTCATAGGACCAGTGGCCGCCGAACGAACGGTCAAGCAATGCGCCGCGGTCGTTCGGCTCGAAGGCGAACCGCGCGACGTTCAGGTCATTGGGGTCGTCTACTTCCACCCAGTCGGTATCCTGCACGACCAGCGCCGCTATCCGATGTGTCGGAACATTGGCCAGCATGCCGAGAACGATTTCGTAATAGCAGTTCGAGTCGACGTTATTGGCGTAGGCGGTGAGCATGGGCCGCAACGTTCCCTGGCAGTACGTGCGGTCGAACCGGTAGATGTTCAGGGTCTTGAACTTATCGCCGAAACGGAAGTTCCGGTCCTGGCTCACGGTGGGGAACACCTGGCTCACGTAGCCGTTCTCGATCGTGACGACGGTGCCGTCCATCCCCGTGCGGTAGTGGTCGACCAGTGCGATGTTCGTGCCCGGGTGCCCGGCCAGGTCGGTAATGAGATGCGGCTCGAAAAGCAGGTCACACTCGATGAGGACGACGTCCTCGTCGTACTCGAGGCTCTCCAGCGCAAGCGCCAGGGAGACGATGTTGTTGGTTACCTCGTAACGCTCGTTGTGCACGTAGCGGACGGGAATGCCCGGGTACCGGGCGGAGACGAAGCTCGTGATGTCGTCGCTCCGGTACCCGGTCGCGATGGTGATGGGAGCGACGCCGGCTTTGATCAGGCTGTCCAGTGCCCGGCCGAGAATGGTGCTGCCCCCGATCTCGACCAGGGCCTTGTGGCAGGTACTCGAGAGTGGCTCCATTCGCCGCCCGCGTCCGGCCGCCAGGATTACCGCCTGCATATGCCTATTCCTTTCGTGCGCTGGCAGCCGGGCCCGGTGACTGGATGCTCTCCGCGGGGGAGGGGGGAAGGCCCGGATCGCGGGCGGTAAAGCGGGCGCGGCCAGTCAGATAGCCGGCTACCGTCGCGGTCAGGCCGCTGAGGAGTGCGCCGGCCCTCGTGAAACCGCCCAGGTCACCGGTGACCCCGCGTCCTAGGTCGCGGGCAACAGCGGCCGGGATCACGGCCGCCACATGGCGGCGCTCGCGCGCCAGTCCCGCGGATGATCCGGCCAGCCGGACCACCACGGCCTTGGACAGGCCCTCGTGCCAGCAGCGGCGCAGGAAATAGCCGAGGTTGAGGCGCTCGGCTCCTACGTGATGATCGACGGCGGCGTCCGGCACGTACATGACGACCGACCCCGGACGGCCCGCCGTGAGCCGGATGGCCAGTTCAGTTTCCTCGCAGCCAAGCGGCCTGGTTCCTACCCGGCCCAGGCCGGTGTCGAATCCTCCGGCGTCCAGGGCCGGCTGGGTCCGCATGCTCATGTTGGCGCCGATCGGGTTCCGGACGACCCCGGTTTTTTCCGGTAGCCCGGCGTAGCTGCAGCCCACCACCCAGTCAAACGCGGGCGGCAGCCAGCGTGGCCGCTGTCCTGGCCACAGGGGGTAGACGCTGCCTCCGGTGGCCACCACATCGGGGGAGGCGTACGGTCCGGTGAGCGCCGCGAGCCAGCCGGGGCGGGCCCTGGCGTCATCGTCGAGAAAGACCGTGACGGGGTGGCTGGCCGCCTGGAGTCCGGCGTTGCGAGCGCCGGAAAGTCCCGGCGTCTCGTGACTTTCCAGGACGGTTGCCCCGGGGAGCGACCGGCGAGCCTGGGTGGCCAGCTCGGCGTTGTGGTCGATGACCAGGAGCACCTGCGCCGGACGCGGTTCCTGGCTGAGCACGGATTCCACCGCGGCGCGCGTCTGGGCCCAGCGTCGCTGGGCATAGGCGCAGATGACCACGCTTACGTTCAGTTGGTCAGGCCCGGCGTGACCGTACTGGCTGCCCGCGCCCCCATTTACTTGAACCACTTGCTCCCACCGATGGCCTGGCGACATGGTCGCGGCACAGCGGGATTCCGTCGCTCACGTAAGCAGCCAGGGAGCCGACCTCGCAACCCATCGCCGCAGGTCCCTTGGCTAATGTCCAGATTCGCCCGGCAAAAACCCGCTCTGTGCCTGATAACGTGGACTGTACTGGAGCGGAGCAAGTCATATCAAATTTGCCTAGACGTCGCGTGATTGTCCCCTGCCGGCCATCTGGCCGCTTGATGATCGTCCGTTCCGGCGCAGCGGGACCACGCACCTGGATGGGTAGTGCTCGGTCAGGTACTGAAAGCTCGCGTGACCCCTGCCCGGGTCCTCGACGCGCTACGGGACCCGCACTATCGCACGGGGTATGCCCTCGTCGCCAACACCATGGGGACGACGGCCGTCGGCTTCTTCTACTGGGTGGTCGCCGCCCACCTGTATGACCGGCAGGCGCTAGGACGCTGCTCCGCCCTGGTCTCCGCGCTGATCGTGGTGTCCAGCCTGTCTCAGCTGGATCTGCCCACCATCCTGCCCCGGTTCATCCCGCAGGCCGGGCGCTCAGCGGGCCGTTTCATCGCTTACGGCTACGGCGCTAGCTCGGTCGCGGCGCTGGCGGCCGGCGTGGGTTTCGTCACGATCCTGCCCCGGCTGAGCTCTCAATGGCAGTTCCTGCGTACGTCGCCGTCGCTGGCTGTCCTCTTCGTCGCCGCGCTCGTCATCTGGGGGATTTTCGCGCTCGAGGATGCCGCCCTCACGAGCCTGCATCGCGCGGTCGTCGTGCCGGTAGAGAATTCGGTCTACGGGGTGGCCAAACTGCTCCTGCTGGTGGGCGTCGCCACCATGCTGCCGTCGACCGGCGTCTTCGCCGCCTGGCTGGTCCCGCTGGTCGTCATCGTGCCCGTCGTGAACTGGCTCATCTTCGGCCGCTACGTGAAGCTCAGGGACGCCGCCAGCCTCTACCCTGCGCGCGCGCGAGATCATCCGGTTCGCCCTGCTCGACTATCTCGGCCTCCTGTTCGCCCAGGGTTACGGCTACGTGATGCCGCTGCTCGTCCTGTCCGTTCTGGGCGCCGCCGCCAACAGCAGCTTCTTCGTGGCCTGGACGATCGCCTCGGCACTCGAGATCGCCTCCTTGAACTTCGGCACCTCCCTGCTGGTCGAGGGGATCCGGGCGCCCGGTCGGCTGGCCGAGCTTACCCGGGGCATCCTGTTCCGGTGCGGACTGATCACGGTGTGCGGCGCGGCGGCGATGGCGGCAGGAGGACATATCATCCTCCGTCTCTTCGGCCCGGCCTACGGCGACGCGTCCCTGCTGCTCACTTTGCTCGGGACGGCCACCATTCCCATCAGCATCGTCATCGTCGCCCTGACGCTGGACCGGATTGCAGGCCGGGTCGGCCGGGTGGCCCTGACCCAGCTGGCGCTGGCCGTGCTCGTGCTCGGGATAAGCGTGCCGTTGATGAAGAAACTCGGCATCGACGGCGTGGGGTTCGCCTGGCTCAGTGCGGGTCTCGTCGTGGCCGTGGTGCGAGCTCCGACGATTGTGCACGTCATCAGGCAGCCGAGCGCACCCGTACTCGTGCCCCGGCCGGGGCACGAGCCAGTACTGGCGGGCCGCCACCGAGACGAGCGAGCACACGATCATCCTGAGCCCGCTGGCCTGGGGGGCAGCGCGCTACCAGGTAGCGCTAGGTCATGTCACGCGGCCTGCCGAGGACGACATGACCGTGATGCTGTCGCCGATGGCGTGGCTGGCCGCACCCGATCAGGCGACGGGCAATGTATCGCCGCGTCCTGACGAGGACATGACCATGCTCCTGTCCCCGCTGGCATGGTCACCCGTGCACGGGCAGGTGGTGACGGGCACTATCCCCAAGCAGCCACCCGGTTTCCTGCCGAGACCCGCCCTGCAGACGCGGCTGAACCAGGCTGGCCCGGTGACCGTGCTGACCGGGCAGCCGGGGTCAGGCAAGACGCAGCTGGCAGCCACCTACGCCCAGACCAAGCTCGAGGAAGGCTGGCGGCTGGTCGCCTGGGTTGACGCCCAGGACACCGCCAGCCTGCAGGCTGGCCTGGCCGAGGTAGCCGAAGCCGCGGGACTGCCCTCCGGCGGTCCCGCGGGGGACCCGCCTGACGCGGGCCAGCTGGTGCGACGCATGCTCGAGAGCGACGGTCACCACTGCCTGCTGGTGCTCGACAACGCAGAGGATCTTGACGTGCTGCGACCCGTGATTCCCCGTCGTGGTGCCGCCCGGGTGATGATCCTGACGTCCCGGCTGCCAGCGGCGAGCCTGGGAACCGTCCTTCCGGTGGATGCGCTCAGCGCCGACGAGGCGCTGGCGATCCTGAGCGGACGGACCGGTCCGGTGGATGACGAGGGAGCCGTCGCGGTAGCCGCCGAGCTGAGTTTCCTGCCGCTGGCGCTCACCCAGGCCGCGGCGGTAATCGCCGACCGGCACCTGGAGTACGCAAAATACCTCGGACGGCTGAGAGCGATGCCGGACGGGACGCATCAGGTCCCGGGGGAGCCGGTGCCATACCCGCCGGGCGTGGCGAAGGCGGCCCTGCTGGCCGTGGAGGAGGCCGGGGCAGCCGATCATACAGGCGTAGTCACCAGGGTGATGGAGATCGTGGCGGTACTGCCGGGGTCCGGGACCCGCCGCGAACTCCTGCACGCGGCCGGGGAAGCGGGTGTCCTGGCCAGGCGCAGGCACCGGCCTGAGGTGAGCGCCGAACTGGTAGATCTCGCGCTGGGGCGGCTGGCGGAACGGTCGCTGCTGGCGGTCAGCGTCGACGGCCAGACCGTCATCGCGCACCGCCTGGTCAGGCAGCTAGTCCGCGATCAGCTGTCCCGGCAGGGGCGCCTGGCGGCAGTGTGCCGGGCCGCTGCCTCGGTACTGGACACGCGCGCGGCGGCGCTGGCGGGTTCACCGGACCGTCCGGCCATCCGGGACATCCTGGTGCAGGCGGCGGCGCTGCGGGAAAACATCGCCGGATCCGCGGCCGAGCATGACGATGAGCTGGCCAGGACACTGCTGTCGCTGCGGTTCTGGGCCCTGTACGACCTGAACGAGCTGGGTGACAGCACGTCGCAGGCCATTGCGATCGGCAAGGCGCTGGTAGCGGACTCCCAGCGGGTGCTAGGGCCCGATCACCCGGACACCCTGACGGCGCAGAACAACCTCGCGGTGGCGTACCAGCAGGCGGCCCGGGCCGGCGCGGCGATCCCGCCGTTCGAACGAGCCCTGGCCGCCCTGGAGCGGCGGCTGGGGCCGGAGCACCGCGACACCGTGACCACGCGGAACAACCTCGTCATCGCGTACCGGGAGGCGGGCCGGCCCGCCGACGCGATCCCGCTGCTCGAGCGGAGCCTGGGAACCCTGGAGCGGCGGCATGGCACCGGGCATCCTGATGCGGTGATCACGCGGAACAATCTCGCGGTCGCGTACCAGGAGGCGGGCCGGGCGGCTGAGGCGATCCCGCTGTTCGAGCGGACCCTGGCCGCCCTGCAGCGGCTGCTGGGGCCCGAGCACCCCGACGTCGTCACCGCCCGGGACAACCTGGCGTGCGTCCACGAGGAGGCGGGCCGGGTCAGCTGATCAGGTCGGTGGCCATCTCCAGGACGATGGCCCGGAGCTTGTCCCGGTCGTCCACCTGATCCAGGAAGAACATGCACGTCGCGCCCGCGGACAGCACGGCGGTGGTGGCGCGTACCCGGTCGCGCAGCGGGGCGTCGGGGCCCACCAGCACGTCGACCAGCGCGTCGAGCCGGACGCGGACCCGCGCGAAGCGCTCCTTGCCGGCCTCCATGGACTGTATCGAGGCCCGGTTCTGCTCCAGGAAGCGGAAGACCGCGTTGCTGGCCAGCACGATGCCGACGTAGCGGTCGAGGAGCTCGCGGCGGGTCTCGTCGTCGTGCGGGCGGTCCTTGGCCCAGTCCAGGAGGGCGTCCAGCTCGGCGAAGTAGTCGTCGGTGAAGCTGTGGACGATGTCTTCCTTGGACTTGAAGTGGTAATACAGGGCGGCCTTGGTCACGCCCAGCCGCTCGGCGATCTCGCGCAGGGACGTCTTCTCGTAGCCCTGCTCGGCGAACAGTTCGAGCGCCACCTTCTGCACGCGTGACCTGGTGTCGGTCCGCGGCGTGGACGCCGTGTCGTGCATGCCTGTTTCGCACCTTCTCGGTGGAGCTGGAGCCGTCATTTTTACTTGACGGCCGGTAAGTAACGGCTTTAGCATAGTGACTTGCCGGCCGGTAAGTCAATGATGCACCGAGCCAGAGCAGACGGGAAACGGCGGAGTACGTAGTAAGGAGCATGGGGTGGCGGAACCCATTGACCACGCAGGAACCGAGCCGGGCAAGGACGCCCCGGGCGGTGCGGCGTCGGTGACCAGCGGGCCGGCCGCGGGCGGGACGTTCCTCCCGCCGCGCCAGGTGATGATCATCTTGCCCGGACTGCTGATGGCCATCTTGCTGGCCATGCTGGACAACCTCATCGTGAGCACCGCGCTGCCGCGGATCGTCGGTGACCTCGGCGGGGTCGCGCACCTGTCCTGGGTGGTCACGGCCTACATCCTGGCCTCGACGATCACCACGCCGTTCTACGGCAAGCTCGGCGACATGTACGGGCGGAAGTCGTTCTTCATCGCCGCGATCCTGATCTTCCTGGCCGGGTCGGCGCTGTCCGGCCTGTCCCAGACCATGGCCGAGCTGATCGCGTTCCGCGCCATCCAGGGCCTGGGCGCGGGCGGCCTGATGGTCGGCGCGATGGCGTCGCTGGGCGACATCGTGGCGCCCCGCGAACGCGGCAAGTACATGAGCTACATGATGGTGGTCATGATGCTCGCCACCATCGGCGGGCCGCTGCTCGGCGGGTTCATCACCACCTCGTTCTCCTGGCGCTGGATCTTCTACATCAACATCCCGCTGGGCGGCGCGGCGCTGATCTACCTGCTCGCCGTCCTGCACGTGCCCACCCACAAGGTCAGCCACAAGGTCGACTACCTGGGCGGGACGCTGCTCGGGGTGGCCGCGACCGCGCTCATCCTGCTGGCCACCTGGGGCGGGACGCAGTACGCGTGGGGCTCGATGACGATCATCGGGCTCGCCCTGCTCGCCGTGGCGTCCGCCGCCGGGTTCCTGTACGTGGAGCGCCGGGCCGCGGAGCCGATGCTGCCGCTGCACGTCTTCCGCAACCGGAACTTCTCCCTGGCCATGGCCATGACCTTCCTCACCGGCCTGGCCATGTTCGGCGCGATGACGTTCCTGCCGCTGTTCCAGCAGACGGTCCAGGGCAGGTCGCCGACGGTCAGCGGGCTGATGCTGACCCCGATGATGCTCGGCGTGACGGTCACCTCGATCGTGGCCGGGCAGGTGACCACCAGGACCGGCCGGTACAAGGCGTTCCCGATCATCGGCGGCGCCATCATGACGGCTGGCCTGTACCTGCTCACCGGCCTGGGGATCGGCACCTCGCTGCTCACCTCGGCGCTGTTCTACGTCGTCCTCGGCCTCGGCATGGGCTTCCTCATGCAGATGGTCTCGCTGATCGGGCAGAACAGCGTGGAGCAGCGGGACATGGGCGTGGCCAGCAGCGCCCGGATGTTCTTCCAGCAGATCGGCGGGTCGCTGGGAGTGGCCGCGTTCGGCGCCCTGTTCGCCCGGCAGCTCACCAGCTCGCTCGCCAGCGCGTCGGGCGGGGTGCACATCAGCGCCAGCGGCGGCCAGCTCGACCCGGCCACGGTCAACTCGCTGCCCGCCCCGGTCCGGCACGACGTGTTCGTCGCGATCTCGCAGGCCGTCGAGCACGTCTTCATCTGGGCGGTCCCGGCCGCGGTGGTCATCTTCGTGCTGGCCTGGTTCATCAAGGAAGTGCCGCTGCGCGGCCGGGCGCCCGCGGCCGAGGCCGCCAGCCAGCAGCCGGAGCTGGTGTCCTGACCGGCGCGACTGCCCAGCAGTAACGAGAACGGGCCGCGATGGCTTATCGCGGCCCGTTCGGGTTATTGAAAGATCTTGACCTTTACGCGCCCACGTAGGGGACGGCGTCGAGGATCTCGACCGAGTTGGCGCGGCCGTTCGGCATCGAGTAGGTGGCCTTCTCGCCCACCTTCTTGCCCATGATGGCGGAGCCCAGCGGCGACTTGGGCGAGTAGACGTCGATCGGCGATCCGCTCTCCTCGCGGGAGGCGAGCAGGAACGTCACTTCCTCGTCGTCCTTGACGAACCGGACGGTGACCGTCATCCCGGGACCCACTACGCCGTCGGTGCGCGGCGGGGCGCCGACCCGGGCGTTCTCCAGGATGTGCTGGAGGAGGATGATGCGCGCCTCGATCTGGCCCTGCTCGTCCTTGGCCGCGTGGTACCCGCCGTTCTCCTTCAGGTCGCCCTCGTCGCGGGCCGCCTCGATCTTCTTCGCGATATCGACGCGCCCCGGTCCAGAGAGGTGGTCAAGTTCGGCCTTGAGCCGGTCGTACGCCTCCTGGGTCAGCCAGGTGACGGTGTCATCGCGCGTCTCGGTCACGGGCACTCCTCGGTACTGCGCAGGACGTACAGTCCGCGGGACCACGGTCGGTCCTCGGGGGTAATCTCCTTGAGGCTAACTAGCGTCGGCGACTATCGCCTTCTAGTCAAATGGGAGCACCGGATCAACTGCGTCGGAACGGGGAATGTCGCGCAGCCCAACAGGTGTTTCGGGCACAGAAGGTTAGACGAGGGAGACCACTGTTGGAAAGCAACCCGGAGCAGCTCCGGCTGATGGCCGTGCACGCGCATCCCGACGACGAGTCGAGCAAGGGCGCCGCCACCATGGCCCGCTACGTCCGCGAGGGCGTCGAGGTCATGGTGTGCACGCTGACCGGCGGGGAGCGGGGCGACATCCTGAACCCGGCGATGGACCGGCCCGAGATCAAGGCCGACATTCGCCGCGGTGCGGCGCGCCGAGATGGACCGGGCCCGCGAGATCCTCGGGGTCGAGCAGCGCTTTCTCGGGTTCGTCGACTCCGGGCTGCCCGAGGGTGACCCCAAGCCGCCGCTGCCGGAGGGCTGCTTCGCGCTCATGCCGGTCGCCGAGGCGGCCGGGCCGCTGGTCCGCGCGATCCGCGAGTTCCGGCCGCACGTCATGCTCACCTACGACGAGAACGGCGGCTACCCGCACCCCGACCACGTGATGACCCACCAGGTCAGCGTGGCCGCCTTCGAGGCGGCCGCGGACCCGGACGCGTACCCGGAGTCCGGCGAGCCCTGGCAGCCGCTCAAGCTTTACTACTTCGTGTCATTTCACGGGGCTAAGTTCGTGGCCTTCCACGAGGAGATGCTGCGCCGGGGGATGGAATCGCCGTACACGAAGATCTTCGAGGAATGGGAAGCCCGCGCCAAGGAGGCCAAGGAGAAGGGCCAGGAGGAGCGGCGCGAGCTGGAGATCACCACCCGGGTGCCGTGCGGCGACTACTTCGAGATCAGGGACCAGGCCCTGAAGGCGCACGCCACCCAGATCGACCCGGACGGCTTCTGGTTCCGCTGCCCGCTGGACGTGCAGCGCGCCGTCTGGCCCACGGAGGACTATCATCTGGCTAGGTCCGTCGTGGATAGCGAACTGCCGGAAGACGACCTGTTCGCCGGCGTGCGGGAGAGGGTGAGCCTATGACAGCTGCCGTGCACGCGGGCGTCGCCGCGGCCGTCCCGGCCAGCAGCCAGGTGACCCCCGGGGTCCTCGGGTTCCTCGTCTTCGCGGCCCTGGCCGTCGCCCTGGTCTTCTTGCTCAAGTCGATGAACAAGCAGTTCCGCAAGATCACCCCCGACCCCGGCGCCGCCACCGCCGCCCCGGACGACCCAGCCAAGCCCGAAACGCCCAGGTAACCCTCGGCGCCGCCGCATCATTGTCCTACCCCTTTGTTAACGTGCAGGGGCGGCCAGGAGGCAGACGATCATGCTGGTGATCCACGGGGTATGGGCGCACGGGGCGCTGTGCCTGTGGGCTGAGGACCCGGAGCGGCCAGCCGTGGGGGAATCCGCGCCGCCGGGGGTCCGCCTGCCGCGGCCGCATCCGTTCGCCTGCCCGGCCGCCGAGCTGGCCGACCTGGTAGCCGGCTGGCCCGGCGCCCCGGACGCGGTGGCGGACGCGGCCCGCAAGGCCTTCCACGACGAGCTGACCCTCCAGCTGCCCACGGCCGGCGGCGGACCGCAGGCCTCGCCGGAGCTAGTCCGGTCCGCCCGGGACGAGCTCACCGCGGCTGAGGGGCCGCTGGGCAAGACGCCAGCCCGGCGCGGGCGGGTCTCACTGGCCAGCTGGCGGGTGCCGGTGCTGGCCTTCGCACCCGCGCCCGCGCTCGCCGTGCTGGACGCACTGGGCGGCTCCGGCCAGCCGGACGATCCCGCGACCGCGGGCGGGTCGCTGGCCTACCTGGCCGCGGTGGCCGGCTTCGCCTCCGGCTTGGCCAGGCGCGGCCGGGTCCTGCCGGTGCTCGCGGCCGAGGACGGCGCGCTCGCCGCCCGGTGGCGCCCGGTGCTCGGCGGCGCGGACGTGCAGCGAGCCCGCGACCTGGCGGCGGCGATGCCCCCGGCCGGCCGGGCGGTCAGTGCCCAGCCACCCGGGCTGCTGCTGGGCGACGCCCTTGACGCCCTGGCGGACGCGGCCGTCCGGGCCCGGCTGCCGTCCTCGCTGCTGCCCGCCCGGCGCGGCCGCGCCCCGGCGCGCCTGCCCGTCGCGGAGCGCTACGTGCTCGCCCTGGCCGCGGACGACGCCCGCGTCGAGTTGCCGGCGCCGCGGGACGAGGACGACGCGGCCGGGCTGGCCGCGGAACTGGGCGGCTGGCTGGACGGCGCGCGGATCCCGGCGGGCCCGGTGCGCACCTGCTTCCGGCTCGCCGAGCCGGAAGCGGCCGACGGTGATCCCTGGCGGGTGGAGTTCGCGCTGCAGTCCGCGGACGACCCCAGCCTCATGGTCTCCGCCGCCGATGTCTGGGACGGCCTCGGGTCCGGGATGGCGCCCGGCGGTGACCCGGTGGAGGAGTTGCTGGCCGGCCTGGGCGCCGCGGCCAGGCTCTTCGCCGAGATGGAGGACGCGCTGCGGGAGGCCGCCCCGGCCCTGGTGGAGCTGGATACGGCGGGGGCGTTCCGGTTTCTCAAGGAGACCGGGCCGCTGCTGGCCGGGGCCGGGTTCGGCGTGCTGCTGCCCGACTGGGTGCGCAAGGCCCGCCTCGGGCTGAAGCTGACCACCCGGTCCCGCGGCAGTTCCGGCGCGTCGGCCGCGGCGCCGGGCGCGGCCCGGTTCGGCCTGGGCGACATCGTCGACTTCAAGTACGACGTGGCCGTGGGCGACGAGGCGCTCGACCCCGACGAGCTGGCGGAGCTGGCCCGGCTGAAGGTCCCGCTGGTCCGGCTGCGCGGTCAGTGGGTCGAGCTGGACGACGCGCACCTGAAGGCGGCGCTGAAGTTCCTCGAGCGCAACCAGGGCGGCACGATGACCGCGGCCGGCGCGCTCGCGGCCGGGCTGGGGCTGGCCGGCCCCGAAGGCGCCGACGGCCCGGACGAGGACGTCCCCCTGGTCGGGGTGGACGCCGACGGCTGGCTCGGCGACCTGATCTCCGGTCAGGCCGACCGGCGGCTCGAGCCGATGACCACGCCCGCCGGCTTCCAGGGCGAGCTGCGGCCCTACCAGGAGCGCGGGCTGTCCTGGCTGTCCTTCCTGGGCCAGCTCGGCCTCGGCGGCATCCTGGCCGACGACATGGGCCTGGGCAAGACGATCCAGCTGCTGTCGCTCATCGCCGCGCAGCCGTCCGACGGCGACCCCACGCTGCTGATCTGCCCGATGTCGCTGGTCGGCAACTGGCAGCGGGAGGCGGCCCGGTTCACCCCCGGTCTCCGCGTGCACGTGCACCACGGCGCGGACCGGCTGGAGGGCGACTCGCTCGCCGCGGCGCTGCGCGAGACGGACCTGGTCCTCACCACCTACGGCGTGGCGACCAGGGACCAGGCCGCGCTCAGCCAGGTGAGCTGGGCGCGGGTGGTGTGCGACGAGGCGCAGAACATCAAGAACCACGCGACCAGGCAGGCCCGGGCGGTCCGGAGCCTGCCCGCCGCCGCCCGGATCGCCCTGACCGGGACGCCGGTGGAGAACCGGCTGTCCGAGCTGTGGTCGATCATGGAGTTCGCCAACCCGGGCCTGCTCGGCCCGGCCGAGAAGTTCCGCAAGCGGTACGCGGTCCCCATCGAGGGGAACGATCCGCTCGAGGCGCCGGACGCGGTCCAGGCGCTGAAGCGGATCACCCAGCCGTTCGTCCTGCGCCGTCTGAAGACCGACAAGACGATCATCTCCGACCTGCCGGACAAGCAGGAGATGAAGGTCTTCTGCAACCTCACCCCCGAGCAGGCCAGCCTGTACCAGGCCACGGTCACCGACATGCTCAGCCGGATCGAGGAGGCCGCCGACGACATCAGCCGCCGCGGGCTGGTGCTGGCCACCATGGCCAAGCTCAAGCAGGTGTGCAACCATCCTGCCCACCTGCTCGGTGACGGGTCCCGGCTGCCCGGCCGCTCGGGCAAGCTGGCCCGGCTCGAGGAGCTCTGCGACGAGATCGTGGCCGAGGGCGACAAGGCGCTGTGCTTCACCCAGTACGCCGAGTTCGGCCGGATGCTGCAGCCGCACCTGGCGGCCAGGCTCGGCTGCCCGGTGCTGTTCCTGCACGGCGGTACGTCGAAGAAGCAGCGGGACGCGATGGTGTCCCAGTTCGGCGAGCTGGACGAGCCCGCCTTGTTCCTGCTGTCGCTCAAGGCCGGCGGCACCGGGCTCAACCTGACCGCGGCCAGCCACGTGATCCATATCGACCGGTGGTGGAACCCGGCGGTAGAAGACCAGGCGACCGACCGGGCGTTCCGCATCGGGCAGCAGCGCAACGTCCAGGTGCGTAAGTTCGTCTGCGTCGGCACCCTGGAGGAGCGGATCGACGCCATGATCGAGGACAAGAAGGCGCTGGCCGAGCAGATCGTCGGCACCGGCGAGGGCTGGCTCACCGAGCTGTCCTCCGACGACCTGCGGTCCGTCCTGACCCTGTCGCCCGACGCGGTGAGCGAGTAATGGGCGAGCGCTGGGACGACTGGCCGCCGGCGAAGCCGATCCGGGTAGACGGCGGGATCAGGGCCAGGAGCAAGCGCGGGGCGATCGGCGAGCAGTGGTGGTCGCGGCGGTTCATCGGCGTGCTGGAGTCCTACGGGATGAGCAGCCGGCTGGCCCGGGGCCGCAGCTACGCCCGGGCCGGGCAGGTCCTCGACTTCGAGCTGTCCCAGGGCAAGGTCACCGCCCGGGTGCAGGGGTCACGGGTGCGGCCGTACCAGGTCAGGATCGCGGTGCTGCCGCTGACCACCGCCCAGTGGCGGCGGGTGCTCGACCGGCTGGCCAGCCAGGCGCTGTTCCGGGCCAAGCTGCTGGCCGGGGAGATGCCGCGGGAGATCGAGGAGGTCTTCGCCGAGTGCGGCACGCCGCTGTTCCCCGGCTCGTCCGCGGACCTGGACATGCACTGCAGCTGCCCGGACTGGGGCGTGCCGTGCAAGCACCTGGCCGCGGTCTGCTACGTGCTGGCCGAGGAGTTCGACCGTGACCCGTTCGGCATGCTGGCCTGGCGGGGCAAGGAGCGCGAGGACCTGCTGGCCGCGATGCGCCGGATCCAGGGATCGCCTGACCGGGGCGGGGCTCCGGCCGAGCGGGACGCCCTGGACGTGCCGGCCCCGCCGCTGGCGGAGTGCCTGGACGGGTTCTGGTCACCCGGGCTGAGCCCGGCCCGGCTGCGGGCGCTGGCCGCCGCGCCCGCCGCCGCTGCTCCCGACCTGCTGCTGCGCATGTTCCCGCCGCCGCCGGTCACGGTCAGGGGCCAGGACCTCGCTGACGTGCTGACCCCCGCCTACGAGCGGCTGGCCGCGGACGACCCGCCGGCCGGTCCCTGACCGCGGGCCGGTGCCGCGGCGTCAGCAGGACCGCAGCGTCAGCGGTGCCGCGGCGTCAGCTGGACGGCGCCCAGACCCTGAGCATGGCCTCGGGCAGGCCCCACCAGCCCAGCGCGGTCAGCCGGTCCTCGTCGTCGATCGCGCCGAGCGCCTGCCACAGCGAGGTGACCGGCGCGAACAGGCTCTCCAGGGTGAGGTCGTCCTCGTCGTCCTCGTCGAAGAACACGTCGTCGAGCTCGTCCTGGTCTTCGTCCTCGTCGTCCGTGTCCGCGCCGTGCGCGCCGTCCTGGTCCGGGTCGTCCAGGTCCTCGGGATCGTAATCCCGCACGTACCCCGCCAGGTCGGCCGCCGACGCGGGGGTGCCGGGGCCGCCCTCGGCGAGCGCGGTGATCACCGCCAGCCAGTCGAAATGGTCGATCGCGCAGATCGCGGCGATCTCGCTGTCCGTCTCGTCGTCGTCCCGCCCCGGCTTGTCCCAGTCGTCCGGCCCCTGCGGGGACGCCACGCCCGCGGCCAGGCTGAGCCACAGCTCGGTGTCGTCCGACGGCAGGTGCTTCGGGCGCAGGCCGCTGCATTCGGCCAGCAGCCGTCCCGGCCAGCCCGGCCGGGTCAGATCCCGGCGCAGCCGGCCCGCGGCCCGGCGCAGGTCCGCGTCCGGCCGCGGCCGGACGTCCACCCGGTTCAGCAGGGCCTGGATGGCGGCCAGCGCCTCGGCGTCGGCCGCGTCCCACTCGGCCAGGAACTCCTCGTCCTTCTCGTCGAGCAGCTCGTCCATCGGGACCCGGCCGTCGGGCAGCGGCACGGTCATCCACCGCTCCTGGATCTCGATGTAGGCCCGGCAGGCGGCGGGGTCGGCCGCCGCCAGCAGGTCGGGATCGATCTCGCCCGCGGCGAGCCGTTCTTCCAGATGGGTGACCAGCCTGGTGTGCATTTCGGCGGCGAGCTGGCTGCGGTCGGACTGCTCGTCCCAGACGTGCAGGCCGATGATCCCCTTCGGCTCCGTTCCGGTGGCCTCCAGCCAGGTCCGGACGTCGCCGACGGTGGCGGTGCCGGCCGCGATCTCGGCCAGGATGGCTTCCGCCGAGGACCAGAACCCCGCGGACAGCGGGTTTCCCGCCGCCAGCATCCCCCGGCGGATGCCGGGCAGCGAGCCGAGCGCATCGGCGGCCGGCCCGGTGAGCAGGGCGAGCGCGACGTCCCGGCGGGTCAGCTTGCTGAGCGGCCGGCCCGCCAGATCGGCCACGCGATCGGCTTCAAGGTTCACGCCTCGCAGCGTACGCCTGTTCACCCGGGTACGCCGACCGACCGCCGGAGCGCACCCGAGCGCAGACCAGGCGCCGGCGCAGCGCGGGCTCGGCGCGGGCTCAGAGCAGCTCGCGGCCGCCGAGGTACGGCTGCAGCACGGCGGGCACCCGCACCTGCGCGTCGCTGGTCTGGTAGTTCTCCACCAGGGCGGCGAGGATGCGGGGGGTGGCCACCGCGGTGTTGTTCAGCGTGTAGGCGTGCCGGACCGTGTTGTCCGTGTCGCGGTAGCGCAGGTTGGCCCGCCGCGCCTGCCAGTCGAGCAGCGACGAGCAGCTGTGCGTCTCGCGGTACGCGCCCAGCGACGGCATCCAGGTGTTGATGTCGTTCATCCGGTACTTGCCCGCGCCCATGTCACCGGTGGAGCACTCCACCACCTGGTAGGCCAGGCCGAGCCCCTGCAGCAGCTGCTCGGCGGTGCCGAGCAGCTCGGCGTGCCAGCGGTCGGACTCGGCGACGTCGGCCGCGCAGATGACGAACTGCTCCACCTTCTCGAACTGGTGCACCCGGAGCAGCCCGCGCACATCCCGGCCGGCGCTGCCCGGCTTCCCGCCGGAAGCACGGCGAGATGCCCGCGTACCGGATCGGGAGCTGCTTGTGCTCCAGGATCTCGTTGCTGTGGAAGCCGACCAGGGCCACCTCCGCGGTACCCGCCAGGTACAGGTCGTCGGCGGGAATCGCGTACGTCTCCTCGCGGTGCGCCGGGAACTGGCCGGTGCCGACCAGCGCCTCCTCGCGGACCAGCGATGGCACGCTGACCAGCGTGAAGTCCTTGCCGCGGAGCAGGTCGAGGGCGTAGGAGTGCACCGCCCGCTCGAGCATCAGCAGGTCCGACATCAGCACGTAGGCGCGTTCCCCGGCGACCTTGCGGGCCCGGGCGAAGTCCGCCCAGCCGCGCTTTTCCAGCAGCTCCACGTGATCCAGCGGCGTGAAGCCGAACTCCGGCGGGGTACCCACCGTCCGCAGGACCGCGTTGGCCGAGTCGTCCGGCCCGACCGGGGCGCCCTCCCACGGGATGGTGGGCGTGAGCAGCAGCAGCCCCTGCAGCTTCTCCGACGTCCCCGCGAGCTGCTCGCGCAGCGTCCTGAGCTGGATATCGAGCTCGGCCGACTCGGCCCGCAGCTCGGCCCGCCGGGCGTCGTCGGCCTTGGCGAACTCCTTCGACGAGCTCTTCCTGCGCGCCTGGGCCTGGTCCACTTCGTGCTGGAGACTGCGGGTGGCCCGGTCGAGGTCGAGTATTTCGTCGACGTCCAGGTCAATGCCCTTGACCCGGACGGCGGCCTTCACCGCGTCCGGGTTCTCCCGTATCTCTCGCCTGTCCAGCATGGGTGCGCGTCAGTCCTCATCCAGATTTCGCTGCTTGTCCGGCCACCTTGCTGGCCGCCACGAAAACGCTACCAGCAGTACCCGCCGCCCCGCCGCCCAGTTTCGGCCAGCCTGGTGCAGCGGGCCGGTCAGCCTGGCCGTGATGGGCGCGCTGACGCCGGGCCGGTACTGACCGGGCGGGCCGTTACAGCGGGTACTGCAAGCCGACCAGGGCGGCGAGATCGCCAAGCGTGATCTCGAACATCGGGGCCGGATCGGTGAGCGCGAAGCGCATGTGGCCGAACACCTCCATCGCCACCGCCCCGTACAGCACCGTCCAGCAGCGCAGGAACGTCACCACCGCGCCGAGCGGGATGCTGGTGCCCAGCGCGTCCCGGTAGCGCACGAGCTGGTCGCGCAGGCCGGCGTCGAGCTGCTCGTCGGCCGGTACGCCGAACGGGGTCTTGTGCCAGAGCTCGAGGAACAGCGCGAAGAAGGTGCCGGCGAAAGCCAGGTTGCACTCGTCGGCGATGTCGTAGCGCCCGTCGTCGAGGCCGGGCAGCGGCACGCCGAACAGCAGGGCGAACTCGCCCTTGTGGTTCAGCGACCAGCGGCGGAACTCCCGGCAGGCGGCCACCATCTTGACGGTCAGCTTGGCCCGCACCGCATCGCCCGGGCCGGCCCGGCCCGCGGGCGGCTCGGCGGCCTCGATGGCCAGGTGGATGTCGTTCCCCAGCTCGGTGAAGATGCTGGCGGTCAGGTACCTGACCAGCTCCTCGTAGTTGCCGAAGTACCGGTACAGGCCCGGGGCGGTCATGCCCATCTCCCGGGCGATGGCGCGCAGCGACACCGCTTCCGGTCCGTCCTTGACCAGGATCCGGCGCGCGGTCTGGACGATCTCCTCGATGGTCGCGGCGCGCAGCCGGTCCCGCCGGGACGGCGAGACCGCGGCCGGCTGGTCGGCCGTCGCCGGTCTGGCCACCTCTGACGTCTGTGTCACGGCTGCCTCCTGGACCTGTTCCTACCCGTGGAGCCCGTCGGCGGATAGCGCGCTACCTGCCTACCAGCCTCCCCGGATACTGCCTGATATTAACTCCCTTGACAAGAGTTAACGCCGTATGCGAAGTTACCGTCGTAATCAGTTTACACCGTTTACTTGAGTAATCAACAGAAGCATCTCCGTACGGGAGGCGAGATGTTCGAGGCATGGGGACGGATCCTCTACCGCCGCCGGCGACTGACCCTGGTCGCCACGCTCGTGCTGGTCGCTTTGGCCGCGGTCTGGGGGACCGGCGTCTTCGGCCAGCTTTCCTCCGGCAACGACTTCACCCCGCCGGCCAGCCAGAGCCAGCGTGAGGCCGACCAGGCCGCCCAGGCGTTCGGCCGCGACGACGCCGACGTCGTCGTGCTGTACCGCAGCGCCACCATGACCGTCAGCGACCCGGCCTACCGGCAGGCCGTCACGGCCGCGCTGGACCACCTGCCGCGGGCCGACGTGGCCAAGGTGACGACGTACTGGTCCGGCGGGTCGTCCCGGCTGGTCTCGGCCGACCGGCACGCCACCTACGCGGCCCTGCTGCTCACCGGGGCCGACGACGCCGCGCGGCACCAGACCTACGAGGCGATCCAGGCCCGGCTTACCCCCGCCAGCCTCGCCGCGGCCGGGCTGACGGCGAAGGTCGGCGGCAACGTGGCCACCGAGGTCGCCATCAACTCCGAGGTCACCGCCAACATCGCCAGGGCCGAGGCCTTCTCGATGCCGGTCCTGCTGATCCTGCTGCTGGTGATCTTTGGCAGCCTGGGCGCGGCCTGGATCCCGGTGGCCATCGGCGGCATCGCCATCCTCGGCTCGTTCACCGTGCTGCGGCTGCTCACCCTGGGCACCACGGTGTCGGTCTACTCGGTGAACATCACCACGATCCTGGGCCTGGGCCTGGGCATCGACTACGGGCTGTTCATCGTGACCCGGTTCCGCGAGGAGCTGCGCCGCCAGCCGACCGTGGAACAGGCGGTGGCCCGGACGGTGGCCACCGCCGGCCGGACCGTCGCGGTCTCCGGCGTCACGGTCGCGGTCGCGCTGACCAGCCTGATGCTGTTCCCGGAAACCTTCCTGCGGTCGATGGGGTACGGCGGCGTGGCCACGGTCGCGGTGGACATGCTGGCCGCGCTGACGGTGCTGCCCGCGCTGCTCGCCGTCCTCGGCCACCGGGTCAACGCGCTGCGTATCCGCCGCTCGGCCCGCGGTCCCGCTCCGGACGAGGCGGGCGGCGGCTGGTACCGGCTGGCCCGCGGCGTCATGCGCCGGCCGGTGATCTACGTCGCGGTGATCACGATCGGGCTGCTCGCCCTGGGCGCGCCGTTCCTGCGTATCTCCTGGGGCGGCACCGACGCCCGGGTACTGCCCGCGGCTTCCACCATCCGGCAGGTCGCCGAGACACTGGACAGCCAGTTCCCGGTCAACTCGACCACCCCGGTCGAGGCGCTCGTCACCGGGGCACGAGCCGCCAGCCCGGCCGGGCTGACCGCCTACCTGCACCACGTCGACGCCATCCCCGGGGTGACCGGGGCCCAGGTCACCGGGGTCGAAGGGTGATACCACGCGGATCGACATCGGCTTCCGGCCCGCTGCCGTGTCGCCGCGGCCCGGCACATCGTGACCGAGATCCGCGGTCTGGCCCCGCCGCCGGGTACGGCCGTGCTGGTCGGCGGCACCACCGCCGGCCTGGTCGACGAGCTAGCCAGCCTCGGCGCCACCCTCCCGTGGATGGCGCTGCTGGTGGGCGTGTCCACGTTCGTGCTGATGTTCCTGGCGTTCGGCTCGGTGGTGCTGCCGATCAAGGCGATCGTGATGAACGTGCTGTCGCTGTCGGCGACGTTCGGCGTCGTGGTGTGGATCTTCCAGTGGGGGCACCTGTCCGGCCTGCTGCAGTTCACCCCGACCGGCTCCATCGACCCGACCATGCCGATCCTGATGCTGGCCATCATCTTCGGCCTGTCCATGGACTACGAGGTGTTCCTGCTGTCCCGGATCCGCGAGCGGTACGACCAGACCGGCGACAACGCCGCCTCGGTCGCGGCCGGCCTGCAGCGGACCGGCGGCGTGATCACCAGCCTGGCCCTGCTGCTGATCATCGTGGTCGGGGCGTTCTCCGCCTCCGGCATCACGTTCATCAAGCTGATGGGCGTGGGCATGATCGTGGCGCTGGTGGTGGACGCCACCATCATCCGGGTACTGCTGGTGCCGGCCACCATGCGGCTGCTCGGCCAGGCCAACTGGTGGGCGCCGCGGCCGCTGCGCCGGCTGTACGCCAGGTACGGGATCAAGGAGGAGGCCGCCGCGGCGGCGCCGGCGCCCGCCGCGGCGCAGGTACAGTAGCGTCGCGGCCGGCGACCGGCGGCCGCGTGGCGAGCCCGCTGGAGGAGACCGAGATGAATCAGCCCGTCGCCGTGCCTGAAGTGCTCTCGGCGGACCTGCCGGCCGGGGTGTTCCTGCTCGACGTGCGCGAAGACGACGAGTGGGCGGCCGGGCATGCGCCCGAGGCGGTGCACATCCGGCTCGGCGACCTCGGCGCGCGGAGCGGCGAACTGCCCAGCGACCGCGAGGTGTACGTGATCTGCCGCAGCGGCACCCGGTCGGCCTACGCGTCCCAGGCGCTGACCACCGCCGGCCTGCACCCCGTCAACGTCGCGGACGGCATGACCGGCTGGGCCGTCGCGGGCCGTCCCATGGTCAGCGAGGACGGCACCGAGCCGCACGTCGCCTAGCCCGCGGTAACCGCCAGGACGAGGGGGAGTACCGCCGGGGCGCCCGCCTCGCGGAGCAGCCGGGCGGCCACCGTCATCGTCCAGCCGGTGTCGATGCGGTCGTCGACCACGAGCACCGGCCCGTCCAGCCGGGCGAGGGCGTCGCGGACGCTGTCGGGCAGCTCGAACGCCTGCCAGAGCGAGCCGAGCCGCTGGGCGCTGTTGTGGCGGCGCGGGCCGGGGCCATCGCCCGCGTACCCGAGCGCGCCGAGGTACGGCAGGCGGCCCACCTCGGCCAGCCGCCGGCCGAGGCTGGTGACCAGCTCGGGCCGGGTCCGGGACGGCAGGCTCAGTATCCCGGCCGGGCGCTGCGCCCAGTCCCAGGCGGCGAGCACCTTGATCGCGGCCGCCACCACCGGCTCGGTGACCGGCTGGTCCGGGGCGTCCTCGCGCCAGCAGGGCGCGGAGCATGGCGCCCCAG
The DNA here is from genome assembly GCA_963839095.1 of uncultured Actinomycetota bacterium. GTDB lineage: Bacteria > Actinomycetota > Actinomycetes > Streptosporangiales > Streptosporangiaceae > Palsa-504. The sequence goes on along the minus strand of CAWIUF010000029.1, from coordinate 172,968 downwards.
CCGATGTCGGTGAGCCGGCCGAGCGCCCGGCCCGGTTCGGCGGTCAGCGTGACCGGGATCTTCCCGGTCGCGCTGACGCCCAGGTCCTTCATGCCGGTCGGCCACATCCGCCGCGGATCGACCGTCACGCCCGGACGCAGCAGCCGCTCGCGGGCGGCCGCCGAGCTCGTCTCGGGCACGTCGGCCGCGACCCGCTGCCCGGTGCAGTTGTCGCAGCGCCCGCAGGGCGCGGCGGCCGGGTCGTCGAGCTCGCGGCGCAGGTACTCCATCCGGCACCCGTCCGTGGCCAGGTAGTCCAGCATGGCCTGCTGCTCGCGGGCGCGCTCGCCGGCGACTCGCTGATAACGCTCGGCGTCGTAGTGCCAGGGCTCGCCGGTGGCGGTCCAGCCGCCGCTGACCCGGCGCACGGCGCCGTCCACGTCGAGCACCTTGAGCATGGATTCCAGCCGGCTCCGGGACAGGTCGACGCGGGTCTCCAGGGCAGCGGGTGACAGCGGCCGGCCCGCCTCGGCCAGGGTCGCCAGCGTGGCCCGGACCTGCCGTTCGGGCGGGAAGGCGAGCGAGGCGAAGTAGGCCCAGATGTCCCGGTCCTCGCGGCCGGGCAGCAGGATCACCTCGGCGCTCTCGCCCCGCTCGGCGGACAGGGCCCGGCCCGCCCGGCCGATCTGCTGGTAGTAGGCGACCGGCGACTGCGGCGCGCCCAGGTGCACGACGAAACCGAGGTCCGGCTTGTCGAAGCCCATGCCGAGCGCGCTGGTCGCGACCAGCGCCTTGACCCGGTTGGCGAGCAGGTCGTCCTCGGCCCGGGCCCGGTCCTCCGGCTGGTCCCGGCCGGTGTAGGAGGCTACCGTCAGGCCCTGCTCGCGCAGGAAGGCCGCCGTCTCCTCGGCCGCCGCGACCGTCAGCGCGTAGATGATGCCGGATCCGGGCAGCTCGCCGAGCCGGGCCGCCAGCCAGCCCAGCCGCTGGTGCGCGGTGGGCAGCGTCACCACCCCCAGCCGCAGCGAGTCCCGGTCCAGCGGCCCGCGGAGCACCAGCGTCTCGCCCCGGCCGCCGGTGCCGAGCTGCTCGGCCACGTCCCGGGTCACCCGCGCGTTGGCGGTCGCGGTGGTAGCCAGCACCGGGATGCCCGCGGGCAGTTCGCCCAGCAGCGTGCGGAGCCGCCGGTAGTCGGGCCGGAAGTCGTGGCCCCAGTCGGAGATGCAGTGCGCCTCGTCGATCACCACCAGGCCGGCCGACCGGCTGAGCTCGGGCAGCACCTGGTCGCGGAACGACGGGTTGTTCAGCCGCTCGGGGCTGACCAGCAGCACGTCCGCCTCGCCCGCGGCCACCTCGGCGTACAGCGCTTCCCACTCCGTGGTGTTGGCCGAGTTGATCGTGCGGGCCCGGATGCCGGCCCGCTGCGCCGCCTCGACCTGGTTGCGCATCAGCGCCAGCAGCGGGGACACGATCACGGTCGGCCCGGCGCCGCGGGCCCGCAGCAGCGCGGTGGCGATGAAGTAGACCGCGGACTTGCCCCAGCCGGTCCGCTGCACCACCAGCGCCCGGCGGCCGTCCGCGACCAGCGCGCTGATCGCCGCCCACTGGTCCTCGCGCAGCCGCGCCCGCTCGCCGGCCAGCGCCCGCAGGCACGCCTCGGCCTCGTCCCGCAGCTTCGTTTCGTCACTGGCCATGCCCTCATTGGTACCAGCCGCCACCGTCAGCCCGGGTAGATCGGCGTATGTCATACTCGGGGCAAACATCGGATCTCTGTGGGGCGGGGAAGCGGCTTGGCGGTTACCGACGAGGCCATCGAGAAGATCAAGGCCATGATCACGTCCGGCGCGCTGCGAGCCGGCGACCGGCTGCCGCGCGAGGCGGACCTGGCCGCTGACCTGGGCCTGTCGCGCAGTTCGCTGCGCGAGGCGGTGCGCGCGCTGTCCCTGGTCAACATCCTGGACGTGCGCCGCGGCGACGGCACCTACGTGACCAGCCTGGAGCCGCGGCTGCTGCTCGAGGCGCTGAGCTTCATCGTCGACTTCCACCGCGACGACACGCTGCTGGAGTTCCTCCGGGTCCGGCGCATCCTCGAGCCCGCCGCCACCGCGATGGCGGCGGAGCGGATCACCGCGGAGGAAAGCGAGGGCCTGCGCGCCCTCCTGGACAGCATCGGCCCGGACCCCGCGGCCGAGGAACTGGTGGCCAACGACCTGGAGTTCCACCGGCGGATCGTGGCCTGCGCGGGCAACTCGGTGCTCTCCTCGCTGCTCGAGTCGATGTCCGGGCCGACCACCCGGGCCCGGGTCTGGCGCGGCCTGACCCAGACCGGCGCGCGGGCCCAGACGCTGGCCGAGCACCGCGCCATCCTGGACGCGCTGGCCGCCCACGACGCCGAGGTAGCCCGGTCCTGGGCCACCGTGCACATCGCCGGCGTCGAGCAGTGGCTAGCCTCGGTACCGTGACCGACACCGTTTCGATCAGGGACCTCGGCGTCGCCGCGGTCATCGGCTGGCACCCCTGGGAACGCGAGATCGAGCAGACCCTCGTCTTCGACGTCGACATGGCAGCCGACGTGCGCCGGGCCGCCGCCACCGACGATCTCGCGGACGCCCTGGACTACTCCGCCGTGGCCACGGCCATCGCCACGGTCGTCCGCGAGGGCAAGTTCCGCCTCATCGAAACCGCCGCCGAGCGCGTCGCCGGGCACCTGCTGGCCGCGTTCCCGGTAGCGAGCCTGCGCCTGGAACTCCGCAAGCCCATCGCCGACGGCGGCTACACCGCCGTCATCACCATCGAACGCTCTCGCGAAATTCCATGATCACGAAGAGTTTTACCCCCGGAAAAGGAGCAAATCCTTTATGGTCATGGCAGCTCCTTCCACGGTGCGGGGCTCCAGGGGCGCGTGAGGTTTTGCCGCGGTGCCGCAGCGGGTCTCTTCATGATCATGAAGGGTTCAGTACGCCTAGCAGTACCCAACCCTTCGTGATCATGTAACAGCGTTTCCAGCTCAGCCCACAGCGCGTCGGGGATGGGGGTGGAGAGGTAGGAGACGTCTTCCGTGATCTCTTCGGCGCTGCGGGCGCCGACGACGGCGGCGGTTACGGCGGGGTGCCGCAGCGAGAACTGGAGGGCGGCGGCGGGCAGCGGGACGCCGTGCCGGGCGCAGGCGTCGCGCATCCGGCGGGCGCGGGCCAGCAGCGCCGAAGGGGCCGGGGCATAGTCGTAGGTGGCGCCGTCGCCCGGCCCGGCCAGGATCCCGCTGTTGAACACGCCGGCCGCCAGCACGGCCACGCCGCGCCGCTGGCACACCGGGAACAGCACGTCGGCGGCCGACTGGTCGAGCAGCGTGTAGCGGCCCGCCACCAGCACGCAGTCCAGGTCGCAGCGCTCCGCCAGCCAGGCCAGCGCGGACGCGGAGTTCATCCCGGCCCCGACCGCCCGGACCACTCCCTGGTCGCGGAGCGCCGCGAGCGCCGGGTAGGCCTCGCCGGCCGCCTGCTCCATGAAGTCGTCGGGGTCGTGGATGAGCACGATGTCCACCCGGTCGAGGCCGAGCCGTTCCAGGCTCTCCTCCAGGCTGCGCCGCACGCCGTCCCGGCTGTAGTCGCGGACCCGGGTCAGCGGCGGTATGCCGTAGAACCCCTCGTCGCCCTGGACGTCCCCGGCGGCGGGCACCAGCAGCCGGCCGACCTTGGTGCACACGGTGAACTCGTCCCGGGGCTGCCCGGCCAGGAACGCCCCGAGCCGCCGTTCGGACACGCCCGACGCCGTAGTGCGGCGCGGTGTCGAAGGCCCGGATGCCCGCCGCCCAGGCCGCGGCCAGCGTCCCGGCCGCCGCCTCCTCGCTGACCGGGGTGAAGAGCCCGGCGATGGGCGCGGCGCCGAACACGACCGGACCAGGCGAAGGCCAGGAAAGGCCGGGAAAGGCCAGCGGACCGGAGGACGGGCTCACGCTCAGATCTTCCCACCGCGCCAGGCGGGCCCCGACGGGTAGGCGAATTCCGCCAGCGACTCCGGCCGGATCTCGGTCGACGCCCCTGGGGTCCCGGGCGCGCGGTAGCGGCCGCCCGTCACCACCGCGGGCGCCGCGAAGTGCTCGTGCAGGTGGTCGATCCACTCGATCTGGCGGCCTGCGGTCGTGCCGGACAGCGCCACGTAGTCGAACATCGACAGGTGCTGGACGATCTCGCACAGGCCGACGCCGCCGGCGTGCGGGCAGACCGGCACGCCGAACTTGGCCGCCAGCAGCAGGTTGGCGATGTTCTCGTTTACCCCGGCCACCCGGCAGGCGTCGATCTGCATGATGTCCAGCGCGCCGGCCTGCAGCAGCTGCTTGAACATGACCGGGTTGGCGACGTGCTCGCCGGTGGCCACCGGGACCGGCCGCACGCCGCGGCGGATGGCGGCGGTACCGAGGATGTCGAACGGCGCGGTCGGCTCCTCCACCCAGGCGAGCCGGAACGGGGCGAGCTCGGTGATCCAGCCGATCGCGGTCGGCACGTCCCAGACCTGGTTCGCGTCGATGGCGAGGCCGATCTCCTCGCCGACCGCCTCGCGGGCGATCGCGCACCGGCGCTTGTCGTCCGCCAGGGCCGCGCCGACCTTGATCTTCACCTGGCCGAAGCCGTCGGCGACCGCCTCGGCGCACAGCGCGGCCAGCTGCTGGTCGGAATAGCCGAGCCAGCCGGGCCCGGTGGAGTAGGCCGGGTAGCCGTCCCGGCGCAGCGCGGCGATCCGGTCCTCCCGGCCGGCCGCGCCGCGCTCGAGCAGTTCCACCGCCTCGTCCGGGGTGAGCGCGTCGGCCAGGTAGCGGAAGTCGACCAGGCCCGCGAGCTCCTCCGGGCTCATCCGCGCGAGCAGCAGCCACAGCGGCTGGCCCGCGCGGCGGGCGGCCAGGTCCCAGCACGCGTTGAGGACCGCGCCGGTGGCCATGTGCACCACGCCGCAGGACGGGCCGAGCCAGTGCAGCGGGCTGTCGCTGACCAGCCGCCGCCCGAGGCCGCCGAGGTCGGCCAGCACCTCGTCCAGGTCCCGGCCCGCCAGGAACGGCTCGAGCAGCGCGGATCGCCGCGAGCTGGACGTCGTTGCCGGGGCCGATGGTGAACGCGAACCCGTGGCCGGCCAGCGCCGGATCGGGCGCGTCGGTCCGGATGACCACGTACGCGGCCGAGTAGTCCGGCGCCGGGTTCATCGCGTCCGACCCGGCCAGCGTCCGGGACGTGGGAAACCGCACGTCATAGGTGTCGAACCCGGTGATCTTGGTCATGCGCAGCTTCCCCGAGCAGCGCTCATCATTCCGCGCTCGCTTCGCCGCCGATGACGCGGGCCAGGATCAGCGCGACCAAGATGACGGCGCCGTCGATCGCGTCGATCCAGTAGTTCGGCGCGTTCTCCAGGTCCAGGATGTTCTGCACCACGCCGAGCAGGACCACGCCGGAGGCCGCGCCGACCATGTTGCCCCGGCCGCCCTGCAGCGAGACGCCGCCGATGACCGCGGCGGCGAACACCGCGAAGATGATGCCCTCGCCGTAGCCCTGGGTGGCGCCACCGACGATACCCGGCCCGCCTCCATCAGGCCGCCGATCGCCGCGAGCACGCTGCCGGCCACGTAGACGCCGATCCGGACCCGGTCCACCTTGATCCCGGCGGCCCGGGCCGCCTCCCGGTTCCCGCCGATGGCGTAGATGGCCCGGCCGATGCGGTGGTAGCGCAGGAACAGCCCGGCGGCGGCGAAGATCAGCACCGCCACGATCAGCGAGACCGGGATCACCCCGACCTTCGGCCGAGCCGAGGTAGCTGAACGCGCCCGGCAGGTCGAACGGGGACTGCCCCTTGACGATGCCGTCCTGGATGCCGGCCAGCAGGATCGTCATGCCGAGGGTGACGATGAAGCCGTTCAGCCGCCCCTTGACGATCAGCAGCCCGTTGACCAGCCCGACCGCCACCCCCACCGCCAGCAGGATGAGAATGCCCAGGTAGGGATTGAGCAACAGGCCGTTGCCGAACGAGGCAACGGGCACCAGCAGCCACGCGGCGAGCATCGGCGCCAGCCCGTAGGTGGATTCCAGCGACAGGTCCATGCCGCCGATCAGCAGGATCAGCGACTCGCCCACGACCACCACGCCCAGCGCGGAGATCTGCTGGCCGATGCCGGTGATGTTCGAGACGGTCAGGAAGTGGCTGTTCAGCAGCGCGCCGACCACGATGAGGACGGCCAGCACCGGCAGCAGCGCCGCCTCGCGCAGCCAGGAAATCGCCGCCGCGCTCGCGGCTGCGCCTGCGTCTCAGCAGCGGCCCACGTCGCGCCGGCCAGGACATCGTGGCCGGTTCGTCCTTGATCTCGCTCATGTAGCTCCCAGCCCTTCGGTGGCCGCGATCAGGGCCTCGCGGTCGAAGGGCGGCTCGGTGAACTCGGTGAAGATCTCGCCGCGGACCAGCACCAGCACGCGGTCGCAGATGGCCAGGTCGTCGAGCTCGTCGCTGGCCAGCAGCAGGCTCGCGCCGGACTGCCGGGTGACCCGGTCGAGCTCGGCCAGCAGCAGTTCCTTGGAGGCCACGTCCACGCCGCGGGTCGGGGTGATGGCCACGATCAGCACCGGGTCGCTGGCCAGGGCCCGGGCCACCGTCACCTTCTGCTGGTTGCCGCCGGACAGCTCGCGGACCGGCTGGCCGAGCCCGGCCGACACCAGCGACAGCCGCCGGGCCAGCGGCGCGGCGCGCGCCTCGCGGCGCCTCGGGCCGATGAACCCGGCCCGGGCGATCCGGTCGGTGATCGTCATCGCGATGTTCTCCGCCGCGCCGAGCAGCGGCACGAACCCCTCGGCCTGCCGGTCCTCGGGGATGAAGCCGATCCCGGCCCGCAGCGCCGCCGCCCGGTCGCCGGGCCGCAGCACGCTGCTCACCCAGGCGGACCTGGCCCGCATCGGGCGCGGTCGCCCCGGCCACGATCCGGGCCAGCGTGCTCGCGCCGGATCCGCGCAGGCCGGTGACGCCGACCCGCTCGCCGCCGCGGATGGTCATCGACACTCCGGACAGCGACGCTCCCGCCGTGGCGAGCGAGACCGCGCTGACGCCCAGGTCCGGCGGGGCGGACGGGCCGCCGCCGCGGGCCGGGGGGAGGCGGGACGGGGGCCCGGGCGGGCCGCCCGACCCGTTCGGCATCATGGCCTTGCTTCTGCCGACCATGGCGGTGACCAGGCCGTCCTTGGCTTACGGCGGTCATCGGCGCGGTCAGCACCAGCTCGCCGTCGCGCAGCACGGCCACGTCGGTGCAGATCTCGAACACCTCCTCCAGGTGGTGGGAGATGTACATGATCGCCACGCCGGCTTCGCGCAGCTGGCGGACGCGGTCGAACAGCCGCAGCACGGCGCCGCGCTCGAGGGCGGCGGTGGGCTCGTCGAGCAGCAGGCAGCGGGTGCCCGCGGCCAGCGCCCGGGTGATCTCGACCACCTGCCGCTGCTCGACGGTGAGGTTGCGCGCAGGGGGTGTCGGCGTCCACGTCGAAGCCCCAGTCGGCCATGACCTTCTGGCCGCCTGCTCGCGCATCTGGCGCCAGTCGACGACGCCGCGGCGCCGCGGCGCGGCGGCCGGCCGAGGAAGACGTTCTCCGCCACGGTCAGCCCCGGCACCACCATGGAGTGCTGGAACACGGTGGCGATGCGCGCGCGCCAGGCGGCGACGTCGCCCAGCGACGGGCGCCGGGCTGCCCGTCGAAGCAGCACCGTCGCCCTCGTCCGGCGGCGATACATGCCGCCAGGATCGAGACCAGCGTGGACTTGCCCGCGCCGTTCCGGCCGACCAGGCCCAGGCAGCGGCCGGGGTGCAGGCTCGAGCCTCGACGCCGCGCAGCGCGTGCGTGCTGCCGAACCGCTTGTGGATCCCCGCCGCGCTGGCCACCGCGGGCGGCGGCAGCGCGGCGGCACTTCACGGTTCGCTCATCGCCAGGCCGACGAAGGCTGCAGACGCCGCCGTGGGCGTTGCCGTAGACGTTGCCCCAGAGCGAGGCTGTCGCTGACCGGCGTGGTGGCCACCGTGCCGGACAGGCCGTCGACCGGGGTGACGGTCAGCGTCTGCGCCGCCTTGGTCACGAACGGGGCCACGATCGGGTCGCCGAGGTTGCTGTCGCCGGCGAAGCTGACCATCTGCAGCGCGGGCGCGCCGCCGCCGGGCTGGCCCGCGCCGAGCTTGACGCCGTTGGCCGCGTCGAGCGCGTACTTCAGCGCCCAGTAGGCGTACAGGTTGGCGGGCTGGGACTGCGAGGCGTCAGCGTGCCGTTGCAGATGTCGCACATCTCGAACGGCACCCCGTCGTCGCTGACCACCATGCACCTTGCCGGTCAGGCCCTTGGACTTCAGCAGCGGGATGATGCCGGTGTCCGGGCTCGACCACTGCGAGTAGATCGCCTTGAGCTGGCTGCCGTAGGCGTTCACCGCGTTCTGCGCGTCGGTGACCGCCGTGGCCTCGGTCCAGTTCGTCGGGTCCTTGAGGATGTGCACGGCCGGGGCGTTCTTGGCCATGCAGTCATTGAAGGCGTTGGTCCGGTCCGCGCCGTTGGAGGAGGTCAGGTCCCCTTCCAGGTCGAGCACGTAGCCGGACTTGACCTTGGAGCTGATGACGGCGCAGGCGTCCAGGCCGTACTCAGGTTGGAGGCGCGCACCACCATGTACACCTTGCCCGACGCCGACGATGGTGTCCACCGAGACCAGCTGCACGTGGTGCGCGGCCGCGTAGCTGATCGCCGGGCCCAGGCTGGTCGCGGTCTCCGGGTTCACGATGATCGCCTTGGCGCCCTCGTTGACCAGGTTCTCGATCTGGGTGTTCTGCAGGCTGGCGTTGTTGCCGCGCGAGCAGCGGGCCGAGCAGCTTGATGTGCAGCTGCTTGGCGTACTGGGTCTCGTAGTTGATGTAGGCGGCCCAGAAGGCCGTGTTGTTGTAGGTGAGGTCCACGCCGATGGCGGTCTCCCCGGCGGCGCTTGGCCGAACTGGACGCCGTCGCGCCGGAACCCGAGCGTGCTCGACGAGCTGCCCGAGCTGCAGGCGGCGAGCAGGGTAGCCGCGGCCAGCGCGGCCAGGGCGGTGGTGGTGGCGGCGCGGGAGGGACCCTTGCGGCCCCTGCGGCCCGCGCCCGGGCGTCTGCGGAATCTCATGCCGAACCTCCTGGTGGCACGGTCCGGGTCGGCGGCGCGCGCCGGTGCGGGCTGCGGAGGGGACACCCGGAGTGCCGTGTGCCAGGAAAATAGATCGGATGTCTGGTCGTGTCAATGGGGTAAAACCCGGCGGAAGGCAGCCGATACCAAACAGAGACGTGCGGTGTCATCCGATCTCTGCTGATTCTCAGGGCTGCAGGCGGGGCGCGGCCGGAGCCGCAGGCCCTCCATGCCGCCGTCCACGGCCAGGGCCATCCCGGTGGTGGCGCTGGCCTGCGGGCTGGCCAGGTAGGCGATGGCCCCGGCGACCTCGTCGGCGGTGACGAGCCGGCCCATGGGCTGCCGGGCGTTGAGCGCGGCGCGTTCGGCGGCCGGGTCGGGCGCGGCGTTCAGCAGGCGGCCGACCCAGGGGGTGTCCGCCGTGCCCGGGGTCACGCAGTTCACCCGGATCCCCTCGGTCACGTGGTCGGCCGCCATGGCCAGCGTGAGCGCGTAGACGGCGCCCTTGCTGGCGCTGTAGACCGCCCGCTGGGGCAGGCCCGCGATGGCCGCGACCGAGCAGGTGTTGACGATCGCGGCCTGGCCGCGCTCCTGCGCCGCCTGGCGGAGCAGGGGCAGCGCCGCCCGGGTGGTGCGGACGATGCCGAGCACGTTGACGTCGAGCACCCGGTGCCACTCGTCGTCGTCGTTGTCCTCGACCGTCCCGGCCGCGCCGATGCCGGCGTTGTTGACCACGATGTCCAGCCGGCCGAGGGCCCGCCCGGCCTCGGCCACGGCGGCCCGGACCGCGTCGTCGTCGGTCACGTCGGCGACGACCGGGTAGAGGTCGGTGCTTTCCCCGGAGGCCTTGAGGGCCTCGATCCCGTCGGCCCGGTCCAGTACGGCCACCCGGGCGCCGCGGGCGGTCAGCAGCCGCGCCGTGGCCAGCCCGATCCCCGAGGCACCGCCGGTGACCAGCGCGGCCAGCCCGTCGAATTCAGATGATTGGTTGGTCATACGTCTGAGGTATCACACGGCTAGCCGAGGACCTTGCGGCGGTACTGGCGGACCGCCAGCGGCGCGAAGACCAGCAGGATGATCGCGGACCAGCCGATCACGGCCAGCTCCGGGTGCTGCATCGGCCAGGCGTGCACGGCGGCGGCCGGGTTCGGGTTGCCGAACAGCTTGCGGGACGCGGCCGCCAGCGCCGACATCGGGTTCCAGTTCGCCACTGGCTGCAGCCAGCCGGGCATGCCCTGGGTCGGCACGAACGCGCTGGAGATGAACGTCAGCGGCAGGAAGACGATGAACCCGGTCGCCTGCGCCGACTCCGGGCTGCGCAAGATCATGCCGAGGCAGACCCCGGCCCAGGTGAACGCGTAGCCGAACAGCAGCGACAGCGCGAGCGCCTCGATCACGTCCCCGGCCCCGGTGTGCACCCGCCAGCCGATGGCCAGCCCGACGCAGATCACCACGGCCGCGCCGATGAGCTGGGTCAGCAACTCGGCGACCGAACGCGCCACCAGCACCGCCCAGCGCGACATCGGCAGCGACCTGAACCGGTCCATCAGCCCGGTGGACATGTCCGTGACCAGCGCGACGGCCACGCCGGGGGCCGTCTGGGCCAGGCCCATCCCGAGCATTCCGCCGATCAGGTACTCGTGATAGCTGCCGTGGCCCGGCAGCAAGATCGCGCCGCCGAACACGTAGGCGAACATCAAGATGAAGATGACCGGCATGATCGTCACGTCGGCCAGCGTCTCCGGCTCCCGCCGGATCCGCGCGATGCTGCGCTTGGTCAGCACCCACACGTCGGCGGCGAAGTGCGAGATCGCGCCGCGCCCGTAGGTGACATCGGTGCTCGATGGCGCGAGTTCCGCCGTCATCGTGCTCATGCCGCCTCCCTCCCTTCGCTGTCGTCGCTGCTCTTGTGGCCGGTCAGGGCCAGGAACACGTCGTCCAGCGACGCGCGCTCCATGGTGACGTCGTTGACCGGGACCCCGGCCTGGTCGAGCGCCCGGACGACCTGCGTGGTCAGCCCTTCGGCGGCGGCGACCGGCACCGACAGGCGCCGTCCCTCCTCGTCCGGTGAGATGCCGCCGGCCGCGAACGGCTTGACCGCGACGATCGCCGCCTCGACATCGGCCCCCGCGGCCAGTGCGATGTCGAGGTGCTCACCGCCCAGGGCGGACTTGAGCTGGTCCGGCGTGCCCTCGGCGATGACCGTGCCGCCGTCGATCACGGCGATCCGGCCGGCCAGCTGGTCCGCCTCGTCCAGGTACTGCGTGGTGAGCAGCAGCGTGGTGCCCGAGTCCGCCAGCTCCCGCACGATCTGCCAGGTCATGGCGCGGGCGTTCGGGTCCAGGCCGGTGGTCGGCTCGTCCAGGAACAGCACCGCCGGGTAGCCGATCAGGCTGGCGGCCAGGTCCAGCCGCCGCCGCATGCCGCCCGAGTAGGTCTTGACCGCGCGCCCCGCCGCCTCGGTCAGGCTGAACCGCTCGAGCATCTCGTCGGCGCGGCGCCTGGCCGCGGCCGCGGTGAGCCGGCTGAGCTGGCCGATCATGACCAGGTTGGCGCGGCCGGTGAGGTACTCGTCCAGCGCCGCGTACTGCCCGGTCAGCCCGATCTGCCGCCGGACCACGTCCGCCTCGGCGGCCACGTCGTGGCCCAGCACCTGCGCCCGGCCCCCGTCCGGGCGCAGGAGCGTGGCGAAAACCCGGACCGCGGTGGTCTTGCCCGCGCCGTTCGGCCCGAGCAGGCCGTAGACCGTGCCGGCCGGGACGCTCAGGTCAAAGCCGGCCAGCGCTTTCGTCTTCCCGTAGTTCTTGATGAGACCTTCCGCCTCGATGGCGGGAGCTTGACCCATTGCTACTCCCCGTTACTCGTACACCGTACGTCCTAGTACGATGTACCATAGCAGTACGGTGTACGAGGGGCAAGCCGTTACGTGGCGGCCCGGCCGGTCGCCCGGCCGGCCCGGCTCCGGCTTGGCTGCGGCGGCCCGGCTGGTTTACGGGGCCGGCCCGCGTCGGGCATGCTGGGCGGCGGAGGGAGCAGGCAGTGAGCGAGTTGGCGAGGAGCGCGCGGTGGGCACGGCACCAGTGCGGATGAGGCGGGCGAGACGCGCGCGCCCCGCGGGCCGCGTGCCGCCCGCGAAGCTCTCGAGGCGAAAGCGGCCGGTACCCGCGAAGGGGCGAGTGCCCCGAGGGTCCGGCCCGGACGAGAGCGACGACGAGCAGTGGCCGTTCTTCCCGTACTCGCGCCAGTACCCGCGTCCCGGCCGGATCTCCCGGGAAGAGGCCCGCGAGCAGCGGATCGCCGGGCACGTCCAGCGGCACCGGCAGCGCGGCGCGCAGCCGCCGCGCCGTGACCGCGGGCTGTCCCAGGCCGAGATCGTCGCCGCCGCCATCGCCGTGGCCGACGCCGAGGGACCCGAGGCGATCAGCATGCGCCGGGTCGCGCGCGAGGTCGGCGCGGGCGCGATGTCGCTCTACTGGTACGTCTCCTCCAAGGAGGAACTGCTCGACCTGATGCTGGACGCGATCGACGCCGAGATCGAGGTGCCGGAGCCGTCCGGTGACTGGCGGGCCGACCTGGGCGCCTTCGCCCACCGGACCCGGGACGCGCTGCGGCGGCACGGCTGGGCGGTGGGTTACATCGGCACCCGGCCCCCCTCCGGGCCGAACGACGTCCGCAACCTCGAACGGCTGCTCAGCCTGCTCGACGGGCTCGGCGTGGAGGACGTCCGGCTGATCATGGGCGTCTTCATGACCGTCGCCACCTTCGTGATCGGCGCGGTCGTCCGGGAGGCCCAGGAGGTGCGCTTCCAGCACGAGCAGGAGCGCCGCGAGGCCGGCCTGACCGCCGAGGAGATGCAGGCCGAGCACGAGCGTTACCGCGAGTGGTTCGAGGCCTCGGGCGAGTTCCCGCACATCGCCCGGCTGATGAAATCCGGCGTCGACCCGGACGACCCGAACACCCGCGAGGAGCGCTTCCAGTTCAGCCTGGACTGCGTCCTGGACGGCATCGCCGCCCGCCTGTCCGCCGCCGCCGCCCGCACCACCCCGTAAGCCCAGTCCGCCTGGGCCCGCCGTTTCCCGGACTCGTCGCCTCCTGGGGCCTGCCGTCTCCTAGTCCTGCTGCCTCCGGGGCCCGTCTCCTTCTGGCCTGGTCCCGTGCCTGCGTTCACCCAAATTCCATGAGAGTGGCGTTCTACTGGATCTTTTCCGTAGAAAGTCACATTCACGAAATACGCACTGTGGCAGGACGGGTGAGGGAGCTAGGTGTTACTCGAGTTGACCGGCTCGCCTCGTTTCCGGGCGCATGCATGCTTGTCCTCCGCCGGGGGACTGGCTCGCCGTTAGGCTGGCGGGATGGCTGAACGGGATGGTCAGGACCCCAGGCCCGGCCCCCCGGCCGGGGCCGTCAGCGTGCACGTCCGTCGAAGGTGCCGTCAGCGTCCCGCAAGGTGCCGTCAGCGTCCCGCAAGGTACTGCTCAGCTCCGGCCAGGCACCGCCGACGTCTGGTGGGCGCGCAGGCAGGACGCGTCGGCCGGGCACGTCGCGCTGCTCGACGAGACCGAACGGCGGCGCTGGACGGCGTACCGGCGCGACGCGGACCGCGAGCGGTTCCTGGCCGGGTGCGTACTGGCCAAGGCGGCGCTGGCCCGGTACGCCGGCCTGCGCCCGGCCGACGTGCGCTTCGACCGGACCTGCGGCCAGTGCGGCGAGCCGCACGGCAAGCCGTCCATGCGGGGCGGCACCCTGGAGCACTCGGTCGCGCACTCCGGTGACCTGGTTGCGGTGGCCGTGGCCGCGAACCCGGTCGGGGTGGACGTCGAGCAGTCCGATGAGCGGCCGCATCCGCTGGGCGGGGACGGCGACCCGGATGCCCTGGCTCGCCTCGTCATGTCCGGCACCGAGCAGTCCGCGCTCGCCGCCCTGCCCCCGCCTGACCGCCCGCGGGCCTTCCTCGTCGCCTGGACCAGGAAGGAAGCCGTGACCAAGGCGACCGGCGACGGCCTGCGGGCGACGTTCAGCGAGGTCGTCGTGGCCGCCGACGCCGGGCCGCCCCGGCTGGTGTCCTGGCCCTACGAGCGCTCGCCGCGGGAGGTGACCCTGCTCGACCTGGACGCGGCGGCCGGGTACGTGGCGGCGCTCGCGGTCCTCGGCCCCTGCACGGCGGTGACACGCCAGGACGGCTCGGCGCTGCTGGCCGGACTGGCCTGACACCCGGGCCTGATCGGCCGGGGCCTGATCGGCCGGGGGGCCTGTGCCGCGGCCGGGACGTGGTCTTGTACCGTGGCGGGCGGAGGCGGCTTGATGCGGATCGGCTTGTTCGTGACCTGCCTGACCGACACGCTGTACCCGGACACCGGCCGGGCCGTGGTGACGGTGCTGGAACGGCTGGGCCATCAGGTGGAGTTCCCGGCGGCCCAGGCGTGCTGCGGCCAGATGCACTTCAACACCGGGTACCGGCGCGAGGCGGTGCCGATGGCGCGCGGGTTCACGGCCGCCTTCGGCGGCTACGAGGCGGTGGTCACCCCGTCGGCCTCCTGCGCCTCGATGATCCGGGAGTACTACCCGGCGCTGGCGTCCGAGGCGGGCGACGCCGGGCTGGCCCGGGCGGTGGCCGAGGTGGCGCCGCGCACCTACGAGCTGTCGGTGTTCCTGGCCGACGTGCTCGGGGTGACCGACGTGGGCGCCTACTTCCCGCACAAGGTGACCTACCATCCGACTTGCCACGGGCTGCGCATGCTCAAGGTGGGCGACGCCCCGCTGCGGCTGCTCCGCGCGGTGCGCGGCCTGAACCTGACCGACCTGCCCGACGCCGAGGCGTGCTGCGGGTTCGGCGGCACGTTCGCGGTCAAGAACGCCGACGTGTCGGCGGCCATCTGCGCGGACAAGGTGGCGGCGGTCCGGCAGAGCGGGGCCGAGGTGCTGTGCGCGGGGGACAACTCGTGCCTGATGCACATCGGCGGCGCGCTGCAGCGGCAGCGGTCCGGGGTGGCCGTCATGCACCTGGCGGAGATCCTCGCCCGGACCGAGGAGGCCCGGTGACCATCGCCCGACTAGCCAGGCTGACGGGGCCGCACCCCGGCATGCCCACTTACCTGGGCATGCCCCCGTTCCCGGAAGCGGCCAGGATCGCGGTGGCCGACTCGCAGCTGCGGGCCAACCTGACCCACGCCACCCACACCATCCGGGCCAAGCGGGCCGGCGCGGTCGCCGAACTGGCCGACTGGGAGCAGCTCCGCCAGGCGGCCAAGGCGATCAAGGACCACACCCTGGCCCACCTGGACACCTACCTGCTCCGGCTGGAGGAGAACGTCACCCGGGCGGGCGGGGTGGTGCACTGGGCCCAGGACGCCGGCGAGGCCAACGCGATCGTGGCCGGCCTGGTCCGCGCGGCCGGCGCCGACAGCGTGGTCAAGGTGAAGTCGATGGCCACCCAGGAGACCGGGCTGAACGAGGCGCTGGCCGCCGACGGCATCAGCGCGCTGGAGACCGACCTGGCCGAGCTGATCGTCCAGCTCGGCCACGACCGGCCCAGCCACATCCTGGTGCCGGCCATCCACCGGAACCGGGCCGAGATCAGGGAGATCTTCCGCACCGAGATGCCGGACGCCCCGGCCGGGCTGACCGACGACCCGCCCGCGCTGGCCGCCGCGGCCCGCTCGCACCTGCGCCAGGCGTTCCTGTCCGCGCAGGTCGGCGTGTCCGGCGCGAACTTCGCGATCGCCGAGACCGGGTTGCTGGTGGTGGTCGAGTCCGAGGGCAACGGCCGGATGTGCCTGACGCTGCCGCGCACCCTGATCTCGGTGGTGGGGGTGGAGAAGATCCTGCCGTCGTGGCGGGACCTGGAGGTGTTCCTGGCCCTGCTGCCGCGTTCGTCCACCGCGGAGCGGATGAACCCGTACACCTCGACCTGGACCGGGATCACGCCGGGCGACGGTCCGGAGAACTTCCACCTGGTGCTGCTGGACAACGGCCGCACCTCGGCGCTGGCCGACCCGACCGGCCGCCAGGCGCTGCGCTGCATCCGCTGCTCGGCCTGCCTGAACGTGTGCCCGGTGTACGAGCGGGCCGGCGGTCACGCCTACGGCTCGCCCTACCCGGGCCCGATCGGCGCGATCATCTCCCCGCTGCTGCGCGGCGTCACCGACCCGGTGGACGCGTCGCTGCCCTTCGCCTCCACCTTGTGCGGCGCCTGCTACGAGGTGTGCCCGGTCGCCATCAACATCCCCGAGGCCCTGGTCCACCTGCGCGCCAAGGTCGTCGACGCGAAACGAGAAAAGACCTTTTCCGCCGAACGGGTGGCTTTCACCCTGTCCGGCCGCGTCCTTCGCTCACCGAAGCTGCTCGCCGCCGCCCAGCGGGCCGCCTCGGCCAGCCGTAACGTGGTCGCCAGGAAGGGCCGGATCAGGCGGCTGCCGCCACCGCTGAGCGGCTGGACCGAGACCCGTGACGCCCCCGCCCCGCCGCCGGAGTCCTTCCGCGCCTGGTGGGCCAGGACCCGGGGCAACCGGTCATGAGCGCCTCCGCCAAGGACCGGATCCTGTCCCGGATCCGCACCGCCAACCGCGCCGCCAAGGCGGACGGAGCCCTGGCCGCCCGCGGCCCGGCGGACGGCCACGCCCGCACCGGAGCGGACCCCGGTGCCGCCGCCGACGCGGCCTACGCGGCGCTGTCCCGGGAGTACCTGCGGGCCCACCACGACGCCGGGACGAACGACATCACCGGCCTGTTCGCCGAGCGCGCCGCCGACTACCGCGCCGTCGTCGAGCGCGTCCCCGCATCCGGCCTGCCCGCCGCCGTCGCCCGCGTGCTGGCCGCCCGGGCCGCCGCTGTCCCCGGCTCGTTCGTCATCCCCGCCGGGCTCCCCGGCTGAGTGGCTGGCCGAGCTGCCCGCCGGGATCACGCTGACCCGCGACGAGCCCCCGCTGCCCCCGGCCGAGCTCGACCAGCTGGCCGGCGTCGTCACCGGCTGCGCGGTCGCCATCGCCGAGACCGGCACGATCATCCTGGACCACGGCCCGGCCCAGGGCCGCCGCGCGCTCACCCTGGTCCCGGACTTCCACCTGGTCGTCGTCCAGGCCGGTCAGGTCGCGGCCGACCTGGCCGACGCGTTCGCCCGGCTCGACCCGGCCCGCCCGCACACCCTCATCTCCGGCCCCTCCGCCACCAGCGACATCGAGCTCATCCGGGTCGAAGGCGTCCACGGCCCCCGCAACCTGCACGTCCTGATCACCGAGCTCTGACCTTCGCGCCCGGGGCGCTGCCATACGTGGTCGGTGGCACACAGGCCACCCTCTTGCGTGGTCTGTGGCACCCCGACCACGTAAACCGCGCTGGAGGCGGGAACAGGACTGTCAGCCCGGACCCGAGGCGGGCATGGATCGGGCTTTGTCTGCGGTTGTGGGGGTTATGACACCCGAAACCGCAGACAAATCGGGGATCTGGCGGTGGGTGGGGGCGGCCTGACTCCAGGGATCGCGGTGATCGCTGCGGGCGAACGGGGGACGGAAACAAAACCGGGCTCTTTTTTCTTGAGTGTGTATGACTCAAGCTTTGGAGGCCACTCAATGAGTGAAACACTCACGCTGCCGGTGCTGCCCCTCGATGACGAGGTGGTGCTGCCGGGGATGGTGGTGCCGCTGGAGACATCGCAGACGGAAGTTGGCGCCGCGATCGACGCGGCCCGGATGCCGTCCCGGCAGGTTCCCGGCATGCGTTCGGAGATAAAGGCACGGGTCCTGCTCGTGCCGCGACTGGCTGACCGCGGGCTCGCGGGCGTCGGCACCCTCGCCGTGGTGGAGCAGGTCGGGCGACTGCCCGGCGGCCAGCCCGGCGCGGTGGTGCGCGGCACGTCCCGGGTCAAGATCGGCTCGGGGACCACGGGCCCCGGTGCGGCGCTGTGGGTGGAAGGCACCGTGGTCGAGGAGACCGGTGCCGGACCGCGGGCCGACGAACTCGCCCAGCAGTACAAGTCCCTGATCACCAGCATGCTGCAGCAGCGCGGCGCCTGGCAGGTCATCGACGCCATCCAGCAGCTCACCGACGCGTCCGCGATCGCGGACCGGGCGGGCTACTCGAGCTACCTCTCGACCACGCAGAAGCTGCAGCTGCTCGAGACCGCCGACCTGGTCGAGCGTCTCGAGCTGGTAGTCGGCTGGGCCAAGGACCAGCTGGCCGAGCTGGAGGTGGCCGAGTCCATCCGCAAGGACGTCTCCGAGGGCATGGAGAAGCAGCAGAAGGAATTCCTGCTTCGCCAGCAGCTCTCCGCCGTCCGCAAGGAGCTCAACGAGCTGACCGGCGGCGACAAGGGCACCGAGGAGGATGACTACCGGGCCCGGGTGGAGGCGGCGAACCTGCCGGAGAAGGTCCATGAGGCCGCGATGCGCGAGGTCGACAAGCTCGAGCGCACCTCGGACCAGTCGCCGGAAGTCGGCTGGATCAGGACCTGGCTCGACACCATCCTCGACATCCCGTGGAACGAGCGGACCGAGGACGCCTACGACATCGCCGGCGCGCGGCGGATCCTCGATGAGGACCACACCGGGCTCGACGACGTGAAGGACCGGATCATCGAGTACCTGGCCGTGCGCAAGCGGCGCAGCGACCGCGGCCTCGGGGTCGATCGGCGGCCGGCGTTCGGGTGCCGTGCTCGCCCTGGTCGGCCCGCCCGGCGTCGGCAAGACGTCGCTCGGCGAGTCGGTCGCGCGGGCCATGGACCGCAAGTTCGTCCGGGTCGCGCTGGGCGGCGTGCGGGACGAGGCGGAGATCCGCGGTCACCGGCGTACCTACGTCGGCGCGCTGCCTGGCCGCATCGTCCGGGCCATCCGCGAGGCGGGCACGATGAACCCGGTCGTGCTGCTGGACGAGGTCGACAAGATCGGCAGCGACTTCCGGGGTGACCCGGCGGCCGCGCTGCTCGAGGTGCTCGACCCGGCGCAGAACCACACCTTCCGCGACCACTATCTCGAGGTCGACCTCGACCTGTCCGACGTGGTGTTCCTGGCCACGGCGAACGTGCTCGACTCGATCCCCGGGCCGCTGATCGACCGGATGGAACTGGTTCAGCTCGACGGTTACACCGAGGACGAGAAGGTCGCCATCGGCCGGGACCACCTGCTGCCGCGCCAGCTCTCCAAGGCCGGCCTGACCGCGGCGGACGTCACGATCGGGGACGACGCGCTGCGGCTGGTCGCGGCCGAGTACACCCGCGAGGCGGGCGTCCGGTCACTGGAGCGGGCCATCGCCCGGGTGCTGCGCAAGGTCACCGCCAAGGAGGCCCTGGGGGAGGGCACGCTGCCGATCGCGGTCAGCGCCGCCAACCTCAAGGACTACCTGGGGCGGCCCCGGTTCACCCCGGAGACCAAGCTGACATCGAGCGACCGCCGGACGGCGGTGCCCGGCGTGGCGACTGGCCTGGCGGTGACCGGCGCGGGCGGCGACGTGCTCTACATCGAGGCGTCCCTGGCGGACGCCGAGACCGGCGAGACCAGCCTCACGCTCACCGGCCAGCTCGGTGACGTGATGAAGGAGTCGGTCCGGATCGCGCTGTCCTACCTGCGCTCGCACGGCGCCGAGCTCGGCCTGCCGGTGGGCGACCTCAAGGACCGCGGCGTGCACGTGCACGTGCCGGCCGGCGCGGTGCCCAAGGACGGCCCCAGTGCGGGTGTCACCATGACCACCGCGCTCGCGTCGCTGCTGTCCGGCCGCGCGGTGCGGTCCGACGTGGCGATGACCGGCGAGGTCTCGCTGACCGGGCGGGTGCTGCCCATCGGCGGCGTGAAGCAGAAGCTGCTCGCCGCCCACCGGGCCGGGATCACCACCGTGCTGATCCCGCAGCGGAACGAGCCGGACCTGGATGACGTCCCGGCCGAGGTGCTCGAGAAGCTGGACGTGCATGTCATGAGCGATGTCCGCGACGTGCTCGAGCTCGCGCTCGAGCCCGCCCAGATCCCGCAGGCCGCCGGCGTAGCGGCCTGACGGGTACCGTCCTAGCTGGCGCTGGCGCCGGGTTCGCCGTCCTCCGGGACGGCGCCCGGCGCCACCGGCTCGTCCGGCGTCCCCGCCCGGTCGGAGGGCGGGAACACGTCCGTGCCGGAAGATCCCAGATGAAGCCGGGCTCGGCGGCTCTGGAAGTACGCGAGTCGGCCGGGGCTGCCGGGACCGCACCGGTCCCGGCAGCCCCGGCCGAACCCGCATTGGCTGAACCAGCCGCCGTTGAACCAGCCGCCGAGTTGAACCAGCACTGAGGACCAGGCCGGCCGCGCGTGACGGCACGGTGAAGTCGGGCGCCTGCGGCGGCGCGTAGTCGAGGGGAACCGGGGCGGCCGCGAAGCCGAGGCTCTGCCGGGTCGGCAGCTGCATCCGCGTCGGGAAGTCGGGGAAGTCGTCGCCCTCGCGGGCCAGCGGCCGCGGCGGGAAGTCCGGGTCCGGCGACGTACCGAACTCGAACGGCGCGGGCAGCATGGCGTCGGGCGGCACGGTGGGCAGGTCCGCCATGTCGCCGGGGATCCGGATGCCGGGTCCTGGATCCGGCGGGAGCGCGCTGTTCGCCATCATCGGCAGTGACCCGAACGTGCGTCCGGGCTCCGACGCGGGCGCCCACGGCGGCCCGGGGTCGCCGTCGGCCGGACCCTTGACCGTCCTGGCGGCCTTGGGCGCCGGGGTCATGGCCGGGCGGAACGGGGCGCCCGGAGCGTGCGGCCCGCTGGCGGAGGCCTGCATCTCTCCCAGGCCGCCGCCGGTAAAGCCCCCGGTGGCCGTCCAGCTGGCGGGCGGCCCCGGTGGCGCCGGGCGGGAGCCAGGGGTCCCGGGAGACCCCAGGAGCATGGGAGGCGGCTGCGCCCGGTTCAGCCCGCCGAGCCCGGCGATGGCCAGCGGTGACCCGGGCGCCAGCTCGGGCTTGCGGTGCTCGTGCAGGCCGCGGGGCCGGGCCGGATTCGACGCCGCTTCCGCCGCCGCCCGGGCCTTTTCCCGCCGGGACCGCATGACCAGGAGCAGCACGACCAGCAGCGCGATCAGCACGCCCAGGCCGGCCACCGCGTAGCGGACCAGCGAGCTGGCCACGGAACTGGCGCTCGCCTGATGCGTCGCGGTGGTCGACAGCCGCTCGGGCTGGTGCGGCGGGGCCGGCGCGGCGGCCGCCGTGGCCGTGGCCGTGGCGGCGGACTCGCTGGTCGCGTTGAGGCTGGCGGCCAGGCTGACCGCCCGGGCCGCGTCGATGGTGCCGAGTCCGGCGCCGGGGGCGTTCGTGCGGGCCGGGGTCACGCTCTCGGCCAGCACCTGGCTCACCTGGGCGCCGGTGAGGTGCGGGAACCGGGACAAGATGAGCGCGGCCACGCCGGACACGATGCCGCTGGACATGCTGGTGGAGCTGATCGGCGCGTAGCCGCCGGGCGGCGTCGCGGCCGTCAGGCTGACGCCTGGCGCGGTCAGCGTCACGAAGGAGTGCCTGCTGCTGAACGGGGCGATCTGCCCGTTCCGGGCGACGGCCCCGACCGCGATGACGCCGGGGTAGGCGGCCGGGTAGTCCACCAGGCCGGCCCCTCACCGTCGTCGCCGGCCGGGCGCGATCAGGACCACGTCCTTGCTCAGCGCGTTCGCGACCGCTGCCTGCTCGGCCGGGCTGCCGCCGGCCGCGGCCGGGTTGCCCTGGCCGGTCACGCCGCCTGTCCCGGGGTCCATCGGCAGCTCGATGATCCGGGCGCCGTGGTCGACCGCGTAGGTGATGCCCGCGGCGATGGCCCCGGGCAGCTTCCTGGCGACGGCCTTGTCGGCGTTCAGCGGGTCGTTGAATTCCAGGGTGACCCGGATGGACAGGATCTTCGCCGCGGGAGCGACGCCGAGGATGCCGTCCGCGTGGCCGCTGCCGTGCCCGTGCCCGGCGATGACCGCCGCCACCCCGGTCCCGTTGACGCCCCAGAACGGCCCGCCCGCGGTCCGGCCCGAGCCGGACAGGTCCGGCCCCGTCGTCACCGACCCGGCCAGGTCGGGATGCCGGGTATCGACCCCCGTGCCGAGCACGGCCACGGTGATCCCGGCGCCCTGGGCGGACTTCCAGGCCTGGGTCACGTGCAGGCCGCCCAGCCACCATTCCTGAGCCTGCACCGTGTCGCCGGCCTGCACGCTGTCCCCTGCTAGCGCAGTGCCACCGGCGCGCGCGTAACCCGCGGCACCGGCGGAGGCCGGCCAGGAAACGGCGACGATGGCGGCCAGCCCGGCGGCAACCGGGATCAGGGTGCTGCGAAGCGATGGGTGTGACACTTGGTCAGATATCTCCTCCGGCGGCTGGCCGAGCAGGCCTGCGGTAGCGAAGTTTCCGACCCGGCCTCTGTAATCGTGCCATGCGGCCGCCGCCCGTGGAATGCGTCACCGGCGAATAGTTTCGGGGATGGCCGCCGCCGTCGGGTACGGTCAGCAGTAACCGGGCCGGAGGAGGTCATATGTCCGGGTTGTCCGAGGCTGACTTGCGGATCCTGGCGTTCGAGCGGCGCGGCTGGCGCTCGTCCGGGGTAAAGGAGCAGGCCATCGCCGAAGTGCTCGACATGTCGGCCACCCGGTACTACCAGCTGCTGAACGAGCTCATCGACCGGCCGGAAGCGCTCGCCGCCGACCCGGTGCTGGTCAAGCGGCTGCAGGCGCAGCGGGCCCGGCGCCAGCGGATGCGGTCACCGCGGAAGGCCCGGTGACGTCTGCCCCGGCCCCGCACCGCGGCCGGCCAGGCCGGCCTGGACGCGCTGCTGGCGGACCCGCGGCACGCGCTGATCGCCGCCGACTTCGACGGCACGCTGTCCCCGATCGTCGCCCGCCCGGGCGACGCCCGGGCCCACCCGGGCGCGGTGGCCGCCCTGACCGCGCTGGCCGGGCTGGCCGGCACGGTCGCGGTCATCACCGGCAGGCCGGCGGCGGATGCGGTGACCCTGGGCGGCCTCGCGGCCATCCCCGGCCTGGTGGTGATCGGCCACTACGGCTGGCAGCGCTGGCAGGACGGCCAGCTGGCCGACGCGCCCGCTCCGGCCGCGGTGGAGACCGCTCGCGAGGCGCTGCCCGCCGTGCTCCGCGCGGCGGGCGCCCCCGACGGCACCTGGGTCGAGGACAAGGGGCACGCGGTGGCCGTGCACACCCGCGGCGCGGCCGACCCGGAGCGGGCACTGGACCGCCTGCGCGGCCCGCTCGGCGAGCTCGCCGAACGCCTGGGCCTGGCCGCCGAACCCGGCCGCCTGGTCATCGAGCTGCGCCCGCCGGGCGTCGACAAGGGGACCGCGCTGACCGGCCTGGCCAAGGAGCGGGCCGCCCGTTCGGTCCTGTTCTGCGGGGATGACCTGGGGGACCTGCCCGCCTTCGCGGCGGTGCGCGCGCTGCGGGCCGACGGCGTCCCCGGCTGCGCCGTGGCCAGCGCCAGCGCGGAGTCGCCGCGGGTCGCCGACGCGGCCGACCTGGTGGTAGCCGGCCCTGACGGGGTGGTGGAGCTGCTCACGGGGCTGGCCGGCCAGCTCACAACCTGAACCGAACGGGTGGGGTATCCCGCCCCGGTCAGGACCCGAGCGACGCGAGCTGGTCGCCCAGCCACCGGGCCGGCGGGTCGGCGGCGGCGGTGGCGGCGAGCGCGGTGCTGCGCCGCTGGCGCTCGGCCTCGGACATGGTCAGCGCCTGGTGCAGGGCCTCGGCCGTCTCGGTGATGTCGTACGGGTTGACCAGCAGGGCGTCGGCGGCCAGGGTCGCGGCCGCGCCCGGCCTCGCGGGAGAGCACCAGCGCGCAGCCGCGCTCGGAGAGCACCGGGCCCTCCTGGGCGACCAGGTTCATGCCGTCCCTGATCGGGTTGACCAGCAGCACGTCGGCGAGCGCGCACGCGGCCAGCGACCGCGGGTAGTCGTCCTTCACCTCCAGGATCAGCGGGTTCCAGTCCGCGGTGCCGAACTCCCCGGTGATCTCGAGGGCGAGCTGCCGCACCTGTTCGGTGTAGGCGCGGTACTCCGCCAGGTCGGAACGGGACGGGTAGGCGAAGGCCAGGTGGACGACCCGGCCCCGCCACTGCGGCCGGGTCGTGAGCAGCTCGCGGTACGCGGCGAGGCCGCGCACGATGTTCTTGGACAGCTCGGTGCGGTCCACCCGGACGATCAGCTTGCGGCCGCCCGCGGCCTGGCGCAGGATGCCGGCGTGGGCCTGGACGTCCCCGGCCCGGGCGCGCTCCCGCAGGGCGGACGCGTCCACGCCGAGCGGGTGGACGGCGACCTCGGTGACGTGCCCCCGGTAGGTCACCCACCCGGCCGTCCCGCCGGCCCGCACGACGTCAGCCCGTACGACGTCAGCCCGTACGACGTCGGCGCCGAGCAGCGCGGCACAGCAGTCCATGAACGCCGTGGCCCACCGCCCGGCGTGGAAGCCGGCCCGGTCCGCGCCGAGGATGCCGTCGAGCAGCGCCCGGGCCACCTCGGCCGGGAGCATCCGGTAGTAATCCGGCGGGGCCCAGGGGGTGTGGCAGAAGTACCCCACGCCCGCCCCGCGGGCCGCGTCACCCAGCCGGTCCCGCAGCAACCGCGGGACCAGGCACAGGTGGTAGTCCTGGACCAGGATCCGCAGGCCGGGGGAGGCGGTCCGGTCCTGGCCGGCCTCTCCGGGCCCCCGCTTCCTGGGCCAGGGCGTCGGCGAACATCTCGTTGTAGGCGACGTAGGACTCCCAGTCGCGGCGGAACCCGGCTCCGAACTGCGGCTGGTTGGGGGTGTCGAAAAGCTGGTGCAGCAGGAACCACAGGGTCGAGTTGGCCACGTTGTTGTAGGCGCGGCCGAAGATGCCCGGCGGGATGTCCAGCATCCGCACCGGGATGTCGGCCCGCAGGCCCTCGTCGAGTTCCTCGCCGCCCAGCCGCGCCACCACGCGGTCCGCGTCGCTGAGCGCGGCGCAGATCCAGGTGACGCTGGAACCGGGGCCGAGCGCGGCCAGCCCGTCGGTGACCCCAGCGATCATGCCGCCGCCGCCGCGCCGCCCGGTCAGCGAGCCGTCGGCGCCGAACTGGTACGAGATCGGGCCGCGGTTGGACGCCACGAGCACGCGCTGGTTCATAGTCCGGCAGGCTAGAGCATCCCTAGACGGGCCACACGGCGCCCCCTGAGGTATTCTGAAGACAGCTTGAACAAAACTGAATAACGCTCATCCAGAGGGGTGGAGGGATCGGCCCTGCGAAGCCCCGGCAACCTAGCGCGCACGTATGCCCGTCGTGAACGGCGAGGCGCGCGGCATGGTGCCAACTCCGACCCGTGGTCAGGGTGACCACTGGGAAAGATGGGAAGGAAGTCCTCGCCGGTGACCACAGCAGCGACACGTACAGCTCCCACGTCCTCCGGGTTCGGCTACGCCACCGGGCTCTCCTGCCGCGAATGCGGCCACGTCTACGAACTCGGCCCGTACTACGCCTGCGAAGAGTGCTTCGGCCCGCTGGAAGTCCGCTACGACTACCCGGCGCTGACCCGGGAGGACATCGAGGCCGGCCCGCCGAACATGTGGCGCTACGCGCCGCTGCTCCCGGTCCCGGCCGACATCGCCTCCCGGCCGACCACCGAACCCGGCTACACCAAGCTGATCCGCGCCGACAACCTGGCCCACGCGCTGGGCATGCGCCGCCTGTGGGTCAAGGACGACCGGGGCAACCCGACGCACTCGTTCAAGGACCGGGTGGTCGCGGTGGCCCTGTCCGCCGCCACCGAGATGGGCTTCAAGGTGCTGGCCTGCCCGTCCACCGGAAACCTGGCCAACGCGGTCGCCGCCGCGGCGGCCCGGGCCGGGGTCCGCTCGGTGGTCATGGTGCCCGCTGACCTGGAGCTGCAGAAGATCATCACCACCTCGGTCTACGGCGGCACGTTCATCACCGTGGACGGTACCTACGACGACGTGAACCGGCTGGCCTCCGAACTGGCCGGCGAGCACCCGGACTGGGCCTTCGTCAACGTCAACGTCCGGCCCTACTACGCCGAGGGGTCCAAGACGCTCGGCTTCGAGATCGCCGAGCAGCTCGGCTGGCGGCTTCCCGAAGCAGGTGGTGGTGCCGATCGCGTCGGGCGCGCAGCTGGTGAAGGTGGACAAGGGCTTCACCGAGCTGACCTCGCTGGGCCTGGTGGAGGAGAGCCCGTGGCGGGTGTTCGGGGCGCAGGCGACCGGCTGCTCGCCGGTGTCGGCCGCCTTCGCGGCCGGCCACGACGTGGTCCGCCCGGTCCGCCCGGACACCATCGCCAAGTCGCTGGCCATCGGCAACCCGGCCGACGGTCCCTACGTGCTCGACGTGGTGCGGCGCACCGGCGGGTCGATCGCCGACGTGAGCGACGACGAGGTGGTCGATTCCATCCGGCTGCTCGCGGCCACCGAGGGCATCTTCGGCGAGACCGCCGGCGGCGTCACCCTCGGCGTGCTGCGCAAGCTGCTCAAGGATGGCCTGCTCGACCCGGAGGCCGAGACCGTGATCATCAACTCTGGCGACGGGCTGAAGACCCTCGACGCGGTCGCCGGGGCGGTGGACGTGCCCGACCCGATCCGGCCCACCCTCGAAGCATTCACCGAGCGGTATCCGGCCGTCGGCTAGCGCGCCGGGTAACGCGGGCTTCTCCCGAGCACGGACTTCGCTGGAAAACACGGAGGCAATGTCGTGGCTGTGCACGTGCGCATCCCCACCATCTTGCGGACCTACACCGACGGCGCGGCGGAGGTGACCGCGGCGGAGGGGACCCTCCGCGAGGTCCTGGCCGGCCTGGATGCCGCCTATCCCGGGCTAAGCGGCCGGATCATCGACGACACCGGGAAACTGCGCCGTTTCGTCAATGTTTACGTGGGCGACGAGGACGTGCGGTTCGCGCAGGGACTCGACACGCCGGTGCCGGCCGGGGAAAGGGTCTCCGTCATTCCCGCAGTGGCTGGCGGGGCGCTTGCGACGGGAGAGAACACGGGCCAGATCACGTAATTGGTGGGTAAGTGGCGGCAGGCACCCTCCGCACAGGGTAAGGTCAGTTCCGGTCGCCGTCGGACGGGGACGGGTTTTGCGTTAGCGCATTTAACCGCCACCGCCGTTGTCGATCGACGGGTTCCGCGGTGGCAAGGGCGGAGCTCGAGGCCCGAGCGAAGTTAGGGAGTTGTTTGGAATGGCTCAGGGCACCGTCAAGTGGTTTAACCCGGACAAGGGATACGGCTTCATTGCCGTCGACGGTGGCAAGGACGTTTTCGTCCACTTCTCCGCGATCCAGTCGGATGGGTACCGCACTCTCGAAGAGGGACAGCGGGTCGAGTTCGAGATCACGCAGAGCGACCGGGGCGCGCAGGCCGACAAGGTTATCGTGGTCTCTTAGTTCGCTCGTGGCCCCGGCTGGTAGCGGGACCACAGATCTGCCGGGTTCTGCCGGCCGGCCCGGCCCCACCGGGGCCGGGCCGACGTACTTTCAGGCCTGATCCGCCGCCTCTCCGTACCGGACCTGGCGGCTTCCAGCGGCAAGCAACCCTGTCACCACATTCTTTTGTCGTGCCCGAAAACAGGACTGACGGCGTCGGCTCCTGATTCCTGCCGCGAGCGCGTGTCGCACGAGTGTGCTGGTCAAGCCGCCGTGGTGGCCCGTGGGGCGTCCGGGCGTTTGCACTCTCCCTATGAGAGTGCTAAACATGGTGCTGGCACTCTCTACACGCGAGTGCCAGCCAGCATTACGGCGGGATCGGGCGATGAGGCACCTTCTCGCGGCAGGAAAGGACTGCCGTGCGGGATGCCGTCCGTCGCGGGCGTCGGCTCGATCCGCTTGTACGCCACAGAGGACTGGAGCCTATGGCAGCGAAGATGATCGCGTTTAACGAGGAAGCCCGGCGCGGCCTCGAACGCGGTATGAACCAGCTCGCCGACGCCGTGAAGGTAACTCTCGGCCCTAAGGGCCGCAACGTGGTGCTCGAGAAGAAGTGGGGAGCCCCCACGATCACCAACGATGGTGTATCCATCGCCAAGGAGATCGAGCTCGAGGACCCGTGGGAGAAGATCGGCGCCGAGCTTGTCAAGGAAGTAGCGAAGAAGACCGACGACGTGGCCGGCGACGGCACGACGACGGCCACCGTGCTCGCCCAGGCGCTGGTGCGCGAGGGCCTGCGCAACGTCGCGGCGGGCGCGAACCCGATGTCGCTCAAGCGCGGCATCGAGTCGGCCGTCGAGCGGGTGAGCGAGGAACTGTCCAAGCTCGCCAAGGACGTGGAGACCAAGGAGCAGATCGCCTCCACCGCCTCCATTTCGGCCGGTGACACGGCTATCGGCGAGATGATCGCCGAGGCCATGGACAAGGTCGGCAAGGAAGGTGTCATCACCGTCGAGGAGAGCAACACCTTCGGTCTCGAGCTCGAGCTCACCGAGGGCATGCGCTTCGACAAGGGGTACATCGCTCCTTACTTCGTCACCGACCCGGAGCGGCTCGAGGCCGTCCTCGAGGACCCTTACATCCTCGTGGTGAACTCCAAGGTCTCGGCGAACAAGGACCTGCTCCCCCTGCTCGACAAGGTGGTGCAGTCGGGCAAGGCGCTCGTCATCATCGCCGAGGACGTCGAGGGCGAAGCCCTGGCGACCCTGGTGGTCAACAAGATGCGCGGCCTGTTCCGCTCGGTGGCCGTCAAGGCCCCTGGCTTCGGCGACCGCCGCAAGGCCATGCTCGGTGACATCGCCATCCTCACCGGTGGCCAGGTCATCAGCGAGGAAGTGGGCCTCAAGCTGGAGAACGTCGACCTCGACGTGCTCGGCCGGGCCCGCAAGGTCGTGGTCACCAAGGACGAGACGACGATCGTCGACGGCGCTGGCGATGCGGACCAGATTTCTGGCCGGGTCAACCAGATCCGCACCGAGATCGACAACACCGACTCGGACTACGACCGCGAGAAGCTGCAGGAGCGGCTGGCCAAGCTGGCCGGCGGCGTTGCCGTCATCAAGGCGGGCGCGGCCACCGAGGTCGAGCTGAAGGAGCGCAAGCACCGCATCGAAGACGCGGTGCGCAACGCCAAGGCTGCGGTCGAGGAAGGTGTCGTCCCTGGTGGCGGTGTCGGCCTGCTGCAGGCGGGGCGGGTTGCGTTCGAGAAGCTCGACCTGTCGGGCGACGAGGCGACCGGTGCGCAGATCGTGCGCCGTGCGCTCGAGGAGCCGCTCAAGCAGATCGCGGTGAACGCCGGCCTCGAGGGCGGCGTGGTGGTCGAGAAGGTCAGGACCCTGCCCGCGGGCGAGGGCCTGAACGCCGCGACCGGCGAGTATGTCGACATGTTCAAGGCCGGCATCATCGACCCCGCGAAGGTCACCCGTTCGGCGCTGCAGAACGCGGCGTCGATCGCGGCCCTGTTCCTCACCACTGAGGCCGTGATCGCCGAGAAGCCGGAGAAGAACCCGGCCCCGGCCGGCGGCCCCGGCGGCGGCGGTGACATGGACTTCTGATCCACTCAGAAGCCGAGTTATCCGGACGGCCCGGGGGTCTTACCCCCGGGCCGTCCGCTGTCTCCGGGGCCGTCCACCCGGACGGGTGCCGGCCCCGCCCGCTATGGTGCCCTCCGCCAGTGGCGCACGGTGCCGAAGTGGCGCATGTTTCTCGGTATAAGTGCTGGGTATAGCCCTCATGCGATCTTGATTCATGGGGGAGATCGCAGCCGGACTCCGGCCTCGCACGCGATCCCGTCCCAGCACCATCCAACCCGTGTGAGGCCGGACCGGAACGCCCCGCGGTCCGGGCCTGAGATGGCAGGCACCACGAGCACCGCGGGATCACCCTTGTCTCGCCGCTGCGCGGGGAATCACTGGTCCAGGTCGCGAACCCGCCCAAAACGGAGCTGCGATCCGGCGGCCCGGACCGATAACCTTTAACCTTAGAACCGCCCATAGCATCCTGTCGGTCGCCTGATCGCTGGTTGTTCACATCTCATCAACGTGAGGTCTGCGCGTGCCTACCGGCAAGGTCAAGTGGTACGACTCCGACAAGGGGTATGGCTTTCTCGCCCGTGACGACGGCGGCGAGGTGTTCGTGCATTCGTCGGCGCTGCCGGCCGGGACGACCGCGCTGCGGCAGGGCCAGCGGGTGGAGTTCGGGGTGGCCGAGGGCCGCCGCGGGGCGCAGGCGCTCCAGGTCAAGGTCCTCGAGCCGCCGCCGACCGTCGCGGTGGCCAAGCAGGCGCGCAAGAAGCCCGACGAGATGGTCGTGATCGTCGAGGACCTGATCAAGCTGCTGGACAACGCGTCCACCTCCTACCACCGGGGCAAGCAGCTGGAAGCCAAGGACGCGAAGCGGATCGCCACCGTCCTGCGCGGTGTCGCCGACGACATCGATCCCTGAGGATCAGCCCGCCGTCCGGGGCTGGCGGCGGGGCTCGTACGCCTCGTCCGCTCGCCCGGCCAGGATCCGGCGGCGCCGCCGGAGGATCAGCGAGACCAGCGCGAGGGTCAGGAAGGCGGCCGCGATGGCCAGCCCGACCTGGCCGTTGCCCAGGATCGAGACCAGCACGCCGACCACGCTGCCCGCCACGTTGGCCACCTGGTTGATCGTCTCGGAGACCGCGAACGCGGACGACCGGATCTCCTCGCCGATCTCGCGCTGCACCGTGGAGTCCAGCGCCAGCTTGGCCAGCCCGGCGGCGAGCGCGGCGGTGAACGCCACCGCGATCGCCGCCGTCAGGCTGAAGAAATAGGCGCATGTCGCGGTCACGACCGGGGCCAGGGTGAGCATGGCGAACAGCATGAACTGCGGGGCCCGGGAACGGATCAGCGAGCTGATCGCCATCGCGGCCAGGCTGCCGGCCGCGGCCGCGGCCACCAGGGCGCCGAGCGCGAAGTTGTGCGACACGCCGAAATTCTCGCTGCGCAGGAAGAACGCCAGGAAGAAGACCATGTAGCCGGAGAACGCGCGGAGCACCGCGTTGCCCCGCATCGCCTCGCCCACCACCGGGCCGACGTTGCCCAGGCCCCGCCACCGGCGTCCGGCCCGGCGGCCCCCGGCGGCGTCGCGGCCGGCGCCGGGCGAACCGGTGCCGGGCGGCGCGGTACCAGGCGGGGCGTACCGGGCGGCGCAGCGCCGGGAGGCCCAGAACCGGAAGACGCTGAACCGGAAGACGCTGAACCGGGCGGCGCAGAGCCACGAGGCGCCGTACCGCGCGGCCGGGCAGCGGGTTCGTACGGGAGGGTGCGGCCGTCCCGGCTGCCGTCCCAGCCACGGGGAGGCTGGGCGGGGGCGTATCCGCCAGCCTCGTTCGGGTAAAAATCGGGTCGGGTCGGGGCAGCGGCGGTCGGCGGCGAGCCCGCGGGGGTGGCCGGGGGCGGGCCCGCGGCGGCCGCCGGGGACGGGGCCGGCGGCATGTCGACCTGCTCCGGGAGCCGCAGCGCGAGGGCCACGCCGGCCAGGTAGATCACCGTGCCCGCGCGGAGCACCCAGGCGGACCCGGCCGTGGCCTGGATCCCGGCCGCGACCGCCCCGCCGAGCATGGAGGCGGTCAGCCCGATGAGCTGGGACCGCGCGTTGGCGGTCACCAGGGTGATCTCGGCGGGCAGCAGGCGCGGGGTGACGGAGGCCCGGGCCACGCCGTAGGCCTTCTGCAGCACCAGGATGCCGAACGCGGCCGGCAGCAGCGTCACCGGGCTGTTGATGGCGGCCGACATGCCCCAGCAGAGCAGGCCGCGGGCCAGCAGGGTGCCCGCCAGCAGGTAGCGCCGGCCCTGCTGCATCTTGTCCAGGGCCGGCCCGATGAACGGCGCCAGCACCGCGAACGGCGCCATCGTCACCAGCAGGAACAGCACCACCCGGCCGCGGGCCTGGTCGAGCGAGGTGCTGAAGAAGATCGTCCCCGCCAGCGATACGGCCACGAACGCGTCGGCGGCGCCGCCGGCCGCGGTCAGTTCGATGAGCGTGCCCAGGCCGGTCCGGCCGGCCCCCGAGGCGCCGGTGATCCGGTGCACGACGCCGCCGGTGCGGCGGCCGCCGGAGCGGAACGCGCCGCCGGTGGCGCGGACGGCGCCTCCCGTTCGCCGCATCGCCTCGGACAGCCGCATGTACCCAGTATTGTTGGTGTCGGCCAGTGCGGCGACCTGGGGCCTTGGTCCCGCACCCGACATCCTGCGCGATGAGCGAGAATTGGTAGCCGTGAGTCCCACCCGTACCAGAACCAGGGAACCCGACCAGGCCTGCGCCGAGGCTGTCGACCTCGCGCGGGACGCCGTCGTCGCCGTCACCGGCGCCGCCGCGGTGGGCGACCACCTCGGCGTGCAGGCCGAGGGTGAGCGCATCGTCACCCACCTGTTCGAAGCCGCGGACCCGGCCTACACCGGCTGGCGGTGGGCGGTCACGGTCGTCCGGGCGCCCCGGGCCAAGGTGGTGACGGTCAGCGAGACGGTGCTGCTGCCCGGCCCCGGCGCGCTGCTCGCGCCGGACTGGGTGCCCTGGCATGACCGGCTGCGGCCGGGTGACCTGGGCGTCGGGGACCTGCTGCCCGCGCCGCCCGACGACGAGCGGCTGGTCCCGCTGGTCGTGCTCGAGGGCGACGACGCGGTCATCGACTGGTTCAGCGCCGAGGCCGCGGACGAGGACAAGGGGCCCGGCGAGCCAGCCGAGCTGCCCGCCCCCGGCCGCTCGCGGGTGCTGTCCGCCACCGGCCGGGATTACGCGTCCGAGCGCTGGTACGACAGCGAGCACGGCCCGCGGACGCCGCTGGCGCACGCGGCGCCCGCGCACTGCGTCAGCTGCGGCTTCTTCGTCCCGCTGAGCGGGGAACTCGGCCGCCTCTTCGGCGCCTGCGGGAACGAGTACGCGCCGGACGACGGCCGGGTGGTCTCGGCCGACCACGGCTGCGGAGCGCATTCCGAGGCGATGGCCGGCGCGGTGACCGCGCGCGCGCTGGCGCCGGTCATCGACGAGTTCGGCTACGACCTGGTCGACCTGCCCGGGGTCTCGGTCGAGGAGACCGTGTTCGAGCCGCTGTCCCGCGGGGCCGACTGAGCGGGCGCGGCCCCGGCCGCCTCCCCGTCCTCGCCCGCCGCCCCGGCCTCGTCCCCGCCTGACCGCGCGGCCGCGGCCCGCGCCCGGCTGCGCTTGAGCCTGGGCACGTACCACAGCCCGACGATCCCGAAGGCCAGCCCGGCCACGCAGGTCCACACCCACCAGCGCTGGCCGGCCGGGAGGCTGCCGCGGACGATGAGCAGGACCACGAGCGCCACGGCCCAGCCGGCCGTGATGACCCGGACGACCAGCACGTCATCCGCCTCGAGGGGCGGCGGCGGGGAGGGGCGTTCGGCCCGCTCGCGGGTCTGCTTCATCCCCTTAGGCTACGAGGTCCCGTAGCGGCCCGCACGCGGCCACCGGTTACCGGGGTGCGGGTTGGCTGCTACGAGTGCGGCGGGCGTGATGTACTTAAGTCCACGCCCTAGGCTGGAGGGACGCCTCCCAGGTCGGCCGACGAAGGTAACCGATGATGACAGCTACCCTGACCAGGACCGATGCCGGGCTGGCGACCGCGCTCCGGATCTCGGTGCAGCCGGCTGGCGCGGCGCTTGCGCGCTCAGCGCACCGCCGCGGGCCTGACCGAGGCGGTGCTCTCCGAGACCCAGCTGGCGGCGCTGTCCGCGCTGGAAGTGCACCAGGCGATGACCCCGGGCGAACTGGCCGACCACGAGAAGGTGCAGCCGCCGTCGATGACCCGCGTCATCGCCGTGCTCGAGGAGCGCAACCTGGTGCTGCGGCTCACCGCACCCGACCGACCGGCGCCAGGTGATCCTCACCGTCACCGAGGAAGGGCGCGGGGTCGTCCAGCGCGTCCGGCGCCGCAAGGACGCCTGGCTGGCGCGGCGGCTGGCCGAGCTGACGGCCGAGGAGCGGGCCGCGCTCCGGGCGGCCGTGCCGGTCCTGGAGAAACTCAGCCAGTCGACGTGACCTGAGGCTCTTATCCGGGCGTGACCGGAGGCGTCCGCAGCGGCCAGCTCGCCAGCGAGACGTACCGCGGGGACTCGGTGGAGCCCAGGCGGCTGCGGACCAGGTGCAGGCGGTCCGCCGTCCACAGCTGGCCCTGATAGGGGCTGAGCGCGGCCACCAGCCCGGTGACGTCGGCGGCCATCCGGCACCGGGCCAGGGTCAGGTGCGGCTGGAAGCTACGCCCCCGGTCGGGCGGCGACGCGCCCGCGCAGCTGGCGCCGGCCGCGACCGACTCGGCCAGCTCGGCCAGTGCCTCGCAGTCACCGGACAGCCCGCTCCACAGCACGTTCGCCCGTTCGGCAGCCGGGAAGGCGCCCGCGCCGGCGAACGCCAGCCGGACCTGCTGATGCCGCTGGGCGGCCTGCTCCAGACGCGGCAGCAGCCCGGCCGTGGCCGTCTCGTTGACCTGGCCCAGGAAGGCCAGGGTGACGTGCCAGGCCTCCCGGTTCGTCCAGCGCAGGTCGAGCCGCTGGGTCCGGAACGGCTCCACCCAGGCGTCGAGCTCGTCGAGCACGGCCGACGGCGGGGCGATGGCCACGAAGAGCCGCATGAGGTCCCCCGAAACGGTGGCTGATCCAGGGGCCCGCTCGATCCCCTCCCGCGTCCGGCGGGTCTTGGAGACTAAACCTGCCCGCGAGGAGTGGCCCGGGCCGCTCAGCACGTCTGCCCGGCGCGCGTTGTCACCCATGGACCCACCTCGGATCTCGTCTCGTCTGCGGGTTTGTAGGCTGTCTGCGTGAACCGGCTGCCCCGATGGCTGCTTCCGGCCGTACTCGTGCTCCTCGTGCTTACGGTACTGATCGGATCGATCATCCGTTAGCCACCTGCCCGTCAGTTGCCTGCTACCCGGGCTGCTGATCGGTAATCCGCTCGGCCACGTAATCGACGCAGGCGGTCAGCGCTTCGACGTCCGCCGGGTCGACCGAGGGGAACATGCCGATCCGCAGCTGGTTGCGGCCAAGCTTGCGGTAGGACTCCGTGTCGACGATGCCGTTCGCCCGCAGGACCGCCGCTATGTCGTCGGCGGACAGGCCGCCGGTGATGTCGATCGTGCCCACGACCTGCGAGCGCTGCGCGGGATCGGCGACGAACGGGTCCGCGAAGGCCGCCTTCTCCGCCCACGTGTAAAGTATCGCAGCCGATCGCGCGGTCCGGGCGGTGGTCCAGGACAGGCCGCCATGGTCGAGCATCCAGTCGATCTGCTCAGCCAGCAGGAACAGCGTCACCACGGCGGGCGTGTTGTAGGTCTGGTCCTTGGCCGAGTTCTCCAGCGCGATCCGCAGCGAGAGGAAGTCGGGGATGTACCGGCCGCTCGCGGCGATCTCGTGAACCCGCTCGACCGCGGCCGGCGACATCAGGGCGAGCCACAGGCCGCCGTCCGAGCCGAGGCCCTTCTGCGGGGCGAAGTAGTACGCGTCGAACTCGTCGGCCCGCACCGGCAGTCCGGCCGCGCCGCTGGTCGCGTCGACCAGGAGCAGCGCCCCCGGGTCGGCGCCGGGGACCCGGCGCACCGGCATCGCCACCCCGGTGGAGGTCTCGTTGTGGGTCAGCGCGTAGCTATCGACCCGCGGGTCCGCCTCCGGCACCGGGTGGGTGCCGGGCGGCGACTCGAGCACGGACGGCTCGGACAGCCACGGGGCCCGGGCGGCCAGCGCCGCGAACCTGGCCGAGAACTCGCCGAAGCTCAGGTGCTGTGAGTGCTCGCGGATCAGCCCGAACGTCGCCATCTCCCAGAACGCGCTGCTGCCGCCGTTGCCGAGCGCGACCGTGTAGTCGGCGGGCAGGCCGAACAGCTCGGCCAGGCCGCCGCGGATCCGCTGGACCAGTGCCCTGACCGGCGGCTGGCGGTGTGACGTCCCGAGGTAGGCGGCGCCCGGGCCCGCCAGGGCGGCCAGCTGCTCCGGGCGGATCTTCGTCGGACCGCTGCCGAACCGGCCGTCCTTCGGCTTCAGTCCGGCCGGGATCACGAGGTTGCTCATTGCCGAAGCCTACCGGCGGCCGCTCGTGCTCGCCGGTAACGCGCGGCCGCCCGCCGGACGCCGTGACCCTAACACCGGGAGGTCGAGGACATCCCCGGCGCCGGGGACGTCGCTGACCGGCCGGGTCGGCGGGCCGATGTACCGGGCGGCCGGCCGGACCAGCCGGCCGGTGCGCTTCTGCTCCAGGATGTGCGCCGCCCAGCCCGCCGTCCGGGCGCAGGTGAACATCGAGGTGAACATGTGCGCCGGGACTTCCGCGAAGTCGAGCACGATGGCCGCCCAGAACTCCACGTTGGTCTCGAGCACCCGGTCCGGGCGCCGCGACCTGAGCTCGGCCAGGGCCGCCTTCTCCAGGGCCAGCGCGACCTCGTAGCGCGGCGCGCCCAGCTCCTTGGCCGTACGGCGCAGTACCCGGGCGCGGGGGTCCTCGGCCCGGTACACCCGGTGCCCGAAGCCCATCAGCCGCTCGTTCCGGTCCAGCACGGAGTTCACGTAGCCCTCGGCGTCCCCGGTCCGCTCGACCTCCTCGATCATGCCCAGGACGCGGGCGGGCGCGCCGCCGTGCAGCGGGCCGGACATCGCGCCGACCGCCCCGGACAGGGCGGCGGCCACGTCGGCGCCGGTGGAGGCGATCACCCGGGCGGTGAACGTCGAGGCGTTCATGCCGTGCTCGGCCGCCGACGTCCAGTAGGCGTCGACCGCCTTGACGTGCCGCGGGTCCGGCTCGCCGCGCCAGCGGATCATGAACCGCTCGGTGATCGTGCCGGCCTGGTCCACCAGGCGCTGCGGCACCATCGGCAGCCCGACGCCGCGGGCGGCCTGCGCCACGAACGACAGCGCCATCACCGAAGCCCGGGCGAGATCCTCGCGGGCCTGCTCGTCGCTGATGTCCAGGAGCTGCCGCAGCCCCCAGGCCGGCGCGAGCATGGCCAGGGCGCTCTGCACGTCGACCCGGATATCGCCAGAGTGGACCGGAATGGGGTAGGGCTCGGCCGGCGGCAGCCCGGGCGCGAAGGCATTGTCGACGAGAAGGCCCCAGACATGCCCGTAAGAGACATGACCGACGAGCTCCTCGATGTCAACTCCGCGGTAACGGAGCGAACCGCCCGCTTTGTCCGGCTCGGCGATTTCCGTCTCGAAGGCGATGACGCCCTCAAGGCCCGGCTTGAAGTCCGACATCGGGTTCCTCTCTCCGTCTTCACAGGTGTCCTCATGGATGTCAGAGGGCACCTCACGGCCTGCGCCAGGCATACCCCCGCAGAGCCGTAAAACCACGTCGATAAGCGGCAGGGGCGATTCCAGCGTTACCATTCAACCGCCCTGACCAGGGTTGCGGTAGCCGTAACAGGTGTGAGGATCATTACCTATGGACACGACGCAGCGTGATCCCGGTGCGGCCGGCCGGAACCAGGACTCCAGGCCGGACAGCCTGCCGTCCAGCCCCGACAGCCTGTCGTCCAGCACCGACGGCCTGCCTGGCCTCACCGAGGACGAGCTGGCCGACGACCCGATGACGCAGTTCGCCCGGTGGATGGCGGACGCGCGGGCACGGGGCCTGCCCGAGCCGACGGCGATGGTGCTCGCCACGGTCTCCGGCGAGGGCCTGCCGCGGGCCCGCACCGTGCTGCTGAAGGCGCACGACCCCGAGGGCTTCACGTTCTACACCAACCGGACCTCGCGCAAGGGGCAGGACCTGGCCGCGAACCAGCGGGCCTGCGTGGTCTTCCCCTGGTTCGCCATGGGACGCCAGGTGACCGCCGAGGGCGGCGTGCGCATCCTGTCGCAGGCGGACAGCGAGCCGTACTACCGGTCCCGGCCGCGCCAGTCGCAGCTCGGCGCCTGGGCCAGCAGGCAGTCGCAGGTCATCGGATCGCGCGCGGAACTCGACGACCGGGTGGCCGAGCTCGAGCGGCGCTGGCCGCCATCGGCCGTCATCCCGATGCCCGATTTCTGGGGTGGCTATGTACTGGTGCCCGAAACGGTGGAATTCTGGCAGGCGGGCATGTTCCGCCTGCATGACCGGCTGCGCTACCGGCGCCACGGCGGCGGCTGGGTCGTCGAGCGCATTTCCCCTTAGCGCCTGCGCATAGCATCACAAGCAGGAGGATGAGGAGTTGACAGCCCAGGGGCTCATAGACACGACGGAGATGTACCTCCGGACGATATTCGAACTCGAGGAGGAGGGCGTCGTCCCGCTGCGGGCGCGCATCGCCGAGCGGCTCACCCAGAGCGGGCCGACCGTCAGCCAGACGGTGGCCCGGATGGAGCGCGACGGCCTGCTGCACGTGGCCGGGGACCGGCAGCTCTCGCTGAGCGACACCGGCCGCACGCTCGCCACCAGGGTCATGCGCAAGCACCGGCTGGCCGAGTGCCTGCTGGTCGGCGTGATCAAGCTGCCCTGGGAGGAGGTGCACATCGAGGCGTGCCGGTGGGAGCACGTGATCTCGGAGAGCGTGGAGCGCCGCCTGCTCGAGCTGCTCGGCTACCCGGTGTGCTGCCCGCACGGCAACCTCATTCCCGGGCTGGTCGAACTCGGGCTGCCCGAAGAGGCCCTCGCCCGCGTGCGCACGGCCACGAATGAGGCGGGTGAGGCGATGACAAAGGTGGCAACACCGGACGACACGCCAGTAGTGATCCGCCGAATTGGCGAGCAAATTCAGAGTGATCTTGTTTTGATGCTTAAACTCAAGCGCGTCGGGATACAACCCGGACGCGAGGTGATTCTCATGGCAGGCGACGATGGTGTACGGGTGACAGCCGGCGACTCGATGGACACTATCTCGACTGAGCTCCCCAGTCAGATCGCCGGGCACATTTTCGTGTCCATTAGCAGCCGGTGTCAAACGGTGGCCGGAGCGTGACGATATCGACCGGAAACGCTGCCTGGGTCGGGGAGCGCGGGCGTGACGGGCTGGGGTGACGCGGCTTTCGACGCCTACCTCCCCGCCGACATGGTCCTCGGCCACGCCGATATCGCCGTCGTGGTCACCGACCGGCTGAGCAACCTGATCTACCTGAACGACTTCGCGGCGCGGCTCTTCCGGATCCCCGGTGACGCCGCCCGGCTGGCCGGCTGCCCGGTGGAGTCCCTCGGGCTGTTCGCCGACGGCGAGGTGCGCCGGACCGGGGACATGACCGGTCAGGTGCTGCGCGGCCGGTCCTGGGAAGGCACGGTGGAGAGCACCCGCGGCGACGGGTCGCGGGCGCTCGTCCGGGTCCTGGCGGTGCCGCTGCGGCATCCGGGCGGGGACATCGACGGGATGGTGATCCTGGCCCGGGAGGCCAGCAGGCGTGACGGCCAGAGCCAGCAGGACCGGATCGCCCTGCTCGAGCGGGTGGGCGAGCGGCTGGCCGGCTCGCTGGAGATCGGCACCACGCTCAAGCACGTGGCCGAGATCCTGGTCCCGCAGTTCGCCGATCACTGCTTCATCGACCTGTTCCAGGGGGAGCAGCTGTTCCGCCGCGCCATGCGGCACGCCAGCGAGTGGGTGCCGCCGCCGGGAACCTGGGCCCAGGTGGGCGAGCAGATCCACTACCCCGACGGCCACTTCTGCCAGCAGGCGATGACCAGGCTCGAACCGATCGCCATCAACGACCTGGACCGCGAGTACTATCCGGCGCCCAGCCCCGAGAGCATGTCGGCGGCGCACGAGGCCGGGCTGACCTCGGTGATCGCGGCGCCGCTGTACGCCCGGGGCGAGCTGCTGGGCGTGATGAGCCTGGCCCTGTCCAGGCTGACCGAGCGCGACGAGCAGCACTACGGCGCCCCGGACCGGGACCTGATCGGCGCCATCGCCAGCCGGGTGGCCATCGCCATCGACAACGCGATGCTGTTCGAGACCGAGCGGCAGACCGCGCTGGCGTTCCAGAAGAGCCTGCTGCCGCAGGCGATCCCGGAGCTCGACGGCCTCGAGGTCGCCTGCCGGTACGTGCCCGCCAAGCCGCTCGAGACACAGGGCCAGGGGATCCAGACGCAGGTCGGCGGCGACTGGTACGACATCATCCCGCTGGCGGCCGGGCGGGTGGGGATCGTCATCGGCGACGTCGAGGGCCGGGGGGCCCGGGCGGCCGCGATCATGGGCCAGCTGCGCGCGGCGCTGCGCGCGTTCGCCCAGGACGAGAAGTCGCCCGCCGACATCATGCGCAAGCTCGACGACTGGTGCCGCTCGCTGGCCCCGGCCGACGAGCACGGGGTCACCGTCGGCGACCCGCCCACCTCCAGCTGCATCTACATGATCTACGACGCCTGGTCCAGGGAACTGACCTTCGCGAACGCGGGCCACGATGCCCCGCTGCTGATCAGCGCCGGCCAGGTGCGGCAGCTCGAGTTCCAGCACAAGGGCGTCCTGCTCGGCGTGCGCGGCAAGGGCATCCGCGGGCTGCCCACCTACAAGGAAGAGACGATCCCCATGCCGCCCGGGGCCATCCTGGTGTTCTACACCGATGGCCTGACCGACCGCCGGACCCGCGCCGACGGCTCCGGTCACTACACCGAGGCCGAAGCGGTGCTGATGCTCCAGCAAGCGGTGCGCGCGGCCGCCGCCAGCGGGGACGCCGACTCGGTGGCCACCGCGGCCGAATACGCCGTACCCGGGGACATCGACGACGACATGGCCATCTTGGTGGTGCAGTCGTCTGCGTCCGAGCTCGCCTCGGTCGAGCGCACCTTCCCGGCCGAGCCGATCATGGTCTCCGAGGCCAGGCGGCTGGCCGCCGAGACGTTCCGGTCCTGGGGCATGGACTCCGGGCAGGCCGAGCTGGCCTGCCTGCTGGTCTCCGAGGTGGTCACCAACGCGGTCCTGCATGCCTCGGAAACGCCCAGCCCGGGCCGGGAGCGGACCTTCGACATGGAGCCGCTGATGATGCCCGCACCGGTCGGCGCCGCGGCCGGTCCGGCCGGTCCGCAGTACGGTGTCCGCCAGTACGGTGTCCGCCAGTACGGTGTCAGCCCCTCCGGGGGCGCCCCGGGCGGCTGGGCGGTCATCGGCCGCGGCCAGGAAGGCTTCCGTGCCCGCCCAGGCGGCTCCCGTCGCGGCGGGCGCCGCCGCCTGGCCCGACGCGCTGCCCGAGGTCGCCGCGGAGCCTGGCCCGCGCGAGTTCGCGGTGCGGTTGCGGCGCGGTGCGACCTCGGTGTGGGTGGAGGTCTTCGACCCCGACCTGAGGCTGCCCCGGATCCGCACCGCGGGGGAGACCGACGAGGGCGGCCGCGGCCTCTACCTGGTCGAGCAGCTGGCGACCCGGTGGGGATCGAGGCCGACCCCGGAAGGCAAGGCGGTCTGGTTCGAGATGCCGCGCAGCGGCGGCGGGTCCTGACGGCGCGCTACGTCAGTGGCCGACGTGCGACGCGTACGTCAGGAGCAAGACCACGCCGATGATGATAATCGGCGCCAGCCAGTGCTTTCCCGACACGCTGAGCTTCATCTTGCCGCGGATACGGGTCCATCCGAACGCCAGGATGGCGCAGATGAACACCAGCAAGATGAGTCCGTCCATGTCCGCCTCCTGAGCCTGCGGTTGCGCGAACCCGTTTCCGAGCCTACGTCATCCGGTTCCCGGACGCGAGACGGCGGGCGGCGGGGTTTCCCGGCCGGGCTCCGGTGCGCCCAGGTCCGGGCGCCCAGGTCCGGCGCACCCGGGTCCGGGTCGCAGATCAGGTAGCCGACGCCGCGGCGGGTGTGGATGAGGGGCGGTCCGAGCTGGTGGAGCTTGCGCCGCAGGTAGCTGACGTAGGTCTCCACCACCTGGGGCCGGCCGGCGTAGCCGCGGCCCCACACCTGCTGCAGGAGCTGCGTCCGGCTCAGCACGCTGCCCTGATGCCGCAGCAGGCAGGCCAGCAGGCGGAACTCGGTCGGGGACAGGTCCACCAGCGTCCCGGCCCGGTGCACCGTCCACCGGGCCTCGTCGAGCACGAGGTCGCCGCAGCGCAGCACCTGCGGGTCCTCGGGGACAGGGGAGATGTCATGCGTATCTGCCATGGCGAAGTGAGGGGAGGCAGGCCGGTGCCGGCGCACCCGCATGGAACGCGGGTGCGCCGGCTCAGACTGACTGGCTGGTCTCACCAGTGGGTCGCCACTGCGGTCGGCTGCGTGACCGGGGTTGCCGGGACGGCTGCCCGGCCGCCGACGTCAGCGGTGGTCAGCGGGGCGAACAGGACGAGCTGAGCCTTCAGCGTCCAGTGCGACCGTGTCCCGGCGACCAGCGCCAGGTCACCGCGGGCCACCATGTTCGGGGCCATCCACGCGCTCTGGGTGAACGTGACCGGGCTCCAGGTGGGCATGCTGTTCAGCGGGGTAGTAGCCGTCTGGGACACCGTGGCCATGCTCCTGGTCACGGTGACCGTCACGGTGAGGTTGGTATTCGCTATCTGGACGGTGACGGTCTGCGCCGCCGGGGTCGGCGTCAGCATGGCCGCCGCCGTGGTGGGGCTGCCAGCCAGCAACGTGGTCGACGGGAGCATGTTGCCCGAGACCATCGCCTGCTGCGCCGCGCTGGGGCTCGCGGTCATCGCCTTCATGCCCGCGGTCGTGGCCGAGACGTTCTGGAACTGCGTCCTGCCGGTCAGCAGCCACAAATGCAGCGAGCCGTTGGCCGACTGCAAGATCAGGAACTTCTTCGTGGCCAGGACGACGATGCCGCGCTGCACGGCGAGCACCTTGCCTCGGTGACTCGTCTGGCTGAACTGCCGGGCCTGGGTGAGCCCGGCGAGCGCGGCGTAAGAACTCTGCCTGGAACCATTCCAGTTGCTCATCGCCGAGCTGAGGGTGTTTCCCTCGTTGCCGAAGCCAGTCGAGAAGGCGGCCGACGTGGCGGTCGCCGCCACCCCGTGGCCGCTGGCCAGGACGGCGGCTGCCGCCACGGCACCGCCGGCCAGTAGCGCGGTCGCGATGCCGACCCGGGTCTTCACCGAACTCTTCCCGTAACGTCGAGCGCGGGCGATCATGAATGCCTCCTTGTTCCGGGGACGTCGCGCCCGCTTCGCGCGTCCGGGGGTAAGACTGTCCGGGCCCGTGGTGTTCGTGAGTAGCCGATGGACGGCCCGTCCGTGTCCATGCGTCCGAGATTGCCCGATTGGCCGGTGCCCAGCCCGGAATCCGGCCCGGCGTAAGCAGTACGTTCCTGAGTTCACATGCTCGCGACGCGTGATACGGGGAAGGGCCCGGCCGAAAGGGAGGAGTTCAGCTCCCGGTTACATCCGCCCGGGAACCGGTCCCGGCCAGGCATCCCCGGGTCAGGCATCCCCGGTCACGGCCGAGACCGGCGGCCAGCGCGGACGTCTCAGCCCCGTATCGGGCGAAAACGACCCTCGCCGCCTGCCTCGTTGCTACCGTCTGTCCCTATGCGTCTCACCAGCAGGGCGGGTGTCCTGACGGCCGTCCTCACGTCGGCGGCTGCCCTGGCGGCGTGCGGGTCGTCCAGCGGTGCTTCCGTGGCGGCTCAGCCGACCACCCGCGCGGTCGTGCTGGCCAGCTCCGCGCCCCCGTCGCCGCAGCCGGCTGTGAGTCAGCCTGCTCAGCCCAGCCATCACCCCAAGAAGCGTCAGAGCACGCCCGCGGCCGGCCCGGCCCGGACCGGCGGAGCGGCGGCGGCACCCGCGGCGACGGCACCGCGGTCCCCCGGCCGGACGGCCAGCCCGCCGGTCCCGGCGGTGAGCGCTGTTCATTCCGACCACGTGATCGGCCACGGCACCCCGGCCAGCTGCACCTCGCAGGCCGTGGTCCGCGCGGTCGCCGCGGGCGGCGTGATCACGTTCTCGTGCGGTCCGCGTCCGGTGACCATCGTGATGAAGGCCACCGCCAAGGTCCGCAACACCAGCTCCCGGGTCGTCCTCGACGGGGGCGGCCGGGTGACGCTGAGCGGCGGCGGCGTCCGGCGGATCCTGTACATGGACACCTGTGACCCGGCCCAGGCGTGGACGACATCCCACTGCCAGGATCAGTCCACCCCGGTTCTGACCGTGCGGAACATGA
Organism: uncultured Actinomycetota bacterium; assembly: GCA_963839095.1. Lineage (GTDB taxonomy): Bacteria > Actinomycetota > Actinomycetes > Streptosporangiales > Streptosporangiaceae > Palsa-504. The sequence goes on along the minus strand of CAWIUF010000029.1, from coordinate 128,974 downwards.
CGTTCGCGAACGGCAATTCCACCGGCCAGCTCTTCGACGGCGGGGGCGGCGGGGCCATCTTCGACCGTGGCGGTCAGCTGAAGGTCACCGGCTCGCACTTCACCGGTAACCGCTGTGACGCCAGCGGCCCGGACCTCGGCGGGGCGGCGATCCGGGCGCTGAGCCAGTACCAGAACCGCCCGGTCTCCATCACCGGGAGCACCTTCACCGGTGGCGTGTGCTCCAACGGGGGCGCCCTGAGCAGTATCGGGGTCTCCTGGGTGATCCAGGGCAGCACCTTTACGGGTAACCGGGCGATCGGCCGGGGCGCCAACCCGGCCCAGGCGGGCACGCCGGGAGGCGGCAGCGGCGGGGCCATCTACACCGACGGGAACAGCTACACGGTGACGATCGACGGGACGGTCATCACCGGCAACAGCGCCACCGAAGGCGGCGGGGCGGTGTTCTTCGTCAGCAACGACAGGACCGGCACGCTGCGGATCGAGCACTCCCGGTTGCGGGGTAATCCCGAACGCCGGCTTCCATACCGCCGGCTACCCGGGCATCTTCTTCCTGGGCCGGGGCACCCCGGTCGTCATCGCCTCCACCCTGAGCTGAGGCCCCTTACATCCGCTCGGGAACCGGCACCCCGAGCAGGCCGAGCCCGAGGGCCAGCGCGTCCAGCGTGAGCGCGCAGAGCGCGAGCCGGCTGACCCGCAGCGACTCGGACTCCGCCTTGAGCACCGGGCACTCCTCGTAGAACGTGGTGAACAAGCTGGCCACGTCGAACAGGTAGGCGCACAGGCGGTGCGGTTCGGTGGTCTCGCCGAGCTGGGTCACCATCGCGCCAAAACTGAGCAGCCGCAGCGCGAGCGCCCGCTCCGGGGCCGCCGTCAACGTCACGCCGGCCGCCCGGGCGGCGGCCTCCGCCGCCCCGGCCAGCTCGCCCTCCCGCGCGCCGGCGACTCCGGCGGCGCCCGCGTCCGCGCGGCGGAAGATCGACCGGATCCGCGCGGTCGCGTACTGCAGGTACGGCCCGGTGTTGCCGCGGAACGAGATCATCCGGTCCCAGTCGAACAGGTAGGCGCTCTCCCGGGCGGTGGACAGGTCGGCGTACTTCACCGCGCCGATACCGACCGCCTCGGCCACCGCGTCGAGCTCGGCCGGGCCGAACCGGGAGGCCGCGTCCACCTCGTCCAAGATGGCGCGGGCCCGGTCGACGCCCTCGTCGAGCAGGCTGCTGAGCTTGGGCGTCTCGCCTTCCCGGGTCTTGAGCCGGCCGCCGTCCTCGCCGAGCACCATGCCGATCTGGGCGTGCTCGAAGCGGACGCCGCCGGGAATCCAGCCGGCCTCCCGGGCGACCGCGAAGACCATCTGGAAGTGCAGGGCCTGCTCGGAGCCGACCACGTAGACCGACCGGTCGACACTGAGCTTGTCGACCCGGTAGCGGATCGCGGCCAGGTCGGTGGTGGCGTAGTTGTAGCCGCCGTCGCTCTTGCGGATGATCAGCGGCAGCGGCTTGCCCTCACGGCCGGTGAAGCCCGCCGGGAACGCGCACAGCGCGCCCTCGCTCTCGGTCGCGATGCCCCTCTCCACCAAGACGGCGACGGTGTCCGCGAGCAGGTCGTTGTAGAAGCTCTCGCCGCGGATGTCGTCGTCGGTCAGGCTCACCCCGAGCCGGGTGTAGACCTGGTGCAGGTAGCCCCGGTAGATGTCGACCAGCCGCTGCCAGATGGCCATCGTGGCCGGGTCCCCGGCCTGCAACTGCACCAGGCGGGCCCGCGCCCGCTCGGTGAACGCGGGGTCGTTGTCGAACTTGTACCGGGCCGCCTGGTAGAACGCGTTCGGGTCGGTGGTCAGCAGTTCGGCGTCCGCCGATTCCTCGCCCACGTCGAGCAGGTGCTCGATCAGCATGCCGAACGGGGTGCCCCAGTCGCCGACGTGGTTGTCCCTGATCACCCGGTGCCCGGCGAACTCCAGGACGCTGGCGATGGCATCGCCGACGATGGTGGTGCGCAGATGCCCGACGTGCATTTCCTTGGCCACGTTGGGCGAGGAGTACTCCACCACCACCGTCTGCGGGTGCTCGGTCAGCTCGAGGCCGAGCCGGGGGTCGCCGAGCATCCGCGAGGCCTGGGCGGCGATCCAGTCGTCGCGCAGGGTGAGGTTGATGAAGCCGGGCCCGCTGACTTCCGGGTCGGCGCAGATGTCCGCCACGTCCAGCCGGGCGGCCAGCTCGGCGGCGACCTCCCGCGGCGGACGGCGCAGCCGCTTACCGAGCGGCAGGGCCACGTTAGCCTGGAAATCGGCGAACGAGGACGGCCGGATCAGCGGGTCGGCGTCGCCGTAGTCCGGGCCGAACGACGCGACGATGGCGTCGTGCACCCGCTGAGCGAGAACCTGCTGTGGATCGGCCATGACTCAAGTTTATCGGCGGCCCGAGCCCGGCCGGGCGTAATAGCCGGCGGTTCGGTAACGGGCGGCGCAGGAAGTGGCCGCCGCGGGCGGCCGAGCGACCCGGGCCCAGCCGCTGCGTGATCTTCTCGGTGATCTGGCCGCGGGCCAGGTCCGCCGCGAGCACGCAGGCGGAGGTGACGGCGCGGGCGGTGCTGGCCCCGTGCGCGATCACCACGGTGCCGCCCAGGCCGAGCAGCACGGCTCCGCCATAGCTCTCCGCGTCGAGCCGGTCGCTCAGCTCCCGCAGGCCGCGGCGCTGCAGGAACGCGCCGACCCGGGCGGTGCGCGTGCCGGTGACCGCCGCGCGCAGCTCGGCCGCGGCGAACCGGATCGAGCCCTCGAGCGTCTTCAGGGCCACGTTCCCGGTGAAGCCGTCGGTCACGATCACGTCGAGCTGGCCGGCCAGCAGGTCGCCGCCCTCTACGTTGCCGGCGAAGCTCAGCGGGAGCGCGCCGTGCGGCGGGTCGCTGGCCAGCAGCTCGTGCGCGCGCCGGGTGAACTTGTTGCCCTTCCCCGGCTCGGTCCCGATCGTGAGCAGTCCCACCCGGGGCGCGAGCACGCCCAGCGCGGTCTGCGCGTAGGCTACGCCGAGCTGGCCGAACTGGACCAGCATCTCCGGTTTGGGGTCGGCAGTGGCGCCCGCGTCGATCAGCACCGTGCGGCCCGGGCGGGTCGGCAGCACGACGGCGAGCCCCGGCCGTAGCACGCCCGGCTGGGAACGCAGCCGCAGCCGCGCGGTGGCCACGATGCCGCCGGTCGACCCGGCCGAGACCACGGCGGCCGCGTCACCGCGCCGGACCAGCTGGCACGCCACCGCCACGCTCGACCGCGGGCGGCGCAGGCTGGCCAGCGCGCCTTCGTCCATCGCCAGGTTGTCCTCGGCCGGCACGATCTGGATCTCGTCGATGGCCCCCATCCCGCCGAGCACCTGGCGCAGCCGGGCGGCGGGCCCGGTCAGCAGCACCCGGAGGCCGTGCTCGCGCTGGGCCGCGAGCGCCCCGGCCACGATCTCGCCGGGGGCGTGGTCGCCGCCCATGGCGTCCACCGCGATCACCGGGCGGGCCGCGCCGGGATCCGGGCGCGCCGGACGCTCCGAGCTGGGTCCCGCGCGCACCGGCCGGTAGCCCGGGCGCTCCGGGGCGGGCACGGTGGCGCCGGTCCCGGCGCCACCGGCGGGGCCGGGCTCCCGGCGGCCATCCGGGCCGGTCCCGCCGTCCGGGGGCACGGGCCCCTCCTGGCCGTCCGGTCCCGTACTCAGCGGGTCACCCCGGTGCGCGGCCGCGGACGGTGCATCATACGTAGCGTGTCCTTCACCTCCAGTGCCGGACTGGTGGGCCCCATTATGGCCCTGACGAGCGGTTCGGGCGGGGCTGGCTCGCGGTATCGGCGCGGCCCTGGCCTGGACCAGAACCGGCCCGGCATTGTACGGCTAATAGGCATGTATTGCAGCAGACTAAAAAACTACGTTCTTGGAACTTGCTGTGATTCGGTCGAACACTCGCTGCGAAACATGGTAATTGTCTCAACGGCAGAAAGGCGGAACGGCAATCGGAACCAACGAGGCCGCCGGTGCGTAATAAACCGGTGGGAGCAGTTATCGTCATGCGTTAGGCAGATAGCGCGGGCAGGCGGGGGAACCGCTGGGGAGCGGGTGTCTTTGGGGCTATTGTCACGCGTTTCGCGGCGCAACGCAGCGCCCGGCGCGTCCAACGGAGGGAGAAGGCGTGACTGATATTCAGCAGGTCATACCGCAGGCGCGGCCGGGGGGCCGCGGCTTTCGCGCTTACTCGGCGAAACATCTGGACATGCTCGTCCAGCGGGCAGGTCTTTCACCTGGGGAGCGGCTGGCGGTCCGGGCGGTCGCGACCGTGCTGCCGTTCCGGACGAACGCGTACGTGGTCGAGCAGCTGATCGACTGGGACGCGGCCCCGGACGACCCGATCTACCGCCTCGTCTTCCCGCAGCCGGACATGCTGCCCGCGGCGGACGTGCAGCGGCTCGCGGGCCTGATCGACGACGGCGCCCCCGAGAGCGCCCTGCGGGCGGCCGCGCACGAGATAAGGATGAGGCTTAATCCCCACCCGGCGGGCCAGCTGCTGCTGAACGCGCCCACCCTGCACGGCAGGCCGCTCCCGGGCCTGCAGCACAAGTACCCGGAGACGGTGCTGTTCTTCCCCCGTCAGGGCCAGACCTGCCACGCGTACTGCACCTACTGCTTCCGCTGGGCGCAGTTCGTGGACGAGCCCGAGCTGAAGATGGCCTCCGACGACATCGGCACCCTGATCGCCTACCTGGCCGAACACCGCGAGGTGACCAGCGTCCTGATCACCGGCGGCGACCCCATGATCATGGGCGAGGCGGTGCTCCGCCGGTACCTGGAGCCGCTCATCGACCCGCGGAACGGCCTGGATCACATCGAGTCGATCAGGATCGGCACCAAGTCACTGGCGTACTGGCCGCAGCGGTTCGTCACCGACCCGGACGCCGACGCCACCCTGCGGCTGTTCGAGGAGGTGGTCGCCTCGGGCCGGAACCTCGCGGTGATGGCGCACTTCTCGCACCCGCGCGAGCTCGAGCCGCCGGTGCTGGCCGAGGCGGTGCGCCGGATCTCCGGCGCCGGCGCGGTGATCCGCACCCAGGCGCCGCTGATCCGGTCGATCAACGACGATCCGCAGGTCTGGCAGTCCATGTGGCGGACGCAGGTCCGGATGGGCCTGATTCCCTACTACATGTTCGTGGAGCGCGACACCGGCCCGCAGGATTACTTCGCGGTGCCGCTGGCCCGCGCCTACGAGATCTTCCGCGACGCCTACCAGGGCGTATCCGGCCTGGCGCGGACCGTCCGGGGACCGTCTATGTCGGCCACGCCGGGGAAGGTGTGCATCGACGGCGTGGCCGAGGTGGCGGGCTACAAGGTCTTCGTCCTGCACATGATCCAGGCCCGTGACCCGGGCCTGGTCGGCCGGCCGTTCTTCGCCCGGTTCGACCCGTCCGCCTGCTGGCTCACCGACCTGGAGCCGGTGTTCGCGGACACGTTCCCGTTCGAGCCGGACCGCTACGATGCCGTCCCCGACGAGCTGCCCGGGCTCTGGCCCAGTGAGCCCGATGAGCCGGGCGAGCTGATGGTCCCGGCCATCTGACCGGAGTCCGCGTCCGCCGCCGTGGCGCCGTCCTGGCCGCGGGCCTTGCTTCGCAGCGCGAGGCAGCTGGCCGCGGCCAGGGCGACCACGGCGATCGGCAGGACCATGGTCCACCGCATCGCCGTCACATAGCCCTGGGGGAAGACCTCGGCCCCGAGCCGGCGCAGCTGGGCCGCGAGCCCCGGCGAGGTGCCGGCCGGAGCGGCGGAGCTGGCCGGAGCGCCGATCAGGCCGCTGGCGGCGGCCTGGCGGAAACCGCTGACGAACGGTCCGCGGGCCGGGGCCGGCAGGCTGGCCGAGACCGCCGTGGCCCGGCTGGTCAGCGAGCTGACCAGCCGGTTCTGCAGGAGGGCGCCGACCGCGGCGGTGCCGATGACCGAGCCGACCTGGCGGGTCGTGTTGAGCACGCCGGAGGCCGCGCCGGCCATCCGCGGGTCGACCTCGCTCATCGCCGTCGTGGTCATCGGCGGGAACGTGCCGCCCATGCCGAGGCCGGCCACGATCATCGGGGCCAGGAAGTCGTACCAGACGGAGTGCGGAGTCGCGATCAGCACCGCCCAGCCCATGCCCACCGCGAACAAGCTCAGCCCGGTCAGCAGGATGTACTTACCGCCGATCTTGTCCGTCAGCCGGCCGAGGCCGGGCGCGAGGATGATCATCACCACCGAGGAGGGCGCCATGGTCAGGCCCGCCTTCAGCGCCGAGAAGCCCAGCGCGGACTGCAGGTAGATGGTGAACGGCAGGAAGATGCCGAGCATCCCGATCGACAGCGTGCCTGACACCCAGTTCATCAGCGTGAAGTTCCGGCTCCGGAACAGCACGAACGGGACCAGCGGCTCGCGGTCCTGCCGCAGCTTCTGGACCCAGAGGAAGGCGCCGAGCAGCACCACCCCGGCCGCGATGATCAGCGGGATGGAGATGAACGAGGTGACCGTGCCCCAGCCGTAGCGCTGTCCTTCCACCAGCCCGTAGCAGATGGCGAGCAGGGCCAGGCTGGCCAGCGCCACGCCCGCGATGTCGAACCGGTGCCGCCGGCCGGGCTGGAAGCCCGGGATGATGAAGAAGGTCACGGCCAGGACGGCGGCCCCGATCGGCAGGTTGACGAAGAAGATCCAGCGCCAGTCGAACGCGGTGACGAGCAGCCCGCCCAGGGTGGGCCCGGCGATCGTGGCCAGCCCGGCCACCGCCCCCCAGATGCCGAACGCGGCCCCGCGCCGCTCCGGCGGGAACGTCATGGTCACGATGGCCAGCGTCTGCGGCATCAGCATGGCCGCGCCGATCCCCTGGACCGCCCGGAAAGCGATCAGCCAGGCGGGATCGGGTGCGAACCCGCACGCCGCCGAGGCGACCGTGAACACCGCGATCCCGGCCACGAACATGGTGCGCGGCCCGAGCAGGTCCCCGAGCCGTCCGGCCGTGATCACCAGGACGGCGAGCACCAGAGCGTAGGCGTTGAGCACCCACAGCACGTCGTCCAGCGAGGCGTGCAGCCGGTTGATCATGTCGGGGATGGCGATGTTCACGATCGTCAGGTCGAGCAGCGTCATGAAGAAGCCCAACGAGACGACAACCAGCACCGCCCACGGGTTGCCGCGCAGCTTAGTCATGCTCTGACCTTAGCTTCTGCCTCTGACAACCATAAAAGACATTAATCAGCCGAACGAGTTGGCAGCCCGTGACACTGCTGTGCTTCTCGCTGGCCTACCGCCCGGTAGGGCAAGATCCGCGGCGGGTATGCTCCCGGTCATGGAGCTCAACGGTACTTCTGCGATCGTTTCCGGCGGCGCGAGCGGACTCGGCGAGGCCACCGCGCGGATCCTGGCCGCGGCCGGCGCCACCGTACTGGTCGCCGACCTGAACGAGGAGCGCGGCAAGCAGATCGCCGACGACATCGGCGGCCAGTTCGCCCGCACCGACGTGTCCGACGAGGCATCGGTCCAGGCCGCGGTGGACGCCGCGGTGGCCACCGGGGCCCCGCTGCGGACCGCGATCAGCTGCGCCGGCATCGGCTGGGCGTCGCGCACCGTCGGACGTGACGGCACGCCGCACGACCTCGGCGCCTACTCCAAGGTCATTCAGGTCAACCTGGTCGGCACCTTCAACCTGATGCGCATCGCGGCCGCGGCGATGGCCAAGACCGAGCCCGCCGACGCGGACGGGCAGCGCGGCGTGGTCGTCAACACGTCCTCGGTAGCCGGCATCGAGGGCCAGACCGGCCAGATCGCCTACTCCGCCTCCAAGGGCGGCATCATCGGCATGACCCTGCCTGCCGCGCGTGACCTCAGCGCCATCGGGGTGCGGGTCAACACGATCTGCCCCGGCATCATCGACACCCCGATCTACGGGTTCTCGCCCAACGCCGACGAGTTCAAGGCGAAGCTGGTGGCCCCGGTGGTGTTCCCCAAGCGGATGGGACGGGCGGACGAATTCGCCCACCTGGTCCGGTCCCTGATCGAGAACGATTACATGAACGCCGAGGTCATCCGCTTCGACGGCGGGATCAGGTTCCAGCCCAAGTAACCTGGTCGGGGAAGGTACCCCGAGTGTTCAGGCGGCACGCATGGGCGGAATCACCGGCTGCCTGGCCCTGGCCGACGGGGCCGGGCCGGACACCGAGTGGGTCAGTCGTGCCGCCACGCGCCTCGCCCACCGGGGGCCCGACGACGAGAACTTCTTCGCCGACCACGACCTGGCCCTGGGGTTCCGGCGGCTGGCCGTCCTCGACGGCGGCCCGGCTGGCCGCCAGCCGATGCAGTCCGCGGACGGCCGGTTCGTCCTGGTCCTCGACGGCGAGATCTACAACTACGTGGAGCTGGCCCAGCGGCTGATCGACCGCGGCGTCCGGCTGCGGACCCGGTCGGCAGCCGAGGTGCTGGTGGAGCTGTTCGCCTGGCTGGGCCGGGACGTGGTCCGTCAGCTCCGCGGGATGTACGCGTTCGCGATCTGGGACCGGCGCGACCGGGAGCTGTTCTGCGCGCGGGACCCGTTCGGCATCAAGCCGTTCTTCTACGCGCTGACCGCGGGCGGCCAGCGTCCCCAGTCGGGGCCCCAGCTCAGGTTCGCCTCCGAGCGCAAGGCGCTGGCCGACTCCGGTGAGGTGACCGCCCTCGACCCGGACGCGCTGCGCCGGTACCTGTCGTTCCAGTACGTGCCCGCGCCGGCCACCCTGGTGCCGCCCGCGCGGGCGCTGCCGCCCGGGCACGTGCTCATCGCCCGGCCGGGCGGCCGGGTCGACGTGTTCAGGTACTGGCGTCCGGAGCTGCGCCCGGCCCGGTCCCCGTCGTCCAGCTCGCCGGACAAGATCCTGGCCGCCCTGCGCGACTCGGTGGCCGTCCACCTGCGCAGCGACGTGCCGGTCGGGGCGTTCCTGTCCGGCGGGGTGGACTCGGCCACGCTATGCGCGCTCGCCGCCGAGTCCGTACCCGACCTGCTCACCTTTACCGTCGGGTTCGAGCGGCAGGGCTACAACGAGATCGACGAGGCGATGGCCACGGCGACGGCGCTCGGCGTGAAGTCCGTCCCCTACGTGATCGGCCCGGAGGAGTTCCTGGCCCACCTGCCCCAGATCATCTGGCACCTGGACGACCCGATGGCGGACGCGGCCGCGGTCCCGCTGTGGTTCGCCGCCCGCGAGGCCCGCAAGCACGTCAAGGTGGTGCTGTCCGGCGAGGGCGCCGACGAGCTCTTCGGCGGCTACAACATCTACTACCAGCGGGGCGTGGTCCGGGCCGGCCAGGCGCTGCCCGGCTGGGGCCGCGCCACCCTCGGCCGGGTCGCGTCCGAGATGCCGACCGGACGGGGCAAGGGCCTGCTCAACCGGACCTCCACGCCGCTGCAGCGGCGGTATATCGGGAACGCCTACGTGTTCCGCGGTGACGAGGCGAGCCGGCTGATCCGGATGGGCCACGGCACCGAGTTCGACGTGACCGACCCGGTGTACCGGCAGGCGGCCGACGCCGGCCTGGACGACGTGGCCACCATGCAGCTGATCGACGTCAACACCTGGCTGCCGGGCGACATCTTGGTCAAGGCCGACCGGATGGCCATGGCCCACGGCCTGGAGCTGCGCACGCCGTTCCTGGACCGCGAGGTGCTCGCGGTGGCGTCGCGGCTGGCCCGGGTGGAGAAGACGGCGGCGGGCACCACCAAGTTCGCGCTGCGGGAGGCCATCACCGAGCTGCTGCCGCAGGCCGCCGCGGAGCGGGCGAAGCTGGGCTTCCCGGTGCCGCTCGGCCCCTGGCTGCGCGGCGGGATGTATGGTTTCGCGGAGCAGGTGGTCCGCTCGGCGCAGACCGGCCAGTGGCTGGACAAGGGCGCCGCGGTGGACATCCTGCGCCGCTTCAGGGCCGACGACCCCGAGGTGTCCTGGCGGCAGGTATGGCTGCTGGTCGTGTTCTCGCTCTGGCACCAGATCTACGTGGAGCGCGTCTACGACCCGGTGGCACTCGGCTGGGAAGCCCCCTGGGGCCCGGCCGCCCGATGATGAGCCCCAGTTGACGAGCCAAGGAACCTCAGTGACCACCCCCCGGATCAGTGTCGTCGTCGCGTTCTTCAACAACGCCGACGACCTCGGCGACTGCCTGGACTCGATCGCGGCCCAGTCGTATCCCGACCTGGAAGTGATCATGGTCGACGACGGCTCCACCGACCACAGCGCCCAGATCGCCCGGGCCAAGGCGGCCGCCGACCCCCGGTTCAGGCTGATCCAGCCGGAGCACGGCGGCCCGGGCGGCGCGCGCAACCGGGGCGTCGAGCAGGCCCGCGGGGAGTTCCTGGCCTTCGTCGACGGTGACGACCTGCTGCCGGCCAACGCGTACGAACTGCTGCTGCACGCGCTCGAACGGTCGGGCTCGGACTTCGTGAGCGGCGCGGTGTGGCGGGTCGGCCCGAAGGGACTCAACCCGTCGGCGCTGCACATGCTGGCGCTCAAGGGCAGGCAGACCGGCACGCACGTGACCAGGACGCCGCGGCTGCTGTACGACGTGTCGGTATGGAACAAGCTGTTCCGGCGCAGCTTCTGGGATTCCCGTCAGCTGTCCTTCCCCGAGCAGGTGGTCTGGGAGGACCTCCGGCTGATGACCAAGGCGCACGTGCTGGCCAAGGCGGTCGACGTGATCCCGGACATCGTCTACTACTGGCGCGAGCGCGCGCAGGGCAAGCTGTCGATCACGCAGAGCCGCACCAGTATCAGCAACCTGCGGGACCGGATGACCGCCCTGGACGACATCGACTCGTTCATCGCCGCGCACTCCACGACCAGGCTGCTACGGGCGCACCAGCTCAAGGCGCTCAAGAACGACCTGTGGCTCTACGTCCAGGACCTGCACAAGGTGACCGAGGCGTACCGGGCCGAGTTCGCCGACCTGGTGAACGGCTACCTGGACCACGTCGGCCGCCGGGTCTTGCGCAGCCTGCCCGCGACCCACAAGCTCGCTTATTACCTGGTCCGGATCCGGGCAATGCCGCAGCTGGCCGAGCTGGCCGCCTGGCTGGTAGAGCAGCCGGTGCGCCAGGTGCCCATGGTCCGGCACCGGGGCCGGCTCCGGGCCGACCTGCCGTTCCGGACGGACTCCCCGGGCTCTGCTCCCCCGGGGGGACTACCCCCCCGGACCCCCCCGATAAAAGTTCCAGCCCGGGTATTCCGCCCGCACTGGCGTGACCTGGACCCGTACATGCAGGTAGACGACATCACCTGGGCCCGTGACAAGAAGGGGCGGAGCGATCAGCTGGTCGTGACCGGCCGCGCCAACGTGCCGTCCGTCGACATCGCGCGCCGCCGGAACACCTCCAAGATCGTGGTGCTGCGCCCGCCCGGCCGGCGCCTGCCCGTGGTGCGGCCCGTCCGCTCGTTCTTCCACCCGGAGGCCACCGCGCTGTCCGAGCAGGACCGGTACAACTACGACTGGTCGGGCTTCCGCTTCACGGTCAGCCCCCGGCGGTTCCGCCGCCCCGGGGAGTGGCAGTGCTACATGCTGGTCCGCGGCCACGGCGTGTGGCGCCCGGCCCGGGTGCACACCCCGGTGCCGGGCCGGGCCGAGCGGCCGGAGCCCCGCCAGGTCACGCCCGGCCTGCGGTTCGGCGCCCGCTGGGCGGGCCTCGGCCTGAACGTGGCCGCCTGGCGGCTCGGCGCGGTCGTGACCACCGTGAACTGGCATGATCCGAGATCGGTGGAGATCGAGGTCGAGGTACCCGGCGGGTCGGCTGGCCCGGCCCCGGCTGGCGCCGCCGCGACCGCCGGCGCATCCCCGGCCGCGGCCGAGCTGGTGCTGGTGCGCAGCCGCGGGGCGGCGATCCGGACCTTCCCGGCGGTGCCCCAGGATGTCCCGGGCCGGTACCGTGCCCTGGTGCCGCTCGGCGAGCTGGCCGGCGCGGCCGACGTGGTGGACCGGGTCACGGGGCTCGGCCAGCTCGCTGGTGACGACGGGATGGCCTGGGACGCCTACCTCAAGCGGCCCGGACGGCCCCGGGTCCGGGTGGCGTGGCCGGACGGCCGGCCGGAGACCAGGCACCTGTTCGCCGGCCGGGAGGCCGTGGCCGGCCAGAGCCGCTACGGTGACCTTGTGATAGCAGAACGCACCCCGCGGCCGGTGATCGACGAGCACGCGTGGCAGCCCGGCGGCCGCCTGGTGCTGCGCGGCAGCTTCCTGGGGGCGGCCCCCGGCGAGCGGTACGAGACCGTGCTGCGCCGGATCGGGTCGGCCGACTCGCACGTCATCGGCTTCGCCGTCACCGGCGATCGCTTCACCATCGAGGCCGACCTGAACCAGCTGCCGTTCTTCGGCTCGGCCATCCCGCTGCGGGACGGCGAGTGGAACCTGTCCGTGCGCCCGGCGGGCGCGGGCGCCGACGCGCTGGCCGAGCTGAAGTACGACCACGGCCGGCTGGCCGACGTGACCAGCCACCGGGAGGCGGCCGGGCACAAGTGGTACCGGCTGCTCGTCACCGGCGACGACAACCCGCTGATCACCGCCGAACCCCAGCTGCGCCGGGTGGAACAGGGGAACTTCGGTGCCCGCGCGCTGCGACGCGGTTTCTATCCCGCCTTGCTGCGCAGCGCCCCGCTGCGGGACCAGGTCCTGTTCATCAGCTGGAAGGGCAAGCAGTGCGGGGACAACCCGCTCGGCATCGCGGAGGAACTGCGCCGCCGCGGTGATGACCGCGAGCACCTGTGGGCGGTCACCGACTGGTCGGTGCCGGTGCCCGCGGGCGCCACCGCGGTGCTCCGCGGCACCCAGGAGTACTACGAGGCGCTGGCGCGGTCGAAGTACCTGATCTCCAACGACGACATGCAGGCCCCCTTCCGCAAGCGCGACGGCCAGTTCTACGTGCAGACCTGGCACGGCACGCCGCTGAAGAAGATCGGCTTCGACATCGCCAACCCGCAGTTCATCAGCGGGACCGCCTACTTCGACCACCTCGCGAACGACATCGCGCAGTGGGACCTGCTGCTCTCGCCCAACCCGTTCAGTACGTCCGTCATGCGCGGCGCGTTCCGGTACGAGGGGGAAATCGGCGAGTACGGTTACCCGCGCAACGACCTGCTCTGCCGCTCCGACGCGGCGGAGGTGGCCGCGCGGGTCCGGGACCGGCTGGGGCTGCCGGACGGCAAGCGGGTCGTGCTCTACGCACCTACCTGGCGGGACAACCAGGTGTACGCGAACGGCCGCCGGTACCGCTTCGACATGCGCCTGGACCTGGAGCGGGCCTGGGCCGAGCTCGGCGAGGACCACGTGTTCCTCATCCGCGGGCACCACCACATGGCGGACGACGTCCCGGCCGGGATGCGGCCCGGGTTCGCCGTCAACGTCACCGCCTACCCCGACATCACCGAGCTCTACCTGGTGTCCGACCTGCTCGTCACCGACTATTCCTCGACCATGTTCGACTATGCGGTTACCGGCCGGCCGATGGTGTTCTTCACCTACGACCTGGCCGATTACCGCGACAACCTGCGCGGCTTCTACTTCGACTTCGAAGCCGAAGCCCCCGGCCCGCTGCTGGCCACCTCGGACGAGGTGATCGCGGCCGTCCGGGACGCCGGCACCGTCGCGGCCTCCTACCGGGACGCCTACGAGCGCTTCGCGGCCAGGTTCGCGTCCCTGGACGACGGCAAGGCCGGCGCCCGCGTCTGCGACCGCGTCTTCCCGGCCTGACTTCCTGCTCCAGCGCGGACCTTACGAGTGCGTGAACAGCGGCCGTCTCGTGTGCCCCGCCTTGGATAGTGTGGTGAGCCAGGGTGTCCTGATGGCCTGGAGCGGGTGCCCGGGAAGGGAAACTGTGTCGGATACCGACCTCGGGCCCGAGGACCCGGCCGCCGCGATCGCGGCGGAGCCGCGCGACCCGGTCACGCAGTCCGCGGCGGAACCGCCGGAGCGGGCGAGGAGCGGGCGGCACTGGAGCGGGTGGCCGGTCGTGGCCGGCCCCATGGCCGTCGCGGCGGTGGTGGGCGGGTACGAGATCGGCGGCCCTTCGCTGTGGCGGGACGAGGCCTATACCAAGGACGCGATCGGCCGCCCGTTCGGTCAGATCTTTGCCTTGCTCGGGCACGAGGACGCCGTGCACGGTGCCTACTACCTGCTGATGCACGTCGTCGCGGCGGTGATCGGCACCTCGGCCACGGCGCTGCGGTTCCCCTCGCTGTGCGCCATGGTGATCGCGACCGGGTTCACCGCGGCCGCCGCCCGCCGGGCGGCCGCCCGGTCCCGGCCGCCTGGCGCCAGTTGGCTGGACGTTCCGGCGCTGACCGGGCTGCTGGCGGGGCTGCTGTTCGCGACCGCGCCGTACATGACGTACTACGCGCAGATGGCCCGGTCCTACGCGATCGAGACGATGTTCGCCGCGATCGCCACGTACCTGCTGCTCCGGGCCTGGCCCGACGGACGCTGGCGGTGGTGGCTGGCGTACGCGGCGGCGGTGGCGCTGACCGGCCTGTTCAACATCTTCGGGTTGCTGATCGTCGTCGCGCACGGCGTGACGCTGCTGCTGGCGAGCGCCCGCGGCGCCGATCCGGCCGGGCGCCGGATCGGCCGGATTCCGCTGCGCTGGCTGGCCGCCGCGGTGGCCGCGGTGGCCGTGCTCTCCCCGTTGCTGGCCGTGGCCGGCCATCAGCAGCAGCAGATCTCCTGGCTGGCCCGGCCGAACTACCGGGCGATCGAGCGGCTGCTCAGCACCACGGCGGGCTCGAGGGACCTGGTGCTCCCGCTGGCGCTGCTCGCGCTGGGCGGCGTGGCGGCGGCCTGGCTGGCCGACGGCTGGCGCCCGCTCAACCCGGCCGCGATCGCCCTGCCCTGGCTGGTGGTGCCGCCGTTCGGCCTGATCGCGGCGTCGTTCGTCAAGCCGGTCTACTACGTGCGGTACGTCGAGTTCTGCCTGCCCGCGCTGGCCATCGTGGCCGGCGCCGGGCTGACCGGCCTGATCAGGCTCGCGGCGAGGACGCCGCTCGGCCGGCTGCGCCTGGCTGGCCTGAGCCTGGCCTGGCTGCCGGCCGCGCTGGTCGTCGCGCTGCTCGCCGCCCTGCTGGCCGGGCCGCAGCAGGCCATCAGGCAGACCGCCGCCCGCCCGGACAACCTGCGCCGGGCCGCGGCCATCGTGGCGGCCCAGGAGCAGCCGGGCGACGTGGTTTTCTACATCCCGTTCACCATGCGCGTCCTCGGCACCGGCTACCCGGCGCCGTTCCTGCGGCTCCGCGACCTGGCGCTGGGCCGGTCCGCGATCGCCTCGGCCACCCTGACCGGGACCGAGATCACCAGCCCGGCCGAGCTGAAGAGCCGGTTCACCGACGTCAGGCGCGTCTGGGTGGTCACCGGCGCCAGCAACTACAAGTTCCCCGTCCCGGTCACGCGCATGGACAAGGAGAAAATGGCCCTGATCGCCGGGGCCGGGCTGCGCATCATCGGCCGCTGGCAGGCCGGCGAGGTCAAGCTCACCCTGTACGGACCCTGAACCGCATTATCAGCTGGCGGTGGTGACCCCGCTGCTCAGGCCCCTGACGACTCCGGCTGGGGCTTGCCGACGAACCCGCTCGCCATCAGCTGCTCCCTGATCTTCCGGCGGCCGCGGTGCAGCCGGGACATCACGGTCCCGACCGGCGTCCCCATGATCTCGGCGATCTCGCGGTAGGGGTAGCCCTCGATGTCGGCCAGGTAGACGGCCGTGCGGAACTCGCCCGGCAGCTCGCGCAGCGCCCGCAGCAGGTCAGAATCGGTGGTCCGGTCTAGCGCCTCGGTCTCGGCCGACGGTACCGGCGGCGTGAGCCGGTCGGCCGACATCTGCCATTCCTGCAGGTCACCGCCGAGCGCCTGCTGCGGCTCGCGGCGCCGCTTGCGGTACACGTTGATGAACGTCGTGGTCAGGATGCGGTTCAGCCATGCCCGCAGGTTGGTACCCGGAGTGAACTGCTGGAACGCCGCGTAGGCCTTGACCGACGTCTCCTGGACGAGATCCTCGGCATCCGTCGGGTTCCTCGTCATCCGGAGCGCGGCCGGGTACAGCTGGCCAAGCTGCGGAATGACGTCGCGCTCAAAGCGCGCGCGGTCCTCGCTAGAGTGTTCGGCTCGGCTCATGTTCGCTCCGGTTGTTTGTCATCACTGTATATATAGACGTACAACAGGCCCGGAAACGTACCCCCTGTTGCCTAAATCACGTTGCCGATGGCGCCTTCAACTGCCCCGTGCGCTAACGGCGTAAACAATTATGCACGCCGGGGCTGAGGGGAAGCTGAAAGCGGCCTGAAGGGACAGCCAGAGGCTGAGCTCAGATCCAGCCGCGGCCTATCCGGTACCACATGTGGCTCAGCCAGCTCTCGTACGGGATCGTCTGACCAGCCAGGACCGCGTAGAAGTACCAGAACATCAGCAGCACGCACAGCACGTAGGTGCCGACGATGAGGCCCCCGGTGGCCCGGCGCAGCAGGCTCGCCGTGGCGGGGCCGAGGATCAGGCCGAGGCAGAGCACGATGGCGAGGATGAGGAAGGGCTCGAATTCGAGGGCGTAGTAGTAGAACTTGGTGCGGGTGACGAGGGGGAACCAGGGGGCCCAGCCGGCCAGGACGGCGAGCAGGACGGCGCCGGCCCGCCAGTCGCGGTGGAGCAGCCACCAGCCCAGGCAGAACAGCAGGGCGAGCATGGAGCCCCACCAGATCGCCGGGGTGCCGAGCGCCAGCACCTCCTGGGACCATTCCGCGCCGGTGTAGTGCGCCGGGCAGTAGTTCGCGGGACCCGTCACCGGGCCCTTGTAGCACTCGTAGAAGAACGCGACCGGCCGGGTGACCAGCAGCCAGTCCCACGGCTGGGACTGGTACGGATGCGGGGTGCGCAGCCCCACGCCGAAGCTGATCGCCTGCTTGTGGTACTCGAACAGCGAGTACAGGGCGGAGATAACCGGGGTGTGCACGCCGTGCGTCGCCGCGTAGTCCCGGAAGTACCCGGTCCTGGTGGCGAACCAGCCGCTCCAGGTGGCGATGTAGACGGCCAGCGGGATGGCCCCGAACGTGACCGGGAGCCAGCGGGCCTCGCGCAGTCCGCCGCGGACGAAGGACCGCAGCCCGGCGGTGCGGCGGGCGCCGATGTCCCACGCGGTGATCAGGGCGCCGAAGCCGATGAGGTACCAGGCGGCGTTCCACTTGGTGGCCACGGCCAGGCCCAGGAAGATCCCGGCCGCGAGCCGCCACCGGCGGATCCCCAGGGCCGGGCCCGGCCTGGCCGCCGTCGCGGCGGGCGGCCCCGGCGGCCAGGGCCGCGCGGCCGGCGTCGCGGTCGATCAGGACGCAGCCGAACGCGGCCAGCACGAAGAACATGAGGAAGATGTCCAGGATCCCGGTCCGGGACAGCACGAACTCCAGCCCGTCGAAGGTCATCAGCAGCCCGGCCAGGCAGCCGAGCAGGGTGGACCGGGTCAGGCGGCGGGCGATCCGGCACATCAGCAAGATGGCCAGCGACCCGAACAGGGCGCTGGCGAACCGCCAGCCGAACGAGTTCAGCCCGAACATCGCCTCGCCCCAGGCGATGAGCAGCTTGCCCATCTCCGGCTGGACCACGTACTCCCCGCACGCCGCCGTCCCGTTGCACGCCGCGAAGATGTTCGTGTGCCCGGCCGCGATGATCGCGTTCGCGTTGGGGACCAGGTTCAGCTCGACGCCGTGGTTCAGGATGCTCCAGGCGTCCTTGACGTAGTAGGTCTCGTCGAAGATCAGCGCCCGCGGCACCCGCAGCCGGTTGAACCGCAGGAACGTGCCGAACGCGGTCACCAGCAGCGGCCCCAGCCACCCCCACGGCCGGTCATCGGGCAGCGGGGAAACCAGCCGGGCGCGCAGCACCGCGAGCCGGCTGGCTTCGTCGGTGGCGGGCGCGGCGGGCATGTCAGCCTCGGTTGCCGTCATCGGCCACATGCTACTGGTGACGGTAAAGTCCGGCTAGCCGGAGATGCCGTGCGAGACCGACCGCGGAGGACCCCATTACCGAGAACTGGCCCGACCGCGACCCGTCGGGCGAAGATCCGGACGAGGTGCTGCCCGGGACCGGTGCGGACGGCGGCGTGCTGATCCTGGCCGCGGTTCCCATCGGCCGGGCCGAGGACGCGTCCGCGCGGCTGGTGGCCGAGCTCGCCCGGGCGAGCGTGATCGCGGCCGAGGACACCCGCCGGGTGCGCTGGCTCGCGTCGAGCCTGAACATCGAGCTCAGGGCGCGCGTGATCTCCTACTACGACGCGGTCGAGGCGCGCCGCACGGCCGAGCTGCTCGACGTGCTCCAGGGCGGCCAGGACGTCCTGCTGGTCACCGACGCGGGTACCCCCGGCATCAGCGACCCCGGCTACCGGCTCGTCACGGCCGCCGCCGAGGCCGGGCTGCGGGTGACCGCGCTGCCGGGGCCGTCGGCGGTGACCACCGCGCTGGCCGTCTCCGGGCTGCCCACCGACCGGTTCAGCTTCGAGGGGTTCCCGCCGCGCGGCCCGGGCCAGCGCGCCCGGCGGTTCGCCGAGCTGGCCGAGGACCGCCGGACCCAGGTCTTCTTCGAGTCCGGCCGCAGGCTGGCGTCGACGCTGGCCGAGCTGGCCGCCTCGCACGGCGCGGACCGGCCCGCCGTGGTGTGCCGGGAGCTCACCAAGACGCACGAGGAGATCAGGCGCGGCCCGCTCTCCGAGCTGGCCGAGTGGGCGGCCCTGGTCAGCGAGGCCGACCCGCGCGAGGCCCCGCGCAAGGGGGCAAAGGGGTCCGGGCGCAAGAAGCCGTCAGGTGCCGTCCGCGGCGAGATCACCCTGGTCGTGGCCGGCGCCGCGCGCGCCAGCCGACGCCCGGTCCGCGATCGGGAAGACCTCGGCATCCTCGGCGCCCCCGGCGGGCCCGTCCTGCCCCCGCTTCCGTCCCGCTAGGCGTGCCCTCAGCCGCCGGCCAGGTCACCGCCCGCGGTGCCCGGGCTGAACGCCAGGGCCGCCGCGAGGCAGGCGAACGGCACCGCCACCAGCACGTACCGGTAGTCGAACTCGGCGGTGGCGGCGGGGATCACGATCAGCGCGAGCGAGATCGTCCACGGCAGCAGCGCCTCCCCGCCGAGCCGCCGCCAGGCCAGCACCATGCCGCCCAGGCCGGCCAGCAGGATGAGCCCGTACACGGTCCCCGGGAGCCACACGTACCGCTGGTAGCCGCGGATGATGTTCGCGAACGGCGCCACCACGTGGGTGAGCGGGTCGCCGTGGACGTAGGCCGCGGCGTAGGAGTCGTACGGCCCGAGGGGAGCCTGGTTCCAGGCCGGGACGGCCAGCGAGTGGTAGCCGAACAGGTACTCGTCGTACGTCGCGGCCTGCGGGAAGACGGACCGCTTCCAGGAGAACACCCGCCAGGTGTCGTCGAAGACGGCCTTGGCGTAGCTCAGCGGCTGGGTCTTGATGGCCTCGATGGCGAACTTCTCCGCCAGCTGGTTGGGCGCCGGCGAGAACTTCGTCGACGGCATCCGGTCCAGCGGGGACTCCGAGGTCCAGATGTAGGCCTGCGCGATCGGCCGCTTGGCCGGCGGCACGGTGGTGCACAGGAACAGCTCGCTGGGCGGCAGCTTCATCTTGGCGCAGTCGGCGAACGTCATCGTCCGTGAGTACAGGAACACGCCGGTGCTGTCGGTCATCGCGAACTGGCCGTGCTGGATCTCGAACGCCCCGGCGTAGGCCACCACCGGGAGCAGGCACACCGCGATGGCGGCCGCGACCCGCTTCCAGCTGATCCGCCGGATGATCATGTAAACGGCGAACACGGCCAGCAGCGGCAGGGCGACCGAGCGCAGCAGGTCGTCGACACCGAGCAGCAGGCCGATGACGATGCACCGCCGCATCGACGGCTGCGGGTCCCACAGCAGCAGCGTGATGGCCAGCATCAGCACGAACAGGAACGGGATGTCGGACAGGATCAGGTGCTCGAGCTGGATCCCGAACCCGTCGTAGAGCAGCGGCACCGTGGCCAGCGTGGCCAGCCAGGCGGGGGCGCGGAACCGGCGCCGGGCCAGCGCGTAGATCATGACCCCGGTGGCCAGGGCCATCAGATGTTGCAGAATCGTTATGATGGCGTAGGTGTGAAACACCTGAAACAGCTTCAGCCAGAGTGAGTACCCGGAGACCCTGGTGGGGTCGAGGTTCAAGTTGACGGTGTTCTGCACGTACTCGAACGAGTCGTTGAACCAGGCCTGCCACTGGTAGCCGAGCTCGGCGTCGAGCCGGAGCAGGACGGCGGGAGTGAGCACGATGATGAACAGGCGGTTCCCCGACCACGTCCGGGCGGCCCGCGCGCGCAGGCCGGACCAGCTGGGCCCCGGACCCTGCTTCCCTGGGCGGATTGACCAGGCTCGCCGTGCGGATGGCTCACGCGACGGGGCCGCAGGCATTACCCTCAAGCCGTACCCTCCTGTGCTGGGCTGATGAACCCTGAACGATGAATCGCGGCCGGTTCGGTGCGTTCGTCCCTCGCCTACGGTAATACGCTGCGCGACCAGGACAGGGCCATGCGAGCAGATCCGCTGACGCTATTCAAAGGAGACGAAACGTGGAGCTGACCGTGGTCATGCCCTGCCTCAACGAGGCAGAGACCGTGGCGACGTGCGTCCGCAAGGCTATGGGATTCCTCGCCGAGAGCGGTATCGACGGCGAGGTCCTGGTGGCCGATAACGGCAGCACGGACGGCAGCCAGCAGCTGGCTGAAGAGGCAGGCGCCCGCGTGGTCCCCATCAGCGACAAGGGATACGGCAACGCACTGATGGGCGGCATCATCGCCGCCAACGGCACGTACGTCATCATGGGCGACGCCGACGATTCCTATGATTTCACCAACCTGATGCCCTTTGTTAACGAGCTGCGCAAGGGCGCGGACCTGGTGATGGGCAACCGGTTCAAGGGCGGGATCGCGCCGGGCGCCATGCCGCCGCTGCACCGGTACCTCGGCAACCCGGTGCTCAGCTTCATCGGCCGGCACGTTCTTCCGCAGCAAGATCGGCGACTTCCACTGCGGCCTGCGCGGGTTCAAGCGGGACAGCGTGATGGCGCTCAACCTGCAGGCGACCGGGATGGAGTTCGCCAGCGAGCTGGTGGTCAAGGCCGCGCTGTACGGCCAGCGCGTGACCGAGGTGCCGACCACGCTGGCCAAGGACGGCCGGAGCCGGCCGCCGCACCTGCACACCTGGCGGGACGGCTGGCGCCACCTGCGGTTCCTGCTGCTGTTCAGCCCGCGCTGGCTGTTCTTCCTGCCCGGCCTGGCGCTGCTCATCGCGGGCCTGATCATCGGCGCCATCGTCGCGCCGCACCCGTTCAGCATCGGCAGCGTGACCTTCGACGTCGACACCCTGGTGGCGGCCTCGGCGATGGTCGTGATCGGCTTCCAGGCCGTGCTGTTCTGGCTGTTCACCCAGGTGTACGCCGGCTCGGAGGGCTTCTTGCCGGAGGAGCCGAAGGTCCAGCGGGTGCTGGAGAAGCTCAGCCTGGAACGCGGGCTGGTGCTGGGCGGCCTCATCGGCCTGGCCGGCCTGGCCGGGCTGATCTTCTCGCTGCTCTACTGGAACGGGCAGAAGTTCAGCCACCTGAACTACGAGCACGCGCTGCGCCTGATGATCCCGTCGGTCACCGCGCTGATCGTGAGCTTCCAGGTCGTGCTGGGCACGTTCTTCCTGTCGATCCTGGGCATCAAGCACACCCGCCACCCGGTGACCGCGCCGCCCGCCCCGGTGCCCGGGCGACGGCGAGCCGAACACCGTCGAGCACTCCGCGGCTGCCCCTAGGCTTTAGCCATGCGTACCATCCTGTCGGCTCCGGCCTGGCCGTATGCGAACGGCCCCCGTCACATCGGGCATGTCTCCGGTTTCGCGCTGCCCTGCGACATGTTCAGCCGGTACCAGCGGATGGCGGGCAACCGGGTGCTGATGGTGAGCGGCACCGACGAGCACGGCACGCCGATCCAGGTCCAGGCCGACGCCGAGGGCGTGACCGCGCGGGAACTGGCCGACCGGTACAACCGGGTCATCGTCAACGACCTGACCAGCCTGGGCATGACCTACGACCTGTTCACCCGGACGACCACGCAGAACCACTACGCGGTCACCCAGGAGATCTTCATCGGGCTGCTGAAGAACGGCTACATCTTCCCCAAGACCACGCTGGGCGCGATCTCGCCGTCCACCGGCCGGACGCTGCCCGACCGCTACATCGAGGGCACCTGCCCCATCTGCGGCTACGACAGCGCCCGGGGCGACCAGTGCGACAACTGCGGGAACCAGCTCGACCCGGCCGACCTGATCGGCCCCCGGTCCAAGATCAACGGCGAGACGCCGATCTTCCGCGAGACCGAGCACTACTTCCTGGACCTGCCGGCGTTCGCCGAGGTGCTGGGCAGCTGGCTGCAGGCCAAGGCGGGCCACTGGCGGCCGAACGTGCTCAAGTTCTCCCTCAACCTCCTCGATGACCTGCAGCCGCGGGCCATCACCCGGGACCTGGACTGGGGCGTGCCCGTCCCGCTCGACGGCTGGCGGGACCGGCCGGACAAGCGGATCTACGTCTGGTTCGACGCGGTGATCGGGTACCTGTCCGCGTCGGTCGAGTGGGCCCGGCGCAGCGGCGACCCGGACGCCTGGCGCGCCTGGTGGAACGACCCGTCCGCCGAGGCGTACTACTTCATGGGCAAGGACAACATCGTCTTCCACTCCGAGATCTGGCCGGCCATGCTGCTCGGCTACGACGGCCAGGGCAACAAGGGCGGCACGCCCGGGCCGCTCGGCACGCTGAACCTGCCGACCGAAGTGGTCTCCAGCGAGTACCTGACGATGGAGGGCCGCAAGTTCTCCTCCTCCCGCTCGGTGGTCATCTACGTGCGGGACTTCCTCGAGCGCTACGACGTGGACGCGCTGCGGTACTACGTGGCCGTGGCCGGCCCGGAGACCCAGGACACCGACTTCACCTGGAGCGAGTTCGTCCGCCGTAACAACGACGAGCTGGTCGCGACCTGGGGCAACCTGGTGAACCGGGCGGTCTCGTTCGCGGCCAAGAACATCGGGTCGATCCCGGCGGCGGGCCAGCTCACCGACCTCGACCAGGACCTGCTGGCCCGGTCCCGGCAGGCCTTCGGCCCGGTCGGGGAGCACCTGGGCGCGTCCCGGTTCAAGTTCGCGATCAACGAGGCGATGCGGACGGTGGGCGAGGCGAACAAGTACTTCTCCGAGCAGGCGCCGTGGAAGCTGCGCGAGTCCGACCCGGAGCGGATGCGCACCGTGCTGCACGTCGCCCTGCAGCTGGTCGACGACGCCAAGACGATGCTCACCCCGTTCCTGCCCCGCTCGTCCCAGCAGGTCCACGAGCTGCTGGGCGGGTCGGGCACCTGGTCGGACATGCCGCGGGTCGAGGAGGTCGACGAGGACGGCGGCCCGTCCTACCCGGTGATCACCGGGACCTACGACGGCGCGGCCCGGTGGGCCTCGGTGCCGCTGCGCGCCGGCACGCCGCTGGCGGCGCCCAAGCCGCTGTTCACCAAGCTGGACACCTCAGTGGTGGACGAGGAACTTGCCCGGCTCGGCGGAGCATGAGCTCGTTCGGGCCGAACGGGGCATGGTGACCGCCCCGGTCCAGCCTGCTCCGCTGCCCCGGCCGGCCCTCGACAGCCACACCCACCTGGACATGATCGACTTCGCCGGGGGGCCGGGGGGACGCTTTCCCGCGCCGAGCCGGATCAGCCGAGGTGGTGGCCGCGGCCCGCGCGGCCGGGATCGTGCGGATGGTCACGGTCGGCACCGACCTGGAGACCTCCCGCTGGTCGGCGCGGTGCGCTGCGGAGCACGACGCGGTCTACGCCGCGGTGGCCATCCACCCGAACGAGACCCAGGCGGTCTCGGCCGAGGTCGGCGCGGGGGCCCCGGCCCCGGACAGCCCCGCGGCGGCCGAGGTGCTGGCCGGGATCGAGGCGCTGGCCGGTTCGCCGCGCGTGGTCGCGGTGGGCGAGACCGGGCTGGACTACTACCGCCAGCACGCCGAGCCCGACGTGCAGCGCTGGTGGTTCCGCGAGCACATCGCGATCGCCAAGCGCACCGGCAAGGCGCTGATGATCCACGACCGCGAGGCGCACGCCGACGTGCTGCGCATCCTGGCCGAGGAGGGCCCGCCGGACCGGGTGGTGTTCCACTGCTTCTCCGGCGACGTGGCGATGGCCAAGCAGTGCGCCGAGGCGGGCTACGTGATGTCGTTCGCCGGCAACGTGACGTTCGCCAAGGCCCAGCCGCTGCGCGACGCCGCCGCGGCCGCCCCGGCCGAGCTCATCCTGGCCGAGACCGACGCGCCGTACCTCACCCCGGTCCCCAACCGCGGCAAGCCCAACGAGCCCGCCCTGACCGCCGACACCCTGCGCTGCCTGGCCGAGGTCAAGAACATGGACCTGGCCGCCCTGTGCGACACGGTAACCGCCACCGCCGCCCGCACCTTCGGCCCCTGGTAACCCGTGCCTCCCTCCCACCCCGCGCCTCCCACCCAGCGCCCGGCCTGTGCGCCCACCGGGCCCGCCTTCCAGCCACCGCGATGTGACATTGATGTGGTTACAGCCACACCGATGTCACATCGCGGTGGTTAGCGGAGCTAGTGGCTGTGGTGACGGTGGGGCCGGGGGTGCGGATGCTTACTCCGGGGGATATCAGGGAGCTGGCCGGGCGGCTGGGGGTGCGGCCGTCCAAGCGGCTCGGGCAGAACTTCGTCGTCGAGGCGGGGACGGTGCGCCGGATCGCGGCGCTGGCCGAGCTGACAGCCCGATGACGTGGTGCTCGAGGTGGGACCGGGGCTCGGCTCGCTCACGCTGGCCCTGCTCGAGGCGCTGCCGGTGCCGGCCGGGCCCGCCGGACGCGCCGCCGGCCGTGGCCCGGGCCGGGCAGGTGGTGGCGGTGGAGATCGACCCGGTGCTGGCCGCCGAACTGCCCCGGACGGTCGCCGCCCGCGCGCCGGACCTGGCCGGGCGCCTGGCGGTCGTGACCGCGGACGCGCTGCGCATCTCCGCGGCCGACCTGCCCGCGGCGCCGACGGCGCTGGTGGCGAACCTGCCCTACAACGTGGCGGTGCCGGTGGTGCTGCACCTGCTGGCCGCGCTGCCGTCGCTGCGGCGGGGGCTGGTGATGGTCCAGGCCGAGGTGGCGGACCGGATGTGCGCCGGGCCCGGCTCCCGGGTGTACGGCGCGCCGTCGGCCAAGCTGGCCTGGTACGCGGCGGTACGCCCGGCCGGGCCGGTGCCGCGCAGCGTGTTCTGGCCGGTGCCGAACGTGGACTCCCGGCTGGTCGCCTTCACCCGGCGCGACCCGCCGGACACCGCGGCCTCGCGCGCGGAGGTGTTCGCGGTCATCGACGCGGCGTTCCAGCAGCGGCGCAAGACGCTGCGGGCGGCGCTGGCCGGCTGGGCCGGCTCGGCGGCGGAGGCCGAACGGCTGCTGCGGGCGGCCGGACTCGATCCGGGTGCGCGCGGCGAAGCGCTCGATGTCGGCGAGTTTGCCCGGCTCGCGGCGGCGCAGCGGTCAGAACCGCGTACGATTTGACCATCGTGACCGGGCTTACCGTGCGGGTTCCCGCCAAACTCAACCTCCAGCTCGCGGTGGGGCCACCGCGACCTGACGGCTACCACGACCTGGTGACCGTGTTCCACGCCGTCTCGCTGTTCGACGAGATCACCGCCGAGGCGGCCGGGCAGGACGGGGTCTCGGTCAGCGGCGAAGGCGCCGACCGGGTGCCGGACAACCGGGACAACCTGGCGCTGCGGGCCGTGGCCGCGCTGCGCGCGGCGGTCGCCCCCCGGACCGCCGGCGGCGTGCACATCACCATCGCCAAGCGGATCCCGGTGGCGGCCGGGCTGGCCGGCGGCAGCGCCGACGCGGCCGCCGCCCTGGTCGCCTGCAACGAGCTGTGGGGCACCGGGATCGAGCCAGCCGCAGCTGCTCGAGATCGCCGCCCGGGTCGGCAGCGACGTGGCCTTCGCGCTGCTCGGCGGGACCGCGGTGGGCCGCGGGCGGGGCGAGCGGCTGACGCCGGCGCTGGCCCCGGCGACGCCTTACCACTGGGTCCTGGCCTTCGCCGACGGGCAGCTGTCCACGCCCGAGGTGTACGCGGCGCTGGACCGGCTGCGGGCCGCGGAGAGCGAGGGAGCGGCCGGGGCCGCCGAGCCCCCGGGGCCGTCCCTGGACGCCACGCTCATGTCGGCGCTGCGCTCGGGCGACGCCCGCCAGCTCGGCCGCGCGCTCAGCAACGACCTGCAGCCGGCCGCGCTCTCGCTGTACCCCGCGCTGCGCAAGACCCTGGCCGCGGGGCTCGAGCTGGGCGCGTTCGGCGCGCTGGTGTCGGGTTCGGGACCGACCTGCATGTTCCTGGCGGCCAGCGCCGACCGGGCGCTTGACCTGGCCGCGTCCCTGTCCGGCGCGGGCGTGTGCCGGACGGTGGCCCGGGCCACCGGGCCGGTGCCCGGCGCGACCGTCATCCCCGTGGCCGGGTGACTGGTCCGCGGTGAACCTGATCAGCCTGGAGAAGGCGGCCAAGGCGTACGCGCATCGCACGCTGCTCGACGGCGTCTCGCTCGGCGTGTCGGCCGGGGAGCGGATCGGCGTGGTGGGCCGCAACGGGGCGGGAAAGTCCACGCTGCTGGGGCTGCTGGCCGGCCAGGTCACGCCCGATACCGGGCGGGTGGCCATGACGGCCGGGCTGCGGATCGGGTACCTGGCGCAGAGTGACCAGCTGACCGGGACGGTCGGCGAGGTCGTGTTCGGCCCGCTGGGGGGCGCGTCGCCGACCCCCTGGGAGGCCGATCCCCAGGCGCGCGCGATCATGACCGAGCTGCTGCCCGGGATCGGCACCGACGTCCCGGCCGCCGGGCTGTCCGGCGGCGAGCGGCGCCGGGTCGCGCTCGCCGCGCTGCTGGCGGCCGACCGCGACGTCCTGCTGCTCGACGAGCCCACCAACCACCTCGACATCGAGGCGATCAACTGGCTCGGCGGGCATCTGCGCGACCGCGGCTGCGCGGTGGTGGTGGTCAGCCACGACCGCTGGCTGCTCGACACCGTCTGCGAGCGGACCTGGGAGGTCGACCGCGGGCAGGTGCACTCCGCCGAGGGCGGCTACTCGGCCTACGTGCTGGCCGAGGCCGAACGTGAGCGCAGCGAGGAAGTCGCCGAGCGGCGCCGCCGCAACCTGGCCCGCAAGGAGCTGGCCTGGCTGCAGCGCGGGGCCAAGGCCCGGACGACCAAGGCCAAGTTCCGGGTCGAGGCGGCCACCGCGCTGATCGCGGCCGAGCCGCCCGCCCGGGACACCGTTGAGCTGACCCGGATGGCCACCGCCCGGCTGGGCAAGACCGTGATCGAGCTGGAGGACGTCTCCGCCTCGATCGGCCCGCGCACCCTGCTGGACCGGGTGACCTGGCGCCTCGGCCCCGGGGACCGGGTCGGGATGGTGGGCGTCAACGGCAGCGGCAAGACCTCCCTGCTCAAGGTGCTCGACGGCGCTGGCCTGGACGGCAGCGCGCTGCACGTGGACGGGACGGTCATCAGGGGCAAGACCGTGCGGCTGGCCCACCTGTCCCAGGAACTCGCCGAGCTCGACCCGGACCAGCGGGTCCGCGAGGCGGTGGAGGAGATCCGCCTGCGGATCCAGGTCGGCGACCGGGAACTGTCGGCCGGGCAGCTGCTCGAGCGGCTCGGCTTCGCCGCCGAGCGGCAGTGGACCCGCATCGGCGACCTGTCCGGCGGCGAGCGGCGCCGGGTCCAGATGCTCCGGCTGCTGATGGCCGAGCCCAACGTGCTGCTGCTGGACGAGCCGACCAACGACCTCGACATCGAGACGCTGACCGAACTCGAGGACCTGCTCGACGGGTGGCCCGGCACGCTGGTGGTGGTCAGCCACGACCGGTACTTCCTCGAGCGGGTGACCGAGCACGTGGTGGCGCTGCTCGGCGACGGCAAGCTCTCCTTCCTGGCCGGCGGAGTCGACGAGTACCTGGACCGCGTCCGGGCCGTCCGGGCGGTTCCCCCGCGCGGCGGGGCCGCCGCCAGCCCGGCCGCGGCGGCGGTGCCGGACGGGCCGCCCCGGCTCTCGGCCGCCGAGGAGCGCACCGCCCGTAAGGAGCTCCAGCGCCTGGAGCGCCAGGTCGACCGTCTGTCGGCCCGCGAGGCCGAGCTCGCCGACCAGCTCGCCGCCCATGCCAGCGACTACGAGAAGCTCACCTCGCTGGGCGCCGAGCTCAAAGCCGCCCAGGCGGAAAAAGCCGACCTCGAGGAACGCTGGCTCGCCGTCGCCGCCGACCTCGAGTCCTAGCGGGCCAGCGGGCCGCCGGCTCCTTCGTTATCGAAGGGCACCAGCAGGATCCGCATCAGGTCGGCGAGGTCCTGGCGCTCGCTGGCGCCCAGTCCCGCGAGCAGTACGCGCTCGCGGCGCAGCAGCCCGTCCAGGGCCGCGTCCACCCGCTCCCGGCCGGCCGCGGTCAGCGTGACCAGCACCCCGCGCTTATCCCGGGGATCGGGTTCCCGGCGGACCAGGTTCGCGGCGGCGAGCCGGTCGATCCGGTTCGTCATGGTGCCGGAGGTGACCAGGGTGGCGCGGAGCAGGGCACCCGGCGTGAGCTGGAACGGCGGACCCTGCCGGCGCAGCGCCGACAGCACGTCGAACTCCCACGATTCCAGCCCGTGCTCAGCGAACGCACCGCGGCGCGCGATGTCCAGGTGCCGGGACAGCCGGGAGATCCGGCTGAGCACCTGCATCGGCTCGACATCCAGGTCGGGCCGCTGGGCTCGCCACGCGGCGACCAGGTCGTCCACCTCGTCGCGGAGCGGCAGCCCGTCAAGGGGCCCGACGGGGATATCGCCGTCGGAGTCCGCCCGTGCCGCTGTCTCGGTGCCGGGTCCGGCGCGCTGGCCCATTACTAGAGCGTATCTCTTGACGTCAAGACTCGCTCTGCGGTACAAGGGGATCAGATTCTCACGTGTCTCTCGGTATTAGAGAAGGATAGACCCACCATGTGGGACGCGGCCCTGTACCTGCGGTTTGGAGGCGAGCGCGCCAGACCGTTCTTTGACCTGCTCGCCCGGGTCGGAGCCGAGCTTCCCGGATACGTGGTCGACATGGGCTGCGGCCCGGGAAACCTGACCGCCCTGCTGGCGGAGCGCTGGCCGGCGGCTACCGTCTGCGGCGTGGACAGCTCGCCCGAGATGATCGAGGCGGCCCGCGCGCTCGTGGCCGAGAGCTTTCAGGCGAAGGCCGGGAGCCTGCCGCCGAAGACGCTGAATACCCCGCGCCCCCCGGCGCCGTCCGGCTCCGGGCCGGTCGCGACGAACCACGCACCCGGCTTGTCGTTCATGCTCGACGACATACGGTTCTGGAAGCCGCAGAGCCTGCCCGACGTGATCATCTCCAACGCGGTGCTGCAGTGGGTGCCCGGTCATCGCGAGCTTCTGGTCCGCTGGGCGGATCAGCTGGCGCGCGGTGGCTGGATGGCCTTCCAGGTCCCCGGTAACTTCGACCAGCCGTCGCACGCGATCATGCGTGAGATGGCGGCCTCGGACCGGTGGCGCCCGCTGCTGCGGAACGTGGAGCTGAACCGGCAGTCGGCCGACCCGGCCGACTACGCGGAACTGCTGGCCCGGGCCGGCCTCGAGGTCGATGCCTGGGAAACGACCTACGTGCACATCCTGCACGGCGAGGATCCGGTGCTCGAGTGGTACAAGGGCACCGGGCTCCGTCCGGTGCTGGCCGCGCTCGATGCGGACCAGGCCGGGGATTTCCTCGCCGAGTACGGCACGCGGGTTCGCGAGGCGTATCCGCCCAGCTCGTTCGGCACCTTGTTCCCCTTCCGCCGCGTGTTCGCCGTGGCCCGCCGCCCCGGCTGAATCCTGACCTCAATCCAACTTTTCCTATTGCTTTACTAGGGAAACTCTGGCAGGATCCTCGCATGCGCCGTCGCATGCCTCTCCTGCCTCTCCAGTCAATGCCTGTCCGTCAGCTCGTTCTCGCCGGCGTCTTCTCGTTGGTCCTGTGCGTCCAGCGATGTCTGGCCGGCTCGCCCTGAC
This sequence comes from uncultured Actinomycetota bacterium, assembly GCA_963839095.1. Classification (GTDB taxonomy): domain Bacteria; phylum Actinomycetota; class Actinomycetes; order Streptosporangiales; family Streptosporangiaceae; genus Palsa-504. The sequence goes on along the minus strand of CAWIUF010000029.1, from coordinate 98,874 downwards.
GGCCCCGGCTTGTTCCGTTCGGCCAAGCCCAGACCTCGCCAGGCCCTTAGGTCCCGTTTAACTGGCGTTCGCCGCCAGTCTTGTCAGCGTGAGGAGAGACGCGAAATGAGCACGATGATCCAGCCGATGCCACCAGCGACCGTGCGGCCTGCCCGGCTGCTCGGCGCCCGCCAGCTTGCCGACGTGGTACGCCGCCTGGCGGCGAGCCCGGCGGACTGGCTCGGCCGGGTACGGCTGAATCCGGAAGGCCGCTGGTACGAGCGGATCCAGCTTGACGACAGCCACGAGGCCTGGGTGATCAGCTGGCTGCCGGGCCAGGCGACCGGTTTCCACGACCACGGCGGGTCGGCCGGGGCGTTCGCCGTGGTCTGGGGCACGCTGGTGGAGCGCCGGGTGGTCGGGGCCACCACCACCGGGCAGGTGCTGGCCAAGCCGGTCGGGGCGGGCGGGTCCCGGTCGTTCGGCCCGCGCTACATCCACGACGTGCACAACGCGGCCGCCTCGTCGGTGGCGGTCAGCGTGCACGCTTATTCGCCGCCACTGCCGGAGATGACGCGCTACGACCTCACGCCCGCCGGGCTGGTCAAGGTCGAGACCGAAGCAGCGGCGGCATGGTAGCCGTCCGGCCCAGCGGGGCCCGCACGATCGACGAGATCCTGGACGCCGCGCGCGCCCGCCTGGTCCGGCTGACGCCGCGGGAGTCCTTCGCCGAAGTGGCCGCCGGGGGGATGCTGATCGATATCCGGCCCGCCTCGCAGCGGGCCCGGGAGGGTGAGATCCCGGGGTCCACCATCGTGGAGCGCAACCACCTGGAATGGCGCCTCGATCCGTGCTCGGACGCCCGGCTGCCCTGGGTCACCGGGTACGACCACCGGGTCATCGTCTTCTGCGAGGACGGCTACACCTCGAGCCTGGCCGCAGCCGCGCTGCTGGACCTGGGGCTGTACCGGGCCACCGACATGATCGGCGGGTACCGGGTCTGGGTGGCCGAGGGCCTGCCGTCCGCGCCTGCGGCCGCGGGCGCGGCCACGATAGCCCCGGGGGCAGCCCCCGGGCTGCAGCTGGCTTAACCTCAGCCTCGAGCTGAGTTCTTGCCGTTGGCGTCGAGCTGGGAGAGGCCGTTCCAGGCCAGGTCGATCAGGTTGGCCGCGACCTCTTCCAGCTTGGGCTTGCGGGCGTCGAGCCACCACTGCCCGGTGAACGCGACCATGCCCACCAGCATCTGGGCGTACAGCGGCGCGAGCTTGGGGTCGTGGCCGCGGGAGGCGAGGAAGTCGGCCAGGATGTACTCGACCTGGCCGGCGATGTCGCTCAGCAGCGTGCCGTAGGTTCCCGCCCCCGATCCGGGATTGGAGTCCCGGACCAGGATGCGGAAACCGTCGGTGTTCTCGTCGATGTAGCGGAGCAGCGCGACCGCCGCGCCCTCGAACGACTCGCGGGTGCGGGCCCCGCCGAGCTGGGTGGTCGCCATCGTCAGCAGGCGCTCGACCTCGCGGTCGACGACCACGGCGTAGAGGCCTTCTTTGCCGCCGAAGTGCTCGTACACCACCGGCTTGGATACGCCGGCCTGCGCGGCGATCTCCTCGATCGAGGTGCCCTCGAACCCCCGCTCGGCGAACAGGCGGCGCCCGACACCCAGGAGCTGCTCGCGCCGTTCCTTCCCGGTCATTCTCTTGCGGCCGGTTGCGTGGGGTTGCGAACTCACCGGTACATCATTGCGACTCCGCGGTCGCCGCGCCACGTCCCCGGGCGGCGAGCCGCGTCCAGGCACCGAGCTTGCGCTTGGCCGTGGCGGGCCGCTTGGCGGTGAGCCGCTCCTCGTCCGGCCAGCGCACGTCGTAGGCCCAGCCCAGCTTCTCGAACGCCCAGATAACCCGCGCGCTGGGGTCGAGCTGGCCCTTCAGCGCGCCGTGACGGGCGCAGGTGGGGTCGGCGTGGTGCAGGTTGTGCCAGGACTCGCCGAACGAGGCGATCGCCATCCAGGCCACGTTCTTCGACTTGTCGCGGACCTCGAACTCCTCGGCGCCGAAGGTGTGGCAGATGGAGTTGATCGCCCAGGTGACGTGGTGCAGCAGCGCGACCCGGACCAGGCTGGCCCAGAAGAACGCGGTCAGCGCGCCGTGCATGGACATCCCCCACAGGCCGCCGATGAGCGCGGGGAGCAGCAGGGTGACCGCGACGTAGCGCCGGGGAACCAGGCGTCGACGCCCTTGATCCGCCGGTCGGCCAGCAGGTCGGGGGAGAACTTCTCCTGCGAGGTCTTGTTCGGGTCGAAGAGCCAGCCGATGTGCGCGTAGACCAGGCCCTTGGACAGCGCCTTCCAGTCCTCCCCGTACCGCCAGGGCGAGTGCGGGTCGCCTTCGCTTGTCGCTGTACTTGTGGTGCCGGCGGTGGTCGGAGACCCAGGTGATGACCGGTCCCTCGATGGCCAGGCTGCCGGCGATCGCCAGCGCGACCCGCAGGCCGGTCTTGGCCTTGAAGGAGCCGTGGGTGAAGTACCGGTGGTAGCCGACCGTGATGCCGAGCCCGGACACCCAGTAGAAGACGAGCGCGATCACTACGTCGTGCCAGCCCAGGCCCCAGCCCCAGAGCAGCGGGATGGCCGCGACCAGCGCCACCAGCGGGATGGCCACGAACAAGCCGACCAGGAACCGCTGGAAGTTCGAGGTCTTCTCCTCCTCGAAGTCCGGGCGGACCGGGCGGACCCGGGTTCTGGTGGCCGCCGGATCGGCGGTCAGGGGAGCCGGGTCGGTGGTGGCATCAGCCCCGCGGACGGTGTCGGGAGAAGTGGTCATCGTGCTCCTCGGAAACTAGACGAAACGGGCACGAGCGCTTGTACGCTTACGTAACCGTAGCCTACGACACCGTAGGTTATGCAAGGGGTGGCGGATGAATTTCTGCAACTAGGACTATGAATTTCGTATGAGCGACCCCGAACTTGTCTCGTAATGCGAGACACATCAGCGGCCTGTGTCCTATTCGTTACATCCCGTTGACTCTTGCAAGAGCAGCACCGTAGCCGAGCTAACCGCGGTGCTGGCGACTCCGAAGACCTAGGCGTCCGCTTGCCTGCCTGCGCCGCGCTTGCCTGCGCGCCGAAGAGGGCGTGGCGGCTCAACATGAAGGCGGTCGTCCGGACTCAGTTCCAGTAGAATCAGGACTCGAACAATCCCGGGTCGTCCAGCCAGGCAGGACGACGGTCTTTGGAATCGTTAACGAAGGTTCGAATCCTTCCCCGGGAGCAGTAAGTGGGTTCGGTGCCTGCCCACCTTGGCGTCAGGCATCGCTCATGATCGCTGCTGACCAGCCTTCGATCCTGCGGTAGAGGCTGCTGCTGAGCCGGACGTCGATACGCAGGCAGCCGTGATAGTCCTCACCGACGTTCTTCCGTATCGTCCTGGGGTTGTGGCGCTTGAGCGTCGGACGGCGGAACTGGTCGGCTGGGGCGCCAGTGACCTTCAGCCAGAAGCGCTGGGCCGCTTCTACGTCGGCCCTCTCGTGAATGCAGACCCGGAACGTGGCGTTTGCCCGCGGGGTTCCGGTGACATCCAGGAACCGAGGAAGAAGCGGATGAGAGCCGGGTCGCTGTTCGTGAATATCACGCGGTCGGAGCGGCGATCAGGCTTGTTTTTCGCGCCTTCGCACCAGTAGGCGATCGCCCCCGCGATCAGCACCTCGCGATCGGTCAGCGCACCGATCTGGGCTCGCGGCGTCTGCACAGGTCGCGGCCCGCGCGGCGGCGCGGACTGGGTGCTCGGCGGCCCAGTAGCGGCGAGTGCCCTCGGCAGATCCGCTTCCGGCATTCCTCGTAGCTGAGCCGGGCCGGGCGGGGAAGGTCGCGGACCCACAGCGAGACCGAGCTCTTGGCCACGCCGAGGGCGGCGACGATCTCCTCGTAGTCCAGGCCCTGTGTGCGCAGTTCCCGGGCGCGTGTCCGTAGTTCGTCCTTGGCGTTGGGGCGGCGGGTCCATTCAGGCGGCGGCTCGCCCCTGAGGGCGTCGTCGAGCGTGGAGTTGCTCATCGGGCCCGCGATCTCCTTGATCTCGCGGCGGGACTTGCCCTCGCGGCGAAGCTGGACAATGCGTTGCCGCAGAGCGGCCATTTCCTGAGCGTTTCGCATAATAGAACTCTAGTACGAGTATCTGACATTTTCGGACTCATATCGAATATGGCAACGAATTGCGTGAAGGTCATGTTTCGACGGCATCAGGAAATGCGGTTCCCGTGGCGTTGTCGCGGGATGCGGCCATCGGAACGCGCCCGCACGCCGGTCCGGAACGAGTGCGTGTCGGGCTCCGTGGGCGCCGGCCCGGACGGGCATCTCAGCCAGGGCATGCGTTATAGTTAGTTGACGTCAAGCAAGTTTCTGCTGCTGCCAAAGTTGCCTGTGAGGCTAAGGCCAATGACTTCCGATTCTGGTCAGGTGAGGGCTGGCGCGCCTGCGCAGGCCGAGCTGGGACCGCGCTACAAGTGGATCGCGCTGTCGAACACGACGCTGGGCGTGCTGATGGTGACGATCAACCAGTCGATCGTGCTGATCGCGCTGCCGGACATCTTCCGCGGCATCGGGCTGAACCCGCTGAGCCCGGGTAACACCAGCTACCTGCTGTGGATGTTCATGGGCTTCCTGGTCGTGTCCGCGGTGCTGGTGGTGAGCTTCGGGCGGCTGGGCGACATGTTCGGCCGGGTCCGGATGTACAACCTCGGGTTCGCCATCTTCAGCGTGGCCTCGATCTTCCTGACCGTGACCTGGCAGCATGGCACGGCCGGGGCGCTGTGGCTGATCCTCTGGCGGGTCGTGCAAGGCGTCGGCGGCGCGTTCCTGTTCGCCAACTCCACCGCTATCCTCACCGACGCGTTCCCGGCCAACCAGCGCGGCACCGCGCTGGGCATCAACTCGATCGCGGCCATCGGCGGCTCGTTCCTCGGCCTGCTGCTCGGCGGCCTGCTCGGCCCGGTCAACTGGCACCTGATCTTCCTGGTCTCGGCGCCGATCGGGGCGTTCGGCACCGTGTGGGCGTACTACATGCTCAAGGACATCGGGGTGCGCAAGCACGCCCGGATGGACTGGTGGGGCAACATCTTGTTCGCCGTGGGCCTGATCGCGATCCTGGTCGGCATCACCTACGGCCTGCAGCCTTACGGCGGGCACGCCATGGGCTGGACCAGCCCGTTCGTGCTGTCGTCGATCATCGGCGGGGTGGTCCTGCTGGTGATCTTCGCGTTCGTGGAGACGAAGGTCGCCGAGCCGCTGTTCCGGATCTCGCTGTTCAAGATCCGGGCCTTCGCCTGGGGCAACCTGGCGAACCTGATGCTGGCGCTGGGCCGCGGCGGCATGCAGTTCATGCTGATCATCTGGCTGCAGGGCATCTGGCTGCCGCTGCACGGCTACAGCTTCAGCCAGACCCCGCTGTGGGCGGGCATCTACCTGGTCCCGCTGACGATCGGCTTCCTGCTCTCGGCGCCGCTGTCCGGGGTGCTGTCGGACCGGTACGGCGCCAAGGGGTTCACCACGGGCGGCGCGCTGCTGACCGCGATCACCTTCTTCGTCCTGCTGTTCGTGCCGGTGAACTTCTCCTACTGGGAGTTCGCGCTGATCATCGCGCTGAACGGGTTCGGCTCGGGCCTGTTCGCCTCGCCGAACCGGGCGGAGATGATGAACGCCGTGCCCGCCAACCAGCGCGGCGCGGCCGGCGGGATGATCGCCACGTTCATGAACACCGCGTTCGTCCTGTCCATCGGGATCTTCTTCTCGCTGATGGTCGCCGGCCTGTCCAGCAAGCTGCCGGGTGCGCTGTCCAGCGGGCTGACCGCGCAGGGCGTCCCGGCCGCGGCCGCCACGCAGATCTCGCACCTGCCGCCGATCGGCGTGCTGTTCGCGGCCTTCCTCGGCTACAACCCGATGCAGCAGCTGCTCGGCCCGCTGCTCGGGCACCTGTCGGCCGGGCACGCCGCCTACGTGACCGGGCGCCAGTTCTTCCCGCACCTGATCACTGCCCCGTTCAAGTCCGGCCTCGGGGTCGCGTTCGCGTTTGCCATCGCGGCCAGCCTGATCGCCGTCGTCGCCTCGGCTCTCACCGGCCGTCGCAACCAGGCCGGCGCGGCCGCCCCGGCCGAGCCGCTCGGTGCCGAGCTGGCGGCGGTGGCCGGGGACGCCGGCCTCGAGCCCAGCGAGATCGTCGCGCCCGCCGGGGACGTCAGCACGGCCAACGGTTCGCCCGATTCACGCGGAAATGGCCATTCGCCTGCGGTTACCAAGTCCGCCGGGACGGAGCCGCGCTGAGCTTCCCGGCCCGGCGATCCCGGGCCGGGAACCCCGTTCGGTGAGGCCGGAACCGGAATCCGCCGGGTCGCCGGCCGAACCAGCCCTCCGATCATGCGGGCCGGACGGTATCCTGCAGATGAGCGGCGGGTGACATATTCGCCGTCGCATCCGGGAATATCCCAAGCATCCTGACCAGTGCCGGCTGGGCGGTTCCGCGGGCGAAACCCGCGGAAGCCCCGGAGACCGCAGATGCTGGTGCGCTAACCGAGGAGACCTGCTGCCGTGAGCGAGCCTCGCCCGGTCGCTGTCATCGTCCTCGCCGCGGGCGAGGGCACCCGGATGAATTCGCGGGTCCCGAAGGTGCTGCACTCCATGTGCGGTCGCAGCATGCTCGGGCACGCGCTAGCGGCGGCGGGTGAGCTCGCGCCGGAGCGCCTCGTCGTCGTCGTCGGCCACCGCCGGGACGAGGTCAGCGCCGAAGCCGTCCAGCAGGCGCCTGACGTGCACGTGGTGGTGCAGGACCGGCAGGGCGGCACCGGCCACGCGGTCCGCACGGTGACCGAGGCTCTCGGCGACCTGTCCGGCATCGTCGTGGTGACCTACGGTGACATGCCCCTGCTCCGGGCGCAGACACTGGCCGCGCTCGTCCGGGAGCACGCCGCGGCGGGTAGCGCGGTGACCGTACTCACCGCGCTGGTCCCGGACCCGTCCGGGTACGGGCGCATCCTCCGGGACGGCAGCGGCGCGCTGACCGCGATCGTGGAGGAAGCCGACGCCACCGCGGCCCAGCGGGCCATCAGCGAGATCAATTCCGGCTGCTACGCCTTTGACGGCGCGCTGCTGGCCGACGCGATCAAGCGGGTCGCCACCGGCAACGCGCAGGGCCAGGAGTACCTCACCGACGTGGTGGGCATCCTGCGGGGCGACGGCCACCTGGTCGGCACCGTCCTGGCCGGCGATCCGGCCGAGATCCAAGGCGTCAACGACCAGGTGCAGCTCGCCCAGGCCCGCCGCGCCTTCAACGGCCGCCTGCTCGAGGCCTGGATGCGCGCCGGGGTCACGATCATGGATCCGTCGTCGACCTGGATCGACGTGGACGTGACGCTCGCGCCCGACGCGATGATCTTGCCAGGCACGCACCTGGAGGGACGCACGTCGGTCGGGACGGGGGCCCGGATCGGCCCCGGCTGCCTGCTGCGGGACACCTCGGTGGCCCCGGACGCGATGCTCCTGTACACCGTGTGCGAGTCGGCCGAGATCGGCCCGGCCGCGACCGTCGGGCCGTTCGCCCGGCTGCGCCCCGGTACCCGGATCGGCCCGGGTGCCCACATCGGCACCTTCGTCGAGCTGAAGAACTCCACGGTGGGTGAGGGAGCCAAGGTGCCGCATCTGTCCTATGTGGGCGACGCGGACATCGGCGAGCGCTCCAACATCGGCGCGGCCACGATCTTCGCCAACTACGACGGAATGGCCAAGCACCACACGACGGTCGGCGCGCACGTGTTCACCGGCAGCGACACCGTCCTGGTGGCCCCCCTGACCATCGGGGACGGGGCGTACACCGCGGCCGGGTCGGTGGTCACCGAGGACGTGCCCGCCGGGGCGATCGCCGTCGCCCGCGGCAGGCAGCACAACTCGCCGGGATGGGTGGAGCAGCAAGCGGCCGGGCACCGGATCCGCCGCGGCCGCCGCCCGCGCCCGCCAAGCCGAGACGCCGAGGGGCACGAAGGAGCACGGGACCGATGAGCAGCAGCACGACCATGTCGGGCACGAAGAAGATGCTGCTCGTCTCCGGCCGCGCCTACCCCGCGCTGGCCGACGAGGTGGCCTCGTGCCTGGGCATCGCGCCGACGCCGACCAAGCTCTTCGGCTTCGCCAACGGCGAGATCTTCGTCCGCTACCTCGATTCCGTCCGGGGCTGTGACGTGTTCGCGCTGCAGAGCCACACGTCGCCCATCAACGAATGGATCATGGAGCAGCTGATCATGGTCGACGCCCTGAAGCGGGCGTCGGCCAGCCGGATCACGGTGGTGACGCCGTTCTTCGGGTACGCGCGGCAGGACAAGAAGAACCGGGGCCGCGAGCCGATCTCGGCCCGGCTCATGGCCGACCTGTTCGCCACCGCGGGCGCCGACCGGCTGATGGCGGTCGACCTGCACACCGCCCAGATCCAGGGTTTCTTCGACGGGCCGGTGGACCACCTGTTCGCGCTGCCCATCCTGGCCAGCTACATCGAGAAGAAGCTCGACGTCAGCCAGGTCACGGTGGTCGCGCCGGACGCCGGACGGGTCCGGGTCTGCGAGCGGTGGACCGACCGGCTCGGCTGCCCGCTGGCCATCATCCACAAGCGGCGCGATCCCGACATGGCCAACCAGATCCGGATGTTCGAGGTGGTCGGGCAGGTGGCCGGGCGCACCTGCATCCTGGTGGACGACATGATCGACACCGGCTCGACCATCGCCAAGGCGGCGGAGGCCCTGTTCGAGCAGGGCGCGGACCGGGTTATCGCCACCGCCACCCACGGCGTGCTCTCCGGCGCGGCGGTCGACGTGCTGAAGAACTCCAAGATCAGCGAAATCATCATCACCAACACGCTGCCGGTACCGCAGGAGAAGCGGTTCGACAAGCTCACCGTGCTGTCGATCGCGCCGCTGCTGGCCCGGGCGATCAGCGAGGTGTTCAGCGACGGCTCGGTCACCAGCCTGTTCGACGGCCAGAGCTGAGACGGCCGAGCTGACCCGCAGGCGACCGTCGTCCCCGCCCCCGCCAGAGGCGCGGGGACGACGGCCATGGTGCTGGCACCGGGCGGTCCTGGCCACGAGGCTGGTCCCTCGCACTCCCCGGCCAGGGGCCAGGACCGCTTCCCGCCACGCCCACCCCGCCAGGCGAGCGGGCGACCGGGGCGCCGAATCGGACGACGACGCCCCCGTTGCCGTCCGGCGCTACGTATCCGCCGTGGGCCCCGGTGCCAACACTGCCCATCGTGGTGCGGGCGGTTTACGCGCCGATTGAGTCATGGTTAAGTGAGATCTCTGACGGCCGGTTCCCGGCCAGGGGAGGCGAGTGATCCCGGGTCATGATGAGGTTCCGGCTTCTCGGTCCGCTCGAAGTCCTGGTCGATGACGACTGGCGGGCGATCGGGGCTCCCAAGTGGCGGTCGGTGCTGGCCGCCCTGCTCATCCACCCCGGGGAGATCGTTTCCGCCGACACGCTGATCAGCGAGGTCTGGGGAGATGACCCACCGGCCCGGGCCGGCAACCTCATCAGCATCTACGTGCTGCGCCTGCGCCGCCTGATGGGCGACGCGGACCATCCCGTGCTCATCACCCGCGCCCCCGGCTACCTGCTGCGGGTGACCGCGCAGGACACCGACGCGCTGCTGTTCGAGACCCTGGTGCGGGACGGCAGGCGGGCCCATGCCGACGGGGACCCCCAGGACGCGGCCCGGCTGCTGACCGAGGCACTCGACCTGTGGCACGGCCGTCCGCTGGCCGACGTCCCGCCGACACCGCTGACCGAAGCGGAGGCCGAACGGCTGGCCGAGCTCCGCCTCGGTGCCCTCGAACTGCGGTTCACCGCCGAGCTCGCCCTGGACCGGCACGACCAGGCCGTGGCCGAGCTCGGCCGGCTGGTGGCGGACCACCCGCTGCGGGAAGGCCTGTGGCTGCTGCTGATGCGCGCGCTGGACGGCGCGGGCCGGCACGCCGAGGCGCTCGAGGTCTACGGCCGGGCCCGCGACGCCATCTCGGGTCAGCTGGGCGTGGACCCCGGCGCCGAGCTGCGGCAGTTCCACGCCGAGCTGCTGGCCAAGGACAGGCCGCCGCCCGCTGGCGTCATCTCGGCTGGACGAGTGTTCGCCCCCGGGGGGACGACCCCCCCGGAGAACCCGCCCACGCACGGGGGAGCTGCGTAGCCCCGCCGTCCCCCCCGCGGCCGGCCCAGCTGCCGGCCGACATCGCCGATTTCACCGGCCGCGACGAGCAGGTGCAGCGGCTGAGCGACCTGCTGGCGCAGGCGGGGGAGGCGGCCAGCAGCGATCCCGGGGCGGTCCGCATCGCGGTGGTGGCCGGCGCGGGCGGCCTCGGCAAGACCTCGCTGGCCGTGCACGCCGCCCACCGGATCGCGCGGTCAGCTTCCCCGACGGCCAGCTGTACGTCGACCTGCTCGGCGCGACCGCCGAACCCGGTGCCGCCCGGGGACGTGCTGGCCCGGTTCCTGCGCGACCTCGGCGTGGACGGCCGGGACATCCCGGTGGACGAGGCCGAGCGGGCGGCCCGGTACCGGACCACGCTGGCCGGCCGCCGGATGCTGGTCGTGCTGGACAACGCGCGGGACGCCGCCCAGGTCCGGCCGCTGCTGCCGGGCACCGCGTCGTCCGCGGTGCTGGTCACCACGCGCAGCCGGATGCCCGACCTGGCCAGCACCCGGCTGGTCGACCTCAACGTGCTCGACGACGACGACGCGCTGAAGCTGTTCGTCAAGGTGGTGGGCGAGGCGCGGGCCGCGGCCGAGCCGGAGGCCACCGCCGAGCTGCTCGAGGCCTGCGCCGGCCTGCCGCTGGCCATCAGGATCTGCGCGGCCCGGCTGGCTACCCGCAGCGGCTGGACCATCGCGGCCATGGCCGGCCCGGCTCCGCGACGTGCACCGGCGGCTGGACGAGCTGCGGGCCGGGGATCTCGCGGTCCGGGCCAGCTTCCAGGTCAGCTTCGCCAGCCTGCCGGCCAGCACCGATACGCAGGGCATCGATCCGGCCCGCGCGTTCTGCCTGCTCGGCCTGTGGACGGGACCGTCGATCTCCGCCGCGGCGGCGGCGGCCCTGTTCGGCATCCCGGAGTACTCCGCCGAGGACGCGCTCGAGGTCCTAGTGGACGCGCACCTGCTGGAATCGGTGGGCACGGACCGTTACCGGTTCCATGACCTGCTCCGGGTCTATGCCGCCGAACGGGCCGAGGACGACCTACCCGCGGCCGAGCGCGAGGCCGCGGTCAGTCGCCTGCTCGCCTGGTACCTGCGCACGGCCGACGCCGCCGCCACGGCCGTCTCGCCGCACCGCTACGACATTCCGCTGGCCGCCGCCGCCGGCGCCGGCCCGGCGCTCGCCTTCGGCGCCGCCGAGGAGGCCCTCGCCTGGTACGACAGCGAGCGCGCCAACCTGGTCGCCGCCGACCCGCCAGGCGGCCGCGGTCCGGCCTGGCACGAGATCGCCGCGCGGCTGCCCGCCCCGCTTGTTCAGCATCTTCAACAGCCGGGGCAACTGGGCGGACTGCATCGCCACCAACCGGATCGCGCTGGACAGCGCCCGCCAGGCGGGAAACCGGCGGGGCGAGGCGTGGGTCCTGAACACCCTCGGCGAGGCCCTCGGCGCCACCCGCGACCCCGAAGGCATCGCCTACCTGGAGCGCTCGCTGGCGATCCGGCGCGAGATCGGTGACCGGATGGGCGAGGCCCAGGCGGCCAACAACCTCGCCGATGCCTACCAGCGCCTCGGCCGCACGGAAGAGGCCCTCGGCCTGTACCGGCGCGCGCTGGAGCTGAACCGCGAGGTCGGGCTACCGGTACGGCGAGGGCGTCGCGCTGGTCAACCTGGGCTGGACTCTGCTCGACCTGGACCGGGCCGCCGAGGCCATTGACTACCTGCGGCAGGCCCAGCGCACCTTCGCCGAGATGGACTATCCTGGACGGCGCGGGTTACGCCCTGCACATCCTGGGACGCTGCTACCTGTCCCTGGGACGGGACGCGGAGGCGCTGGACTGCCTGCGGCAGGCGCTGGCCAGCCACCGGGCCACCGGCAACCGGCGCATGCAGGCGGCCACCCTGAAATCTCTCGGCACCGCCCAGTCCCGGCTGGGCCTGGCGGCCGAGGCGCGCGAGTCCTGGACCCAGGCCGCGGCATCTTCACCGATCTGGGCGACCAGGCCGCAGGCGGCGGAAGTCCTGGCCGAGCAGGTAGATTTCGGGCATCTCTGAGTTTCCGGTAACGATCATGTCGCGGCCGATACGATGCTGCGCGTCTCCCCGCATGCATCCTTCTGGCCCGGGGGCCGAGGAAACGAAAGGATCATCATGGGGATTGCGGCCATGGCCGAGGAACTGCCGCCAGCGACGAACTCGAGGAGCTCTTACCGGCTCGACGCCAGCGAGACCGCGCCCGAGGACGACGAGGACGAGGACGACGAGGACGAGGGCGAGGACGAAGGACGACGAGGACGACGGCGAGGGGGTCGGGCCCGAGGGCATGCCGCACGCTGACCGGCACGGCTAGCGCGGCGGTGCGGGACGTCCCGCACCGCCGCGGATCAGGACGCGTGCCGCACATGCCGGGCGTTCTCGGCTACACTTCGTACGCGCATCGCACGTTCAGATTGAGGAGAAAGCACAGTGCCCGAGGTAAAGATCGCCGCCGAGACTCGCGAGGAGTACGGCAAGGGCGCTGCCCGCCAGCTCCGCCGTGAAGGCAGGGTGCCCGCCGTGCTGTACGGGCACGGGACCGAGACCCGCCACCTGAGCCTGCCAGGTCACGACCTGATGCTCGCCCTGAAGACGCCGAACGTGCTGCTCCGCCTGGACGGCCTCAAGAACGGCAGCGAGATCGCCCTGCCCAAGGCGGTGCAGCGCGATCCGGTGCGCGGCTTCATCGAGCACGTGGACCTGATCCTGGTCCGCCGCGGCGAGAAGGTCACCATCGAGGTGCCGATCCGGGTCACCGGCGAGATCGCCCCCGGCGACGGGATGATCAACCAGCAGCTGATCCAGATCCCGCTCGAGGCCGACGCGACGAACATCCCGCAGGGCATCGACGTGGACGTCGAGGGCCTCGAGGTCGGCCAGGCGATCCATGCCAGCGACCTGAAGCTGCCGGAGGGCGTCACCCTGCAGGTCGAGCCGGACACGCTGGTCCTGGCCGTCATCGCCCAGCAGGCCGCCGAGGAGCCCGAGGGCGAAGAGGGCGAGACCGCCGACGTGCCCGAGTCCGTTGACAGCGCCGCGTCGCGAGAGCGACCGCGGCGAAGAGGAGTCGGCGGGCTGACCGCAGAACGCTGGATCGTCGCCGGGCTCGGCAACCCCGGACCGGAGTACGCGGGCAACCGGCACAACGCCGGGCACATGGTGATCGCCCTGCTGGCCGAGCGGTGCGGTGCGCGCTTCAAGTCGCACCGCTCGGGCAGCGACATCGCCGAGGGGCGGCTGGCCGGCGTGCCGGTCACGCTGGCGCGGCCGCGTTCCTACATGAACCTGTCGGGTAAGCCGGTCGCGGCGCTGACCGCGTTCTACAAGGTCCCGCCGGACCGGCTGGTGGTCATCCACGACGAGCTGGACATCGGTTTCGGCACGCTGCGGCTGAAGCTCGGCGGGGGGGACAACGGCCACAACGGGCTCCGCTCCATCAGCGCGGCGCTCGGCACCCGTGACTACTACCGGGTCAGGTTCGGCATCGGCCGGCCGCCGGGCCGGATGGACCCGGCCGCCTACGTGCTCCACGATTTTTCCGCGGCCGAACGCAAGGACCTGCCCTTCTTCATCGACCGCGCGGCCGACGCCACCGAGGCGCTGATGGCCCAGGGCCTGGCCGCGGCGCAGAACACCTACCACGAGGAGCTGCCCGGATGACCGGCGACGATCACGCGCTCGCCCGCGACCTGGCGGGCCTGGCCGGCGTGCGGCTGCTCGAGCTACGCGCCCGCGGCGGCGACCAGGACACGCTGCGCAAGGCCGGCGACCGGCTGTCGCACGAGTACCTCATCGCCGAGCTGGCCGCCCGCCGTCCCGGCGACGTGGTGCTCTCCGAGGAAGCCGCCGACAATCCCGCCCGGCTCAGCGCGGACCGGGTGTGGATCGTCGACCCGCTCGACGGCACCCGGGAATTCGGCGAGCTAGGCCGCACCGACTGGGCCGTCCACGTCGCCCTGTGGGAAAAGGGAGACCTGGTAGCGGGTGCGGTCGCGCTGCCCGCCCAGGACCAGGTCCTGTCCACGGCCGAGCCGCCGCCGTCCCCGGCGCCGGACGGCGAGGCGCCCGGGAAGATCCGCATCGTGGTGAGCCGGAGCAGGCCACCTGCCTTCGTTCGGAATATTTCCGGTCTTATTGATGCGGAATTGGTTCCGCTCGGGTCGGCGGGAGCTAAGGTGGCGGCCGTGATCAACGGCCAGGTCGACGCGTACGTGCACGGCGGCGGGTTCTACGAGTGGGACACCGCGGCTCCGGTGGCGGTGGCCCGCGCGGCCGGCCTGCACGCGTCCCGCATCGACGGGTCGGCCCTCGCGTACAACCAGCCCGACCTGCTGATGCCGGATATCCTGGTCTGTCGTCCCGCGCTGGCGGGAACCCTGCTGCGAGCGATCCGGGAAGTCAAGGAAGTCTGACAATGCGCCCTGATTACCAGATGTCCCAGCTCGACGTGCTCGAGGCCGAGGGCATCCACATCATGCGCGAGGTGGCCGCCGAGTTCGAGCGGCCCGTGCTGCTGTTCTCCGGCGGCAAGGACTCGATCGTCATGCTGGCGCTGGCCGAGAAGGCGTTCTGGCCAGCCCGCATCCCGTTCCCGGTGATGCACGTGGACACCGGGCACAACTTCCCCGAGGTGCTCCAGTTCCGCGACCAGCGGGTGAGCGAGCTCGGCGTCCGGCTGGTGGTGGCGCTGGTGCAGGACTCCATCGACGCCGGGCGGGTCGCCGAGGAGACCGGCCGGCACGCGAGCCGGAACCGGCTGCAGACCGTGACCCTGCTCGACGCGATCGAGGAGCATCGGTTCGACGCGCTGTTCGGCGGGGCCCGCCGGGACGAGGAAAAGGCCAGGGCGAAGGAACGAGTGTTCTCGTTCCGCGACGAGTTCGGCCAGTGGGATCCCAAGAACCAGCGTCCCGAGCTGTGGAGCCTGTACAACACCCGGCTGCACCGCGGCGAGCACATCCGGGTGTTCCCGCTGTCCAACTGGACCGAGCTCGACGTCTGGGCCTACATCGAGCGGGAGAAGCTGGAGATCCCGTCCATCTACTACGCGCACGAGCGGCAGGTGTTCGAGCGGGACGGGCTGCTGCTGGCCGACAACCCCTACGTGACCAGGGACGAGAGCGAGCCGCTGTTCACCGCCACCGTGCGGTACCGGACGGTCGGCGACATGACCGGCACCGGGGCGGTCCCCTCCCCGGCCCGGACGGTGGCGGAGGTCATCGCGGAAGTGGCGGCGACCCGGATCACTGAACGCGGCCAGACCCGGGGCGATGACCGGGTCAGCGAGGCGGCAATGGAAGACCGCAAGCGCGAGGGGTATTTCTAATGGATCCTGTCACCGCCGAAGCCGCCCCCACCCTGTCCCCCGCGCATGGATATCCTGCGGTTCGCCACCGCCGGGTCGGTCGACGACGGCAAGTCGACGCTGATCGGCCGTCTGCTCTACGACTCCAAGTCGATCTTCACCGACCAGCTGGAAGCGGTCGAGCGGACCAGCCGGGACCGCGGCGAGGACTACACCAACCTGGCCCTGCTCACCGACGGGCTGCGGGCCGAGCGGGAACAGGGCATCACCATCGACGTGGCCTACCGCTACTTCGCGACGCCCCGGCGCAAGTTCATCATCGCTGACACCCCCGGCCACATCCAGTACACCCGCAACATGGTCACCGGCGCGTCCACCGCCGACCTCGCGGTGGTCCTGGTGGACGCGCGCAACGGCCTGACCGAGCAGTCCCGGCGGCACGCCTTCCTCACCACCTTGCTGCGGGTGCCGCACATGGTCCTCGCGGTGAACAAGATGGACCTGGTCGACTACAGCGCCGAGGTGTTCGAGCGGATCACCGAGGAATTCTCCGCGTTCGCGGCCCGCCTCGACATCGGCGACCTGACCTTCATCCCGATCTCCGCGCTGCACGGCGACAACGTGGTGGACCGGTCGGCCAACATGGGATGGTACGACGGGCCCTCGCTGCTGCACCACCTGGAGCACGTGCACATCGCGTCGGACCGGAACCTGATCGACGTCCGGTTCCCGGTGCAGTACGTCATCCGGCCGCACGCGTCCACCGACGCCGAGCTGCACGACTACCGCGGCTACGCGGGCCAGGTGGCCGGCGGCGTGCTCAAGCCGGGTGACGAGGTACTGCACCTGCCGTCCGGCTTCTCCACCAGGGTGCAGCGGATCGAGTCGGCCGGGAAGCCGGTCGCCGAGGCATACGCGCCGATGTCGGTCACCCTGCTGCTCGACGACGACGTGGACATCTCCCGCGGCGACATGATCTGCCGGCCGAACAACCGGCCCGCCGCCGCCCAGGACATCGAGGCCATGGTCTGCTGGATGTCGTCGGATACGAAGCTGGCCCGGCGCAGCCGGCTGGTGGTCAAGCACACCTCGCGCACGGTCAAGGCGATCGTCACCGACCTGCACTACCGGATCGACGTCAACACGCTGCACCGGGACGAGGCCGCGACCCAGCTCGGGCTGAACGAGGTCGGCCGCGTCCGGCTCCGGCTGACCCAGCCGATCTTCAGTGACCCCTACGCCAGGAACCGCACCACCGGCGGCCTCATCCTGATCGACGAGGGGACCAACGCCACCGTCGGCGCCGCCATGATCACCGAGGCCAGCTGACCCGGTGTTACCGCTGTTTCGTCATGCCGGGTGACGTTGTGTCACCATGGCCGGGTGACGCAGGCCTGCCTTCGCGGCCAGGAATTGCTGGTAATACCGGGGGTATGACGCAATTGCGGCTTGTTGATCACCTAGGCGGGAGCTACCGTGAGCGCTAAATCCACTCCGTTCAGTGACCTCGGCGACTTCGTGGCCCTGCCGCGGGTGGGGGCGCTGCGGCTGGCCCCGGACGGGAGCTGGCTGGCCGCGGCGGTGCAGACGCTGAGTCCCGACCGCAAGAAGTACCTGACCAGCATCTGGCGGATCGACGCCGAGGGCGGCCCGGCCCGGCGCCTGACCCGGTCGGCCGAGGGTGAGGGCAGCCCGCGCTTCCTGCCCGACGGGTCGCTGCTGTTCACCTCGCGGCGTCCCGATCCCGGCCAGGAGAAGAAGGACGCCGACGGCGATGCGGGCGGCGGCGCGGCGCTGTGGCTGCTGCCCGCGGGCGGCGGCGAGGCCCGCGTGGTGGCCGCGCTGCCCGGCGGCGTCACCGCCGCCGAGACGGCCCGGGACGCCGCCGCCGTGGTGGCCGGCGGTCCGGTGCTGCCCGGCGCGGCCGTCGGCGACGGGACCGGCGACGGCCCCGGCCCGGCCGGCGACGCCCAGCTGCGCCAGGAGCGCAAGGACGCCGGGATCACCGCGATCCTGCACGAGTCCGCGCCGGTCCGGTTCTGGGATCACGACCTCGGGCCCGACCAGCCCCGGCTGTTCGCCGTCGACCTTTCCCCCGAGAACGAGCTGACCGGTGGTGCCCCCGAAGGCCAGGGCGATAATCAGGCCGAACGAGCCGCATCTTCGCCCGGGCTCCGCGATCTGACGCCGGAGCCGGGGCGGGCGCTGGACGGCGAGGCTTTCGCGCTGTCGCCGGACGGCGCGTCGGTCCTGACCGGCTGGTGGCAATGGCACCCGGCCGGCGAGTCGCACTGCGAGCTGGTCGTCATCGATACCGCCAGCGGCAAGCGGCGGGTGCTGCTGTCGCTGCCCGAGTTCGACTTCGGCAACCCGCAGGTCTCGCCGGACGGGCGGCTCATCGCCTGCCTGCGCGAGCAGCACGCCACCGCCGAGCGGCCGGTGAACGTCACCGCGGTGCTGCTCGACGCGGACGGCGCGGGTGATCCCGGCGACGCCGGCCGTGACCTGCTGCCCGGCTTCGACCGCTGGCCGGGCGACCTGGCCTGGTCGCACGATTCCCGCGCGCTGTACTTCGCGGCCGACGACGGCGGCCGCCGCCCGGTGTTCCGCGTGGAGCTCGAAACCGGCGAGGTCACCCGGGTGACCAGCGACGACGGCGCGTACACCGACCTGAGCCCGGGGCCGGACGGCCGGTACCTGTACGCGCTGCGGGCCACCGTGGACAGCCCGCCCACCCCGGTCCGGCTCGACCTGGTCACCGGCGCGGAGCCCGCCGCCCTCGGCTGCCCCGGCACCCCGGTCACGGTGCCTGGCCGGCTGGAGGAAGTCCAGGCGGCCGCCGACGACGGCCAGCCGGTCCGGTCCTGGCTGGTGCTGCCCGAGACGGCGTCGGCCGACCATCCGGCGCCGCTGGTGCTCTGGGTCCACGGCGGCCCGAACAGCAGCTGGAACACCTGGTCCTGGCGCTGGAACCCGTGGCTGATGGCGGCCCGCGGCTACGCCGTGCTGCTGCCGGACCCGGCGCTGTCCACCGGGTACGGGCAGGACTTCATCACCCGTGCCCACCGGGACTGGGGCGCCCGGCCGGCTGCCGACATCATGGCGGCCACCGACGCCGCGCTGGCCCGGCCGGACATCGACGCGGACCGGGTCGCGATGATGGGCGGCTCCTACGGCGGCTACATGGCGAACTGGATGGCGGGCCACACCGACCGCTTCGGGGCGATCGTGAGCCACGCCGGGCTGTGGACGCTGGACCAGATGTTCGGCACCACCGACCACCCGATGTTCTGGCGGCCGCAGTTCGGTGACCCGCTGACCAGCCCCGAAATGTACGAGAAGAATTCACCGCACCGGCACATCGCCGAGGTGCGCACGCCCATGCTGGTCATCCACGGCAACAAGGACTACCGGGTGCCGGTCGGCGAGGCGCTGCGGCTGTGGTGGGACCTGTCCCGGTATGGCGCCGAGGCCAAGTTCCTCTACTTCCCGGACGAGAACCACTGGATCCTCACCCCCGGCAACGCGCGGATCTGGTACGAGACCGTCTTCGCCTTCCTCGCCCAGCACGTCCTCGGCCAGGAATGGCAGCGCCCCCGCCTGCTCTGCGCCCCGCCCGCCCGCACGACTGCGGCCCCGCCCAGCCCGCACGGAATCCCAGCGGCCCCGCCCAGCCCGCACGGAATCCCATCAGTAACACCTGCACCACAGCCCCCTCCCGCCACCGAGTCCCAGCCCGGCAAACGACATCAATGTGGCATAGATGTCGCAATAGCGACATCGATGTGGCATTGATGTCGTTACCGGGAACGGGTCGGCCAGGTGGTCGGGTCGTGCCCATAGGGTGGCGCTATGGCTCGTGCTGACCTGGACAAGCAACCTGGCGACGTGGCGGCGATGTTCGATGGCATCGCCCCGCGTTACGACCTGCTCAACGACATCCTGTCCCTCGGCCAGGTCAGGTTGTGGCGACGGGCCGTGGCCCGTATTTCCCGGGCCACGGCGGGGGAGCGGGTACTCGACCTGGCGGCCGGGACCGGGACTTCTACGCTGACCTTCACCGCCACCGGCGCGGACGCCGTGGCCTGCGACTTCTCGCTGGGGATGCTCCAGGCTGGTCACGCGAAGAACGATGATGGCGGCCCGGGGCGGCTGGGTTGGGTGGCGGGGGACGCGCTGCGGCTGCCGTTCCGGGACGAGGCGTTCGACGCGGTGACGATCTCGTTCGGGCTGCGGAACGTGGCCGACACCGTGGCCGCCCTGGCCGAGATGCGGCGGGTGACCCGGCCGGGCGGGCGGCTGGTGGTGTGCGAGTTCAGCACGATCACCATCGCGCCGGTCGATATGCTTTACCGGCGCTACCTGCTCCACGCCCTGCCCGCTATCGCCCGGCGGGTGGCCCGGAACCCGGAGGCCTACGAGTACCTGGCCGAGTCGATCGTGGACTGGCCTGCCCAGCGCGAACTGGCCGGGCTGATCACCGCGGCCGGGTGGTCGGCGGTGCGGTGGCGCGACCTGAGCATGGGCGCGGTGGCCGTGCACGTGGCCCGGCGGGTCTGACCCCGCGGAGAGCGGGCGGCTGACCCCGATAAAAGCCGTGCCCCGCTAGGTCTAAACTGATGGCAAAGAATTTGTGAAGCGGTTCACAAGAACACCAGGATCTGATCAAGTGACCGAGCACGCTCCCCTCACTCCGAAGCAGCCACCCGCCGACGAGGCCGACGTCATCGTGGTAGGTGCCGGGCCGGCCGGCGCCACCACCGCCTTCTACCTGGCCCAGTCCGGGCTCGACGTGCTGCTGCTCGAGAAATCCAGATTCCCGCGGGAGAAGGTCTGCGGCGACGGGCTGACCCCGCGCGCGGTCAAGTCCCTGGTCGGCATGGGCATCAGCGTCACCGAGCAGGACGGCTGGGTGCGCAACAAGGGCCTGCGCGTCATCGGCGCGGGCCAGCGGCTGGAGATGCCCTGGCCCGAGCTGTCGAGCTACCCCGGCTTCGGGCTGGTCCGCACCCGGCACGACCTGGACGAGGCCCTGGCCCGCCGGGCGGAGCAGGCCGGCGCGCGGCTGATCGAGGGGGTCACCGTGACCGGCCCGGTGCGGCACGAGCGCAGCGGGCGGATCCGCGGCGTGATCGCCCGCCCCGACGGCGGGGAAGAGCGCCGCTACGCCGCGCGCGTGGTGGTGGCGGCGGACGGGAACTCCTCGCGCCTGTCGGTGTCGATGGGCCTGCGCAAGCGGGACGACCGGCCGCTCGGGGTCGCGGTCAGGACCTACTACACGTCCCCGCGGCACAACGACGACTACCTGGAATCCTGGCTCGACCTGTGGGACGGCGACCGGCTGCTGCCGGGGTACGGCTGGATCTTCGGCATGGGCGACGGGACGTCCAACGTCGGCCTGGGACTGCTGAACACCAGCGCCGCGTTCGGCCACACCGACTACCACGCCCTGCTGCGCAAGTGGCTGAAGGGGATGCCGGCCGAGTGGGGCTTCACCGAGGAGAACCGCACCGCGCCGATCCGCGGCGCGGCGCTGCCGATGGGCTTCAACCGGACCCCGCAGTACCACCAGGGGCTGCTGCTGGTCGGCGACGCCGGCGGCATGGTGAACCCGTTCAACGGCGAGGGGATCGCCTACGCGATGGAGTCCGGCCAGATCCTGGCCCGGACGGTCGTGCAGGCGCTGGCCCGGGGCCGGGGGGCCGAGACCGAGCGGGTCCTGGCCAGTTATCCGCACGCGCTGAGCCAGGAGTACGGTGGCTACTACACGCTCGGCCGCGTCTTCGTGAAGCTGATCGGCAAGCCCAATTTCATGCGCTTCGCCACCAAGCACGGCATGTCGAGGCCCGCCCTGATGAGGTTCGCCCTCAAGCTCCTGGCCAACCTGACCGATCCGGGCGGGGACGCAACAGATCGCCTGGTCAACGGCCTATCCCGACTCGCACCTAACCCTGAGTGAGTAGCCATGCAGCTAGTCCCTAAGATGAGGGGTTGGCATCCGGCCTGTGGAGGGAGGAAACCCCGTTGAGACTGTACGTTCCGATCTTCGTGCTGGCCCTGCTCGCGGCCGGCTTCGCCGCCTTCTCGGTGACCTTCGGCGCCATCTCGGGGCCTAAGCGGTGGAACCGGGCCAAGCTCGAGGCCTACGAGTGCGGCATCGAGCCGACGCCGACGCCCCCGGGCGGCGGCCGGATCCCGGTGAAGTACTACCTGACCGCGATGTTGTTCATCGTGTTCGACATCGAGATCGTGTTCCTGTATCCGTGGGCCGTCGCCTTCAACAAGCTCGGCGCCTTCGGCCTGGTCGAGATGGTGACCTTCGTCATCACGGTGCTCATCGCGTACGCCTACGTCTGGCGGCGCGGCGGGCTGGAGTGGGATTAGCCATGGGTATTGAAGAAAAGCTGCCAAGCGGCCTGCTGCTCACCTCGGTGGAAAAGGCGGCGGGCTGGGCCCGCGCCCGCTCGGTCTGGCCGGCCACCTTCGGCCTGGCCTGCTGCGCCATGGAGCTGATGATGACCGGCGGCCCCAAGCACGACCTGGCCCGGTTCGGCATGGAACGGGCGTCCAACACCCCGCGCCAGGCCGACCTGATGATCGTGGCCGGCCGGGTCAGCCAGAAGATGGCACCGGTGCTCCGGCAGATCTACGACCAGATGTCCGACCCTAAGTGGGTCATCTCGATGGGCGTCTGCGCCTCCAGCGGCGGCATGTTCAACAACTACGCCATCGTGCAGGGCGTCGACCACATCGTGCCGGTGGACATCTACCTGCCGGGCTGCCCGCCGCGGCCGGAGATGCTGCTCGACTCGATCATCAAGCTGCACGACAAGATCATGAACATGAAGCTGGGCAAGAACCGTGACCGGGAGATCACCGAGCTGGAGAACGCGCGGCTCGGCCTGACCCCGCTGCACATCCTGTCCCCCGAGGGATCCGAGCTGTGAGCGGGCCCGACGAGACCGGTAAGGCCGGCTCGGAGCAGTCCGAGCTGGCCCACTCCCAGTCGGCCAGTCCCGAGTCGCCCCATCCCCAGTCGCCCAGTCCTCAGTCGTCTAATCCTCAGTCGGCCAGTTCTGAGTCGGCCAGCTCTGAGTCGTCCAGCTCGGAGCGGCTCTGACCGGGCGAGCTCCGAGCAGACTCACGGAGCGCAAGCGGCGCAGGGGCCGGTACCGCCGACCCCGGCCACTCCGGCCGTCCCGCCTGCTCCCGACGCGTCCGCCGAGGAGGAGCAGGCCAGCCTGCCGGCCCGGCTGGGCGAGGAGCGGCTGGCCGAGCCGGTCGTCCGGATGGGACTGTTCGGCGTCCAGGGCACCCCGGACACCTCGGGCTACGGCGGCCTCCGGGTGCACCGGGCGCCCGTCCTGGCCAGCCCGCGCCCGTACGGCTCCTACTTCGACGAGATCGCCGACGTGCTCGAGGGCGGCCTGGGGCCGGCTTCTCCGACGCGATCGAGCGGGTGGTCGCCGACCGGGGCGAGCTGACCTTCTACGTGCGCCGTGAGCGGCTGCCCGAGGTGGCCGCGAAGTTCCGCGACGACCCGGCGCTGCGCTTCGAGCTGTGCAGCGGGGTATCCGGCGTGCACTACCTGGAGGACACCGGGCGCGAGCTGCACGCGGTGTACCACCTGCTGTCGATCACGCACAACCGGCGGGTCCGGCTCGAGGTGACCGCGCCGGACGCCGACCCGCACATCCCCTCGCTGGTCGGCGTCTACCCGACCTGCAACTGGCACGAGCGGGAGACCTGGGATTTCTTCGGGATCATCTTCGACGGCCATCCGGCGCTGACCCGGATCCAGATGCCAGATGACTGGAAGGGCCACCCGCAGCGCAAGGACTACCCGCTCGGCGGCATCCCGGTCGAGTACCGCGGCGCGAAGATCCCGGCTCCGGACGAGCGGAGGCACTACTCATGACGCAAGCGCAGACGCCGCACGCGCAGGCCGGCGCGAGCGACGCCGACGGAGACGCAGCCGAGGGCCGTGTCTACACCGTCTCGGGCGAGGACTGGGACGAGATGGTGGCCGCCGCCAACGAGGCCAGGGACTTCCAGAGCGGCGAGCGGATGGTCCTCAACATGGGCCCGCAGCACCCGTCCACCCACGGCGTGCTCCGGCTGATCCTCACCATCGAGGGCGAGACCGTCGAAGAGGTCCGCGCCTCGATCGGCTACCTGCACACCGGCATCGAGAAGAACATGGAGTACCGCACCTGGACGCAGGGCGTCACGTTCTGCACCCGGATGGACTACCTCATGCCGTTCTTCAACGAGGCCGCGTACTGCCTCGCGGTGGAACGGCTGCTCGGCATCGAGGACAAGATCCCCGAGCGGGCCCAGATCATCCGCGTGATGCTGATGGAGTTCAACCGGGTCTCCTCGCACCTGCAGGGCATCGGCCCGATGGGCATGGAGCTCGGCGCGACCACCATCTTCCTGCAGGGCCTGCGCATGCGGGAGCGCATCCTCGACCTGTACGAGCTGATCACCGGCCTGCGCATGAACCACGCCTACATCCGGCCGGGCGGCCTGGCCCAGGACCTGCCGCCGGGCGCGCTGGAGGCCATCCGCGGGTTCCTGGACGGCAGCCAGAGGCTCGTGCACGACCTGCGCGCGCTGATCGACGCGAACCCGGTGTTCGTCGGGCGGACCAAGGGCGTGGCCTACCTGGACCTGGCGGGCTGCATGGCGCTGGGCGTGACCGGCCCCATGCTGCGGTCGACCGGGCTGCCCTGGGACCTGCGCAAGTCCCAGCCGTACTGCGGTTACGAGACCTACGACTTCGACGTGCCGGTCACCGACAGCTGCGACGCCTACGGCCGGTACATCATCCGGATGGACGAGATCGACCAGTCGCTGCGGATCGTCCGGCAGTGCGTCGACCGGCTGGCCGACCGCGCCCAGACGGCCGACGACCCGGTGATGATCAAGGACGCCAAGATCGGCTGGCCGGCCCGGCTGTCGCTCGGTCCGGACGGCCTCGGTCCCGCGCCCGAGCACATCGCGCACATCATGGGCCAGTCCATGGAAGCGCTCATCCACCACTTCAAGCTGATCACCGAGGGGTTCCGGGTCCCGGCCGGGCAGGCGTACCAGGCGGTCGAGTCGGCCCGCGGCGAGCTCGGCGCGCACGTGGTCAGCGACGGCGGCACCCGGCCGTACCGGGTGCACTTCCGTGATCCGTCGTTCACCAACCTGCAGTCGGTCGCCGCGCTGTGCGAGGGCGGCCAGGTCGCGGACGTGATCCCGGCGATCGCGAGCATCGATCCCGTGATGGGGGGCGTGGACAGGTAATGCCGTTCAGCGTAGAAGTGCTCGCGCGCCTCGATGCCGACGCCGACCAGATCATCAGCCAGTACCCGCGGTCGCGGTCGGCGCTGCTGCCGCTGCTCCACCTGGTCCAGTCGGAGGAGGGGTACGTCTCGGCCGACGGCATCGCGTTCTGCGCCGCCAAGCTCGGGCTTGAGCGAGGCTGACGTCACCGGGGTGACCAGCTTCTACACCATGTACAAGCGCCGCCCGGTCGGTAAGTACCACGTGGGCGTGTGCACCAACACGGTGTGCGGGGTCCTGGGCGGCTACCAGATCCTCGACGAACTCCACGAGCACCTCGGCGTGGGCGACGACGAGGTCACGCCGGACAGCCAGGTCAGCCTCGAGCACCTGGAATGCAACGCCGCCTGCACGTACGCCCCGGTGATGATGGTGAACTGGGAATTCTTCGACAACATGACCCCCGCCTCGGCTAAGCAGCTCGTCGACGACCTGCGCGCCGGGAACCCGGTCCGCCCCACCCGGGGCCCGGACCGGCTGGTCAGCTGGCGCGAGGCGGCCCGGATCCTGGCCGGCTTCAACGACGACCAGGCCACCGACGGCCCGACGGCGGGCCCGGCCGACCTGGTCGGCCTGAAGGTCGCCCAGGAGCACGGCTGGACCGCGCCGGAGCCAGGGCCAGCAGGCGAGCAAGCGCCCGCCGCCGCCGGCGGCCAGACAGGCAAGGAGCCGCGGTGACCGACACCCTGACCCCGGTGCTGACCGCGCACTGGGACCAGCCCGACCTGTTCACCATCGACGGATACCGGCGGGCGGGCGGCTGGCAGTCGCTGCCCAAGGCGCTCGGCATGTCGCGCGACGAGGTCATCGCGGTGGTGAAGGAAGCCGGGCTGCGCGGCCGCGGCGGGGCGGGCTTCGCGACCGGGGTCAAGTGGGGCTTCCTGCCGAAGGACGACGACAAGCCGCACTTCCTGGTGGTCAACGCGGACGAGTCGGAACCGGGCGCCTGCAAGGACATCCCGCTGATGATGGCCAACCCGCACGTGCTCGTCGAGGGCGCGGCCATCGCCGCGTACGCGATCGGGGCCGGGCACGCGTTCATCTACGTCCGGGGCGAGGTCCTGCACGTGATCCGGCGGCTGCGCAACGCGGTGGCCGAGGCGCGCGCGGCCGGCTTCCTCGGCCAGAACGTCCTCGGCTCCGGGTTCGACGTCGAGGTCATCATCCATGCCGGGGCCGGGGCTTACATCTGCGGCGAGGAAACCGCGCTGCTCGACTCGCTCGAGGGCAAGCGCGGGCTGCCGCGGAACAAGCCGCCGTTCCCGGCCGTGGCCGGCGTCTACGCCCTCCCGACGAACGTGAACAACGTGGAGTCGATCGCCACCGTCCCCTCGATCGTGCTCAACGGCGCCGACTGGTTCGCCGGGCTCGGCTCGGAGAAGTCCAAGGGCTTCGGGATCTTCAACCTCTCCGGCCACGTGACGACGCCGGGGACGTACGAGGCGCCGCTCGGCATCACGCTCAGCCAGCTGCTCGAGCTGTCCGGCGGGATGCGGGGCGGGCACCGGCTGAAGTTCTGGACCGCCGGCGGTTCGTCCGCCGGGATCCTCACCGACCAGCACCTGGACATGCCGCTGGACTTCGAGTCGGTCCAGGCGGCGGGGTCCGGGCTCGGCACCAGGTCGCTGCAGATCTTCGACGAGACCACCTGCGTGGTCGGCGCGATCCTGCGCTGGACCGAGTTCTACCAGCACGAGTCGTGCGGCAAGTGCACCCCGTGCCGCGAGGGCACGTTCTGGCTGGTGCGCATCCTGGACCGGCTGGAGCACGGCCAGGGCACCGAGGACGACGTCGCCAAGCTCCTCGACATCTGCGACAACATCACCGGCCGCGCGTTCTGCGCGCTCGGCGACAGCGCGACGCCTCCGATCACCTCCGCCGTCCGCTACTTCAGGGACGAGTTCATCCAGCACCACAAGGAGGGCGGCTGTCCCTTCGATCCCGCGGCTTCAACCGTCTGGAGTGACTCATGACCGTGGAGACGGCGCAGAACACGGTGACCGTCACCATCGACGGGTTCGAGATCGCGGTCCCGCGTAAGACGCTGATCATCCGGGCCGCCGAGATGCTCGGCATCCAGATCCCGCGGTTCTGCGATCACCCGCTGCTCGACCCGATCGGCGCCTGCCGCCAGTGCCTGGTCGAGGTGGAAGGCCAGCGCAAGCCGCTGGCCTCGTGCATCACCGAATGCTCCGAGGGCATGGTGGTGCACACCCAGCTCACCTCGCCGGTCGCGGACAAGGCCCAGCGGGGCGTGATGGAGCTGCTGCTCATCAACCACCCGCTCGACTGCCCGATGTGCGACAAGGGCGGCGAGTGCCCGCTGCAGAACCAGGCCATGTCCAATGGCCAGGGGGAGACCAGGTTCACCGAGGAGAAGCGGACCTTCGACAAGCCGGTCCCGATCTCCACCCAGGTGCTGCTCGACCGTGAGCGGTGCATCTCCTGCACCCGCTGCGTCCGGACCTCGGAGGAGATCGCGGGCGACCCCTTCATCGAGTTCATCGGGCGGGGCCCGAGCCAGATGATCGGCACCGCCGAGGGCAAGCCGTTCAACTCCTACTTCTCCGGCAACACGGTGCAGGTGTGCCCGGTGGGCGCGCTCACCGGGGCCGCCTACCGGTTCCGGGCCCGGCCGTTCGACCTGGTCTCGGTGCCGAGCGTGTGCGAGCACTGCGCCGTCCGGCTGCCGGCAGCGCACCGACGTCCGGCGCGGCCGGGTGCTGCGCCGGCTGGCCGGCGATGATCCGGCCGTCAACGAGGAGTGGAACTGCGACAAGGGCCGGTGGGCGTTCAGCTACGCCACCCAGCCCGACCGGCTGACCGTCCCGCTGGTCCGGGACGAGACGGGCGTGCTGGTCCCGGCGTCCTGGCCGCACGCGCTGGCGGTGGCCGCGGCCGGCCTGGCCGCGGCCCGCAGCGCTCCCTACCCGGCCGCCCAGGGCGCGGCCGCACCGGGTGACCGGCGGGGCGCGGGCCGCGGCGTCGGCGTGCTGGCCGGCGGGCGGCTGACCCTCGAGGATGCCTACGCCTACGCCAAGTTCGCCCGGGTCGCCCTGGACACCAACGACGTCGACATGCGGGCCCGGCCGCACTCGGCCGAGGAAGAGCAGTTCCTGGCCTCCTCGGTGGCCGGGCGCGGCATCGGCGTCAGCTACGCCGACCTGGAACAGGCCCCGGCCGTGCTGCTGGCCGGCTTCGAGCCCGAGGACGAGTCGCCGATCGTCTTCCTGCGGCTGCGCAAGGCGGTCCGCCGCCGCGGGCTGCCGGTGTTCTCGATCGCCGCGCTGGGCAGCCCCGGACTGGTCAAGCTGTCGGGCGAGCTCCTGCACACGCTGCCGGGCGACGAGGCCCGGGCGCTGACCGCGCTGGCCGCCGGGAGTCTCCGGCGGGCTGAGCGACCCCGTCGACCGGGGCGCCCAGGTCAGGACGGCCCCGGACCGGACAAGGTAGCCGAGTTGTGGCGGCGGGCCGGCCAGGCGCTCGGCGAGCCGGGCGCGGTCGTCCTGGTCGGCGAGCGGCTGGCCGAGGCGCCCGGAGCGCTGGCGGCGATGAGCACCCTCGCCGCGGCGACCGGTGCGCGGCTGGCCTGGATACCCCGCCGGGCCGGGGAGCGCGGGGCGGTCGAGGCCGGAGCGCTGCCGGGGCTGCTGCCCATCGGCCGTCCGGTGGCCGACCCGGAGGCTCGCGCCGAAGTGGCCCGGGCCTGGGGCAAGAGCTCGCTGCCGGCCGCGCCGGGACGCGACACCTCAGCGATGCTCGCGGCCAGCGCCGCGGGCGAACTCGGTGCCCTGGTCGTGGCGGGTGTCGACCCGGCCGACCTGCCCGACCCGGAGGCGGCGCTGCACGCCATCGAGATGGCCCCGTTCGTGGTCAGCCTGGAGCTGCGGGCCAGCGCGGTCACCGACCGGGCGGATGTGGTGTTCCCGGTCGCGGCGGTGGCGGAGAAGGCCGGCACGTTCGTGAACTGGGAGGGCCGCGGCGGCTCGTTCGAGGCCGCGCTGCGGGTCCCCGAGGTCCGTACCGACCTGTACGTGCTCGGCGCGATCGCCGACCAGATGGACGTTCACCTCGGCCTGCCCGACGCGGCCGCGGCCCGCGCGGAACTGGCCGCGCTCGGCACCTGGCGGGGTCCCCGCCCGGAGCCGCCTGAGGTCAGCACCGCCAGCTCAGAGCCCGGCGTGCACGTTACCCACGGCGCCGACCTGCTGGACGTGAAGCTGGCCAGCTGGCACCAGCTGCTGGACGGCGGCCGGATGCAGGCCGGCGAGCCGGCCCTGGCCGGCACGGCCCGGCCGGTGGTGGCGCGGATGTCACCGGTGACCGCGGCTGAGGCGGGCGTGGCCGACGGCGATAAGGTAACCGTGGCCACCGGCCGGGGGGCAGTGACGGTCCCGGTCGTGGTCGTCCCGATGGCGGACCACGTGGTCTGGCTCCCGGCCGGCGGACTCGCCCGGACGGGCGCCGAGCTCGCCCCGTATCCCGCCGCCCCCGAACCCGCGCTTCCCGCCGGATCCACCATCCGGGCCCAGCTCGGCGCCGGGCACGGCGACACGGTCACGCTGAGGAGGCCGGAATGAGCCTTGAGGGGACGCTGCCCCATGTGCTGGCAGCGCCCGCGGTCAATCCCACGCTGAGCGACTTCAACCAGCTCATCTGGTGGCTGGTGCTGCTCAAGGTGGGGATCGTGTTCCTGTTCCTGCTGCTGACGACCATCTTCATGATCTGGTTCGAGCGGCGGGTGATCGGCCGGATGCAGAACCGGCCCGGCCCCAACCGGGCCGGCCCGTTCGGCCTGCTGCAGCCGATCGCCGACGCGCTCAAGCTGCCGCTCAAGGAAGACATCATCCCGCTGGGCGCGGACAAGCTGGTGTTCATCCTCGCGCCGGTCCTGTCCGGCGCGGCCGCCTTCGTCGCCTTCGCCATCATCCCGTGGGGCCCGGAAGTCTCGATCTTCCACCACCGCACCCCGCTGCAGCTGACCGACTTCCCGGTGGCGGTGCTGCTGGTGCTGGCCATGAGCTCGGTCGGCGTGTACGGCATCGTGCTGGCCGGCTGGTCTTCCGGGTCGCCCTACTCGCTGCTCGGCACGCTGCGCTCGGCCGCCCAGGTGATCAGCTACGAGATCGCGATGGCGCTGGCCTTCGTGGCCGTGTTCCTGGACGCGGGCTCGCTGTCCACCACCGCCATCGTGAACGCCCAGGTCCACGGGTGGTACGGGTGGGTGCTGGCGCCGTCGTTCCTGATCTACCTGTTCACCATGGTGGGCGAGACCAACCGGCTGCCGTTCGACCTGCCCGAGGGCGAGGGCGAGCTGGTGGCCGGCTACCACACCGAGTACTCGTCGATGAAGTTCGCCATGTTCTACCTGGGCGAGTACATCAACATGATCACGGCCTCCGCGCTGGCCACCACGCTGTTCCTGGGCGGCTGGCGGGCACCGTGGCCGCTGTCCCTGTGGTCGGGCGCGAACAGCGGCTGGTGGCCGGTCCTGTGGTTCCTGATCAAGACGTTCATCTTCCTGTTCGGCTACGTCTGGCTCCGCGGCACGCTGCCGCGGGTGCGCTACGACCAGCTGATGGCGATCGGCTGGAAGTTCCTCATCCCGGTCTCCATCGTCTGGCTCCTGCTGGTCGCCACCGTGCGCGCCTGGCGGCTCGACTCCAGCAGCAAGGCCCCCTACGTGGTCCTCGGCATCGTCATCATCCTGATCCTGGCCCTGATCACGATGTGGGACAACGCGGCCCAGCAGCGGGCCGCGCGCTATGCGGCCGCGGAGGAGACCGACCTGGCGGAAGCGGGCACGATCGGGCCCGCTACCGGTTTCCCGGTGCCGCCGATAGACCTGCCGCACTACCACGGTGTCGGCCTCGACGACAGCATAGCAAACCTCCAGCAAGGAGGTCACCGGTGCCTAACTGGCTCAACGACATCATCGACCCGGTCAAGGGGTTCGGGGTCACCTTCACCGAGATGTTCAAGAAGGTGGAGACCGTCCAGTACCCGGAGGACAAGCGGCCCACCGCGCCCCGGTTCCACGGCCACCACCAGCTCAACCGGTGGCCGGACGGCCTGGAGAAGTGCATCGGCTGCGAGCTGTGCGCCTGGGCCTGCCCGGCGGACGCCATCTACGTCGAGGGCCGGGACAACACCGACAGCGCCCGGTTCTCCCCCGGGGAGCGATACGGCGCCGTCTACCAGATCAACTACCTGCGCTGCATCCTGTGCGGCATGTGCATCGAAGCCTGCCCGACCCGCGCGCTCACCATGACCAACGAGTACGAGATCGCGGACGACAGCCGGGAAAACCTGATCTGGACCAAGGAGCAGCTGCTCGCGCCGCTGCACGGGGACATGGAGGCGCCGCCGCACGCGATGCGCCTCGGCAAGGACGAGAAGGACTACTACCGTCTCGGCGCGGCCGGCGTGACCGCGGGGCCCCGGGCCCCGGGGATGGCGGGCCCGGGCGGCCCGACCGGCGCCGCGGTCTTCGCGGGCGCCGAGGGCGCGCCCGAGACCGCCGGGGCCGGCGAAGTCGACGTGAAGGTCGCCGACGACAGCGCCGGCGAGGCCGACATGCCCGACTTCGGCGAGGAACCCCCGGTGGAGAGCCGGGTCTCCAGCAGCAGCGACGCGCCCGCGAAGGGGAGTGACAGCGCATGAGCCACGTCCTCGCGGCCGCCGGGCACGGCGCGCCGAACACCGACTTCATCGCGGAAGAGACGGTCTACTGGATCCTGGCCGTCCTCTCGGTCGGCGCCGCGATCGGCATGATCCTGGTCCGGCGGGCGGTGCACTGCGCCCTGCTGCTCGCCGTGGTGATGCTGGCGCTGGCGACCTTCTACGCGATGCAGGGCGCCCCGTTCCTCGCCTTCGTGCAGATCATCGTCTACACCGGCGCCGTCCTCATGCTGTTCCTGTTCGTCCTGATGCTGATCGGCATCAGCTCGGAGGACTCGATCGTGGAGACGATCAAGGGCCAGCGGGCAGCGGCCGGGCTCGCCGCCATCGGCCTGCTCGTGATCTTGTTCCTGGGCATCGGGCACGCGGCCATCGGCGGGGCCCCGGCCTCCACCGCGGCCAACGGCACCGGCAACCTCACCGGCCTGGCCACCTTGATCTTCACCACCTACGTGTTCCCGTTCGAGGTCACCGGCGCCCTGCTGATTACCGCCGCGCTCGGCGCGATGGTGCTCGCGCACCGCGAGCGCACCACGCCAAAGCCCACCCAGCGCGACCTCGCGGCCCGGCGGCTGGCCAGCGGCCACCTCGCCCCCGACCCGTCGCCCGGTGTCTACGCGCTGCACGACTCGGCCGACCGGCCGGCCCTGCTGCCGGACGGAAGCACCTCGGAGCTTTCGGTCAGCACGACCCTGTCGCCGCGTGACCCGAACGAGGAACCTTCCTTCGTTCGGCCCGAAGACGCGGTAGCGGTGACGGCGTCCGGTGATGAGCGGCCGGCCATCCCGGGGAGGGCGGACTCGTGAGCCCCATCCACTACGTGGCGCTGTCCGTGATCCTGTTCGTGATCGGCGCGGTGGGCGTGCTCGTGCGGCGCAACGCCATCGTCGTGTTCATGTGCATCGAGCTGATGCTGAACGCCTGCAACCTGGCGTTCGTGGCCTTCGCGCGGATGCACGGCAACCTGGACGGGCAGGTCATCGCGTTCTTCGTGATGGTGGTAGCCGCCGCCGAGGTCGTGGTCGGCCTCGCGATCCTGATGGCGATCTTCCGGGCGCGCAGGTCCGCGTCGGTCGACGACGCGAACCTGCTGAAGTACTGAGGGGATGACGATCTTGACAGGCTCGGCTCACGCCCTGGCCGGCGTCGTGGCCACGGCGCCCGCGACGGGGACGCTGTCGGCAGCATGGCTGGTGATCGCGTTCCCGCTGTTCGGTGCCCTGGTCCTGCTCGTCGGCGGCCGGCGCACCAACAAGTGGGGGCAC
Source organism: uncultured Actinomycetota bacterium (assembly GCA_963839095.1). Lineage (GTDB taxonomy): Bacteria > Actinomycetota > Actinomycetes > Streptosporangiales > Streptosporangiaceae > Palsa-504. Next base: position 66,076 of record CAWIUF010000029.1, on the reverse strand, counting down.
GGCCTCGGCGTGATGATGGTAGTCGCGTCGTTCGTGTACGGCCTGAACATGTTCTTCACCCTGCTCGGGAGCACGTCCCGCAGCCAGGACGACCACCTGTACACCTTCATCCAGGTGGCTGGCTTCCAGGTGCCGATGGGCCTGCAGATCGACCAGCTGTCGATCAGCTTCGTGCTGCTGATCACCGGGGTCGGCTCGCTGATCCACATCTACTCGGTCGGCTACATGGCGCACGACAGCGACCGGCGCCGGTTCTTCGGCTACCTGAACCTGTTCGTCGCGGCCATGCTGCTGCTGGTGCTGGCCGACAACTACCTCGGCCTGTACATCGGGTGGGAGGGTGTCGGCCTGGCGTCCTACCTGCTGATCGGGTTCTGGCAGTTCAAGAACTCGGCGGCGGTCGCGGCCAAGAAGGCGTTCGTCGTCAACCGGGTCGGTGACGCCGGCCTGACACTGGCCATCTTCTTGATGTTCGCCGAGTTCGGCACGGTGTCGTTTCACGGCGTGTTCGGCGCGATCGGTTCCGGCGGCAGCGGGGTGGCCACCGCGCTCGGCCTGCTGCTCCTGCTCGGCGCGTGCGGCAAGTCCGCGCAGGTGCCGCTGCAGTCCTGGCTGCTCGACGCGATGGAGGGCCCGACCCCGGTGTCGGCGCTGATCCACGCGGCGACCATGGTCACCGCCGGGGTGTACCTGCTGGTCCGGTCCAACCCGATCCTGGCCCTGTCGCCCACCGCGCGGCTCGGGGTCACCGTGGTCGGCGCGGTCACGCTGCTGTTCGGCGCGATCATCGGCTGCGCCAAGGACGACATCAAGAAGGCCCTGGCCGGGTCGACCATGAGCCAGATCGGCTACATGACGCTGGCGGCCGGGCTCGGTCCGGCCGGGTACGTGTTCGCCATCGCCCACCTGATCGCGCACGGGTTCTTCAAGGCCGGCCTGTTCCTCGGGGCCGGCTCGGTCATGCACGGCATGAACGACGAAGTCAACATGCGCAAGTACGGCGGGCTGGCCCGGGTCATGCCGATCACCTACGTCACGTTCGGCCTGGGCTACCTGGCCATCATCGGCATCCCGCCGTTCTCCGGGTTCTTCACCAAGGACGGCATCATCGAGGCGGCCTTCGACAAGGGCGGCACCTCCGGCGCCATCCTCGGCACCTGCGCGGTGATCGGCGCGGCCGTCACCGCGTTCTACATGACGCGGGTCATGCTGATGACCTGGTACGGCAAGCGGCGCTGGGAATCGGACGCGGCGTCGGCCGAACCGCACGAGACCACCGAGCCGCTGGCCGCCGAGGCCGGGCATCCGCAGGAGTTCCACCCGCACGAGTCGCCGGCCGTCATGACCTGGCCGCTGATCCTGCTCGCGGTGGGCTCGGTGGCGGCCGGCGGGTTCCTGATCCTCGGGCAGCGCTTCGAGAAGTTCCTCGGCCCGGTCACCGGGCTGCCGCCGGAGGCACACGGTATCTGGAGCCTGCCGGGCATCATTACCCTGGTCCTGGTCGTCGCGGGCGTGGCGCTGGCCTGGGGGATGTACGGGCGGGTGCCGGTGCCCGCGGTCGCCCCGCGCGGGCGGCCCCTCACCGTCGCCGCCCGCAAGGATCTCTACGGTGACGCGTTCAACGAGTCGGTCCTGATGCGGCCCGGCCAGTGGCTGACCCGGCTCTCGGTGTATTTCGACAACCGGGGCGTGGACGGCCTGGTGAACACGCTCGCCGCGGCGGTGGGCGGGACATCCGGCCGGGTACGCAAGCTGCAGACCGGCTTCGTCCGCTCCTACGCCCTGTCCATGTTCTTCGGCGCCGCTGTGCTGGTCGCGCTGCTCCTAGTGGTGAGGCTGTAGATGAACGGCTTTCCCTGGCTGACCGTCGCCGGCGCGCTGCCGCTGCTCGGCGCGATCGTCATCGCCCTGGTCCCGGGCCTGCCCGCCGACAGCGCGGACGCGGACCGGCGGGCGCGTAACGCCATACCCAAGTACCTGGCCCTGGCGTTCTCGCTGCTGACCCTCGATCGTGGTGATCATCATCGCGGTGAAGTTCCAGGTCGGCGGCCCGAACTACCAGTTCACCGAGAGCGTCTCGTGGATCAGCTCGTTCGGTGTCCACTACGCGGTCGGCGTAGACGGCATCGCGCTGGTGCTGATCGCCATGACGGCCGTGCTGATGCCGGTGGTCATCCTGGCCTCCTGGAACGACGCCGAAGGCCAGACCGCGCCGGAGGGGGCGGTCGCCGACCGCCGCCGCCGCGGCCGCCGCGGCCGTCAGGCCGAAGCACAGCGTGAAGACCTACTTCGCGCTGATGATGACGCTCGAGACGATGATGATCGGGGTCTTCGCCGCCACCGACGTCTTCCTGTTCTACGTGTTCTTCGAGGCCATGCTGATCCCGATGTACTTCATCATCGGCAGCTATGGCACCGGCAAGCGGCAGTACGCCGCGGTCAAGTTCCTGCTCTACAGCCTGCTCGGCGGCCTGCTCATGCTGGTCGCGATCATCGCGCTGTACGTGTACTCCGCCCGCAGCGGCGCGACCGCCCACCATGGCTCCTTCCTGTTCAGCCAGCTGATCCAGGTATCGCTGAGCCCGGTCGTGCAGAAGTGGCTGTTCCTCGGGTTCTTCATCGCGTTCGCGATCAAGGCGCCGCTGTGGCCGTTCCACACCTGGCTGCCGGACGCCGCCGCCGCCGCCCCGCCCGGCGCCGCCGTGCTGCTGGTCGGCGTGCTGGACAAGGTGGGCACGTTCGGCATGCTGCGCTACTGCTTCGAGCTGTTCCCGAGCGGGGCGAAGTACTTCACCCCGCTGGTCATCACGCTGTCCGTGATCGGCATCATCTACGGGGCCATCGTCGCGATCGGCCAGCAGTCCATGAAGCGGCTGATCGCCTACACCTCGGTCTCGCACTTCGGCTTTATCGCGCTCGGCGTCTTCGCGATGACCAGCCAGGGCGTCTCCGGCGCGACGTTCTACATGGTCAACCACGGGTTCGCCACCGGCGCTCTGTTCCTCATCGCCGGGTTCCTGATCGTCCGCCGCGGCTCGGACCGGATCGCGGACTTCGGCGGCGTGCAGAAGGTCGCCCCGATGCTGGCCGGGCTGTTCCTGATCTCCGGCCTGGCCGGGCTCTCACTGCCCGGGCTGTCCACCTTCGTCAGCGAGTTCCTGGTGCTGCTGGGCACCTTCTCCCGGTACAAGCTGCCCGCCATCATCGCCACCGCCGGGATCATCCTGGCCGCCATCTACATCCTGTGGATGTACCAGCGGACCATGAACGGCCCGGTCCGCGAAGAGGTCGCCGGGATGAAGGACCTGCGGCCGCGCGAACTGCTGGCCGTAGTACCGCTGGTGGGGCTGCTGATCTTCGCCGGGGTCTACCCCAAGCCGGTGCTCGACATCATCAACCCGGCCGTCAAGGTGACGATGGCGCAGGTGCACACCACTGATCCCAAACCTGCCCATCCCGCCGGGGATACGACCGTTGCCCAGAAGGGAACCGCACCGTGACCGGGGTCCTCGCCCCCGCGGCGCACGCCGCCATGGCTAGCAGGGCGGCGCACGCCGTCCTGGCGGCCGCAGCGCCGGCCGGCGCCATCAAGGCGCCGAGCATCGAGTACGGGCAGCTCTCGCCGATGCTCGTCGTCTTCGGCGCGGCCGTGGCCGGCGTCCTGGTCGAGGCGTTCGCGCCGCGCCCGGTCCGCCGGGCCGTGCACATGGTGCTCGCGCTCGGCTCGCTGGCCGCCGCGTTCATCCTGACGATCGTGGTCGCCGGCCTGCACAGCCTGTACGCCAAGGGCAGCCCGGGCCACATCGCCGCGATGGGCGCCGTCGCGGTCGACCGGCCGACGCTGTTCATCCAGGGCACCGTAGTGGTGCTCGCCTTCGTCAGCGTGCTGCTCATCGGCGACACCAGCAACAGCCCGTTCGCCGCGCAGGCGGCGGCCACGCCGGGCAGCCCGGAGGAGAGCGAGAGCCTGGCCGCCGGGTTCCTGCACACCGAGATCTTCCCGCTGACGCTGTTCGCGGTCGGCGGGATGATGCTCTTCCCGGCCGCCAACGACCTGCTGACCATGTTCGTCGCGCTCGAGGTGCTCTCACTGCCGCTCTACCTGCTGTGCGGCCTGGCCCGGCGGCGCCGGCTGCTCTCGCACGAGGCGGCCATGAAGTACTTCCTGCTGGGCGCGTTCTCCTCGGCCTTCTTCCTGTTCGGCGTCGCGATGCTGTACGGCTTCTCCGGCTCGGTGCGGCTCTCCGCGATCGCCTCGGCGGCGTCCACCAACACCTCCAACGCGACCTTGCTGTTCGCTGGCATCGCGCTGACGGGCATGGGGCTGCTGTTCAAGATCGGCGCGGTGCCCTTCCAGGGCTGGAAGCCCGACGTCTACCAGGGCGCGCCGACCCCGATCACCGCGCTGATGGCATCCTGCACGGTGGTCTCGGCCTTCGGCGCGTTGCTGCGCGTGTTCTACGTGGCGTTCGGCAACCTGACCTGGGACTGGCGCCCGGCCATGTGGGTGGTCGCCATCCTCACCATGGTGGCCGGTGCTGTGATCGCCGTCACCCAGACCGACGTGAAGCGGCTGCTGGCCTACTCCTCGATCGCGCACGCCGGGTTCGTGCTGACCGCGGTCATCGCGACCAGCGTTGCGGGGCTGTCGAGCAGCCTGTTCTACCTGGCCTCCTACGGGTTCACCACGGTGGGCGCGTTCGCGGTGATCACCCTGGTCCGGGACCCGGGCGGGGAGGCCGGGCACCTGTCCCGGTGGGCGGGCCTCGGCCGCCGGTCGCCGGTGGTGGCGGGTATCTTCGCGCTGTTCCTGCTCGGCTTCGCGGGCATCCCGCTGACCAGCGGGTTCACCGGGAAGTTCGCCGTTTTCCAGGCCGCGATCGCCTCGGGCGGGACCGCCCTGGTCATCGTCGGCGTGCTGAGCAGCGCGATCGCGGCGTTCTTCTACGTCCGCGTGATCGTGCTGATGTTCTTCAGCGACCCGATCCCCGATGGCCCCGTGGTCGTGGTGCCGAGCATCTTCACTGGTACCGCGGTCGGGCTCGGCGTCGTCGCCACCCTGGTGCTCGGTATCGTCCCGCAACCGGTTCTGAGTCTGGCCAGCCATGCCGCGAATCAGCTGTTCGTCGGCTAGTTCACCAGCCTGCGTGCACCGCGTGCCCGGCCGGGGGTTCCAGGGGGGTCGCCGGCCTCGGCTAGCCTGGTTGGCAGAACGCAGAACGGGCATACTCGAAAATTCGAGGCGTTCGCGCGAGCCGACGACGGTGGAGAGCAATTGATCAGCGCAGTTCCCGTGGATTTCCCGGACGCGACCCTCGAAGCGGCGGTGCGGGACGGCCTGGCCAGGGTCGAGGAGTCGCTGGCCGCGACCGCGCACCCCGACGACGAACTGCTGACCGAGGCGTCCCGGCATCTCATCGTGGCCGGCGGCAAGCGCTTCCGGGCCCTGCTCGTGCTGCTGGCCGCGCAGTTCGGTGACCCCGAAGATCCCCGGGTCATCCAGGCCGCGGTCGCGATCGAGCTGACCCACCTGGCCACGCTGTTCCACGACGACGTCATGGACGAGGCCCTGGTGCGCCGGGGCCACCCGTCGGCCAACTCCCGGTGGGACAACTCGGTAGCCATCCTCACCGGTGACTTCCTGTTCGCGCAGGCGTCCCAGATCCTGGCCCGGCTCGGCCCGGAGGCCGTCCGGATCCAGGCTGAGACGTTCAGCCGCCTGGTCACCGGGCAGACGACCGAGACCATCGGCCCGCGGCCCGGCCAGGATCCGCTCGACCACTACATGCACGTGATCACGGAGAAGACCGGCTCGCTGATCGCCACGTCCGGCCAGTTCGGCGCGCTGTTCTCCGGCGCCCCGGAGGGGGTCGCCGACCAGATCGCCGCGGCCTGCGAGAAGCTCGGCGTGGCCTGGCAGCTCTCCGACGACGTGATCGACATCGCCAGCGACACGGCGCAGTCGGGCAAGACCCCGGGCACCGACCTGCGCCAGGGCGTCCGCACGCTGCCGGTGCTCTACGCGCTGCGCTCTCTCAACTCCGAGACAGCAACAGATCAGTCCGCGGCGGACGCGCGGCTGCGCTGGCTGCTGGAGGATGCGGACCTGGCCAACGAGGCCCTGGTGACCGAGGCTCTCACCCTGCTGCGCGGCCACCAGGCCATGAAGGAGTCCCGCGCGGACGTGCTGAACTGGGTGCACGAGGCCCGGACCTCGATCAAGACGCTGCCGGACGGCCCGGCCCGGGCTGCCTTCCTGGCCATGTGCGACTTCGTGGAAAAGCGCACCGGCTGAGTGAAAAGCCACCGATGAGCGCGAAAGCGCACCGGTTTGCGGAGAAGCGCACCGGGTGACGTCGGGCCCGGCGATTTTCCGGCAGTTTCGGCTGTTATAGCAGCCGAAACTGTCGGCAAAGGCAGAAGCTTCCGTCGCCGCGAGATGGGGACGCAGCCGTGTCTGCATGAAGGCACCTCGTCGGCGGACCAGGCTAGCCAGGCGACCGAGTTCGCTACGGGACCAGGCTCGCTAGGGAATCAGGCCTAGCTGGGCGGCCCCGGCGTTGCGGTTCGGCGCGCCGAGCTTGCCTGCGCGGCGATGGACTGGGCGCGCCGGGCGTGCTCGATCGCGCTGTGATGGCGTCCCCTGACCATGTGCTGGGTGGCGAGGTTGGCGTAGGCCTGGGCCAGTTCGACGCCCGGGGGCAGCGATTCCAGCACCGCGACCGCCCGCTCGGCGGTGGCTTCCGCCTCCTCGCCGCGGCACAGGTGCCACAGGATGCAGGAGAGCCGGCGCATCGTGTCACCCTCCCGCCGCCGGTCCCCGGCCGCCTGCCACAGCTCCAGCGCGTGCCGGGATGCCCCGGCGGCCTCGGCGGCCCGGTCGAGCAGGGACAGCTCGGCCGCCGGGTCGTCATACAGCGCGGCCAGCAGCCCGGACGCCAGCAGCGCGTCCACCGCCGCCGGGGAACACGGGGCGGCCACCTCGAGCAGCCGCGGCTCCACCCGGGCGCCGGTCAGGGCGGCGACTTCGAGCAGCTGCCGGCCGTCGCCGCTCAGGCCCGCGGCCCGGGCCAGCACTCGCTTTGTGCCAACATGCGACCTGGTCGGATGCGGTACTCGTGCTAGGTTGCCATGACGATGACCGAAGTATGGCTGCCAGGAGCCGGGCCACAGAACCGCAGCGCGATCCTCGCCGCTGCCGCCGCGCTGGTCGGCACCGATGGCCGCAATGGCCCGTCCGCCGGCACCCTGGCCCTGGCCCTCGGCCGGGGCTGGGACGGGCGCACGAGGTCCAGGTCCAGGCAGCAGCTGCAGCTGGCCGTGATAACCGAGGCCGGGCGGATCTTCGACACCGAAGTGGTGCAGCCCGCCCGGGCGGCGCCGGCCGGACTCGGTCAGCTGGCTACCGTGTGCGAGACGTTCTTCGGGCACCTGGAGCGGCATAGCTGCCCCGGCGGCTGCTTCATGGCCAGCGCCGCACTGGAGATGGGGACCCCCGCGGGTCCGGTCAATGACCTGATAGCCGCGCTGCAGGCCCAGTTCGGCGAGCTGATCCGCGGCTTCGCGGCCACTGCCGTGGCGAGGAACGAGCTGCCGGCCGGCGAGGATCCCGGCCGGCTGGCATTCGAGCTGAACGGCATCATGCTGGCCGCCGACATGAATTTTGTTCAGCACAAGGATCCCGCCGTGCTCGATCTGGCCCGCCAGATCGTGCGCCAGCGACTCGGCGTCGGCCAGCCCTAGCCAGCCAGCTAGCCCTAGTTGACTTCCCAGGTGTCGTTACCCGCGAGCAGGGCGGCGAGGTCACCGGGGCCGCTGCGCTCCCGCGCGACCTCGATCTGCTCCGCCATCAGCTGGTCGTAGCTCGGCTGTTCCACCTGCCGGAAGACGCCGATCGGGGTGTGCCGGAAGTCCGAGGTGTCCAGCCGGGATAGCGCGAACGCGTAGGACGGGTCGGCGCGGTGCGCGTCGTGGGTGATCAGCGAGCCCGCAGCGTCTGATTTGCCTGGGCCTTCGGCCGCGGCGGCCGCGCTCACCTCGACCGCCTCGAGCTGGCCGAACGGGCCGAACCGCAGGCCCCGGGTATCGCCCGCGAACCGGACCGGCTCCCCGTGCTCCAGCTTGATCAGCCGCTGGCCGGTGGCGCTGGCCTCCTTGAGCGGGGCGAACGCGTCGTCGTTGAAGATGGGGCAGTTCTGGTAGATCTCGATGAACGCGGCGCCCTGGTGGTCGGCCGCGGCGCGCAGCACCGAGGTTAGGTGCCTGCGGTCAGAGTCGATCGTGCGGGCCACGAAGGTCGCGTCCGCGCCGAGCGCCAGCGACACCGGGTTGAACGGGTGATCCAGCGAGCCGAACGGGGTCGACTTGGTGACCTTGCCCCGCTCGGAGGTAGGCGAGTACTGGCCCTTGGTCAGCCCGTAGATCCGGTTGTTGAACAGCAGGATCTTGATGTTGACGTTACGCCGCAGCGCGTGGATCAGGTGGTTGCCGCCGATGGACAGCGCGTCGCCGTCACCGGTGATGACCCAGACGGACAGGTCGGGCCGGGAACTGGCCAGGCCGGTGGCGATCGCGGGCGCGCGGCCGTGGATCGAGTGCATCCCGTAGCTGTTCACGTAGTAGGGCAGCCGCGAGGAGCAGCCGATCCCCGAGACGACCGCGATGTTCTCCCGCGGCACCTCGAGCTCGGGCAGGAAGGCCTGGAACGCGGCCAGGATGGCGTAGTCCCCGCACCCCGGGCACCACCGCACCTCCTGGTCGGATTTAAAGTCCTTAGCCGCCGAACGGGTGGCCGCCCGCGGTACTAGCGTCAGCGACGCGAGCCGGTGGCCCTCGCCCTGGTGGCCAGCCGCGTCACTGGCACCCGCCGCGCCATGACCGTTGGTCTCAGGCATGCTCGATCACATCCTCAATGACGCCGGCGAGCTCGGCCGCCTGGAAGGGCAGGCCGCGGACCTGGTTATAGGAGATCACGTCGACCAGGAACCGTCCGCGCAGCAGCAGCGCGAGCTGGCCCAGGTTGATCTCGGGGACCAGGACCTTGTCGTAGCGGCTGAGCACGTCCGCCAGGTTGGCCGGGAACGGGTTGAGATGCCGCAGGTGCGCCTGGGCCACGCTGCGCCCGGCCTTGCGGGCCCGCCGTACCGCGGCGCCGATCGCGCCGAAGGTGGAGCCCCAGCCGAGCACCAGCACGCGGGCGGCACCGTCCGGGTCGTCCACGTCGAGCGGCGGGATGTCGGCCGCGATCCCGTCGATCTTGGCCTGGCGCAGCCGGGTCATCCGGTCGTGGTTGTCGGGATCGTAGGAGATCTCCCCGGTCAGGTCGGCCTTCTCGATACCGCCGATCCGGTGCTCCAGGCCCGGAGTGCCCGGGATCGCCCACGGGCGGGCCAGCGTCACCGGGTCCCGCCGGAACGGCTCGAACCCGTTCTCGCCCACGTCGGACGGCTGGGCGAAGGCGAACTCCTGGCTCAGGTCGGGCAGGCTGGCGGTGTCCGGGACGCGCCACGGCTCGGATCCGTTGGCCAGGTAGCCGTCGGACAGCAGGAACACCGGGGTGCGGTACTTGACCGCGATCCGGGCCGCCTCGATGGCCGCGGTGAAGCATTCGGACGGGCTGGCGGGCGCGACGATCGGGACCGGCGACTCGCCGTTGCGGCCGAACATCGCCTGCAGCAGATCGGCCTGCTCGGTCTTGGTCGGCATGCCGGTGGAGGGGCCCGCGCGCTGGATGTCGCAGATGATCAGCGGCAGCTCGACCGACACGGCCAGGCCGATGGTCTCGGCCTTCAGCAGCATGCCGGGACCCGAGGTGCTGGTCACCGCCAGCGAGCCGCCGAACGAGGCACCGAGCGACGCGCCGACGGCCGAGATCTCGTCTTCCGCCTGGAAGGTCCGGACCCCGAACCGCTTGTGCTTGGCCAGCTCGTGCAGGATGTCCGAGGCCGGGGTGATCGGGTAGGAGCCGAGGTACAGCGGCAGCCCGGCCAGCTGGGACGCCGCGATGAGGCCGTAGGCCAGGGCGGTGTTGCCGCTGATGTTCCGGTAGGTGCCGTGCGGCAGGGGAGCCGCCTTGACCTCGTACCGGACCGAGAACGCCTCGGTCGTCTCGCCGTAGTTCCAGCCGGCCTGGAACGCGGCCACGTTCGCGGCCATGATCTCCGGCTTGGAGGCGAACTTGGCCTTGAGGAAGGACAGGGTGCCCTCGGCCGGCCGGTCGTACAACCAGGAGAGCATGCCAAGCGCGAACATGTTCTTCGCCCGTTCGGCATCTTTCCTGCTGATCTCGAAGGCCTCGAGGGCCTTGACCGTCATCGAGGTGACCGGCACGGCGTGCACGTTGTAGGCCTCGAGCGAGTCGTCCTCGAGCGGGCTGCCCTGGTAGCCGACCTTGGTCAGGTTCCGCTTGGTGAACTCGTCGGTGTTGACGATCAGGTCGCCACCCCGCGGCAGGTCCTTGATGTTGGACTTCAGGGCGGCGGGGTTCATCGCGATGAGCACGTCCGGCGCGTCGCCCGGCGTGAGGATGTCATGGTCAGCGAACTGCAGCTGGAAGCTCGAGACGCCGGCCAGAGTGCCGGCCGGGGCCCGGATCTCGGCCGGGAAGTTCGGCATGGTGGACAGGTCGTTGCCGAAGACGGCGGTCTCCTGGGTGAACCTGTCCCCGGCGAGCTGCATACCGTCGCCCGAGTCGCCCGCGAACCTGATGATGACATGATCGAGCTGCTGGACCTGCTTGGTCACAGTGGAAAGACCTCCTCCGCACGCCGCGGCCCGGGCGCTCACCTGGCACCACCCCCCGGCCGGGGGCATGAGTTAGGACGGTACAAATCTTACGCCGAAACAGGCTTTGGAACGTTCACACGTCCTGTGATATTCCCAGCCCGTGTTCGGTCTGGCGCCGCACTGTAGGTTGTGACAGATTCCGGTAAGGACTCTGCCGCCAGGCGTGGTGTGCTCCGCTGTCCTGCGTAGCATGCCCGGCCCCTGGTCCCGTCGGCTAGAGACAGGTGTCCCGCGGCCTGCGGGAACTTTAGTCATCATGCCACCCCCCGGCAGCGGGCGGGGCCATGAGGAGGTGGAAGGCTGTGCGCGGTTACGCGCTGCGGGCAGCCGAACTGGCCGGTGCGGTAGCCGGCCTCGGCACGGCCGTGCTGCTGCTGGCCGCGGCCTGTGCCCTCCTCGGCGTCGCGGCGGCCGGCGGCGGCGGCGCGGCGGCCGGGATCGTGGTCGCGGCCGTGCTCGTCGCGGCGGCCCTGGCCGGCGGCGAGCGGATGGCGCTGTCCGCGATGCTGGCCCGCCCGGTCAGCGAGGTGGAGCACCCCGAGCTCTACCGGCTGGTGCGGGAGCTGAGCAAGGACGGCCGCCTGCCGGTGCCGCGGCTGTACCTGTCGCCGGCCGAGCAGCCGAACTCCTTTACCGTCGGCCGCGGCTCGCGGTCGGCCGCCATCTGCTGCACCGAGGGCCTGCTCGAGGCACTCGACGAGGCCGAACTGCGCAGCGTGCTCGGGCACGAGCTCGCGCATGTGTCCAACCGGGACGTGCTGGCCGCCACGGCGTCAGCGGGACTGGCCACCGTCATCACGGCCCCGGCCGCGCTGCCCCGGCTGGCCCGCCCCGGCCACGCGGAGCGCGGGACCGTCCCGGCCGCCGGGCCGGGCCGGGCCGAGCGCCTGCTGATGCTGCTGTTCGGGCCGGTCGCCGCGGTCATGGTCCGGCTGGCGGTAAGCCGGGAGCGCGAGTACCGGGCCGACGCGTCCGGCGCGCTGCTGACCGGTGACCCGCTGGCCCTGGCCCGGGCCCTGCGCAAGATCGACGCCGGGGCGGCCGGGCTGCCGCTCGTCCCGGACGGCAGGCGCGCCTCGGTCGGCCACCTGATGATCGCCAGCCCGTTCCTGGCCGCGGGTGTCGCCCGCCTGTTCCTCACCCACCCGCCCGCCGGCGAGCGGATCCGGCGCCTGGAAGCCCTGGCCGGCTACCGCCGCTGACCCGCTGCCGCGGTTACCGGTAGTTGACGAACTGCAGGGCGAAGTCGAACTCCTTGCCCTTCAGCAGCGAGATGACGACCTGCAGGTCGTCCTTCTTCTTCGCTGAGACCCGCAGTTCCTCACCCTGGACCTGAGCCCGCACGCCCTTCGGCCCCTCGTCCCTGATGATCTTGGAGATCTTCTTGGCGTCGTCCTGGGTGATGCCCTCTTTGAGGGCCACGCTCATCCGGTACTCCTTGCCGGAGAGCTTCGGGTCGCCCGCGTCCAGCGTCTTGAGTGAGATGCCACGCCTGACCAGCTTGTCCTTGAAGACGTCGAGGACGGCCTTGGCGCGCTCCTCGCCGTTGGCGCGGATGTCGATGGCGCTATCGCCGGACCAGGCGATGGACGCGCCCGCGCCGCGGAAGTCGAATCGGGTGCCGATCTCCTTGGCCGCCTGGTTGACAGCGTTGTCAACTTCCTGGCGGTCGAGCTTGGACACGATGTCAAAGGAAGACTCTTGTGATGCCACGGCACCTAGGCTAGACGGGCCAGGCGCGAGCCGTCACGCCGAACGCGCCAGGACCGTGCGCCAGGGGACCATGCACCAAGGCAGCGGGCCAGAACAGCAGGCCTGGCGCCGTAGCCGAATCCCCGTTACCGTCCGCCCTCGTCATGGGCTATCCTTCTCTGAGCCGCCAGCGCTGCGGCATACGGCAGGTTGCCCGAGTGGCCAAAGGGAACGGTCTGTAAAACCGTCGGCTCAGCCTACGTTGGTTCGAACCCAACACCTGCCACCATTGTGATGTCGCAAGACATCGAGGACACCGTGAACCTACGTGTAAGGGTCGCGGTGTTTTCTTTGGCCAGCCGGATGGCTCGCCGGTGTCACCGGTGGGGATGCCCGGCTCCGCTTGATGTGCGACACGGCAGCTTCACTTGATGCGTTACACCGGTCGACCGAGTAGCTCCACCCACGGTAACTGGAGATGTTCGCGCCGACACCGCGACTGTTCGTGCCCGTACTGAGCTGAGGGCGGACTTGCTCGCCGTCGCCGGTCCGGCCTTGCTCGCTGGCGAATGCGGGTGCCGCAACTGGCGCGGGCCTTACAGTTTCAGGATGGAGAGGTATGTCATCCGCGGCGGTAGGCCGGGTTATGAGCGCCTTCAAGTGCTGGCCCGCATGTGGCTGCCTACGACGTCGGCGCTGCTGGACCGCGTTGAGCTCCTGCCGGGCCTGAGCTGCCTGGACCTGGGCTGCGGTAGTGGAGACGTCACCTTCGAGCTGGCGCGGCGTGCCGGGCCCAGCGGCCGTGTGACCGGTGTCGACATGGACCAGGTGAAGCTCGATCTCGCCCGGCAAGCCGCAGTGGCACAAGGCATTTCCAACGTCGATTTCCGGGTGCTAAACGTGTCTGCGTGGGCCGAGCCGGACACCTACGACGTGGTCTACTGCCGCCTCCTGCTGCAGCACCTCGGCCGCCCCGTCGAGGTGCTGAGGACCATGTGGGAGGCAGTCAGGGCCGGCGGGGTGATCGTGGTGGAGGACGCCGACTTCGAAGGATCCTTCTGCGACCCGCCCAGCGACGGTTTCGCCTTCTGGGTCGATGCCTACCAGCGCGTCCTTGAGCGATCCGGCGGGGATCCGCTGCTGGGCCGTAAGCTGCACCGATACTTCCGCGAAGCGGGCATCCCCGCGCCCGCGCTGACCGTCGTCCAGCGAGCGGACGTCACGGGTGAGGCCAAAACCTTGCCCCACTCCACCGTGCAAGCAACCGCGGAAGCGATCATGCGGGAAGGAATCGCGTCGGCTGAACAGGTCAACGCAGCGCTGGCCAGCCTCGCCGACTTCGCCGCGGATCCAGGTTCGGTGTGCGGCTCACCTCGCATCTTCCAGGCCTGGTCCCGGCGCGCACTTACCTGACCGCAGCCGCGCCAGCTGTAATACGGCGGCGGAGCGTCAGGTAGCAAGGCGATCGCGCCCTGCAGTCCGGCCGCGCCGAGAAGTCCGCAGAAGAAGAGCACCGCAACCCACCATGGCAGCGTGCGCGCACGCAGAATTCCGATTCCCAGGCAGATCAGGCCGACCACGACGCCGATCAGCGCCACCCCCTCGAAGACCGTGAGCCCGGTCGGATCACTGGCCGGGATGCCGCCATGGTGGACCAGGTACGGCTTGACGAACGCCTCGATGAAACCTTGCATCGAGCAGGGTCGCCTGGCCGATACTCGCGGCACCTGCTGCTGCAATACGACCGCGGATGGCGCCGGCGGACCTGACGAGGAAGATCCGGGCTGGCCCGATTCCGGCAGGTTCGCATGCGGCACCGCCCTTCGCCGCACCGCGAAACGTTCGCTGACCAGCGGGCCGACCCGCCGGCCACGACCGGCAGGGCCCGGCTCATGGGCAGGGACCGGATATGCTCGCGGTCGGCGCAGTTGCGCTGTCGTATCACGGATAAGGATTTCGGGCACATGGCAACAGGCACGGTGAAGTGGTTCAACGCTGATAAGGGCTATGGTTTCATCGCCCCCGATGACGGGACGGCGGACGTGTTCGTCCACTTCTCCGCGATCGCGTCATCGGGTTACCGGTCGCTGGACGAGAACCAGAAGGTCGAGTTCGACACGACCCAGGGGCAGAAGGGGCCGCAGGCGGAGAACGTCCGCCCGATCTGAACGGGAGGTGCGGGCCACGACGAGCTCATGGCCCGCACCGTCGCCCCCCGGCACGACCAGCGCCTCGTTAAGCGTCGAGGTCGGTGCTGCGGCTGAGCGTCTCCCACGCGTCGACCTCGGTGCGGAGCGCGCTGAGAGCGGCGCGGAACCCGTCGGAGGCGTCGTTGCCGAGCAGCAGCATGTACGGCGGCTGGCCGAATTCGACGGCCTCGATCGCGAGCTCGGCTGGGACATCACGGTCACGCCGACGGCCGGCCCGTTTTTCTGCGGCACCGGAAGGCGGGCCGGGACGCCGTACTAGGCCTGGGGCCGGCTCGGCTGTGACGGCCAGACCTAGGCAGTTCGCACCTGCGGCAACGTCGCCAACCTGCGGAATTCCCGGGCGCGACGAGCCATCCGGGCCTGACGCCCTGATAAGCCTGCGCCGCACTGCCCGCATCGGCGTTCATGATAGCCAGCGCTCATGGGCAGGGACCGGATATGCTCACGGTCGGCGCAGTTGCGCTGTC
Organism: uncultured Actinomycetota bacterium; assembly: GCA_963839095.1. Classification (GTDB taxonomy): domain Bacteria; phylum Actinomycetota; class Actinomycetes; order Streptosporangiales; family Streptosporangiaceae; genus Palsa-504. Next base: position 50,922 of record CAWIUF010000029.1, on the reverse strand, counting down.
GTATCACGGATAAGGATTTCGGGCACATGGCAACAGGCACGGTGAAGTGGTTCAACGCTGATAAGGGCTATGGTTTCATCGCCCCCGATGACGGGACGGCGGACGTGTTCGTCCACTTCTCCGCGATCGCGTCATCGGGTTACCGGTCGCTGGACGAGAACCAGAAGGTCGAGTTCGACACGACCCAGGGGCAGAAGGGGCCGCAGGCGGAGAACGTCCGCCCGATCTGAACGGGAGGTGCGGGCCACGACGAGCTCATGGCCCGCACCGTCGCCCCCTGCTCCGATCCCCAGCGGGCACCGTCACACAGATCGGGTCAGCGCGCCTTTTTCTCCGGCCTTTGCCTGACTACGGCCTGGTAGAACGGATCCGTCGGAGTGATCTTCGTCTATCTGTCTATGTGGGCGAGATAGGCACTGGCCGTTGGCTGTTCCGTCCGAACCGCGCCGGGAGACTGTCCCGGTGACTCCGGTATTCGAGCAGTTCTCTGCGTCATTGCTGGACGGGCAGGTCGACGGCGGCGATCTGGTGCGACTCGCCGCGCGCGCTCGCCTCATCGTCGGCATCGCGAAGGTGGAGCTACGAGACGACCGTCTCGACGTCGCGGTGACGGCGGCGGTCACCGCTGAGCAGTTCGCGCGATGGCTCCTCCTCGACGACGCATACCTGGTGTCGGGTGACGCCCACCAGGCGTCGTGGGCGATCCAGGTAAAGGCCGGCGACGTAGACGATCCTTACCAGACCAGGATCCACGTCACCAGCCCCGTAGTGGGTCCCTGGGAGCTTCGGATACGGGTGGGCGGTCGCCCTCATGGCCCGCTTCCCGGAGTTGTCGCGGGCGCTTCCCCCGCCTATCCCGTCGCTGGATCTGACGTCCTCGTCACGCATGTGACCTTCAAGCCACATCGCCCGTATTGACCCGACTCCTGCCGCCTTCCCGTCGCCAGGACCGGGCGCCGGCGAGTCGCGCTCAGTCCGTCACGGCGGGGGTGTCGGCGTGCTGGGCAGCGTCTTCGGCGGCCTGGGCGGCGGCGTGGTCCCCGAAGCCGACTCCGATGGCCTGGTCGTCGCGGCGGCGCTCGGCGTGGACCAGGTCGCCCAGCACGCGCCGGTCGGCGTCGGTGAGGTCGTCGACGAGGGGCAGCGCCCGCGGGTATAGCTTGCGGGCCAGTACCGGGTTGAGTTCCGCGGCGTACATGCTGATCTTGGCCAGCAGGAGCAGGAAGGCCACGATGCCGATGACTGTCCCGAACGCCCCGTAGGTCGCCGAGGTGTTCGGGAGCTGGCGGGTTACCAGGCCGGTGCCCACGGTGATGAGCGCGGTGAACCCGACCGCGCCGGCCGCCGCGCCGGGCAGCAGGCCGCGCGGGCCGATCGTCTTGGCGGTCAGCGCGGTGAAGGTGGCGAAGTACAGGCCGGTGTTGACGGCCAGCAGCACGATCAGCACCGGGATCCGGATCGCGTAATTGTGGGTGCCGCCGGTGATGTAACCGGTGACGAACGCGTTGATGACGAACGCGGCGCCGATGGTCACCAGCCCGGCCAGGCTGCGGCCCAGCCGGGGCAGGAAGCCGGTCCGCTCGGTCTGCGGGATGTTCCAGACCGTGGCCATCGCCTGCTGCACGGTCTGCGTCACGCCCTGCGCCCCGTAGAGCAGCCCGATCAGGCCGACGATCAGGCCGATCGTGCTGCCGTGCAGCACGGTGCGGCTGGCCGGGTTGAAGCTCTGGCCGATCACGGGGAACTCGTGCAGGGTGCGCAGCAGGCCGTCGCCGAGCGACGCCTGGCCGATGAACCCGAACAAGGTCACCACGACGAGCAGCAGCGGGAAGATGGAGGTGAACCCGTACCAGGCCATCGCGACGACGAACAGGTTGGCGTTGTCGTCGCCGAACTTCTTCACCACCCCGTAGGCCGCGCCGGCCCAGGGGGTCCGCCGCTGCCAGTTGTCCACCGCGCCCATGACCCGCCGCGCGGGTGCGAGCGCGTTCACCACAGTGTCCCGATGTCGCGCCCGGTCACCTGCATCATCTCCATAACCAGCCTGGTACCCAGGTCAGCGGAAACTAACGTAGGCCGCCCGGCTAGAGCGGCGTGCTGACTCACCACTTGGTGCCGGTCCGGGCCTGGAAGGGGGCGGGGTCTTGGGCTTGGAACCTTGCTCCCGTAGCGTTGTCTTACTGGACCCTTTACCGTAGTGACACCGGGAGCAGGCAATGACGCAGACCCCGCCTTATCAGGTAACCGACCCGGCGACCGGCGAGGTGACAGAGAGTTTTCCCTACGCCACGGATACAGAGGTGACGGAGGCGCTCGCCGCCGCCACCGAGGCGTTCACAGCCTGGCGGCAGCGCCCGGTCGCCGAGCGCGGCGCGGTCGTGAAGCGGATCGCCGAGCTGTTCACCGAGCGCGCCGCCGACCTGGCCGCCCTGATCACCAAGGAGATGGGCAAGCGGCCCGCGCAGGCCGTCGGCGAGGCCGAGTTCTGCACCGACATCTTCAACTACTACGCCGACAACGGTCCCGGGCTCATCGCCGACAAGCCGCTGCCCGGCCGCGACACCGCGCGGGTCGAGTACCGGCCGGTCGGCCCGGTCCTGGGCGTGATGCCGTGGAACTACCCGTACTACCAGGTGGCCAGGTTCGCCGCGCCCAACCTGATCGTCGGCAACACGGTCATCCTCAAGCACGCGGAGAACTGCCCGACCTCGGCCCTGGCGATCGCGCAGATCATGAAGGACGCGGGCGTGCCGGACGGCGTGTACGTCAACCTTTTCGCGACCCACGAGCAGGTCGCCGAGATGATCGCCGACCCGCGGCTGCGCGGTGTGTCGCTGACCGGCTCCGAGCGGGCCGGCACCGCCGTCGCCGAGACGGCCGGCCGCAACCTGAAGAAGGTCGTCCTGGAGCTGGGCGGCTCCGACCCGTACATCATCCTCGACACCGATGACGTCGAGACCGCGGCCGAGACCGCCTGGGCCACCCGGATGGAGAACGTGGGCCAGGCCTGCAACTCCAACAAGCGGATGATCGTCATGGACGATGTCTACGACGACTTCGTGGCCGCCCTGGTCAAGCGGGCCGCCGCGATGACGCCGCGCCCGGCGGGCGACGACTCCGATGAGGCCTACAGCCCGATGGTCTCCCGCAAGGCGGCGGAGAACCTGCTCACCCAGGTGCAGGACGCGGTCTCGAAGGGCGCCACCTTGCATGTCGGCGGCACGCTCGACGACGGCAAGGGCGCGTACTTCGCCCCGGCCGTGCTCACCGGCGTAACCCCGGAGATGCGGGCCTACCGCGAGGAGCTGTTCGGCCCGGTCGCCGTGGTCTACAAGGTCAGCACCGACGACGAGGCGGTCAAGCTCGCCAACGTGGTGGACTTCGGCCTCGGCGGCGCGGTCTGGGCGACCGACGAGGAGCGGGCGATCAACGTCGCCGAGCAGCTCGAGGTCGGCATGGCCAACGTCAACACCCCGGCCGGGGAGGGCGCGGACCTGCCGTTCGGCGGCACCAAGCGCTCCGGTTTCGGCCGCGAGCTCGGTCCCCTCGGCATCGACGAATTCGTCAACAAGCGCCTGTTCTACGTCGAGAAGTAGCGCATAACGAGTAACGCCGCCCCCGCACGCCACTCCCGGTGGACTGCGGGGGCGGCACCCGTTCGGCTCGCATCCCCCAGCGCGCGTGGCGGTGCGCCCGGCCTTTCCGGATTCCAGCTATTCACGTCGGCTCATCCTGTTATCGTCGGCGTGCCCCAGCTTGTCCGACCTGCCGTAAAGGGTGCCCGATGCGTATGTCCAGAGCGCGTTCCGCCCGGATGGCGGTCGCTGCTGCCGCCGTACTGGCCGCCATCGCCGGCGGCACCGTCGCGGCCGGCGCCGCCACGCCCGGCAGCACCGCGAGCAGCACCACGAGCAGCACCGCGAGCGGTCCGGGCACGCTGACCGTGCACCCGGCCGCGGACCATGTCCACGGCGCGTTCATGGCGCCGGTCCCGTTTAGCGACGCCCAGTGCGAGGCCTCCTTCGGAGTCAAGTGCTTCGTTCCCGACCAGGTCGAGGCGGCGTATAACCTGCCCGCGCTCTACCGGAGCGGCATCAACGGCAAGGGCCGGACCATCGTGATCGTCGACGCGTTCGGATCACCGACGATCGCCAACGACCTGCTGCAGTTCGACCAGTACCTGGGCCTGGGCACGCCGCCGCTGCGCATCGTCAAGCTCGGGAAGATACCGGCCTTCAACCCCGGCAGCGGCGACATGGTCGGCTGGGCGGGCGAGACCTCGCTCGACGTGGAGTACGCACACGCGGGCGCGCCGAACGCGAAGCTCGTCCTGGTCGAGGTGGCCAAGGAGAACCTGCAGCAGCTCGCGCTTGGCGTCAAGTACGCGGTCCAGCACAAGCTCGGCGACGTGATCAGCCTGAGCTGGGGGCTGCCGGAGCAGGCTCTGGGGCGGGCATTCGTCACCTCGTACAGCTCCGTCTTCAGCCAGGCCGCGAAGAGCCACATCAGCGTCGTCGCCTCCTCCGGCGACAGCGGCGCGAGCGGTCCCGGTGAGAACGGCTATTACCGGCACCCGGTCGCCAGCTGGCCCGCCACCAGCCCGTTCGTCACGGCCGTGGGCGGTACCAAGCTCAACCTGAATGCCAGCGGCGGCCGCAACGGTCACGACGCGGCCTGGAACGACACCTACAGCTCCGCGGTGAACAACTTCTTCTTCGGCGATGCGGGCCCGAACCCGCTCGCCACCGGGGGCGGGAAGTCCGCGTACTACGGCAGGCCCGGTTACCAGAAGGGCGTCCGCGGCGTCACCGGCGGCCAGCGCGGCATCCCGGACATCTCGATGAGCGCGTCGTGCAGTGTCGCGGTGAACGTCTTCGAGACCTATTCCGGCGGCCAGGGCGGCTGGACCGCGTCCTGCGGCACCAGCGAGTCGGCGCCGATGTTCGCGGCCATCATCGCGCTCGCCGACCAGCAGGCCGGCCGCTCGCTCGGGCTGATCAACCCGGCGCTGTACGCCCTCGCCGCGAAGCACGCGGCGGGCATCGTCCCGGTGGCGTCCGGCAACAACACGGTCTCGTTCTCCAGCGTGACGGTGCACGGCTACTCGGTCAAGAAGGGGTACAACCTGGCCACCGGGCTCGGCAGCGTGAACGGGAAGCTCTTCGTCCCGGAACTCGCCCGCGCGGCCTAGCACGGCACCAGCGCTGAGTGGTACGAATGCGGCCTTTGGTATGGCACACTGCGACCATGCGTAGCCTGCACTGGCCGGGGTTGCGTCAGGCATCGGCCGTGCTGGCGGCGGCCGGATGCCTGACCCTGGCCGCCTGCGGGGGTGGCGGCAGCCCAGCGGCGAAGCCGTCCAGCCCCAAATCGACACCGAGTTCCGCCCCGGCCGAACCAGTCAGCGGCGCCGCGGCCGTAGCCGCGATCACGGCCAACTGGAAGACCGTCTTCAACGGCAAGGCGCCGATCCCGCGCCGGCTCGCCCTCGTGCAAAACGGTTCGCAGCTGACCGCGTTTATCGAGGCCACCGCCAAGACGTCGTTCGGGCAGGCCGCGGTGGGGTCGACCGCGACGGTCAGCTCGGTGATCATCTCGTCGCCCGCGCAGGCCACCGTGCACTGGGACCTTCTGCTGCTGGGCACGCCGTTGCTGAAGAACCAGGTGGGCATCGCCGTCTACCTGGGCGGCGTCTGGAAGGTGTCGATCGCGAGCTTCTGCGGGCTGGCCTACCTGGAGTACCCCAAGGGCAGCCCCAAGCTGCCCGCTGCCTGCCGGAACTGACACGGTGGCCGACGCGCTCGCGCCCGCCGCGACGGGCAGGCGAACCTCGCGGCGCCGGCCGCTGGCCCTGGCCTCCCTATGCACGCTGCTGTTCCTGACCTTCCTCGACAACACGGTCGTCAGCGTCGCGCTGGCCAGTATTCAGTCAGACCTGCACGGCGGGGTCTCCGCGCTGCAGTGGGTGGTCGGGGCCTACGCCCTGACGTTCGCCAGCCTCATGCTGGCCTGCGGGATGCTCGGCGACAAGTTCGGCCGCAAGAAGATCATGCTGGCCGGAGCCGGGGTCTACTGCGCCGGCGCCACGCTGGCCGCCCTCGCTCCCAGTATCGGGGTACTGATCGCGGCCCGTTCGGTCATGGGGGTGGGGGCGGCGGCGAGCGAGCCCGGCACGCTGTCGATGATCCGCCACCTCTATCCGGATGAGCGCAGCCGCAACCGCGCGCTCGGGGTCTGGGCCGCCGTGTCCGGGTTCTCGCTCGCGCTCGGCCCGGTCCTGGGCGGGGCGCTGACCGGGGCGTGGAGCTGGCGCGGGATCTTCCTGTTCGACGTGACCTTCGGCCTGGCCGCGCTGGTCGTGGCGGCCGTGGTCCTGCCGGAGAGCGCCGATCCGGGAGCGGGCCGGGTCGATCTGCCGGGTACCGTGCTCGGCGGCGGCGCGCTTGCCGCCCTGATCTTCGGCATCATCAACGGGGAGACGGCCGGCTACGCCGCGCCCGGCGTGCTGGCGCTGTTCGCCGTGTCGGTGGCGGCCGGCGCGGCCTTCGTGCGGTGGGAACGCCGCGCGCCGTTCCCGCTGCTCGACCTGAAGTACCTGCGGGTCTGGAGGTTCACGACCCCCAACGTGGTCGCGTACTGCACGTATTTCGCCACCTTCGCGATCTTCTTCTTCACCGCGCTGTACCTGGGCGTGATCGCCGGCTACTCCGCTTACCGCATCGCGGGCCTGTTCCTGCCGATGACCGTGATGATGATCATCGCGTCGCTGCTGGCGGGCCGCTGGATAACCGCGGTCGGCGCCCGCTGGCTGCTGGTAGCCGGGTGCGTGCTGTTCGCGGCCGGCCTGCTGGCGACGAACCTGGCGATAAACCCCAGTCCCGCCTACCTGCCGCTGGCCGCGGCGCTCGGCCTGGCCGGCCTGGGCATCGGCACCTGCGTGGTGCCGGTTACCTCGTCGGTGCTCGGCGCGGTACCCGCCGAGCGGTCGGGGATGGCCGCGTCGGCCACGAACACCAGCCGGGAGTTCGGCGCGGTCACGGGCATCGCCATCCTCGGCGCCGTCGTCAACGCCGAGCTGCGGTCCGGGCTGGTCAGCCGTCTGACGCACCTGCACGCCTCGCCCGCGCTGCAGGCGTACGTGCTCCAGGTGATCGAGACCGGCTCGATCTCCCTCGGCCACGGCTCACACGCGGGAAGCAGCCCGCTCGACCAGATCATCCAGGCGGGCTACGCGGCCTTCACCAGCGCGCTGCACGCGGCGCTGTACCTGTCGGCGGCGCTCGTCGCCTGCGCGGCGCTGCTCGCTGCCATCACGATGCGGGCCGTCACCACGGGGGCGGTCACGAGGCGGGGCGTCACAAGCAAACGGGGGTGACCCTGCACGCAGGGCCACCCCCGTTTACCGCGTTGCGAGGACGTTAGATCGGGCGGACCTGCTCGGCCTGCGGGCCCTTGGCCCCGCGAGCCGCGGTGTACTCGACCCGCTGGTTGTCCTGGAGGCTGCGGAAACCGTCAGCCTCGATGGCGGAGTGGTGGACGAAGACGTCGGCCGTGCCGTCGTCGGGGGCGATGAATCCATAGCCCTTGTCCGCGTTGAACCACTTCACTGTTCCCTGAGCCACTTGCTCTCCTGCTAAGACGACCATCAGGATCCACGGATGTGCATCCTGGGCTGTTGCGACCGCCTGCTCCTCCGAGGAATGCCCCGGGATAGGCGGCGCCCGCGGTCAGAATTTCGCAGGCGCTGTGACACGTACACGAACTTCGACTACAACCAGCTTCATTTAACACCATGACGCGGACCTGATGCTCCATTTACGGCTCGACGGGACCAGAGCCCGGCCGGGACCGGTGCATCATCCGGCGCCAGCGCCCCGCCGCGGCGGGCGCCCGCGTGCGCGCCCCGGTGGCCTCCGACGGCAGGGGCGGGACGACGCCATCAGCGGGGATGGCCCGGTCGGGGAGCGAGGGTGCCTCGGCGGTCGTGGCGCCCGGGTAGGGCATGGGCGGGACGGCGCCATCGGCGGTACTGGGATCCGGATGAGGTGCGGCAGGCTCGGGCATGGGTCTTCCTTCTGGAACTGTCATCGCAGCCCGGTAGCAGGCACGTTAGCTGTCCGGTACCTTGCCCTCACGCTACGCTGGAATTAGAAAACTAGCAAGATTTTTCCGGAATCTGGTAGCTTACCACTGTGGCGAGCTGGACCTTCCTGACCAACCATGCCCGGGTCCTGCTGTGCGTGGCTCATGACCCCGGGGTGCGCCTGCGTGACATCGCGGCCAGCCTGGACATCACCGAGCGCAGCGCGTTCGGCATCATCACGGACCTGGTTGAGGCCGGCTATGTCGTCAAGGAGAAGGACGGCCGCCGCAATCGCTACCACATTCAGGCGCACCTGCCGCTGCCGGAACCGGGCGGGCAGGAGCGCACGATCGGCGAAGTCCTGACCCTGCTGGCCGGCACCGGCCCGGCCGGAGGACAGTCCTCCGGCGTGCCCGGAGCGATGGCGGACCCGCGCAACAGCTAACCCGCTACCTGCGAGGGCGGGCCCGAGGAGGCAGCAGTGGATGCGAAGAACGTATGGGTGGCGAACGACGAGGGCTCTGAAATCATCCGCGCCCGGGAAATCGCCGGCGCCAGCCTGGACTACGACGGGAACGTCACGGTCCGGCTGACCGGCGGGGACGGCTCGACGGTGACGATAGCCGGGCACCGGGCGCACCACGAGGGGAACCGGCCGGATGATTTCCACCGCCAGCTGATCCGGGTCATCAGCGAACTGTCCGACGCGGCGGAAGCCTTCCTGGTACGGGCGGTGCACGATGAGGCGCGCGGCTGGCACTGGGCCACCGAGGCCCTGTGACGGAGACGGGCGCTGAGCCCGCCGCGGAAAACCATCAAAACCATAAGCCCGAACGGGCCTGGTGCGTGCCCCGGCACCGCTATCACCCTGGGACGGCGTGCGCTAATGTGGGTTCAAGCGCGTAATGCGCGCTCAGGCGCCGCCATCAGGGCGCGCCGGTCGTCTGTCGCTCGGTGAGCGAATCGGTTTCCACGGATGTGGCGCCTTCGGCAATGCGACCACACAAGTCCTGGAGATCATCTTTTGTCAGTCCTGCCTACAGAAAAATCCGTCACGATGCCCGCCGGCCCGGCCACTTTCGCTGATCTCGGCGTCCCGGCCCCGCTGGTGGCCGCGCTCGCCGGAAACGGCATCACGGTGCCATTTCCCGTGCAGGCCGCGGTGCTGCCCGATGCGCTGGCCGGCCTCGACATTCTCGGCCGGGCCCAGACCGGGTCGGGCAAGACGCTCGGGTTCGGCATCCCCCTCGTGGCCCGGCTGGCCGACGGCTACACGATGGCGTGCCGCCCGCGCGGCCTGGTGCTGGTGCCCACCCGCGAGCTGGCCACCCAGGTCGTCGCGGTGCTGGCGCCGCTGGCGCAGGCCATGGGGCTGAGCGTCGCCGCCGTTTTCGGCGGTACCCCGCAGGGCCCGCAGGTGGCGGCCCTGCGCGACCGCGCCGATATCGTCGTGGCCTGCCCGGGGCGGCTGGCCGACCTCATCGAGCAGGATCACTGCCACCTCGGCGATGTCGAGGTCAGCGTGGTCGACGAAGCGGACCACATGGCCGACCTGGGGTTCCTGCCGGTCGTACGGCGGCTGCTTGACGCCACTCCGCCGGAAGGGCAGCGACTGCTGTTCTCCGCCACCCTGGACCGGGCGGTGGACGTCCTCGCGCGGCGTTTCCTGAACCGCCCGGCCCGGCACTCCGTCGACGGCGCCTCCCCGCCGGCCCAGATCATCCACCACCTGCTGACCGTCACGGCGGCCGACCGGGCGGCGGTTGTCGCCGCCCTGGCCAGCGGCGACAAGCGGGTACTGATCTTCACCCGGACCAAGCATGGCGCGCAGCAGCTCGCCCGCCAGCTGACCCGGGCCGGGGTGCCCGCGGCTGAACTGCACAGCAACCTGACCCAGGGCGATCGCAGCCGTAACCTGGCCGCGTTCACCTCCGGTGCGACGCGCGTCCTGGTAGCGACCGACGTCGCCGCCCGCGGTATCCACGTGGACGGTATCGACCTGGTGATTCACGCCGACCCCCCGACTGAGCACAAGGCCTACGTGCACCGGTCGGGCCGGACCGCCCGCGGCGGTGCCGACGGGGCGGTTGTCACCGTGCAGACCGCGGCCCAGGCGGCCGAGGTCCGGGTGCTGATGCGCAAGGCGGGCGTTACCCCGCAGGCCGTCACCGCCGGTCCGGCCGCGGCCGTGGTGCGCTCGATCGCGGGTCCCCCGGTCACGCGGGTCGCCCCGGTGACCAGGCTCGCCCCGGTCCCGAACCCGGGCGGCGCCCCGGCCACCGGTCGCGGCGCGGCGGCCGCGTCCGGGAGCTTCCGCGGCTCTCGCGGGCGCCGCTAGCAGGCACCCGGCCACGCTTTTACCGCCGCGGCCAGGAGCAGCCCGATGAGCCTGGCGCCACTGCCGGTACGGCACCAGATCGGCGAGCCGCGGGCGCGGCGAGCGCCTTCAGGCGCATACTGGTCATAATGAAGCCTGCCCGCGCCGCGACCCGGCGTCACCTGCCCACTAGTCCCTTCAGGGCACCCGAGGCTCTGCCCGCCGAGCAGTTCGCGGCGCAGGACCAGGTAACACACGACAAGTACGGCCTCGGCCGGGTCGTGTGTGTCGAGGCCGACGAGAGCCTGATCATCGATTTCGGCGCGCGCCGGGTGCGGATCATGACGCCGTGCGCGAAGCTGGCCAAGCTCTGACGCCGCTAAGCCCGGGACGGGTCGGAAAGCGAGCCCGCCCCGGGCTCAGTACGGCGGGGTTTCAGATCGGGCGGACCTGCTCCGCCTGCGGGCCCTTGGCGCCGCGGGTGGCGGTGTACTCGACCCGCTGGTTGTCCTGGAGGCTGCGGAAGCCCTCAGCATCGATGGCGGAGTGGTGGACGAAGACGTCCGGCGTGCCGTCGTCGGGGGCGATGAATCCATAGCCCTTGTCCGCGTTGAACCACTTCACTGTTCCCTGTGCCACTTGCTCTCCTGTAAAGGCGATATCGGCATGCACGGCCGTGCATGCCGGGCTGTAGCGACCGCCTGTACTTCCGAGGCCAGGCCTGGGAATGGACGGCGCCCGCGGTCAGAATTTCGCAGGCGCTGTGACACGGACACGAACTTCGACAACAACCAGCTTCATTTAACACTATTTCGCGGTCGGCGGGTCACCGAGCCGCGGACAGGCTCACCCGGCGGCCTTGCTGGAGTACGGAAATCATCGCCAGGGTCGCCTCGGCGCCCTGGTTACGGCTGCGGCCGGTGCGGCTGAGGGCATCGCTGCAGCCGCCAGTTTTCTGATCGAGCATCACGACGCCGGCATCGTTGCTGCCGTGGAGCCATGCCACCGCCAGTTCCACGCCCGACAGCCAGGTACTGTCGCCGGTCACCGCCGCCGCGCGCGCGCAGGCGTCGGCCAGCGCCGCCACCTGGCCCGGGTGCTGGTCAAAACCGGGACGGTCCTCGCCGGGACCCCAGCCCGCGGCCGGCACCACCGACAAATGGCCGTTCCTGGTCTCCCCGGCCAGCAGCCAGTCGAGCATGCGCAGGCCGGTCCGCAGCAGGTCGTCGCGACCGAGCTGGTCTCCGGCCACGATGACCGCCTCGGCGATGGCCGCGTTGGCGTGGCTGAGCCGGGGGACCGGCCACGGCCACGCCGCGTCGGCGGCCGGCTCGCCGATGACGGTCCCGGCCAGGGCGAGCAGCGACAGCGCGCCGGGATCGCCCGGCCACTGCCGCAGTACCTCGGCCGCCCCGAGAGCGGCGAACGCCATGGCGTGCGGGAGCGCGGAAACGACGCGTGCGCTCGCGTCGAACCTGGTGCGGGCCTCCGCGCGGATCCCCGCGGTGGGGCCGCGCGCCGCGGCGGTGCCCAGGGCCCACAGCGACCGGCCCCAGGCGTCCTGCGCCTCCGGCTGGCCGCGCCACCGGCGGTCGTCGCCGAGGCGGTGACGGAACTTCCCGTCGGCCGCCTGCGCCTGCGCGAGAAAGTAGAGGTAGCGACGGCCCAGGGTGACGAGCTCGGCGGACGGTGACGGTTCGCGGCACACCACCACCAGGCCGTGGGCGACGTCATCGACGCGGTAGCCGTGCTCATACCGGGGCACGGTCCCGTAGGCGTGCTCGAGGACGCCGACGCTGTCGGTCAGCCGCTGCAGGTGCCGGAACGGCACCGCCGGGCTGGGCGTGATGGTCATGGGCCACCGGAGGCTGGCTCGGACGGCCTCGCGTGCCCGCCGACATCCCGAGCAGTGGCTGAGCGCCCGCTGCGGCCTCGCGCAGTGAACGCGCTCCCCAAACTACCCCGGAACCCGCCGCACCGTGTGTCAGTGCCGGCCGTGCCCGCGGACGGAGGCCGGACCTGACCGTGTGATAGTGACTTAGGCGAGCCAGCCACACGAGAAGCCGACGTGTTCGGCCCGGAGGAGCGCCCATGTCCGTTCACTCGATGCCGGTCCGCAGTGATGCCGAGGTAACCGGGCGCGTCGACGCGCTGATCGCCGGGATGACCACGGCGGAGAAGGCCGGGCAGCTCACCCAGTTCTTCTACTTCGACCTGCCGCCCGCGGGCGAGACCGCGGACCAGGCCTCGGGCGGCGCCGCGGCGCCCGGGCCCAGCGTCGCGGGCCACGGGATCACCGTCGACGAGGCACTGGCCCGGGGCGAGGTCGGGTCGCTGCTGTTCGTCACCGACCCGGCGCAGATCAACCGGCTGCAGCGACGCGCGATCGAGGGCAACCGGCACGGCATACCCGTCCTGTTCGGCTTTGACGTCATCCACGGCCTGCGCACGATCTTCCCGGTGCCGATCGCGATGGCCGCGTCGTGGGACCCCGGCGCCATCGAGGCAGGCCAGGCCGTCGCCGCCCGCGAGGCCCGGGCGGTCGGCATCCACTGGGCGTTCGCGCCGATGATCGACATCGCGCGCGACCCCCGCTGGGGCCGCATCGTCGAGGGGGCCGGCGAGGACCCGTACCTGGCTGCGGCGGTCGCCGCCGCGCAGGTCCGCGGCTTCCAGGGTGAGCACCCCGGGGCCCCGGGCCGGGTCATCTCCGGCCCGAAGCACTTCGCCGGCTACGGCGCGGCGCTCGGCGGGCGCGACTACGACGAGGTCAACCTGTCCGACTCCGAGCTGTGGAACGTCTACCTGCCTCCGTTCAAGGCGGCCGTCGACGCGGGCGCGGAGAACATCATGACCGCCTACATGGACCTCAACGGCGTGCCGGCGACCGGGAACTACTGGCTGCTGACCGAGGTGCTCCGCGGCACCTGGGGTTTTGGCGGCTTCCTGGTCAGCGACGCCCAGGCGGTGCACAACCTGGCCACGCACGGATTCGCGGCCGACCTGGCCGACGCCGGCGCGCGGGCGCTGCGGGCCGGCGTGGACATGGAGATGGCGGTCGGCAATCCCGCGTACGCGCACCTGCCGGAGGCGATCCAAGCCGGCCTGGCGGACACCGAGACGCTCGACGCCTGCGTCCGGCGGGTCCTGACCGCCAAGATCCGGATCGGCCTGTTCGACCAGCCGTACGTGGACGAGGACCAGGCCCGGGCGGTACTCGCCGACCCGGCCCATCGCGCGGCGGCGCGGCGGGCCGCGCAGCGCTCCGCGGTCCTGCTCCGCAACGAGGGCGGCCTGCTGCCGCTGGCCAGCCCGTCCTCCATCGCGGTGAACTCCATCGCCGTGATCGGGCCGCTGGCCGATTCCCGGCGTGACACCCTCGGGCCCTGGGTCTTCGACTTCGACCTCGACGAGACGGTCACCGTGCTCGCTGGGCTCAGGAACCGGGCCGGCCACGGGACCGAGGTCGGCTACGCCCCCGGTATCCGCCCCGCCCAGCGCGTCTTCCCGTCGATGTTCGACATGTTCGCGAACAACGCGCCGGCCGACCCGGACGGCTTCGACGACGACGCCGAGCTCGCCCGGGCGGTCGCGCTGGCCCGCGCGTCCGATGTCGCGGTGGTTGTCCTCGGCGAGTGGCAGAACATGATCGGCGAGGCAGCTTCCCGCTCCAGCCTGGAGCTCCCCGGCGGGCAGCTCGCCCTGCTGCAGGCCGTGGTGGCCACCGGCACGCCCGTCGTGCTGCTGGTCATGAACGGCCGCCCGCTCGACCTGCGCTGGGCCGCGGCGAACGTCCCGGCGATCCTCGACATCTGGTACCCGGGCACCCAGGGCGGCGCGGCCGTGGCCGACCTGATCTTCGGCGACGTCGCGCCGGGCGGCAAGTTGCCGTTCACCTGGCCGCGGACCGCCGGCCAGGTCCCGCTCGTCTACAGCCACACGGTCTCCCACGAGCCCGTCAACCAGGGACGGCGATACTGGGATGAGGAGAGCACGCCGCTCTTCCCGTTCGGCTATGGACTTTCCTACGGCCGGTTCGAATACCGCGACCTCACCCTGGACCGGGACCAGATCCAGGCCGGCCAGGCCGTCACCGCGTCGGTCACCGTGACCAACGCCGGCCAGCACCTCGGCGATGAGGTGGTCCAGCTGTACATCCACCAGCGGCACGGCACCGCATCGCGGCCGGTCCGCGAGCTCAAGGGCTTCCAGCGGGTCACGCTGGAAGCCGGCCAGTCACGAACCCTGACGTTCCCGCTCGGCCCCGCCGAGCTGCGCTACTGGAACGCGGCCGCCCGCGACTGGGTGATCGACGCCACCACGATCGACGTCTTCGCCGGCGGCGACTCCACCGCCGAGCTCACCGCCAGCTTCACCATCAGCTAGCCGTACCGGCCAGCAGGCCGCGCCGGCGCAGCACCGGCATGACGCCCTCGCCGACCTGGTAGGCCTCCTCCAGGTGCGGGTAGCCGGACAGGATGAACTCGTCGATGCCGAGCTCGTGGTACTCGGCGATCCGGTCGGCGACCTCCTCGTGGCTGCCGACCAGGGCGGTGCCCGCGCCGCCGCGGACCAGGCCGACGCCGGCCCACAGGTTCGGCGAGACCTCGAGCGCGTCGGTCCGGCCGCCGTGCAGCTCCGACATCCGGCGCTGGCCCTCGGACTGCGAGGCGCGCTGGATCGCCTGGGCCTGCTCGATCGCCGCCGGGTCGAGGCCGTCGAGCAGCTCCTGCGCCTGCGCCCAGGCCTGCTCCGAACGGGTCCGGGCGATCACGTGCAGCCGGATGCCGAAGCGCAGCTCGCGCCCGGCCGCCTTGGCCCGCTCGCGCACCCGGTCGAGCTTCTCCGCCACCGCGGCCGGCGGCTCGCCCCAGGTCAGGTACACGTCGGCGTAGGACGCCGCCACCTCGAGCGCGTCCGGCGACGAGCCGCCCAGGTAGATCGGCGGCCACACCGGGCGCCGGGATGATCTGCGCGCCGCGCACGTCGTAGTGCTCGCCGGCGAAGTCGACGGGCTCGCCGCGCCACAGCTCGCGGACGATGTGCAGGAACTCGCCCGCGCGGCGGTACCGCTCCCGCTTGCCGAGGTGGTCGCCGAACCGCTGCTGCTCGACGTCATCCCCGCCGGTGACCACGTTGAGCAGCAGGCGGCCGCCGGAGATGCGCTGGTAGGTGGCCGCCATCTGGGCGGCCAGCGTCGGCGACATCAGCCCCGGCCGGAACGCGACGAGGAACTTGAAGCGCTCGGTGACCTGGCTGAGCCCGGCGGTCATGACCCAGGCGTCCTCGCACCACGAGCTGGTCGGCGTCAGCGCGCCGGCAAAGCCGAGCTGCTCGGCGGAGCGCGCGATCTGGCCCATGTAGCCGATGTCGGGCGCGCGCTCGGTGCCGGTCTCGGTGACCCGGCTGCCGGCCGCGCCGACCGCGTTCCCCAGGCTCAGGTCGGTACGCGAGTCGCCGTTCGTCGGCAGGAACCAGTGCAGGATCACGCCCATGAGCTTATGTCTATCAAGTCGATAGACAATGTGGCAATATGAGGGATCGGCCGAAGACAGGAGCCCCATCGTGCCCTTGGTTGAGAGCAGAAGCGACGTCCCGGTGACCATCGACGCGTCGCTGTGCATCGAGGGGTGCACGCTGTGCGTGGACATCTGCCCGCTCGACTCGCTCGCCATCCACCCCGAGAGCGGCAAGGCGTACATGTACGTGGACGAGTGCTGGTACTGCGGGCCGTGCGCGGCCCGCTGCCCGACCGGCGCGGTCACCGTCAACATGCCTTACCTGCTGCGGTGACGGATATCCGCGGCGACGGGCATCCCGGTGATCGCGGACCGCGAGCACCTGAGCTGCGATGTCGCGATCGTCGGCGGGGGCACCGCGGGCACCATGGCCGCGATCACGGCGGCCGAGCACGGCGCCTCGGTGCTGCTGCTCGAGAAGGCGCACGTCCGTCACTCCGGCGCGCTGGCGATGGGCATGGACGGGGTCAACAACGCGGTGATCCCGGGCCAGGCCACGCCGGAGGACTACGTTGCCGAGATCACCCGGGCCAACGACGGCATCGTGAACCAGCGCACGATCTACCAGACCGCCACGCGCGGCTACGACATGGTGCGCCGCCTGGAACGCTACGGGGTGAAGTTCGCCAAGGACGCCGCGGGCGACTACGACGTGCGGCGGGTGCACCGGTCCGGGAACTACGTGCTGCCCATGCCGGAGGGCAAGGACGTCAAGAAGGTGCTGTACCGGGTGCTGCGCCAGCGCTCGATCAGGGAGAAGGTCCGGATCGAGAACCGGGTGATGCCGGTCCGGGTGCTCACGCGCGGGCGGGCGCGCGGCCGGCCTGGCCGGGTTCAACACCAGGACCGGCCAGTTCGTCACCGTGTCGGCGGGTGCGGTCATCCTGGCCACCGGCGCCGCCGGGCGGCTGGGCCTGCCCGCCAGCGGCTACCTGTACGGCACCTACGAGAACCCGACCAACGCCGGGGACGGGCACGCGATGGCCTACCACGCCGGCGCCGAGCTCAGCGGCCTGGAGTGCTTCCAGGTCAACCCGCTGATCAAGGACTACAACGGCCCGGCCTGCGCGTACGTCGCCAACCCGTTCGGCGGCTATCAGGTCAACAACCGCGGTGACCGGTTCGTCGACTGCGACTACTGGTCCGGGCAGATGATGGCCGAGGTGGCCCGCGAGATCGCGTCGGCCCGCGGACCGGTCTACCTCAAGCTGACCCACCTGCCCGAGGAGACCATCTCCGCGCTGGAAGGCATCCTGCACACCACCGAACGGCCCACCCGCGGCACGTTCCACGCCGGCCGGGGCCACGACTACCGGACGCACGACGTGGAGATGCACATCTCCGAGATCGGCCTGTGCGGCGGGCACTCCTCCTCGGGCGTCTGGGTGGACGAGAACGCCGCCACTACGGTGCCGGGCCTGTACGCGGCCGGTGACCTGGCCTGCGTGCCGCACAACTACATGATCGGCGCGTTCGTGTTCGGTGACCTCGCCGGCGCGCACGCCAGTACCTGGGCCGCTGCCGCGGCGGCCCGCGCTTCGGAGGCCAGTACCCCGGCCGCTGCCGCGGCGGGCCTCCCGGAAGACCAGGTGGCCGCGGCGCACGAGCTGATCTACCGGCCGCTGCGCCATCCCGACGGCCCGCCGCAGCCGCAGGTCGAGTACAAGCTGCGGCGGTTCGTCAATGACTACGTGGCGCCGCCCAAGACCGAGGCCAAGCTGGCCCTCGCGCTGGAGGCCTTCGGCCGGATGTCGGACGAGATCGCCCAGATGGGGGCGCGGACGCCGCATGAGCTGATGCGCTGCGTGGAGGTCGCGTCCATCCGCGACTGCGCCGAACTGGCGGCGCGCGCGTCGCTGGCCCGGACCGAGTCCCGCTGGGGCCTGTACCACGACCGGGCCGATCATCCCGGGCGCGACGACGCCGAATGGTTCTGGCACCTGAACATCCGCCGCGGCGCGGACGGCGCCCCGGAATTCGTCAAGCGCGCGGTCGCCCCGTACCTGGTGCCGGTGAGCGAGTTCGATGTCCCCGAGCGGCAGGTGACCGAGGTGGTGCTGGCCGCCCCGCCCGCCGCCGCCCCGGCGGCTTCGCCCGGCCGGAGCGTCACGGCCGGGGGCCCGGCGGCCGGGAAGCAGCCGCCGCGGATCCTGGAACTGGTGCGGCTGGCGGAGACGCAGCCGCCGGTAGCGGTGCTGCAGCCGTTCCTGGTCGACCCGGACGCGCGGGTGCGGCGGGCCGCCGTCGCCTTCCTCACCGAGACCGCGGCGGCCGAGGCGGGAGTACCGCTGGCCGAGGCGGCAGCCGACGACAGCCGCCCGGTCCGGCACGCCGCCGCGATCGGCCTGCGCGAGCTGGCTTCCGTCCTCCCGGCCGGTGACCAGCCGCTGGTCACCGCGCTCCGGGCCCGGGCGGCCAGCCCGACCCCGTGATCCGCCGCGCCGTCCTCGACGTGCTCGGCGAGATGCGCGCCGGGGACTCGCCGATCTTCGCCGGCGCCCTCACCGACGCCGATGACCAGGTCCGCGTGGCCGCGGTGCGCGGCCTGGCGTCCGTGGCCGACGAGTTCCGGCATCGCCCAGGCGGCGGGCGACCCATCACGCGAGGTGCGCATCGCGGTAGCCGACGGGCTGGCCGCGCTGGCCGGGATCCGGGCGGCCGGCCAGCAGGGCGGTGGCACGGAAGGCCGCCGGACGCTGGAACGGCTCGCGGCGGACGCCGACCCGCTGGTCCGGGCGGCGGCCTTCAAGGCCGCGGGCGCCCTGGGCGGCCCGCCACCGCTGGACTCCCTCGCCGTGACGGCGCTGGCGGGTGACCCGGCGTGGCAGGCGCGCGCGGGCGCGGCCCAGGCCCTGGCGGCCGCGCTCCCGGACGTGGCGGCCCCGCCGCTGGCGAGCGCGCTCCGGGATCCGCACGCCGACGTCAGGAAGGCGGCCGTCATCGCCCTCGCCCCGATGAGCGGCCACCCGGCCGCCGCGGCGGCCCTGCGCGCCGCGGTCGACGACAGCGACGCCGACGTGCGCGCCTACGCCCGCCGCGCGGCCTCCGCGTCAGCGGCGCAGGCGGGTGTATGAAGAAACGTGCAGCGGGTGCTTACTGGAGGCCGGTCCTGACGGAGGTGATGCGCTGGGTGTTGAAGCCGAGCCAGTGCATCCGGCCGACGTAGCGGGCGTGCTCGACCTTGAGGCAGCGGTCCATGATCACCGTCACGCCGCCCTGCTCGGCGATCTTCGCCCCTTCTTCGTTGATCACGCCGAACTGGCACCACAGCGTGCCGGCGCCGATCCGGATCGTCTCCCGGGCGATGGCCGGCAGGGCGTCCGGCGCGCGGAACACGTTCACGATGTCCACCGGCTCGGGCACGTCCGACAGGCTCGGGTAGCACTTCTGCCCGAGGATCTCCGTCTCCCGCGGGTTCACCGGGATGATGTGGTAGCCGTGCCGCCGCAGGTAGTAGCCGACGAAGTAGCTGGCCCGCAGCTCGTTCGGGGACAGCCCCACGATCGCGATCGTCTTGGCCGAGTTCAGCACCCGCTGGATCGTCAGCGGATCCTGATACCGCGCCAGGTCGAAGTCACTCACGAGGCCGCCTGCCGAACCAACCGTAGCCGCGACCAAGGCGAAGCCCTGTTCCAGGTCCCAGATCAGGTCCTCGACCGACTCGGTGCCGACCGACAGCCGGACCGTGCCCGGGCCGACCCCGGCCGCCCGCAGCTCGTCGTCGCTCAGCTGCCGGTGGGTGGTGCTGGCGGGATGGATGACCAGGCTCTTCGCGTCGCCGACGTTGGCCAGGTGGGACCACAGCGTCATGCCCCGGATCAGGTCCTGGCCGCCGTCCCGGCCGCCCGCGCAGTCGAACGAGAACACCGCGCCCGCGCCGAGCGGCAGGTACTTCTCCACCAGCGGCCGGTACCTACTAGAAGCCAGTCCGGCGTACGTCACATTGGACGCCAACGAATGCGACTCGAGAAATGATGCCACCGCCAGCGCGTTGGTCACGTGCCGCTCCATCCGCAGCGACAGCGTCTCCAGCCCCTGCAAGAACAAGAACGCGTTGAACGGCGACAGCGCCGCGCCCAGGTCGCGCAGCGACTCGGCCCGCAGCTTCATCAAGTAGCCGTAGGTGCCGAACGTCTCGTGGAACTGCAGGCCGTGGTAGGCGGGCGACGGGTCCGCGACCACCGGGAACCGCCCGTTGGACCAGTTGAACAGTCCCGACTCGACCACGACGCCGCCGATCGAGGTGCCGTGGCCGCCGATGAACTTGGTCGCCGAGTGGATCACGATGTCGGCGCCCCACTCGATCGGGCGGCACAGGTACGGCGACGCGAACGTGTTGTCCACGATCAGCGGCAGCCCGTGCGCGTGCGCGATGCCCGCCACCGCCTCGATGTCCAGCACGTTCCCGCCCGGGTTGCCGATGGTCTCGCCGAAGAACGCCTTGGTCTCCGGCCGGACCGCCTGCTCCCAGGCGTTCACGTCATCGGGGTCGACCCAGGTCAGCGCCACGTTCATCTTGCGCAGCACGTGCTTGAACTGGTTCACGGTGCCGCCGTACAGCGCCGAGGACGAGACGATGTGATCGCCCGGCTCCAGCAGCGTGAACAGCGCGGCGTTCTGCGCGGCCAGCCCGCTGGCGAAGGCCACCGCGCCGGCCCCGCCCTCGAGGTTCGCCACCCGCTCCTCGAACACGGCGGTGGTCGGGTTCATGATGCGCGAGTAGGTGTTGCCGTACTCCTGCAGGTTGAAGTACGCCGCGGCCGACTCCGGGTCCTCGAACACGTAACTCGACGTCTGGAAGATCGGCACGGCGCGCGCGCCCGTGTTCGGGTCGGGCCGCTGGCCAGCGTGCAGCTGCCTGGTCTCGAACCCGAACGCGTGGTCTTGTTCCGCTTCTCGGGGGGCACGGGGGTCGGCCCCCCGGAGGCATGCTGCTGCCTGGTCACGAAGGTTCCTCCAGGAACTTACGGATAATGGGCGTCTGCCGCGCTTCCTCGAGCAGGAAGCAGTCGTGGCCGTAGGGCGCCTCGATCACCTCGAACTCGACCGGTTTGCCGAGGCTACGCAGCGCGTCGGCGATCTCGGCGGACGAGGACGGCGGGTACAGCCAGTCGGAGCTGAACGCGATCAGCAGCGTCCGCGCCGCCATGCCCGCCAGGGCCCGCGCCAGGGATCCGCCGCCGTACTGCCGGGCGAGGTCGAAGTACGTCAGCGCCCGCGACATGTACAGGTAGGTATTCGCGTCAAATCTTTTGACGAACGAGTCGGCTTGATGCCGCAGGTAACTCTCCACCTGGAACTCGGGCTCGGTGATCGTGTAGCGCACGTCGTCGGCGAACTGGAGCCGCCGGCCGAACTTGTCGCCCAGCGCCTGGGCGGACAGGTACGTGATGTGGCCGACCATCCGCGCCACCCCCATGCCCGCCTCCGGTGCCTGGCCGGTGCCGTAGTAGCGGCCCCCCTGCCAGGCCGGGTCGCGCATGATCGACTCGCGCGCGATCGCGTTCCAGGCCACGCCCTGCGGCTGGAGGGCGGGCGTGCTGGCGATCGAGATCACCGCGTCGACCTGGTCCGGGAACTGGATGGCCCATTCGAAGGCCTGCATGCCGCCCAGGGAGCCGCCCGCCACCGCCGCGAGGCGGTCGATACCGAGGGCGCGGAGAAAAATCCGTTCGGTCCGGACCATGTCGGCCACCGTGATCACGGGGAAGTCCGGTCCGTACGGCCGGCCGGTCGCCGGGTCGGCGGAGGAGGGTCCGGTCGTGCCCCGGCAGCCGCCGAGCAGGTTGGTGGAGACGACGAAGAACCGGTCGGTGTCGAACGCCTTGCCCGGCCCGATCATCCCGTCCCACCAGCCGAGTCCCTTGCCGGCGGTACCGTCGCGGTCGGTCGCCCCGAACCCGTCGCGGGTGCTCTCCGGCGGCGGCGTCTTCGCGAAGCCCGCCGCGTGGGCGTCACCGCTGAGCGCGTGGCAGACCAGGAGGACGTTGTCGCGCCGGGGGGAAAGGGTCCCGTAGGTCTCGTACGCCACGCGGACGCCGGACAGCTCCCGTCCGCAGTCGAGCCGCACCGGCTCCGGCAGGTCGAGGTACTGGGTTTCGATCGTGCCTACTGAGCCGGCGGGGCCGGCCGGACCTGACGCGGACGTCGGGGCAGGGGCGGCCATGGCGCTATCTTAGCTGGTCCGGGCGGGTATATTGTCAATCGTCTCACTCGGGAATATGGGCAGGGGTAAGAGCTATGACCACGGTCACCAACGGCGTTAACGTACAGGCGCTGCTCGACGCGCGCGAAGTGCTGAAGGGCGCGCCCGAAGCCGCCCAGTTCACCTGGCGCGCCGCCGCCACGTGGCAGAACGGCGTGCACAGCCAGATCAAGGTGGACAGTTTCTTCGGCCTCGGCGAGGAGAAGGCCCACAAGCAGGAGTCGGTCTTCGAGGCCGACCACCCCGAGGTCTTCGCGGCCACCGACAAGGGCATCACGCCGATCGAGTACCTCATCGTCGGCCTGGCCAGCTGCCTGACCGCGGGTGTGGCCTCGGTGGCCGAGAACCGCGGCATCCAGCTGAACTCGGTCACCTCGACGGTCGAGGGCGCGCACGACATCCGCGGCATCCTCGGCGCCGACTCCGATGTCCGCAACGGCTTCAACGACATCAAGGTGACCTTCACCATCGACGCGGACGCGTCCCAGGAGGACATCGAGGCGCTGGTGGCCCAGTCGCAGAAGCGCTCCGCCGTCTACGACGCGCTGACCAACCCGACGAACGTCACCGTCGAAGTCACCTCCTCCAAGTAGCAGGATTCCATCATCGAACGCACCACCGCGGTCGTCATCGGCGCGGGGCACGCGGGCCTGGCCGCGAGCCACTTCCTGACCGGCCGTGCCGTCGACCACGTCGTGCTCGAACGCGGCGAAGTGGCGAACTCCTGGCGCCGCGAGCGCTGGGATTCGCTGCGGCTGCTCACGCCGAACTGGCAGAGCCGCCTGCCGGGCCTGAGCTACGACGGCCCGGACCCGGACGGGTACATGACCGCTGGCGAGGTGTCCGATCTGATCGAGCGCTTCGCCGCGGTCTCCCGGGCGCCCGTCCGGACTGGCGCCGCCGTCACGTCGGTGCGCCAGTCGGGGGACGGTTACCTGGTCACGACGGGCGATGGTGAGATCGCGGCCCGGGCCGTGGTCATCGCCAGCGGCGCCTGCAACCGGCCCGCGGTGCCGGCCTTCGCGGGCGAGGTGCCCGCGTCGGTCGAGCAGCTCACCCCGTTCGACTACCGCGACCCGGGCAAGCTGCCCGAGGGCGGCGTGCTCGTGGTCGGGGCGTCGGCGACCGGCGTGCAGCTGGCCGCCGAGCTGCAGCGGTCCGGCCGGCCGGTGACGCTGTCGGTGGGGGAGCACGTGCGGCTGCCGCGGCTGTACCGCGGGCGCGACGTGCTGTGGTGGATGGAAACGGCGGGGGTGTGGGACCAGCGCTACGACGAGCTCGACGACCTCACCCGGGCCCGGCGGCTGCCCTCGCCGCAGCTGGTCGGGACGCCCGAGCGGACCACGCTCGACCTCAACGCGCTCACCGCGATGGGCGTCGAGCTGGTCGGCCGGTGGGCCATGACGCGGGACGGCCGCGCGCTGTTCTCCGGCGGCCTGCGCAACATGTTCTCGCTCGCCGACCTCAAGCTGCGGCGCCTGCTCGACACGTTTGACGAGTGGGCGCTGACCAGCGGGCGGGACGCGGAGTTCGGCCCGCCCGAACGGCTCGAGCCGACGCGGGCCCCGGAGTCGTCCCGGCTGCAGCTCGACCTGGGCAGCGGTGAGATCCGCTCGATCGTGTGGACCACCGGCTTCCGGCCGGATTACAGCTACCTGGATGTGCCCGTGGTCGACGCCAAGGGCCAGCTGCGCCACGAGGGCGGGGTAGTCGACAGCCCGGGGCTGTACGCGCTGGGGCTGCCGGTGCTGCGGCGGCGCAAGTCCACGTTCATCTGCGGCATCGAGGACGACGCGCGTGAGGTGACCGATCACCTCGCCGGGTACCTGGCCGGGCGCTAGCCGTCCATCGCGGCGACGACGTTGTCCGCGGTGAACGGCAGGGTGCGGACCCGCACCCCGAGCGCGTCGTGCACGGCGTTGCCGATGGCGGCCGCCACCGGGCCCTGGGCCGTCTCCCCGATGCCGAGCGCCGGGTTCCCGCCGCCGGGCAGCAGCTCGACGTCGACGGCCGGCACCTCGGAGAATCGCAGGATGGGGTACGTCTCCCAGGTGTCGCTGGTCACGCCGTAGCGATCGAACCGCACCTGTTCCTTCAGGGCCCAGCTGCAGGCCTGGATCGCGCCGCCCTCGACCTGGTTCACGGCGCCGTCCGGGTTGATGACCAGGCCGCGTCGACCGCGATGGTCAGCCGCTGGACCCTGATCTCGCTGACCGCGGTCACCTCGGCGACCACCGCGCAGTACGCGCTGGAGTTCTTGTAGCGGGCGTACCCGATGCCGTGCCCGGCGGATTCCGGCCGTGTCGGCCGCCC
Organism: uncultured Actinomycetota bacterium; assembly: GCA_963839095.1. GTDB lineage: Bacteria > Actinomycetota > Actinomycetes > Streptosporangiales > Streptosporangiaceae > Palsa-504. Next base: position 26,485 of record CAWIUF010000029.1, on the reverse strand, counting down.
AGCGTTCCCAGCCGGAACGCCGGGCCGCCGCCTGCACCACGGCCCGGCCCCGCGGGTCGGTGAGGCAGGACAGCCGGTACTCGACCGGGTCCCGGCCGGCCGCGGCCGCGAGCTCGTCCATGAACGACTCGGCCGCGAACACGTTGAGGAAGGCGCCCAGGGAGCGGAGCGCGGACGTGCGCAGCGGCATCTCCAGCAGCCGGTGGTTGACCACCTGGTACGCGGGAAAGTCATAGCCCGGCACCGAATTGCGGCCGGCCCCGCCGCCGCGGTTCATCGGCGGCTCCGCGGCGGCCTCGATGTCCTGGCCGCCGGCGCGGTGAGCGGCCGCGAGCAGCGCGACCGACGGGTTCGAGCCGGGCCGGGTCGAGTGCCCGTTACCCCAGATCTGATGCCGCCAGGACAGGACGTCCCCGGCCTGGTCCACCTCGGCGCTGATGCGCACCATCGCCGCGGCGCCGAACGGGGCCCAGCCGAGTTCGTCCTGCCTGCTCCAGGTGACCTGGACCGGACGTCCGGGGACGGCCCGGGCGAGCAGGGCGGCGTCCAGCGCGACGTCATCGGCGCCGTTGTGCCCGTAGCAGCCCGCGCCCGCCACGTGGGTCACCGTGATGTCGCCGGGGGCGAGGCCGAGGGCGCGGGCGAGTTCGGTCCGGAGCTGGTAGACGCCCTGGGTGTGCGACCAGACCCGCAGCCGGGCGCCGCCTCGGTCGCCCGGGCCGTCAGCCAGGGCGGTGGCGCTGGACGGCCCGAGGGACGCGTGCGCGAGGTAGGGCCGGTGGTAGGTGGCCTCGAGCGCCCCGGCGACCTGCCCGGGGTCCGGGGCGGCGCCCTGCTCGGCCAGCACGCTGGTCTCGGCGTCGGCCGAGACCAGGAAGGCCGGCAGGTCGTCGGCGTCCGGCAGCGTCGCCCGCCGCTCCCAGCGGGCACTATCGCGCAGTCGGCTGGCGGCGCGCAGCGCGACCTCCTCCCGCTCGGCGACCACGCCGAGGAAGCTGCCGTCCCGCACCACCGTGAGCACGCCGGGCAGGGCGAGCGCGGCGGACGGGTCGAGGCCGGCCAGCGTCGCGCCGCGCGCAGGCGGCCGGACGACCCGGCCGTAGCACAGGCCGTCCAGGGACAGGTCCTGGGCGTAGCGGGGGCGGCCGGTCAGCTTGTCCGGCAGGTCCAGCCGGGGCACGCTGGTCCCGACCAGGCGATACGCGGAAGCGGGCTTGGGCGGGTAGCCGCCGGTGGCGGCCCGGTCGAGCAGGCCGTCGTCGGCGAGTTCCCAGTAGCTGGTGGCCCGGCCGTCCGGCGCCAGGATCTGGCCGCCGGCCACGGTCAGCTTGTCCTGCGTCACGCCGAGCCGGGCCGCGGCGGCGGCCAGGTAGATGCCCCTGGCCTCCGCGCAGACCAGCCGCAGGGCCGCGCCGGAGTGCTGGATGGACAGGCTGCCCGCGGTGTAGCCCTCGTCGGGGCTCAGACCGGTGACGGCGGCCATCATCCGCACCTGCCGGAGGTCGACGTCCAGTTCCTCGGCGGCCACCTGCGCCAGCGCGGTCAGCACGCCCTGCCCGAGCTCCACCTTGCCCGGCCATACCTCGATGACGCCGCCCTCGATGACGCCCGCGGATAGCACCCGCAGCCAGTCGCCGAGCCGCGGGTTGGCCGCGAGCGAGGGCGGCAGCTCGGTGTCGTGAGACGCGGTGTCGGGGGCGGGGCTCACGCTGGGTCCGCCCGCAGTTCGGCCGCGGCGTCCAGGATGGCCCGGACGATGCGGTTGTGCGAGCCGCACCGGCACAGGTTGGCATCCAGGGCCGCCCGGACCTCGTCGCCGGAAGGATCGGGGTTGCGCCGGAGCAGGGCGACCGCCGCAATGATCACCCCGGACAGGCAGTAGCCGCACTGGGCGGCCTGTCCGGCGATGAGCGCCCGCGTCACCGGATGCGGCTGGTCCGGCGGTCCCAGCCCTTCGACCGTGGTGATCTCCTTGTCCCGCACCGCCCACAGCGGCGTGTCGCACGAGTAGGCGGGCACGCCGTCCACCAGCACCAGGCACGACCCGCACAAGCCGAGCCCGCAGCCGAACCTGGTCCCCTTCAGGCCCAGGTGATTGCGCAGCACGTACAGCAGCGCGGTGTCCGGCTCGGTGCGCACTTCCCGTCGCTGCCCGTTGACCAGGACCGTGGCGGAGCCCGGCCGCCCGTTCGTCGTCCATGATCACCTCATCGGTGTATGCGGGAGTGATCTCACGGTACCTCCGGCTTACGGCCCCAGCGCGCTGCTCCCGGGCCCGGCCTCCCGCGGCAGCGACTACTACGGCTAGCGGCGGCTTAGTAGGCGCGGCCGACGACGGCGACGAGGTCCGGCTCGTCCTCCGCGTCGGGCACGCCGCCGTCGGCGCGCACCAGGCAGCGCACCGTGACGCCCTGGGCGTTCAGCTCGGCCTCGCCCGCGCCGCCGACCGCGGACCACGGCAGCCGGGCCCAGCCGTCGCTGGACGCCTCGATGGCCTCGGGGACCGAGGTCACCTCGGTAGTGCGCCGCTTCTGCTCCGCGAGCGCCTCGTCGTACAGCGTCTGCTGGTCGGCTTCGAGCGCCGCCGTCACCACGCGCACCACGTCGTCGACCGGGACCGGGACCTTCTCCCCGGCCACCCGGCGCACCACGATGACGCGGCCGTCCGCGACATCGCGCGGCCCGACCTCGATCCGGACCGGGTAGCCCCGCAGCTCGGCGTCGATCGCGCGCCGCCCGAACGGCACGGCCACCCGATCATCGAGCACCGTCCGGACGCCGGCGCCGCTCAGCGCCGCGGTCAGTTCGGCCGCGACCGAGGCGACGCCCTCGCCGTCCTTCACCACCAGCACGGCGGCCTGCACCGGCGCCAGCCGGGGCGGCACGCGCAGCCCGAGGTCGTCACCGTGCGCCATGACGAGGCCGCCGACCAGCCGGGTGGTGATGCCCCAGGACGTGGTCCACGCCAGCTCACGCTGCCCGGACGCGGCCAGGTAGCCGATGCCGAAGGCGCGCGCGAAGTTCTGGCCCAGCTCGTGGCTGGTACCCATCTGGAGCGCCTTGCCGTCCCCCATCATCGCCTCGAGCGTGTAGGTCGACGTGGCGCCGGCGAAGCGCTCCCGCACCGTCTTGCGGCCTACCACGACCGGGATGGCCAGGACGTTGACCAGCACGTCCTGGTAGACGTCGTGCAGGATCCGGCGGGCGTAGGCGCGGGCATCGGCCTCGCTGGCGTGCGCCGTGTGGCCTTCTTGCCACAGGAACTCGGTGGTCCGCAGGAACAGCCGGGGGCGCAGTTCCCAGCGCACCACGTTGGCCCACTGGTTGAGCAGCAGGGGCAGGTCGCGGTAGCTCTCCACCCACCGGGCCATCGACTCGCCGATGACGGTCTCGCTGGTGGGCCGGACGACGAGCGGCTCCTCCAGCTGCTTGCCGCCGGCGATCGTGACGACCGCCAGCTCGGGGCTGAACCCCTCGACGTGCTCGGCCTCCCGGCGCAGGTAGGACTCGGGGATCAGGAGCGGGAAGTACGCGTTGGCCGCGCCGGCCGCCTTGATCCGGTCGTCGAGCTCGCGCTGCATCCGCTCCCACAGCGCGTAACCGGTGGGCCGGATGACCATCGAGCCGCGGGCCGGCCCGTTCTCGGCCAGCTCGGCCTTGGCGATCACGTCCTGGATACCAGCGGGGGAAGTCGACCGCCCGCGGAGTCAGTAGAGCCTTTGGCATGTGTGGTCCGGGGCACGGCCGCCGACGGCCTTCCCCTCCTCCTCCCGGTTACCGGCGATCGGGGTACGAGCCGATCATCGCAGGGGCTGGCAGGCTAGACCAACGGCTTATTTCAGCGTTGCTGGCGGCCGAGGCCGGCCGCGATGAGGCGCTGGTAGGAGGTGAGCTCGCCGGGATCGGTGTCCGGCCGCCACTGGGCGCACGCCACGATCCCCGGCTCGACGAGCCGCATGCCGCCGAAGTACTCCGCGATCTGCTCGTCGGTCCGCCACTGCCCCCGGCCGAACGCCTTCATCATGACCGCTTCCATGGCCGCCGATTCCGGGTCGGCCAGGGTGCGGAAATGCGAAACAAAAAGGCAGCTGCCGAACGGGGTAGCCGCCGTGTAATCACGGATGACGCCGAGCGGATCGTCCTCGTCCAGCACGTGATGCAGGATCGCACTGGCGATGACGGCGACCGGGCGGTCGAAGTCGATCAGGCCGCGCAGCTCGGGATCGGCCAGCACCTCGTCCGGCTGCCGGATGTCGGCCGCGATGACCTTGGTGTTGTCGTTCTCCTCCAGCATCGCGCGGCCGTGCGCCAGGACGATGGGGTCGTTGTCCACGTAGGCGACCCGGGCGCCGGGGTTGGCCCGCTGCGCGACCTGGTGCACGTTGTCCGCGGTGGGCAGGCCGGAACCCAGGTCGATGAACTGGTCGATGCCCAGCTCGCCGACCATCAGGGTCACCGCGCGGATCAGGCAGGCCCGGTTGTCCAGGGCGATCTGCACCGCCCCGGGGAACTTCTGGATGAAGATCTCCCCGACCTCCCGGTCGACGGGGTAGTTGTCCTTCCCGCCGAGCAGGTAGTCGTACGTGCGGGCAACGCTGGGGGTGTTCGGGTCGAACACCGGCCTCGGCTCCACGACGGTTCCTCCCGATGACGACCGGAGATTGGCGCATCCGTGTTTACCCGATGCTGTCACGCCATCACCCACAGAAGAAACAATCCGGCGAGATTGTTCTGTGTCACCAGGCGTCCGGGCGCCGGGGCTAATGCTGTGGCCAGGCACTTATGCTGTGGTCGTGAATGTGCCGCGGGCCCTCGGCCGGGCGGGCCAGTGGGCCGTGGCGGTCGACGCCATGCTCGCGGCGCTGCTGGCCGCGGTGGCGTGGTTCTTCGGCGGGCTGCGGCCGGCGAGCCCGGCCGAGACGGCGAGCCTGGTCCTGATCCTGACGGCGGTGGTGGTCCGCAGGCCCTGGCCCTGGGCGGCCTGGGCGCTGGGCCTGGCCGGAGGCCTGATCCAGGTGGCGGACGGCTTCGCCGGACTGGTGGCCCTCGTCGGCGTGGTGCTCGTCCTGTACAGCGTGACTGCCTACGGGCCGCGGCTGATGCTCTCCCTCACCGGGCTGATCTTGCCGCTTGCCGCGGTGGCGGGCTCGATCACGCTGATCCAGCGGGGAACCGGTGTGCAGCGGATCGCGTATGCCTTCGTACCAGGTTCCGTTCCCGGCGGCATCATCGGACGCGGGGTGGTGCTGTACCTCGCGGTGCTGGCGCCGGTGGCGGCCACGTACCTGGCCGGACTGGCCCGGCGGTCGGTGCTCGCCGCGCAGCAGGCGGCGGTGCGGGAGAGCCTGGCCGCCGCGGACTCGGAGCGGGCCGAGCAACTGGCCGCCATGCAGGGGCAGCGGGCCGAGCTGGCCCGTGAGGTCCACGACCTGGTAGGTCATTCGCTGGCCGTGATCATCGCCCAGGCCGATTCGGTCCGGTTCCGGGATCTGGAGGCGGCGGACGCCCCCGAACAGGTGCAGGCGACGGTGGCCGCCATCGCGGCGACCGCCCGGGATTCCCTCGGCGAGATCCGCGAGGTACTGACCCGGCTCGGCTCCATGGATTCCACGGAAGACGCGGCACCTGACGGGGACACGCTGCCCGGGCTGTTCGCCCGGGTCCGGCAGGCGGGCGTCGCCCTGACGGTCCGGCACGAGGGCGAGCCGCCCGACGCGGGACCGGACGAACGCGCGGTGCTCGTCGCGGTCACCCGCGAGCTGCTCACCAACGCGCTGCGGCACGGCGACCGGGCCGCCCCCGTCGACGTGCTGCTGCGCTGGTCGCCGGAGGGCGTGCTGATCCAGGTGCGGAACCGGGTGGGGACCGGCGACGGTGCGGGGCCCGCGGGGTCCACGCGGTCCGGGGCGGGACTGGGCATCCCCGGCATGCGGGCCCGGCTGAGCCGGGTGGGCGGGCGGCTCAGCACGGGCCGCGAGCCGCGCCCGGACGGCGGTCAGGACTTCGTGGCGGACGCCTGGGTTCCGGGGAGGACGGGATGAGCGGCCCTGAGACAGTGCAGGCCGGGTCGGGGCCCGCCGAACCGATCCGGGTGGTGCTGGTCGACGACCAGGAACTGTTCCGCGCCGGGGTCGCGGTCGTCATCGGGGCGCAGCCCGACCTGGAGGTGGTCGGGCAGGCGGCGGACGGCCGGGCCGGCCTCGAGGTCATCGCGCGGACCCGGCCGGACGTGGTCCTGATGGACGTGCGGATGCCCCGGATGGGCGGGGTCGAGGCGACCAGGGAACTCTTCGCCGCCGGCGGGTTCGCGGGGCCCCGGCCGCGGGTCGTGCTGCTGACGACGTTCGAGATGGACCAGGCGGCGGCCGACGCGATCCGGCTGGGCGCGAGCGGGTTCCTGCTCAAGGACACCGCGCCGGAACTGCTCTGCTCGGCGATACGCGCGGTGCACCGGGGCAACGAGGTCATCGCGGGCCGCCTGGTGTCCGTGCTCGACGCGGGCGCGGCCCGGCCCGGGCCGCCGCCCGCGGCGCGCACGGCCATCGCCACCCTGACCAGCCGCGAGCGGGACGTCTTCTTCGCCGCCGCGCGCGGCCTGAGCAACGCGGAGATCGCCCGGAGCGAGTTCCTCAGCGAGTCCACCGTGAAGACCCACGTCAGCTCGGTGCTGGCCAAGCTCGGCCTGCGGGACCGGGTGCAGCTCGTCGTCTTCGCCCACGAGAACCACCTGCTCACCCCGGACACCCCCGCCGACCCGCCAACCTAGGCACCGGCGTCGCCTTTGTCGGCAGTTTCGGGTGCTATCACACCCGAAACTGCCGACAAATCATCCATCGCGCAGCTGACGGCGAGGGCGAAGAGCCTCAGGGATAACTGTGCGCAGTAGCTCTGAGGATCGGTACTTCGGGGGGAGGAAGGCGGTCCTGACGACCGATGCCGGGCCGGTGACCGCTCCCTACCGTCGTGGGTATGCATCCATCACCTGTCTTTCCCGCGCCCGCGTTCCGGGACGGCGCGACTCATCAGGCGGCGCTGACGGCCCGGGGGCTGACCCGGACGTTCGGCCGCGGCGATAGCGCGGTTCACGCGGTGGCCGGGCTCGACCTGGACCTGGCGGCCGGCAGCTTCACCGCCGTGATCGGTCCCTCCGGGTCGGGCAAGTCGACGCTGCTGCACCTGCTGGCCGGGCTCGACCGGCCGGACGGCGGCTCGGTCCGGCTCGGCGACGTGGACCTGAACACCTGCGACGAGGACGCGCTGACCGCGCTGCGGCGGGACCGGATGGGCTTCGTGCTGCAGGACTTCAGCCTGCTCCCGGCGCTGTCGGTGGCGGAGAACATCGACCTGCCGTTCAGCCTGGGGCTCGACCCCGGCCGCCGGGACACCCGGTGGCGCGATCACCTGATCGGCGCGCTGGGGCTGTCCGGCCTGCTGGACCGGCGGCCGGGCCAGCTGTCCGGCGGGCAGCAGCAGCGGGTCGCGGTGGTGCGGGCGCTGGCCCACCGGCCCGCGGTGGTCTTCGCGGACGAGCCGACCGGCAACCTCGACCTGGGCGCCGGCCGCAGGCTGCTGGGCCTGCTGCGCGGTCTGGCGGCCGAACAGGGCGTCACCATCGTCATGGTCACCCACGACGTGGCCGCGGCGGCGCTGGCCGACCGGGTGATCGTGCTGGCCGACGGGACCGTGGCCCGTGACATCGCCGTCGCCGGGACCACCACGCCCGAGGACCTGGCCGCGATCGTGGTGGCGGCGGGCGGTGACCGGTGACCGCCACGACGACATCCCCGGACGGGCGGCGTACGGCGGGCTGGTGTGTCGCCCTGGGCGCCGCCAACAGCACGTTCATCCTGGTGGTGACCGGCCTGCTGACCGGACGGCTGGAGCGCGTGTTCACCGGGGGCGGCGTCGGCCCCGGCGCGTTCGCGGTCCTGACCCTGCTGCGGGTGACCTTCCTGGTCATCGCACTGGTGGTCAGCACGGTGGTGACCACCAACGCCTACGGGATCGTCGCCGCCGGGCAGGCCCGGACGATCGCGCTGCGGCGGCTGCTGGGGGCGTCGGCCGCGGCCGAGCGGCGGCGCCTGGTGCGGGACGCCATGCGGCAGGCGGTCCCGGTTTCGCTGCTGGCCGCCGTGGTGAGCGCCCTGCTGTGCCTGCCGCTGGTGAACGCCGTGCTCGCCGGCAGCACGTCTCCCGGCGCCTCGCTGGGCGACCTGGTCAGCAGCCTGCCGGCGGTGGCGGCCGGCCTGCTGGCCCACCTGGCCTGCGTCCGCTGGGCCGTGACCCGCGGGTACGCACCGGTGCTGGCGCAGGGACCCGTGGTCGCGCTGCGCGTCGCGGACGACCCGGGACACCTGGCGGCCGACGCGGGTGGAGCCGGCGAGACAAGGCGGGCGCAGCGCTGGGTCCGCGTCTGCACCGGGCTCGCGGCCGGGATCGGGGTCCTGGCCCTGGCGGTGGCGGTGATCACCCCGTACGCGGTGCTGCCCGGCGTGGTGGCCGGCGGCTTCGCCGCGGCGGCGCTGCTCGGCTCGGCCGACCGGGTGGTGAGCGGGCTGGTCCGGGGGCTGACCCGGTTCGCCAAGCCCGGCGGCGACCTGGACATCGCGGGCCGCCGGATCCGGCAGAACGCGGCCCGCAGCTCGCGGGCGGCGCTCGCGGTGGCGGCCGGGGTCTGCGTCGTCACCATGCTGGCCGTCGCCTCGGCCACCGCCCTGTCCGCGGCCGAGGGGTACTTCGCGGCCGCGTCCGGGCTGGTCAGCCAGATCGACGACATCGTCGTGGCCGGGGGCGTGATGATCAGCATGACCGCGCTGACCTCGGCCCTCGGGGTCATCACCACGGTCTCCCACGGCCTGCGGCTGCGGCACCGGGAGATCGCCCTGCTGCGGGTGCTCGGGCAGACGCCCCGGCAGACCCGGCGGATGATCAGGGCCGAGGCAGGACTGCTCAGCGGGGGCGCGGTGCTGCTCGGCCTGGTCATGGGGGTGGCGTACGGCTGGTTCGGCGCGCAGGTGCTGCTCAGCGAGGCCAGCCGCCGCCTGGTGCTGCTGCCGGTCGTCCCGGTGCCGGTGCTGCTCGCCGCGGCCGCGGCGGCGGCCGCGCTCACCTGGCTCGCTAGCGCCTGGCCGGCTCGCCAGGCATTGCGGCGGACGCCAATCCGGGCGTATCTCGACGCGTCGTGACCACCAGCTCGAACTCCAGGGTGACGATCGCGCCGCCCGCGCCGCCGGTGATGTGCAGCCGGTCGCTGAGCTCCCGGGCCAGCCACAGCCCCCGGCCGTCCTCGTCGAAGGCGGAGTCGGAGCAGGGATCGGGCAGCGTGGCCGGGATCGCCTGGTCGGTGAGCCCCGGCCCGTCGTCGGTCACCCGGCAGCGCAGGGCCCCGTCCGCGTACCACAGCCGGGCCCGCCCGCGGCCGCCGCCGTGCTGGACCGCGTTACCGGTCACCTCGTGTACCGCTAAGACGAAATCGCTGCGGCGCGGCTCGGCCAGGCCGGCCATCCGGACCACGTCGGCCAGGCACCGCCGCAGCCGGGCTAGGTCCTCGGCGGTGAAGTACATGTCGAGCAGCAGTGCGCAGGTCACCGGTCCTCCGCGAGTTCGTCGAGCACCAGCCGCCCGACCCGGGCCGCTCCCAGGTGACGCAGCGTCCTGGCGTGCAGGCCCGAGCAGCGGACCACCACGTGCTCGTACCCGTCGGCCTGGGCGGCCAGGCGCATCAGGTCGCCGGCGCATCCCGCGGACAGGAAGCACAGCCGGGACAGGTCCACCAGCACCCCGCCGCCCGCCGCGGGCCGGAGCAAGGCCTCGATCGCGTCGCGGAACCGCTCCCGCGTTAAAACATCCGCGTCGCCGACCAGGTGCACCTCGCCGTGCGAGTGCCAGGCCTGGAGCTCACCGGGCCGCTCGAGCAGCGCCACCGGGTGGCTGACCCGCATCTCCTCCACCACGGCGGGCGGGAACCGGCGGCGGTCGTAGCTGCAGATCTCGGCGTACCGCCGGCTGGCGAACAGGCCGCCCGCGGACTTCTCGCGCCGCATCACGCCCTCGACATCCATGCCCAGGTCCCGGACCCAGGCCATGTCGATGAAGGCCCGCAGTCCCGCGTACCCCTCCCAGCGGGCCCGCGCCGTCTCCTCGCGCAGCCTGCTCAGCTGCCGCCGCGCGGTGAACGCGCGGTCCGGGTGGATCAGCGCCCGCATGCTGCTGAATACCAGCTGCCCGCGGTCCCGCGCCCGTTCCGCCTGGCCGCCGAAGGCAGCCATCCGCTGGTAGGCCTCCTCGTGCGGGACGGCCGGGTCGCCCAGGATGATGACCTTCTCGCCCCGGCCCAGCCCCCGCTGGGTGAACACGGCCGGGACCTGCCAGCGGGCGTTATCGTCCCCGTAATGCGCAAAAGCGTGATCGCCTAGCCGCATTTGCTCGACCGCGAATGTGTGCGCGTCGGCCTGCACGAGCGTGCCCCTATCTTGCTCCGTTAACTGAATTGGTCAAACGGCAGCGGAACACGATGCCGTAACCTAAAGTCATAATACGAGTACCCTACGCGAGTTCGTCTGCGCCCGCTGTGATTCAGGCCGATGCGTCTCGCGGCACCGGTCGGCGCCGACGGCCGGCCCAGGCGGGGCGGCGTCAGCGTCCGCTCGGCGGCCCCGGCAGCTTCGGGGCCGGTATTCGAAAACAGGGGCATGAGGCGGGCGGCCAGCTCGTTAGGTAAATATTGTTTCGAAAACCTGCGGAAATTACCGGGTGGATCACGCGCGGAATCAGCGTGCTTCTGGCCGGCCGGCGGCCGAACCTGCCAATGATGAACATAAGCCCGCGGTACCCGGGCCTATCATCTGGTGCATGCGGCTGACGGAATACCCGCCGCGGTGGTGGCGTACCCGCGATTCCGGCACCGTACCGATTGGCCCCGCGATGACGACCCTGAGATCGGTCATCGCCCGTCTCGCGTCGGTGGTGCGCTGCGCGGGGATCGCGTACATCGCGGTCCAGGTGACCTTGTGGCCCTCGTTCTACGCCGCTGACCCGTGGCGCCTGACCGGGCCCGTCGCGGTCAGCGCCTGGGCGGCGGTGGTGACGGTCTACCTGCGGCGGAACTGGCCCGCCCCGTTCTTCGCCTGCCTGGACTCAGCCGTCTACCTGGCGCTCGCGCTGGCCGGCGAGGGGAGCGTGCCGCCTGCCGTCCGTGACCACGCCTACAGCTGGCTGGTCATCGTCATGTCCAGCCAGCTCATCGTGCCGGCCTGGTACGCCCCGGCCGTCCTGGCGGTGCCGCTGGCGCTCGCCTCGCCCGCCGCCTACCTGGCCGGCCTGGCCCGGATGCCCGGCCCGGGCAGCCGGATGATGGCCGCGGCCGCGGTCTTGCTGGTCATGGTGGCGGGCGTCCACAGCTACGGCCGCCGCACGCTCTACCGCCGCGCGGCCGCGGCCGACGCCGCCCTCGACGAGGCGGACCGGGCCGCCCGCGAGCAGTACGTCATCTTGTCCAGGAACATCGAACGCCGCGAGCACGAGCGGCTGCTGCACGACACCGTGCTCAACACCCTTACCGCACTGGCCCGGGACGCGCCGGGCGACGGTGACGACGTGGCCGGGGCGGTGAACCGGTGCCGGCAGGACGTGCACCTGATCGAGGCGGCGCTCCGCGACCCGGATCCGGACGGGAGCCCGGCCGGGCCCGGCGACCTGGTCCACGGCGTGCGCGGGGTCGCCGCCGAGATGCGCGCCCGCGGCCTCGACGTCCACGTCACGGTCACCGGCGGCGTGCCCGCCATCCCGGCGCCGGTCGCCACGGCGCTCGCGAACGCCACCCGCGAGGCCCTGTCGAACGTGGCCGCTCACGCCGGGACCGCCGACGCCTGGGTCGAGGTCAGCCGCACCGGGCCGGACGGAGCGCAGGTGACCGTCCGGGACGCCGGGGGCCGGCTTCGACCTCACCCGCGTCGACCGGGCCCGGCTCGGCCTGCGACGGTCCATTACCGAACGGGTGGCCGACTGCGGTGGCCGCGCCCGCGTGTGGTCGGCTCCGGGACAGGGCACCGTGGTCCGCCTGTCCTGGCCGGGAGACGCCTGCCTCCGGAGTCGCCGTGCTGAGCCATCAGGAGGTGGTGCGGGATACCGCCGAATCCGGGGTCGCGCGCATGATCACCGCGATGGCGCTGCTCATGCCGGCCGCCGGGCTGATGCAGACGCTGGCCAACCTGGCCGACTACCGCCAGCCCGCGGTGGCGGTCGCGGTCTGGGCCGCGCTGTTCCCGGCCGCGGCCGCTCTGCTGCCGCGGGCCCGGCCGGACGGCCTGACCGCACCGGCCGCGGCGCTGGCGGTCCTGATCGCGGCGGCCGCGGTCACCGCGATCGGCTGGGAGCACCGTCCGGATCGCGGCTCGGGCCGCGTCGACCTGGCCATCCTGGGCACGGCCTGGCTGCTCGCCCTGGTCGCGCTGAGCCAGCCGGCCCGGGCCTGGATCCCCGCCGCGCTGGCCGTCTTCACCCTGCACGCCGTCCTGGTCATCGAGGCCGTCGGCGCGGGCTCGCCGAGCCTGGTGCAGCTCGAGGCGGGCGGCTACATCCTGGTGGCCATCCTGGCCGCGTTCGCCGCCCTGCGGCCCGCCGTGGCCCTGCACACCCGGATGAGCGCGCGCCGGGCCGCGCTGGCGAGCCGGTCGGACGCCGAACGCGCCGCGGCCGCCGCCGTCCTGGCGGACCGGCAAAGCAGGCTCGCCCGGCTCGAGCTCGAGGCGCTCCCGCTGCTGCGCGGCATCGCCGAGGGCCGGCTCGACCCCGCGGACGCCGGCGTGCGCGAGCGGTGCGCCCGGCACGCGGCCGCCCTGCGGCATTCCCTGACCGGCCGGGCACCCGAGGACGGCGGCCTCGTGGCCGCGCTCGAGCCCGCGCTGCGGGCCGCGGCCGCGCGCGGTCTGCTGGTCAACGTCCAGGTGATCGGCGATCCCGGCGTCCCGCCGCCGGACGCCGCCCGCGCCCTCCTGACCTCGGTGGACACGGCGCTCGGGGCGCTGCCGCCGCATCAGGTCATGCTCACGGTCATCGCCGCCGGCGACGGAGGCCGAGCTGTACCTGACCTTCAGCGAGCCCGCCCCGGGCTGCGTCGAGATCAGCCCGCGAGGCGCTGTCATGGTGGCCGGCGGTGCCAGTTGACCGTCATCGACATCGCGGCCGTGGATGACCACCCCATCATCGTGGACAGCGTGGCCAGCTGGGTCAGCGCGGGCGGCGGCGACATCCGGGTGGTCGGCACCGCCGCTACCGTGGACGGGCTGCTGGCCGGGCCCGGACGCCGCGCCCACGTCGTCCTGCTCGATCTCGACCTCGGCGACGGGACCACCGTCGAGCGGAACGTGGCCGCCATCCGCACGGCGGGCCCGGCGGTCCTGGTCCTGTCGGCCTCCAGCCGGCCACTCGCCGTCCGCGACGCGATACGGGCCGGGGCGCTCGGCTACGTCCTGAAGAACGAGCCGACCAGCGCGATCCGGGCCGCGATCACGGAGGTTGCCGCGGGCCGGGACTGGGTATCGCCGAGTCTGGCCTACATCTTCGCCACCGACGACGCACCGGACCGGCCCGCCCTCAGCGAGCAGGAACGACGCGCCCTGCAGCTGTACGCCACCGGAATGCCGCTGAAATCCGTGGCCAGGAAGATGGCGATCAGTGACGAGACAGTGAAACAGTACCTGCGGCGTGTCCGGCTCAAATATGCCAGCGCAGGCCGGGCCGCGCCCACCAAACTCGAGCTATATCATCGAGCGATTGAGGACGGCCACATCCCGCGGAGGCTGTTATCATCGAGCCGTTGAGGACGGGCGCATCCCGACGTCTTCCTAGGTCGCTATTCCCCCCCTATGCGGCCCGGGAAGCCCCGATGTGCCCGTCCTCGGCTTTTCACTACCTGGATAATTTACCTTCCAGTACCGGTCTTGTCATGACCCCCATTCTGGGGTCATGACAAAGAGCGTCTGACTGATCTCTCAGTGTGAGTACCGGGCCGGGGCGGCCCGCGCCGGCCCCGGCGGTGCGGCCTCGCGTCCGGCGCGGGCTCGCGCGCGGAAATGCCTGCCTGGCCGGCATCTCCCAGAATCCGGCTCCAGAATTTGTCACCCCGGTGGCGCGGATTTCACCGGCTCGGCCGCCGTCCCGGGTCGGGTAATGGCGGCCTCCCGGGCCGGGATTCGCCCGTCGCCCCGATCGTGTTCCGGTCGCGTATAGGTAGCTCGCCGTTCTTCTTTAACGACAAAGAAGCGCGGATTCCAATTTATCGCCCGCCTCTCATTTACGCAGAATCCCAGGTCAGGTGGCACGTTGTGGTTCATTCCGTATGCACGTTTTGTCCGGGACGGCCTCGCGGTAAATGGTCCGAGCTGCAAAAATGCCCGCTAGCGGGGCCTCAAATCCGGTCATCAGGAAATAAGTGCTCACTATGATGGCGAGGTCGCCCGGCAATCCCGTATTACTTCGCCGGTATCGAATTCCCGGGTTTCGTCAATACGGGCGTCGGGTATCCGACGGTCCGGCAATGATCAATGGTCCCCGGTAATCCCGAGTCAACTACCTGAGATCCGCGAAGCCGGATTGTGCCCGGTTTCGGACGGCATTCGGGATGGCCGCGCTGCTCGAGCCCGCGGATCGTGGCCAGCCGGATCCCCCCGGCGCTGGCCACGACATGTCCTCCGCTAGGAGCGGCCCAGGGACTCCTGTCGATACCCGCGCCGCATCGGTCGCGGCGGCGGGCGCCCTGCCTGATGCCAGCCGTCAGCCAGCTCACCCGGCCCATGCCCGTGGATAAAAGCGGCACCGCCAGTCGGCAGGTGTCCCGGTTAACACGGTGGATCCGCACTACCCGGTGGATCCTGACCCCCAGGGGGCTTCATTTCCTCCGGGTAGTGCGGATCCACCGCGCTATTCCCCGGGCCGCCCGCCACCGCGGACCGGGACCTCACGCCCCCCGCCAGTAACACTCCCCGGAACGGCCAGCCGGCAACGCTGATAGCAGCCCGCGGGAAACGGGGTAAACCGCGGCGGCCGGGACGGTATCGCCGCCCGATGAGGCCGGACGACCGTTAGTCGCGAGCCTGGTGCCGGCTGCGGCGGGGCGTGATCGCGACCCGCGCCGGCGCCGGCCAGGGCGGCGCTGATCGCCCCCGCTGCCAAGACGATCCAGGTCTCCGACCCAGCAAGGCCGCCTCCGTCTAGTCAGACTACGCGCGGGAACAACTCGTTGTATCTGCCCAGTGGCAATGAGTATTAATCTGCCAGGTTTCCGGGAAGTGTTCGGGCGTAACGCGATCACGGGCTGGTCGGCTGAAAGGATTAAGTCCGCCCTTTCTGAGCCCGTGATACCGTGGCCGTTCGGTACGTCCGGGTGAGGGCAGCATGACAGGTGGCTTGATCCGGCCGGTTCCCGGTGAGCTGCCCGGTGAGGTCACCGGGTTCGTCGGCCGCCGGCGGGAGCTGGCCGTGCTGGACGGGCTGCTGGTCACGGCCCGGCTGGTGACCGTGACCGGCCCCGGCGGTGTCGGCAAGACGCGGCTCGCGCTGCGGGCCGCCGCCCGTGCCCGCGGCCGGTTCGCCGATGGCGCGTTCCTGGCCGAGCTGGGCGGCCTGCACGATCCCGGCCTGCTGCCGCACACCGTCGCGAGCTGCCTCGGGCTGCCGGAGCAAGATGCCCGGGGCCAGGCGGATGCGATCGTGGACTACCTGCAGGGTCGTCAGCTCCTGCTCATCCTCGATTCCTGTGAGCACCTGATCAGCGCCTGCGCCGACCTCGTCGGCCTGCTGCTGCGCTACGCGGCCCGGGTGACCGTGCTGGCCACCAGCCGGCAGCCGATGAACGTGCTGGGTGAGCACTGCTACCCGGTGCCGCCGCTGCCCGTCCCCGGACCGGAGGCCGGCGGGAGCGGGCGCGGGGACGCGGTGGAGCTGTTCGCCCAGCGGGCCACGGCGGCCTCGCCTGGCTTCGCCGTCACCGCCGGCAACCGGGACGACGTCATCCGGCTGTGCCGGCGCCTGGACGGGATCCCGCTGGCCATCGAGCTCGCTGCCGTGCAGCTGCGCACGCTCACGCTCAGCCAGCTGAGCCGCCGCCTGGAACGCCGCCTCGGCCCGCTCACCGGTGACCGCCGGGCGGTGCCGCCGCACCAGCAGACGCTGCACGCCACCACCCGGTGGAGTTACGACCTCTGCTCGCCCGCGGAGCAGCGGCTGTGGGCACGGCTGTCGGTGTTCGCCGGGTCGTTCGACATCCCGGCCGCCGAGGCGGTCTGCGCCGGCGGGCCGCTGGCCGCCGAGGACGTCCTGCCCACCCTGATCGGCCTGGTGGACAAGTCGGTGGTGCTGCGCTCGGAAGAGGAGGGTACGCGCTACTGGCTGCTCGATACGATCCGCGAGTTCGGGGTCGGCCGGCTGGACGGCGCGGAGGCCGAGGTCGCCCAGGACCGGCACATCGGCTACTTCCGCGCCCTGGCCGGCGACTTCGGCGCCCACGCCAAGGACGACGACCAGCTCCCGCGCTACCGGCGGCTGCGACGCGAGCACCCCGACCTGCGGGCGGCCCTCGGCTACGCCCTCAGCCTGCCGGGCCGGGAACGGGAAGCGGCCCGCCTGGCCGCCGACCTGCGCGCCTACTGGGAGATCTCCGGCCTGCTGCGCGAAGGCAGCTACTGGCTGACCAAGCTCCTAGCGCGGTTCGCAGACCCGTCCGCCGAACGGGCCTGGCTGCTGCTCACCCGCGGGGTGCTCGCCACCTTGCAGGGCGACCTCGCCCCGGCGGTCGCGGACCTGGAGCTGAGCGTCGCCGCTGGCGCAGGAGCACGGCGAGACCCGGGCCTGCGCCCTCGGCCACGCCTATCTGTGCCTGGCGCTTACCTTCTCCGGGCGCCATGCCGAGGCGGCGGCGGCCGGGGCCGTGGCCGCCGAGCGGCTGGACGCGCTCGGCCACTTCGCCGGCCTGGTGTCGCTGGACATCCACCTGGGCTACCTGCACCTGCTGAGCGGCGAGTTCGACCTCGCCATCGAGCGGTGCGATCAGGGTCTGGGCCGCCTGGGCGCCAGCCAGGAGCGCTGGGCGCGCGGCTACCTGCTGGTTATCAAGGCCATGGCGCTGTTCTTCCAGGGCCAGGACGAGGCGAGCGCGGCCGCCGCCCGCAGCGCCCTGGCCATGAAGCACGAGCTGGGTGACACCGTCGGCACCGCCTACTGCCTGGAAGCCCTCGGCATGCTGGCCGTCCGGCAGCAGCGCGCGGAGCGCACGGCGTGGCTGTTCGGCGCGGCGGACGTCCTGTGGGACATGGCCGGCACGCGCCTCGGCGGCACCGCCATCATGGAAGAGCTGCACCAGCAGGCGGTCAAGGCCGCCCAGGACGCGCTGGGAGAAGGGCGCTACGCCGCGCTCTTCCGCGGCGGGGCGGCCCAGCCGCTCGACCGCATCGTCGGGCTCGCCGCCGCGGACGACGACGAGCTGCCGGCCGCGCCGGACCTGCCCGGCCCGCTGACCGAACGGGAACGGGAGATCGCGGTGCTGGTCGCCGAGGGGATGTCCAACCGGGACATCGCGCGGCAGCTCGCCATCGCCAAGCGCACGGTCGACGCGCATCTCGGCCACATCTTCGCCAAGCTGGGCATCTCCTCCCGCGTCCGGCTCGCCACCTGGCTGGACCCGGACCGCGGCCCCGGCTAGCCGGGGACTACATCTCCTCCGCGCCCAGGCGGGCCGCCTGCTCCCTGGTCCGCTTGCCGCGCCACCAGAAGAACACCCCGATGACGACGAAGCAGAGCACGGGGAGCAGTTCGGTCCACAGGAAGGTCAGCTTTTCGCCGGCCCCCCAGCCGTCCGGCCGGAAGTCGTCGCCGAACCAGTGGTCGCCGAGCCCGGGCGCGATGAGCTGGACGGTGGCCAGGGCCACCAGGATCATCAGCACGACCGTCAGCGGCCGGTAGGCCGGCATCTTGAACGGCCGGGGCGTGTCCGGGTGGCTGCGGCGCAGCTTCCACAGCGCCGGGTAGATGAGCAGGTAGCTGATCAGCGTGGTCGAGATCGTCACGCCCAGCACGGCGTCGAAGTACTTGGCCGCGTTGCCGCTGGTGATCTGCTGGGCCAGGATGACGACGATGGTGGCCATGACGCCGCTGAACACGTTGACCCGCACCGGCGTGCCGAACCGGGCGTTGATCACGCCCAGCGTCCGCGGCCCGGCCCCGTCGTAGCAGGACACCGCCAGCGCCCGGTCCGAGCCCATGATCCAGGTCGCGCCCGAGGTGATCAGGCAGATGATGAACAGCAGGGCGGCAGCCGTCGCCGAGGATGAGCCCGGCCCCCGACAGGGTGGCCGTGCCGTTGGCGCCGACGTGGCCGCCGTACACGGTGAAGACCTGCTGGATGGCGCTGACGAACCCGCTGAAGTTGGTGATCGCGCTGGTGGGCAGGACGAGCAGGATGCCCAGCACCGGGACCGCGTAGAGCACCACGCTGGCCACGGTGGAACGGGCGATGCCGAACGGCACGTCGCGCTGCGGGTTGGTCATCTCCTCGCCCGCGCTGTTCGGCAGCTCGAAGCCGACGAAGTTGAACAGCAGCACGCCGACCAGGGCCACGAAGCCGCCGGAGGTCGGCCGGTAGCTGCCCGCGCCGTGCCAGCCGTGCTTGGCCGCGTAGATGACGACCGAGATGGTGAACACGCCGAGCAGCAGGAACCGGGCGTAGGCGCCGGCCGTCGGCAGCCACTTGCCGACGGCGAACGAGGTGATCGCGGCCACGATCGAGGTCCAGATGAACACCAGCGCCACGATGTACCAGACCACCGTCGGCAGCGGGTTGCCGTTGTTGAAGAACACCTGGACGGCGCCGATGCAGCTGATCGCGAGGGTGCCGCCGATCCAGACCGGGTTGGTGATCCAGTACAGGAAGTTGTTCACCGCCCCGGCCAGGTGCCCGAAGGCCAGCCGGGTCCAGTAGTAGGGCCCGCCCTCCTGCGGGAAGGCCGCGCCGAGCTCGGCGAACAGCAGCGCCTGGGGGACGAAGAAGACGACCGCGAAGACCATCATCCAGGTGAAGGCCTCACCGCCGCTCGACGCCACCGAGGCGATGGTGTCCACGCCGACGATGGTGCAGATGAGGAAGAACAGGATGTCGTAGCGGCCGAAGTGCTTCTGCAGCTTCTGCCGTTCGACATCGGCGACGGTCAGCTCATCTACGGTGTTGGTCATCGAGATGCTCCTCGCGGTCAGCAGCAGGCCACATCCTCGCCGAGGGCGATTTCGAGCCTGTTAACGATTTATGACATCGCGGATCAAGTGGCGCAAGTGGGAAATGCGAGAAACCCGGCACCCGTTCGTCCCCTGGCCGGCCTCGCGGGGAGCGGCCCGGAGGCGTCGGCCACAATGGGGCCCATGGTTTCTGAGATCTTCGACCCCGACCGGTGGCGCGCCGTCGAGGGGTTCTCCTTCACCGACATCACCTACCACCGGGCCGTCGATTCGGGCACCGTCCGGGTCGCGTTCAACCGCCCCGAGGTCAGGAACGCCTTCCGCCCGCACACCGTGGACGAGCTGTACGTCGCGCTCGACCACGCCCGGATGAGCGGCGACGTGGGATGCGTGCTGCTCACCGGCAACGGCCCGTCGCCGCGGGACGGCGGCTGGGCCTTCTGCTCCGGCGGTGACCAGCGCATCCGCGGCCGGGACGGCTACCGGTACGCCGAGGGGGAGACGGCCGCGACCATCGACCCGGCCCGGGCCGGGCGGCTGCACATCATGGAGGTGCACCGGCTGATCCGGTTCATGCCCAAGGTGGTCATCTGCGTGGTTCCCGGCTGGGCCGCCGGCGGCGGGCACAGCCTGCACGTGGTCTGCGATCTCACCCTGGCCAGCGCCGAGCACGCCCGGTTCAAGCAGACCGACGCGGACGTGGGCAGCTTCGACGGCGGCTTCGGCTCGGCCTACCTGGCCCGCCAGGTAGGCCAGAAGTTCGCCCGCGAGATCTTCTTCCTCGGCGAGGTCTACGACGCGGCGCAGGCGCACCGGATGGGCATGGTCAACGCGGTGGTGCCGCACGCCGACCTGGAGCGGACCGCGCTGGACTGGGCGGCCAAGATCAACGCCAAGAGCCCGACCTCGCAGCGGATGCTGAAGTACGCCTTCAACCTCATCGACGACGGCCTGGTCGGCCAGCAGGTGTTCGCGGCCGAGGCGACCCGGCTGGCCTACATGACCGACGAGGCGGTCGAGGGCCGCGACGCCTTCCTGGAAAAGCGCTCCCCCGACTGGGCCCGCTTCCCCTACTACTACTGACCGGGCCGGACGGTCAGCCGATGGTGATGGCGTCCAGGCGTTTCTTGATGAAGGCGGCGGACACGACCGGGGCGTAGTCGTTGGGCCGGCCGATCGGCGGCTGGAGTGACTCGACGACCGCGTCGTGGTCGGCCTCGTAGAAGTAGACCAGCGAGACCAGGTCCTCGTCCGGCGCCTCGGCCTGCGGCGGCAGCACCCGGTGCCGGTTGGACTTCCACCGGCTGCCGCTCCACCGGGCCAGCAGGTCGCCGGTGTTGATGGTGAACGCGCCGGGCACGTACGGCGCGTCCTCCCAGCCGTCCTGCTCGGTCCACACCTGCAGGCCGCCGCGGCCCGGTTCGCGGTCCAGGACGGTGACGGTGCCGAAGTCGGTGTGCGGGCCGATCCGGAACTGGCCCGGTTCCGGGCGGCCGGCCACCGCCATCGGCGGGTACCAGTTGATGTTCATGGTGTGCGTGGCGTGCCCGGTGTGCCGGGTGAAGAAGTCGGATTCCAGTCCGAGCGCGGCGGCGCACACCACCAGCAGCTCGTCCGCCAGCGCGCGCATCCGGGCCAGGTAGGTGACCACCGCGGGCTCGAGGCCCGGTACCTCGGCCGGGTAGACGTTCGGCCGGAACCAGTAGCCGTCCACCTCCGGGTCGCCGGTCGGCTGGTCGGCGCCGACCGCGTAGGACTCCTTGAGGTCCGGCGGGGTCTCGGTGCCCTCGGCGTAGCCGTTGGCCTCGGCCCCGGGCGGCAGCCAGCCCCGGCCGCCGACGGTGACGGCGTAGCGTCCCTTGGTCCCGGCTGGCAGCGCGAAGAACGCCCGCGCCTGCGCCCGGACCCGGGTCCGCAGCTCGTCCTCCACGCCGTGCCCGGTGATCAGGAAGAAGCCCACGCTGCGGAGCGCGGCGTCGACCTCCGCCGCCACGCCCGCGCGGGCCTGTTCGTCACCGCTGAACCAGGGCCGCAGGTCGATCACGGGAACTGAGGAGGGCATGCCCGCAGCTTACGACGCAGGGTGCCGCCGCTTTAAGCCCTGAGCCAGGGTCAGTTGCCGGAAGGGGCCCAGGAGAAGCGGCGCATCGCGTACAGCGCGCCGGCGACGCCCCAGGCCGCGACGATGGCCAGGTCCGGCCAGGCGAAGGCGCGGCCGCTGTTCGTCTGCGGGTCGAAGGCGGCCTGCATGGCCACCGCCAGCGGCCGGACCGGGAGCACCTGCGCGACGTCCCGCAGCCAGGCCGGGAACAGGCTCTCCGGCACGTAGATCCCGGAGATCGCGTTCAGCGTGAACATGATCAGCATGACCAGCGGTCCGGCCGCGTCGATCGTCTTGATGAACGTGGCCACCGCGTAGGCGACGCCGCACAGCGCGGCCGTGCCGATCACCACGGTGGCGACCGCCGCGCCCGCGCCGGCGCCGGTCAGGTGCACGCCGAACACGAACCAGCCGACCACGCCGAGCACGACCGCCATGATCAGCGCCGACGCCTCTGAGGTGATCACGTCACCGCCGATCAGCACGACGGGCCGGACCGGCGTGGCCCGGCGCCGCTTGAGCGCGCCGGTCTCGCGCTTGGCCACCAGCACCACGACCAGGTTGGACAGCGTGGCGCTGGCCAGGCCGAGGACGATCATCCGGGGCAGGTAGTAGCTGTCGCCGGGGATGGTCAGGCCACGGGCGTAGCTGAAGGTCTCGTGCCGGAAGATGTAGCCGAACAGCAGGAGCAGCAGCAGCGGCAGCGCGAGCGTGAACCCGCGCGCCCGCGGGTCGCGCAGGGACGTCCGCAGGTCGTAGCGGGCCTGGTGGACGACGAGGGAGGCGGTGCTCATCGGGAGCCCCCGTGCGAGTCGGCGGTGAGCTGCAGGTAGATGTCCTCGAGCGACGGGCGCTGCACTGCGAGGTCGTGCAGCGGCAGGTCCTGCTCCAGCGCCCACCCGGTCAGCGTGTGCAGGGCCGGGGCCGGCTCGGGCACGCTGATCCTGACCCGCCCGCGCTCGGCGGACGCGCTGGTCTGGCCGGGCAGCGCCGGCGGGGTCACGCCCGGCGGGCAGGGTGAACGTGATCAGGGTGGCGTCGACGTCACGGCCGCCGATGGTCTGCGGGGTGCCGGACGCGACGATCCGGCCGGCCGCCAGGATCATGATCCGGTCCGCGAGCGCCTCCGCCTCGTCCATGAAGTGAGTGGTCAGGAAGACCGTCTTGCCGAGGTCACGCAGCCCGGAGACGACGTCCCAGGTCTGCCGGCGTGCGCTCGGGTCGAAGCCGGTCGTCGGCTCGTCCAGGAAGATCAGCTCCGGGTCGCCGATGAGCGCGAGCGCGACGTCGAGGCGGCGCTGCTGGCCGCCGGACAGCTGGTCGCACCGGCTGTCCGCCTTGCCGCCGAGGCCGGTCAGCTCGATCGCCCGGTCCACCGGCAGCGGTTTCGGGTAGTAGCCGGCGTACATGGTCAGGCACTCGCGCACGGTGAGCAGCCGCTCCGGCGCGTTGGTCTGGAGGACCACGCCGATGCGGGCCCGCCAGCCGGGCCGGCCTGCTCCGGGTCGGTGCCGAGCACCCGGACGTCCCCGCTGGTCCGCTTGCGGAAGCCCTCGAGGATCTCGGTCGTGGTGGTCTTGCCCGCGCCGTTCGGCCCCAGGAAGGCGAGGATCTCGCCGTGATTCACCTCGAGGTCGATCCCGCGGACCGCCTCGTAGCTGCCGTAGCTCATCCGCAGCCCCCGGACGCTGATGGCCGGCTCCGGACCGGCCACGCCAGCCGACCCGGCGGCGGGAGAAACAGCGGGGGGCCGCGCGAGCGGCTCAGCCGTCGTCACGAAAGGCCTCCGCCTCACCCAGAGCACTGGCCGTCCGCCGGGCGATGCCGCGCTCGTTGATCATTTTCGTGTACAGGTTGAACACCGGGAGCACGCCCCAGCTGCCCTCGCCCTGCACGTCGAACACGGTGCCGCCGGGCTCGTCGCGCAGGCTCACCTTGGCCTTCGCGAGCCCCTTGCGGACGTACAGCATGGTGGCGCCATCGAGCTCCGACCTGGTAGGCGCCGCCCAGCTGGTGCCGGATCACTTCGGCGGCCTGCTCGGCCGATATCTGGCTCCGCCGCACCTTAACGCTCTGCATTTCCGTCGCGTTCCCTTCGGTCAGGCCCTCGTCATGCGACCGTGAGCGAGCATGAATTAGAGTACAGGTCTAATCGACTCATTGAAAGGAGTTCGAGATCATCGCAGGCAGCCGGCGCCAGCTGACCGATTTCGAGCAGGTACTCCTCGGCTACCATCGCCCGTAGCCCGCAGTCGGGGTATGGGCTGAAGAAGCGGTTCAGCGCCACCCCCGCCAGCGTGTACCAGCCGAGCCCCGGCGCGATGTACCCGGCCCTGCGCCGCCTGGTCGCCCGCGGCCTGCTTACCGTGGAGGAGACGGTCTCCAGCGGCGGCCGCGAGCAGCGCCTGTACCACGCGACCGAAGCCGGCCACGCCGTCCACCTGGACTGGCTGCGCCTGCCGGTCGACCCGGCCACCGTGGTTCACGACCTTGGCCTGCACCTGATGCGCTTCGTGATGATGGAAGACGAGCTCGACCGCGAGGAGGTACTCGCTTTCCTCAAGGGCCTGGCCGACGCTCTCGAGGGCTTTATCGCCGGGATGGAGCGGTACGCAACCACCGTCGCGCCCTCGGACCGGCGGCACGGCCTGCTCGCGCTGGAGCACGGCATCGTGATCCACCGGGCCAGCCTGGAGTGGGCCAGGACCGCCATGACGGAGCTGACCGATCCTAGGCTGTCTAGGGCTAGGCCTGCTGGCCCCTCATTGCCTTGATCGCCTTCTTGATCAGCGCCAGCGGGCCGGTGGGATGCCCGCAGCCGAACCGCATCGCCCCCGGCCACCGCACCGGACCGGACCTCGTCGTCACGGCGTTGCGGCTGGCGCGTGCGCCCCCGGCTCGATCAGCATCGAGTCGGCCGGGAGGCCAGCCAGTGGCGGAACGTCAACGACGAGGAATGGGACGATTTCGCCCGCGCCTACCGGACGTAACTCCCGGCCGGGTAACTCCAGGCAGAAAGTTCCTCAGCTGAGCAGCGCGGCGATCCGGCCGGCCCACCCCGCGTCGTGCGGGACCCGGCCGGCCGCCGCCAGGCCCGGTGACGCGGCCACGGCCTCCGGGTCGAACCCGGCGTCGTCCAGCGCCTGGTTGACCGCGGCCAGGTCACCCCGGAACACGTACGTCGCCGGCCCGGGCTGGTTGAGCACCTCGTAGGCCACCCCGCCCGGCCCCGCGGCCAGCGCGAACGCCAGCACGGTGGGACTCTCGCCGCCGATGGTCAGCGCGGACAGATCCTCGATGGCGGGGGTCAGCAACCCCCGCGTGACGTCGGGCCGCACCACCATCGGCCGCGGGCCCCGGGCCCCGGCCGTTCATCCCGGCCCCCAGCGCCCGGAACGCCCAGTACCCGCCGAACGCCCCGAACCCCTCACCGAACCCGAACGCCCCCGGCCCCCCGCCCATCCCGAACGCCCCCGGCCCCCCGGCCATCCCGAGCGCCCCCGGCCGCCGGCCATCGCCCCGGCCGCCATCACGCCCGCCAGCCCCGGCTGGAACGCGCCGCCGGTGCTCTCGTGCTCGCCGATGTGCGGTGCGGCGGCGTGATCGTGCCAGGGCTCGGCCCCGACCGCGGGACGGCGCACCGAGGCCAGCTGCCGGAAGCCGACCGCGAGGCCGCCGCGGCGGCCGAGCTCGGCGACCGCGCCCC
Source organism: uncultured Actinomycetota bacterium (assembly GCA_963839095.1). GTDB lineage: Bacteria > Actinomycetota > Actinomycetes > Streptosporangiales > Streptosporangiaceae > Palsa-504. Next base: position 1,457 of record CAWIUF010000029.1, on the reverse strand, counting down.
GGCGCCCCGGCGCGGTGGCGAGCTGGATCAGGGTCCCGGCCAGCCCTGGATGGACGCCGTCCAGGACGCCGTCCGGGACGGCCACGCCGTCCCGCAGCAGCCCGGCGGCGGCGCGCACGGCCATCGGGTCGAGCCCGGGCAGCAGCGCGGCCAGGAACGCGGCCGTCCGGACGCTCGCCGCCCGGATCCGGGTGGTCAGCAGCTCGGCCAGCTCGCTGGTGCGCCGGCCGAGCCGGGTCAGGACCACCGGCTCCCGGCCCGTCACCTCGACCGTGATCGCGTAGTCCTGTACCCGCACCGCCCGGGCGAAGGAGAAGCTGACCCGCTCGCTGCCGCCGGCCCCGATGACCAGCAGCGCGTCGTCGTAGACGCGCACCTCGGCCGGGCCCGCGGAGAACACCTCGGCCTCGCCCACCGCGGCCGCGGCCGCCGCCGCGGCGTCCCCCCGGCCGTCGCGCAGCTCGGCGAGCAGCTGGGTCCGCATCACCCCGAGCCGGCCGAGCTCGATCACGTCCCCGCCGGCCAGGGTCAGCCGGACCGTGAACGGCTCGGGCTCGGTCACCGACGAAATTTGGCCGAACGGGATGGGCAGCACGCTCTCGCCCATCGGCGCGAGCACCAGCAGCCCGTCGCGGACCTCGACCTCAGCCTCGCCGTCCTCCCGCTTCTCCCCGCGGGGAGAAAGGAGCCGGTACCGAGCTGTGCTCATGAGGAGCTCAGCCGGCCGGGGTGCCGCACTCGCCGCAGAACCGCGCCCCGGTCAGCGCCGACCCGCAGTTGCCGCAGAACTTCTGGGCGGCCGGCGCGGCGGCCAGCCCGTGCCCGCAGCCCTGGCAGAACTTGCCGCCGCCGCTCTCCTGGCCGCAGTTGGGGCACAGCCCGGTGCCCTGGTCGCGGTAGTTGATGTCCTTGGTCCAGTCCTGGGCCTGGATCTTCTGGTTCAGCTGGTTGACCTGCGCCGCGGCCTGCATCCCGGCGATCTCCTGGTCCAGCTTGGGGGCGCAGGTCACGCACAGGCCCTTCGGCCCGTTCCAGCACACCTGCTCGCACACCCACTGACCGCAGCGGTGGCACTGGTGGAAGAACGGCTTCATCTCCTCGACGGCGTGGGCCAGCGCCTTGTCGCGGGTCGAGCCGCGGACGCCGTCGCGCATCCACTCGGCGTCCCAGCCGAGCTGCTGGGCCTTCTCGCCGACGGCGCCGCCCACCAGGTCGCCGCCGAGCCGCAGCAGCCGCCCGCCGAAGCCGGTGACCGAATGCTGGAACGACGAACTGTACCCGTTGCCGCAGCGACGGCAGAAGAACTCGAACTGGTATCCGTCGTTGGTGCTGCGGTCCTGGTAATTGTCCGTGAAAAAAATCATCCCGGCCATGGTGCCTCCCCGTTCATGCCGACAGGCGGCACGTTAGCAAAACCGCCGGGGGCATAATACGCAATCGGGGAAGGACCGGCTGCC
>CAWIUF010000028.1:0-103105 GCA_963839095.1 uncultured Actinomycetota bacterium | reverse complement strand
TGGTGGTCAGGGGCAGGGTCGAACTGCCGACCTTCCGCTTTTCAGGCGGACGCTCGTACCAACTGAGCTACCTGACCTGGCTGGGACCCCAGTGAAACCTCACCGGGGACCCTGCGGTCCTGACGGGATTTGAACCCGCGACCTCCACCTTGACAGGGTGGCGAGCACTCCAAGCTGCTCTACAGGACCTCGTACTGATTACCGTATCCCACGTGTGCCCCCAACGGGATTCGAACCCGTGCCGCCGCCTTGAAAGGGCGGTGTCCTAGGCCGCTAGACGATGGGGGCTCCGACGACCTTGGCCGCCACAACCGTACCAGCCCGCCGTTGGGGACTCGCTCAGCATAGGGGACGCAGCCCGAACCAGCAAACGGAGTTCCCGGCGGCCAAAGTGACCGGAAGCCGGCCTGGAATCGGGGCGGTACCTCTTGCCAAGACCGGGTACATCAGACACGGTAAGCGATAACATAGTCACGCAGTGATGACACAGGGCCGGTGATCTCGGCCAGCATCACTGGCCGACCTGGGGGCATTTAGTGTGCTTAACGACGAAACCAGGCGAGCGCGGCACGCGGCCATGCGCCGTCCCCGCAGGTGAACCGGGCCGTGACGCCTGAGGCTAGGGCCCAGCCTGGCCAGACCCGGCTCCCCGAGCAACGAAAAGCCCCGGGCCACGATGCCGAGGCGAGCCGGAAAGCCCAGCCGCCCCGGGCCGAGCCAGCACGCGCAGCCATGGCACCTCAGGAGGCCGCCCACCCGGGCCGCCACCGGCGGGCGCCCGAAGCACGGGCGTCTTACCGCGAGGTCTTCGCCGTCGGCGAGTTCCGCGCGCTGTGGAGCGCACAGGTGCTCTCGTTCGCCGGCGATCAGTTCGCCCAGGTAGCCATCGCCATTCTCGTCTACGGCCGAACCCACTCCGCCTTCCTCACCGCACTCGCCTACGCGCTCACCTACCTGCCCCCGATCGCGGGCGGCCCGCTGCTGTCCGGCCTGGCCGACCTGTTCCCGCGTCGCCGGGTCATGGTCGCCTGCGACCTGTTCCGGGTCGTCACGGCGGGCCTGATGGCCATCCCCGGCATCCCGTTCGCCGCGCTGTGCGTGCTGCTGTTCTGCACCGTGCTGGCCGGCGTGCCGTTCTCCTCGGCCCGGGCCGCGCTCGTTCCCGACGTGCTGCCCGGCGAGAAGTTCGTGGTCGGCTCCGCCATCGGCAACATCACCTTCCAGGCCAGCCAGATCCTCGGTTTCGTGGCGGGCGCCGCCGTCGTCGCCATCCTCGACCCGCACAAGACGCTGGCCATCGACTCCGTGACGTTCGGCCTGTCCGCCCTCATCCTCGGTACCGGCGTGCGGGCCCGCCCCGCGCCGGCCCGCGAAGGCGCGATCCGGTCCTCCCTGTGGTCCGCCTCGGCCGACGGCATCCGGATCGTCTTCGGCAGCCGCGTGCTGCTGGCGCTGCTGCTCTTCGGCTGGCTCGCGGGCTTCTACATCGTCCCCGAGGGCCTGGCCGCGCCCTACGCGCGGTCGCTGCACGGCAGCGCGCTGACCGTGGGCCTGCTGATGGCGGCCGTGCCGCTCGGCACGGTGATCGGCGCCTTCGTGCTCAGCCGGGCCGCCGCCCCGTCCGGGAGGATCCGGATGATGGGCTGGCTCGCCGTCTTGTCCTGCGCCCCGCTCATCGGCAGCGCCTGGAACCCTCCGCTGTGGGCCGTGCTGGTGCTGTGGACGCTGGCCGGCGCGGGCGGCGCCTACCAGCTGGCCGCGGCCGCGGCCTTCGTCCAGGCGCTGCGTCCGGAGACCCGGGCCCGCGCGTTCGGCGTGGCCCAGTCCGGCCTGTATGCCGTCCAGGGCCTCGGCATCGTGGCCGGCGGCGCGGTGGCGCAGGTGACCGGGGCGCCGCTCGCCGTCGGCCTGGCTGGCCTGGTGGGCCTGACCGCGGCCACCATGCTCGCCATGAGCTGGACGCACCTGCGCACACGGCTGATCCAGGCTCAGCAGGCCGAGACGAAGACGGCGGGTTCCTGACCTGCTGCTACGAGCGCCGCTTGCTGACGAAGGAGTCGGCGATGGAGCTTCCGTCGCCGCCCTCCTCCGGGATGATGATCCAGGCGATCAGGTAGAGCAGGACGCCGGCCCCGCCGAAGATGGTGAACAGGGCGAACGCCAGGCGCACCAGTGTGGGGTCGATGCCGAAGTGGGCGGCCAGGCCTGCGCATACGCCGGCTGCCATCCGTCCCTCGCGGGCCCGGTAGAGACGCTTGTTTCCGTTGAAGTTTGGCTCGTTCATGCCTAGATCATGCCCACTATGGGCCCGGCGTGACATCAGGATCAACCCTGTTAATACCCTGATTCTGAGCCCCGACGAGAGGAGCCGCCCATGTCCGCAGGCACGCCCGGCACGGACCTGCTGCAGATCGACGACCAGCTGAGCGACGAGGAACGGCTCATCAGGGACACGGTGCGCGCCTTCGCCGCCGACCGGGTCCTGCCGCACGTCGCGGACTGGTTCGAGGAGGGCACGCTGCCGCGCGAGATCATGCCCGAGCTCGGCAAGCTGGGCGTGCTCGGCATGCACCTGGAGGGCTACGGCTGCGCCGGGGCCGGGGCGATCGCCTACGGCGTCGCCTGCCGCGAGCTCGAGGCGTGCGACTCCGGCCTGCGCAGCGCGGCGTCCGTCCAGGGCTCGCTGTCCATGTTCCCGATCTGGCGGTACGGCTCGGAGGAGCAGAAGACCGAGTGGCTGCCCAAGATGGCGGCCGGCGAGGCGGTCGGCTGCTTCGGCCTGACCGAGCCCGACCACGGTTCCGACCCCGGCAGCATGCGCACGTCCGCCCGGCGGGACGGCTCCGACTGGATCCTGTCCGGCAACAAGATGTGGATCACCAACGGCGGCATCGCCGACATCGCCGTGGTCTGGGCCCGGACCGACGAGGGCATCCGCGGGTTCCTGGTCCCCCGCGGCACCCCCGGCTTCACGACCAGCGACGTCCACAAGAAGCTCTCGCTGCGCGCCTCCATCACCTCCGGGCTGCACCTGGACGACGTCCGGCTGCCGGACAGCGCGGTCCTGCCCGGCGTGACCGGGCTCAAGGGCCCGCTCTCGTGCCTGACCGAGGCCAGGTTCGGCATCGCCTGGGGAGTGACCGGCGCGGCGCGGAGCTGCCTGGAGAGCGCGATCGAGTACGCCACGACCCGCGAGCAGTTCGGCAAGCCGATCGCCTCGTTCCAGCTGACCCAGGGCAAGCTCGCCTGGATGGCGGCCGACCTGTACCGCTCCCAGCTGCTCGCGCTGCACCTCGGCCGGCTCAAGGAGGCCGGCGAGATCACGCCCGTCCAGGTCAGCATCGCCAAGATGACGAACGTGCGGACCGCCATCGATATCGCCCGGCAGGCCCGGACGATCCTGGGGGCCAGCGGCGTGACGCTCGAGTACCCCCCGATCAGGCACGCGAATAACCTGGAGGCCGTGCTGACCTACGAGGGAACCGAGGAGATTCACACCCTCGCGATCGGGCAGGCGCTCACCGGCATCGCCGCCTACCGCTAGCCGCGATCGCGACCGGGCTGGGAAGTCGGTACGCTTCGTCTCTAAGCGTCGGCACCGTCGGCCCACCCCCGGGGCGTTAGCTCAATGGCAGAGCAGCGGACTTTTAATCCGTTGGTTCAGGGTTCGAGTCCCTGACGCCCTACCAGTCAAAACACAAGACATAAAGGACCGAACGGGCGGCGCTGATCGAACCCGGCAAGCTGCTTGATCAGCCCCGGCGGACGCCAGCCTCGGCGTCAGCTGGTCAGCGAACCTCTTCCACGCGGCGGGAGTAAACCGCAGCACCGGCCCCGGCCGGTCCTTGGTGTCGCGGACTAGAACACGGCCGGTCCCGGTGTGCGTGCCGACCTCGATGCATCCGCCGCCGTTACCGCCGCTGTAACTGGACTTCCTCCAGGTCGCGTCCATATTCACCAGCTACTTTCAGGATCAGGTCCCGCGAGGCCCCGCGCGGAAGCGCCTCGGACCTGAGCGTCTCGAACTTCAGGACGATCTTCGCCACCCTCACCGGGTCACGGCTGGTCTGCCCTTCATCCGGTGTCTCGAAGTAGACGATACCCGGCGCGTCGCCGGCCAAGCCGGCGATGGCGAAGGCTCCCAGCAGTCCCACGTGCGCGCCCGCCTCGGCCGGAATCACGTGAATCTTGATATTGGCCCGCTCGCCCATGTCGGCCAGGTGGACGAGCTGATCATGCATCACCTTCCCGCCACCGACCCGGCGGCGCAGCACGCCCTCGTCCAGCACTGCCCACAACGACGGCGGTCCCGGTCGATCGAAGATGCGCTGCCGGTTCATCCGCGCGATGACGAGCTGCTCCACCTTGTCCTCGTCATCATCGGTCCGCCAGGCCCGGAACAGCGCCCGGGCGTATTCCGGGGTCTGCAGCAGGCCCGGAACCAGCAGCGGCTCCCACCAGCGGATAACTGCTGCCTGCCGCTCAGCGTCAACCCAGTCCTCGAACCAGCGCGGATACGGCCCGTCCCACTTCAGCGACGCACGGTAGAACCGGCCGAACCAGCCGCCCATCTGCGGAAACGCCTCATCGCACGCCTCGGCGAACCGCTCGGTCGGGCTGAGCAGTCCCGACTCCACCCGCGACACTGTCGACGCATCACACGGCACCCGCGCACCCAGCTCGGCCAGCGTCATCGCGGCCGCCTCCCGGGCCCGCCGCACCTCCGCGCCGAAGAAATGCAATGGCGACGCACCCGGATCAAGATCTCGCTTGCCAGCCATGCCTGCTCCTTTGCACGGGCTTGCATCTACCGCAGCCGCCGCTCGCATACACGGTTCGGCCGGTTGCGGATGGCGACACGACCCCTTCAAACGGTAACCCCGCCCTGGGATGTTCGGTAACCAGAACCGCGCATCCGAAATCCCGCCCATGCCCAGACCGCGGAAAAGCGCAACCAGTCGCGATGACGATCACCAGGAGCCGAAGAGCACGATACGGCGGCTGCAAGGCCGCCACCAGTTACACCGGCGTGTTCTGCGGACGCCCCGACCAAGTCGGCCACGCCCGCCACGCCATCACCCGGCACCTGGCCGGGCACCCCGTCGCCGACGACGCCGCCTTGATCATCAGCGAACTCGCCGGCAATGCCGTCCTGCACAGCAACTCCGCCGGGCAGTTCTTCACCGTCCGGGCCCACCCGGACGACACCAGCCTGCACCTGGAAGTCGAAGACCTCGGCGGTCCCTGGCACCCCGCACCCCGCGACACCAGCCGCCCGCACGGCCTGGACGTGATCCAGGCCCTCACCGGGCCGGGCAACTGGGGCATCGATGGCGACAGCACCGGCCGCACCGCCTGGGCCCGGCTGTCATGGTGACCATGACGGGTTCCACTTGGCGGCGAACTCGGTGCGGTTGGCGTACTGCGTCTTGGCGAGGATGCTGCGTACGTGCGACTCCACCGTCCGCTCCGACAGCACCAGCCGGGCCGCGATCTGCCGGTTGGACATCGCCTGGGCGAGCAGGGCGGCGACCTCACGTTCCCGGCTGGTCAGCGGATCCGCCTGGTCACGGTCAGCGGCGATCCGGGCGGCGAGCTGCCCGGCTGCGGCCACCGAGCCGGGCATCTCCAGCCGGGTCGCCAGGTCCAGGGCGTCCTGCGCCAGCGCCGCCGCCTCGGCCAGCTCCGCCCGGCTGCCGTCCCGGAGCAACCGGGCCAGGCCGAGCAAGGTCAAGGCGGTATCGGGCCGGGCACCAATCGCCCGGTTGCGCGGCAACGCCTCGCGCAGCAGCTCGATGGCCATCGCCCGGTCGCCGAAGATCTCGGCCAGCTCGCCCAGGTTACGGCTGACCGTGCCCTGGAAGAAGACCGTCGACGAGCCGAACGCACCCGGGTACGGCCGGAACGGCAGCAGCTGCCGGTAGACGATCTCGGCCGTCGGCGCATCGCCGAACCTCTGGATCAGCTCCACCAGCTGGATGAGCACTGCCGCCCAGCCCGGATGTTCGGCCGGAAACGGCAGCAAGCCGCACAAGTCGTCGTACATGCCCCGGGCCTCGCGCAGCGAGCCGGTCAGGGCCAGCATCCTGGCGTACTGGACGTTGACGAGGGGCATCGACGGCGCGCCGGCCAGCGCCGCGCGATAGCCGTCGGGCAGGAAGGCAGCGTCGCCGCGCACGGCCGCCAGGTGGATGCCGTGCGCGTAGTGCATGGCCATGGCGATCTGGTCGCCGGAGTCCCGGGCGACCGCGAAGGCGCGGGCGCTGTGCTCGGCGGACTCGGTGAACTGACCGGTCAGCACGGTCTGGGCCGCCTCCAGCCGGTGCCAGTGCCATGCGCCAGCGGCAGGGCGGACGTCCGGGCCAGCCGGTCGATGGCGGTGACCGCGGCACCGACGACATCGAACCGGGCCGACAGGTAGCCGGCCTGGACGCGCCACTCATGCCCGATCAGCGCGGCGAGCGGCAGCCCGAGCGCCTCGGCCCGGTCGGCGACCAGCTCACCGAGCCGCATCCGTTCCGGCGTGTCATCGGGGTGGACGAGGGTCATCTCCCGCGCGTGGGCGGCCTCGATCTCGGCCAGCGGATCCGCGCTCCGCGCGGCCAGGACCAGCGACTCGCGGGCCAGCGTCTCGGCCCGCGCGACGCGGCCGGAATCAGCTTCCACCGTGGCCAGCTGGGCGAGCACCCGGGCCTGGAGGCCGGCCTCCAGGCCCGGCGACGCCAGCGCCCGCTGGCACAGGCGTGAGAGTACCTCCGCCGCCTGCGGGAACGTCACGTTCTGGAGCACCAGCGCGCTGCGCGCGATCAGGTCGCCTCGGTTCGCGGCGGCGGCCGCGTCCGCCGCGTCGGCACAGTGCGCCAGGCACCGGTCGTACCGTCCGGCCAGGTATTCCGCGTGCGCCAGCTCGATCAGCAGCTCGGCGCGTTCAACGCTGTCGCCAGCCACCGCGGACAGGTCGGCCAGCGCCTCGGAGAGCAGCCGGGCGGAGTCGTCGTAAGCACGGGCGGCTCGCGCGTCGGCCGCCGCTTGCCGCGCCCACCGCGCGGCCGCCCGCCGGGTACCGGGATCGGTGCCCGCATTCCGCCAGTGCCGGGCGACGCGGCCGGCCCGGTCGGCCTCGGACGATGCCTCGAGCGCGAGCGCCGCCGCCCGGTGCAGTGCCCGGGCCGTCGCCGGGTCGAGGCGGTCCACGATGCCGTCCCGGACCAGCGCGTGCGCGAAGCGGTAGGACCGGGTCGCGGCCTCGACGACCAGCAGCCCGCCGCGCCAGGCGGCGGCCAGCGCGTCCGCGACGCCTGCGTCGTGCCATCCGCCGCCACTGGCCAGGGCACCGGCGCGGCCGGCGACGACAACGCTCACGACGTGCTCATCGACAGTCTCGCCGAGAACGGCCGCCGCCTCGATGACCGTGCGCTGCTCGGGCGTGAGGGCGGCGAGCAGGCCGCCGACGACCACGGTGAGGTCGGCTGACTCGTATCCGGCCCGTACAGCGGTCACCAGCAGCGGAAGGCCGCCGGTCCGCTGGTGCACGTCGGACGCCACGGCCGGGCCGACCAGTTCGGCGACCTCGTCGACGGTGAACGGCGCGAGAGTGAGCGTCACGGCGCCGTACCGGCCGAGGCCGGCCAGGCGGACGTCGATGTCCTGCGGCGCAGGAGACCGCACGGTACCGATGACGGTGAGGCCGGTGCCGCCGGCGGCCGCTCCGACCTGCGCGAGCAGGTCCAGCGAGGCGGCGTCGCCCCAGTGCAGGTCTTCGAGGACCACGACGAGCCGCCCGGCCGCGATCAGCGCGTCGCTCAGCTGGGCGAGGGCGGCGAACCAGGCGGATTTCGCCGCGGCCGGCTCGATGTCAGGTTCGCGGGTGATTTCGGCGCCCGCCCGTCGCAGCGCGGCGCGCCAGGGCCACAAGGGCGGTGCGGTCTCGGCGGGGCAGTAGCCGCGGACGACCGCGGTCCCGCGGGCGCGCCGGAGAGCCTCGTCCACGAGCCTGGTCTTGCCGACCCCGGCCGGCCCGGTAATCAGGAGCACGCCGCCGGGCGGCCGGTCCCCGGCACCCAGGTAGGCGGCCATGGTGCCGAGCTCTGGATCCCGGCCGACGAACGCGATACCGGGCGTGACGGCGGACACGCCTCCAGTATCGCGCAGGCCCGCGTCCCGGGATTCAGTACCGAGGTTCAGCAGTGGCACGGATGCTGGTGCGCGGCCTGAGCACGATGCTGACGGGCATGGACATCTCCGTACACCCGCAGCCCGACGCCCACCCGGTTGAGACCGGATGGGTAGACGAAGCGCTCACGGGCGCCCGTACCGCCGGGGGCCTCCTCGGCGCCCTGGTCGGGCGGCCGCTGACCCCCGGCGACGGCATCATGCTGGCCGGCTGGCCCGAAGGCGGACCCGGCCGGTATCACGTCATCGAGAACCGTCTCGGCCGCGGAACCGGCCCGGCCACCTATATGCAGGTGGTGGAGTTCTCCGGACCTCGCAGCGAGGAGTGGGTGGCCGCGGAACAGCGGGCCTCCACCGAACGCCTGGGTCCCGCCACCGAGGGAATCGACGGCATCGTCTCGATAACCCGCATGCGGGCCGCGGACAACGCCTACCTGGTCGTCATCCTCGCCGAGAGCATGGACGCGTTCGACATGGCGTTGCAAGCGATCATGTCGACCGCGCTGCTGCCGGGCGAGAACCCGGAACTGCTCGGCGATCCCGACCGGGTCGGCTTCTACCGGCTGGTCCACGCCGACCTGCCGATCACGGAAGGAAGCCCGGCATGAAGACGATGACCTCGGTCGCCGCCGGCACCTGGACCGTCGACCTCGCCCACACCCGGGCCGCGTTCCGGGCACGCCACCTGTTCGGGCGGACCGTGCACGGCACGATCGCCGTGACCGCCGCGACGATCGACGTCGGAACGGACGGACGCCCCCGGCGGCTCCACGCGACGCTCGACCCCGCCTCGATCGACACCGGGCACGCCCGCCGCGACTGCGACCTGCGCGGCAAGCGCTTCCTCGCCGTCGACGCCTACCCGCTGCTCGAGGTCTTCGCGGACCGGATCGCGGCCACCGCCGACGGCTGGTACGCCTATGCCATGCTGCGGGCACGTGGCTGCGAAGCGCCGCTCCGCATCGACGCCACCCTGGAAAGCGCCGGTGCGCATCGCCTGCAGGTCAGCGGCTCGGCGCGGCTGGACCTGCGCGATGTCGGCATCCGGGTGCCCGGCTTCCTGGTCCGCCGGTTCGTCGACCTGTCCGTTACCGCTCAAGCCATACGGCAAGAATTCTCCGGTTAGCGCTGCGTTAACGGGGCCCCAGGAAAGTCAAGTGATACTCCCGGCCGGCGGCCGCTGCGCGCGGCCGCCGGCCGGCGCCGCCGGTGTTAGGGTCAGCGCATGAGTTTCGACCCCGGATCGCAACTGGATCCGTCCCAGATCCAGGACCGGCGCGGCGGCGTGAGCGGCCGTACGGTCGCCGTAGGCGGGGGCGGCCTGGGCATCGTCGGGGTGATCATTGCGCTCGTCGTGACGCTGGCCGGCGGAGGCAGCGGGGGCGGCGCCGCGACCGACATCCTCAACCAGCTGAGCGGCCTCAACGGGCAGCAGGTAGGCGACCCGGGCAGTTCGAGCACGGTGGCCAATGAATGTCACACCGGAGCGGATGCCCAGCAGAAGGAAGACTGCCGGATCGTCGGCTACGTGAACAGCATCCAGTCCTACTGGAAGGGCACGCTGCGCGGCTACACGGTGGCGCCGACGGTGTTCTTCAGCGGCCAGACCGACACCGGCTGCGGCCCGGCGACGACCGACGTCGGCCCGTTCTACTGCCCCGCCGACAAGAACGTCTACATCGACCTGGGGTTCTTCTCCGAGCTCAAGACCAAGTTCGGGGCGAAGGGCGGAACGTTCGCCCAGGGTTACGTCCTCGCCCACGAATACGGGCACCACGTGCAGGACCTGCTGGGAGTCCTCAATACGGGCAGCGGTGCTCAGGGTGCCCAGGGCCAGAGCGTCCGGACCGAGCTGCAAGCCGACTGCTACGCCGGAGTATGGTCCGCGCACGCCGTCCAAACTGGCTTCCTGAGCCAGGTCAGCCAGGCCAATATCGCGGATGCGCTCGATGCCGCCGCGGCCGTCGGTGACGACCGGATCCAGACGGAATTCCAGGGATCGACGAACCCGGAAACCTGGACCCACGGTTCATCGGCGGAACGCCAGCACTGGTTCACGACCGGCTACCAGAGCGGCGACCCGAACAAGTGCGACACGTTCCACGGATCCCTGTAACCACAACCCATCGACCGAACGGGTGGCGTTCCCGCCCCGGCAAGCTCCTCGCCAACTTGACAGAGCCCCTGCCGTCTGCTTTATTCAACCTATCAGTTCAGAACCGATCGGTTTAATAAAGATCGGACGATGCCAACGGGGAGCAGGAGATGACAGAGACTGAGACTCCGCACGAGCTGGTGCTGGTCAACCGGTATGACGCGCGCCCGGAGCAGGTCTGGGCGGCGTGGACCGAGCCGGACAACTTTGTGCAGTGGTGGTGCCCGCCGGACTGGAAGGTGTCCGATGTCGTGATGGAGGTGCAGCCGGGTGGCCGCTTCCAGCAGACGCAGACCTCGCCCGACGGCGAGCTGGTGATGCCGTTCGCCGGCTTCTACCGCGAGGTCGCCGGACCCGGGCGGCTCGTCTTCACCCTCAGCGACGCGCCGTCGCCCGAAGACGAGGCCCGCACGGTCATGACGGTGGCGCTGCGCGCGGCGGACGGCGGCACCGAGCAGGAGTTCCGCCAGACCGGCGTGGTCACCGACGAGCACTTCGAGGCCCTGAAGGCGGGCACCGAGATGTTCTTCGCCCGGCTCGGGGAATTCCTCGCCCGCTGATCATGGCGCCCGCCGACACCCTGAGCCGCACCTTCGCGGCGCTCGCCGATCCCACCCGGCGGGCCATGCTCGCCCGCCTGGCCCGGGGACCGGCGAGCGTCGGCGAGCTGGCGGAACCGTTCGACATGAGCTTCGCGGCCGTCTCCAAGCACCTGCGGGTGCTGGAGGGCGCGCGGCTGGTCACGCGCGGCCGCGATGCCCAGTACCGGCCGGCGATGCTGGATGCCCGCCCGCTGCAGGACGCGTCCGCCTGGCTCGGCGATTACCGGGTGTTCTGGACCGAGAGCTTCGACGCCCTCGGCGCGCTCCTGGACGACCTGACCGAACCTGGCCCTGACGACCGGGGCCCCGATGACAAGAAGGACACCTGATGACCGGGATTACGACCGAGGGATTCGAGATCGACCGGGACTTCGCCGCGCCGCCCGCCGCGGTGTTCGCCGCCTGGACGACGGCGGAGCATTTCGCGCGCTGGTTCGGCGGCAAGGACGCGCAGGTCCCGGCCGACCGCCTGGACTACGAGCCGGCCGCCGGGCGCCCCTGGTCGGCGACCATGGTGCTGCCCACCAACGCCACCATCAACTGGACCGGGGAGTTCCTGGAGGTCGTACCCGACCAGCGCCTGGTGTTCACGCTGTCCGACCGGCCCGGCCAGGCCGGCCTCAGGGTCACCGTCGAGCTCACCCCGGCCGGCAGCGGCACCCACATGCACATGACGCAGGACGCGCCGGACTTCACCGACGAGCAGCGCCAGGCCGCCATCGACGGCTGGCTGGCGTTCTTCGACGTGCTCCAGGAGATCGCCGAAACCGCCTGAGCGCCGGAGCCGGCCCGCTGCGGCGGGCCGGCCCCGTCCGGCGGGTGCTATTCGGGCCGCGGGTCCCAGCGGAACCGGCGGATCGCCACCACCGCACCGATCGCGCCCCAGGCCGCGAGTACCGCCAGGTCCCGCCAGTCCGCCCCCGTATGCCGGGCGAACGGCCCCGTCAGCGCCTCGTTGAACGGCCGCACCGGAAGCCACCCGGCCACCCGGTTGAGCAGCGCGGAGTGGATCGGCAGGTAGGTCCCGGAGATGAACATCAGCGGGAACAGCACGAGCTGGGCCACCGCCGGGGCCGCCTCGGCGTTCGAGATCACCGACGCGACCGCCACGCCCAGGGCACAGAAGCTGGCGGCCCCGAGCACCAGCGTCAGCATGATCGCGAGCCAGTGCGACGGGAACGGCACCCCGTACAGCCGGCCCACGACGACGATGAGCGCGATGTCGATCACGCTCACCAGCACGCAGTGGGCGAGCAGCCCGGCGAAGTAGGCCCACGCGGGCAGCGGCGTGGCCCGGATCCGCTTGAGGATCCCGGCCTGCCGCCGGGCCGCGAGGGCCACCGCGAGCTGGCCGTAACACGATCCGAGCACGGACAGCGCGGCGATCGTCGGCACGTAGTACTGCAGGGCGGACAGGCCGCCGAAGTACGAGCTCTTCCCGACCCCGCCGAACAGCGCGCCCATGATGGCCACGAACACGACCGGGAAGATGAAGGTGAAGACCGCGCTCTGCGGGTTCCGCCAGAACGACAGCTGCTCGTACCCGACCTGGTGGGCCAGCAGGCGCAGGCTGCTGCGATTGCCGGCCGGACGGCTGGCCCGGCTAGGGGCGGCGACGGTGGTGGTGGTGGTCATCGCATGATCCTCTCCGGGGCGCGCGCGGGCGTGCCTTCACGGGTGAGCTCCAGGTACACGTCCTCCAGGCTGGGCCGCTCCACCGTGAGCCCGGCCAGCACGTGGCCGTGCCGGATCGCCCAGTCCGTCAGCTGATGCAGCGCCTGGGTCGGCGCGCCGGTCTCGACCACGACCATGCCGTCCGCCGCCTGCGACGGGACCGGCAGGTCGGCGGCCGTAGAACCGGCTGGCAGCCGGAACGAGATGCGGGCCCGCTCGGCATCGCGTCCGCCGAGGGTGGCCGGCTCGCCGGTGGCGACGACGACGCCGCTCGAGAGCAGCACGACCCGGTTGGCCAGCGCCTGCGCTTCGTCCATGTCGTGGGTCGTCAGCAGGATCGTCATGCCGGCCGTGCGCAACTCGCGCACGAGCTGCCAGGCGTCCCGCCGGGCGGCCGGGTCGAATCCGGTCGTCGGCTCGTCCAGGTAGAGCAGCGCCGGGTTGCCGATCAGGCCGAGGGCCAGGTCCAGGCGGCGCTTCTGCCCGCCGGACAGCGACCTGACCTTGCGCCGCTCCAGGCCGGCCAGGCCGACGAGCCCGATGACCTCGGCGACGTCACGCGGTGCCCGGTAGTAGCCGGCCGCGCGGGCGATCGTCTCGCGGACGGTCAGGTACGGCTCGACCGCGATGTCCTGCAGGACCAGGCCCGTCCGCTCGCGCAGCTCGCGGGCGCTGGACCGCGCGCCGGGGTCGTAACCGAGGACCTCGGCGGTGCCGCCGTCGCGGGTGCGGAAGCCCTCCAGGATCTCCAGCGTCGTGGTCTTGCCGGCCCCGTTCGGCCCGAGCAGGGCGACGATCTCCCCGTAGCCGACGGTAAAGCCGATGTCGCGGATGGCGTGCACCCGGCCGTAGCTCTTGCGCAGGCCGGACACGTCGACGGCGTGCGTCCGGGTCGTCACTTCTGTACGCACCGGACCTCCACGGTCAGATCGAGATACCGGCCGGCCAGCCCCCGCATGGCCGTCAGGTCGAACTCGGTCCGGTCGATGCGCAGGGTGGCGCTGGCGGTGAACGACTGCCCGGTCACGGTCACCTGGCCGAGCGACAAGCTGACCGGCCGGGAAACCGCGCCTACGGTGAGCGTCCCGCGCAGGGTCCGGTCGTCCGCGCTGACCTGCCCGGCCCGGAAGGTGAGGACGGGGAACCGGGTGGCGTCCAGGAACCGGGCTGACCGCACGGTCTGATCGCGCTGCGGGTTCCCGGTGCTGAAGCTCGCCGCGTCGATCTCGGCGTGAACAGCCGAATCGCTCAGCGGCTCGGCGATGTCGGCCGTGCCGGACCGGATCGCGAAGGTGCCGCGGACGGGGCCGAGGCCGAACATGTGCCGGGTCCGGAATTTCACCGTCGACCGGGTGACGTCGATCTCGTAGCGGCCCAGCGGGGGGATGTGCGTGGTCTGCGGTTCTGTGTGCATGTCCTCATTGCACGCCGCCGCGGGTGCCGCCCGGCAGGGCCGCCGGTTGGGTCCTGGCCCTACTAAAGGATGGCTCCGGGCGGCGGCCCGCAACTTTCGTAGGGTCTGGCCGGGCCGATGGTTGTCGCGGGCGAGGTGGCCGGATTGCCGTGGCATAGCCTGAATGACATGCGGTTCCGAATGTGCGGGCGGCTGGACAGCCGGTCGGTTGATATGCTCCTCGCCGCGTTTTTCGTGGTGCTCGACACCGCCCTCACGCTGCTCGGAGCCTCCTGGTGGCCCGCCCATCCGGGCCCGCTGGCGTGGGTCATGCTGGCCGTTCAGGCGCTGGCCGACGCCTCGCTCGTGTTCCGCCGCCGGTCACCCATGCTCATCATCGCCCTCCAGGGCGCGTTCGCGCTGGCCATCTCCTTGCTCATCTCGCCGGCCGGCCTGATCACGCCCGCCCATACCGGAAACGTGTGGGCACCCTACGGAAGCGTTCTCGCCGCGTACGGGCCGTTCTATTACCGCAGCAACCAGCGCGCGGCGTTCGCGGCCGTCGGAACGCTGACGCTCATCGTGGCCGGGGTCTGGGAGTCATCCGCGTCCGTCATCACGGCCGGGGTGCTGAGAACCGCGACCGGGCCGCTGGTCGCGCTCTACTTCGTCGCCCGGCACCAGGCCATGCAGGCCCTGCGCGACCGGGCCGAACGGGCCGAGCAGGAGCGTTACCTGCTCGCCGAGCAGGCCAGGACCGAGGAACGGGCCCGGCTGGCGGGCGAGATGCATGACGTCGTGACGCACCGGGTCAGCCTGATGGTGCTGCAGGCGGGCGCGCTCGGCATCACCGCCAAGGACGACGCGACCCGGCAGGCCGCGGAGGAACTGCGGGCCGCGGGCTGCCAGGCGCTGGATGAGCTGCGAGACCTGGTCGGCATCTTGCGGACCGAGCCCGATAGCGACCAGACGCCGTTGGTCGCGGGGCTGCCCGCGCTGATCGCCGAGTCCACGGCGGCCGGCACCCCGGCCGAGCTCGCCGAGGACGGCGATTCCGCGCTCGCCTCGCCGGTCGTGGGCCGCACGGCGTACCGGATCGTCCGCGAGGCCCTCACCAATGCCCGCAAGCATGCTCCGGGCGCGAACGTCCTGGTCGCCATCAGCTACCGCGAATCGCAGGTCACGGTGGTCGTCAGCAACGGGGCGGCCACCCGGGGCGCGGACCGCCAGCTGAGCGGCACCGGATCCGGCCTCGGCCTGGCGAGCCTGCGCCAGCGCGCCGAGCTGATGCACGGCAGCTTGCGGGCCGGCCCGGCGCCGGACGGCGGGTTCCGGGTCGAGGCCGTACTGCCCGCGTACGTCCCGACCGCTGACCCGGCCGAGCCCGCCGGACGAGCCCAGCAGACCGGACGGGCCGGCCAGGCCGGCCGGGCCGGGCAGCCCGAGCCGGCCGCGCGGCCGGCATGATCCGGGTCGTGGTGGTCGACGACGAGCCGATGGTCTGCGCGCACCTGCGCACGATCCTCGGCTCGTCCGGTGACATCGAGGTCGTCGACGAGGCCCACGACGGAGCGGCCGGAGTCGAGGCGGTCGTCCGCAGCCGCCCCGATCTGGTCCTCATGGACCTGCGCATGCCCGGCGTGGACGGCCTCGCCGCGATCGAGCGGATCGGCCAGCTGGCCAGCCCGCCCGTCGTGGTGGTGCTGACCACCTTCGACGCGGACCAGTACGTGCTCCGCGCGCTGCGCGCCGGAGCGGCCGGGTTCCTCGTCAAGTCGACGCCGCCGGCCGACCTGATCGGGCTCGTGCGGGTCGCGGCGGACGGCCATACCGTGCTGTCCCCGGCGGCGGCCCGGCGCCTGATCGCCGCGTCCACCGACACCCAGCCGGCCCGTGAGCACGCCCGCAAGCTCGTCGCCGCGCTGACCGAGCGGGAGGCCGAGGTACTCGGCTGCCTGGGTGCGGGACTGTCGAACGCTCAGATAGCGGCCCGGCTGTACCTGTCGGAGGCGACGGTCAAGAGCTACGTGTCGCGCATGCTCGTCAAGCTGGGCTGCGCCAACCGGACCCAGGCGGGCCTGCTCGCGCACGACGCCGGGCTGGTAAGCCCCCCGGGCGCCCCGCCAGCCCGCTGACCGCGCTACGACTGCGTCGGGATGCCGGGAAGGTAGATCCACGCCCGGCCCCCTGGTCTGCTTGACCTGGAACCGAACCCGCTGGAAGGCCTCCGGGCTGACCAGGCTGGGGCACCGGCAGACGAAGCTGCGATACACATCCTCGGAGACCATCAGGGCCAGCTCGGCACCGGAGCCCGCGAGCGCGCGCTTGAGCGGCCGCGACTCCAGCATACGGAACACCAGGTTGACGTCGCTGCCGACGAAGCCGTGCCCGTCGTCGTCGCGGTGGGGCTTGGTGAATCCCGCGATGTCGACGCTGAACTGCGAGTCAGCGCCAGCGTGACGGCTACGGCACGAGCGTCCCGGGACAAGAGTTGCTGATGCGACCCGATAAAGAATGCGATCCCGAAGGGCGGCATTCACCTGTCACGCAGGCTGGCTCATGATCGCGCCGAGGACGGACGATATTCCGCTGAGGGCGGCCGGTCACGAGGAGAACCCGGGCCACAACAATTGTTTAGCTAATTCCCCTGGGGTGCAAAAGAGCGTTCGGGGCAGAAGATGTCGATGACCCGCCCGGGTCCGGCCCCTACACATGACCATCGGGCTGGATCTGGCCTGGCGGCTCAGCCTCGGACCGGCCCCGGACACCTTCCGCCTGACCGACCTGCTGTTGCGCGCCTCGAGAACCGCCAGGACCTGCTCGCGCCGCTGAGACCGGGCTGGTGAGCCCTCCGCCAGCCCGCCGAGCGGGGGCGCAGGGGTCAGAAATGAAAAAGGCCTGGGCTCGGAGCGGGGCCTGGCCACCCCGAGCCCAGACGGAAAGGGCGAGAAGTCTCGACCCCTTCGCAGACGATCATGCCGGTTGAATCTTAAGCAACGCTAGGACGGAGCTGTGAACCCGCCTATCTAGCAAAATTTCTTGTGCCTGGCGGCCGCGCGGCGCCGCTATGCGCCGGTTGGCGGCTGGTCAGCACCAGGCGGCCACGAGGCGAGCTGCTCGGGCAGCTGACCGGGAAGTTCCCCCGGCGTCCAGCCCGCCAGCTCGGCGGCAATGTCCCGCGCCTGATCCGGCGACGGCCGTCCCCAGTCGGGGGCGGGCGGTGCGTTGAGATGCACCGGACTCGGATATTCCCCCGTGCCTTCAGGTACCGGCTCGGTCAGCCTGACGTGCTGGAGCGGGCCAGACTGAAGTGGCCCGCCCTGGAGCGGGACCTGCTGCAACTGAGCCTGCGGATGCTGTGCTTGCGGATGCTGGGCTTGCTGATGCTGGGCCTGCTGATGCTGGGCCTGCTGAACCGAGACCGGCCCGCGCTGTACGCATTCGTCGCGGTCGAGGAACTCGGCGAGGTACTCGGCCTCGTCGGCGTCGATCCCGATGACGACCCGGGGCTCTCCCCAGGGCTCTTTGAGCGAGTAACCGACGTAACTTACGACCGGCTGCCCGGGCGCGACCGCGAGTCCATGCAGCGCGCGCCATTGTTCCCATGCCGATTCCAGGCGCGTCGCGGCGCGCTGAGCACGTGCGACCAATTCTGGATCACGCATCGTGCGACCCTCCCCTGAAAGTGGACCGGCCCCGGCAACGTGTCTTCCGGGATGCGCCCTGGCGTTCTTACTGCCGGACAGCACCCTCGGTGCGACACTGCGCCACCGGGGCCGACCCCCCATTCCTTTGATCGAGTGCAGCCGTATTCACCCTGGGCCCCACGCCCGCTTGGTGAAGACGGAACTAGGTCACTCGGAACGCTGCTGCGGAATACCCGCGAGCAGTGCACGAACTTCAGTCTCCCGGTAGCGCCGGTGTCCCCCCAGCGTGCGGATTGACGTTAGTTTGCCGGCCTTCGCCCAGCGGGTGACGGTCTTGGGGTCGACGCGAAACATCGTGGCGACCTCAGCTGGCGTCAACAGCGGCTCAGCCTCTGGTGTACGTGCGGACATTGCGTGGCCTCTCCTCCTGGACCAGTGCTGCGATCCTGCGGTTCTTGTATTGCCTGGCGCTCCTCCATGTGGAGCCTGTCGGGGATGTCCCATATGGCCGACAGAGACCATATTGCCATCACCAGCGGTGACGCGTCGACCACCAGGCGCAAGTTTCTGTACCGGGATGCCCAGTTACTCCGCCGATCACTGTCACTCAGGGTGATTCTAGCGATACTTATCGTCGCATCGCGCAAGATTCGGAAATACTGTCCGGCCTTATTCGCCGGAGGCCCCCGGGGACTCAGTTCGCCTGCTCGAATTCGGCGAATGCGCGCCACCGGCTGTGCGCGCGCATATACATGGCCATGGCAAGCTCGCATTCGCCCCGGGCGGCCCCGTCGATGGCGGCGCGGATCTCGGCGACCGACTGATCCCCGCTGAGTATGTTGTCGCTCACCAAGTACACAAGGCCGCCGTAGTCGAGTTCCACCAGCGAGTACGGATGGAACTCCTCCAGCCAGCGGCCGACGTCGGCCAGGTCGTCCGCGGCCCGCGGCGGCTCGAGCTCGGCCCCGTCGAATTCCGGCGGCAGATTGCGGAGGGTAGCCAGCCCCCGGGCGACCCGGCGCCGGGCCCGGGCCATCGGCGTCGTGTACACCAGCGCGCGGGTGGCCGACGCGGTCGCCCGGGCGGACGGCAGGCCCGGCCCGCCGCCCAGGGAGATCCACCGCTCGGCCGCGGCAAAAGGGACGAACCACACCAGCGGCACCGTCCAGACGCTGGCCAGGATGTGCAGCCGGGCCGCCGGGCCGGGCGGCTCCGCCACCTCGAGCCGGGCCAGCGCGGCGGCTACCGCCTGATCGTCGTCAGCGGGCGGGATCGCCCCCGGCAGCAGCAGGCCATCCTCCGACACCAGCCGGCCGTACCCCAGCAGGCAGCGCAGCCGGGTCTGCCACGGACATATATAGGTGACGCCGTCCGCCCGGCGGATGTACGCGTGCTCGCTCTCCCGGTCCGGCACCACGGCGTGCGGGGCCGAGATGACCCGGCGCAGCGACTCGGCGTGCTCCGCGGCCAGCGCGTCACGCCGCCGCGGACGGTCCGACGAAGCCGCGTACGCCGCCCACCGCGAGCGGTCGGGCTCGTGAAACGCCGAGACCGGCTCGTAGATGCGGAGATACGCCGCGTAAGTCATCACTGTCGTATCGTGACATACCCGAACCCCGGACAGGAGGGGGTCAAGATAACGACATCATCTCTACTGTGAGTTACCGGTCGGTACGGAACGCATCGGACCTTCCCCGCCGACCAGGGCCGACGCACGCAATACGCTTGGTTCCGAGCCCGGCTCAACGAGGAGCCGGGACTGGCGATGAGGAGGGTCACCACCGTGACCAACGTATTCGCGACACCCGGCCACGGCCCCGGCGACGAGCCGACCGGACGAGCCGATCACGAGCAGGTCGTCTTCTGCCAGGACCACCGCAGCGGCCTCAAGGCGATCATCGGCATCTACTCCACCGCGCTGGGGCCGGCCCTCGGCGGCACCCGCTTCTATCCGTACGGCAGTGAAGACGAGGCGCTGGCCGACGTGCTGCGGCTCTCCGTCGCGATGGCGTACAAGAACGCGCTGGCGGGCCTGGACCACGGCGGCGGCAAGGCGGTCATCATCGGCGATCCCGCCCAGGTCAAGACCGAAGCGCTGCTGCGCGCCTACGGCCGGTTCGTCGCCTCCCTCGGCGGCCGCTACGTCACCGCCTGCGATGTGGGCACCTACAGCGAGGACATGGATGTCATCGCCCGGGAATGCCCCTGGACGACCGGCCGCACCACGGCGAACGGCGGGGCGGGCGATTCCTCCGTGCTGACCGCGATGGGGGTCATGCACGGGATGCGGGCCGCGGCCGAGCACGCCTGGGGCCGCACCAGCCTGCGCGGCCGGACCGTCGGCGTGGAGGGCGTGGGCAAGGTCGGGCACCGCCTGGTCGATCATCTTGTCGAGGACGGCGCCGAGGTCGTCATATGCGATGTCAGCCCGGCCGCCATCGAAGCCGTCCGCGCCCGGCACCCGCAGGTCCGCGCGGTCGCCGACGTCGAGACGCTGACCGGGGAGAAACTCGACATCCTGGCCCCCTGCGCGCTCGGCGGGACCCTGACCGAGCACGTGGTGAACACCCTCACCGCGCGGATCGTATGCGGTGCCGCCAACAACCAGCTGGCCCATCACGGCATCGAGAAACTCCTCGCTGACCGGGGCATTCTCTACGCCCCCGACTACGTGGTCAACGCCGGCGGCGTCATCCAGGTGGCCGACGAACGCCACGGTTTCAGCTTCGAGCGCGCCCGCGCCGCTACCGAACGCATTTTCGCCACCACCGGCAAGGTTCTCGCCATCGCGGACGCCGACGGGGTACCGCCCTCGGTCGCCGCGGACCGTCTGGCCGAGCGGCGGATGGCCGATGTGGGCCGGCTCCGCGGAATCTGGCTGGGCACGATGGGATCAGCGTAGGCATCAGGGGCGCAAAGCGGGTACGGTTGTACCTGTACGGATGCTGGTGAACGTCGCGCTCCCCGTTGCGGGGTGGCGGCGATGTCTTACGACGCGCGATATGCCGTAAAAAGACACCGTCAACAGACGCTAATCCAGCGTGGCGGAGATCATGGGGCCTGACCGGCTCCGGACGTTCGAGGGGGTCGAGCCAATGGGGCGCGGCCGAGCCAAGGCCAAGCAGGTCAAGGTGGCCCGTCAGCTCAAGTACAAGAGCAGTGACGGCTCCGATCTTGACCGGCTGCGTGCGGAGCTCGTCGTCGGTGCGGACTCTGGTGATGGCGAATACGATTCCGCCACCGGAGATGACGACGACGAGGAGACGACGACGACGACGATCCTCGCGACGCCTGGAAGGACTCAGGGGACGGCTGGCGCTGACGACGGTCAGGACCCGACTCCCAGGCCGTCCAGCACGTGCTTACCCCGGTCGTCCTCCGCGACCGGGACGGGGTACTGTCCGTCGAAGCAGGCGCGGCACAACCGGTTTTCCGGCAGTGTCGTCGCCTCGATGAGTCCTGCCAGCGAGACATAGCCGAGTGAGTCGGCGCCGATCGAGGCGCCGATCTCCTCGGGCGACAACTGCCCGGCGATCAGTTCGGCGCGGGTGGCGAAGTCGATGCCGTAGAAGCACGGCCAGCGCACCGGCGGGGCCGCGACCCGGACGTGGACCTCCTTGGCGCCCGCCTCGCGGAGCATCGCGACGAGCGCGCGCTGGGTGGTGCCCCGGACGATGGTGTCGTCGACTACCACCAGCCGGCGGCCGGCGATCACGTCCCGGAGCGGGTTCAGCTTCAGCTTGATGCCCCGCTCCCTGATCGTCTGGCTGGGCTGGATGAAGGTCCGGCCGACGTAGGAGTTCTTGACCAGCCCCTGGCCGAACGGGATGCCGCTGGCCTCGGCGAAGCCGATCGCCGCGGGCGTGCCCGACTCGGGTACCGGGATGACCAGGTCGGCGTCGGCGGGATGCTCGGCCGCCAGCCGGCGGCCGACCTCGACCCGGGTGGCGTGCACGCCGACGCCGGAGATCGTGGTGTCCGGCCGGGCCAGGTAGACGTACTCGAACAGGCACCCGCTCGGCTTGCGCCGGGGCGAAGGTCCGGGACCGGACCCCGCGCCCGTCGATGCTGACCAGTTCGCCCGGCGCGACCTCGCGCACGAACCGGGCGCCGACGATGTCCAGCGCGGCGGTCTCGCTCGCGACCACCCAGCCGGTGTCCAGCCGGCCCAGCACGAGCGGCCGGAAGCCCTGCGGGTCGCGCGCCGCGTACAGCGTCTGCTCGTCCATGAAGACCAGCGAGTACGCACCCTTGACCAGCGGCAGGACCGCCGCGGCGGCGCTCTCCACCGCGCTCGCCTGACCAGCACGGGCCGGACCGGTACTCAGCTGGCCGGCGCCGTCTTCCGGGCGGGCGGCGTGATCGCTGAGGAACAGCGCGGTCAGCACGTCGGTGTCGGACGTCGCCGCCATGCCGGTGCTGCCCGGGCCCGTCCCGTCGAGCAGGGCGGCCAGCTCCCGGGTGTTGATCAGGTTCCCGTTGTGCCCCAGGGCCAGGCTGACGGTGCCGGTGGAGCGGAACGTCGGCTGGGCGTTGGCCCAGGTCGAGGCGCCGGTGGTGGAGTACCGGCAGTGGCCCACCGCGATGTGCCCGCGCAGGGCGGTCAGGGCGGGCTCGTCGAAGACCTGGGCGACCAGGCCCATCTCCTTGTGCACCATGATGCGGTTGCCGTCGCTGACCGCGATGCCGGCCGACTCCTGGCCCCGGTGCTGCAGCGCGTACAGGCCGTAGTAGGCGAGGTTGGCCACGTCCTCGTGCGGAGCCCACACGCCGAACACGCCGCACGCGTCGCGTGGCGGCCGCTCCTCGGGATTGACGTGATCCGTGAGACGACCGTCGGGGGGTGTCACTGATTCAGTGTATTCGGGTTATCGGCAGGTAGGACGCGAGATCCGCACGCGGGCCGCTGGCGTGGACGGCGCCGGAACCGACCGCGTCGGCCCAGCCGAGCCGTCCGGTGGCCAGCCGGATCCAGGTCAGCGGGTCGGTCTCGATCACGTTGGGCGGCGTGCCGCGGGTGTGGATCGGGCCGGGCAGGCACTGCACGGCCGCCACCGGCGGCACCCGCACCTCCAGCACCCGGCCCGGGTGGCGCTGGGCCAGCGTGTACAGCAGGTACCGGGCCGCGGTGCGCCGGTCGTCCGGCTCGGGATCGGTCCCCGCGTCCAGCGCGCGCAGGACGGCCGCGACGCTGTCCGGCCCGCGCGGGTCCAGGCGGAGGGGCGGCACGAAAAGTCCCTCAGCCGAACAGCTCGGGCAGCGTGCGGGCGTGCCCGGCCCCGAGCTCGTCCAGCGGGATCGAGAAGCAGTCCGTCACGGTCAGGCTGTCACCGCCGGTGGCGCCGATGTCCTGGCCAGGCACCTCGTACTCCGCGCACAGCGCGGCGAAGGCCTCGCCGGACCCAGGCCGAACCGCCACCAGGCAGCGCCCGGCCGACTCGCTGAACAGGGCGGTGAACGGGTCGCCCGGCAGCAGCCAGCCACGAACCGTGCAGCCGACCCCGCCGCGCAGGCAGGATTCGGCCAGCGCGACGGCCAGCCCGCCGTCGGACAGGTCGTGCGCGGCGGCCAGCAGCCCGGCCGCGGCCGCGGCGGCCAGCAGCCCGGCCAGCCGCCGCTCGGCCTCCAGGTCAGGCTGCGGCGGGCGGCCGCCGAGGTGACCGTGGCACACGTACGCCCAGGCCGAGCCGCCGAACTCCGGTTCCGTCCGGCCGAGCAGGACGAGGCCGGCCGGCCTCGGCGCCGGCCGGGAACCCGATACCAGGCCGGCGGCGCACGTCGTCGTGGACGCCGAGCACCCCGATGACCGGGGTCGGGTGAATGGGCGTGGTCCCGGTCTGGTTGTAGAAGCTGACGTTCCCGCCGGTGACCGGCACGCCGAGGACGGCGCAGCCGTCCGCCAGCCCGCGCACCGCCTCGGCGAACTGCCACATCACGGCGGGATCTTCGGGCGAGCCGAAGTTCAGGCAGTTCGTCACGGCCAGCGGCCGGGCCCCGGTCGCCGCCACGTTCCGGTAGGCCTCGCACAGCGCCAGCTGGGTCCCGAGGTAGGGATCGAGCCGGCAGTAGCGGCCGTTGCCGTCGGTGGCCAGCGCGATGCCGAGCCCGGTCGCCTCGTCCACCCGGATCAGCCCGGCGTCCTCCGGCGTGGCCAGCACGGTGTCGCCGCGGACGTACCGGTCGTACTGGTCGGTGACCCAGCTCTTGTCGGCCAGGCCGGGCGAGGCCAGCAGGGCCAGCAGGTCCGCCCGCAGGCCCGCGCCGTCGGCCGGGCGGGGCAGCGCGGCCGGGTCGCTGGCGGCCAGCTCGTCCTGGGCCGCGGGCCGGGCCAGCGGCCGGGTGTAGACCGGGCCGTCGGCCGCGGTAGCGGCCGGGATGTCCACCACCGGCTCGCCGTGCCAGGTCATGACCAGCCGCCCGGTGTCGGTGACCTCGCCGACCACGGCCGCCCGGACGTCCCACTTCGCGCAGACGGCGAGGAACTCCGCCACCCGGCCGGGCTCGACGACGGCCATCATGCGTTCCTGGGACTCGCTCATCAAGATCTCGGGCGGTCCCAGCGTCGCGTCCCGCAGCGGCACCTCGTCCAGCCGGACCGCCATGCCGCCGGTCCCGGCCGCGGCGAGCTCGGTGGTGGCGCAGGCGACCCCGGCCGCGCCCAGGTCCTGGATGCCGGTCACCAGGCCGCCCGCGAACAGCTCCAGGCAGCACTCGATCAGCAGCTTCTCGGTGAACGGATCCCCGACCTGGACGCTGGGCCGCTTGGCGGACTCCACGCGCTCGCGTCACCGAACGTCGCGCTGGCCAGCACCGAGGCCCCGCCGACGCCGTCCGGCCCGGTGGTGGACCCGAACAGGATCACCTTGTTACCCGGGCCGTGCGCCTCGGCGACCTGCAGGTCGCCGTGCTGCATGACGCCCACGCAGAGCGCGTTGACCAGCGGGTTGCCCGCGTAGCAGGCGTCGAAGTCGAGCTCGCCCCCGATGTTGGGCAGGCCCAGGCAGTTCCCGTAGAAGGAGATGCCGCTGACCACGCCGGGCAGCACCCGGGCGGTGTCGGGCGCCGCGGCGGGCCCGAACCGCAGCGCGTCCATCACCGCGACCGGGCGCGCGCCCATGGCCAGGATGTCCCGGACGATGCCGCCGACGCCGGTCGCCGCCCCCTGGTGCGGTTCCACGTACGACGGGTGGTTGTGCGATTCGATCTTGAAGGTGACCGCGTAGCCCTGGCCGATGTCGACCACCCCGGCGTTGTGGCCGATGCCCGCGAGCAGCGCGCCGGACGGCGGCGCCTTCTCCGCGAACTGCCGCAGGTGCACCTTGGAGGACTTGTACGAGCAGTGCTCGCTCCACATGACCGAGTACAGGGCCAGCTCGGCCGCGGTCGGCCGGCGGCCGAGGATGGCGAGGATCTTCTCGTACTCGTCCTGCTTCAGCCCGAGCTCGGCGTAGGGCTGCGGCTGCCCCGCCGTGGCGGCCGCCCGCTCGACCGTGTCGGCCGCCACCAGCTCCGAGCCGGTCATGCCGCCACTCCCGTCAGCACCGAGGTGAAGAACCCGAGTCCGTCGGCTGGACGGCCCGGTCAGCGGGTCGACCGCGTGCTCCGGGTGCGGCATCAGGCCGACCACGTTGCCGTCGGCGTTGCACACCCCGGCGATCGCGGCCGCCGAGCCGTTCGGGTTGTCCGCGGCGTACCGCAGCACGACCGCGCCGGACGCCTCGAGCTCGGCCAGCGTGCCCGGGTCGGCCGCGTAGGCGCCCTCGCCGCTCTTCAGCGGCACCACGATCCGCTCGCCGCCGGCGTAGCCCGGGTCCACGCCGTCCGCGCGTTCTCCACCCGCAGCGGCAGGTCCCGGTTGATGAACCGGAGCCCGGCGTTGCGGGTCAGCGCGCCGGGCAGCAGGTGCGCCTCGCACAGGATCTGGAACCCGTTGCAGATGCCGAGCACCGGGAGCCCGGCCCGGGCCGCGGGCACCAGGTCGCTCATCACCGGCGCGAACCGGGCGATCGCCCCGCAGCGCAGGTAGTCCCCGTACGAGAAGCCGCCGGGCAGGATCACCGCGTCCACGCCCTTCAGCCCGCGATCCCCGTGCCACAACGCCACCGGCTCCGCCCCGGCCGCGGTGACCGCCCGCGCCGCGTCCCGGTCGTCCAGCGACCCCGGGAACGTCACAATTCCTATCCGCACGCAGCGAAGTTTATCGGGCTGTTACTAGGAAGCTGCCCGCAACGGGGCGTCGGCGGTCCAGTCGATGTGCTTGCGCATGGTGACGACCGTGCCGCGACCGGGACGGCTGTCCAGCGTGACGTTGTCCACGCAGGCCCGCATCACGGCCAGCCCGCGGCCCGACTCGGGGAGCTGGGCCACCGGAATCTCGGCCGGGGCCGGAGCCGCCGCCGCGCGCGGCGGCAGGCCCGCTCCCTCGTCCGCCACCTCGACCTGGCAGCCGACCGCGCCGACGCTGGTCACCACGGCGTAGCCGCGCGCCTGCCGGCCACCGTGGGTCAGGACGTTGGTGCACGCCTCCGTCGCCGCCAGCAGGATGTCGTACACGGAATCGTCGTCGACGCCGAGCCCGCGGAGAGTGTCTCCGAGCACGCGGCGCATGACCGGGATGCTGAGTGTTTCGCACTGGAACACCAGGCAGAATTTCACGTCAGGAACCGGCTTCACTCGCGCCTTCCCACCCGTACTCACAATCGAGTGATTCCCCGTTAACGCCGCCGAAACCAGCGTTAGCCAAAACGTAAGGTAACCGCCACGGTCACGTTCCGTCGGCGTGCAGCGTGAAGTCCTCTATGACCGGGTTCGATAGCAGATCCCGCGCCAATTGTGTGATGGCTGTCACAGCGGCTTCGTCGGCGGGCCCGTCGAGTTCCACCTCGAACCGCTTTCCCTGCCGGACGCCGCGCACCTGACCAAACCCGAGACGGTGGCACGCGCTGGCGATGGCCTCCCCCTGCGGGTCATGTATCTCCTGCTTGAGCATGACGTCCACGATCACCCGCGCCACGTATCCTCCCGGTCAATCAGGGCATATATCGTCGGGTGAGAGCGTCCCACGGGCAACGCGGACGCGTGCGGTCCCACCGGGCACGCAGCGTACGCGACCGCTCCGAGACAACGAAGTCCGGGAACCCTACGCCGTCGGACCGGAACTGGTAACCCCAGTGCCGTCCGGGGAAGGAGTGGCACGTGACCGTCGAATCCGGCATCGCGCCTGCCGCCGCATCTGCCAACCGCGAACCGTCCAGCCGGCCCGAAGAGGGGCTCATCCAGCTGCTCACC
This sequence comes from uncultured Actinomycetota bacterium, assembly GCA_963839095.1. GTDB lineage: Bacteria > Actinomycetota > Actinomycetes > Streptosporangiales > Streptosporangiaceae > Palsa-504. The sequence continues at coordinate 76,174 of CAWIUF010000028.1, read as the reverse complement.
CCCGAGGGTGAGCGGATCGACCACCCCGACTACCCGCTGGACCTCACCACCGACGACATCAAGGACCTGTACCGCGACCTGGTGCTGGTCCGCCGGATCGACACCGAGGCGATCGCCCTGCAGCGCCAGGGCGAGCTCGGCATCTGGGCCTCGCTGCTCGGCCAGGAAGCCGCCCAGATCGGGTCCGGCCGGGCGCTGGCCCCCGGCGACATGGTGTTCCCCACCTACCGCGAGCACGGCGTGGCCTGGTGCCGAGGCATCGACCCGGTCAAGCTGCTCGAGCTGTACCGGGGCGTCAGCCACGGCGGCTGGGCGCCGGAAGAGCACAAGTTCGGTCTGTACACGATCGTCATCGGCGCCCAGACCCTGCACGCCACCGGCTACGCGATGGGCATCCAGCGCGACGGCCGGGAGACCGACGAAGCCGTCATCGTGTACTTCGGCGACGGCGCCACCAGCCAGGGCGATGTCAACGAGGCGTTCGTCTGGGCGCCGGTGTTCAACGCCCCCATCGTCTTTTTCTGCCAGAACAACCAGTGGGCGATCTCCGAGCCGATGGAGAAGCAGAGCCGGGTCCCGCTCTACCAGCGGGCCCGCGGGTTCGGCTTCCCCGGGCTGCGGGTCGACGGCAACGACGTGCTGGCCTGCTACGCGGTCACCAGGAAGGCCATGCAGGCGGCCCGCGAGGGCCAGGGGCCGACGCTGATCGAGGCGTACACCTACCGGATGGGCGCGCACACCACCACCGACGACCCGACCAGGTACCGGCTGGCCAGCGAGCTCGAGATGTGGAAGCTGCGGGACCCGATCGAGCGGGTCCGGGCCTACCTGGTCCGCAACGGCCTGGCCGAGCCGGAGTTCTTCACCGAGATCGAGGCGGAAGCCAAGCAGGTCGGCGCCCGGGTCCGCGAGGCGTGCCGGACGATGGCCGACCCGCCGCCGCTGGCGATGTTCGACCACGTGTACGCCGAGCCCACCGCGATCCTGGGCCAGGAGCGCGAGCAGTACGCGGCCTACCTGGAATCGTTCGAAGGTCCCCAGAACGAGGAGGCGGCGCGATGACGAAGCTCACCTTGTCCCGCGGCCTGAACGAGGGACTGCGCAAGGCCCTCGAGAACGACCCCAAGGTCCTGATCATGGGCGAGGACGTCGGCAAGCTCGGCGGCGTCTTCCGGGTCACCGACGGCCTGCAGAAGGACTTCGGCGAGGCCCGGGTGATCGACACCCCGCTGGCCGAGTCCGGCATCGTCGGCACCGCCATCGGGCTGGCCCTGCGCGGCTACCGGCCGATCTGCGAGATCCAGTTCGACGGCTTCGTGTTCCCCGCCTTCGACCAGATCGTCAGCCAGCTGGCCAAGATGCGCTACCGGTCCCGCGGGCAGGTCAGCCTGCCGATCGTGATCCGCATCCCGTTCGGCGGGGGCATCGGCGCCGTCGAGCACCACAGCGAGTCCCCCGAGGCGCTGTTCGCGCACACGCCCGGGCTGCGCGTGGTGGCCTGCTCGAACGCGGCCGACGCGTTCACCATGATCCAGCAGTCGGTCAGCAGCGACGACCCGGTGATCTTCTTCGAGCCGAAGCGCCGCTACTGGGACAAGGCCGAGGTCGACACGGCCGACGGCCTGGCCGACGCGCTGCCGTTCGACCGGGCCCGGGTCGTGGTCGAGGGCACCGACGTGACCCTGCTCTGCTACGGCCCGCTGGTCCGCACCGCGCTGGAGGCGGCCGCCGCGGCCCGCGAGGACGGCCGCAGCATCGAGGTCATCGACCTGCGCTCGCTGTCCCCGCTCGACATCGACGCGATCACCGCCTCGGTGCGCAAGACCGGCCGCTGCGTCGTCACCCACGAGGCGCCGGTCTACGCCGGGCTCGGGGCCGAGATCGCCGCCCGGGTCACCGAGCAGTGCTTCTACCACCTCGAGGCGCCGGTGCTGCGGGTGGGCGGCTTCTCCATCCCCTACCCGCCGTCCCGGCTGGAGGATCACTACCTGCCCGACCTGGACCGGATCCTGGACGCCGTCGACCGCACGTTCGGCTGGTGAGGAGACGATCATGGCCGAGCTCAAGGAATTCAAGCTGCCCGACGTCGGCGAGGGCCTGACCGAAGCCGACATCGTCGCCTGGCACGTCAAGCCGGGCGACCAGGTCGAGGACGGCCAGATCATCGTGGAGATCGAGACGGCCAAGGCGGTGGTCGAGCTGCCGTCCCCGTGGGACGGCACGGTCGCCCGGCTGCTGGCCGAGGAGGGCCAGACCGTCGAGGTCGGCGTCCCGATCATCGCCGTACAGGTCGGTGCAGACCCGCAAACCGATACCACCGAACGAGCCAGCGTCCCCGTCCCCGCGCCCGCCGCGAGCCGCACTGAAGAGACGCCCGAGCGGGTGCCGGTCCTGGTCGGCTATGGCGTCAAGACGTCGGCCACCACGCGCCGCGCCCGCAAGGTGACGGCCAGCCGGACGGAGACGGACGAACTCCCGGCCGCGCCCGCCCAGCGGCCGACGCAGCGCCAGTCCCGGCGCCCGCCGCAACGGCAGACGCAGCGCCGGCCGCGCCGCCGGAACCGCTGGCCGATCCGCACCTGCCCGTCGTGCGGGCGCTGGCCAAGCCGCCGGTGCGCAAGCTGGCCAAGGATCTCGGCATCGACCTGGCCTGGCTGGCCGGCAGCGGCAGCGGGCCGGATGGCTCTATCACCCGCGAGGACGTGCAGCGGGCGGCGACCACGGGAACGCAGCCCCGTTCGGCCGTTTCGGAAAACGGGGGACGGACGGCTGCTCTGGTTACGGCGGCCAGCCCGGGCGGCGAGGAGCGCATTCCGATCCGGGGGGTGCGCAAGCACATGGCCGCGGCCATGGTGTCGAGCGCCTTCACCGCGCCCCACGTCACCGAGTTCCTGCAGATCGACGTGACCGAGACGATGGCGGCGGTGCGCCGGCTGCGGGACCTGCCCGACTTCGCCGGGGTGAAGGTGTCGCCGCTGCTGTTCGTGGCCCGGGCGCTGCTGGTCGCGGTGGCCAGGCACCCGCTGATCAACTCGTCCTGGGACGAGGCCGCCGGGGAGATCGTGGTCAAGCACTACGTGAACCTCGGCATCGCGGTCGCCTCCGAGCGCGGCCTCATCGTGCCGAACGTCAAGGACGCCGGCCCGCTGCCGCTCCCGGACCTGGCCCGCCGCCTGCAGGAGCTGACCGAGACCAGCCGGGCGGGCAAGGCCACCCCGGCCGACCTGGCCGGCGGCACGATCACGATCACGAACGTCGGGGTGTTCGGGGTGGACGCCGGGACCCCGATCCTCACCCCCGGGGAGACCGCCATCCTGGCGTTCGGCCAGGTCAAGGAGGCGCCCTGGGTGGTCGACGGGCAGCTCGCGGTGCGCTCGGTGTGCACCTTGTCGCTGTCCTTCGACCACCGGATCGTGGACGGCGAGCTCGGCTCGGCCTTCCTCCGCGACGTCGGCGCGATGCTCACCGACCCGCTGCGAATCCTGGCCTGGAGCTGAAACGCATGGGGCTGACGCGATAGCGTCAGCCCCATGATCAGGCACATGGTGATGTTCCGGTGGATTCCGGAAGCCACGCGGGAGCAGAAAGAGCAGGTCAAGGAAGAGCTCGGGCGGCTGCCCGGGCTGGTCCCGCAGGTGCGGGCCTTCCACCTCGGCGAGGACCTCGGCCTCGTCGGCGACGTCAACTTCGACTTCGCGCTGGTCGCCGACTTCGACGATCTCGCCGGGTACCTGGCCTACCGGGAGAACGAGGAACACAAGGAGATCGTCGAGACCTTCGTCCAGCCGATCGCCGGCGCCCGCGGCGCGGTCCAGTACGAGATCTGAGCCGCGCCTGGTCGTCGCTGGCCCTCGCTGAGCTAGAAGGCGCCCTCGGGCAGGTCCATCAGGTCCAGCGTGGTCTCCTCGAGCGACCGTGCGCTCGGCCGCCAGCCGGGGCAGCACGGTGGCGGCGAAGAACCGGCCCGCGGCCACCTTGCCCGCGTAGAAGTCACGGTCCCGGGCGTCGCCCGGCAGTTCGTCCAGCTTGGCCAGGGCGACCTCCGCGTGGGTCGCCAGCAGCCATCCGATGACCAGGTCGCCGAGCGCCATCAGCAGCCGGGTCGTGTTCAGGCCCGCCTTGTACATCTCGGCCGGCTGAGCTGGCCGACGCCATCAGGAACCCGACCATGGCCTGCGAGCATGGCCTCGACCTGCGCCGGCCGCCTCGGCCAGCGCGGCCCGTTCGGCCTTGAGCCTGCCGTTGCCGCCGTCGGCGGCGGCGAAGTCCTTGACCTTGGTGAGCAGCGCCCCGAAGGCCCGGCCGTTGTCCTTGATGATCTTGCGGAAGAACAGGTCCAGGCTCTGGATCCCGGTCGTCCCCTCGTACAGGCTGTCGATCTTGGCGTCCCTGATGTACTGCTCGATCGGGTAGTCCTGGAGGAACCCGGAGCCGCCGAGGGTCTGCAGGGACAGGGTGAGCATCTCGTAGGAACGCTCCGAGCCGACGCCCTTGACCACCGGCAGCAGCAGGTCGTTCAGGGCGGCCGTCCCCTCATCTTGCTTCCCCTGGGCCGCCGCGAGCTGCAACGTGTCCTGGAGCGTGGCGGTGTACAGGACCAGCGCCCGCATGCCCTCGGCGTAGGCCTTCTGGAGCATCAGCATCCGGCGGACGTCGGGGTGGTGCATGATCGTCACCCGCGGCGCGGTCTTGTCCGTCAGCTGGGTGAGGTCGGCGCCCTGGACCCGGTTCTTCGCGAAGTCCAGCGCGTTCAGGTAGCCGGTGGACAAGGTGGCGATGGCCTTGGTGCCGACCATCATCCGGGCGTCCTCGATGACCTTGAACATCTGCCTGATGCCGTCGTGCACGCCGCCGACCAGGGTGCCCACCGCCGGACGGTCGTTGCCGAAGGTCACCTCGCAGGTGGTGGAGGCCTTCAGGCCCATCTTGTGCTCGACGTTGGTGATGAAGACGCCGTTGCGCTCGCCGAGGGTGCCGTCCTCGTTGACCAGGTACTTGGGCACCAGGAACATCGACAGCCCCTTGGTGCCGGGCCCGGCGCCCTCCGGCCGGGCCAGCACCAGGTGGAAGATGTTGTCGGCCAGGTCGTGCTCGGCGCTGGTGATGAAGCGCTTGACGCCCTCGATGTGCCAGGTCCCGTCGGGCTGCTCGACCGCCCGGGTCCGGCCGGCGCCGACGTCGGAGCCCGCGTCGGGCTCGGTCAGCACCATGGTCGCGCCCCACTCGGCCTCGATGGCCTGCTCGGCGAACCGCTTCTGCTCCGGCGTGCCCAGGTCCCACAGCACCCGGCCCATGGTGTGCCCGCTGGCGTACATCCAGATCGACGGGTTGGCGCCGAGGATCATCTCGGCCATGGCCCAGTTCAGCGAGCGGGGCGCCTCGGTCCCGCCCAGCTCGGCCGGCAGCGAGAGCCGGTACCACTCGGCGTCCATGAAGGCGCGGTAGGACTTGCGCAGCGACTCGGGCACCCGCACCGAATGCGTGGCCGGGTCGAAGACCGGCGGGTTCCGGTCGGCGTCGGTGAACGACTCGGCCAGCGGGCCGGTCGCCAGCCGCTCGAGCTCACCGAGGATGCCGCGCACGGTCTCCTCGTCGAGGTCCGGGTAGGGCGGCTGGCCGAGCAGGTCCTGGCGCCGCAGCACCTCGAAGAGGTTGAACTCGATGTCCCGCAGGTTGCTCTTGTAGTGACTCATCGCTGCTCCGCCATATCCGGGCCCCGTCACCGGGCCGTATCGCCGTCCGACGTACTGCGGCCTATGCTACCCGCTGGTAACAAGGAGCGCGAGCAGGGGTTCTGTCCGGCGGGCGGGTCCCGGGAGCTGCCAGTTTCATGGCCGCGAGACACAAATGGGTATGCACGTCACAATTGGCGGCATCTCTGGTTTTTTAGGGGTTTTCACAAATCGTTGATCACCGGCGACTAGGCTTCCCATGTGTGACAGACGTTCGCGACTCCTCGCCGGGCCTGCCCGGGCGAGGGCACCGCGCGGACGTGCCGTCGGATATTCCGTCGTCGGGGGCGGGACGGGGAGCGATGCCGCCGCAAGGTCAATTCTCCACCGGATCAGGGGCGCCAGGCGCCGATTTCCCGGGTTCGGGTCAGCTCGGTTCCGATCAGCTTGGTTCGGGTCAGCTTGGTTCGGGTCAGCTCGGTTCGGGTCAGCCGGACAACGACACGCTCGCCCGCCGGCAGCCGGGAGCGCCTCCGCATGCGCGGCCGCCGGGAGCGCCGGCCGCCCGCCAGCCCGCGGCCCGGCTCATCGCGCCCGGTGGCCGCCACCGGCGCGACATGCCCGCCAGCCTGCCCGAGGGCGCGCCCGCCCTGGTGCTGGCGGTGCCGGCCGTCAGCGCTGACGGCCTCTCGGGGGCGGCCGCGGAGATCGCGACCGTGCTCCGGCTCGACAACCCGGCCCTGGACGTGCAGACGGCCCTGATCGACCACGGCGGCCGGGGCGACCCGGCCGGCATCCGGTCGGTGCTGGCCGACGCGGCCGCCCGGCGGCCCGCGGGCACGCTCTCGGCCGTGGTGATACCGCTGGTGGTGACGCCGTACCCGGCCGCCATCAGGGAACTGAACGACGCCATCAGCGCCAGCGGGGCCGAGGCGCACATCGGCGAGGTCTTCAACACCAACGCCCTGCTGGCCGAGGCGCTGCACCACCGGCTGGCCGACGCCGGCCTGTGCCGGGCCGACCGGGTGCGCATGTTCAGCATCACGACCTCGGCCGACGGCATCATCCTGGCCACCGTGGGCGGCGAGGAAGCGGTCGGCACCGCCAGCATCACCGCCTTCCTGCTGTCGGCCCGGCTCGCGCTCCCGGTCATGGCCGCCTCGCTGGACGCCAAGCCCACCGTCGAGGACGCCGCCCGTCAGCTCCATGGCATGGGCGTGACCCGGATCGCCCTCGCGCCTTGCCTGATCGGCCCCGAGGCCGACCCGGCCGCCATCGCGGACGCCGCCGTGGCCATCGGCGCCAAGTGCTCGGCCCCGCTCGGCGCGCACGGCAACGTGGTGAAGCTCATGTCGCAGGCCTACGGCCAGGTCCTGCGGCAGTTCGGCAGCGAGGGACCAGACGCCCAGGTCAGCCCGCCGGGCGGACGGCACCGATAAGGCCGCCGGGGGCGTACATGCTGTCGATGCGGACGAACGCGCCGGTGAACGGCGCGTTCACCATCATCCCGTTGCCGATATAGATCGCGACGTGATGAATCGTGCTCGGGTCGGACGTGTTGGTGGCGTAGAAGAGCAGGTCGCCGCGCTGGAGCTCGTTCAGCGGGACGTGCGGTCCCTCTTCCCACTGGTACCCGGTGTAGTGCAGCAGCTGGACGCCCGCCCGGGCCCAGGCCATCATGGTCAGCCCGGAGCAGTCGTATCTTCCGGCCCGGCGCCGCCCCACAGGTAGGGCTTGCCCAGCTGGGTCAGCGCCCAGTTGGCGGCGATGTCGCCCTGGGTCGACGAGGCGCCGGCCTCGCCCGACCAGGACGACGCCTGGCTGCCGGACGGGGCGCTCCCGGCCGCGGCGGTGGCCCGCTCGGCGGCCGCGGCGGCCTGCGCGGCCAGGGCGGCCTGCCGGGCCGCCTTCAGCGACGACTCCTGGGCCTGGGCGGCGGCCAGCTGGCCGGCCAGCTTGTCCCGCTTGCCCTTGGTCAGCTTGACCAGCGTCTGCTGCCGGTTCACGGCGGAGGTGATGGCCACCTTGAGGTCGTTCGCCGCCCGCAGGTCGGCCTGCTGGGCCACCAGCAGCTTGTGCGCCTGGGCCCGGAACACCGCGGCCACGTTGTTGTTGGCCTCGTTGGCGGCCAGCGTCTCGGTGCCCCACTGGGCCAGCACCTGCCCCATCCCGACCTGGCGCAGGTAGGCCTGCGGGCCGTGGGCGTCGCCGATCATGGCCGTCACCGGGTCGAAGCCGCCGCCGGACTCGAACTCCTCGGCCGCCAGGGCGGCCACCTTGTCCCGGCTGGCGGCCCGCTGCCCCTCGGCGCGCCGGAGCCGGGCCTGGGTCACCGTGTACGCCGACGCGGCCCGCTGCTCGTTCACCTGGGCCTGGTCGTAACGCTCGGTCAGCACCTCGGCCTGGTTCTGCAGCTTGGTCAGCTCCGTGCTGGCGGCCGACAGCTTGCCCTGCGTGGTGCCCAGCGCCGACTGGCGCCGCCGGACCTGGTTCTCGGCCGCCTTGATCTGGGCGGCGCTCGGCGGCTTCGGGTGGCCCTCCAGCCGGGCTGCGGCCACTCCCGTGGCTCCGGCCGCTCTCGTGGTTCCTGCCGCTCCTGTTGCCTCTGCTGTCCTCGCCGCTCCCGCCGCCCCGGCCGGGCTGAGCACCACCAGCAGACCGCACCCGAGTACCGCGCGCACACCGCCGAGTTTCCGTGCATCCCGGCCACCGAGTTTCCGTGCATCCCTCAAGTTCCCCGCACCCCCGTCAAGCCCCCCAGGCCCCTGAATCCCGACCCCTTACGCTCCCGACCCTCCCTGACTACTAAGAGTAATTACCTTAACCCGTGATGTGATGTTAGTCTCGTCGCTATCGCTGCCCTGGGCGAGTCCGGAATGTGATCCCGCGCACAATCGTTCCTGCGGGATGATTCACACTTAAAGGGGCACGGCCAGGACTACCGCTGGCCAGCCTGCTGACGGCGGTCAGCGGCGAAGAGGCCGGCAAGGAGGATTCGGTGGAGGACGCCGAAGTTGTGCTTAGGCGGGCACCGCTGTTCGAAGGGCTCGACGAAGACAGTGCACGGGCGCTCCGGCGGCAGATGCCAGACGTCAAGCTGTCCCGCGGTGAGCACCTGTTCATGGAGGGCCAGGAGGGCGACCGGCTGTATATCGTGCTCGACGGCAAGCTCAAGCTCACCCGGGCGGCGGCCGACGGCCGGGAGAACCTGCTCAGCGTGCTGGGGCCGGGTGAGATGTTCGGCGAGCTGTCGCTGTTCGACCCGCGGCCGCGGACCTCCTCGGCCAGCGCGATCACCGACGCCACCCTGGCCGGGCTGGCTCATGACGCCCTCCGCGCCTGGCTGGGCGACCACCCGGACGTCTCCATCCACATGCTGCAGGCACTGGCCCGGCGGCTGCGCCGGGCCAACGACGTGGTCGCCGACCTGGTCTTCACCGACGTCCCCGGGCGGGTGGCGAAGAACCTGCTCGACCTGGCCGACCGGTTCGGCGAGCAGGAGCGCGACGGGCTGCACGTGCACCACGACCTGACCCAGGAGGAGCTGGCCCAGCTGGTCGGCGCGTCGCGGGAGACGGTCAACAAGGCGCTGGCCGACTTCGCCGCCCGGGGCTGGCTGCAGATCTCGGCCCGGTCGGTGCTCATCCTGGACAGCGAACGCCTCCGCCGCCGCGCCCGCTAGCCAGCCGTTGCCGTCCGCGGCGCCGCTTCCCGCCATGATCGGCGCTTTGCCTGCAGTTCTGGGCGTTATAGCACCCACAACTGCAGGCAAAGGCGGTCGATCTTACGATTCCCCGCTGGCGAGGTAGTCGAGCTGGGCGCGGACCGACCACTCGGCGGCCGGCCATAGCGACCGGTCGACGTCGGTGTAGATCATGGCCACGACCTCGGCGGGCGTCTTCGCGCCCGCGGCGAGGGCACCCCGGACCTGCTCCAGCCGCTCCTGGCGGTGCGACAGGTAGTAGTCGAGCGTCCCGAGCGGGTCGGTGAGCATCGGGCCGTGCCCCGGGAGCAGCAGGCCGACCCCGCGGTCCTCGGTCAGGTCCCGCAGCTGGCCCAGGGTCCGCAGGTAGTCGCCCAGGCTCCCGTCGGTGCCGATGACGGTGGTGCCGCGGCCGAGCACGGTGTCGCCGGTGAACAGGGCGTTGTCGGCGGCCAGCAGCAGGCAGATCGAGTCGGCCGAGTGACCCGGCGCCGCCATCACCCGCAGCTCGCACCCGGCCGCCGTGACCACGTCGCCGTCAGCCAGCCCTTCCGGGCCGAGCCGGTACGCCGGGTCGGCCGCCTGGATCGGGGCCCCGGTCAGCTCGGCCAGCCGCGCCGCCCCGGCGGAATGATCCGAGTGGCCGTGCGTCAGCAAGATCTTCGCCACCCGCCGGTCGCCCGCGACCGCCGCGGCGCGCACCCGCTGCAGGTGCTCCTCGCCTTCCGGCCCGGGGTCCACCACCACGACGGAGGACGAGCCCGGCTCGGCGATCAGCCAGGTATTGGTGCCGTCCAGCGTCATCGGCGACGGGTTGGGCGCCAGCAGGCAGGTCGCCCGGGGCGTGCGGAACCCGTCGATGCCGGTCCCGCCGCTCCCGGTCACGTCGTTGCTCCCGGTCACGTCGCCGGTCCCGGTCACGCGGGTTCTTCGCCGGGCGCGGTCATGGTCAGCCGTACCTTCCCGTCCTCCACGACCACCCGGGGCAGCCGCGGGGCGATGGTCATCCGGCGGGAGAGGATGCCGGGCACGTCGTCATTCCCGGCGAGCTCCTGCAGGGTCACCGCGGTCGGCGGCAGCAGCGTGATCTCCCCAGCCTCGGCCGCCGCCAGCGCCGCGGCCGGCCGCAGCCAGGTCCCCGACTCCGACTCCCCGGGATCCGCGTGGCCTTCCGGCGCCGCCGTGGCCGTCTGCCCGGGCGGCAGGGCCGCGGCGAAGAACCAGGTGTCGTAGCGCCGGGGCGAGACCTCCGGCGTGATCCAGCGGGCCCAGGGGGTGAGCAGGTCGGCGCGGAGCACCAGGCCCCGGCGGCCGAGCACGTCGCCGAGCGTCGCCGCCCCGGTCAGCAGGGCATGCCGATCGGCCGCCAGCTCGGCGCTGTTGCTCACCAGGGCGCCGCCGTCACCAGCCTGCCCGGCCAGCAGAACGCCGGATTCCTCGAACGTCTCCCTGATCGCCGCGCACACCAGGGCCCGCGCGCGCTCGGCCGGCACGTCGAGCAGCGCCCCGAAATCTTCCGGGCTGGGCCCGGCCCAGCCGGTGCCGGAGTCCGCGTCGCGCTTGTCCACCGAACCGCCGGGAAACACGCAGGCGCCCGGCGCGAACTCGAGTTCGGCGGTGCGCAGGAGCAGGAACGCCTCGAAGCCGTCGCCGCCGCCCTGCTCGGGCGGGCGGAGCAGGATCACCGTGGCGGCGTCGCGCGGGACGGCCGGCGTCAGCCGGCCGTCCGCGAGGTCGCGCGCGCGCTCGGCGAGCACGCGCGGCACCGCCGGCCCCGACCTAGCCCCAGGCGGCCCGGAGAACCCTTCCACCGGGGGCTCGCTCATCGGTGCTCGTTCTGGCGGACGCCCATCAGGGCCAGCTCGGCCGCGGCTCAGTCACGGGCTTCGGCGATCAGCTCGACCTCCACCGGCACGTTGAGCGGCAACTCGGCCACGCCGACGGCGCTGCGGGCGTGCCGGCCGTCGTCGCCGAGCACCTCGATGAGCAGCTCGCTCGCCCCGTTGATCACCTGCGGCTGGCCGTTGAAGCCGGGCGCGCTGGCCACGAAGCCGACCACCTTCACGATCCGGCGGATGTTCTCCAGGCCGCCGGCCGCGTCCGCCGCCGCGGCGAGCGCGTTCAGCGCGCAGATGCGTGCCAGCCCGGCCGCGTCCTCGGCGCTGACCTCGGCCCCGACCTTGCCGGTGGCGGCGACCTTGCCGTCCGCCACCGGCACCTGGCCGGAGACATAGATGTAGGAGCCGGTACGCAGGGCCGGCACGTACGCCGCGACCGGGGCGGTCACCGGCGGCAGCGTCAGCCCGAGAGCGGCCAGCCGCTCGGCCGGAGTGGTCACTGCTTCTCCCTCTTCAGGTAAGCGACCAGCTGCTCAGAATTCGGCCCCGGGATCACGGTGACGAGCTCCCACCCGTCATCGCCCCAGTTGTCGAGAATCTGCTTGGTCGCGTGAACCAGCAACGGCACGGTCGCGTACTCCCACTTTGGCATGGACTGACCTTACGCCTTGTCCCGGCCCGCCAGATCGGGGCTCGCCAGATCGGGCTCGGCCAGGTCAGGGGCGCTGACCGAACGGATCTCCTGCGTTACCGCGGGGCCGGCCTCGACCTCGGGGACCGGCGGGATCGACTCGTCGCTGATCTCGGGCACGTGGACGTTGGAGATGGCCGCCTCGGCCGCCTCCACCTCGGCGTCGCCGTAGTCCTCGATCTCCCGGGGCTCGTGCTCGGGCTGGACCGGGCCGGGCGCCATCTTCTCGAAGAACCTGAGCAGCTCGACCGGGACCGGCATGACCAGCGTGCTGTTCTTCTCGCCGGCCACCTCGACCACGGTCTGCAGCAGCCGCAGCTGCAGCGCGGCCGGGTCGCGGGACATCACGTTGGCCGCGGCGGCCAGCCGCTTGGACGCCTGGTACTCACCGTCGGCGGTGATGATCCGGGCGCGCCGTTCCCGCTCCGCCTCGGCCTGCCGCGACATGGACCGCTTCATCCCCTCGGGCAGCGAGACGTCCTTGATCTCGACCCGCTCGACCCGGATGCCCCACGGGCCCTCGGTCGGCTCGTCGATGATCCGCCGCAGTTCCCGGTTGACGCTGTCCCGCTCGGCCAGCAGCTGGTCCATCTCGGACTGGCCGATGATCGACCGCAGTGAGGTCTGGGCCTGCTGGGAGATGGCGAACATGTAGTTCTGCACGTTCACGGTGGCCTTGATCGGGTCCACCACCCGGAAATACACCACCGCGTCCACCCGGACGCTCACGTTGTCCCTGGTAATGCCATCCTGGGCGGGCACGGCCATGGCGACGATCTGCATGTTGACCTTGGCCATCCGGTCCCCGACCGGCCGGATCACGTGCAGGCCGGGCCCGCGCAGCTCGGGCAGGACCTGCCCGAACCGGTAGATGACGCCCTTCTCGTACTGCTGAATCACCTTGAGCGAGCGTGCGGCCGCGATTATCCCGAGTATGACCAGGATCACGATGACGGCGAATACTGCACCCACCGGGATCACCTCTCTTCCTATAACCCAAGAGTAGTGACAAAGGCATCACGCGCTAACCACGCCCGCCGAACCATCAGGTATCAGTACGGAGATAGCCTCCGTGAGGGGAGAGTAAATGGAGGCTGCATCGGCATGACCACGAGGGATACCGACTGGGACGGCGTGCGGCTGCACGTGGTGACGGGCAAGGGCGGCACCGGCAAGACCACGGTGGCGGCGGCACTGGCGCTCGCCCTGGCCAGCGCCGGCCGCAGGGTCCTGCTGATCGAGGTCGAGGGCAGGCAGGGCATCGCCCGGCTCTTCGACTGCCCGCCGCTCCCGTATGAGGAACGCAAGGTCGCGACCGGCCTGGGCGCCAAGGGCGGCGGGCCGGGCGGTGACGTCTACGCACTGGCCGTCGACCCGGAGGGCGCGCTGCTCGACTACCTGGAGATGTTCTACAACCTGCGCCGCACGGGCAAGGCGCTGACCAAGATCGGCGTGGTCGACTTCGCCACCACCATCGCCCCCGGCCTGTCCGACGTGCTGGTCACCGGCAAGGCGACCGAGGCGGCCCGGCGGCGGGTGAACCGCCGCGATGACTCTCACGTGTACCACGCGGTGGTGATGGACGCGCCGCCCACCGGCCGGATCAGCCGCTTCCTCGACGTCAGCACCGAGGTCGGCAGCCTGGCCAAGGTGGGCCCGATCCGGACGCACGCGGACACGGTGGCGCGGGTGATCAGGTCACCGCAGACGGCGGTGCACTTCGTCACCACGCTGGAGGAAATGCCGGTGCAGGAGACCCTGGACGGCATCTCGGACCTGAACGAGCGGACCGGCGGCGCCATCCGGCCCGGCGGCATCTTCATCAACATGGCCCGGCCGGCCATGCTCGATGACGCCGACCTGGCCGCGGCCGCCGACGGCACGCTGGACGTCACCGAGCTGGCGGTCAGCCTGAAGGCGGCCGGGATCAGCGACAACCACGGGCTCGCGGCGGACCTGATGGCCGAGCTCAGGGAGCACGCGCAGCAGGTGGCGCTGCAGAACCGGGAACGGGACGAGCTGCTCACCTCCGGGCATCCGCACTACGAGCTGCCGATGATCCCGGAAGGAATCGACCTGGCCAGCCTCTACCAGCTGGCCACCGCGCTCAGGGAGCAGGGGGCTGCGTAAGAGATGGCACCCGTACGGCTGGACATGGACCGGCTCATCGACGACCGCCGGACGAGGATCATCGTCTGCTGCGGGTCGGGCGGCGTCGGCAAGACCACGGCCGCGGCCGCCATCGGCCTGCTCGCCGCCGAGCGCGGCCGGCAGGCGTGCGTGCTCACCGTCGACCCGGCCCGGCGGCTGGCCCAGTCGATGGGCCTGACCTCGCTGGACAACACCCCGCGGGAGGTGGACGGGGTCGATACCTCCGGCGGCGGCAGCCTGCACGCGATGATGCTCGACATGAAGCGGACGTTCGACGAGATCGTGGAGTCGCACTCCGACCCGGACCGGGCCGCGCAGATCCTGGCCAACCCCTTCTACCAGTCGCTGTCCTCCAGCTTCGCGGGAACGCAGGAGTACATGGCGATGGAGAAGCTCGGCCAGCTCCGGCGGGCCGACGAGTGGGACCTCATCGTGGTGGACACCCCGCCCAGCCGGTCCGCCCTGGACTTCCTCGACGCGCCGCAGCGTCTCGGACGGTTCCTGGACGGCCGGCTGATCAGGCTGCTGACCGCCCCGGCCAGGACGGGCATGTCGGCCATGCGGGTGCTGAACGCCGGGTTCTCCATGATGACCGGCGCGCTGACCAGGATCCTGGGCGCGCAGGTGCTCAAGGACGCGCAGACGTTCGTCACCGCGTTTGACACCATGTTCGGCGGCTTCCGCGAGCGCGCCGAGGCCACCTACCGGCTACTCCAGGCGCCGGGCACGGCGTTCCTGGTGGTAGCCGCGCCGGAACCGGACGCGCTGCGCGAGGCGTCCTACTTCGTCGAGCGCCTCGACGCCGAGCGCATGCCGCTGGCCGGGCTCATCCTCAACCGGGTGCATACCTCGCACGCCGACCGGCTGAGCGCCGCACGGAGCCTGGCCGCCGCCGAGACCCTGGAAACCCAGGACCGGCCGAACGAGGCTGGGTCCGACGCCCCGCGTAACACGATCGCCATCGCGGCGTTGCGGATGCACGCGGAGCGCATGCACCTGAGCAAGCGGGAGCGACGGCTGGCCGAGCACTTCACCTCGGCTCACCCGGCGATCCCCGTCGCGGAAGTCGTCGCGCAGCCCGAGGACGTCCATGACCTCGCGGGGCTGCGGGTAGTCGGGACGATACTGGCCCAGCCGGGCTCGTAAGCCCGGCCGGGCCAGTATCGCTAACCCGGAGCGGATTAGACCCTTTGATCAGATGTGATCTTGGCTGAGGTGCGGCCTGGCGACGCTGCCTGGGCCGCGCTGAGCGGCGCTTCATCGGGCTGCTCAGATCGGGGTGCCCCGATTAGGGCTATTCAGCCCGGATTGCTCAGCTGAACCTGCTCAACTGTGCCTGCTCAACTGGCGACGAGCTCGTCGATCGACTGCCGCTCGTACTCGTCACGGGCGCGCTCAAGCAGCTCGCGCCACGAGGTCACGTCCGGGCGCCGACGGAGCAGGGCACGCCGCTCCCGCTCGGTCATCCCTCCCCAGACGCCGAACTCGATTCCGTTGTCGAGCGCATCCGCAAGGCACTCCGTGCGCACCGGGCATCCCCGGCAGATCAGCTTCGCGCGATTCTGCGCTGCTCCCTGGACGAACAGTTCGTCAGGGTCGGTTCCCTTGCATGCGGCGCGTGTGGTCCAGTCAGTGATCCACATGTGCCCACTCCTCTTGATCGTCGGTACGCGAACGCCCGACGGTCGTCTCGATGGGGTTGCGATCCCGGGGTCAGTGGCGTGCGGCCGCCCTGCCCACGGTTATCTGTTCGTGATCCAGCAACTTACGGAAGTCCGGGCGCCGTGCCAAGACCCCGACATGGCCATTTACCAAATAGTTCTCACGGACTATATCGACGCGCGAAAATAGTCACTCTGCGGATCTGTACGTGTTCACACTGTGACATTTGTGTCCGGAATGCCGCCTGTAGGTGACATAACGTAATAATTCCGTTTTAGCTGAGGTTAGGCGAACCTCAGGAGACTCAGTCGTTCGACGCTACGAATGTCCGGTACGAGGGCTCTCCCTACTGCCCAACGCGGCGTACCCTGAGTCCCGTGCAGCGTGGAGAGACGATTTTCACCCGGACGAGCGTCCTCGGACGCCTCGTCGCCTTCTCGGCCGTCGCGGGGGTGCTCGCCGCGGCCATGGTGATTCCCATCGTGGCCGCCACCGGGGTCCTGGTCAGGAACCAGGCGGACAAGTTCACCACCTTGTCCCTGAACACCCAGGGACTCCCGCAGCGGTCGCAGATCTTCGACCGGAACGGCCACCTGCTCGCCTACGTGTACAGCGTCGACGTGCCGTACTACACGAGCCCCACCAGCGCGAGCACGCTCAAGTACAACGGCTGGGACCGGCAGCCGGTCAGCTACGACCAGATCTCGCCGAACATAGTGAACGCGCTGGTCGCCATCGAGGACTCCCGGTTCTGGGAGCACGGCGCGATCGACCTGCGCGGCACCATCCGGGCCGCGGTGAACGACCTCCAGCACAAGCCGGTCCAGGGCGGTTCCACCCTCG
The DNA here is from genome assembly GCA_963839095.1 of uncultured Actinomycetota bacterium. Taxonomy (GTDB): domain Bacteria; phylum Actinomycetota; class Actinomycetes; order Streptosporangiales; family Streptosporangiaceae; genus Palsa-504. The sequence continues at coordinate 59,614 of CAWIUF010000028.1, read as the reverse complement.
CCCAGCAGTACGTGAAGAACGTGCTCCTGCTCACGGCCGAGAAGGCGGCGAACACCCAGGCCCTGAACGCCGCGAAGGCAGACACGCTGAGCCGCAAGCTGAACGAGCTGCGGATGGCGGTGGCCGCCGAGCACGCGCAGTCCAAGCAGGACATCGTGGCCGGGTACCTGAACGATGCCTTCTTCAACAACAACGCCTACGGGATCGAGGCCGCCGCCGAGACGTACTTCGGCACCACGCGCCGCCAAGCTGTCGGTGACCCAGGCCGCCACGCTGGCCGGCATCGTGGAAAACCCGTCCCGCTACGATCCCACGACGAATCCCGCGGTGGCCGTGACCCGGCGCAACACCGTGCTGGCGCGGATGGCGCAGACCAACAACGGGCTCACCGCCGCGCAGGCCACCGCCGACGAGACCAAGCCGCTGGGCCTGAAGTTCGCCGTCCCGCAGAGCGGCTGCCAGTCGGCTTCGGTCGGCACGGCAGGCTTCTTCTGCCAGTACGTGGAGGAGGTCTTCCTGCGCAACCCGGCCTACGGCAAGACGCCGATGGACCGGGCCAAGCTGCTGGCCACCGGCGGCCTGAAGATCTACACCACGCTGAACCCGCAGGACCAGCAGGCCGCTAACAACGCGGTGAACTACGTGCTCCCCGCCCGCAGCCACACGTACAACCCCGCCAAGAACGCGGACACCGAGGCCGTCGTCCAGCCGGGCACCGGCCAGGTCATGGCGCTCGCCGAGAACGCGCCGTACGGCACCGGCAAGGGCCAGACCACGATCAACTACGCGGTGAACACCGCGTACGGCGGCAGCACCGGGGTCCAGACCGGTTCCTCGTCCAAGCTGTTCACCCTGATCACCGCGCTCAAGCAGGGCGTACCCGTTCGGCATGACGCATAGCCGCGCCTGGCAGCACCACGGTGACCGGCTACACCAACTGCCAGGGCGCCCTGGCCGGCGATGACACCACTACCGGCCAGGCGGGCGCGTTCAACGTGACGAACGCGGAAGGTCCGGGGTCTGACTCCAACCAGTCCCTCTACACCGGCACCGTCCAGTCCGTTAACACCTTCTTCGCCCTGCTCGAGCAGCGGGTCGGCCTGTGCAACGTCGTGAAGACCGCGGCCAGCATGGGCCTGACCAGGGCCGACGGCACGTCCTTGTTCAGCAAGGACGGCAGCCAGGATTCCGCGGACAACATCCCCTCGTTCACCCTCGGCTCGGTCAACGTCGCGCCGCTGTCGATGGCGGCCGCGTACGCCACTGTCGCGGCCCGCGGCATGTACTGCGCGCCGACCGCCATCCTGAAGATCACCGACAACACCGGCAAGAACATGAAGCTGCCGTCGGCCGGCTGCCACCGGGCCTTCTCCGCGGAGGTCGCCGACGCCGTGAACTACATCCTGCAGGGCGTCCTGACCGGCAGCGGCACGGCATCGAACATCGGCGGCCTGGCCGGCCGCGAGGCGGCGGGCAAGACCGGTACCTCGAACGTGGAGGGCGGCGCCGGCACGCCGTACGCCGCCTTCGCCGGCTACACGCCCAGCCTGGTCGGCTACGTCTCGGTGTTCAACCCGATCTCCCCGACCGGCCACACGATGACCGGCTACAGCGCCTGCTACCGGCAAGAGGGCGGCGGCCAGCTGTGCCCGGGCGAGATGTTCGGCGCGAACGCGCCCGGGTCGACCTGGCACATGACGTTCGACCACGCCGCCCTCGGCAAGGTCACCTACTTCGTGCCGGTCCCGTCGGACAGCGCGTTCTTCAAGGAAGGGCAACGGCCAGGTCGTGGCCCAGCCCAAGCCGAAGAAGAAGGGCCACGGCCACGGCCCCGGTGGTGGCGGAGGCGGCGGTAACGGAGGCAACGGCGGCAACGGCGGCGGCAACGGCGGCGGCGGCGGAGGCGGCGGCAACGGCGGAGGCGGCGGCGGTAACGGCGCCAACGCCGTCACCAGGCCGCAGACGTAGCAGCAGCGGCCGCTTCTAACCCAGCTGGCGGCGGACCTCGGCGGCGACCCGGGCCCCGTCGGCCTGGCCTGCCACCCGGGGGGTCAGCACCTTCATGACCTGCCCCATGCCCTTCATGCCGGTCGCGCCGGTCTCGGCGATCGCCGCGCTGACCAGGGTGGCGAGTTCGTCGTCGCCGAGCTGCGCGGGAAGGTAGTCCGCCAGCACGTCTCCCTCGGCCCGTTCGGCCGCGGCCTGCTCGTCGCGCCCGGCCGCGCCGAACGCCTCGGCCGCCTCCCGCCGCTTCTTGGCCTCGCGGGTGAGCACCTTCACGATCTCCTCGTCGCTGAGGTCGCGGGCCGAGGTTCCTGCCACCTCCTCGTTGGTGATGGAGGTCAGTGCCATCCGCAGGGTGCGCAGCCGCACCTGATCACGCGCCCGCATGGCGGTGTTCAGATCCGCGCGCAGCCGGTCCTTGAGTTCAGCCACAGGCCCATCCTAGGAACTGGCCCGCCGCGCCGAGCCGTCAGAGGCATACCGGGCCTCATGGCACCATGGGTCCGTGAGACTGCGAACCCTGATCCCGGTCACTGCCGCCCTCGGCGCCGCCACGGTCGGCTACGTGACAGTGGTCGAGCGTAACTGGTTTGCCCTGCGCCGCTACGAAGTACCCGTGCTGCCGCCGGGCGCCCCGCCGCTGCGCATCCTGCACATCTCCGACACGCATCTCACCCCGGGCCGCAAGCGCCTGCATGTCCTGGATCCGCTCCCTCGACGACCTCGACCCCCACCTGGTCATCAACACCGGGGACTCCATCTCGCACCCGGAGGCGGTCCAGCCGCTGCTCGACGCCCTTGGCCCGCTGCTCGACCGGCCCGGCGCGTTCGTGCTCGGCTCCAACGACATGTTCGCCCCTGAGCCGCACAACCCGGCCCGGTACCTCATCGGGGCCAGCTCCCGCTGGCGCACCCGGAAAGAGCCCGACCTGCCCTGGGAGAAGCTCCGCGATGACCTGACCGCCGCGGGCTGGCTGGATCTCAACAACCACCGCGGCCGGCTGACCGCGGGCGGCCGGGACATCGCCCTGGGCGGGGTGCACGACTCGCACGTCAAGCTCGACCGCTACGAGCAGATCGCCGGCCGGGCCGACCGGGCCGCTGACCTGCGTATCGGGGTCATGCACTCCCCCGAGCCGAGGCTGCTCGACCGGTTCGAGGCCGACGGCTACGACCTCCTGCTCGCCGGGCACACCCACGGCGGCCAGCTGCGCCTGCCCTTCTACGGCGCCCTGGTGACCAACTGCGGGATCGAACGGGAGCGGGTCAGCGGGCTGCACCGGCACCCCGTCGGCGGGCAGGCCTGGCTGCACATCTCGGCCGGCCTCGGCACGTCGCCGTGGGCGCCGGCCCGGTTCGCCTGCCGCCCGGAGGCCAGCCTGCTCACCCTGGTATCGCGCGATCCCGGCTAGATTTCCCCGCCGGGCCAGGGACTTGTGCAGGCGTGCACGAGCAGGCCCGGCTGTCCGCTAGACTAACCAGGTCTCGTGCGGAACCGATGAGGTCCGCGCGGGCGGGGTGTAGCGCAGCTTGGCAGCGCGCTTCGTTCGGGACGAAGAGGCCGGGAGTTCAAATCTCCCCACCCCGACCCAGGTCAGAGACCCGTTTCCCTCGCGGGAGACGGGTCTTTTCGTTTGTGCGCTGCTGGTACGCAATCCGGATCCCGGGCATGGCCTGGTCCATAGGCTCAGGGCATGCGGGTAACTGCGGCATCCGAGCCGGGACCACCAGATGCTCTAGGTCCGCGGTCCGTGCCAGAGCGGACAGGAAAAACGGGGGTACCGTGGTAGTGCGTTCATTGGCATGGCGAATCAAAGGGGCTGCCATGTACACACCACCATCTCAGGGGGACCTTCGCGGAGCAGCACAGCGGAGTCAGGAGCGGTATGCGCACCTGCAAAGCACCGCCGCCCGAGACGCTCAGCTGGGTGTTCAAGGGCCCAGGATGCGCGAGCGTATACGCCACTGGTTCCGCCGCCTCACGGGTCGCACGCCCGCGAGCTGACTTACCGCGCGTCTTCGACCGGCTCTGATCACTCCTGCTCGGTTAGAGCTGAATCTTGGCCGTCCCGGATATGTACGATCCGGGGATGAGCGAGTCCTGGGACCCCGCGGCGCCGGGCATCTTGCGCCTGCCCTCGGGCAGGCTGGTGCGAGGCCGGGGCGTCAAGCGGCCCCTGCCGGACGGCCCGAACCCGTCGTTCGGCGTCTACCTGCTCGGCCGGCGCCCGCCGGCCGTCTCCTGGGAATCACGCTGGATCCGGTGGCCGGACTTCCGCCTGCCCGCCGACGAGTCCGAGGTGCTGCCCGCCCTGACCGAAGCCTGGGAGCGCGCCGCGACCGAACGGGTGGAGATCGCCTGCGCGGGTGGCCACGGGCGCACCGGTACCGCCCTGGCCTGCCTGGCCATCCTCGATGGCGTCCCCGCTAACGAGGCCGTCGCGTTCGTCCGCGAGCATTATGACCGGCACGCGGTCGAGACACCCGCCCAGCGCCGCTACGTTGCCCGCTGGCCAGGAAAACCATAGGCCAGGAAGCTGGCGATATGCAAAGTACTCCGAATAGCCACGGAACTGTACAATGAGCGCCGTGCGCCGTTGATTCCGGTCGGCAAGTACACTATTGGCCGCCAGCCGCCGAGGCGATGTAATAAGTTATTCCTTTTTTCATTCACTCGTGGGAGCCGAACATGCTGCGCCTTATTGCGGTCATCGCCGCCAGTGCCGCCACGCTGGCCGGCGGTACGCTGCCCGCATCCGCCGCCGCCGACGGTATTCACGCGTTCAGGATTCCGGCCGTCTCCGGCGTCCGCGCCTGGGGTTCGTACCGTGAGGCCGGAGCCAAGGTCCGGGTCACGATCTGCGTCAAGGACGTCGTGCGCGGCGTCTATGGTGCCGCGGCCGTAGGACTGGCGTTCGATTCCGGCTTCCAGCGTCACGATAACGTGAGCACCACAGCCATCGGAGATGGCCACGCAAGGTGCCGGGCGATGGTCACGCGGTACACGGGACACCTCGTCGTCGAGGCGCTGTCCGGCAACAAGGATGGCCAGGTCCGCCGACACGGCAAGCCCAAGCGGATCTACTGACTCGTTCACCTGCCATCACATTATCGTGGATATTTGCCCCTTGTTTTCCGCGGGTTACGGTCCACGATTGCCCGCTAGCCTCAGCTGCGGGGTAGGTGTGGCTATTGATGCGAGTTCCGTGGCCTGCGCCATGATCGTGTGCAGTTACCCCCGCTTCTCGGGGGGTAACTGCACACGATAAGTCGATCATGGATTATCGCGGCACCCCGGCCTTTTCCGCGGGTTATAATCCGCGATGTTGCGGCATTCACTAAATGACGGACAGGACCTATCCGGCCGTAATCTGCTTGCGCCCGCCGCCGCCGACCAGTCCGGTACGCAGGCTAGGAGCGGGAATGGCCACCGGGCCGCTACGCGACGACCTCTGCTCGGTGTCGGTGAGACGCAGCGCCAGCGCCGGGCACATGTGCACCGCCTGCTCCGCGTCCTTTTCCAGCCAGCTGGGCACCGGGATATTGAGGATGACCGGATAGCCCTGGGCATCCAGGTGAATGATCTCGGGCACCAGGTGCGCGCAGAGCCCGTGCCCCTGGCAGCGCGTCCAGTCCACCACGAGCCGCTGCTGCGTTTCCTGCTCGGGACCGGTGGGCAGCGGCAGGATGCCGCGGACCGGGCGTCCGCAGGAGGAGTGGAAGACGTGCGCCGCGAGGTCCTCGGTGAACACGTCGAGCGCCGAGAGCACGAACCTGGTCACCCCGTCCGGGTGCGAGCAGGCACCGCGCCCGGCGACGGCGGCGGCGGATCGCCGGGCCACGTCGAGCGCCTCGATCCCGCCCGAACCGTCGATCAGCGCGGCCAGCGCCCGCGCGATGGAGGGCAGGCCGAGCTTGCACGGTCCGCACTGGCCGGCCGACTCCCCGGCCAGGTAGCTCGCGATCCGCGACACCTCGCCCAGCGGGCAGGTGCCGTCACCGAGCGGGAGAACGATCCCCGAGCCGAGCGTGCCGCCGACGGCGGCCAGGCCTTCCCGGGAGACCGGCACGACGTACGCCGTGCCGGCCGGCAGCCACATGCCGTGATAGCCGCCGACCAGCACGCCATCGCCCGCCGGAGCCTGGCAGATGTCCAGGACCGCGGCGAGCGGGACGCCGGTCGGCACCTCGACCACGGCCGGGTTCGCGGCGGAACCGCCCACGCTGAGCAGGACCGTCCCGGGCTCTTCCGGCGTGCCGACCGCGGCGAAACGCTCGGGGCCGAGCAGCGCGAGCACCGCCAGCTGGGCGAACGTACCCGCGTTGGACAGGAACGTAGGCAGGTCAGCCACGCCGGAGTCGGCGGCGAGCACCTTGCGTCCCGGAGGGATGGGCCGCTTGCCGTTGATGCCGCGGACCAGGGCACCGGATTCGCCGGAGATGAACCGGTCGGGCATCTGGACGACCCGGGCTAGCTTGCGCAGCCCCGGTTCGGCCTCGATCGCCGCCTCCACCGACCGGTTCGCCAGCTCGTTGCCCGCGACGCCGACGATGATCTCATCGGCCCCGATGGCCTCGGCGACCAGCGCGGCTCCGCTGAGGACGAGGTAGGGCGAGCGGATCATGAGCATCTTGTCCTTGACGCTGCCCGGCTCGCCCTCGGTGCCGTTGACCACCACGACCGGCGGGCAGTCGTCCGCCTCGGCGTTCTGCACCACTGCGCTGAGCTTTCGCGCGAAAGGGAACGCCGCCCCGCCCTGGCCGCGCAGGTCGACCTGCTCGGCCATCGTGATCAGCTCCTCGGCGGTAAGCCGGGGCAGCGGACCGAAAATGTCACGGTGGGCTTCCAGGTCGAGCCGGGGCATCCGGTCGAGCCCGGCGGTCAGCCGGGCCGCTCCGATCCTCATGATCGCGGGCGCGTCCATGCCCTTGACCGGGCTCATTCCCACTCGTTACCTCCGGTCGGCCCGGGTAGATCGCGATACCTCGGGTCAGTGGACTTGGCCCGGTGTGACGGGCGGGTCGCAGGCCTGGCCGGCGAACCGGTGCGAAGCCCGGCCGCCGGGTCGGCCGCCGGACGGCCGTGCCGGGGCCCGGATCCCGGAGATCTTGTGCGTCCCGTAGCCGGCCGGGGCCCCGGCTCGCCGTTGCCCAGCCGGGGCAACGGGCCGGTGTCCGGGCGCGGCACCGGACCAGTATCCGTTCGGGGCATCGGACCCGTGCCGAAGCGAGGCATCGAGCCGGTATCGGCCCGTGGCGCCCGGCCACGGCCGGCCTGGGGTGCCGGGCCGACGCCGTGGCGGGGCGACTGACCGCCATCAATGCGCGGCATCGGGCCCGTGTCCGGACGCGGCCCCGGACCGGTATCCACCCGAGGCATCGGACCAGTATCCAGGCGCGCCATCGGACCCGTACCTGGCCGCGGCAGCGGACCCGAATCGGTCCGCGGCATCGGACCCGTGCCCCCGCGGGGCATCGGGCCCGCACCGTGGCGGGGCGGCTGACCGCCGCCAACGCGCGGCAGCGGCCCAGTGTCCGGACGCGGCCGCGGACCGGTATCCACCCGAGGCATCGGGCCCGTGTCCGGACGTGGCCTCGGACCCGTGTCCACCCGAGGAAGCGGCCCAGTGTCCGGACGCGGCCGCGGACCGGTATCCAGCCGGGGCATCGGACCGCTATCCGGACGCGGCCGCGAACCGGTATCCAGCCGAGGGAATCGGACCCGGTGTCCGGACGCTGGCCTGCGGGACCGCTGCCGAGCTGAGGCTGCGGCCCCGAAGCCCGGTCGCCCGGGCGCGGCGGCGGGGGAAGGGCCGCCCGGGCCGGCGCGGGCTCCATCGGGCCAGGCCACGACCCGGCCGGCCATCGAGGGCGCTGCGATCCGGGTAGTCCGCGGGATACGGCGACAGGGGCAGTGCCTGGTGACCGCGCGGCCCGTACGGGTAGGAGGACAGCTCGTCCTGGGGTATGTCACCGTGTCCTCGCGGCGCGCCCTCGAACCGGGGAGGCCCGTCATACCCGGGCTCGTACCGCGGCTGCCGGGCCGGGCTAGCCAGCGCGGGCTCCGTTGTCACGTAGGGACGGGCCCGCATCCCGTTCCGGGCGTCGTCACCCCACGGCGGTGCGCCCAGCGGCGTGAAGCCGAGATCGGCGTAGTTGTCCGGAGTGATGCGGTAGGCATCGGGAGCCATGCCGTAGGCGTCCGGTGCTGCGCCGTAAGAGCAGCCTGAGGGGATCCGGCGTAAGCCGGGTCTGACCAGTGGACCGGAGCCGGTCCCAGCGCCGGAAACGGGCCGGAAGCCGGAGACCGGCCCGGTGCCGGAAGCGCGGTCGCCGTCCACGAACTGGCGCCGGAGTCGGTGTCCGCATCGAAGCCGCCGGCCCCCAGGCCACCCGGCAGCATCCGGGTCGCGCCGCCGAACTGGGCCGCGCTGAGCTGGGCCGCATTGAGCTGGGCCTGCGCCATGGCCAGGGCCGCGGCGCGCATCGGAGCCGAACTGGACGCGCCGGCCCGGTCGACGCTGGGCGACGAGCTCAGGGTCTCCTTCGGCCGCAGTGAGATGGCCAGGAACCTGATCGCCAGGCCGAGCGCGGTCACCGCGATCGCGAACCCGTAGCTCCAGTCGACGTATGGCTTGGCCGCCCGTCCGCCGAGCAGGCCATGCAGGACCCCGAAGACGAAGGCCGCGTACGAGCTGTAGTGAATAGCCCGCCAGCGCCATGCACTACCGTGCGCAGTGAACCGCTTACGGAGAACGCCCGTTACCACGAGCAGGAGGATAAGGTCCGATGCAATCGTGCCGAGGCCGATATAAAAAGTCCGGTACGGCGACAGGAAAGGCACCACCGCGTCGATGGCATGCGATCGCTGGGCCAAGATCTCGGTCACGATATGGATGATGAGAAAGGCCAGCGTGCCGAACGAGAAGGCACGGTGAACGGCCTGTGCCATCACCCGGTGACCCGGCGTCATGACGATCCGGTCGGTAGCCACCAGGCCGAGCAGCACCGACCCGGTCAGCCCGACCAGCGCGAGCACCCCGGCGTAGTACAGCATGAAGTGCTGCGTGGCGGCGTCGATGACGTGACCGGCCTTGGTCAGCGCCAGCACGGCTACGAGTACGGCAATGGCGGCGGCCGAGACTGCGACGATCTTCCCCGCGTGATCGCCAGTCGCTCCCTGTGCCCCCGAGTGCACACCCTGACGACCGCGTGGACGGCCGACGGTCGTTGGCACGCGTAACCTCCTCAGGGTCGTGAAAAACGAGAGAAGACCAATTGCGACGCCTAGAACGCTGGCTGTAATCACTAGTCCGGTTGCTTGTGGCTTAGCGACTATATCAGCGGCAATAACGCTTTGGCGGCAAAATGATCTACGAACGATTTCGGGCGGGCGAGACAACCGCTAAGCCAGCCTGGAACGACGGTGCATCGGGTCCGCTACGACGGGACCAGCGACCGGCATATGCCCTAGCGATCGTCGCCACCACGGGACAATCGAGTCCGCCCCTCAGCGGCGGCCATGACCCGACGGAGCAGGTCATGCTGGGCTGGAGCATCCATGGGCCAGCAGGAGTGTTGCGATATCCCAGCACGTCCCTCCTTCGCGCTAACCCCGGCTCCGCATCTGTTATACCGCCCGCAACCGCAGCAGATCTGCCAAACCGGCAAGGTCCCTGCTTACGGAACTCTTCCGCCCGTACACCTCTGCGTAGGCACAAATGTCTACTTCCAGCCCAAGGAATTCCGACACTCGCCACTAAATAGGCAGTAACGACGCGTTAATTCAGCGGACTTCCAGGCGAGTAGCCATCACGGCCTATATCACCCCCACGGCACCGGCACCACCCGGCCGCCGCGACGGTAAGGGAAGTATCAGCGCCCTCGAAGACCAGCGCGCCGCTACGCGTACGCCGCGGCGGGGGCGTACTCGACCACGACCGGCAGGTGATCCGAGGCGGCCCGGGTCTGCGCGGTGTCGGTTACCTGGTGCGCGCGCAGCGCGGGGACCAGCGCGTCGGTCACCCGGACGGCGTCGATGCGGCGCCGCACTCCGTGCTCACCGTAAACGTCGGCCGGATGATGGCCGGCCGTGGGCTGCCAGGCGGCGCCGGTGACCGCGGCCGCGTCGTGCAGGCCGCCCGCCCAGAGCACGTCCCCGGGCTCCCGGTCGGCCCAGTGCCGGCGCCGTCCCTGTTCGTCGTAGTCCCACTGGCACTGGTAGATGAGGTCGGCGAACCACTCCACGCCGGCGTAGGGGTCGGCGGGCTCGTACAGCGCCCCGGCCGGGCCCCGGTCCGCGGACTCGGTGTTCCAGTCGGCGCCGACCAGCACCGGCGGCTCACCCCGCGGCCGGGTGACCGCGGCCACCAGGCGCTCGTTCTGGTCGGCTCGGAGCCGTCGGCCGAACGGGCTCGCGTGGAAGGCGCCGTGCCTGATCAGCGGGCCGCCCATATCCAGGGTGACCAGCGCCAGGCCGTGCCAGAAGTCCCGGCCCCCGTAGCAGCGCAGCGAGCCGGGCCGCGGCTCGATCCCGTCCCGCCACATCAGTCCCACGTGGTAGCCGTGACCGCCGAACGCCACGGCCGCTTCCGGCCCGCCGGGACCGGGCACCTCGCAGCGCAGGCCGGCGTCGGCGGCCAGCTGGCGCAGCCGCCGCGCGGCCGCCTCGGCGTCAGGGGCCAGGATCTCCTGGACGGCGAGCACGTCGGCGTCCAGGCTCCGGATCACGCCGACGACCAGCTCGTAGTGCCGACGGTCATCCGCCGAGTCGGCCGCGAACAGGTCGAGCATGTTGTACGTGCCGAACCGGACCGATCCCGGCCCGGACCCCGGCCCAGGATCCGCCGCCGTCACGTCCCCGCCGGGAACGCGTAGGCGGACGGCACGGGCCCCGGGCCCGGCCGGTAGGTGACGGCGATCTGGAGATGCGGGGTCAGCAGCACCGAGCCCGGCGCCCCGCCTACCTGCGAGCCGTCCAGGTAGACCGCGACCGGCGCCGACGGCGAGGCCCGCAGCCCGCCCAGACGGCCCCGGCTCAGCGGCACCTGCCACTCGGCGAAGAACTGGCCGAGGGTGAACACGCTCTGATCGCTGTTCGCGGTGACGTGGACGACCCCCGAGGTGTCCGAGGTGTACAGCGGGGACATGCGCCGGGCGGGGACATCGACGCCGACGCCGGACGGCACGGTGACCGGCTGGCCGTCGACGATCACGTCCAGGTGCACCGCGAACCGGACCACCTCACCGGGGGCGGCGAGCAGCGGCAGCCCGGCCGCCTGCACCCCGGCCGTAACGGACGCCGGGGCGGGCCACGGCGGCGCGCCGCGGACCTCCGGGCCGGGACCACCGTGCGCACCGCGGAGCCCCAGTACGAGCAGCGCGGTGGCCGCGGCGGAGATCAGCACCCGGACACGGAACCAGTCCAGCCGCAAACCCCGCGCGCCGTGCCGCCGAACCCCGGGCAGGCCGTGCCGCCGGACCCTAGGGACGTGCGCCAAGCTCCGCCGCCACCAGCTCGGCGATCTGCGCCGTGTTCAGCGCCGCGCCCTTGCGCAGGTTGTCGCCGCAGACGAACAGCTCGATGGTCCGCGGGTCGTCGAGCGACTGGCGGACCCGGCCGACCCAGGACGGATCGGTGCCGACGACATCGACCGGGGTGGGGAACTCGGACGCGGCCGGGTTGTCGGCCACCACGACCCCCGGCGCCATCCGCAGCACCCGCCAGGCCTCCTCGCGGCTGACCGGCTGCGCGAACGTGGCGTGCACGGCCACCGAGTGGGTGGTCACGACGGGCACCCGGACGCAGGTCGCGGAGACCTTCAGCCCGGGCAGGCCGAGGATCTTGCGGGACTCGTTGCGGATCTTCAGCTCCTCGGACGACCAGCCGTCCGCCTTCAGCGAGCCCGCCCACGGCACCACGTTCATCGCCAGCGGCGCCGGGAACGGGCCGAGGTCGCCGACCGCCGCGCGCACGTCGCCGGCCCGCTGCCCCAGCGACCGGGTCCCGGCCACCTTGTCGAGCTGCGCGTAGAGGGTGTCGATGCCGGCCTGGCCGGCACCCGAGGCCGCCTGATAGGAGGCGACCACCATCGACTCGAGGCCGAACGCCTGGTGCAGCGCGCCGACCGCCACGATCAGCGACAGCGTGGTGCAGTTCGGGTTGGCGATGATGCCCTTCGGCCGACGGCCCACATCCGCGGGGTTGACCTCCGGCACCACCAGCGGGACCTCGGGATCCATCCGGAAGGCGCCCGAGTTGTCGACCGCCACCGCGCCGCGGGCGGCCGCGATCGGCGCCCACTGCGCCGAGACCTCGTCCGGCACGTCGAACATGGCCACGTCGATGCCGTCGAACGCGTCCTCGGCCAGCGCGACCACCTCGGTCTCGCCGCCCCGGACGGCCAGCCGCCGCCCGGCCGACCGCGGCGAGGCGATCAGCCGGATCTCGCCCCAGACGTCTTCCCGGGTGGACAGCAGGTCGAGCATCACCGTGCCGACCGCGCCGGTGGCGCCGACGACGGCCAGGGAAGGCCGTAGCGCTCATCGGCCGGTCCCCCCGTAGACGACGGCTTCCACCTGGTCGGAGTCGAGCTCGAAGGCCTTGTGGGTGGCGTTCACGGCCAGGTCGACGTCGTCCTGGGCGACCACGACCGAGATCCGGATCTCCGAGGTGGAGATCATCTCGATGTTCACCCCCGCGTCGGCCAGCGCGCTGAAGAACGTGGCGCTCACCCCCGGATGGGACCGCATGCCCGCCCCGACCAGGGAGATCTTGCCGATGTGGTCGTCGTAGAGCAGCGACTCGAAGCCCATGGCCTCCTGGATGCCCTGCAGCGTGGTCATCGCGCGCTGGCCGTCGTCGCGGGGCAGCGTGAACGAGATGTCCGTCCGGCCGGTGGCCACCGCGGAGATGTTCTGCACGATCATGTCGATGTTGATGCCGGCCTCGGCGACGGCCTTGAAGATCCGCGCCGCCACGCCCACCCGGTCCGGCACGCCCACGACGGTGAGCTTCGCCTCGCTCCGGTCGTGGGCCACGCCGGAGATGATGGCCTGCTCCATCTCGGTTGCCTCCGCAATCTCTTTCGCGTGCCCGGCGACCCAGCTCCCGGGCCGGTTCGTGAAGGACGACCGCACGTGGATCGGGACCCCGTACCGCCGCGCGTACTCCACGCAGCGCGGCATCAGGACCTTCGAGCCGCTGGCCGCCATCTCGAGCATTTCCTCGTAGCTGATCCGCGGGATCCGCCGGGCGGTCCGCACGATCCGGGGGTCGGCGGTGAAGACGCCGTCCACGTCGGTGTAGATCTCGCACACGTCGGCGTTCAGCGCGGCGGCCAGCGCGACCGCGGTGGTGTCCGAGGCGCCGCGGCCCATCGTGGTGACGTCCTTGGTCGTCTGCGACACGCCCTGGAATCCGGCCACGATGGGGATCGCGCCGTCGGCCAGCGCGCCGGCGATCCGTCCCGGCCTGATGTCGATGATGCGCGCCCGGCCGTGCGTGTCGTCGGTGATCACCCCGGCCTGGGAGCCGGTGAACGAGCGCGCCTCCAGGCCCAGGGTGGCGATGGCCATGGCCAGCAGCGCCATCGAGATCCGCTCCCCGGCGGTCAGCAGCATGTCGAGCTCACGGGCCGGCGGCAGCGGGCTGACCTGCCGGGCCAGGTCCATCAGCTCGTCGGTCGAGTCGCCCATCGCGGACACCACCACCACGACCTGGTCCCCGCCCTTGCGGGTGGCCACGATCCGCTGCGCGACGCGCTTGATCCCGTCGGCGTCGGCCACCGATGATCCGCCGTACTTCTGCACCACGAGCGCCACGACCGCGCCGCACCTCCCCGAAAGGTCCCCGGATGGAACCCTTGATTTTAACTACCGAACGAAGACGGTGCCCGCCCCGTTCACGGGCTCGTGCTCTCTTCGGCGACGTCCAGGCTGGCGTGCGCGACCACGGCGTGCAGCGCGCGCAGGGCGGCCCCGCCGTGGGTGCCCCAGTGGTTGAAGTAGCTGTACTGCCACCACCACAGCGCCTCGAGCGAGCGCCCGGCCTGATAGTGCTTGAGGCCGTGGATGAGATCGGCGGCCACGTCCGCGATGTCGTCCGAGATCCGGAACGGCAGGCACGAGGAGTCCTTGTACGGGTCGAACACCTCGGCGTACTCGTCCACCGCGGACAGCCGGGTCGCCAGGCCGGTGCGCAGCGCGTCGAGGTCCGGGTCGTCGCCCACCTCCGGCTCCCAGTTACCCGGCAGGATCACGTCGCTGCTGGCGCCGAGCTGCGCTCCGGCCAGCAGGATCTGGGATACCTCGAGCAGCAGCAGCGGGACGGTCTCGTCGCCGCCGCCCTGGGCGAGCGCCTCCACGCCGTCGACGAAGTTCTTCACGTTCACCGCGATCTGGTCCGCCAGCGGCTGCCACTCCCGGCTGTCAGCCGGGCCTTCCGTCCGCGCCCGAGTCGGCGGTTCAGACATCAAGCAGTCTCCGTCCCTCGAAGGCGCGGCCCAGCGTCACCTCATCGGCGTACTCCAGGTCGCCCCCGACCGGCAGTCCGCTCGCCGGCCTGGTGACCCGCAAGCCCATGTGCCTGACCAGCCTAGCGAGAAAGGCGGCGGTCGCCTCCCCTTCGAGGTTGGGATCGGTGGCGAGTATCAGCTCTGTCACCGTTCCGTCAGTGAGCCGGGTCATCAGTTCCTTGATCCGCAGCTCTTCCGGGCCGATCCCGTCGATCGGGCTGATCGCCCCGCCGAGCACGTGGTACCGGCCGCGGAACTCGCGGATCTTCTCCACCGCCGCGATGTCCTTGGGCTCTTCCACCACGCAGATCACCGTGAGGTCCCGCCGCGGGTCCAGGCAGATCCGGCACTCCTCGGCCTCGGCCACGTTGCCGCAGGTCTTGCAGAACCGCACCTTCTCGGTCACCTCGATCAGCGCGTCCGCGAGCCGCCTGACGTCGGCGTGGTCCGCGGCCAGCAGGTGAAAGGCGATCCGCTGGGCACCCTTGGGACCGACCCCGGGCAGCCGCCCGAGCTCGTCGATGAGGTTCTGGATGACCCCTTCGTACACGTCAGTCCCTACGTTGCGGGCTTGTCCTCGTCGCCCGTGTCTTCATGGGCCGGGTCCTCGTGGGCCGGAGCCCCGATGCCGAGGCTGGACAGGTCGAGCCCGCCGGGCAGGTTGAGGCCGCCACCGGGGGGCATCCCCGGCATGCCGCCGCCCTGCATGGCCGCCGCGAACGGTCCCATCTGCTGCTGCTGCAGGTCCTCGGCCGACCGGTAGGCGTCCCGGACCGCCGCGAGCACGAGGTCGGCGATCGTCCGCGCCGTCTCCTCGGGGTCGTCGGTATCGACCGCGCCCGCGCCGATGGTCAGTTCCATCAGCTCGCCCTGGCCGTTGACGGTGGCCTTGACCAGGCCGCCGCCGGACGTCCCGGTCACCTCGGCGTCCGCCAGCGCCTGCTGGGCGCTCATGAGTTGTTCCTGCATCTGCTGCGCGGCAGCGAACAGCTGCTGCATATCCATCTGGGGTTCCACATCGCCCTCCTACGCAGAGCCTATGACGAGCCTGGCGCGGTTTAGCCGGTACGGCGCGGCGCTAGCCCTCGAACTCTCCGATCACCTGGCCGCCCAGCTCGCGCTGGATGAGGTCCATGCCGGTCAGCTCGCTGCCCTGGACGACCTGGTCATCCGGCGACGGCTCGTCCGGGGCCAGGTCGTCGGGCGGCAGGTCGTCGTCGTCCGGCTCGTCGGGAAGCCCGGCGAATTCCGGCGGGACGAACTCCGGTGGCGCCGGGGCGGGATCCCGGCGAGCGGGCGCCGCCGGGCGGCCGCTCGCGGCCGGGCCGCTCGGGCGCTCACCGGAACGGGCGGCGGCCCCGCCGTCGGCGCCGGCCACCCCCTTGACCGACACGTTCAGGCTGAAGCGGCTGCTCAGCACCTGCTTGAGGATGGACTCGTAGCCGCTCACGCTGAAGCCCTTCACGTCCCCCTCCCGGGGGAACCGCAGGGTGAGGACCCCGTCCTGCAGCGAGAGCACGCTGGAGTTGCTGAGCATCATCCAGGCCACCCGGCGCTCCTGCTTGACCGCCTCCAGGATCGAGTCCCAGTTCTGCCGCAGCACATCCGCCCCGGCCGCGGCCGGGGGAGCCTGCCGGGCCGCCTGCGCCTGCGGCCGCGGCTCCTGGGCACGCTGTGATTCCGGGCGGCGCGGCTCGGGCACGCTGCGCCGGCTGAGCGGGCGCGGGCTGGGCCGGTTCCGGCTGGGCGGGCCG
The DNA here is from genome assembly GCA_963839095.1 of uncultured Actinomycetota bacterium. Lineage (GTDB taxonomy): Bacteria > Actinomycetota > Actinomycetes > Streptosporangiales > Streptosporangiaceae > Palsa-504. Next base: position 43,341 of record CAWIUF010000028.1, on the reverse strand, counting down.
GGAAGGGGGCGCCGGCTGGGCGGCCGCGGGACGGGGGGCCGGGGCGGGAGGCCGGGCTCGTTCGGCTTCATCGGGGGCGGGAGCGGAGTGCGGCGCGCGCGGGGGTGACTGCGGTACCGCCTGCGGCGGTATCCCCCGTTCGAGTCGTTCCAGCCGGGCCAGCAGGGACTTCTCGTCGGTGGCGGCGGCCGGCAGCAGCACCTGGGCGCAGGTCAGCTCGAGCAGCAGCCGGGGCGAGGTGGCCCCGCGCATCTGGTCGAGACCGGTGTTGACGATCTCGGCGGCCCGGGTCAGCCCGGCCTGGCCGAACCGCTCCGCCTGCCCCGCCATCAGCTCGGCCCGGTCCGGCGCCAGGTCGAGCAGCCCGATCTCGGCCGCGTCGGGCACCGCGGCCAGCACGATCAGGTCGCGGAGCCGGTCCAGCAGGTCGGCCGCGAACCGGCGCGGCTCGTGGCCGCCCTCGATGACCCGGTTCACCACGCGGAACACCGCCGCGCCGTCACCGGCCGCGAACGCGTCCGCGATCTCGTCGAGCAGGCCGGCGTCGGTAAAGCCGAGCAGCGCCACCGCGCGCTCGTAGCGCAACCCGGACTCGTCGCTCCCGGCCATCAGCTGGTCCAGCACGGACAGCGAGTCCCGGACCGAGCCGGCTCCGGCCCGGATCACCAGCGGCAGCACGGCGTCCTCGACCGCGACACCCTCGTCCCGCAGGATGTCCTGCATCAGCTCCCGCAGCACGGACGGCGGGACCAGGCGGAACGGGTAATGATGGGTGCGCGACCTGATGGTCGGCAGCACCTTCTCCGGCTCGGTGGTGGCGAAGATGAACTTCAGGTGCGACGGCGGTTCCTCGACCAGCTTCAGCAGCGCGTTGAAGCCCTGCTGGGTGACCATGTGGGCCTCGTCGATGATGTAGATCTTGAAGCGCCCGGACACCGGCGTGTAGAACGCCCGCTCGCGCAGGTCCCTGGCGTCGTCCACGCCTCCGTGCGACGCCGCGTCGATCTCGATCACGTCGATGCTGCCCGGCCCGGAGGGCGCCAGCGCGACACACGAGTCGCAGACCCCGCAGGGCTCCGGGGTGGGTCCCTTGACGCAGTTCAGGGAGCGGGCCAGGATCCGCGCGCTGGACGTCTTGCCGCAGCCGCGCGGGCCGCTGAACAGGTACGCGTGGTTGATCCGCCCGGTGCGCAGCGCCTGCTGGAGCGGGCCGGTGACGTGCTCCTGCCCCCTGAGCTCAGCGAACGTCGCGGGACGGTACTTGCGGTACAGAGCCAGTCCGGATTGGGCCAGTCCAGCTTGGGCTAGTCCAGATTGGGCCGGGGCCGTCTCATCGCCTTCCGGCGCGGCTGCTGCCATCAGCTCATCCTCACCGGTGATCGGGACCGGCTGATCAGGGACCCCCCGCACACCCATCAGAGCCCGCGTACCCTTGCTGCCTTCCGGCCCTGGGGGGGTTGGCGGGATAACGCCGTGCGGGGGGTCAGGGCACAGTCTAGTCAGCCCGGAGACTAGATGCTCCGTATCCCAGCGACCGGCGGTTTCGGGTAAGCTTCCCGGCGGAGGATTCGCATAGTGGCCTAGTGCGCACGCTTGGAAAGCGTGTTGGGGAAACCCTCAAGAGTTCGAATCTCTTATCCTCCGCCACACTCGCGGGACGGACAGCTCAGCTGCTCTTCCTGGAGGCGTCCGGCTGGAAGAGGTCTGTCCCGAAGACATCCGGCTGCGTCAGTTCGTACTGCCGGTCGCTGGCGGCCTCGCGGACCGCCAGCGATGCTCCGGCCCGCAGGCGCTCGGTCAGGCTCGCGTCGGCGAGGATCTCGTCCTCGGTGGGCGACATGGCGACGATCAGCATGAGCAGGAACGTGACCACGCTCGCCCCGAGCAGGAGCGGGAGCAGCAGGCTGCTCGACGGCTCCCCCGGCATAACCAGCCCGCTGCCGCCCGCGTAGACGCGCATGGCGGCCATCCCGGTGTAGTGCATGCCGGTGATGGCTACGCCCATGACGATCGATACGCCGAGGCTGGACCACACGCCGCGCCCGCGCAGCCCGGCGGCTAGTGCTGCCGCGCATGTCATGATCGCGATGAGCACCGAGATCCCGACCAGGCGCAGGTTGTACTGCACGGTGCCGTGCATGCTCACCGCGGCCATCCCGAAGTAGTGCATGGCCGCGATGCCGGTGCCCATGACGACGCCGCCGCCCAGGACCGCGCCCAGGCCGCCCCGGGGCAGGCCGGCGATGAACAGCCCGGCGGCGACGACTCCGATCGCGACGCCCAGGCTGATCACGGTCATCGGCACGTTGTACAGGATCTGCTGGCCGGGGATCGTGTAGCCGAGCATGGCGACGACGTGGGTGACCCAGATGCCGGTGCCCCCGATCGCCACCGACGCGACCAGCAGCCACAGGGCGCGGTTGCGGCCGGTGCAGGCGCGGGCCCGGGTGAGGCAGCGCAGGCCGAGGAAGGATCCCAGGCAGGACATTAAGCAGCCGAGCCCGGGATTGAGGATGCCGTGCGAGAACTGATTGACCTGAAGCTGCATCACCGTGCTCCCCCTACCGAGACGTTCGCGCCGACGCCGGACTCGAACCGCGCCGGGCAGACACTGAACGTATCAGCCTGATCACACACAGGTCCTGAAGTGAGCCGAAAAGAGGTCACTGTGACGACTGATACGCAGATCAGGCAGGCAGCGGGGCGGAGCTGGCTGAGACCGCCCCGCTGCGTGCCGTTCGCCCGGCGCCGCTTCCCCGACGGCGCCAGACGGGTTAGTGCGCCGCGTGCCGGCCGAGAACCGAGCGCCCGGGGTCGGCGTTCCGGCCGGGTGCGGCGTGCCGGCCTGCTGGCCGGCGGCCGCCGCGGTGCGGGTTCAGCCGGGTGGTCGCGTTCTTGATGGCAGCCGCGATGTTCGCCGGGAAGCTGACCGGCTCCCAGGTAAGGCCGATGAGCGGTGAGTACCGCGCCTGAATGCGGGCAGCCTTAATTCCGTCGCTGACCATGATGTCCCTCCCCATGCCTGGCCGCGGGCCAGGCATCAACCCCCCAAGCGGGCTACTCCATAAGTCGTACCCGCTCTTACGAGTAGCAGACGCGGCGCCGCGGTAAGCGGTTTACGCTCCTTTCAGTTGATTACGGAAAGTAGTGCCAGATTGGCGCCGCCACCGCGAATAGCCAGAGCCGCAGGCAATAACTCCAGGTCAGACTAGGGAACCAATGGCGTTAGCGTCATGTTCGGCCCTTCCGGGAGTGGTCCCAATGAAACCGTTTCACCACGCAATTACTGCTGTCAGCCGCACGGTAATGGGCACGCATTTGCCCTGCTTCGCCCATCAGGTATCGGTTATATAACGCCCGGTAAAACTACTCTGCGTAGCAGGATCCGAGGCACTGCGATCGCCAGCCAATTACCTGCGATTGGCTCTGGGCCGCACCGGCCGGGCCGGCCGATCATGACGCTAGGAAGATCTCCGGGACGCCCACGGTAAGGACCGCCATGCGCCAGTTCCCCGCCAGCCCGATCACGGCCCTCATCGACGAATCGCCCGAGGTCAACCTCAGCGAGAGCATCGGTCCCGACCTGTCGGTAGCCGACATCCTCGGCCCGGGGGGCGTGGCTAGCCTGGCCGGCCTGAGCCTGGGCTACGGGACGTCGGCCGGCGACCCGGAACTGCGCGCCCTGGTCGCCGGCCGACTCGGGATACCCGGCGACCAGGTGCTGCTCACCTCCGGCGCGGCCGGGGCGCTGTTCCTGGTTGCCCTGCTGCACAGCGACAGCGACATCGTCGCCGGGCTGCCCTGCTACCCGCCCATGCTCGACGCCCTGCACGGCCTCGGTGCCCGGGTCACCACGGTGTCCGCCCGGTTCGAGGACGGCTACCGCGTCGACCCGGAGGCCTTCCGGGACCGCCTGTCGGCGCGGACCCGGCTCGTCATGGTCGCCTCGCCGCAGAATCCCTCCGGCGTGCCGATCATGCCGGCCGAGATCGACGAGCTTCTCGCCGCCATGTCTCGCCGCTGCCCCGAGGCGCTCCTGCTGGTCGACGAGACCTTCCGGGAGGCCACTTACGGCGGCGCCGCGCCCGCGGCCAGCTTCGCGGGCCGCTCGGACCGGGTGCTGACCTGCGCCTCGCTGTCCAAGGCGTACGGCGCTCCGGGGCTGCGCATCGGCTGGCTGACCGTGCCCGACGGGCGGCTGCGAGAGCAGCTGAGGCTGGCCAAGTTCAACTCCTCGATCTGCTGCGGCGTACTCGACGAATTCCTCGCCGCCCGGCTGCTGGCCCAGGCCGATCAGCTGCTGGCGTCCCGGGGCGAGCTGATGGCCCGGGCTCGCACCACGGTCGGGGACTGGATCGGGAAACAGGACGGCCGCCTGCAGTGGCTGCCGCCGGAAGCGGGGGCGTTCTGCTGCGTGCGGCTCGATCCGGGCAGGTTCCGGGAGCCCGATGTGCGGCGCTTTCACGAGCGGCTGGCCGGGCGGCGGACGGCGGTCGCCCCCGGGCCGTGGTTCGGCGACAGCGCTCACGTGATGCGGCTCGGCCTGGCCTACCCGCCGTCCGGTGAGCTGGAGAAGGGCCTCGAGGTCATCGCGGACGCGCTGGGTTCCTGATCCACCCCGGATAGGTGCGGTGGGTTCGGCGATCCGTCCGGACCGGTGCGCCGGACGGGCTAGCGCTGCTTGGGCTTCGCCGGGGTGCGCGGCGACTGGGAGCTGGCGGCATGTGCCTTCTTCCGCTGCGCCGTGGCCGCCCGCTCCGCGGCCGCCCGCTCCGCCGCGGCCTTCCGGGCCGCCACGGTCCGGGCCACGGCGGCGTCGGCCTTCGCGGCCTGCTGCGCCAGCTGCGGCGTCATCCACTTGAGCATCGGGACGAGGGCCGCACGCCACACGCTGCCCTGGTGGCCGCCGCTCGGGACGATGTCGAGCGGCACGCTGGCCACCCGGGTCTGCAGCAGCTGCCTGAAGCTCATCGCGGCGCCGACATCCTGCCCGTCCTGGGCGCCCGCCGCCAGCCAGAAGGCGGGAAGCTGTTCGCTGACCGGCACCCGGGTGACGTACCACTGCGGCGAGTTGAGCTGCTTCAGGGTGGGCCGTCCGGCGAAGACGTCGACCACGTGCGGCTTGCCGCCCGGCTCGTTACCCGAAGGCACCTGGCTCGGGATCGGGGAGAAGTATCCCGACAGCACGCCCGCGGCCCCGTAGCCCGCCGGATCCTGCAGCGCGATGTTGGCGGTGCAGTAGCCGCCCTCCGAATAGCCGGACAGTCCCCAGGCGCGGCCCGGCGGCTGCACGCGGGCGATCCGCGCGATCGCCGCGGGCACGTCCCGGGCGACGAAGGTCATGTCCTGGATGCCGCCCGGGTTGTTGAGGCACTGGAGCTCGTACCGCTGGCCGCCGTCGGTGTCCGGCATGACCAGCACCGCGCTGTCCTCCGGGTGGGTCTCGAGCAGGCTGAGGAAGGTGGGGATGACGCCCATGACGTCGACCCAGGCCTGCGGGTTGCCCGGTGAGCCGTGCAGCAGCTCGATGGCGGGGAACTTGTAGTGCGCGTAGCGCTTCTGGAAGTACTGCGGCGGGAGGTAGACGTAGACGTCGCGGGTCAGGTGGCTGCGGGCGCCGGTGACCGACGTCTGGAACAGATAGCCGACCTGAGCGTCTTCCGCGAGGCTGGTGACCCGGCCGATGTTCTTGTCGAACTGCTTGTTGGTGTCGGCCCCCGGGGCCGCGTACTTGGGGATGCTGGCGCCCTGGCTGCTGAGATCGTTGATCATCCCGCCCCAGGTCTGGTAGTAGTCGTAAAACTTGTTGACGGCCGCGACCCCGAAGACCGCGGCGGGCAGGAACGCCAGGCACGCGGCGAAAATACGGAACACCAGCTGCTTGGCCAGCGCCACCCAGACCAGCAGTCCCCCGAAGACCACGATCAGGAGCAGGAAGAAGCCGGTCCCCTGTGGCTCAAACACTCGGCTCTCCTCGCCCGGCGTCTGGTGGTACAGGCAGGCGGACTCACCGAGGGCAGGCCGCACCTCCGAAAACCACGTGATTCACTACAGCGAACGACCGAGACGTCGCGCTAAGTTCCCCGGTGGACACGCTTCTCCGGCAGGCCCTGTCTCCCCGGAAGACAGGCCGGATACTCATGCGGCCCTGCAGCGGTGGAGGTGGGATTTGAACCCACGGAGGGGTTGCCCCCTCACACGCTTTCGAGGCGTGCGCACTAGGCCACTATGCGACTCCACCGCAGGCGAGCTTACCCGAATCCGCGCGTGCGCGGCGGCCCGACCCGCGAGACCTACCCGCTCGGCCGCCGCGTCGCGAAGAAGTCGCGCAGCAGCGTGCCGCACTCCGGTGCCAGCACCCCGCCGATGACCTCCGGGCGGTGGTTCAGGCGGGTATCCCGCAGCAGGTCCCACAGCGACCCGGCCGCGCCGGCCTTGGGATCGGCGGCTCCGTAGACCAGCCGGGCCAGCCGGGCCGCCGTCACCGCGCCCGCGCACATCGGGCACGGCTCGAGGGTGACCACCAGCGTCAGCCCGGTCAGCCGCCACCGGCCGAGGGCCGCGGCCGCCTGCCTGATCGCGACGATCTCCGCGTGCGCGGTCGGATCACGGTCCGCTTCCCGGCGGTTCCGGGCGCGCGCCACGACCACGCCCGCCTCGTCGAGGATCACGGCGCCGACCGGGATGTCCTCGGGGACATCCGCCGGCCCGGGCGCGCCCGCCTCCGCCAGCGCGAGCCGCATGGCCGGCTCGAAGGAGGCGGTGTACCCGGTCGGCGTCATCAGGCCCGGGGCCGGCTACTAGCCGAGCACCGTGTCGAGGGCGCGGTCGACCGCGTCGCCGAACCTGAGCCGCTCGGCGATGAGAGCGACGGCGTCCTCGGGATACAGGTCGAGGTCGGCCGAGACGGCCCCGAGTTCCATCTCGTCGAGCCCCAGGTCGGCGAAGATGGACATGTCGCCCGCCGGCAGCACCTGGTCGAGCTCGTCGTCCGCGGGCACCGGGATGTCCAGGGCTTCGAGCACCTGACGGGCCAGCGGATATTCCACCGCCGCGGTGAGGTCGGAGAGGAACAGCGACTCTTCCTCGCCGAGGACCCGGATCGCGACCCAGAAGTCGTCTCCCACGCCGGCGAAGCCGATGGTGCCGCCCCGGCTCGGCTGGCGGCGCAGCGCCTGGACGAAGTCATCCAGGTCGGCGGTCACCGAGATCGGCAGGCCATCCGCCTCCCACTGGTCTTCTTCCCGGTAGACGATGACCGCGAAGTCTGTCTCACCCACGTCTGCCACCGTCATCTCACCAGCATGGTCTGCACGGTGGAATGCTGTCAGATGACCGGCCGCTCCGGCGGCAAAATCCCCGATCAGGGCCACCAGCCGCCGATTCCGCCGGCGATGCCGGCGTGGCCGGCACGTCCGGTCACGCACTGTTTTCACCGATGGGGCATACTGAGGGTGGCGCGCGGGCATACACATCCCGACGCGGCAGCTTCACCCCGTTAGCATTGGGCCGGCCAATCGGCGCAAGCTAACATTAGGTTCTCTGGCAAGCAGGACAAGTCCCGGCGCCGGTGGGAGTCGACGTGAATCTTAAATCCATCCTCGGATGGCTTGCTCTTGCGTTCGTTGTGTGGTGGATCATCGAGCAGCCGTCAGGTGCCGCTCATGTCGTTCACAACATCGGTACGTTCCTGACCTCGGCGGCTCACGGGCTTTCTAACTTCTTCGCGTCGATCTAAGGCCGGGCGCTGACATGAGGCTGGTTCCGAACACCGATACGGTTCCTGCCTCGGTAAACAGGTATCTCCTGCCGCACGAGCGGCAGGTCATCACGGTCCACCAGCACCCGGCCGTATTGATCAGACCTGTTTTCGAAGTTCTTGTCGGGCTGGCCCTGGCCGCCTGGCTGACCACCGTTTTGGCCAAGGTTAACGGTGTCGCCGTCCTGGTCATCTGGGTCCTGTGGGGGATTCTTTTCCTCCGCCTGGCCATCAAGGTATTCGAATGGAGCGAAACTTATTTCGTCGTCACCTCTCAGCGGTTCATACTCGCGACCGGGCTGCTGACCCGCAAGGTGAACATGATGCCGCTCACCAAGGTGACGGACATGAGCTTCCAGCGGTCCACGATGGGCCGGATCCTCGGTTACGGGGAGTTCATCCTGGAATCCGCCGGACAGGACCAGGCCCTCACCAATGTCGACCACCTGCCCTACCCGGAGCAGCTCTACCTCGAGGTATGCGGGCTGATCTTCAAGGACACCGAGGGCGGCGACTAGAGGACAGCTGGCCTGACCGGCTGGGCCTGGCTGGCGAGCCAGTCCCGGGCGGCGTAAGCCGATCCGCGTGCGCCGGCCATGTCCAGGTCGGTCACCAGAGAGATCTCCGCGGCCCGGGCCTGCTCCTCGCGCAGCACGGTATGCGCGCGGACCTCGGCGAAGAACCAGTCGCGGAAGTGCGGCGCGGCCTCGACCACGCCGCCGCCGAGGAAGTACTCGTCCGGGTCGAGGAAGTTCGCCGCGATAGTGAACAGCCGCCCGATCGCCATCGCCTGCTGCCGGAAGATGGCCAGCGCCATCTCGTCGCCGTTCTCCGCGTACTTGCGGACGAGCTTGGCCGCGGCGGTGAGCGGCATGGCACCGAGTTCGTGGTCCTCGTACCGGCTGAGCCAGTAGGGCAGCAGATTGTTCTGGATGCCGGTGAGCGAGGCCACGCTTTCCGCGTCGCCGGACAGGCCGCAGTTGCACGCGGGCATCGGCTGGCCCTCGCCAAGGAGGCCGTCGAGCGGGATCGGCACGTGCCCGAGTTCCCCGGCCATCCCGGCCGCGCCCTTGATCACCTGCCCGGCGTGGATGATCCCGCCGCCGAGGCCGGTGCCGACGATCGCTGCCACCGAGCTGCGGCGCTTGGACTCCGGGCCGAACCGCGCGTTGTGCGCGTACAGCGCGGCCGAGTTCCCGTCGTTGTTGTAGATCACGGGGAGGCCGAGCCGTTCGGCCAGCGCGCCCCGGATGTCGTAGCCGCGCCAGCCGGCGTGGCCGAAGTTGGTCGCGCCCTTGGACGAGATGACGCCGTCGGCGCTGGCCGGGCCGGGCGTATCTAGGCCGACCGCCCGCACTGCCGTGATCGGCACGCTGGCCAGTCCCAGCACCTGCTCGACCGACAAGACCAGGGCCGCGATCGCCTTGTCCGGGCCTTCGCGGACCTCACTGGGCACCTCGACCAGCTGATCGAAGAGGAACCGGCCGCTGGCATCGAGGATCGTCCCGTTGTTCGCGGTGCCGCCGTTATCCACGCCCACGACCACCCAGTCGACTGGCATGCGCCCTCCTAGTCCGGCCGCCGAGGCACGCCCAGTCTAGGGAATTGCACTAGGAAAGAGCAATATACGACCGAAAGGTGGCTGGCGGGTGTCCTGGCGGCGGCCGCCGGCGTCAGCCTCGGCCTTGTACGCGGCGCTGCCTGACCACCTCGAACAGGACGACCCCGGTGGCCACGGCCAGGTTGAGGGACTCGGCGGTACCCGTCATCGGGATGCTGACCTGGAGGCGGCCGCGCCGCAGGTCGGCGTCGGCCAGGCCGGGCCCCTCGCTGCCCATCAGCACCACCAGGGGGTCCGGGTAGCGCGCCTCCCACACGCTCTGCTCGGCTCGCGCCGACGTGGTGACGACGGCCAGGTCGCGGCTGGCCGCCCAGGCGAAGAACTCGTCGGTGCCCGCCGCCCGGGCTGCCGGCACGCTGAAGATCGCTCCCATGCTCGCCTTGATCGCGGCCGGATCGTAGGGGTCGGCGGAGGCGCCGACCAGGATGACCGCCTGAGCCCCGGCCGCGTCAGCCGTCCTGATGATGGTACCGAGGTTCCCGGGGCTGGCGACCTCGTGCAGCGCGACGAACACCGATCCGGGCCCGGCGGCCAGGTCCGCGAGCGCGGTCAGCCGCTGGCCGACGATGGCGGCCAGCCCGGCCGCGCCGTCGCGGTCGGACAGGCGCTGGAACAGATCGCCGCTCAGCCGCACCACCCGGACCCCGCGGCGCTCGGCGTCCAGCACCATCTCGACCGCGGGCTGGTAGCGGAGCAGGTCCGGTGCGTAGATGAGCGTCTCGATCGGCGCGCCCGCTTCCACCGCCTGCCACACCGGCTGGATGCCCTCGGCCAGCGACAGGCCCGCGCGCTGGCGGAACTTGCGGCTGGCGAGCATGCGCATCCGCTTGACCACCGGGTTCGCGGCGCTGGTCACCACCTCAGCCATCCCGCCAGGCTATCGGCGCCCGGTAGCCGGTAAGCGCAGCCCGCACTCGATGAGCGGCAGGACGCCGATGGCGATCATCGCGGCTCCCGAGCACCGGGTCAGGGTCTGTAAGTCACAGCGGAGGATCGGGGATTTGAACCCCGGATGGTGTTGCCACCAAACCGCATTAGCAGTGCGGCGCCATAGACCGGACTAGGCGAATCCTCCACCCGCACGTACGGTGCGGTGGGCCATAGCGTACCGGCATGGACGGGGCTCCGGCAAAGCGTCCGCGCCGGAAGGGTCAGCGGACCTCGATGATCTCGTAGTCGCCGCGCTGGTATGCCTCCCGCATCTGCCGCTTGGAGAACTTGCCCACGCTCGTCTTGGGTACTTCGGCGACGAAGCACCAGCGCTCGGGGAGCTGCCAGCGCGGGATCTGCTCGGCCAGGAAACCCCGCAGCTTGTCCGCGGCCACGTCGGCCCCGGAGCGCAGCACGATCGCCGCGAGCGGCCGTTCTCCCCACTTGTCGTCGGGAACCCCGAACACCGCGGCCTCGGCCACGTCGGGGTGGGCCATCAGGATGTTCTCCAGCTCCATCGAGGAGATCCACTCGCCGCCGGACTTGATCACGTCCTTGGCCCGGTCGGAGAGCCGGATGAAGCCGTGCTCGTCCAGCGTCCCCACGTCACCGGTGCGCAGCCAGCCGTCGTGGAACTTGGACGGGTCGTCGTCTTTGTAGTACGAGCCGGTGATCCAGGGCCCGCGGACCTCGATCTCGCCGACCGCCTCGCCGTCGCTCGGCAGCAGCGCACCGCCGTCGCCGGACAGCCGGCCCTCCACCGTGCAGAACAGCCGGCCCTGGCTGTCCCGGTAGGACCACTCTTCTTCCTCGCTCAGGCCGGGCGGCGGGTTGGCCACGCTGGCCAGCGGCGAGGTCTCGGTCATGCCCCAGGCCTGGAGGATCCGCACGCCGAGCTCTTGGTCGAAGTTGTACTGGAGGGCGTGCGGGACCGCGGAGCCGCCGCAGAGAACCACCCGCAGCGAGGACAGGTCGCCGCCCTCGGCCCGCATATAGGTGAGCACGGCCGCCCAGATCGTCGGCACGCCGCCGGCCAGCGTCACCTTCTCGTCGGCGATGAGCCGGACCAGCGTGGCCGGCGACAGATCCTTGTCCGGCATCACCAGGGCGGCGCCGGAGAGCAGGCTGGCGTAGGCCAGGCCCCACGCGTTGGCGTGGAACATGGGCACCACCGGCAGTACCCGGTCCCGCTCGGACAGGCCGAAGGCGTTCCCCAGGCAGGCGCCCATCGAGTGCAGGTAGGCGGACCGGTGGCTGTAGACGATGCCCTTCGGGTTCCCGGTGGTCCCGCTGGTGTAGCACATCGCCGCGGCCGAGTTCTCGTCCAGCTCGGGCCAGTCGAACGAGTCGGGCTCGGCGGCGAGCAGGTCCTCGTAGCTGTGCACGCTCACGCCGGTCAGCTGATCGGTCCCGGGCGTCTCGCCGAGCGGGCCGCCGGTCACGATCACGTGCTTGACCGTGGACGCGTGCGGCAGGATCTCGGCGAACTTGGAGACCAGCGACGCGTCCACGATGACGGCGTAGTCGTCCGCGTGGGTGGCGATGTAACCGACCTCGGCCTGCGGCGAGCCTGATGTTCAGCGTGTGCAGGACCGCGCCCATCGAGGGCACTGCCAGGTACGCCTCGAGGTGCTCGGCGTTGTTCCACATGAACGTGCCCACCCGCTGGTCGGCGTCGACGCCGAGACCGCGCAGGGCGTTGGCCAGCTGGGCGGCGCGGCGCCCGGCTTCGGCGTACGTACGACGCCTGGTCCCGTCACCGGTCCAGGTGACAACCTCCCGATCGCCGAATACGGACGTTCCGTATCGCATGATCGATGCGATCGTCAGCGGGACATCCATCATCGTGCTCCGCACCGAGCCACCTCCTTTGGGCACCTGACCTGCATACCTGATAGTGCCATGAGTCAGGTACCCGGCAGTAGCCCCGGCCGGCCCGGCCGTAGCGCGGGCAGCGCGATAAGGTGAGTTTCGCGGCATTCGCGAGGTTACGGATAAAGCGCCGGAATCTTGTCCGAGTTCAGCGTCAATGCGCAGCCTGGCCACCGCCCGCGACACCGTGCTTTTCACCGTGCCCAGGCTGATGCCCAGCGTCGCGGCTATCTCCGGTTCGGTCATGTCCTCGAAGTACCTGAGCATGACGGCGGCCCGCATCCGCTGCGGCAGCCGGTCAAGCGCGCGCCGGACGACCTCGGCCATATCGCTTTCCCGCGAATGGTCGGCTACGACCTGGTCTGGCAGTTCATCGGTCGGGTATTCATCGACCCGGCGGCGGCGCCACCACGATATGTGCGTGTTGACCATCGCCCGCCGCACGTAGGCGTCGAGCGCGGCCCGGTCGTTGATCCTGCCCCACGACCGGTAGGTCTTGACCAGAGCCGCCTGGAGGAGGTCCTCGGCGTCGGCCCGGTTCCCGGTGAGCATGATCGCCATCCGCAGCAGCGCAGTACTACGCGTGAGAACATAGTCACGGAACGCGGCATCCTCATCGCAGGCTCGCGATTCATCGTGCTGGCCGGCGCAGCTCATGCTGACTACCTTACTTAAGGTAGTCGCAGACACTACAGTCCGTACTCGTTGCGGTGTGGCCCGGCAGGTCAGGCTATCCGCCGGGGATGTATCTGTGTGTCCCCGGCCAGGAAGGTACGTGAATGACTTGACGTGACTAACCGGGACCAAGCAAGGTCATATTAAGGCCATGCAATCCCACGGAGGGCAAGTGCGGCATTTGGCTGACATTCCCCGTTGGTGCGACGATGTCACGGACTCAGCCAGTCCGACCCGATACGCGCGCAGATCGCTGTTTAAGGCAGCGGTCCTAGGCCGACGCGATGAATCAGACATTACTGGCATATCGGAGGGAACCAACTACGGCGGAGCCGCAGGCAGATCTCTCGTATACACCATTACCGGACGAATCCTGGACGTCAGCCCGCACATTCTGGTTTTGCTCACCGAGCGCGGCGAGGAGCGGTTTCCGCTCTCCGCCTCAGCGGAGGCCTGGCGCGGTGGCCCGGTTTCGCCCGCCGCGCTCAGGCAAGGCGATCACGCAATTGTCCGCCGCCGCCAGCCGGGCGCGCCAGTCATCGACCGGATCTGGGCCGAAATCGGCCGGGTTACCGGGACGATCGTCGAACTGGACGGGCCGGCCAGCCTCCTCGTGGACGAGGGCCCGGCCAAAGGGCGCCGGATCGTGCTCATCGGTCCCACCGCGGCCGGCCGGATCCAGGTCCGGTTCCCCCGGCTCGAGCCGGGCTACCTGATCGACGTGATCGGCCTGAAGCACGACGGTTACCTGCAGGCCCTGATCCCGGCGACGTCCCAGCCTCCCTACCGGGCGGGCCATCCGCCGGCCGCGCCCATGGTCAGCGGCCACGTACCTGACCCGGTGAGCGGCACCGCAGTCTGGCACGAGCCCGGGGAGGAATCGGAGAACCTGCTGGGCCTGGCGTATCCGGCCCTGGATCCGGAGACCAGCTGCGAGCACACCGGCTCCGAGTTGTCCGCGTGCTCCGGGGGCCTGCACACGGTCGAGGAGTACGCGGTCGACCCGCACGCCACCGGACCCGGCTGCGTCCGGCTTCCCTACCTGTCCGTGGGCAGCCAGGTCAGGCTGCGGAACGACTGCGCCGAACGAGACCGGGTCGTCCCGGTCACCAGCTGCGGGGCGACCGCCCGGCTGTTCTGCGACCGCTGCGTCACCTGCGGGACCTCGCGCAAGGGCCGGATCGCGGACCTCACCATGGCTGCGTTCGTCGAGCTCGGCGGGGCCCTGGAAGTCGGCTGCTTCAACGCCACCATGATGATCGGCGGCTGAGGCATGCTCATGCTCACCGCCATCCGCGAGGCCCAGCTACCGCTGCTGGCCGCCGTGCTGCTCGGAGCGTGCGCCGCCAAGATCTGGCGGATGCTGCGGCGGCATGCCGATAGCGACCATAGCGACCCCTCCGTGCTGTTCCCGGCGCACCTGCGGCGGCCGATCACGGTCTTGGTGTTCGCCGCCGAGCTCGGCCTCGGCCTCGGCCTGATCGGGACCGCCCTGCGGCTGCCCGGCACCGGGTTCACCGATGCCGAGCTGGCCATGCCCGCGATGGTGGTACGCGCCGGGACCGCGCTGTTCTTCCTGGTCTCGGTCGGGGTCCTGCACGAGATGAGGCAACGGCGCCCGGATGCGGGCTGCGGCTGTTTCGGCGAGCTCAGCGGCACGCCGATCGGGCTGCGGACGATCGCCCGCGCGGGCTTGCTGTGCGCGTCCGCCGTCGCCACCCTCGAGCTGCCGTCGCTGCGGATGCCGTCGTCGACCACCGTGGCCGAGCTCTGGCTCGCGGTGCTGGCCTTCGAGCTGGCCCTGCTCGCCTTCCTGTCGCCCGAGCTCGGCGAGATCATGGTGCGGCTCGGCTACTCCGAGCCGTGTGAGCTGCGCCGGATGCCGGTCGGGCGGACCATGTCCGCCCTGCACGCCAGCGCCCACTGGCGTAAGTACGCGGGTCAGGTCACGGCCGGGGCTCCCTCCGACGTCTGGCGCGAAGGCTGCTGGCGGTTCGTGGTGTACCCGGGATACGTACGCGGGCGGCGCGTCGACATCGTCTTCGCCATCTACCTGCAGAATCGCAGGCCCGCGATCCGCGTAGCGGTCCTCGACGCCGACACCGACGAGGTCCTCGGCCGCCCGCAGCCGCCAGTCTGCCCATATCTAGCAGACTCTAGGATCTACGCTAGACAGCCCAATATTCACATAGAGCTAGCCAGGCATCTGGGTCAGCGTGGCGCCTGTCCACCCCGTCACACCTTCCGCACAAGCAATCCAGACTCACTCGCGGAATCGAACGTACGTAGCAAATTCCATGATCACGAAGGATTTTGTACCGCCTGGGGTACAAAATCCTTCACGATCATGAACGCGGCCTCGTGGCGCCGGAGCGGATGAGGGTGTCGTGGCGTGTGAGGTTGGAGTGATACACGGCGCTTGTAGCGCGAGTTCTAGACGGGCTGGGAGCGCAGGAACTTGCCGAAGTGGGGGACGGTGAACGCGATCAGGCCGCGCTCGGAGCTGTAGATGAGGCCCTTCTTGATCAGCCCGTCCCGGGCCGGCGACAGGCTGGACGGCTTGCGCCCGAGCTCGTCGGCCACCACCGAGGTCAGCACCGGGTCGTCCCCGGTCGCGGCCATCGCCCGCATGTACTGCCGCTCGGCGAGCGTGGCGCGCTCGTACCGGCTGCCGAAGAACCCGACGGCCAGCTCGCCCTCCGCCTCGGGGGCGGCCACGCTGACGTCGCGGCCGGTCACCGGGCTGGCCGCGGCCACGTCCCAGGTCACCTTGCCGTAGGCCTGGACGAAGTAGGGGTAGCCGTCCGCCGCCGCGTACAGCGCGTCCAGGGCATCAGACGTGAACGTGACGCCCTCCCGCTCGGCCGGGGCGAGCAGCGCCAGGTCGGCGGCCTCCCGATCCAGGCGGTCGATCCGCGCGTACCGGAACAGGCGCTCGGAGTAGCTCTTGCTCGCCGAGAGCACGGCCGGCAGGTGCGGCAGGCCCGCGCCGACCACGATGAGCGGGCCGCCGGTCTGCGACAGCTCGTGGCAGGCGGCGCACAGGGCGGATACGTCCGGGGTGGGGATGTCCTGCATCTCGTCGACGAACAGGGCGATCCCGACCCCGAGGTCGCCGGCCACCGACGCGGCCTCGGCGAACAGTTCGGTCAGGTCCACCTCGAGGTCGCCGGAATCGGCCCGCCCGCGCTGGGCCGGAGCGTCGATGCCCAGCGTGACCGTGACCGATGTCCCCTTGGGCAGCTTGGGATCGCGCTGGGCGAAGGCCTTGAGCACGCCGAGGAAGTACTCCACCCGGTCCGGGGCGCGGTGCCGGGGGGCGAGCTCCCGCACGGCCATATGCAGCGCGCCCGCGACCGGCCGCCTGATCGACTGGTCCGGCCGGGCCTCGATCTTGCCGGTGCCCCACAGCCGCTGCAGGGCCATCGAGCGGAACGTGTTCAGCAGCACCGTCTTGCCGACCCCGCGCAGCCCGGTCAGCACCATGCTCCGCTCCGGCCGGCCCCGGGCGATCCGCTCGAGCACCACCTCGAACTGGCTGATCTCCCGGTCGCGCCCGGTGAGCTCGGGCGGACGCTGCCCCGCGCCAGGGGCGTACGGATTGCGCACCGGATCCATGGCATCGGACTCTATGGCCTGATCTAGCTCAGGCCCTAGATTTGCCTAGAAACCCCTACCGGCGTGTCGCGGGACGGGTCAAAGTGCCGCGCGCCAGGGCAAACGCCCAGGCAAAAATCGGCCGGGCACAAATGACGGGCAGAAACAGGCGTCAGTGGTCCTGGGGCTTGTTGATCCGGGTCAGGAAGGCGTTGTATGCCGCCAGGGCTTCGTCGTCATCGACCGAATCCCCGGCCCGGGACCGCGAAACCGCAGGCCGGGACTGCGTAGCAGGCACCCGTTCGGCTGGATCTTTTTCGGTCTCCTCCCGGTGGGAGCTGACCAGGGTGGCGAAGTTGGAGCGGCGGGCGGTCTCGAGCCAGCCGAGGCCGCCGTCCTCGTGCTTTTCCCGGCTCCAGGCGAAGAACACCGCCATCACCAGGCCGAACATGATGCCGGCGCCGCCCACCCACATCACCGCGCCGCCGATGTGCACGTCGGTGAGGGGAGCCGGGGCCCACGCCGGGCGCTGGTCGGCCAGCCCCGGGAACGGGTTGCGGCCCTCGGAGCCGAGCACCAGACCGGTGAACGCATCCACCGGCATGGCGATGAAGAGCAGGAAGATCCGGGACGGGTAGGACACCTTCCACCGGATCGGCTCGCGCCCGATCAGCGGCAGGAAGTACAGGTACCCGGAGATCAGGTAGAGCGCGTGCTCGCCGTCGTGCACGACGGAGTTGGTCTCCACCAGGTTCATGAACCCGGTGAGGTGCGTGCCGACGATGACCCCGACGTAGAGCGCGACGCCGAACGGCGGCCAGGTGATCGCGGCCAGTGCCCGGGAGCGCAGCACCCGCTTGGACCAGGTGTGCAGCGGGTTCCGGCTCGCGTGCAGCAGCAGCGTGGCCGGCTGCCCGACCACCAGCAGCGGCGGCGCGACCATGAGCAGCAGCAGGTGCTGCACCATGTGGTCCCAGAACAGCACGTCGTCGTAGCGGCCGATGCCGCTCTGGGTGGCGATCACGATGACGGCCAGGCCAGCCAGGAACAGCCCGGTCCGGTACAGCGGCCACGGCCGGGCCGGATGACGCCGTCGCACCCGCAGCGCGCCCCACAGATACAGGCCCGCCGCCACCACGACGAAGGCCGTGATCACCGGCGCGAACTGCCACCGGGTGACGACCTCGGCCACGGTGAGGGGGGGCAGCTCCATGCCGCCGAGACTACCCTTCCGGGGTCAGGCCGCGCCGCTGGCCCTCAGTTGCCCCCAGTTAGTTGCCCGCCGTGCAAGCGCGGTCGACCGCCTGCCCGGTCTTGGCACTGGCGACCTTGCCCGCCATGGCCTGGCCGAGCGCCGCGTTGAGATGGCTGTAGTCGGGATCGGAACCGAGCTGGAGGCTGTCGGCGCGGATAGCGGTCCAGTCCGCCCCGGCGAACCACTGGCTGAGCTGGCCGGGAGTATCGGTCTTCACCCGGCTGTAGTACTCACCGCGCAGGCCGGACCAGGCCTGGCAGATGGTGCGGGCCAGGTCACCGTCCTGGCTGGACGGGAAGTCGGCGAGCTTCAGCGGCGCGGCGGACACCGGCGCAGCCGCGGTCGCGCTGGACGGCGAGGCCGTGGCCGTGCTACCGACCGATGCGAGCCCCGACAAGCCGTTCCCGCACCCCGCCGCCAGCAGGACGCAGCCCGCGCCGGCCAGGCCCGCGGCGATAACCCGCACTCTTCCCGTCAGGGTCATCCGGCTCATCTCCTTCGGCGGCAGGCCAGGATCGCGGATCACGTTACTGGCGATCCGCCGCCGGAGTTTTACGCAATGACCAGGTGTGTCCGTTCTGTGTCCGTCCACACCTGGTCAGAAAGCGGAGGGCGTGGGATTCGAACCCACGGTGACGTTGCCGCCACAATGGTTTTCAAGACCATCGCCATCGGCCACTAGGCGAGCCCTCCAGTAGGGAACCAGCCTACGGTAACGCCGGCCGGAACGTCACCCGCCGCGACGGCGCGACCAGGCCAGTCCGTCGCCGACCACGGCGGCCAGCGCCAGGTACGCCTCGGCGGTGTCGCTGCCGAGCAGTTCGAGTTCGATCTCCGCGCCTTCCTCCAGGTGCGGGTCGTACGGGATGCGGGCCACGGCGCGGCAGCGGGCGGCGAAGTGGTGCTCGAGCCGGTCGAGGTCGACGGTGCTCTTGGTCTTCGGCCGGATCGCGGACAGCACCACCACCCCGTTCCGCACCAGGTCGCCGCAATTGTGCGCCTCGAGCCAGTCCAGGGTGGCGCTGGCGCTCCGGGCCCCGTCCACCGACGGCGAGCTGACCAGGATGATCTGGTCGGCCAGGCCCAGGACCCCGGCCATGGCCGAGTGCAGCAGGCCGGTGCCGCAGTCGGTGATGCAGACCGAGTAGAAGGCCTCGAGCACCCGCGCCACGTCGGAGTAGTCGTCCGCGCCGAACGCCACCGACACCGCCGGGTCGCGGTCAGAGGCGAGCACCTCCAGCCGGCTGGGCGCCTGGGAAGTGAAGGCACGCACGTCGGCGTAGCGGCTGACCTGACCCCGTTCGTTCAAAAGGTCTCTGATGGTGGCTGCCGTCTCCAGCCGCACCTTGTCCGACAGCGTGCCGCGGTCGGGGTTGGCGTCGACGGCGATCACCCGGTCACCGCGCAGGGTGGCGAGCGTCGCGCCCAGGCCCACCGCGGTCGTCGTCTTGCCCACGCCGCCCTTGAGGCTGAGCACCGCGACGCGGTGATGGCCACCCGCGACCGGCGTCCTGACCCGGTTGATGAGGTCCCGGCGGCGCATCTCGGCGGCCGACTCGCCGAACCGCAGCAGCCCGCCGGTGGCCCGGTACACGCCGCGGCGCCAGCCCGAACCGGGGGCCGCCCGCTTGCCGTGCAGCAGCGACTCGCTGGTCAGGCTCTCGGACGTCTCCCGCGTGGGATCCGCACCCAGGTCCGGGGGGGCCGGCAGTTGCTCCGGGACGACCGGCAGCGCGGCATACGGCTCGGCGGCATACGGCTCGGCGGCATACGGCTCGGCGACCGCGCGGCCGTCGTCCAGGCTGCTGAGCGGAACCCGGGTGGGGAGCGGCGCCGCTTCCTGCCACGAGCCGTCCTGCTGCCACGGCTCGCTTTCCTGCCACGGCTCGCCCTCCCGCGACTGGCTTTCCTCCCACGACTGAGCCGCGTCCCAGTCCTGAGCCGCGTCCCACGACTGGGTTGCCTCCTGCGACTGGGTTGCCTCCTGCGGCAGGGCCGCCACCGGCGCCGAGACCACCGGAACCGCAGCCGGGTCAGAGACCGGCCTGGACAGCAGGACCGGGGTGTCGAAGAACTCGTCCGGATCCGCCAGCTGCTCCATCGGCGGCACCGAGGTCGCCGCACGCCCGGCGTCCGGCGCTCTCCGGTACCCCAGGTCTCCCCCGTAACCCGGATCTTCCGCGAAGCCCAGCTCACGGGAGTTGGCGTAGTCGGGGGCATAGCTCATGCCGGGCGCGTAACTCAGGTCAGGCGCGTAGGTCAGGCCCCGTTCGTACCCCGACTCCGGCGCGTATCCCGGTCCCGCCGGGTAGCCCGGCTGCCCCGGCCCGGGCCGCCCCGGATACCCGGAGTCCCGGGAGTACTCCAGTTCGTAAGACTGCGGCTGGTACCCCAGCGGCTCGTACCCGGCGGACTCGTACGCGACTGCGGCTCAAACGACTGCGGCTCGTAGGACTCGGGCTCGTACGCCTGCGACTCATAGGACGGGAGCTCGTAGCCGGAGAAGGCGGGCTGCGGGTAGTCGTCGTCCGGTCCGACCGGCTCGACCCGGTCGCCCCAGCCGGTCCAGTCGCGGAAGGCCGGGAAATCCTCGCCGGAGACCTGCGGCGTATCGTTGTTCATCGGCTCGGGTCGTCTCTCTGGGTCCTCATGGTGGTGTGCATGCGGGCCGGGTTCGTTCATCTCTTTGAGCGTAAGCCAAATATCGAGTTTTCGATACCCAGCGCACTGGAGTAGTAGCTCTCAGTCGTCAAATCCGCCGAACACGAGGAGAGGCATGCACGCCGTCGTCATCACCGAACCCGGCGAACCCGACGTCCTGCACTGGCTCGAGGTGCCCGACCCGGTGGCCGGCCCCGGTGAGGTGGTCATCGAGATCGCCGCCAGCGGCGTCAACCGGGCCGACCTGATGCAGCGGCAGGGCCTGTACCCGCCGCCGCCGGGCGCGCCTCCGTACCCGGGGCTCGAGTGCTCGGGCCGGATCAAGGCGGTCGGCGACGGCGTCGCGGACTGGCGCGCGGGCGACGAGGTGTGCGCGCTGCTGGCCGGCGGCGGTTACGCCGAGCAGGTCGTGGTGCCCGCAGGCCAGGTCCTGCCGATGCCGGACAAGGTCAGCATGACCACCGCGGCGTCCTTTCCCGAGACGGCGTGCACGGTGTACTCCAACGTGTTCCAGGTGGCCCGGCTCGCGGCCGGGGAGACGCTGCTGGTGCACGGCGGCGGCAGCGGCATCGGCACGATGGCGATCCAGCTGGGCAAGGCCTTCGGCGCCCGGGTCGCCTGCACCGCGGGCTCGGCGGCCAAGCTGGACCGCTGCCGCGAGCTCGGCGCCGACATCACCATCAACTACCGCGACGAGGATTTCGTGGCGGCACTGCTCGACGCCACCGACGGCGCGGGCGCCGACGTGATCCTCGACATCATGGGCGCCAGCTACCTGGCCCGTAACCTGGCCGCGCTGGCCACCGACGGGCGGCTGGCCATCATCGGGCGGCAGGGCGGCAGCAAGGCCGAGCTCGACCTGGGCGTCCTGCAGGGCAAGCGGGCCAGCGTCAGCGCGACCACGCTGCGCGCCCGCCCGCCCGCGCAGAAGGCCGAGGTGGTGGCGGGCGTCCGTGACCACGTGTGGCCGCTCATCGGCACCGGGCAGGTCAAGGCGGTCGTCGACCACGAGCTGCCGATGTCCCAGGCGCCTGCGGCGCACCGGGCGATGGCGGCCAGCGAGCATTTCGGCAAGATCTTGCTCGTCGCGGAATGACTCTGCCGTTTGAACGGGGGTGGGCCCGGGCAGCGGTGCGGATCGGACAGACTAGGGGAATGAGCGACGGGATGAATCCGGAAACAGAAGACCACCCGCAGATCCTCGTGGTGGGCCCGGAGGGGATAACGGCGCCGGGCCAGGAGCAGGAGGACAACTCCAGCCGCGAGCGCCCGGTGACCGAGATGGTCGAGCAGCCGGCCAAGGTCATGCGGATCGGCAACATGATCAGGCAGCTGCTCGAGGAGGTGCGGGCGGCGCCGCTGGACGAGAAGAGCCGGGCGCGCCTGAAGGAGATCCACCAGAGCTCGATCAAGGAGCTGGAGGACGGCCTGGCGCCCGAGCTGGTCGACGAACTCGAGCGGCTGTCGCTGCCGTTCGCCGAGGACGGCGTGCCGAGCGAGCCCGAGCTGCGGATCGCCCAGGCGCAGCTGGTGGGCTGGCTGGAGGGACTGTTCCACGGCATCCAGACCACGCTGTTCGCCCAGCAGATGGCGGCCCGGGCCCAGCTCGAGCAGATGCGCCGGGCGCTCCCGCCGGGGATGATCCCCCCGGACCAGCAGGAGCTCCAGCAGCAGCGCCCGGGCTCGGGCCCGTATCTGTAAAACCCTTAAAACCTTTCCACCGAACGAGGCAGGCTCGTCCTACGGCCGACCGAACCTCAGCCGTCCCAGCCAGGCGGCGGCCTCGGCGAATTCCGCGTCCGAGGTTCCCCGCCTGACCTGGGTGGCGTCACCGTCGCAGCGGGCGTAGCTGCCGAGGAAGCGCACGTCGCGGCAGACCCGGCGCAGGCCCATCAGCGCCTCGCCGACCCGGGCGTCGTCGACGTGCCCCTCGCAGTCGACGAAGAAGTAGTACTGGCCGAGCCGGTCGCCGGTGGGCCGGGACTGGATCGTGGTCAGGTTGATGCCGCGCACCGCGAACTCGGTGAGGATCTCGAGCAGCGCGCCCGGGTGGTCCTCGATCAGGAACACGGCCAGCGACGTGCGGTCCGCCCCGGTCCGCGCGGGCAGCGGGCGCGGCGGGGATACCACCACGAACCGGGTGACGGCGGTGGAGCGGTCGTGGACGTCGGCCGCGATGACCTCCAGGCCGTACCGGGACGCGGCGAAGGCGCCGGCCAGCGCGCCGTCGACGTGCCCGTCGGCGGCCTGGCGGGCGGCTTCGGCGTTGGAGGACAGCGGGACCCATTCGGCGTCCGGCAGGTGAGCGGCGAGCCAGTCGCGGCACTGCGGCATGGACTGCGGGTGGCCGCCGACCCGCTTGATGTCGCCGATCGCGGTCCCCGGCTTGGCCATCAGCGCGAACGCGATGGGGACCTGCAGCTCGGCCATGATAACCAGGTCGTTCTTGGTAGCCAGGCCATCGAGGGTCGCGGTGACGACGCCCTCCACCGAGCTCTCGATCGGTACCACGGCCCGTTCCGCCGCGCCGTCGCGCACGGCGGCCAGCACGGCCTGGATGGTCGGGCAGGGCAGCGGCTCGGCGTCGGGATCGACGGCTCGCAGGGCCGCCTCGGAGAACGTCCCCTCGGGACCCAGGTAGGCATAAGGCATGCCCACATGATGCCAGCCCCGTTCGGCGCTCGTGGCGTCCTGCGCCGTCCGGCGCGGGTTAGGACACCGGGCTGCGGCAGTGTTGGCTGCGGCGGGGCGGGCCGGGGCGGGCAGGTCCGGACGGTCGCTCGGGAGCGGCGGCCTGCTCTGCGGCGGGCAGGCCCCGCCGAGCCGGGCCGCCCGGACCGCGTGCTCTTCCTCCGGCGACAGCGGCTGCGCGCCGACCCCGTCGCGGACGACCTTGGCGTAGGTGCGGGTTTCCGACCGCCCGTTGATGGAGCTGAGCACCACGCCGTCGCCCAGCGCGTTGAGCAGCGCGACCGAGAAGGACAGCTGGCCGGACATCTCGTTCAGCGCGTCGTAGCGGACGACCGCCAGGTCGCGCAGCGCCCGGGGATCCACCGTCCCGCGCGAGCCGACGCTGCCGTTGATCAGCGCCGTGCACTCGGCGACGGCCCGGGCGGCCCGCCGGTGGGCGATGATCGCGACCATGATCCCGATCGCGCCCACGCCGGGCCCGATGGCCAGGGGCCAGTGGTGCTTCCAGTAGTGGATCTCGGTGACGACCCAGGTGATGACCGCTATCACACAGCGCACTATAGCTATTACTCAAAGTCATGCAGCGATGGCGCGCCGGTCGGCGGCGGGCAGCCGGGCCAGGATGACGACGAGGACCACGGCGGCGATCCCGAAGGCGTCCTGCACCACCCGGGCCGCCAGCGCCGGCACCCCCGGCTGACTCAGCAGGGACTGCCCCCACCAGGGGATGGTCAGCGCGAAGAAGATCGCGGTAACCGCCGCGATGGCAACCCGCCGCGGCGAGCGCCCGTCGGCCAGGATCGCGCCGATGGCCACGATCACGACGACGAAGTGATGAATCCAGGAGACCGGCGACAGCAGCACCCAGAGCAGCGCGGTGACCGCTATCGCCTCCAGTTCGCGGGACGCCAGGGCCAGCCGCCGCACCACCGCGAAGCCGGCCACGGCCGCCACCACGGCGACCGCCGCCCACAGCGCCCCGGGCGCCTGGCCGGGCAGGAACTCCCGGAGCACGATGCCGCGCAGCGACTGGTTGGAGGTACCCGCGTTGGATCCCAGCCGCCCGGACTGGAAGATCGCGCTGGTCCAGTAGGTGACCGAATCATCCGGCAGCAGCAGCCAGGCGCCGAGCGTCCACGCCACGGCTGCGATCGCCGCGGTCACCGCGGCCCGGCGCCGCCCGGACAGCCACAGGTACACGATGAACACCCCGGGCACCAGCTTGATCGCGGTGGCCAGCCCGACCAGGGCGCCCCGCGGCCAGCGCGGCGCGCGGACCGCGCAGTCGGCCACCGCCATCGCGAGCAGCACCGTATCCACCTGGCCGAACCGCATCTCGTCGCGCATCGGGAACAGGTAGGCGCAGGCGGCGAAGACGACCGCGAGGGCGGCCGCCCGCGCTTCCGGGGCCGGGATCCGGCGTAGCAGCGGTGCGAACGCGTACCCCGCGAGCACGGCCAGCGGCAAGTAGATGACCGGCACCCAGGCCAGCTGGGCGGCCGGCCAGGACAGCAGCGCCAGCGGCGCCGCGAACAGCGCGGCGGCCGGCGGGTAGGTGAACGGGAGCAGCTGCGGCGGCGGGGTCACCACGCTGTAGAGGGGCTGTCCCCGCAGCACGGCCAGGCCGCCGGCCCGGTATACGTTGAGGTCCACCATCCGCTGGTCGGGCAGGCTGGTCAGGTACCCGCGGACCAGCGGCTCGACCGCGGCCAGGGCCGCGACCCAGGCCAGCACGGCCAGCAGCACGAGCGCCCAGCGCGGCCAGCGGGCGAGCCAGCCCGCCGGTCCCTGGCGCCCCGCGCCGGCCGCGGCCCCGGCCGCCGTGCTCACGGCGCCGTCGTCCCTGGTCGTGCTCACGGCGTCACGCCGCCTTGGCCGCGGCGGCCCGGGGATCCGCGGACCCGCCGGCCCCCGGCGGATCCGATCGGGACGCTCGCCCGGACCGCACCATCAGCACCACGAGCCACACGGTGGCACCGGCCAGGATCGCGGGCGTCACCCCGTGCCTGACCACGGACTGCAGCCAGCCGAGCCCGGCCGGCAGCGGCGCGTCGGCCTGCCGGGCCGGCAGGTAGCCGAAGCCGAGAGCCGTAGTCCGGGCCAGCAGCAGCCAGGTAAGGCCCGCTGTTATCTTGCCGACCTCCCCGCCCGCCACCCAGCCAACCTCCCCGCCCGCCACCCAGCCAGCCGCCCCGCCCCCCGCCCAGCCGGAGGCCAGCGGCACCAGCGGCAGCAGGGCCCAGCCGAGCGAGTCGTACCACGGCAGCACGTACGGCCAGGCGAATAGCCAGGCCAGCGCGAGCGCGAACGCGATGGCCGCGTACCGGCCCGGATCCGCACCCCGGTCAAGCCCGGCCCGGCCGTCGAACCCCGCGCCCCCGGCCAGCCCGCGGATCAGCAGCACCGCGAGCAGGACGGCCAGCACGACGGCCCCGGCCTTGACGAGGTCGGTGGCCGCCGTGCCCTTCACCGCCAGGTGGATGACCGAACGGATCACCCGCCACGGGGACCCGATCGACACCATGTCGCTGGCCTGTGACGTCTGCCGCAGCATCGGGGACCCGCCGATGGCCAGCGCCGCGCCCGCCGTGACCGCGAATCCCGCGGCGAGCGCCGCCAGCGGCGCCCAGAGCCCGGTGCGCTGCTGGCCTCGGCGCCAGCTGCCGTACCCGAGCGCGAGGACGAGCCCCAGGCCGGTGAGGGCGATCGTGACCTTGACCGCGAACCCCAGCCCGATCAGCACCCCGGCGAGCGCCGCGCGCGCCAGCGGCCGGCTCCCCGCCCCCGCCTGCGTGGCAGTCCGGGCCCGCGACAGCACCGGGGACATCACCGCCACCGCCGCGACGCTGAAGGCGACCGCCTGGCCGTCCACGTGGGCGCCGCCCACGAGTACCTGGAGCAGCACCGGGTTGGCCGCCCACAGCAAGGCGGCGCGGCGCTGGCCGGCCGGGTCAGGCCGGGTCATCCGGTGCAGCAGCAGCGCGGTGGCGGCGAACGCGGCCAGGTTCGCCAGGCCGAGCACGAAGACGGTGAGCCGCACCGAGGTCCCGCCGGCCAGCGAGGCCAGCGCCTGGATCGCGGTCGCGAGCGGCCCGTAGACCGACGGCGCCCCCCGCCAGTCCTGCACCGCCCGGGCCACCGGGTCGCCCAGGGCGGCCAGCTGGGCCGGCGTCGTGGTGTACGGGTTGTGGCCGGTGACGAGCATCCGCCCGTAGGCCGCGTAGCTGAGGTGATCGGAGGAGCCGAAGGGCGGCACCAGCGTCAGCGCGGCCGCGGCCAGCAGCCCGGCGGCCAGCACCGCCCGGGCCGGGATCGTCCAGCCGCGGCGGACGGCTCGTAGGGTGAGCACCAGGCCGAGCGCCCCGGCGGCCAGCCCGGCCGCGGTCAGCCCGATCACCAGGTAAGGCGACGGGTGCACGTCCCCTGACCAGGGCGGCTGGCCCGCGCTGCCCGGCAGCGCCGGTTCCATGACCGACGGGCCGGCCACCGCGACGGCAAACGTGCAGGCCACGCTGACCGCGATGGCGATCAGACCGGCGGACCCGGCGCGCCCCGCGGCCGCCGGCTGACCTTGTGCCGGCCCGCTGCCCCCGGTCATGGGCTAGGTCATCGCCGGGCGGCGAGCGCCCTGGCGACGTCGGTGAGCTGGTGGGCACGGTGCAACTGGGCGCCCAGGCCGGTCCCGGTGGCCCGGTGCGCCAGTTCCACCTCGACCTCGGTGACCCGGAACCCCTGGCGCAGCAGGTCGATGGTGAGCGCGGTCTCCACGCCCCAGCCGCGCGCCAGCGGGCGCGCGGCCTCGAAGGCCGCCCGGGTCAGGCAGCGCTGCCCGTTCAGCGGCTGGGCCGGCTGCCAGCCGACGGCCCGGCGGATGCCGGCCCCGGACAGCCCGACCACCAGGCCGTGGCCGCCGAGCTTGACGGTCGCGGCGAAGACGGCGATGGTCATGTCGGCCTGGCCGGCCAGCACCGGGGCCGCCAGCGGCCCGGCCTGCACGGCCGACTCACCCAGGTCCGCGTCGAGGAACAGCAGGTGCCGGGGATGCTCACGGCGCTCGCGCTGGTCGACCAGGCCCACCGCGTTCGCACCGGACTGCATCGCGGCCGCCTTGCCCCGGTTGCGGGCGTGCCGCAGCACCACGGCACCCGCCTGGCGAGCCAGGCCCCCGGTACCGTCCCGGGACCCGTCGTCGATGACCACCACGAGGCCGACGCCGTCGAGGCCGGCCGCGGCCGTCACCGTCGCGGCGATGCGGTCGGCTTCGTCCCGGGCCGGGATGACCACCGCGACGTCACCAGCCGCAGACTCGGCTGACAGGGGCGAACCCGACGTGGGCGACACTGACATGGGCCCGATACTAGGCGAACGGATCCTTGCCTGCGTCCCGCTACGGCTGGACAGCCGGCTTGGGCCTGGCTCACGGCTGAGTCGTCGACCAGGGTGAACACCGAGTCGAGACCGGTCACCTGGAGGATCTTGCGCACCGCGGGCTTCGGGGAGGCGATCTCGAGCTCGCCACCCCGCTCGCGCACCCGGCGCAAGCAGGAGAGCAGCACGTTCATGCCGGTCGAATCGCAGAATTCCACGCCGGACATGTCAATCACGACCCGCGTGGGGGTGCCATCGACCAGGACGGCGCCGAGCTCGCTATGCAGCCGCGGAGCGGTATAAAGATCGATCTCACCGCAAATGGTCACGATTGTGTGATCATCGTGAAATCGACTTGAGACATTTAGCTCCACGAGCGGAACCTTACCGCGCCGAGCGCCCGGAAGCCAGGCAGCTACGCTGAGCGCAACCTTAGAGTTCGTTGCATAAGCCGGCCGGAAGCGGCGCCGGATCCCGGCTCACCGGGCAGCACAGGCTGCGCGGTCCGCCCCGCGAGCCGCACAGCTCGCTGCCCGGCACGGTGATGGCCTCGACACCGCATCGTTCCAGCCTGGCCAGGGTGGCCACGTTCCGCTCGTGCAGTACCACCAGCCCCGGAGCCAGCACCAGCGAGTTGCCGGCGTCGTCCCACTGCTCGCGGCGGCCCAGCCCGAACCCGGTCTCGACGACCCGCAGCCGGTCCAGGCCCGCGGCCGCCGCGGCGGCCGCGAGGAAGGCCTGCGGGTGGGAGACCCGCGGGCCATCCGGGCCCGGGGTCAGCACCCGGGTCGTCAGCGAGTAGGCCGCCGCCGGGCGCATCAGGACCGTGTCCCCGCTCAGCATGGTGCAGACGGTGTCCAGCCGCCGGTCCGGGTGGCCGAGCGGTACCGCGAGCACGGTGTGCGCCAGCCCGGCGTCGAAGACGCGCCCCGCCAGCCGGGCCACTCCCGGCGGCGAGCAGCCCGCCGCGATCACCCCGGGGGCGGCCAGCAGCAGGTCACCGCCGTGCAGTGGCTCCAGGCCGGGCCGGTATAGCGTCTTGGTCCCGGCGAACAGCGGATGGTGCGAGTAGATGATGCCGGCCAGCTCGGCCGGCAGCCGGCGGCTGGCCGCGGCCGGGCTGGCCACCGCCACCTGGTCGCCCACCCAGACGCTCGGATCCCGGAAGAACACCAGGTCGGGCTGCGGCCGGAGGATGAAGTCGGAGGTGCCGAGCAGCTGATAGACCGCGCCACGGCCAGGCCGGAACTCACCCGCGGTGAGCCCGACGATGAGGGTCTCGGCGAGCGCCTCGGGATCGAGCCCGTCCAGGTGGCGCCGGACCTGGGCCGCCAGCTCGTCGCCGAGTATGACCGAGCCCAGCGCGGCGGTGATCGCCTGCTGCCTGGCCGGCGCGTACTCCAGCACATCCTGGAGCAGCTCGGTCAGGTACAGGACCTGCACGCCGTGGTCGCGCAGGGTCTGCGTGAAGATGTCATGTTCCTGCTGCGCCCGCGCGGCCCAGGGCAGCCCGGCGAAGAGCAGTTGCCCGGCATTGCGCGGCAGTACCCGTTTCAGCTCGGCGCCCGGCCGGTGCACGATAACCGCCCGGAGCCTGCCCACCTCACTGTCCACACCACTGAACCCCGGCACCGTCCCGTCCCCCCTGGCGGTCGTGCTTTCCCCGTTACCTGCCCGCTAGCCGCTCTCCCGCGCCACGACGGGCACCCCGACCCCCGTCATCTCGGCCTCGGCCGCCCGCGGGCGGACCGGCACCTCCGCCCACACGGTGGTGCCGTCCTCGCCGGCGTCCGTTCCCCAGCGGACCGAGAGCTTCTCCACGATCCTCAGCCCGCGCCCGCCGGTCGCGCCCTGGGCCGGCTCGCCCAGCTCGGGCACGGTCGGGCCGCCGCCGTCGCTGACCGCGAGGTGGACGCAGACCTCGTCGATGCGCCAGGTCACGCGTATCTTCGCTCCAGGTAGCGGGGCCGCGTGCCGTAGCGCGTTACTGAAGAGCTCACTGATCACGAGCGCGACGTCACAGACCGCAGAATCATAGACATCGGCCTCGATCAGGTCCGACATCAGCCGCCTGCGCGCCACGCCGACGCTGGCCGCGGCGAACGGGAGCATCAGCACGCTCGCCTCAGCGACCTCCATGACAGCCCCAGTATGTATGTCCGACCTTTGAGCGAACCCGGTACGAGCGGAAATGCCCCGTCAGAGCGCTCGGGAAACACATGAGCACTCCAGATATCTGAACGGTAACGGCGTCCCAGCAGAAACCTCCGCTGGCCCCGTACCCTGCCGCCGGCACGGTAACGTCTCATCGTGAAGGTTGTCAGCTCATATCTCTGCGCGCGCCCAGCCCGGCGCGCCGTAGGCTCGCCCGCATGAGGGAGCGAGCACGTGACCAGGGCGGCCCGGGCACGCTGACCGACGAGCTGGTCGTCCCCGACGCAGATCCGCTCACGCTGGCCGGCGAGCCGCTGGCCGAGCTGGCCGCCCGGTACCACCTCCGGCCGAGCGCTGCCCGGCCCGGCGCGCTGACCTACGCCCGCCAGTTGTGGGAGCGGCGTCACTTCATCCTGGGCTTCGCCACCGCGCGCAACGTCGCGATGTACACCGAGGCCCGGCTGGGCCAGCTGTGGCAGGTGCTCACCCCGCTGCTGAACGCGGCCGTCTACTACCTGATCTTCGGCGTCATCCTCGGCACCAACCGGGGCGTGCCCAACTTCCTCGGCTTCCTGATCACCGGGATCTTCATCTTCAACTTCACCCAGCGGGCGTGCATCACCACCGCCCGGGTCATGCCGGACAGCCTGCCGCTGATCCGGGCCCTGCCGTTCCCGCGGGCCTGCCTGCCGATCGGCTACGTGATCATCGAGCTGGAGCAGCTCGGCATGGCCCTGATCGTGCTCACGGCGATCGTCCTGGGCACCGGCGAGCCGCTGACCTGGTACTGGCTACTGGCCATCCCGGCCCTGCTGCTGCAGTCCGTGTTCAACATCGGGATGGGCCTGTTCCTGGCCCGGCTCGGCGCCGGCGCCGACGACTTCAGCCAGCTCATACCGTTCCTGGTACGGACCTGGATGTACACCTCCGGGGTCATGTACAGCATCCAGACGATCGGTACGCTGCGCCACCATCCGACGATCAGCTACCTGCTGCAGATCAACCCGGCCGCCGTCTTCATCAGCCTGGTCCGCAACGCCATCCTGAAGACCCAGCGGGTGTCTGCTCCGGGCAGCAAGCCGTTCAATGCGAAGCTCTGCGATTTCTACTATCAGCACAGCAAGCAGGTTAATTTCAGCGCTTACTGCCACCCCACGATCACGACTCCCCAGCTGTGGATCTACGCTGCCGCCTGGGCCGTGGTGGCCCTGGTGGTGGGGTTCTTGTTCTTCTGGGAAGCGGAAACGAGGTACGGCCGTGGCTAACGGGACCACAGTTAACGGCGCCCAGCCAACAGAAGCAGAGCCGGACGGCACCGGCCCGGACAACGCCGAGCCGACCGGCCCTGAGCCCACCGTGGTCGTCGATGACCTGCATGTGGTCTACCGGGTCTACGGGGCGGGAGGCGACAAGGGCACCGCGGCGACCGCGCTGATGCGGGTGATCAAGCGCCAGCGCCGCCCGTCGATCCGCGAGGTGCACGCCATCAGGGGCATCTCCTTCGTCGTCAACCACGGCGACGCCATCGGCATCATCGGCCGGAACGGATCGGGCAAGTCGACGCTGCTGCAGGCCATCGCCGGGCTGCTCCCGCCCGAGCAGGGCTGTGTCTACAGCAGCGGGCAGGCCGCCCTGCTCGGCGTCAACGCCGCCCTGCTCGACGACCTGACCGGCGAGCGGAACGTGGTGCTCGGCTGCCTGGCCATGGGGATGACCCCGCAGGAGACCAAGGACCGCTTCCAGTCGATCGTGGACTTCTCCGGCGTGGGCAGCTTCATCGACTACCCGATGCGCACCTATTCGAGCGGCATGGCGCAGCGGCTGCGATTCTCCATCGCGTCCGCCAAGAACCACGAGATCCTGATGATCGACGAGGCGCTGGCCACCGGCGACGCGAACTTCCGGGCCAAGAGCCATGACCGCATCGTGGCGCTGCGCAAGGAGGCGGGGACGGTCTTTCTCGTCGCGCACAACCTGGCCGAGATCGAGGCGAGCTGCAACCGGGTGATCTGGCTGGAGAAGGGCAAGATCATGCGGCAGGGCTACGACGTCCCGGCCATCGTCGACGCCTACCTGGAAGCCACCGGCGGCGAGCCGCGCAAGCGCGACAAGCCCACCGAGAACGAGCACAGCGCCACCAGCTGACCGACTTCGCTCGAGCCGGCGCTTCCCGCTGAGCCGGGCTTCCCGCTAGTCGCTCGCGGGGCGTAGCCGCAGGCACATCGAGGTGCCCCCCTGCGGCCGGGAGCTGGCGGTGACCTCGCCGTGCTGGGCCTCGGCCAGGCGGCGGACGATGAACAGGCCGATGCCGACGCCGCCGAACCGGCGGCGGTCACCGGCTTCGCCCTGGAAGAACCGGTCGAAGATGCGCTCGTGATCACCCGCGGCGATGCCGACGCCCTCGTCCTCCACGATGACCTCGATCCAGTCCCCGGCCGCCCGGGCCCGGACGCAGACCGTGCCGCCGTTGGGCGAGTACTTGAACGCGTTCTCGAGCAGCTGCCCGACGATGATGTCGGTGGCCATGGTGTCGCCGCTGGCGGCCGGGAGGTCGGCGGGGATGTCGGCCAGCACCACGTGCCTGTCCGACAGCGGGCGGAACGCCGCGGCGGCCCCGTGCAGGACGGCGCCGAGGTCGAACGGCCCGTTGCTCACCGGCAGCTGGTCGGCGCCGGCCCGCGAGCCGAGCAGCAGCTGCTCCACCAGCCGGCCGAGCGAGCCGGCCCGCTCCGCGATCGTCCGTACCGCGGCCCGTCGTTCGGCGTCCCCGAGCTGGTCCCACCGGGTGGCCAGGGTGGTGGCGAAACCCTGCACGACCGTGATCGGCGTCCGCAGTTCATGGCTCGTCGTGGCGAGGAAGAGATCCTTCGCCTCCTCGAGTTCCTTGGCCGCGGTGACGTCACGGAAGTCGATGACGAGTTCTTCACCGCCGGCCAGGGAGGTGCACAGGACGTCGAGCCAGCGCCCGTTTGGCAGCTTGTGGGTGAGCGTGGAGCCCGACTCGGGCAGCGGGAACGACGGCGGCTTGCCGATCGCGTCCGCCGTGGCGGTCCCGGTGATGCGGTGGGCGGCCGGATTCCACTGCCGCACCAGGCCGTCCTCGTCGAGCACCGCGATGCCGTCGGCGCTGCCGTCGATGACCGCCCGCTCGTGCGCCCGCTGCCGGACCACTTCCTCGAACGCCATCGCGTTGGTCAGGGCCACGCCGGCGTGCCCGGCCAGCAGCTCGAGCAGTTCCAGCTCGACATGGCTGAGCTTGCGCCTGCTGTACAGCGCGTAGAGGGCGCCGTAGGGCTTGCCCCCCACGTGCGACAGGCTGAGCGCGATCGTGTGCAGGCCGGGCAGGGCCGACCAGATCAGGTCGTCGAAGCCGCCCGACTCCCCGGTCGCCATCATGACCGTCTTGCCGGAGTTCATCAGCTCGCCGACCAGGCTGCTGGCCAGGGTCGCGGTCTTCCCGCGCAGCCGGGCCGGCAGTCCGGCCGTGCTGACCAGCCGGAGCGAGTCGTCCTCGATGAGCACGAAGCCGCCCGCGTCGGCGCTGGTCAGCTCGCGCAGGCTGGCCGCGATACGGTCCAGCACCGATTCCAGGTCGCGCTGCGCGTTCATGTCCGCGACCACGTCCCCGAGCCGGCGCACCACCCGCGCCCGTTCGGCCATGTAGTGCCGGGCCACGTCGTCCTCGCCGGTCTGATGGCAGACGTTGACCCAGCCGGTCACCTCGCCGGCGGCGTCGGTCAGCGCGCTGGTGTCGATCCGCACGTCGATGACGGTGCTGTCCTTGCGGGTGCGGCGGGTAGCGATGGAGATCCGGTCACCGCCCCTGACCCGTTCCAGGACCGCGTTGTGCTCGGCTTTCAGCTCCTCCGGGATGATCTGCGGCTCGAGGCCGACGACCTCGGTCGCGGCCCAGCCGAACATCCGTTCCGCCGCGGGATTCCAGAGCATGACGGTGCGATCGGTGCTAAATGCGACGATCGCGTCGGCGGCGCATTCGATCACGGCGCGGGCCGTGGCGTCGGTGCGGTCGCTGATCGTCCCCGCTGGCTCTGCGGTCACCTGAACATCGTGCCATGCAGGCACCCCCGAGGACTCACCAAATGGCCGCGCGCTGATCTATAGTGCTTTTCAAATACGAGTAAGGCCGTTCATCCGGGGCAATCATCACCGTATGACTGTTGAGGAAACGGTCTTCCGCTAGGACGCGGATTATGGACCAGGCAGAATCAGGCCCGTCACCGGGCCAACCAGGACCGGGCCAGCCCGGACCGGCACAGCCGGACCGGGCCGGGCGCCCCTCCCGCACGCCTCCCGAGGTCGCGGCGGGGGGCGGCGCCGACGTTCCCGGGCCGGCTTCGTCCGGCGAGCCGTACGCGTCCGCGCTCCGGCTCGAGCATCCCGTTATCGCCGGCTACGACGGCTCGGCGTCGAGCCGTAACGCGCTGGCGTACGCGGCCGGGGTATCGCGACGGCTCGGCCGGCCGCTTCTTGTCGTCTACGTGTGCTCATCCGGGGTCTACTGCGAGCCGCTGACCGGGCAGGTCGTCGGCGTCCCGCGGGACGTCGAGGCGCTGGAGCGCTGGCTGCTGGCCGAGCTCGACCAGGTCACCGGTGACACCGAGGTGGAGGTGCACGTCCGCACCAGGCGGGGCAGCCCGGCCAGGGAACTCGCTGCCGCCGCCGAGGAATTCAGCGCCGACGCGCTCGTGATAGGGGCGCCGAAGCACATCTGGCATCGGGTCGCGGGCTCTGTGTCCGGCTGGCTGGCCCGCCATGCCCGCTGTCCCGTGATCGTCGTTCCGTAGATTTACGGTTCCGTAGTTGTGGGCGAGGAGGGATTTGAACCCTCACGTCCTTTCGGACACACGGACCTGAACCGTGCGCGTCTGCCGTTCCGCCACCCGCCCGGGCAACGACGGATAGGTTAGCACGACCGCGAGCGCTCCCGCGCCCCGGATACGATCGTGGGCAAGGGACGCGAAGGGAGGTGGCACGTTGGGAGTTCTGCAGCGCTTCGAGCGTCGTCTTGAAGGCATGGTCGAGGGTGCCTTCGCGCGCGCCTTCAGGTCCGAGCTGCAGCCGGTCGAGGTGGCGAGCGCCGTCCAGCGCGAGATGGACGACCGGGCCGCTATCGTGGCCAAGGGCCGCACGCTGGTGCCGAACGATTTCGTCGTCGAGCTGGCGGAGAGCGACCACGAGCGTCTCGACGTGTACGCCGAGAGCCTCGGCGTCGAACTCGCCAACCTGGCCCGGGACTACGCCAAGGAACAGGGCTACTCGTTCGTCGGCCCGGTGCGGATGCGGTTCGAGGGGGTGCCCGACATGACCACGGGCACGTTCCGGATCCGGTCCGGCGTCATCCGCGGCTCGACCATCGAGGGCGGCGAGATCCGGATGCCGGCCAGCGATCTGCCGCGGACGCAGGGACGCGGGTTTCCCGGCCACCCGCGGCTGCTGGTCTCCGGGCCCGGGGCACCGGGCGGCCAGGGCAGCGAACAGCACACGTATGAGCTGCAGACACCGGTCACGTTGCTCGGCCGGGGCACGGATTGTGACTTGCGACTAGTAGATCCGGGCGTGTCTCGGCACCATGCGGAGCTAAGGGTGGAAAACGGCCAGGTCGTCCTGGTCGATCTCAGCTCCACCAACGGCA
The DNA here is from genome assembly GCA_963839095.1 of uncultured Actinomycetota bacterium. Classification (GTDB taxonomy): domain Bacteria; phylum Actinomycetota; class Actinomycetes; order Streptosporangiales; family Streptosporangiaceae; genus Palsa-504. The sequence continues at coordinate 8,105 of CAWIUF010000028.1, read as the reverse complement.
CCTTCGTCAATGGTCAGCCGGTCAGGCGGGTGGCACTCGCCGACGGGACGCACGTCTCGCTCGGCCGGACCACCCTGATCTTCCGCCAGGATGGCCCCGACCGCGATGACGGTCAGGGCACTGCCTACTCGCGCACCAGCTACTAGGGTCCAGGGGCGTGGCCGCAGATGAACGAGCTGTCTCTCACCATCATCAGGGTGGCGTTCCTGGCTGTGCTGTGGCTTTTCGTCATAGCGGCCATCGGAGTCGTCCGCACTGACCTGCTGGGGGGCCCGTCCGCGACGACCCGGCGAGGAAAAGCCCGGCAAGCCCGGCAGGCCCAGGCGCCCCGCCCGGGGCGTCCGGCCAAGCCGCAGCGGCAAGGGCGCGGCTCGCCGCGCGTCCTGGTGGTGACGGCCGGGGGCCTGAAAGGCACGAGCATCGATCTCGCTCAGCAGCAGATCACGCTCGGGCGGGCCAATGATGCCACGCTGGTGCTCAACGACGACTACGCTTCAAGCCGACATGCCCGGATTTTCCCGCAAGACGGTCAGTGGATCGTCGAGGACCTCGGCTCGACTAATGGCACCTATTTGGACCGGCAGAAGGTGACGCGGCCGATGCCCGTGCCATTGGGCGTGCCGATCCGTATCGGTAAAACCGTTCTGGAACTGCGCAGATGACACTAGTACTCCGCTACGCGATACGTTCCGACGTCGGGCTCCTCCGTGAAGGCAACGAGGACTCGGCGTACGCGGGACCGCGCCTGCTCGCCGTGGCGGACGGGATGGGCGGGCACGCCGCCGGCGAGGTGGCCAGCTCGCTGACCATCACCTCGATGGCGAAGCTCGACTCCGAGCCGCCCGGCGGTGACATGCTGGCGGAACTGTCGTCCGCGGTGGCGGCGGCCAACACCCGGCTGCAGGAAATGATCATCGCCAACCCGGCGGTCGAGGGCATGGGCACCACGCTGACCGCCCTGTTCTGGTCCGACGGGCACGCGGCCGTGTGCCACATCGGCGACTCCCGCGGCTACCTGCTGCGGGAAGGCGAGCTTTACCAGATCACCCACGACCACACGCTGGTGCAGTCACTGGTCGACGAGGGCAGGATCAGCGTCGACGACGTCTCGAGCCACCCGCAGCGCTCGCTGCTGCTCCGGGCGCTCGACGGCCGGTCGGTCGCCGAGCCCGACCTGTCCGTGCACGACAGCCAGGAAGGCGACCGCTACCTGCTCTGCTCGGACGGGCTGTCCGGCGTGGTCAGCGACGAGACTGCTGCGCGAGACGATGGCCACGCTGCCCGAGCCCGAGGCGGTCACCCGCCAGCTGATCGACCTCGCGCTGCGCGGCGGCGGCCCGGACAACATCACCTGCATCGTGGCCGATGTGGTGGACACCGCCTCCTCCCGGCTGCCGCCGACCGGGACGCCGATCATGGCCGGCGCCGCGGCGACCGTCAGCGACCCGCGGCTGAGCACCGACGGCACCGCCCCGGGCGGCCCCGGCGGCTCGTTCGACGACCTGGACGAGCACGTGGACGGCAACTTCACCGGCGTCTACGACCAGCACGGGCGCCCGCCGCTGACCGCCCCGCAGCCGATGCTGACGGCCGATGACCTGGACCCGCTCGACCCGGCCCTGGCGCTCGCGCTGGCGACGAGGACGACATCGACCTGACCGCGGTACGGGCCCGTGCGCGGCCACCGCGGCCAGCCGAAGCGCGGCGCCCGGCGTTCCAGGCGGCGGCGCTGGCCGATCGTGACCACCTCGCTGGTGGTGCTGCTGGCCATCGTCATCGGCGGCGGCTACGTCGCCTGGCGGTGGAGCCAGGACCAGTACTACATCGGGGCCGACAGCAACGGCCAGGTGCTCATCTACCGCGGCGTCAACGAGCGGATCGTCGGGGTCAGCCTGTCCCATCCCTACCAGCAGACCGGGATCCAGCTCGCCCAGGTGCCGGCGCCCTACCAGCAGACGGTCAAGGCCACCGACGCGGCCAGCAGCCTGCACGACGCCCAGGCGATCGTCGCGAACGTCCGCTCCGCGGTCACCACCTGCCACCAGGAGTACACCGCCCTGCAGGACTGGGTGACGCAGGAGAACGCCTACCAGGCCGCCCTGACGCAGTTCAACAAGAACAAGAAGCCGGCCAAGGACAAGCCCAAGCCGCCGCCCGCGCAGCCGGCCAAGCCCGCGCCGATGTGCCCGGCGTCCACCGCGTTCGGCATCCCGGCCAGCGCCCTTGTCCCGGCGCCCGCGGGAAGCGCGTGAGTAGCGTAACCGCCCCGTCGCCGGCCGTTGACCCGACGGGCCCGCTGCTCCCGGTGGCCCGCAGCAGGCGGCGCACCGAGCTGATCATGCTCGTCTTCGCCTTCGCCCTGATCGTCGTTCGCCATGGCCAACGTGGGCTTCAGCCTCAACGGCAAGCTGCCCTCGGGGGTGGCCGAGTACCTGGTCGCCTACCTGATCATCATCGGCGGGGCCCACCTGGCCATGCGGAAGTTCGCCCCGTGGGCGGACCCGCTGCTGCTCCCGCTCGCGACGCTGCTCAACGGCCTCGGCATCGTGATGATGTACCGCCTGGCAGCGCAGGTCAACCCGGCCACGGGGCATTCCCGCGATCACCACCTCGCAGGCCGACCTGCAGATCGCCTTCTCGGCCATCGGCATCGGGGGCTTCGTCGCGGTGCTGGCCCTGATCCGCGAGCCGCGCGTGCTGCAGCGCTACACCTACACGCTCGGCGCCGTCGGGATCTTCCTGTTCGCGCTGCCGGCGCTGCTCCCGGCGTCCATCAGCGAGGTGAACGGCGCCAAGATCCAGATCCGGTTCGGCTCGTTCACCACCATCCAGCCGGAGGAGTTCGCCAAGCTGGCGCTGGCCGTCTCGTTCGCCGGCTACCTGGTGGCCAAGCGGGACGTGCTGGCGCTGGCCGGCCGCCGGGTGCTCGGCATCGACCTGCCGCGGGCCCGCGACCTCGGCCCGATCCTGCTCACCTGGGCGGCGAGCCTGCTGCTGCTCGTCTTCGAGAGCGACATCGGCACCAGCGCGGTGTTCATGGGCCTGTTCGTCGCCATGCTGTACATCGCGACCTCACGGACCTCCTGGCTGCTGCTCGGCTTCGTCATGTTCGTGGTCGGCGCGCTCGCCGCGAGCAAGCTCGTCGGCCACGTCGGCGAGCGGTTCGACATCTGGCTGCACCCGTTCACCGTGGCCAACGTGGAGAACAACTCCTACCAGCTGGTCCAGGGCCTGTACGGGATGGGCAGCGGCGGCCTGCTCGGCAAGGGCCTGGGCGGCGGCCAGCCGTACATCACCCCGCTGGTGCAGAGCGACCTGGTGTTCACCGCGTTCGGCGAGGAGATCGGGCTGGCCGGGGTGATGGCCATCCTGCTGATCTACGGGCTGATCGTGCAGCGCGGGCTGCGGACCGCGATGTCGGTCAAGGACCCGTTCTCCAAGCTGCTGGCGGGCGGCCTGTCCTTCATGCTGGCCCTGCAGGTGTTCGTCATCGTCGGCGGCGTCACCCGGCTCATCCCGCTGACCGGCATCACCACCCCCTTCCTCTCCCAGGGAGGGTCCTCGCTGGTGGGCAGCTGGATACTCATCGCCTTGCTGGCCCGGCTGAGCGACACCGCGCGCCGTCCGCCGCCGCGGCCGATACAGGACGAGGGACTGACCCAGGTGGTGACGCTGAAGTGAACCGGGCCCTGCGCCGGATTTCCATCGCGGTCCTCGTGATGTTCGTGCTGCTCCTCGATCAACGTCAACTACCTGCAGGGCTTCCAGACGGCCAGCCTGGCGAGCAAGCCGGGTAACTCCCGCGCCTTCTACGCGGCGCAGAACCAGTACCAGCGCGGCAACATCGTCACCTCGGACGGCGTGACCATCGCCACCTCCGTGAAGAGCAGCGGCGCCAACGACTCCATCAAGTACCAGCGCAAGTACCCGCAGGGCCCGGAGTACGCCGCGGTCACCGGGGCCGAGACGATCTTCAGCAACACCGGCATCGAGGCGTCGGAGAACTCGCTGCTGTCCGGCAACGACTCCGCGCTGGACGTCAGGAAGATCATCGACCTGATCACCGGGAAGACCACCAAGGGCGCCACCGTCGAGCTCACCATCAACTCCAAGGCGCAGACCGCGGCCTACGACGCGCTCAAGGCCCTCGGCAAGCCGGGCGCGGCGGTAGCGATCGACCCGAAGACCGGGGCGATCCTGGCCATGGCCAGCTACCCGAGCTTCGACCCGAACGTGCTGGCCATCCACGACGGCACCAAGCTCAACAAGGTCGATAAAGAGCTGCTCGCGGACAAGGCGCAGCCGCTGCTCAACCGGGCCCTGCTGGGCACCTACCCGCCCGGCTCGACGTTCAAGATCGTGACGAGCTCGGCGTACCTGACGCAGAACCCGAACTCGACGATCAACACCCGGGTCGACTCGCCGACCGAGCTCACGCTGCCGCAGACCGCCCACGTGCTGCACAACGACCAGGGCGAGGTCTGCGGCGACGGCTCCGGCCAGGCCCCGCTGATCACGGCGTTCGCCCAGTCCTGCGACACCACCTTCGGCAAGATCGGCATTCAGCTCGGCGCCAACGCGCTCAACGACATGGCGCAGAAGTTCGGCATGAACGACGCCAACCTGAACATCCCGCTGCCGGTGGCGCAGAGCAACTACGTGATACCGCCCAGCCAGGCGCTGACCGCCTTCTCGGCGATCGGGCAGTTCAGCGACACCGTCACCCCGCTGCAGGAGGCCATGCTCGCCGCGGCCATCGCCAACGGCGGCACGCTGATGAAGCCGTACCTGGTCAAGCAGGTGATGGCGAGCGACCTGAGCACGGTGCAGAGCACCGGGCAGTCGGTGCTGAGCCAGCCGGTCTCCGCCTCCGTCGCCGACAGCATCAAGCAGATGATGCTCGCCGTCGTGCAGCAGCCCGAGGGCACCGCCTACGCCTTCAACCAGGGCGTCACCGGCATCCAGATCGCCGGCAAGACCGGCACGGCCGAGACCGGCACGGTCAGCCTGAACGACGCCGCCTTCACCTCATTCGCTCCGTACGCCAACCCCGACATCGCCGTCGGCGTCATAATTCAAGGCGGCGGTTACGGCGCCTCGGCGGCCGCACCCATCGCTGTGCAGGTCATCAAGGCTTACCAGTCTGCCGTGGGGAATCAGTGAGCGAATATCTGCTGGCCGGCCGTTACCGGCTGACCGACCGCATCGCGGCCGGCGGCATGGGGGAGGTCTGGCGCGCCGAGGATAGCCTGCTCAACCGGGCCGTGGCCGTCAAGCTGCTGCCCACCGGGCGGGCGGGCGACGAGGCGTTCCTGGCCCGGTTCCGGGCCGAGGCGCGGTACGCGGCCAGCCTGTCCCACTCGGGCATCGCCCGGGTCTACGACTACGGCGAGTCCTCCGAGTTCGGCGGGGCGTACCTGGTCATGGAGCTGGTCAACGGCGAGCCGCTGTCCGCCATCCTGGCCCGGGCGGGCGCCCTGTCCCCCGACGCCACCCTGGACATCATCAGCCAGTCGGCCCGCGCGCTCGACGTCGCGCACCAGGCCGGCATCGTGCACCGCGACATCAAGCCGGGCAACCTGCTGGTGGCCGCGGGCGGCACCACGAAGATCACCGATTTCGGCATCGCCACGGCGGTGGCCGCGGCGCAGGCGTCGCACCTGACCGAGACCGGCATGGTCATGGGCACGGCGATGTACGTCTCGCCCGAGCAGGCCACCGGGGCCAAGGTGACCGACTCCTCCGACATCTACTCGCTCGGCGTGGTCGCCTACGAGTGCCTGGCCGGGCACCCGCCCTTCACGGCCAGCGAGCCGCTGGCGATCGCGTTCGCGCACAAGCACGAGCCGGTGCCGGCGCTGCCGCCGGACGTGCCGCCGCCGGTCAGCGATCTGGTCTACCACATGCTGGCCAAGACCCCGGAAGAGCGCCCGGCCAGCATGCGGGCGGTCGCCGACCGCGCCGACGTGCTGCGGGGCGCGCTCGCGCTGGGCGAGACCGCGGAGTCGGCCGCGTACCCCGGGGCGACCAGGGCGGACCTGCCGGCCGCGCCGACCGGGGTCCTGACCGGCGAGGAAGGCCCCGGACCCGGCCGAGCCGGCGGCCCGCGCCGCCCGGGCCGCCGCCGCCAGCTCGTGGCGGTCGGCTCGACCGCGGCCCTGTGCGTCGCCGCGATCGCGACCGGGTTCTACCTGACCAGCCACTAGTCCAGCCCGACGACCGGGAACGTGCGCAGCAACACGGCGCAGCACATCAGCTCGCCGCCGGTCACGCCCACCGCGTCGGCCAGCAGCACGTCCGCCAGCCCGACCCCGAGCCCCACCCTGGCCCGGGTGCGTGCCGTCCAAGACACCCCGTCCCACCGGCAACCCGAAGCCGACGAAGACCGTTAAACCGAGTAAATCGCCCACGGCCTCGCCGTCGGCGAGCCCGTCCGCCTCGACACCGCTTCACCGACTCCGACGGATACGTCGCCGACCGACGACGTCTCCGTCGTCGCCCACATCTTCTTCGCCGACGTCTTAGAGAAACTAGAAAAACGCAGGGTGGTTTGGCACAGTGCGAGATATGACTCAGCCCCGTCTACTCGGCGGCCGCTACGAGCTCGACGGCGTAGTGGGCCGCGGCGGCATGGCCGAGGTGTACCGGGCGCGTGATATCCGGCTCGACCGGATCGTCGCGATCAAGACGCTCCGCGCCGACCTGGCCAGGGACCAGATCTTCCAGGCGAGGTTCCGCCGGGAGGCACAGTCGGCGGCATCCCTGAACCACCCGTCGATCGTGGCCGTCTACGACACCGGCGAGGACATGGCCTCCGGGATGCCGATCCCGTACATCGTCATGGAGTACGTGGACGGCCGCACGGTGCGGGACCTGCTGCAGGAGGGCCACCGGCTGCTGCCCGAGCGGTCGCTGGAGATCATCGACGGGGTGCTGCGCGCCCTGGACTACAGCCACCAGGCCGGCATCGTGCACCGGGACATCAAGCCGGGCAACGTGATGGTGACCCGCAACGGCGACGTCAAGGTGATGGACTTCGGCATCGCCCGGGCGATGAGCGACGCCCAGGCCACCATGACCCAGACCGCGCAGGTGATCGGCACCGCGCAGTACCTGTCGCCGGAGCAGGCCCGCGGCGAGCGGGTCGACTCCCGCAGCGACCTGTACTCGACCGGCTGCCTGCTGTACGAGCTGCTGACCGGGCGGCCCCCGTTCACCGGCGACTCGCCGGTCGCGATCGCCTACCAGCACGTGCGGGAGAACCCGGTGCCGCCGTCCCGGGTGGACCCGGACGTGCCGCCGTGGGCGGACGCGATCGTGCTGAAGGCGATGGCCAAGTCCCCGTCCGACCGGTACCAGACCGCCGCCGACATGCGCGCCGACCTGCAGCGCGCCGCCTCCGGCATGCCGGTGGCGGCCGCCCCGCCGACCAGGTACGACATGTACCCGCACACCCAGCGGATGGGCAACACGGGCACGATGATGGCCGGGGCGACATCGCAGATCCCGCCGGTCGAGGACTACGACTACCAGGGCCGGGATTACGACTACGCGGGCCGGGGCGGCGGGGGCGGCTCGAGCCGCCGCTGGATCCCGTGGGTCCTCGGCCTGGTCGTGGTGATCGGCGTGGTGGTCGGCGTGTCCTACTACCTGCTGGCCGGCGGCGGCAAGACCTACGCGGTGCCGCTGGTGAACGGCGAGCCCGTGGCCATGGCCAAATCACAGATCACCGCCGCGCACCTGCGCTGGGCGGTCATCAACCAGCCCAACTCCAGCGTCAAGAAGGGGCTGGTCATCAAGTCCACCCCGGCGGAGGGCAACAACGTCGCGGCCGACACCGTGGTGACCCTGTACGTCTCGACCGGCGCGGCCCCCGTGACCGTCCCCAACGTGCAGGGCCAGCAGGAGAACGAGGCCGCGTCCACCTTGCAGAACGACGGCTTCACCGTCCTCGTCAAGCAGGACACGACGTCCACCCAGCCCGCCGGGACGGTGGTGAGCCAGTACCCGGCGCCGAACACGCAGGTGCCGCCCGGGTCCAAGGTCACCATCTTCGTCTCCGGCGCGGCGAGCGTGCCGAACGTGGTCGGCCTGAGCGTGGCGAG
>CAWIUF010000027.1:0-67777 GCA_963839095.1 uncultured Actinomycetota bacterium | reverse complement strand
TAGCGCCTGCTGACGGCTAGCCGGCGGATAGGTGAAGAGCATCATCTGGGTGGCGTAGGCCACCAGGGTCCCGTTCTCGTCCCAGAGCACGCTCTGGGCCGACGCCCATCCGTCGTCTGCCCAGCGGCGCGAGGAGGTGCACGGTCAGGTCCGCGCTCGGCGCGGGTACTCCCTCAGCAGCATGTACGACTGGAGTGACCCGACGAGCGTCAACCTCCCGCAGGCACGGGCGGGACAGTGACGCCGGCACTGCCACCGGGCACCGACCTGACCGACGCCGTCCCGCCGCTCCGGCCACGACGGCGGTGGTGCGGCAGGTCAAGCTGTTCCCGTATCCCGAGCTCCCCGCTCCTATCGGGTACGGGAATGCCGACGACGTCTCGAGCTACGTGAGCAGGGTCAGCAAGGCGCTACGGCAGCCCGTGCAGTGGCTTGGAAAGCTCGGCACCATCATGATCTGGTGCAACAACCAGGGCACTAACTGCCGGGAGACCCGCGGCCCGGGAAACCAGAAATAACCAGGTGAAATACCACGGCCCGCCGGCAACGGGCGGGGCCGTCCCCGTTCATGCACGCATTCAGCCAGCGGCTCATCCCGTAGGCGTACCGCGTAATCATCACCGCGGGTGACGCGGTGGCCATCGGTCACCGGGCAGGATGAAGACGATTAAGAAGCGGGCTTTCTTTCTCCCGCCGATGACGGAGAGGGGCGCGACGTGACTAAGCGAACGTTTCTGGAAAGGCTGGTTTCCAATGATTGAGGTGCAGAGCCTCACGAACGCTACGGCGATAAGGTCGCCGTCGATGACTTGACGTTCGGCGTCGAGCCGGGCAAGGTCACCGGCTTCCTGGGGCCGAACGGGGCAGGCAAGACCACCACGATGCGCTGCATCCTCGGGCTCGATTACCCGGACAAGGGCGCGGTCACCATCGACGGCAAGGCGTTCCGCGATTTCGCTTATCCGATGCGCGAGGTCGGCGCGCTGCTCGAGGCGAAGGCGGTGCACGGTGGCCGGTCGGCCCGCAATCACCTGCGCTGCCTCGCCCAGACCAATAACCTGCCCCGGCGGCGGGTCGGCGAGGTGCTTGAGCTTGTCGGCCTGACGGAGGTGGCGGCGAAGCGGTCCAAAGGGTTTTCCTGGGGATGAGCCAGCGCCTGGGTATCGCCGCCACGCTGCTCGGCGACCCGAAGATGGTGATGTTCGACGAGCCGGTCAACGGTCTCGACCCCGAGGGCATCCTGTGGATCAGGAACCTGATGAAGGCCCTGGCCGCCGAGGGGCGGACGGTTTTCGTCTCCAGCCACCTGATGTCGGAGATGGAAAGCACCGCCGATCACCTGATCGTGATCGGCCGGGGCAAGCTGATCGCCGACTGCACGATGGCGGACTTTGTCGCCCGCGCCTCCGGTGCGGCCGTGCGGGTGCGCACGCCATCGGCGGATCAGCTCATCCGGGCCGTCAGCGCGAAAGGCGCCACCGCCGGCGCCGGCGATGACGGGTCGATCGAAGTGCGCGGCATGTCGGCCGAGCAGATCGGCGACCTGGCTTTCAGCGCGGGCATCCGGCTGCACGAACTGGCCACGGTGCGGGCCTCCCTGGAAGAGGCCTTCATGGAACTGACGGCGGACAGCGTGGAGTACCGCGCCGACGTACCCGAACGGCCAGCGAGCACGATGATCGGAAGCGGGGTCTGACCGATGACAACGACAACCGCGCCCGTCAACCTGCCCTTGCTGCCGCCGGCCACCGGCCGGGCCGGACTGCGCGGGGTGCTCGCCTCGGAGTTCACCAAGATCCGCTCGGTCCGTTCCACCTACTGGACCCTCGCCGCGCTGATCATCGTCAGCGTCGGCATCGCGGCCATCGCCGGGTTCGGCATCGCGTCCAACATCCACAACAACCCGCAGAACAAGCCGGGGACGGACGCCACCCAGGCGTCGCTGATCGCCTTCTTCGAGCTCGGCCAGCTGATCATCGCGGTCGTCGGCGCCATGAGCATCACCTCCGAGTATTCCACCGGGATGATCCGCACCTCGCTGACCGTGATGCCGAGGCGCGGCACCATCTACCTCGCGAAGCTGATCGTCCTGACCACGGTGGCATTGGCCGTCTCGCTGGTGACCTCGTTCATCTCGTTCTTCGTCGGCCAGGCGGCGATGTCCGGCTCGGGCGTGAGCGCGTCGCTGTTCCACTCGGTCACGATCCCGGCGAACGCCTTGGTGAAGGGGTCCGGGGCCGGTCCGGGCAGCGTGAGGTTCCAGGGAACTGTCACGATCTCTCCGGGCACGGTGCTCGTTGCCATCATCGGCACCGCGCTGTTCGTCACCGTGGTCACGCTGATCGCTTTCGGGCTCGGCGCGATCATCCGGCACACGGCCGGCGCGATCACCTCCGCTATCGGCCTGATGTTCGTGCTCTCGATCATCATCCAGATCCTGCCGGACAACTGGCGCTGGGACATCATGCGGTTCTTCCCCGACGCGGCGGGACGGGTCCTCTCGGTGACGGTGGGCCCGGGAAACCCGCACCTGTGGTCAGCGTGGCCGCAGTTCCTGGTCACGGTGATCTGGGCCGTCGTCCTGGTCGGAACCGGCGGCTACCTGTTCCGCAAGCGCGACGCCTGACCAGCGGTAGGTCCGCAGGCGGCGGCATAGCACGACCCCGTCGATGTCCGGCAGGCCCAGGTCCAGCAGCACCAGGTCCGGTGGCGCCGCCGCGGCGGCCGAGAGCGCCTGCGCGCCGCCCGCGGCCAGCCGGGCACGATGGCCATGGCTGGCCAGTGCCGGGTCAAGCTAGAGCCATCGCGCGCAGGGCCTGCTCCGTATCCTGTCAGCATATGTTGACGTCCGCCCGGTCGTCAGCATATGCTGACGTCTATGGAATCGGCACTCGCCATCACCGAGGCCGCCCCCGGCAGCGGGCGCAAGCACGGCAAGCGGCCCCGGAGGCAGCAATGACCAGGACCTTCACCGAAGACGCCGATGCCATCGTGGTCCAGGCCTACGAGCACGCCGTCCGGCTCGGGCACCCCTACCTCGGCGGCGAGCACCTCCTGCTTGCCCTGGCCGCCGCCGACCAGCCGCCGGCACGGTCCTGGGCGAGCACGGCGTCACCCCCGGGCGCGTCGAGGCGGAGATCGTTCGCCTGTCTGGCAGCGGCCTGTTCGGTGACCTGGACCGGGGCGCGCTGGCGGCGGTCGGAGTCGATATCGATGCCGTGAGCGCGACGACCGAGGCGTCCTTCGGCCAGGAGGCTCTCAGCCGCGCCGCCCGGGCCGTCCACCGCAAGCCCCGCTGGTTCAACCCGCGGCCCGCCGCCTTCACCGGACGGGACGGCGCCTACCTCCCCCTCGGCCCGGGCGCCGGGCAGGCCCTCCAGGGCGCCCGCCGCGAGGCCCGGGCCCGGGGCGCCACTCAGCCCTTCGGCGTCGAGGATCTCGCACTGGGCATCCTCGCCGTCAGCGAGGGGCTAGCGCCCCCGATCCTGCCGGCCCTCGGCGTGTCCGGACCGGCATTGAGCACCGCGATCCTGGACCGTTACCACCAGGCACGCTGACCCGCCAGCCACCGCCTGCGCAGGCCGGCCCTGCCCGCGCCGCAACGATGAACCAGTGGACCAGCTTAGGACTGGCAGGTGACAGCCTTGCGTTAGGTACCCGAGGGGCAAGGCCGGGCTCTCCTTCCCGCGGCAGTGACCGCCATGCGCCGGCCGGTGAATCTGCGCTGGCGTGCGGCACCTACGTAGACGCCAACGCCCCGGTGGCACCGTTGCAGGTCGTGCTGGGCGTGGTCGGGCTCCCAGCCAGTCCCCGGTACCCAGCGCTGCAGACCTCCCGGTCCGGCGAGGGCGATGAAGCGCTGCGGCTATTCGCGAAGACGGGCCTGGTGATCAGGCCGGGCATCACGTTCGAACTCATTGTTCCCGCCCCATTCGCTGTCTCGTCCTCCGGGACGGGACTACGGCTGGCGCTCGTTGCCGTCGCCATGGTGGCGGAGCGCGAAGATCGCCGCTTGCACCCGGTCTTGCAGGCCGAGTTTGGCCAGGATGCTGCGGACGTGGGTCTTGACGGTCTGCTCGCCGATCATGAGGTCCCGGGCGATCTGCCGGTTGCTGTGGCCGCGGGCGATCAGCTCGATTACGTCGCGTTCGCGCGGCGAGAGCGGCTCCAGCGGATCCGGCGGCGGCGGCAGGCGGATCGCCTGCGTGAGCCGGGTGAGCAGTTCGGGGCTGAGGCTGGCGGTGCCGGCGGCGGCGGCGCGGACGGCGGCGATCACATCATCGCCCGCGGCGGTCTTGAGCAGATAAGAGGTCGCGCCGGCCTGCATGGCGCGGACGAGGTGCTCGTCGCCGGTGGCGGAGGTGAGCACCACGACGGCGGGCAGGTGAGGCGTGCCGCACAGCATGGCCAGCACGGCATGCCCGTCAAGGCCTGGCATGTACAGGTCAAGCAGCAGGACATCGGGGCGGGTAGCAGCCACGACGTCGACCGCCTGGCGGCCGTCTCCGGCCTCGCCCACGACCTCGACTCCCGGTTCCTGGCCGAGCAGGTAGCACAGCCCGTCCCTGACTACGCGGTGGTCGTCGGCGACCACCACGCGGATGTTCCTGGCGCCGGTCGTCCTGGCACCGGTCGTCATGGCACTGGCACCCGGACGGTGACCGACGCGCCGCGCCCGGGTGCGCTGTCGATATCGGCGCTGCCGCCGAGTTCGGCGACCCGGTCCCTGATGTGCGCGAGCCCGGACCCGGCGTGCCCGGCAGCCGGGTCGAAGCCGGTTCCCTCGTCGCGGACGGTGAGTTCCACGTGCCCGTGCTGTCGGGTCAGCGACACGGCCAGCTTGCGTGCCTCCCCGTGCCGGACGGCGTTCATGCACGCCTCCTGGGTGATGCGGAGCAGGGCATGCCCGACCGGCGGGGGGACGATGACGTCATCCAGGCTGGCGTCGACGACCACGCCGAGCCGGTCATGGTAGTTCGCGCACAGTTCCCGCAGGGCCCGGGTGAGCCCGGCCCCGTCCAGGCAGGCCGGGCGCAACTCGACCAGCAGCGTCTGCATGTCGCGCAGCGCCTCCTCGCTGACCCGCTCGATCACCCGGGCCTGATCGTTGCCCGGGTCGGCGCGGCGCATCCCGGCGGCGATCATCCGCAGCGCGAACAGGTGCTGGGAGATCGCGTCGTGCATCTCCCGGGCGATCCTGGCCCGCTCCGCGGCGCGGGCATCGCCGGCGGCGCGCTGCCGCTGCGCGGTCATCGCGGAGCCGAGCTGCCGGGTCATGGCGGTGAAGTTCGCTTCGAGGCGGCCGACCTCATCCCGTCCGGAGGACGGCAGGATCATGGTGTAGTCGCCGTCGGCGACCGCGAGGGTGGCCCGCTCCAGGCGGCGCACCCGGCGGACCAGGCGCCATGAGGCCGCCAGCCCGAACAGCACGCCGACCGGCACGATGGGGGCGAGCAGCGCCAATGGGGTCACCACCAGCAGCTGCTGCCCGGCTGGGCCGAGCTGGCTCAGCTCTCCTTCGGCGCCGATCGGGTTGATGAACCCAGCTGACCATGGTGCCTGGACGTAGACGTAGGCGACCTGGGCCCGGCCGGCCGCCGTCCGGCCCGTGGCCGGGCGGCCCCGCAGCCGGACGACATCGAAGAGCACGTCCCCGTAGGGCGTGCGGTAGGGGGCGAACACGCCGTTGCCCTTGATATAGTCCGCGTTCCCGGGCAGCGCCGGGTCGGCGAACGCGCCGGACGCCGCCGGCTGTCCGGGCGGGTACCGGGTCGGCGCGGAGGAGGCGATGACGGTCCCGTTGGCGCCGACCGCGACGACCGCGGTAACCGCCCGGCCACCCGGGACCGGGCCGGTGATCGCCGGGATGGCCAGGCTGCCATCCGGGGCGGCGGCCGGGCCCAGGCGGGCCCGCTGACCACGATCGCCCAGCATGGTGCCGACGGGCACGCCGCGCGGATAATCCTGGGCGAGCCGCTGGGCGTAGCCGCTCGCGGTGGCGTCCACCTGAGCCTGCAGCCGGGAACCGGCCAAGGTCGGCAGTACCTGGTAGCCCAGCACCAGCGTCTCGACCAGCACCACGACGGCGAGCGTGACGAGGATGTAGGAGGCGATCAGCCGGCCCGAGAGCCCCCGCGCCCGGCGTCGTACCCGGTCAAGCACACTCGGACGATCCAGCACACCTGCAGGCTACGTCCGGGTGGGCCGGCCGCGTATCCCTCCAGCGAGGTAGCCGCGCTCCTCCCGGCGCGTGATGCTTTCGCTGACCGCGGCCGGCACGCTAGCCGTCATGAACCCACAGCCACGCGTCATCGCCATCATCGCCGCCGCCGGCCTGACCCTGCTGGCGGCGGCGTGCGGCGGCAACCCAGGCAGCACGAGCAGCACGGCGAGTGCGGGCGCGGCGGCGACCGCGTCCACCGGGGCCGCCTTCGCCCAGTGCATGCACTCCCACGGGATCCCGGACTACCCCGCCCCGGATAGCACCGGGCAGCTGCAGAAGATCACCTCGGGGCAGCAGGTCGGGGTCAGTGACGCCACGCTCCGATCGGCCTCGACCGCCTGCCAGGCCCTGTGGCCGTACCAGGCCCTCACGCAGGCCCGGCAGCAGCAGAAGCTGACCGAGGACCTGAAGTTCGCCCGGTGCATGCGCGCTAAGGGCCTGCCGAAGTTCCCCGATCCCACCGCTTCTGGCGGGCGGGTGGTGTTCGTGCTCAACACCAGCCAGGACGGCTTCGACCCGCGTTCGGCGCCGGTTCTGGCCAAGGCCCACCAGTGCGAGGCCGTGCTGCCCAAAGGCTCGGGGTTGCCGTCGGTCCAGGTGACGTCGTGAAAGCCGCCTGGCTGGCCGTTGGCATCGCGGCCGTGCTGGCGGCCGGGGCGGTGACGGCTTGGCGGACGGAGGTCTTCTCGCCCGTGACCGCGCCCGGCGCCGCGCGGCCGGGGGCACCCGCACCGGCGACGGCCGCGGTGACCCGGCGCGACCTGTCGGCGACCACTCCGGTGACCGCGACCCTGGGGTACGCCGGCTCCTACACCGTGACGGGCCAGGGCACCGGGACGCTGACCTGGCTGCCGCCGCCCGGGCGGGTGATCCGCCCGGGGCAGGCGCTGTACCGGACCGGCAACGGCAGCCCGGTGGTGCTGCTCGACGGCAGCGTGCCGGACTGGCGGCCCCTGTCGCCCGGGACCACCGGCGAGGACGTGTCCCAGCTCAACCATGACCTGGTCGGCCTCGGCGACGCCGACCGGGCGGATGTCACCGCGCTCGGCTGGGACTACTACTCCTGGGAGACGGGCTATGCGGTGCAGCGGCTCGAGACGCACCTCGGGGTCGACGACCCGGCGGGAAGCTTGTCACTCGGGCAGGTCGTATTCGAGCCGGAGGCGCTGCGGGTGAGCCAGGTGACTGGCCGCCTGGGCGGTTCGGCGGCTGGTCCGGTCCTGACCGCGACCTCGGACCGGCGGGTGGTGACGATCCCCCTCGACGCCGCCATGCAGACGCAGGTAAAGCCGGGCGACCCGGTGACCGTCGCGCTCCCGGCCGGGGCGACCGTACCGGGCGTGGTCTCCTCGGTCGGCACGGTGGCGACGACCACCGCGCCGGGCTCCGCGTCGGGGCAGGGGCCGGCGACCACGATCCCGGTCCAGGTGACGCTGACCGATCCGGGAGCGGCGGGCACCCTCGACCAGGCGCCGGTGACGGTGAACATCACCACGCAGAGCAGTTCGGGCCCGGTGCTCGCGGTGCCGGTGACGGCGCTGGTGGCCCAGTCCGCCGGAGGCTACGACGTCGAGGAAACCGGCCCGGGGAACACCCGCCGCTGGGTCCCGGTGACGCCCGGGATCTTCGACGACGCCGCCGGCCTGGTGCAGGTGACCGGGCCCCTTTCCCCCGGGCAGCGCGTCGTGGTGCCGGCGTCGTGACCGCGGCTCCGCCGCCGGTCCCGGTCCTGGAACTGGATCAGGTGTCGAAGGTGTACGCCGGGGCGCCGCCCGTGCGGGCGCTTGACCGGGTGAGCCTGGCGGTGACGGCCGGGGAACTGGTCGCCGTCGTCGGCCCGTCGGGGTCGGGCAAGACCACGCTGCTGCACCTGATGGGCACCCTGGACAAGCCCGCCAGCGGCACGGTGCGGGTCACCGGCCTGGATCCGGTCCGGATGACCGACCGGCAGCTGTCGGCCCTGCGGGCCGCCCGGATCGGGTTCGTGTTCCAGCAGTTCTTCCTGGCCGAGCACCAGACGGTCCTGGGCAACGTGGCCGACGGGCTGCTCTATGCGGGGGTGCGGCGCGGTGAGCGCCGCCAGCTGGCCAGGGCCGCGCTGGACCGGGTCGGGCTCGGGCACCGCGCCGCCGCCCGGCCTACGCAGCTATCCGGCGGTGAGCGGCAGCGGGTGGCGATCGCGCGGGCGGTCGCGGGAGCGCCGGCGTTGCTGCTCGCCGACGAGCCCACCGGCAACCTCGACTCGGCCACCGGCGCGTCCATCCTGGCCCTGCTGGAAGAGCTCAACGCCCACGGCACCACGGTCATCATCATCACCCACGACCACGCGGTCGCCGCCCGGACCCGGCGGCGCATCGAGATGCTCGACGGGCACGTCATCACCGACACCGCCCTCGTTCCGGCGCAGGAAGGATCACCGTGACCGCCACCGGTCGCCCGGTCTTCTCTGCTGTCCGGCTCCCGGTCTCCGACGTAGCGGGGCTCGCCAGCATCGGGCTGCGGACCCGCAAGCTGCGGGCCGCCCTGTCGGCGCTCGGCATCGCGATCGGCGTCGCCGCGATCGTCGCCGTGCTTGGCCTGGCTGCCTCCTCTCAGGCCGCGCTGCTCGACGAGATCCAGGCCCTCGGCACGAACCTGCTGACCGTCAGCAACGGGCAGACCTTCGGCGGTGCCACCGCGGAACTGCCCGCCGCCGCGCCGGGCATGATCACCCGGCTGCCCGGGGTCACCCGCGTCCAGGACACCGGGAACGTCAGCGGCGTGAACGTCTACAAGTCACCGCTGATCCCGGCCATCGAGACCAGCGGCCTCAGCGTGCAGGCAGCCACCCTGGACCTGCCCGCGGCGGCGGGCACCTCGGTGGCCCAGGGCAGTTACCTGAACGCCGCGACCGCCCGCGAGCCCGTCGCGGTGCTCGGTGCCGTCACGGCCCGGCTCCTCGGCTTCGACCGGGTGCGTCCCGGCACCCGGATCTGGCTGAGCCGTCAGTCGTCCGGGGGGCAGTGGTTCTCGGTGGCCGGGATCCTCAACCCGGACACCTACGCGCCGGAACTCGGCTCGGCGGTCTTGGTAGGCTTCCCCGCCGCGCAGCGGTACCTCGGCTTCGACGGGCATCCGTCGCAGCTCTACGTGCGCACCGGCGACGACCCCGCCGTTACCGCCCGCGTCGACAGGTTGCTCGCCGCGCAGGCCAACCCGGAAAACCCGAACCAGGTCGCCGTCTCCCAGCCGTCAGCCGCGCTGACCGCCGCCGCCGACGCCAAGGGCGCGCTCGATACCCTGTTCCTCGGCCTCGGCGCGGTGGCACTCCTGGTCGGCGCGATCGGGGTGGCCAACATCATGGTCATCTCGGTGCTGGAACGCCGTCAGGAGATCGGGCTACGCCGGGCGCTCGGCGCCACCAGAGGGCAGATCCGGATCCAGTTCCTGGCCGAGGCGGTCATGCTGTCGCTGGGCGGCGGCGCGGTCGGCGTCCTGGCCGGCGCGGCCGCCACCGCGCTGTACGCCCGCGCCCACGGTGAGGCCGTCGTCATCCCGCCCGGCGCCTGGGCGGGCGGCCTGGGCGCTGCCGTCGTCATCGGCGCCTTCGCGGGGCTGCTGCCGGCCATCCGCGCCGCACGCATGTCCCCGACGGAGGCACTGTGGAGCGTCTGAAATCGAGCCCGGTTACCGGAGCTTCATGGCGCTGAGGTCGCGGTCCGCCGGTGATGCGGTGCGCTACGCAGCTACCGGGGCGTACGGCCCACCCGTTCGGTACAAAAGATCTTCCTACCGAACGGGGCGGGCGCGTGCACCGGCGACTTCACCAAGGCGTTCGCCGGGATCGTGACCGAGTGGAACAGCGACGCGCTGACGCCCGAGCCGGACATCGCCGCCTGGCCGACGAAGAACGAGATGAACGAGGTCACCAGCGAGACGATCAGCGCCACCGTGGTCAGGAGATTAGCTTCTGAGGCCTCGCCGCCCGTGGCGCGCTGCGGCTCCCGGACCCGCGGCTCGCGCTGACCGGCGGATCGCCCGCTGGCGGGCTGGCGGCCCCGGTGCGGCTGGTCAGGTATCCCTCGCAGTCTCCGGCTCAAACCGGATCACTCTAAAGCCGTGGAATTGGACCTTACCAGGGGTCCGCCCGCCCCTAGCGTCCTATATGAGCACCGTTACGCTATTCACTACGGGGGTTCCCATGTCTCACATCATCTCCACGCCAGTGGCCCGTCTATCCCGGCGTGCGCCCTCTGCCCGGACGGGGACGCTAGCGGTGGCGGCCGCTACCGCCACGACCCTGGTCTCCTGGCTGGTCGCCAGGCGCTTCGCCGCCCTCGACGTGCGGCTGCACCACTGGCTGTGTCCCATCGCCGTGCTGATCCTCTCCTGGCCGCCACCGCCATCGCCGTGACGATTCTCATTCCTGCTCTCGCGGGCGGCCGGTCGCCCAGGGCGCCTGAGGAGGCCTGAACGATGCCCGGCGGATACCTGGAACTGGTGGCGGTCATCGGCCTGTACACCGGCCTCGTGCTGTGGCCGCCACGTCGGCCACGAGCGCTCGCTGTCGCGGTCTTCTTCGTGAGCCACCCGGTCAACGAGCTGCCCGGCCTCGCGTTGATAGCCCTGCTCGCCGGCACGGCACTCGCGATGGTCGCCGGCGGCCTGTCCTCGGCGAGCGGCCTGATGGTGCTCGGGCTGGCCGCGCTGACGGCGGCCGGGCTGATCGAGGTCACCCGGCGCGGGCTCATGACTGCATCAGTGGTCGAACGGTCGCTCGACGAGGGCTTCGGCCGCGGCTGGCGATCGCTGACCGGGATCGCCAGCGGCTCACGCTGGCCTCGCCTGGGCGGTGCTTTGCTCGCGCCCCTGCCGCTGCGGCCGCTGGGCGTGCAGCGGATCGGGAACGTCAGCTACGGCGAGGCAGGCCGGCGCAACCGGCTCGACGTCTACCGCCGCCGCGGGCAGGCCGCAGGCGCCGGGCCGGTGTTCGTCCACTTTCACGGCGGCCACTTCCAGATCGGCGGCAAGAGCCGGGAGGCGCGGGCCCTGCTGTACAGGCTCGCCCGCCAGGGCTGGGTATGCGTCAGCGCCACCTACCGACTCGGTCAGGCCGGACGGTTTCCTAACGCGCTGATCGACGCCAAGCAGGTGATCAGCTGGGTACGCTCACACGCCGCCGAGTACGGAGCTGACCCCTCCACACTGATCGTGGCCGGAAGCTCGGCGGGCGCCCACCTGGCATCGATGGCCGCCCGCACGCCTAATAACCCGGCGTTCCAGCCCGCGTTCGAGGACGCGGACACCACGGTAACCGCAGCCGTCTGCCTGTACGGCTACTACGGTGACCTCGAAGCCGGAGGAACGCTGGCATCCTCGCCTTCGATCTTTTCCGCTCCCCGCGCTTCGCGGCGGTCATCGACGGAATTCAGGCCTTCGCCGCCTGGGCGCGCGCCAACCAGGACAAGAACTCCACGGCGGCGCGCTCGGCCGTCAGGAAACCCAGGTAGCCCATCGTTTACCTGGCTCAGGTGGTGCTCGCGGGCAATCAGCCCGGCTCGGGTGAGGCAGTGGGAGCCGGCGGCCTACTGCTTGACCAGCGTGCCGACGGTGACGTGCGGCCAGTGGATGCCGTTGAAGTCGAGCATCACCAGCTGGGTGTACTGCAGCTGGTGCTTGTCCGGCTGGCCGCCGGTGCCGGCGATCGTCTCGATCCAGAACGTCGCCTGGACCGTCGTAGCCTTGGCGTTGCCGCCGGGCGGGTTGCCGCTGGTGGACAGGAACGCCGTGTTGGCGGTGCCGCCGCCGGCGTTGATGGAGCTGTGATCGGTCGCCACGTGCAGGAATGTCCGGCTCTTCATGGTGGTGCCCTGCAGCGAGGCCTTGAGCGCGGCCTGCAGCACGCTGTTGGGGTTCTTGACGATGTCCTGCGTCACCCCGGGCGCCACGAAGCGGAACTGGGTCGCCTGGGACAGGTTCAGCTCGCTGAACGTCTGCGCCACCGTGTTGAAGTCACCGTTCGCGGGCGCCGGGCTGCCGACGAAGAACGGCAGGATGTTGTTGTTCGGGATGGTCTGCGGACCTCCCGAGATCACCTGGGGGGCGCCCCCCTGGGCCAGGATGGTCGTGCCGTGCGGGATCGACGCCATCCGGACCACCGAGGCCGGTTCCTGGGGATCGGTCGTCTGGGGTACCGAGGCCCAGATGCCCGGCTCGATGTGCAGGCCCGCGCCGGTGCTCGCCTCGCTGATCTGCTGCATGTAGGTCAGGCCGAACATGTTGATGTCCGCCATCGCCAGCCCGCGGTTGGGGATCGGCCCGTTGATCCGGGTGAACACCAGCGTCTCGTTAGTCATGTTCAGCTCGAGAAAGCGGTCCTGCTGGTCGGCCGGGTGGTGCGGCCTCCAGATGGCGTTGAAGCCATGGCCCTTCCACGTGCCCAGCAGACCTGCCAGGGCCCCGAGCGGATCGGGTCCGGCCGCGAGCGCCTCGATACGCTCCGTCGGCTCTACCTCAGGAGTGGCGAGCCCCGCGAACGCGAAGTCCGGGTCTGTCTGCGTAACTGCCGTCATGATGAATTCCTCCAGGATCAATAGCCACTGAGTCGGAGACGTGCTGCCGCATCCTTGATACACCCCAACCTCTGCTGAGGCAGGAACACCACGACGGCGTAGCGACGAGCTGTTCATGCCCCCTTGATGACTGCTGGTGCGTCGAGGTCGGCTGCCATCTGCGCGGAGCGGTTAGCCATCGCCATGAACATGGCGTCGCCGCGATCGGTGCGCCCGACCATCATGGACGCGAAGACCGCCATGAGCAGGCTGCCGTAGCTCGATCGCACGTAGTCGCGCCAGCAGTGGTCGAACGGGTAGTTGTCGACGCCGTAGTCCTCGACCAGCGCCCGGTGGTAGCGGACGAGGAGGTCGCGCTCACACGAGCGGCGGCGCTCGGGCCCGAACGCGCTGCCGAGGAAGTAGGCGACGTCGCTGGGACCGACGCCCAGCTGCACGGTCTGCCAGTCGACGACGGTCAGCGGACGGCTGGCGCCGTTGGTGGCGAACAGCATGTTGTCGAGCCGGTAGTCGCTGTGCACCGGCGTGCGCAGCGGCGACCTGTTCGCGAGCAGCGCGGGCGCGAGTGCGGCGACCTGCGGGCCGGCCTCGAGCGTGACCGGGTCGAGCATGGCACGGTAGCGCTCGGCGAACGCCTCCCAGAGGGTGCCGAGCATCGCGGCGATGCTCTCCATGGTGCCGCCGCGATCGAGCCAGGCGAGCTCGTGCAACGTCGGGTCGCCCCAGCGGGGCCCGTGCAGCCGGGCCGCCTCCTCGACGGCGAGACTGGCCTGCTGGACGGTGCAGCCGGCGATCTGGTCACCCTGCTCGGCCGGCGCTATGTCTTCCATGACCAGCACGACGTCGGCGGTGCCGGGCCGGAGCTCGGCGAAGTGGCACTGCGGGCGGCTGATGTCGACGGTGTGCGCCAGGTCCCGGTAGAAGGCGACCTCGGTCTCGTAGGTGAGTGTCGCCACGCCTGCTGCCGCGCTCGCCTCGTCGCGCGACGAGAACTTGCACACGACGGTCGCCGGAGCCTGCGGCGCAGTGTGGCCGTAGCTGAGCGCGTACCGCACGTTGGCTCCGACCTGGCCGGTGCCGATCGACGACGCCTCGAACGAGGCGACCTCCGTGGTCGCGTCGATGGCGCCCGCATGCCGTAGCACGCGGGTGAGCCACTCAGGCGTCACGAGGTCCGGGTCGGCGATAAGAGGTGGCCTCGATGACATCGCGGTCATGATGGCAGTGTCCCCTCGATCGCCGTATCGGGGAAGAAATGGTGGTGACGGGCGCCGGTGATCTCGTAGATGGCGGTGCCCTGCCGCCCGTCGCCCGTACTCACCCGCATCAGGTTGAGCCCCCCGCGATGGAACGGCTCGTAGGGGCGGGCGAAGGTGCCCTGCGCGTCGACCTCGATGACGCGCCGGTCGGCCAGGGTGAACGTGGCCGAAGCGATGAGGCCGGCGACATCGTCGCCGTGCTCACCGTAGGGAGCTGGCTGGTGATCGCTTCCGGTCCAGGAGGCGTCGTAGCGGAAGTCGGTGACCGGAACCGGCTCGGACATGTCGGCGTCGGCCCAGCATCCGTCGCGGTACACGATCGCGCCGTTCGGGAGCTCCCAGTGCCAGACGCCGAGGAACCCGTCGTCAAGCTGGATCTGCCACCACATCCACAGCGGGCAGCGTCCGTGGTCCCGGACGCCCCATGAGTGATCGCGCTGGCCGATCCAGCCGTCGACCTCGTAGCCCGTGCCGTCGACCGTGTAGCTGCCGGTGTAGGAGCCGGACTGGAAGATGTGAGACTGATCCCACACCAGTTCGTCACCGGCGCGCATGGTGCCCCGGCGCAGCCCGTAGGGCTGGGTCCGGGCCCGCCACGTCAGGTCCAGGCCGATGCCCCCCTCGGCTGGCTCGGCCCAGAGCCGCACTTCCCGCATCGGGGTCACGACGTCGATGCGAGCGCCGGGAACCACGGTCGTATGGGGGTCGCCGTCGTACGGCCGGCCTTTCACGCCGAGCATCGGCCGGCCTGCGACGCGCCCCATCTGCAGCGAGTCCATGCGCTCCTGGGCCGGGTAATGAGCCATCGTGAAGAAGATGGCGTCGCCGTCACCCGACGGATCGTGAAGCTCGTAGAAGTAGCTTTCACGCCAGTGATGGTGGTGCACGGCGACGCTCGGCAGGAGCTCGGGGATCTGGTGAACGAAATACTCGTCCATCGCCGTCGGTCTCGCCACGAAAGACCTCCTCGGTTGAAGAAGCTGGGTACGGTGCGGGCCGCTGCGCGTCAAAAACGCGTCCCGCCGCGCACTATAACCAGCATCGCCCGCATCGGGTCCGGTACCCGCGGGCCACCGGACCCCCGGTCCGGGGCGGCACCGCCGGATCTAGCCGAAGGTGAAGGCGTAGGCCTGGGCGCCCGGATCGAGGAACGCGATCTCGAAGGTGCGATCCTTAACGGAGCCGGGCTGCCGGATGAGCTGATGCAGCCTCTGTCCGGCGAGCATCCCAGGCCTTGACTGTCGATATCGGCACCGTGGGACACGCCTGGCGGCTGCCCGTCGATGAGCACGCGGAACCGCACCGGTGTGTCCTGTGCCGCCGGTCCCATGACCAGGTGAACATCGCGAGCATGAAAGCGGTACGCGATCTTCCCGTCGGCCTCATTCAGCGTGGCCGCCTGTTCCGAACCCGGTCCAGTCCCCGGCCAGCGCCCGGTGGTTCAACCTCAGGTCCGCTGGGATCCGATAGGTGTGGCGGCTGCCGGGCACGACACCGCAGGGGATGCGAAGTTCTCGGTGCGCTCATGCTCGGTCGTGCCCGCCTCGGCCAGTAGCTGGATGACCATTTCGGACTGCTGGTAGTCGCCTTCGCCGAAGCGGTGGTGCCGGATGCGTCCCTGCCCGTCGGCGAAGTACAGGGCGGGCCAGTAGTGGTTGGCAAACGCACTCCATACGTCTACTACGTCGTCTCCGGCCGATCTCGCGGACGGGTCAGGTCGCCGGGGAAGGCGGGGAATTCCCGCGAGGTTCCTGGCGTACTGCCGCGTGAATCTTGGCAGCGAGGCGCTCGAGCCCCTCGTCCCAGGTCAGGACGGGCCGGTCTTGGCTGAGACCGGGACGCAGTCGATTGAGGTCATCGACCTCAACCCCGTACAGCAAAAGGACGATGGCCCGGCGTGACAGCAGGCTGAGCTCGTATTCGGTCCATCTCCTGTTGAAGAAATCGGATGTCACGAGGATGACACCCAGCGACGAGCTGGCAATTCCGAAGTCGATGGCCGACGTGATGCTGTCGTCACGAAGGCGCATGCGCTCGTCGTCGTACCACACCCGCAACCCGCCCGCGGCTAGCGCTTCCACCAAGGGCGCGACGACCTCATCACGGTAGCGGCTGACGTAGCTGACGAAGACGTCGTACCGGCCCTCGCCGATCCAGAACACGCCCTGGCGGGTCACGATCTGGCCGTATTCATCGTCGCTGACGTCGATCGAGAAAGTGTCGCAGGCCAGACGTTCACCGGATAGCGGAAGATTCGGCAGCGCTATGTCGGTTAGCCCACTCGCCGCCAGTGCGGCGATCTGCTCCGGCTCGATGACCAGTCGCTTCGCGAGGCCGTCCTCAACGTGCAGGCCGGAAAGGTCAGCGCCGGTCATGTCGCAGTTAAAAAAATGCAGTTCCTGGCCCAGGTTAGCGTTGGTGAACTTGATGTTCCGTGCTGTCGAGCGCCGTATCCGGAGATCATATGCCAGCACCCCGGAAAAGTTGGCGTTGCACAAGCAGGAATGATCGATATCCGTGCCCTTGAGATCGGCATGACTGAAATCAGAGTCGGTAAGCAAGACATCAATGAAGCGGACGCCATTTATCAAACTGCGCGAAAATGAACTGCGGCTTAGATCGCAATTAATGAATGATGCCCCGTCCAGGTCGACCTCGTGCAGATCCAGGCCGGGAACGGCGGCGTTCTTGAACGTTACGAACCTGAGGTCGAGCATGCCGCCGGATTCAGCTCGATGTCTGTTCCACGTGGTTACGCCAGCCGCTAAGGCGTTTATGGTCTCTGTACTAGCCATGTCCAGAATCCTAGGTCCGAGAGCCGGGTCATGTCTACCCGGCGCAGCCGAACCAGAGTGCCGGCAAAATTGGCTATTTCCGCAGGCGGGGTGGTACCTGCTCGGCGAGCCGCCGCGACTGGTCCGCTGTCCGGGGAACCGGCCACAAGTTGAGGACGGTAAAACCACTTTCCGTCAAGTCGGCCAGTTTACCCGCAATATATTCCGGGCTGCCGGAGAATGATGGCCCCGGTCCCCGGACCAGGGCCGGCTCACCGACAAAACGGTGACGTTATATGCGTATGCAATGGAATCCGGATGACGTCCGTGTTTTCCGTCATGGCACGGATGGAGCGCAGGCGGCGGTCAGCGCTCACAGCTCCCAGTTCTCAGCCGTCGGGGTGCCCAGGCGCACCACCCACGGATGGTATCTGGGCGTCCTGGCCGGGGCCGGTGTACGTTCGGTACGTGGAGCAGGGGACTACTTTCCTTACCGTGCTGCGTCAGCTCGCCGCCGCCGATCCGGGGCGCCCGGCGCTGACCTACCGGGACGAGACGCTGACCCGGGCCGAGCTCGTCCAGCGGGTCGAAGGGCTGGCCGCGCTGTTCGCCGAGCGCGGCGTGACGCAGGGCTCGACCGTCACCATCGGCCTGCCGAACTCGGTCGGCTTCGTGCTGGCCATGTTCGCGACGTGGGCCCTGGGGGCGGTGCCGAACCCGATCTCCGACCGGCTCCCGCCGCTGGAGCGCGCCGCCATCGTCGACCTGGCCGACCCGGCCCTGGTCGTCGGGGTGCCGCCGGCGGAGAGCGGATCGCGGCCGGCCCTGGAGGCCGTGCCCGCGCAGCTTCCCGGCGGGGAGTTCACGCCGGGCGTCGCACCGGAATGGAAGCTGATGACCAGCGGCGGGAGCACCGGCCGGCCGAAGCTGATCGCGGCCAGCCAGCCGGCCGTGTTCGAGAACGTCGGCACGGCCGCCCCGCTGATCTGCATGCCGGCTGAAGGCTGCGTCCTGATGACCGGGCCGCTCGCCCACAACGGCCCGTTCACCGTGGCCACGGTCGGCATGCTGACCGGCAACCACGTCGTGCTGATGCCCCGGTTCGACCCGGCCGAGACACTGCGCCTGGTCGAGCGGCACCGGGTGACCTACGTGCTCCTGGTGCCGACCATGATGCTCCGGATCTGGCGGCTGCCCGAGGAGACCCGGCTGGCCGCCGACGTGTCCTCCCTCCAGGTGGCGTTCCACCTGGCCGCACCGTGCCCGGCCTGGCTCAAGCAGGCCTGGATCGACTGGCTCGGCCCGGAGAAGGTCGTCGAGCTCTATGGCGGTACCGAACTGCAGGCCGTGACGCTGATCAGCGGGACCGAATGGCTCGCGCACCCCGGGTCGGTCGGCCGGACGGTCCTCGGCGAGATCGAGATACGCGACCCCGACGGGCGGCCCGTCCCGGTCGGCGAGGAAGGCGAGCTCTGGATGCGCCGGGGCGCGCAGGCCCCTTCCCCGTACCGCTACGTCGGCGCTACCGCGCGCAGCGCCGCCGACGGCTGGGAGTCCCTCGGCGACATCGGCAAGGTCGACGCCGACGGCTACGTCTACATCACCGACCGCCTCGCGGACATGATCCTGGTCGGCGGGGCCAATGTGTACCCGGCGGAGATCGAGGCCGCCCTGGACGAGCACCCGGCCGTCCGGTCCTGCTGCGTGTTCGGCCTGCCCGACGAGGACCTGGGCAATAAGCCCTACGCCATCGTCGAGCTCTCCCAGCCCGCTACGGACGAGGACCTGCTGGCTCACCTGCGCCAGCGGCTGGCCCCGTACAAGCTGCCCCGCGTGATCGAGCGCGCGACCACCCCGCTGCGCGACGACGCGGGCAAGGTCCGCCGTTCAGCGCTGCGGGCCGAGCGCATCGCCCGCCACCAGCCCGTCGCCGGACGGCCCTGAACCCGGCAGCCCCGCCGTCTCCTCCGCGGAGCCCGGGTTCTCCCCGAGCTGGTCGGTGATCAGCTTGGCCATCCGCTCCAGCGAGTCCTCGAGGTCCTGCGTGGTCACCATCTTCTCCAGCGCCAGCCGGACGGAGGCGAGCTCGCGGGCGAGGAACTCGGTGTCGGCCTGGGTCCGGGCCGCCACCTCGCGGTCGCGCTCGATGTTGGCCCGGTCCCGGTCGTCCTGACGGTTCTGGGCCAGCAGGATCAGCGGCGCGGCATAGGCCGCCTGGGTCGAGAAGGCCAGGTTGAGCAGGATGAACGGGTACGGGTCCCAGTGCTTGATCAGGCCGATGGTGTTGAGCACGATCCAGCCGATGACCAGGACCGTCTGGCCGACCAGGAAACGCCCCGTCCCCAGGAACCGCGCGATCGCCTCGGAGAAACGGCCGAACGCGTCCGCGTCATACCGGGCGCCCATCCGCGGGGTGGCGCCGCGCGGCACGGACAGGTCGGCCCGCTCATTGAGCCGGGCGGACAAACGTGCCATCTCAGCCTCCCGTCCTCCGCCAGCCCGGCGGCAGCAGGTGGTCCAGTACGTCGTCCACGGTAACCGCCCCGAGCAGGCGGCCGTCATCGTCGCACACGGCTACGCTGACCAGGTTGTAGGCGGCCAGCCGGGCCGCGAGCTCGTGCTCCTTCAGGTCGGGCCGGACAAAGACGCTCGACTGGACGCAGTCGCCGACCTTGGTGGCGGGCGCCCGGCGCAGCAGCCGCTGGAAGCCGACGATGCCCAGGAAACGGCCGGTCGGGGTGATGATGGGCGGCTCGCACACGTAGACCTGCACGGCCGAGGTGACCGGCATCTCCGGGTCCCTGATCCGGGCCAGCACCTCGGCGACCGATACGTCCGGGGTCACGATCAGGGGCTGGGAGGTCATCAGGCCGCCCGCCGTGGTGGCGTCGTAGAGCAGCAGCCGCCGCAGTTCCGCGGCCGGGAGCGCCTCCATCGCGGTCAGCAGCCGCTCCCGCTGCTCGGCCGGCATCTCCGCGAGCAGGTCCGCGGCGTCGTCGGGCTGCATCTCCTCGACCACGTTGGCGCTGCGCTCGAGCTCAAGGCCGTCCAGCAGCCGGATCTGGTCCTGCTCGGGCATCTCCTCGAGCAGGTCGGCCAGTTCCTCGTCGTCCAGGGCGGCGGCGAGCTGGCTGCGGCGGCTGGGTGACATGCCCTCGACGGCGGCGGCGAGGTCGGCCGGCTGCAGTTCGCGCAGGCTGGCCAGCTGGTCGGCCTGCGGTCCGCCCCGGAACAGCTCCGGGTGCTTGTCCCACGGCACGACCGTCGTGCGCCGGTGGCGCAGGCCGCGGCCGTGCGCGACGGCCAGCGCGCTGACCTCCCAGCCGATCCGGCGCTGCTCGCCGGGGACGATGGCGACGTCGGCGACGGTCCCGCCCTCGGTCTGCTTGCCGTACAGCTCCGACGCCAGCATCTCCCCGGCCCGCCGGGTGAACCGGTCCAGGTCGACGTTGCCGCCGCTGAGGTGCGCGCCGTCGATGGATATCTCCGCGATCCCGTTGAGGTTGACGAAGATGCGGCGCCGCTGCAGCGTCACGACCAGCCCCAGCGCGCGCGGCGGCTCGTGCCCGGAGGCGGGCAGGATGACGACGTCCCGGACCCGGCCGATGGTCAGGCCGTCGCTGTCCAGCAGCGGACGGCCTCTGAGCCTGGACGTGAAGACCTGGGGGCTGGACATGACGAGCCATCACCTCCTGCGGCCAAGCGGACCTGCACCATTATCCTTGCGCCGGGTGCCGCGAGCACAACTGGCCAGGCCCGGGGCATGGCGTCACCGCCGCGCCGCGGCACCGGGGATCCTCGAGGATCAGCTCCGCGCGGTGCTTCACCATCTGAGCCGCTCGCCGCCGTTGACCGGCGCGCTGATCGTGTTCCCCGGCGGGGCCAGCGGGCACTGCCACGCGTCGTTATACCGGCAGGACGGGTGGTAGAGGAAGTTCAGGTCGACGACCAGGTGCCCGTCCCGGCCGCCGAGGTCGGCGCTCTTGGCGGTGTCCAGCGCGTACCGGCCGCCGCCGTAGCTGGTCTGGCCGGCGGTGCCGTCGCGCAGCGGCAGCAGCAGGCCGCCCCCGTACTGGCGCAGCCACCACACGTCGATGACCGCGTCCAGCGGCGGCGGCAGCTGCAGGCGGCCGACCCGGTCCATCGCGGTCACGCCCTCGCTGGTCGGCACGTTCAGCGTGAGCTCCTGCGGCCGGGAGCAGCGGCAGCTCGAAGCGCAGCTCAGGATCGTAGGGCCAGTACGGCACGCCGGTGGCGCGCATCGGGTCGCCGGGCGGCAGCGGGCTCTGCGGATGCGACCGGAACAGCTCGTCCCGGCCCCGCCGCCACAGCTCGTGCCCGTGCCGCGGATCATCCTCGGCGCGCACGGCCGCGTAGAGCCCGGCCACCGCCCGCCGCCAGCCGACCAGCTCAAGTTCCTCGCTCATCGTGTTGCTCAACCCGGAAACCGGGCGGCTGGATTCCCGGCGGCCGGGGACTGCTGGTCCGAGAAGCCGCGCGGCCTGCTGCTCGCGTTCGGCGGCCCGCTGGGTGAGCCTGATGAAGGCGTCGGCGGCCGGGATGCGGTACCGGTCCCGGTGCCAGGCGATGCCGACGATGCGCGGGCTGACCTTGGCCAGGCGCTTGAAGCACAGGCCGGGGCGGTACGGGTCGGCCGACAGCCAGGACACGATGGCGGCGCCGACGCCCGCGGCGGCCAGGCCCAGGATGGTGGCGTTGTCGTGCGACCGGAAGACGATCTGGTCCCGCAGCCGCGGCCGGCCGAGCCGGTTCTCGATGGAGTGCACCTCCCGCATCTGCGCGTACGTGATCAGCGGTACCCCGTCCAGGTGCCGCGGGGACACCGGCGAGGGCCGGCGGTCCAGCTCGGAATCGACCGGCACGGCCAGCACGTAGGGATCCTCGAGCAGTTCCAGGGCCTCGAACGGGCCGGGCGTCAGCGGGAAGACCACGAAGGTCAGGTCGAGCTCGCCCCCTTCGAGGTCGGCCAGCAGCTCGCCGTCGTCCTGGGCCTCGCTAAGCCTGACCTCGACCTGCGGCCAGGCGGCGGCGAACTCGCGCATGACCGGCGGCAGCAGCCGTGACCCGACGCTCTGGTAGCAGCCGACCCGCAGCAGCCCGGCCGTGCCGCCGGCCAGCGCGTCGAGGTCGGCCGCGGCACTGGCCAGCCGGGCCGCGATGGCCTCGGCGTGCCCGGCCAGCACCCGTCCGGCCGGGGTGAGGGAGACCGGCCTGGGGCCGCCGGGCCGCTCCACCAGCCGGGTCCCGGCGACGTGCTCGAGGCGGGAGATCTGCTGGCTGACCGCCGACTGGGTATAGCCGAGGGCGTCCGCGGCCTTGCTGAAGGACGCCTGGCGCCCCACCTCGGCCAGCGTGACCAGGTAGCGCAGCTCCAGCCCGCTCCAGCGATCCCGCATCTGCCAAGCATAAGCAACGCTAATGAAAGTCACCAGTAAGTGGAATTGGCCTAATGGATAATTCACTGCGATGCTCGTAATCATGACGATCACAAGCACGTACGAGGACGTCGTCGACCTGCGGCGTTACCCGATCAATGAGCCCGGCCGCGCCGAATACCGGGCCCTGGTGCAGGCCAGCAGGGACCAGCTTCGCGACCGCGGCGTCGCGCAGCTCGAAGGATTCCTCACCCCGGCCGCCGTCAGCGAGATGATCGCCGAGTCCGGCCGCCTGGCGGACCGCGCGTGGGCCAGCAACCAGTCCCACACCGTCTACTTCGAGACCCCGGACGACGCGGCCGGCGCCGATCACCCCCGGGCGCTCTTGCAGCACTCGGCGAAGAAGGGCATCGCGTACGACCTGATCCCGGCGTCCGCGCCGGTCCGGCGGCTGTACGAGTCGGACGACCTGACCGCGTTCATCGCCGCGGTGCTGGGCAAGCCGGTGCTCTACCGCAGCGCCGACCCGATGGACGCCCTGCAGATCGCGGTCTTCGAGGACGGCGACGAGCTCGGCTGGCACTTCGACAACAGCGAGTTCTCGGTCACCATGATGTACACCGAAGCCGAGGCGGGCGGGCACTTCGACTACTGCCCCGGCCTGCGCGACGAGCACGACCAGAACTACCCGGGCGTGCAGAAGGTCCTGCTGGGCGACCCCGGCAGCGTCGTCCGGCTGCCCACCAGCCCGGGCACGCTCGCGGTATTCCGCGGCCAGCACGCCCTGCACCGGGTCACCCCGGTCAGCGGCCCGCGGCCGCGGATCAACTCGGTGCTCACCTACGGCGAGCGCCCGGGGATGAAGCTGAAGCCGCTCACCCAGGAACTGTTCTACGGCCGCACCGGCTGAGGCGCCCATTGACCTGCCCGGCCCCCTTGCTGTGGACTGATCAGTACCAACGGCGCATTCCGCACCGGTCCTCAGCCAGGAGGGTTCATGTCCCGTCGTGATCTCATTGACCCGGATGTCCGCGAACCCCTGGACCTGCTGCAGCAGGCGATCCCCGGCGGCTTCAACACGATCCCCGACATCGTCCAGCGCCGGGCCGTCGTGTCGCAGCTGCTCGCCGCCCTGGAGGTACCGCCCAACCCCAACGTCACCTCCGAGGACCGGACGGTCCCGGGCCCGAGGGCGCGCCGGACATCAGGGTCCGGATCTACCGGCCGGTGGACGCCACCGGGACGCTGCCCGGGATCTACTTCATCCACGGCGGCGGGATGATCCTAGGAAACGTCGAGGGCGAGGACCCGGTCGCGAGTGCCATCTGCGAGCACGTCGGCGCGGTGGTCGTCTCCGTCGAGTACCGCCTGGCCCCCGAGAACCCTCACCCGGCGCCGGTCGAGGACTGCTACGCCGGCCTGGTCTGGATGGCCGCCCACGCCGCCGAGCTCGGCTTCGACCCGGACCGGCTGGCCGTCTACGGCGGCAGCGCGGGCGGCGGCCTCACCATCGCCACCGTGCTGCTCGCCCGCGACCGCGGCGGCCCGCCGATCCGCTTCCAGATGCCGATCTACCCGATGATCGACGACCGGAACGAGACCCCGTCCTGCCACGAGATCACCGACATCGGGCTGTGGGACCGGGACGGCAACATCGAGGCCTGGAAGTGGTACCTGGGCGACGGCAAGCCCGACCAGTACGCCGCCCCGTCCCGCTGCGAGGACCTGTCCGGCCTGCCGCCGACGTTCATCGACGTCGGTACCGTGGACCTGTTCCGGGACGAGGACATCGCCTTCGCCCAGCGCCTCATGCAGGCCGGCGTCCCGACCGAGCTGCACGTCAACCCGGGGGCGTACCACGCGGCCGAGGTGTTCGCGCCGCAGTCCCCGCTCGCCGAGCGGATCTGGACGCGCCGCTACGAGGCCCTGCGCCGCGGTCTGGCCTGACCCCGGGCCAGGCAACGGCCGGCGAAGGCCACTTACGGCACCGGTACCTCGCGGCCCAAGGTCCGGAGCAGGTAGCCGAGGTGCGCCTTGAGCGGCCCGGCGGCGTTGAACCTGAGATCGAATTCCCGGCCGATAGCCGAGACGTCGTAGCGGATCCGGCCCGCGGTGGCGCCCGGGTCCGCGACGGTGATCTCGCTGGCGGAGCCGCAGAGCTCCACTGCCCACCGCGCGATCTGCTCCCAGGTGATGAAGTCGGGGCTCAGCGCGGTGAACATCGCCCGGTCGACCGCCGAGCCGAGTACCGCCGAGTAGACCCGGGCCAGGTCCTCGGCCCAGATGAACTGCAGGCCGGCGTTCCTGGTGACCGTGATGGGCTCGCCGTGCGCCGCCTTGCGGGCGATCTCCGGCAGTTCGGGCATGCTCTGGATGGGCGCCCCCGGGACGGCGGGATCCCCGAAGGTGTAGCCGGGCCGGATCGCATTGGCGCGCAGCGAGCGTTCCGCCGCCAGGGCGAGCAGGTACACCTCGGTAGCCGCCTTGGTGGCGCCGTAGAACCGGGCCGGCCGGGGCGGGTCGCTGTCGGCGTACCAGCCGGGCTCGCTGTCGAAGACCGCCACCGAGGAGGTGTAGACGAGGTGACGGACACCGAGGTCGGCCGCGGCCTGGAAAATGCGGATGGCGGGCAGCGTATCGGCTTCCGCCATGCCGGCCGCGTCGTCGCCCCAGCCGAGCGCGATGTGGATGCACGCGTCCTGGCCGCGCAATGCCTTCTTGATGGCCGCCGCCGAGGTGAGCGTCCCGGGTACCAGCTCGACGGACGCGAGCGATCGCAGCCCGGGCACCTTGGCCGGGTCGCGGGCCAGGATGGTTACCTGGTGTCCCTCGCCGGACAGCCGCTTGACCACGTGGCACCCGATGAAGCTCGTCCCGCCGGTCACCATGATCTTCAATCCGGTTTCCTCCGGCTCGTGCTCGCTACCAGGGCGTAAATCCGGATCCCAGCTGCCATTGCGCTACGCCGCCAGCCGGACAACGGCGTAGACGTCCAGCCGCGGGATGACCAGGCGCGTGCGCGATCCGTCGCGGGTGACCGCGACCGGCTCCGGCGGACGGCCCGGCGCGTAGACCGTGGCGGTACCGACGGAGTGGGGCGTGCGCACCGCGATGTCCAGGAACGAACGGGGGGTGCAGGCGTCCTCGTCCCGGCTGAAGGCGTAGTTGACGATGTGGAGCGCCGACTCCGACGCGCTGATCGCATCCAGGTTGACGGCTAGCGTCCCCGCTCCCGCGCAGAGGACCTGCCGGTCGTCCAGCTGGCTGGTCAGTGAGTCCGGCTCCGTCGTGCGCGGCCCGCACGTGCGCGGTGACCTGCTGCCGGATCGCCTCGGGGAGGTTGAGCGCGTAGTCGCCGGCGATGACCGCGGCGCCTCCGCCGTCCAGGTATTCGCGCACCGCGCCATGCTGCGCTTCGGACACGTGCCGGCAGCCCGCGGCGACGACCGCGCGGTACCGGGCCAGGGACGCAGCCGTGACGTCGTTGTCCCTGTATCGCTCATCGGGCAGGACGACGCAGTTGAAGGGGACGCAGTTGCCGCTGAGACGCTCGATGGCATCCCAGTACCCGGTCGGCGGGACGGCCCCGGCGGCCGGGCTGACGGGCTGACCCGGGTCATCCCACTTGCCGCTGTCGATTTCCGCCCGCAGGTTCGCCGTGACCGAGTACAGCACCCCGATCTCGTTGGCCGAGACGCGTGACCGCAGGCCGTCGACGGACTCCAGGAACTGCCCGGCCTCGTCGGTGAGCACCTTCGGCGCCCAGTAGGAATCCTCGATCTCGCTCCCGAGCCACGACCCGTAGGGCAAGGTCATGCACGTCCCCATGGCCGCGCCCTCGTAGACCGAAAGCCGGAACTGGTCGTAGCCCTTCCCCTGGTTGAGGTCGCTGACCAGCTGCGGGATGACACCGCCGTACGGGTTCTCCGCCACCAGGACGTCCTTGCCCTGGCTGAACCCGGCGGCGTGGCGGAACCACCATGGCTGCCGGGAACCGGTCACCCGCATCTCGGTGACAAGCAGGTCGCTGACCGCGACCATGGCGTCGTACTCAGGCGAGCAGTTGAAGAAGTTACCCGCCACCTTGACCTCGCGGCCCGCCGCGGCGGCGTAGGTGCGGATGTAGCCGGCCATCTCCCGGTAGGTGGCGGTGACCGCCTCGACCAGGAACTGGCAGAAGTGGTGGTAGAGCGGCATGGTCCGCGGCGGGTCGCCGGCCTTGAACCCGTGTTCGAGCAGGAAAGACCGGTAGTCGAAGGTATCCAGGTCCAGCCCGGCCAGCTCCCCGTCGCCGCCCGGCGCGATCCGGCGGAGGTAGGCGCCGAAACCCGCCATGCAGTCCCGGCAGAAGCAGCCGCCGTAGCGCATCGCCCCCATCGGCGTTTCCGACTCGTCCAGCTGGACCCCGGCCACGCCGGCGTCGATCTGGATCCGGATGACCGCCCTCAGGTACTCGCGCCAGACCGGGTTGTTGCGGTCCATGCAGTACGCCTGGTGCTCGCGATCGGGTGCCTCGACCCAGGTGGCGTGCAGCGGATTGCCTTCGAGGTCGCGGGAGGCGCATTCCGCCCACAGGTCGGTGACCGGTTCGCCGAGGCTGTTCCTGAGGCCCGCGGGAAAATAGTGCCCGAACGGCTTCCAGTTCCCCGGACCGGTGTCCTGCGTGAACTCGCGCAGCCCGGCCCAGTCCCGGCGGCCCGCCCCGCGCAGCTCGTTGAGCGCGAGAACCTCGCCGCCAGGACCGTACTCGACCGGGAACTCCCAGCCCTGGCACTCGAAGACGATCCCGAGGACCTCGATGCCGCGCGCGGCGCACGCGCTGATGAACTCCGCGTCATTGACGAAGCCGTAAAGGCGGAACCGCGCCGGGATCTCGCCGAACGCCTCCTCCTCGAGGTAAGGCAGCGCGATCGACCCCCCGCCGAGCGCGGACCACACCAGGACAGTGGCCCGCATGTCGGCCAGGTCGTCGATCATGCGCAGCCGGCGAGCTCGGCAGGCTGGGATGGTAGTTGTGCTGCCGGGGGTACCAGCCGTCGAAGTAGACGCCGCGCTGCATCGATGCCGCTCCCGCGTCAGCCGAACTTCACCCCGGCTTGCTCCGCCGAGCTTTGCAAGGTCGCCGCGGCCTGGGCCGGGGTAGCCTGGCCCGCCGCCACCGTGGTGGCGGCCACCTGGATCGCCTGCTGCATCTGGGCGTTGAGCGGCGCCTCGCGCGGCTCGGTCACCGCGCCGGTCTGCGCGATCAGCTTGGAGAGCACCGGGAGCTGGGCGGCCTGGTCGACCAGCGCGATCGACGTCCAGTCCGGGTTGATCCCCTTGAGCGAGGGGAAGTCATTGAGCTCGTTGGCGACCAGCTGCTGACCTTCCTTGCTGGTGGTCATCCAGGTGACGAACGTGGTGGCCGCGTTCCTCACCTTCGACTTGCTGTTGACCGCGAGGCCGAAGTCCGACTCGCCGAAGTAGTAGCCGCCCTTGTGGCCCGGGCCGCCCACGTCCGGGAACGGGATCGGGATGGCGGTAAACGGCGTCGGGCTGCTCACTCCGGCCGCCGACAGCGCGTCCGTCATCCCGGCCTTGGTCGCGTTCGGCGTGTACCAGGTGCCCATCTCGATCATGGCGTACTTGCCGGAGAGGAAATCGTTGCTCGCGTCCGGGTACTGCTGGACGGCCAGCGCGCCGGGCTCCATGATCCCGTTGCTGAACAGAGACTTCCAGATCGTGAGCATCTGCACGAAGACGGGGTTGGTCCACTTCGTCTTGCCCTCGGTGGCCTCGGTCCAGGTGCCGGGGGAGACGCTGTCCGCGATCTCCTGCAGCGTGTCCTGGCTGAACCCGAGCGAGGCGACGCCCTGCACGAAGCAGCCGACGCCGTGCGCCTTGAACGCCTTGCAGTCGCTGACCCACCCGGCCAGCGTCGTCGGCGGGGTCACGTGGTACTTGCTGAACAGGTCCTGGTTGATCCACAGGGTGCCGGCGAAGATCGACCCGAGCGAGAGCGCCGCGAACTTCCCGCTGCTCGTGGTCAGCGTGTTGATGCCGCCCGCGGCGAGCCTGGACTTCCAGTCCGGCCCGAGCGCCTTGCCCGCCGCGGAGCTGAGGTCGAGCGCGAAGCCGCCCCAGCTGGTCAGCTCGGGACCGGGGGTGACGTTGAAGACGTCCGGTCCGAGGGCGCCGGAGGCCAGCGCGGGCCGCATGGCGGCGGCCACGCCGGTGACGGGAAGCAGCTTGTAGTTCACGTGGATGTTCGGATAGACCTTGTTGAACTCGGCGATGTCCGCCTTCGCGGCCTCCGCGCTGGGGCTCCAGCCCCACCAGTTCAGCGTGCCCGAGGTGGCCGAGCCGCCACTGCCCGCCGCGGCACCGCCGGATGATCCGCCACCGGCGCAGGCGGCGAGGCTGACGGTGACGATGCCCGTGACCGCTGCGGCCAGGGCGCAGCGGAATCGGTGCCGTGTTCTGGGGTGCCTCGACATCATCGTTCTCCCGTCATGTGAGCGGCCGCCTGCCGCCAGGGACGTGCGCTCGTCGCGGACACGGCGGGCTGGCACCGTGAACGCGAGCGCCAGCCGCACCGGGCCGCGGCATCGCATCGGTACCGCCGCTCGCTGCCTAGCCGGAGCTGCTGTGCTCGGTCTACAGCTTTTCGACTTTTCGGTCAGGAACTGCCTGATAGGGGCGTATCCGCACGCTAACTCCACCGCATATTGATGGTCAAGTTTCAATTTGATATCCGAAATTTTCTGAATTTCTCCGAGCCCGCGCGGATCGGGCGCGGGCGGGCGTAGCGGGCACGGGGCACCGGTCCGGGGTTCTTCCGTCACTCGCCGTGCAAGCGCCCCGCGTACCAGTCCTCGTAATGGTTCTCGGTCACGGCGATCTGGATGTCTTCGCGCCGGATGCCGATAGCGGCCAGCCGGGTCACGATCTGCCGGTACAGGTCGCGCTTGAGCTCGACCGTGTACCGGTGCACCATGAGGACCTGGATGAGGACCAGGTTCTGCCGGTCCACGCCCCCGTAACCGCGGTCGAACACGAGTTCGTCATCTTCCCGGGGCCGGAAGACCTGGAACTTGTCGTCCGCCGGGATCTCCAGCGCGTCGATGAACGCCTGGTGGATCTCGTCGCTGATCTGGGCTCGTTTCTCCGCGTAGAGCGGCCGGGGCAGGTCGACCTGGACGAGGGGCATGGGCTTCCTCCGGTTCGTCTCGAAAATTTCGAGCCTCTGTCCCACCTGACGTCAGGCTGACCTCAGCATACAGAGCCGCCTACCTGTCAGGCGGAGCAGTGGTTACAGCCCCGTGCTTGACATCTGCCAAGGCCAGCGGTCTACTTGCGGCCAGGGAAGCATTTCCGATGTCTGTTCTTAATTTTCGGAGTTTTTCGGAAGGTCGCAGCCGAACAGTGCGCTCCTGTCGACCTCGCGGGCAGCGTGACGAGCGTCCCCGGAGGCATGCACATGATGAGATCACCGGACACGCGCCGCCGGCGCCGGCTGCTGCCCGTCGCCGTGACCGTGCTGGCCGCCGCCGCGGCCCTGACCGCGTGCGGCACGAGCAGTTCCTCGGCGGGTGCGGGTTCCGCCACGTCGGGCAGCATCACCTGGTGGGGCTGGACGCCCACCAACGAGGGCGCCCAGACCTATATCAAGGCCTTCAACAAGGCCTATCCCGGCATTCACGTGACGTTCAAGGAACTCACCATCGCCGGGTACGACGCGGCCATGCGCCCGGCTCTCGCGTCGTCGGTCGGGCCGGACGTCTTCGACATCGCACCCGGCGGCGGCATCGGATCCATCGCCGAGCTGGCTCCGGACACGACCAACATCGCGCCGGCCATCGCCAAGGCGCTGGGGCCCGGCTGGAAGTCGAAGATCGCGCCGATCGGGCCGGCCGGCCTGACCACGCCCAGCGGCAAGCTGGCCGCGCTGCCAATCGGCTCGACCTTCGCCGGCAACCTGTGGATCAACCAGGATCTGTTCCGCAAGTACGGGCTCACCCCGCCGACCACCCTGGCCAGCTGGGCGCACGTCTGCTCGGTGTTCAAGCAGCACGGCGTCGGGTGCTTCGTGCAGGGCGCCGGGCAGGTGGCGTTCAATCAGGACACGCTGCAGGAGATCGCGGACAGCGTGCAGCCCGGCGTCTGGACCAAGGCGTCCAAGGGCCAGCTGTCCTGGGACAACCCGACCATCGTCAAGGCCCTGACCATCTGGAAGCAGATGTTCACCGACGGGATCATGGAACCGGGCGCGCTCGGCGTGCAGCAGTACCCGGACGCGAGCAACGACTTCATGTCGGGTAAGTACGCGATGGTCATGATGGGCACCTGGTACATGCAGTACGCCACGCAGGCGGGCATGCCCGCGGCGATCGCCGCGGCCGGGGTCGGCGATCCCAAGCCGTTCACGCTGGTCGCCATACCCTTCCCCGATGTGGCGGGCGCCGGGAACCCGGCCACCATGTTCGGCGACGCCGACTACGGCATCGCGGTGAACCGCAAGTCCAGCCACCAGGCGGCCGCCACGACCTTCGCGGTCTGGCTGACCACCTCGGCGGCCGGCGCAGCAGACGGTGGCGAACCTGCTGAACGACATCCCGTCGGTGACGAGCATCCAGCCCGACTGGACGACGGTCAAGCTAGTCAGCGACGCGATCGGGCGTCCCAATCTCCAGAAGCTGATCGCCTCCACCGCCACCAGTGCCGAGCCGCGGCTTTCCCTGGTCAGCGCGACCCTCCAGCAGGCCGTCGGCGTGGCTTCGACCACGGTGGGAGCGGGCTCGGCCACGCCCGCGCAGGCGGCGGCCACGCTGGAGAAGACCATGAAGTCGCAGTCGTCGTGAGAACCGGACGGAAGTCAGTGAGGCGGAAAAGGTGACCAAACCCCAGCCGGACCTGAGTGTCCTGTTCATCGGCGGCACCGGCACGATCAGCGCATCATGCGTCCGGCGGTCCGTCGCCGCGGGCCTGTCGGTCTACGTGCTGAACCGCGGGAACAACGTCCGGCAGCGCTCGCTGCCGGACTCGGTGACCTGGCTGCAAGCGGACATCAGGGACAGCGCGTCGGTACGCAAGGCCATCGGCGACATGGAATTCGGCACGGTTGCGAACTTCCTGTCCTATAACGCCGCCGACGCGGCGGAGGCGGTGCAGCTGTTCGGCGGCCGGACCCGGCAGTACGTGCACATCAGCACGGCGTCGCTGTACCGCAAGCCGGTGCTGCAGTGGCCGATCGTGGAGTCCAACCTCCGGCTGAACCCGTTCGTCAGCTACTCCAGGGACAAGATCGCGGCCGAGGACGAGCTGATGCGCGCCTGCGTCACGGCCGGGTTCCCGGTGACGATCGTGCGGCCGTCGCACACCTATGACGAGGCGAGCCCGCCGATTCCCGGCGACTGGACGGTCCTGGACCGGCTGGCCCGGGGGGCCGAGGTCATCGCCCCCGGCGACGGTACCTCGCTGTGGACCCTGACCCATGCCGACGACTTCGCCCAGGGCCTGGTCGGGCTGCTCGGCAACCCGCGCGCCATCGGCGAGGTGTTCCACATCACCTCGGACGACGTCTACACCTGGGACCAGATCTACACGATCGTGGCCGGCGCGCTCGGCGTGCAGCCGCGGATCGTGCACATTCCGTCCGAGGACATCCTCGCCGCCGCGCCCGACTGGTTCTGGTCGGAGCTGATCATCGGCGACCTGGCGCACAGCGCCGTGTTCGACAACTCCAAGATCCGCCGGTTCGTGCCGGACTTCGCTCCCCGGCTGACGTTCCACGCCGCCGCCGCGGACATCGTCCGCTGGCGCGCTGAGCACGCCGCCGACTGCGGGCCTGCGGCTGCGGTCGATGCCGTCATGGACCGCCTGGTCGGCGGGCACCATGCCGCCCGCGACATCTTCACCGCGCTGGGCGCCGCGGCCCTCGACGCGGACGCGCGGGACGGCTGACCGGGAGCCGCCGCCCGGTCCGTCAGGCCCGAGCGCGCTTGCGCGCGGCCGGCCGCACCGCGGCCGCGCGGTGCGGGCGCACCGGCCGGTGGCTGGGTGCTCGCCCGCACGACCAGCGTGGTCGCGAGCTCGACCCGGTTCTGCAGCCCCACCGCGCCGCCGGCCAGCAGGGTCCGGGTGGCGAGCGTGGCCATATCGGCAAGCGGCTGGCGCAGCGTGGTCAGCGGCGGCGAGGCCCACTGAGCCATCGGGATATCGTCGAAGCCGACCACGCTCAGGTCCTGCGGCAGCCTCAGGCCGCACCGCCGCGCGGCCTCGTAGACTCCCATCGCCTGCACGTCGCTCGCCGCGAAGATCGCCGTGGGCCGGTCCGGCAGGCGCAGCAGCGCCGCGGCGGCGGTAAGCGCGGACTCGTAGTGGAAGTCGCCGGTGCGGACGAGCCCGGGATCCACCGCGATGCCCGCGCGCTCGAGCGCGGCCCGGTATCCATCCAGGCGGGCCTGGCTGCACGGCACCGCCGGGCTGCCGGTGATCGTGCCGATCCGGCGGTGCCCGAGACCGAGCAGGTGCTCGGTCGCGGCCAGGCCGCCGGCCCAGTTGGCCGCGCCGATGGTCAGGACCTCGGGATCCGGCTGGCCCGCCGGGTCCACGATGACCACCGGTACCCCGAGTGCGGCGAGCCGGCTGCGATGCTGCGGGGCCAGTTCGGTGAGCACCAGGATGACCCCGTCGGTCGGGCTGGCCCCCAGGCTCCTCAGCCAGTGGTCGACGTCCGTGCCGTCACTGACCGCCGTGACGGCGATCCGGCACCGGGCCGCCAGCGCGGCCGCGCTGGCCCCGCGGATGATCTCGGCGGCCCACGGGCTGAACTCGGTGCACACCAGGTCGATGATCCGGGCTGACTGGATCTT
The DNA here is from genome assembly GCA_963839095.1 of uncultured Actinomycetota bacterium. GTDB lineage: Bacteria > Actinomycetota > Actinomycetes > Streptosporangiales > Streptosporangiaceae > Palsa-504. Next base: position 34,721 of record CAWIUF010000027.1, on the reverse strand, counting down.
CCGCCGGGAGTTCCTGGCGTAGCCCAGCTCGCCGAGCACCGATTCCACCCGGGTCCGGGTCTCAGGCGCGACGTCCGCCCGGCCGTTGAGCACCTTCGACACGGTCGGGACGGAGACCTCGGCGGCGGCGGCGATCGTCGCCATCGTGACCCGTTGCGGGGTGGCCGTCATCATGTCCCTTCCGGCTGCATGACGCCGCCTTCGTTCGCCCCGGGCGCCGCGGTCCCAGTTATCGACAACCCATCGCAAGCTAGCTAGCTCGATAGTAGCTGCCCCGCCGGATCGCCCCGGTTACGGCCAGGCATGCCGTCACTCTGCTCAGATCGCGGATCGGAGTGATCGTCGACGTGAATTTCCGAAACTATCGAACCGCGTCCTGTTCCCAATATCATCCAGTACCATCCCGCCAGTCGTCCAGCCCCGGACTGCGATCGGCGCGAACGCGCGGCGAAGGGCACCGGGCCGCCCTCCTTTCCCTGCTCCGCCAGAGCGCCTCCTACCTCGGCCGTCACGGCAACCGGGCGTTGACTTAGCGAGCCCCAGACACCTACCGTCTAATTATCGGCCGCGCGCCGGATGCGAACCGGCGCCTTAGAAAGTTTCGAACACTGACGTCTAGAGGAGAGCCGATGAGGGCGGCAGTCTTGCACGCCGCGGGTGAGCCGATGAGGCTGGAGGACCTGCGGCTGGACCCGCCGCAGGCCGGTGAGGTACTGGTCCGGGTGCAGGCGGCCGGCGTCTGCCACAGCGACCTGCACTACATCAACGGTGACCTGTCCTGCCGGCTGCCGGTCGTCCTCGGGCACGAGGGGGCCGGGGTGGTGGAGCAGGTCGGGCCGGGAGTCCGCGGCGTCGAACCGGGTGACGCGGTGGTTCTCATGTGGCGCCCGCGCTGCGGCCGGTGCGACTACTGCCTGGCCGGTCGGCCGGCGCTGTGCGCCGCCGCCAAGATTCCCGTGGCCACCGGCGGGCTGCTCGACGGCACCAGCCGCCTGTCCGGAGCGGACGGCCGTCCGGTCCACCATTTCCTCGGTGTCTCGTGCTTCGCGGAGTACTGCGTCGTGGCGCAGGAATCGGTCGTGCGGATTCCGCCGGGAACCCCGCCGCGGATCGCCGCGCTGGCCGGGTGCGCCGTCGTCACCGGCGTCGGCGCGGTGCTCAACGTGATGGGCGCCGCCATGCCGGGCGCGGGCGTCCTGGTCATCGGGGCCGGCGGGGTCGGGCTCTCCGTCGTGCTCGGGGCCGTGATGACCGGCGCTTACCCGGTCATCGTGGCCGACGTCAGCGCGGCCCGGCTCGACCTGGCCCGGTCCCTGGGCGCCAGCCACACCGTGAACGTCACCCACGGCGATATCGAGCCCGCGGTCCGCGAGGTGCTGCCGGCCGGAGTGCAGTGGGCCTTCGAGGCCGTGGGCAAGCCGGAGACCCTGCTGGCCGGCTTCCGCAGCCTGCGGCCGACCGGCACGCTGGTCGCGATCGGCCTGAGCCAGGCCGGCCGGGCCGTCCCGGTGCCGATCAACGAGCTGGTCCAGAAGGACATCCGGGTGATCGGGAGCCTGTACGGTTCGGCCAACACGGTGCTGCAGGTACCCCGGCTCCTCGAGCTGCACCAGGCCTGGCCTTCCGCTCGACCGGCTGCTCGGCACCGAGTACCGCCTCGAGGACATCAACCAGGCCTATGCGCGGCTGCCGGAAGAGTCGGTCGGCCGCGGCCTGATCCTCATGGGGGAGTCCTGATGACCGCGGGGGCCGACCCGGCCGGGTACGCCTGCTACCCGAGCCTGCGCGGCCGGACCGTGTTCGTCACCGGCGGCGCCACCGGCATCGGCGCCGAGATCGTGGCCCAGTTCACCCGGCAGGGCGCCCGGGTCGGCTTCGTCGACATCCAGGAGTCACCGGCCGCCGAGCTGGCCGCCAAGCTCGGGGCCGAGGCCGGCGCCGAGCCCTGGCAGCAGGCCTGCGATGTCGGTGACGTGCCGCGGCTGCGCGCCGCGATCAACGCCTGCGCGGCCGCCCTGGGTCCGGTCGACGTGCTCGTCAACAACGCGGCCGACGACCAGCGGGCGCCGCTGGATGAGCTGACGGAGCAGTTCTGGGACGAGAAGTTCCGGGTGAACCTGCGCCCGATGTTCTTCGCCGCCCAGGCGGTCGCGCCGGGGATGCGTGAACGCGGGCGCGGCTCGATCATCAACCTCGGCTCGATCACCTGGCACGCGGGCTTCGCCGACGTGGCCGCCTACGCCACGGCCAAGGCCGGGATCGAGGGGCTCACCCGGTCGCTGGCCCGCGACCTGGGCCCGGCCGGGATCCGGGTGAACTGCCTGATCCCCGGCTGGACCATGACCGAACGCCAGCTCACCGACTGGGTTACGCCTGAAGCCGAGCGGGAGATCGAACGCGCTCAGTGCCTGCCCGGCCGGGTGATGCCCGCCGACATCGCCCGGATGGCGCTGTGGCTGGCCGCCGACGACAGCCGGATGTGCACCAGCCAGACCTGGGTCGTCGACGGAGGCTGGATCTGAGGCCATGACCCGATCGCTGATCCTGTCCGGTGGCGGCGAGTACCGCGACCCGTGGCACCCGTTCGCGGCGACGTCACGCCGGATCGCGGACTTGCTGGAAGCCCTGGGACACGAGGTCGAGATCTCCGAGTCCGTCGCCGGGTCCGTCGCCGACCTGCGCGGCTGGGACCTGGTTGCGGTGAACGCCGCGGCCGGCCCGGAGGCCGACACCGGCGCCGCGCGGGCCGGGCTGCGGGCCGCCCTGGAGCGCGGGCTGGGCGTGCTCGCCGTCCACGTCGGCGCGACCACGATGCTGCGCCTGCCCGAATGGGAATCAGTCACCGGCGCGGCCTGGGTCAGCGGCCGGTCGACGCACCCGAAGACGGGGCCGTGCCGGATCCTCACCTATCCCGGCCGGCACCCCATCTGCGCCCCGGTGGCCAGCTTCGATATCACCGACGAGCGCTACACCTACCTGCGCACCGCGCCGGGCATCGTCCCGCTGGCCGCCCACGAGCACGACGGCGGGCTCCACCCGCTGCTGTGGGCCCGCGTCCTCGGCCGGTCGCGCGTCGTCACCGACGCCCTGGGCCACGACGAGCGCTCCTACGACAGCCCGGCGCACTGCGAGCTGATCTCCCGCGCCGCCCGGTGGCTGACCGGGGCGCTGTAGCCGCCGGCCGTCACCCGGCGTATACGCCGCCGGGCAGGCCGCGCACGCCCGGCCGGGCGTGGAACAGCGCCCCGGCCGCGGGCTGGTCGCCGGGGGCGAGATCCACCCGGGAGGTGGTGATGTACAGCTCGTCGAGCCCGGGGCCGCCGAACGCGCACGCCGTGACCTTGGCCGCCGGCAGCTCCAGGACGGCGTCGAGCCGCCCGTCCGGACCGTACCGGTGCACCGCGTGCCCGCCGTACAGGGCGACCCAGACACCGCCCTCGCTGTCCAGGGCCAGCCCGTCGGGCAGCCCGCGGGCGGGGTCGATGCGGACCAGCGGACGGCGGCCGTCCGGACGCCCGGAGATCGTGTCGTAGTCGAAGACGTCCACCTGCTGGGCGACGGAGTTGATGTAGTACATCCGCTCGCCGTCCAGGCTCCACGCGATGCCGTTGGACAGCGTGACCCCGGTCAGCACGGTGCTGACCGTGCCGTCCGGGTCGTAGCGGTACAGCGCGGCCCGCGGTTCGGTCATCGCGTAATCCATCGACCCGCACAGGAACCGTCCCTGCCGGTCGGCGCCGCCGTCGTTCATCCGGCACGCGGGATCGTCGAACGCGGTGTCTTCGCGCACGGTCGCGCCGCTGGAGTCCAGCACGGCGAAGCCGCGCTCGACCGCCACCACCAGGCCGCCGCGGGTACGCGGCCGCAGCGCCGTGGCCATGCTGCCGACGTGCATCCGGGTGACCGCCCCGCTCTCGTCCAGGGTCAGGACATCCCCGCTGAGCATGTCGACCCAGTGCAGCCGCCCGGCCGCGGCGTCCCACACCGGGCCCTCGCCGTGCGTGGCACAGGCCGCCGTGAGCTGCTCGGCTCGCATCGCCCGCCTCCTCAGCCCGGCTGGCGCGCGCCGGCCGCCAGGACCTCCGCCAGCCGGTCCCTGATCACGCAGTTCTCCAGCCGGAACGAGTCCGCCAGCTCCCAGACGGTCTCGCCCCGCTTGACGTCGGCGAAGGCCCGGCCGAAGTCGTCCAGCAGCGGCTCGGCCAGCATGATGTTCCGCACCAGGGTCTCGACCCAGCTGGCCGCGCCGAACGGGAACGGGTCGAAGCCCGGGTACTCGCCGGCAAAAGTCTCCTCGACGGGCGTCATGATGTGCCGGATCCCGGTGTCCAGCGAGCCCCAGTGATCCACGCCGAGACGCGCCTTCTTGGCCATCACGCCGCCGACCCGCTCGCGCCACGGCGAATCAGGGGCGGCGTAGGCCAGACCCTGGCCGCCGACGTCCTTGTACGCCCAGACCGCCCAGCCCGCGCCGTGCCGGGCGTAGATGTCGAGCTGGTCCTGGAGCAGCTGGTACTTCTGCTCGTCGCGCGCCTGGTCGCCGGTGAAGACCGGCCCGAACTCGCCGATCCAGATCGGCGTGCCGGTGGCCCGCATGAACTCCGTCCGCCGCAGGAAGGTCTCCTCGACCTGGTCCCGGTCGACGTAGACGCCGTTCGTGACGCCGGGGTAAGGGCCGCCGTAGACGAAGCCGGGCAGCGCGTAGTCGTGCGCGGAGTAGACCGTGTTCGGGTAGACCGGGGCGTTCTCGAACGCGCTGAAGTCGGTCGAGTAGCGGTTGCCGTCCAGGAAGATGATGTGATCCGGGTCGGCGTGGCGGACCGCCTCGACCGCGCGGTCGCAGAACGGCTTGATGACGTCCCCGTCCGGGTCGGCCGGCTCGTTCATGATGTTGTAGCCGGCGACGGTGGCGTTGCCCCGGTAGCGCGCGGCCAGGGCCTCCCACAGGTGCACGGCCCGGTCCTGGAAGTGCCGGTGCACCCAGAATCCGGCCTTGTGCGTCTCGTTGTCGCTGTGCCAGTGCTGGTTCTGCGAGCCGGGCAGCGCGTGGAAGTCCAGTACCGCGTACAGGCCGTGCCGCTGGCAGTGGCCGATGGCCCGGTCGAGCAGCGCGAAGCCCTCCTCCTTGAGCTCGAACGGCCGCGCGTCGTCCTCGAAGTGCCGGTAGTTGAACGGGATGCGGACCGAGTTCATCCCCAGCGAGGCCAGGTAGCGCGCGTCGGCGTCGTCGAAGAAGACGGTCATGAACCGGTCGAAGAAGGCCTCGTAGAGCTCCGGCCCGAGCACCCGCCGCAGGACCCGCCGGTGCTGCGACTCGGTGCCGGGATAGCCGGTGAGGAAGTTCTCCATGTTCATCCAGCCGCCGACGTTGTAGCCGCGCAAGATGACGGGCTGGCCGGCGCCGTCGACGATGGCGCCGTCGCGTACGGACAGGACGGAGGCTGGCATCCGGGCTTCTCCTCGTGAAGTTATCGGCGATCTCTAGCTGATCCGCACGTCCGCGGTCATCTGCCGCGGACCGGCGATGGTCCGCTCCGGGCCGGTGAGCTCGACTCCGAAGCTGGCCACGGTGTCCGCGCTCGAGGTGCCCAGCCGTAGCTCGATCCGGCCCGGCTCGACGATCCGCTGGCCGCTGCGGCCGGTGAAGGAGGTCAGGTCCGTGTGCAGGGTGAACTCGACCCGGCGGCGCTGGCCCGGCTCGAGCGGGACCCGTGCGTAGCCGACCAGCAGGGTGGCCGGCCGGGTCACCTGGGCGACCGGGTCGTGCAGGTAGACCTGGACGACCTCGGTGCCGGCCCGCTCACCCGCGTTCGCGACCGTCAGGCCCAGGCGGATGGCGCCGTCGGTGGGCACCCGGGTGTCGCCGCACTCGAGGTCAGCCCAGCTGAAGGCCGTATAAGAAAGTCCATGACCGAACGGGTACAGGGGAGTGGGATCTAGCGAGCTGACCGCGGACCGGCGGGCCAGCGCCGCCCCGATGTACGTCGCCGGCTGTGCCCCTGCGTGCCCGGGCACGCTGACGGGCAGCCGCCCGGACGGGTTCACGGCACCGGAAAGCACCCGGGCCAGGGCCGGGCCGCCCTCCTGGCCGGGGAAGAACGCCTGCACGATCGCCGCCGCCGGGAACGAGCCGAGCGCGTAGGGCCGCCCGGTCAGCAGGACGATCACCACCGGGACCCCGGTCGCCAGCAGGGCCGAGAGCAGCTGCGACTGGACACCGGGCAGGTTCAGGTCGGCGGCGTCACAGCCCTCGCCCGAGGTGCCGCGGCCGAACAGCCCGGACCGGTCGCCGACGACGGCGACACACACGTCGCTGCGCGCGGCCAGCGCGGCGGCGGCCTCGAGGCCGGACCGGTCGGGGTCGTCGACCCCGCAGCCGCGGGCGTAGCCGATCTCGCTGTCCGGCAGTTCCCGGCGCAGGGCGGCCAGGAACGTCGGGATCTCCACCCCGATGTCGAGGTCGGGGTACCGCACGCCGACGTGGCTGGGGAAGGAGTAGCAGCCCAGCATGGCCAGCGGGTCGTCGGCCCGCGGGCCGACCACGGCGATCCGGCCGCCGGGGGAGAACGGTAGCGTGCCGTCGTTGGCCAGCAGGATGACCGACTCCTCGGCCAGCCGGGCCGCGATCCGCCGGGCGGCAGGCGGGGCCAGGTCGGTCCCGGCCGGCTCGAGCCGGGGCTGGGTTCCACGACGGGTCGAGCAGCCCGAGCTCGCACTTCTGCTCCAGGACCCGGCGCGCGGCCCGGTCGACCAGGGCCTCGGCCACATCGCCGCGCTCGACCGCGCCGGTCAGCGGCGTGCCGAAACAGCGCACCACCGGGAGCTCGACGTCGACGCCCGCGGCCAGGGCCAGCGCGGCCGCCTGGGCCGGATCGGCGGCCACGCCGTGGAGCAGTTCCAGGAAGCTGATGCCGAAGTAGTCCGCCACTACCGTGCCGGTGAAGCCCCAGGTGTCGCGGAGCAGGCCGGACAGCAGGGACGGGTCCGCGGCGGTCGGGATGCCGTCGATGTCGGTGTATGCGTGCATGACCGAGCGGGCCCCGCCCAGCCGGATGGCCATCTCGAACGGGGGGAGCAGCACGTCCGCGAGCTGCCGGCTGGTCACCGCGGCGGGCGCCAGGTTACGCCCGCCGCGAGAGGCCGAATAACCCACGAAGTGCTTGAGGGTGCAGATGAGGCCGGTTGATTCCAGCCCGCGGACGTACCCGGTGCCGACGGTCGCGACCAGGTAGGGGTCTTCGCCGATGGTCTCCTCGGTCCGCCCCCAGCGCGGGTCGACGGTGACGTCGAGGACCGGAGCCAGGCCCTGGTGCACCCCGACGGCCCGCATGCTCGTGCCGATCTGCACCGCCATCTCCTGCACGAGCTGCGGGTCGAAACTGGCCCCCCAGGCCAGCGGGATGGGGTAGATGGCCGCGGTCCAGGCGGTGAAGCCGGCCAGGCATTCGTCGTGCGCGATCGCCGGGATGCCGAACCGGCTCGCGGCGGCGATCTCGAGCTGGGTGCGGGCCAGTGCCTCGGCGCCTTCCCGCGCGGTGACCGGCACGGTGCCGAATGGCCGGGTCAGCTGTCCGAGGCCGTCGCGGATGAGCTCGGCCCAGTCGGCCGGGACCGAAGCCAGCTCCTGCAGCGGCGCCACCCCGCCGCCCCCGCCGCCCCCGCCGCTCCCGTTGCTCTCGCCGTCTCCGTTGCCCCCGCCGTTCCCGGCCGCGCTGCCGAGCCAGGTGCTCCGCAGCTGGCCGGCCTTCTCGGCCAGCGTCATCCGGCGGAGCAGGTCGTCGACCCGTTCGCCGACCGGGCGGCTGGTGTCGCGCCAGGCGGCTGGCCCGGCGCCGTCGCCACCGGGCGACGAGACGCCGGACGGCTCCTTCTCCAGCTGCTCCAGGTCGTCCTCGTGCCGCGTCATCTAGCTCCTCTGTGCCCATTGGTACGGTGCCCGTTGGTGCGGTGCCGGGGTGGGGCGGTGCTGGAGCGGACGACCAGGGAGGTCGCCAGCTCTATCCGCTTGCTCGGTTCGTCCGCCGCGGTCCGCAGCAGCAGGCGCGTGGCCATCGCCGCCATCTGCGCCAGGGGCTGGGCCACCGTGGTCAGCGGGGGCGAGACCCAGCCCGACATGGGCAGGTCGTCGAAGCCCACCACGCTGAGGTCGTGCGGTATGCGCAGCTGGTGCCGCCGGGCCGCCTCGTAGACCCCCATCGCCTCGATGTCGTTGCCGGCGAAGATCGCGGTCGGCGGATCGGCCAGTGACAGCATGCGGCCGGCCGCGGTCAGGGCCGTGTCGAAGGTGAAGTCACCGGTGCGGATCAGGGCCGGGTCGGCCGGCCGCCCGGCGTGCTCGAGCGCGGCGCGGTAGCCGTCCACCCGGGCCTGGCTGCATAGCAGCGAGGGACGGCCGGTCACGGTCCCGATCCGGCGGTGCCCGAGCTCGAGCAGGTGCTCGGTCGCCAGCAGGCCGCCGGCCCAGTTGGCCGCGCCGACCGACGGGATGCGCGGGTCGGGCTGGCCGACCGGGCCGACGATGACCACTGGGACGTGCAGGGTGGCCAGCTGCCGGCGATGCGCGGCCGACAGCTCGGTCAGGACCAGGATGACGCCGTCCACCCGGCTGGCGGACAGGCGGGCCAGCCACTGGCTGGCCGAGGCCTCCCCGTCCAGGACGGAGACGGCGACGCGGTGACCGCCGGCGAACGCCTCCTTCTCGGCCCCGCTGATGATCTCCACCGCCCACGGGTTCAGCTCGTCGGCGAAGACCAGGTTGATGAGCCCGGGCCGCCGCGGGGTGGCGTAGTTGAACTCGGCCAGCAGGGCCTCGACCCGGGACCGGGTTGCCGCGGCGACGTCGGCGCGGCCGCGCACCACCTTGGACACGGTGGGAACCGATACGCCCGCCGCCGCGGCCACGTCGGCCAGGGTCACCCTCACTTCAGCGCCCCGGCGGTCAGCCCGCGCTCGAACAGGCGCTGGAGGCACAGGTAGGCGATGATCTCGGGGATGGCGGTGATCACGGCCGAGGCGACCACCTTGGTCTGGTCGTCGCTGAACTCGCTGACGAAGTACGACGGCAGCAGGGTGATGGTCTCGGTCCCCGGAGTCTGCAGGAAGACCAGCGGGAGCAGGTAGTCGTTCCAGGCGCCGATCAGCGTCAGGATGACGATGGCCGCGGCGATCGGCCGGGTGAGCGGCATGATGATCCGCCAGAAGATGACCGCCGCGTTGGCGCCGTCGACCCGGGCGGCGTCGAACAGGTCGTCCGGGATGCCGTCGACGAAGTTGCGGGTCAGCAGCACCGCGAACGGGATCTGCAGCGCCGCCAGCGGCAGCACGACGGCGTAGTAGGTGTTGTACAGGCCCAGGTGGGTCGCGGTCGAGAACAGGGGAGTGAGCAGGACCACCTCGGGCAGCGTGAGCGCCGCCAGCATCATCCAGAAGTAGACCTCCCGGGCGCGGATGTGCAGCTTGGAGAATCCGTACGCGGCCAGCATGGTCAGGACGTAGACGATGACGATCACGCTGGCCGCGATGATGGCGCTGTTGCGGAAGAACTCGGGGACGACTCCCGAGCGCCCAGACCGCCCGGTAGTTACCCCAGCCCTGCCCGGAGAGCGACTCCTGCACCATCGCGATCAGCGGGAAGAGGTACGGGATGCACCATGACGGTCAGGATGACCTGGAGGATGATCTTCGAGCTCAGCCGTCGGGTCTCGAACATGGCGGGTCAGTTCCTCCTCAGTCCGCGGACGCCGAACGCGATGGCCCCGGCCAGCGACAGGATCAGCAGCATGACCGACAGGGCCGCGCCGTAGCCGACCTCGGCCGTCGGGATGCTGATCCGGTAGATGAAGGTGCCCAGGAACTCGGTCGCGTAGTTCGGTCCGCCCAGGGACACCAGGTAGGGCACGTCGAACGTCTTCAGCGCCCCGATCACGCTCAGCATGGCCAGCGCGATCGTGGTGCCCCGGACGTTGGGCCACACGATCCGGGTCAGCACCTTGAAGCCGCCCGCGCCGTCGATCCGGGCGGCCTCCAGGATCTCCCGGTCGATCTGGGTCATCGCGGCGAAGTACAAGATGAAGGTCACGCCGGTCCATTCCCAGATGGTGATGGCCATGATGACCGGGAGTGCCGTGCTGGACTGCGCGAGCCAGGGATGCGCCAGGGAACCCAGCCCGATGTCGCTGAGGATCGTGTTGAACTGGCCGGTGGCGGAGAAGATCTGCCGGAAGATGGGCGCCATGGTGGCGGGCGCCAGCACGACCGGGATGAAGATGATCACCTTGTACAGGTTCGGCAGCTTGACCCGGGAGTGCAGCAGCGCCGCGAACGTGACGCCGAGCGCGGTCTGCACCACGAACGTGACGACGAAGAAGATGATCGTGTGCCGGATCGTGGCCCAGAACACCGGGTCGTGGAACAAGGTGCTGTAGTTATGGAACCCGACGCTCTGCGGGGTCGGGCTGACGCCGTCCCAGTTGAGGGTCGAGATGTAGCCGGTGTAGCCGATGCAGTAATAGATCAGGCCGACCACGAAGATGAACCCCGGCAGGATCCAGGGCAGGCCCGACGGCCGGCGCAGGCCGCGCCGCCGGCCTTTCGGCGCGGCGCGGCCCGCGGCAGCGTTCGGCTGCCGTGCCATGGAGACAGTCGTTCCTGCCCCGGCACTGCTCACAATGGGCTCCTCCGTCTGGTCGCCTGGGCGCGTTCAGCTAGCCCGCGGGCGTGGGCTCGATGGCGCCGTGGTTCGGCAGCGCCGCCGCCGCGGCCTGCAAGGTCGCCGCGGCCTTGGCCGGGGTCGCGCTGCCGGAGGCCACCGTGGTGCTGGCGTTCCCGATCACCGTCTGCAGGTTCGACGCTCACCGTGGCCAGCCGCGGCTCGGACGAGGCCACCGCGCTCGTGATCAGCTTGCTGAGGGCAGCTTGCTGGCTGCCGGAGTTCACCAGGCTGATCTGCGACCAGTCGGGCTGGACGCCCTTCAGCGCGGCGATGTCGTCGAGCGCGTTCGCGACCTCCGCCTGGCCTTGCGCGGACGTGCCGAGCCAGACCGCGAACTTGGTGGCGGCCGCCTGGTTCTTGGACTTGGCGTTGACCGCGATGCCGTAGTCCGAGTCACCGTAGAGCGCGCCGGTGGTGCCGGTGCCCGCCACGTCGGGGAACAGGATCGGGATGGCGGTGAAGTTCTTCGGGCTGGAGACCCCGGCCCCCGAGATCCCCGCGCTCATGCCCGCCGTGGTGGTGTTCTGCATGTACCAGGTGCCCATCATGACCATGGCGTACTTGCCGGACCAGGAAGTCGTTGTTGGCGTCCGGGTACTGCTGCACGCCGAGCGCCCCCTTCTCCATGATCCCGTTCGAGAACATGGACTTCCAGATGGTCAGCGCCTTGACGATGGTCGGGATCGGTCCACGGGACCTTGCCGTCGATGGCCTTGGCCCAGACCCCGGGCTTGATGTTGTCCGAGATCGCCTGGAGCGTGTCCTCGTTGAACGCGGTCTGCCCGACGCCCTGGACGAAGCAGCCGATGTTGTGCGCCTTGAACGTCGCGCAGTCGCTGACCCACTGGGCCATCGTGGTCGGCGGGGTCAGGTTGTACTTCTGGAACAGGTCCTGGTTGATCCACACCGTCCCGGAGTACACCGCGCCGACCGAGACGCGCCGCGAGCTTCTTGCCGATCGTCAGGCTGGAGACGCCGATCGGGGACAGCTTGGACTGCCAGTCGCTGCCGAGCGCCTTGCTCACCGCCGGGCTCAGGTCGATCGCGTCCGGGGCGTAGGTCTCGACCGACCCGTTGGCGCCGCCGGGCGCGACGTCGAAGATGTCGGGGCCGACGCTGGAGGCCAGGGCGGGCCGGATCGCGGCGTTGTAGCCCGCGATCGTGAGCATCTTGTAGGTGATGTGGATGTCCGGGTACTTCTTGTTGAACGCCTTGATGTACTGCTGCGCCACCTGGACGCTGGGGGTCCAGCCCCACCAGGTGAGGTTGGCCGAGGTGGCCGAGCCGGCGTTGCCCGACGGGGAGCCCCCGCCGCCGCAGGCCGCCAGGAAGAGCACCAGGAAACTGAGTACCGAGAGGGCCGGGATAACGCGCCGGCTGCGTCTTATGTTCGGAGACTTGCGCATGATGCCTCCTGGGCCTGTATCTCCGCGCTGCTGAGGGATAGCGCCGTGGCGCTGGCATGTCATGGGTGGTGGTCCCCGGGCCCGCACTGGCTCAGCGCGGACCCGGGGACGCTTTCCCGGCCGGGTCTGGTTTGGCCCGGGCGGGGATCGCGGTCCTGTCCCGCTTCGCTTCCAGGCGGGACAGGCCGAAATTTTCGGCCTCATTGTCGGCCGGAGAAGCTCGATGAACCAGAGAACGGCCTGATGGACGCCACGGGGACGAGCGCGGCGTCACGGACTGAAGGGTCCTTGGTGCCGTGATTCCCTTAGGCGGTATATGCGCCCTCCGATATACCGATGAACGGAGCGCAAACTCGTGGTAGCTGTTTCGAGGGCCTCGGTTCGGAGTAGATCCGATTTCCGATACTTATGTCAAGATTTCGCTGGTAACTTTTCGGCAATCTGCCTGGAACGCGAGCTCGCTCCCCTCATATGCTTCCACCCAGTTCAAACGTGATATCAGGCCGGAAACGGCGCGGGACCAGGGCGGGCGATCCGAGGCACTTGACACGCCGGAGCGGTCCGTCTTACGTTGCCTGCGACGCATAGTTTTTGCTGAAAGTTTCGAAACTCTGAGACGTACGGGCAGGAAGGATCAGGACCGTGACCGCTGACCGTTTCGTGCCGACCCGCGAGGACCGGTTCTCGTTCGGCATCTGGACCGTGGGCTGGCAGGGCGTAGACGTGTTCGGCGGTGCCACCCGGCCGCCGATGCCGGCCGAGCGGGCCGTGTACAAGCTGGCCGAGCTGGGTGCGTACGGGGTGAACTTCCACGACAACGACGTGTTCGAGTTCGGCGCGGCCGAGGCCGAGCGGGACGAGCGGATCGCCGCGTTCCGCAAGGCGCTGGCCGAGACCGGCCTGGTGGTGACCACCGCCACCACCAACCTGTTCGGCCACCCGGTGTTCAAGGACGGCGGTTTCACCGCCAACGACCGCGACGTCCGCCGGTTCGCGCTGGCCAAGGTGATGCGCAACCTCGACCTGGCCGCCGAGCTGGGGGCGAAGACCTACGTCTGCTGGGGCGGCCGGGACGGCGCGGAGTCGGGCGCCGCCAAGGACATACGGGCGGCCCTGGACCGGCTGAAGGAGGCGTTCGACATCCTGGCCGGCTACGTCCTCGACCAGGGCTACGACATCAGGTTCGCGATCGAGCCCAAGCCGAACGAGCCGCGCGGCGACATCTTGCTGCCCACGGCCGGGCACGCGCTGGCCTTCATCACCGAGCTGGCCCACCCCGAGCTGGTCGGCCTCAACCCCGAGGTCGGGCACGAGGAGATGTCGGGGCTGAACTATGCCCACGGCATCGCCCAGGCCCTGTGGCACGGCAAGCTCTTCCACATCGACCTCAACGGCCAGAACGGCCCCCGCTACGACCAGGACCTGCGCTTCGGCGCCGGCAACGCCCGCGGCGCGTTCTGGGTCGCCGACACCCTCGAAGCCGGCGGCTACGACGGACCCGTCCACTTCGACTTCAAGCCGCCGCGCACCGAGGACGACGACGGCGTGTGGGCCTCCGCCGCCGCCTGCATGCGCAACTACCTCATCCTGCGGGCCAAGGTCCGCGCCTTCCGCGCCGATCCCGAGGTCCAGCAGGCGCTCCGCGCGGCCCGGGTGGACCAGCTGGCGCTGCCCACGCTGGCCGACGGCGAGACCTGGCGCGACGTCCGCGGCTTCGCTCCGGACGCGGACGAGCTCGGCCGGCGGGGCATGGCCTTCGAGCATCTCGACCAGCTCGCCCTCGAGCATCTCTACGGCGTCCGCTAAATGGCGGCCGGGATGGAAGGCCGCAGGCCGCTGGGCCGGACGGGGCTGCGGGTATCGCCGGTCTGCCTCGGCACCAGCCCGCTGGCCAGCATGCCCGGCCTGTACGGCTACGAGGTCGCCAGCGAGCGCGCCGAGGCGACGATCCTGGCCGCGCTGCACGGCCCGGTCAACTTCATCGACACGTCCAACAACTACGGCGGCGGCGCGGCCGAGCGGCGGATCGGCCGCGCGCTGGCGGCGGCGGGCGGCCTGCCGCCGGGTTTCGTGCTCGCCACCAAGGTGGACGCCGATCCTGTCACCGGCGATTTCTCCGGTGAGCGGGTCAGGCGGTCGGTCGCGGAGAGCCTGGAACGCCTCGGGCTCGACCGGGTCCAGCTGATGTACCTGCACGACCCGGAGTACCACCTCACGTTCGCCGAGGCGATGGCGCCCGGCGGCCCGGTGGAAGCCCTCATCGCGCTGCGCGACCAGGGCGTGCTCGGGCACCTGGGCGTGGCAGGCGGCCCCGTTCGGCTGATGCGGGATTTCATCGCGACCGGTGAGTTCGCCGCGGTCCTCAACCACAACCGGTTCACGCTCGTGGACCGCAGCGCGGAGCCGCTGATGGACGACGCGTGCGAGCGCGGGGTGGCGTTCGTCAACGGCGCCCCCTACGGCGGCGGCATCCTGGTCAAGGGTCCGGCCGCCCAGCCCAAGTACGCCTACCGGCCGGCCAGCGAGAAGGTCGCCGCCGCCGTTCGCGCCATGCAGGAGGCGTGCGCGTCCTACGGCGTCCCGCTGGCGGCGGCCGCACTGCAGTTCTCGGTCCGGGATCCGCGGGTGACCTCCACGGTGGTGGGGGTGTCCGAGCCGTCCCGGATCGCGGAGATCACCGGGCTGACCGCGGCCCGGATCCCGGACGCGCTCTGGCAGCAGCTCGACGCGCTGGCCGCCCCGCCCGAGCTCTGGCTCAACTGACGTGGCCGACCGCAGGGGAATCGACTGATGGGGCAGCTCGAGGGCAGGACCGCCGTGATCACCGGCGGCTCGGAGGGCATCGGGCTGGCCACCGCCACCCGGTTCGTCGCCGAGGGCGCCCACGTCTACCTGATGAGCCGCCGCCAGTCGCGCTGGACCAGGCGGTGGCCGGGCTGGACGGGCACGCGACCGGGGTGGCGGGCGACGCCGCCGTCCTGGCCGACCTGGACCGGCTGTTCGCGACGGTGGCCGCCGACGGCCGCCGCGTCGATGTCCTGGTCGCGAACGCCGGCGGCGGGGGCGGCTCGGCCGGGGTCGAGACGATGACGCCGGAACGGTTCGACGGGACCGTCGGGCTGACCTTCCGCGGTGCCTACTTCACTGTCCAGCGCGCGCTGCCGCTGTTCAGCGACGGCGCCACGATCGTCCTGATCTCCTCGATCGCGGGCAGCAACGGCACCGCCAACGCCGGCGTCTACAACGCCAGCAAGGCCGCGGTCCGGTCGCTCGCCCGCACGCTGACCAACGAGCTCAAGGGCCGCGGCATCCGGGTCAACGCGCTCAGCCCCGGCCCCACCGACACCGACGGCTTCGCCCGGTTCGCCGGCGAGCGCGGTGAGGAGTTCCGCCGCCACCTGGCCGAGGTCATCCCGGTCGGCCGGATCGGCCGCCCGGACGAAGTGGCCAGCGCCGCGCTGTTCCTGGCCAGCGCCGAGAGCAGTTTCATCGCCGGCGCGGAACTGGTCGTCGACGGCGGGATGAGCCAGGTGTGACCGCCCGGCCTGCACCGGACGGCCCTGTGGGGGCGCGGGCGCATTACGATGACGCTGTCCGGCCGGGCAGACGCGGCGCGCAGGCGGCTCCCTGGGTGCTGACCCGGCCGAAGGGAGCATGAATGGCAAGCGAGCCCAGGGCCGCCCGGGACCGGGTGACATTGGCCGACATCGCCGCGGCCGCCGGAGTGTCCGTGCCGACGGTTTCGAAGGTGCTGAACGGTCACGCTGACGTCGCGCCCTCGACCCGGGCGAGGGTCGAGGCGCTGCTGACGGACTACAACTACGCGGCCCCCCGGCGTGCGGGCCGTTCCTGCCTGATCGACCTGGTTTTCACGACCTCAGCCCGTGGGCGGTCGAGATCATCCGCGGTGCCGAGGAGGCGGCTTCGGCCGAAGGCGGCCGGATCGCCGTCTCGGTCGTATCCGGCGAGCCCGACACCGAGCAGTGGCTGGCGCGGCTGTCGACCAGCCAGACCGACGGCGTCATCCTGGTCCTGACCGAGCTGTCGCCCGCCTACCGGGCGCGGCTCGCGGCCATGCACATGCCGGTGGTGATCGTGGACCCGGTCGGCCAGCCCGACCCGCGGATCCCGTCGATCGGGGCGACCAACTGGGCCGGGGGCCTGATGGCGACCGAGCACCTGATCGAGATCGGCCACCGCCGGATCGGGACCATCACCGGCCGCCCGTCGCTGCTGTGCAGCCAGGCCCGGCTGGACGGGTACCGGGCCGCGCTGGAGCGGGCGGGCATCCCGGCCGATCCGGCGCTGGTCTACTCGGGGGACTTCCTGTTCCACGGGGCCCTGGTCGCGGCGACCGGCATGCTGGACCTCGCCGACCCGCCGACCGCGATCTTCGCCGGCAGCGACATGCAGGCCATGGGGGTCTACGAAGCCGCCCGGCAGCACCGGCGGCGGATCCCCGACGACCTCAGCGTGGTCGGCTTTGACGACCTGCCGATGTCGGGCTGGGTGTCGCCGCCGCTGACCACCATCATCCAGCCGCTCGCCCAGATGGCGGCGATGGCCACGCGCACCGTCCTGGCCCTGCTCGACGGCCGCGCCGACACCTCGAGCAACCGGGTCGAGCTGACCACGTCCCTGGTCGTCCGGGCCAGCACCGCGCCGCCGCGCAAGAAGCCGGCCGGGCGCGGGACCGCGACCACCGCGCGGGCGGGCTGACGCCCGTCGTGGCCGGCCGTATCCAGCCCGGACCGGAGATCATCCGGACCGGCACCGAGCTCAGGTCCATGCCGCTGCTCCCCGAGATCCGGCTGCACCAGGCCGGCGACCCGATCAGCATGTGGCAGCAGACCGAGCAGGCGGCCGGCCGGGACGACCTGGACCCGCCGTTCTGGGCGTTCCCCTGGGCGGGCGGCCAGGCGCTGGCGCGCTACCTGCTCGATCACCCGGAGGCGGTCCGGGGGCGCCGGGTGATCGACGTCGCCTCCGGCTCGGGCCTGGTCGCGATCGCGGCGGCCAGGGCCGGGGCCGTGACCGTGACCGCCTACGACATCGACCCGCTGGCCGTCGCCGCCATCGGCGTCAACGCCGCCGCCAACGGCGTGACGGTCCAGGCCGTCGGGGCCGACATCCTGGGCGGGGACGGCCCGCCGTCGCCCGGCGCCGACCTGGTCCTGGTGGCCGACGCCTTCTACGAACAGGACCTGGCCGGGCAGGTGACGGGGTTCCTGGACCGGTGCCAGGCCCGCGGCGCCGGCGTCCTGGTCGGCGACCTCGGCCGCCGGTACCTGCCGTACTCCCGGCTGACCGCCCTGGCCAGCTACGACGTCCCCGGCCTGGGCGCACTGGAAAGCCGCGACGTGATCCGCACCACGGTCTGGACGGTTACTGCCCAGGGACCGCGGGATTAAATGGCTGGTGTGCTGATCGAGCGGGCGGCTTTCCTGGCCTCCCTGGAGAGCCTGCTCGGTGAGGCGCTGGCCGGCGCGGCCGGCTGGTGTTCCTGGGCGGGGAGGCCGGAGTCGGCAAGACCACGCTCGCCGCCGCCCTGGCTGATACCGCCCAGGCCGAGGCCGGGCCGGGCGGTGAGCGCACCGGTCCCGCGGTCCGGCGCGGCTCCTGCGACAGCGTCACGACGGCCGAGGCGCTCGGGCCCGTCCTCGACGCCCTGCCCGAGCTCGCCGCCGCGATCGACGGTGCGGCCAGCGTGAGCAGGCTCCGGCTGTTCCGTCAGGTCCGCGACGTGCTGACCGCATCCCCGATGCTGCTCCTGCTCGAGGACGTCCACTGGGCCGACGAGGCGACCCTGGACATCCTGCGCTTCCTGGGCCGCCGGCTGGCCGGGGCCCGGTTGATGATCCTGGCCACCTTCCGCTCCGAGGAGGTCGGCCGGGAGCACCCGCTGACCGTGGCGATGGGTGATCTCGCGGGGACATCCGGCGTGATCCGGATGCAGCTTCCCGCGCTCAGCGTCACCGGCGTGCGGCAGCTCCTCGACGCGGCCGGCTCGGCTCTGGACGCCGACGCGCTCTTCCAGCTCACCGGCGGGAACCCGTTCTACGTCACCGAGGTGGTCGCGGCCGGCTCCGGGCCGGTGCCGGCCACGGTCCGCGATGCCGTGCTCGCGCGCGTGTCGCGGCTGTCGCGGGCGGGGCGGGAGGTCGCCGCCGCCGCTTCGGTCCTCGGCGGGCGGGCCGGGGCGGATCTTCTCGCCGTCGTGTCGGCGCAGCCGCTCACCGCCGTCGACGAATGCCTGGAACACGGCGTGCTGGTCCTGGACGCCGATGCGGTGGGATTCCGGCATGACCTGGCGCGGCTGGCAGTCGAGCGATCCCTGCCGCCGGCGCAGCGCTCCGCGGCGCACGCCGCGGCCCTGGCCGCGCTGATCGCGCGCGGTTCGCAGGACCACCGGCGGCTGGCCTACCACGCGGCCAGCTGCGGCGACCAGGCCGCTGTGGTACGCCACGCTCCGCTCGCCGCGGCCCGGGCCGCGCGTCTCGGCGCGCATCGCGAGGCGGCCGAGCAGTTCCAGCTGGCGCTGCGGCATCACGAGCGGCCCGACCTGGCCCGCGCCGGCCTGCTCCAGCAGCTGTCCTACGAGTGCTACCTGACCGACCAGCTCACGCTGGCCCGCGACAGCGCGCTGGCCGCGCTGGCCGTCTACGAGCAGGAGCGGGCCAGGCGCCAGGTCGGCGCGTCCCAGCGGTGGCTGTCGCGGCTGTCCTGGCTTCTGGGGCAGAACGCGGACAGCGAGCGCTACGCCGCCGCGGCGGCCAGCACGCTGGAGCCGCTCGAGCCGGGCCCGGAGCTGGCCATGGCGTACAGCAACCTGGCTCAGCTTCGCATGCTGGCCGGCGAGCCCCGGGCCGCCGTCCGGTGGGGCACGCGGGCGATCGAGCTGGCCCGCCGGCTCGGCGACCGTGATACCGAGATGCACGCGCTGAACAACGTGGGCACGGCGCTGGCGACCGCCGGCGACATGGCGGAGGGCGGCACGCGGCTGACGCAGAGCCTGGACCTGGCCCTGGCCGAGGATGCCCACGAGCACGCCGCCCGGGCCTTCACCAACCTGGGCAGCATCCATATCCTCAACTGGTCGCTGAGCGAGGCCGACCGGCACCTCGAGGCCGGCATCACGTACTGCGCCGACCGCGATCTCGATACCTGGCGCCGGTACATGAGCGCCTGGCTCGCCCGCTCGCTGGCCGGGCAAGGGCAGTACGCCCTGGCGGACCGGCACCTCAACGACGTCCTGCGCTATCGGCCCGTGTCGCCGATCAACCAGGTCAGCGCCCTGCCCGTGGTCGGCGTGCTCGCAGCCCGGCGCGGCCGCGACGGCACCGCGGCGCTGGACGAGGCCCTCGCGATCGCCGTCCGGACGGGGGAGTCCCAGCGTCTGGTGCCGGTGGCCGCGGCGCGCGCCGAGGCGGCGTGGATCGCCGGGCGGCCCGGCGAGCATGGTGACCGAGATCGACCGCGCCTGGGACGCCGCCGCCGCGCATCCGCAGCCCTGGGAACTCGGCGAGCTCAGCTGGTGGCTGCACCTGGCCGGGGAGCGCCGGCCGGCCCGCACGCCCCTGGCGCGGCCGTTCGCGCTCATGCTGGCGGGCGAGCACGGCGCGGCCGCCGCCGAGTGGGAGAGCAGGGGCTGCCCGCTGTGGTCCGCCTACGCGCTGGCGTTTTCCCCCGGGCTCGGCGACGCGCAGCGGTGCCTGGACCTGCTCGGCCCGCTCGATGTCCCGGCCGTGCGCCACGCCGTGCTGCGCGACCGCCGTGCTCGCGGCCTGCCGGTGCCCCGCGGCCCCCGGCCGGCCCGCCGCACCAGCCCGGCCGGGCTCACCGCCCGCGAGACCGAGGTGCTCGAGCTCCTGGCCGACGGGCTGTCCTACGCCGAGGTCGCGGAGCGGCTGGTGCTGTCCCAGAAGACAGTAGGCCACCATGTCTCGGCCGTCCTGCGCAAGCTGCGGGAACCCACCCGGTCTCGGGCGGTCGCCACGGCCCAGCGGCTAGGGGTCATCGCGCAAAGATAGGGATCATGCCCGATGTGCCGTCCCGGTCCGGTGAGGTTGGCTGTGCGTGCGGGCCAGGGGGTCCGTCCACCATCACCAGAGAGGACGACCATGGCACTGTTCATGGATACGCACACCATCGGGGGCCCCGTCACCCTCGACGACGTGGCCAAGGCGCACGCCGCCGACCTGCAGGCTCAGGACGCGCACGGCGTTCATTACCTGCGCTACTGGGTCGACCAGGAGCACGGCAAGATCTTCTGCCTGGTCGACGCCCCGGACGCCGACGCGGCCGCCACGGTGCACCGCGAGGCGCACGGGCTCGTCGCCGACGAGATCTACCCGGTCGCCGAGGGAGCCTGACGTCGCGGTTCGCGGATTCCGGCCGGCCAGCCGGCCGGGTCCGCGAACCTACACTCCATCTCCACGCGGGTAGCGCCTGCTGTGCACACGCGACGCCGATCCTGGTCTTGTCGCCGGCGGATGCCGGGACACCAGACGAAAGGAACGTCGCCATGATGTACGGCAGGCTTACGGTGAACCCGGTCCAGGCCGCGTGGAACACCGTAGCCCGGTTCGATGACTACGGCTCCGCCCAGCGGGCGGTCGACCGGCTGTCCGATGACGGCTTCCCGGTCGAGCACCTCGACATCGTCGGGTCGGACCTGCGGCTGGTCGAGCGGGTGACCGGGCGGCTGACCAAGTGGCGCGCCGCGGCTGCGGGCGCGGCCAGCGGGCTGTGGGCCGGCCTGCTGATCGGCATCTTGTTCGGGCTGTTCACCACCGGGCACGCGTGGCTGGCCATGGTGGCGGCGGGTATCGGCCTGGGGATCCTGTGGGGCGGCATCTTCGGGTTCGCCGCCCACCTGGCCACCCGGGGTGAGCGCGACTTCAGCTCGCTGCGCGGGCTGACCGCGACCCACTACGACCTGATCGCGCGCGAGGGAGGCGCCGAGCCGGCCCAGGCCGCGCTCGACCGGGCAGGCCTGCTGCCGCCCGAAGCCGCCTGAACCGAAGTCAGCTGGACGGAGTGATCCGCCGGGCGGCCGGGTAACGACCCAGGGATAGAGGGGGGCGCTCACGGGAGCGTCCTGAAGGTGACAACTGCAAGGAGTCCCGATGCCCGAAGCACTGTTCCTGGAATTCGCCGGCGTGGGCGAGGCCGAGGTACACCGCCGTCAATAAGCATCTCGGCATCGACCCGCAGACCGGCCAGGGGGACTGGCCAGCCGGACTGCTCTCGCACGCCGCGGGATACGCCGATGACGGTACGTTCGTGGTAGCGGAGGTGTGGTCCTCGCGGGCCGACCAGGACGCGTTCATGTCCTCCCGGCTGGGCGAGGCCCTGGCAGGCGGGCGGCATCGCCAGCCCGCCCCGGGTCCGCTGGATCCCGCTGCTGGCGTACCACCGGCCGGGCGCCTGACCGGCGGGTGAAGCCGCGCTCCGGGCTCACCCGGGGCGCGGTTAGTTCAGGCTGAGGCGGCCTGGATCGAAGCCCGGATGGCGTCCTCGAGGCCTTCCAGCGGGAGCTTGCCGTTGATGCGGTTGCCGTCGACGTAGAACTTCGGGGTGGCATTGACGCCGTTGCTGACGCCTTCCTGCAGGTCATGCTCGATCTTCGCCGCGTAGGCGCCGCCCTTGACCTCCCTTTCGAACTGGTCGACGTCCAGGCCGATGTCCTGGGCGTATCCCAGCAGGGAGCCCATGTCGAGGCCGGACGAGGGGCGGAGCAGGAGGTCGTACATCTCCCAGAACTTGCCCTGGGCGGCGGCCGCCTCGGCCGCCTCGGCGGCCTGCTCGGCGTGCGGGTGCAGTTGCTGGATGGGGAAATTCCGGAATACGAAGCGGATCGAACCCGGATACAGGTCGAGCATCCGGTGCAGGTCCCGGGCCGCCCCGCGGCAGTACGGGCACTCGTAGTCGCCGTATTCCAGGACCGTGACGGGCGCGTCGGCCGGTCCGAGCACATGGTCATCCGCGGTGATCTGCGGCACCGTGAGGTCGTCCACCCAGGCTCCTTCGCTGGCCACTCAGGTCAAAGGTCAACCGTGCCGCCGACGGCGCGCGGCGTCAAGGCCGCCGGGCGGCCCGGATCGGCGGTAAATGGTGACCAATGTCACATCAGATCGGGTTCCCGGTCATGTCCGCAGGCGGCCCCACGCGACTCTAAGAAACGAAACCAGCCGACGCTGGCTTTCGTGAAGGGGGAAGCGTCATGTCCAAGCTCAAGCGCAGCGCAGGAGTTGCGGCCGTAGCGGGTCTCGCCGTCCTGGCCGGATGCGCCAGTGCCCCGACGGCATCGCCGGGTACGGCCGCATCGGCCGCGACTGCCCGCAGCACTGCGGCGGGCAGCACCGCCCAGCTGGACGACGCGTCCCGCGCGTGCGCCCAGCCCGGCAGCTACCTGACCGCGGTCAGGACGGGGAAGCACGGCAGTTACGACCGGGTCGTGTTCCAGTTCTCCGGCGGCCTCCCGGCGGTCACCGCCGAGCGGGTCGCGACCGTGTACGCCGACCCGCGGGGCACGCCGGTCCCCCTGGCCGGGAAATCCCGGCTGCACGTGGTCTTCCGCGGAGCCAGCGCGAACTGCCCGCAGCCGGCCCACCGGACCTGGACCGGCCCGTCGGTGCTCACGCCGCGCTACCCGCAGCTGCTGATGATCAGGGCAGCGGGCGACTTCGAGGGTTACCTGAGCTTCGGCATCGGCCTGGCCGCCCGCGGCGGCTACCACATCTCGTCCCTGGCCGGCCCGGACCGGGTGGTGATCGACTTCACCCGCCCCCGGATCCGGTGATACCGCCCCTTGGCGGCTCCGCGGGCTCAGAAGGGCTGCCGCACTTCCTGGAGACCAGGTTCGTCGTCCTCGAGGGGCGGCCCGCGGCACGCCCCGCTCTTCCTGTGCGTCGCCGGCCGGGCACACCAGGCAGCCTACATGAGAATGATTCTCATTTACATACGGTGATCTGTGATTGGTGAGGCTGTCGTGGCCGCTGAGGCTGGTAACACGGTGGATCCGGGTTATCCGGTGGATCGTAGCCCCTGGGGGGTACCGGATCCACCACGTAACCCGGATCCACCGCCTTATTTGCTGCGGCGTGGATGTTGCCGGGATGGGAGGGGGCCGTGCTGGCGGAGTGACTGCTGTGACCGTCCAGGTGGCCGCAGGGCCAAGTCTCAGCGCCTGCCGCGGGTGCCGGGCCGGCCGCCGTGGCGGTCAGGCGACGTTGCCGGGCAGCCCGGTGCGCAGGGACGACATTCCCCGGGTGGCGTAGCTCCTGATGACGGCGATCCTGGTCCCGGTCACCGAGGCGATCTCGGCCTCGGGCAGGTCGGCGAAGTACCGCAGGACCAGGACCTCGCGCTGGCGGGCGGGCAGCGCCCGCAGCGCCGCCAGCACCATGGCCTCCCGGCCGCTCGCCGGCAGGCCGGCTGCCCGTGAGTCCGGGAGCGGCTGGAACTGCGTCATCGTCCGGGCCCGGCGGACCAGTGACTGGCGCAGGTAGCGGAGCGCGGCGTCGTGGTCGGGCAGCGTGCTCCACCGGCCGTGCGCTTCGGCGAAGGCCTCCTGCACGATCTCCTCCGCGGCGGCCAGGTCGGACACCAGCAACGCGGCGAGCCGCACCAGCGACCGGTAATGCTCCTGGTAGAGCGGGGCCATCTCCTCCACCCGGACGGCCCGGCCGCCGTCAAGAGCCATACCGCCGTCAAGAGCCGCACCACTGCCGGCATCCGTGCCGCCATCATCGGCGGTACGCGAGGTCATCGTGCCCGACGGCCTCCGGCCTGGCCTGCCCTTCGGGGTCCGCATCGTCGTACTCCTGGTACCGGGCGTGGCTCCTGGCCCGCCCGCGGTCGCTCACTGGTATGAGCCGGCCACCCCCCGATCGCCAACAACTTCCCGGCCTCAATCACCCGGCTATATCAGAATCACCTGGCCATATCAGGCGGTCTCATGTCAAGTAGCGGCCCGCCCGGACGTTCACAGCCGTGGCCGGGCGGCCCGCGACCCGGTCCAGGAACGGCCTGACCTGCTGCATCTCGTCTTCGTCGAAGGATTACCTCGTCCGCCGGCGCTACCCGGCCGCCGGGTACTTGCGGTCCAGGTACCCGCGGGCGACCGCCGCGTCGATATCTGCCGGGACCGGGACGACGCAGCTGGCGGCGTCGACGCGGCCGCGGGCGACCGCCTCCAGGCAGCGGGCCTGCAACGCGAAGCCCAGGTCCATCGACTCGATGGAGTTGCCCAGCGGCCGCGGTCCGGCCAGGTTGAACATGTGCCCGCGGGCGAGCACGTGGATGCGCCTGCCGTCGGTGAGCTCCAGCGTGAGCAGGTCTCATCCGGGTACTCCGTGATGCCGGCCACCGAGGCCGCACCGAGCAGGCCGGGGACGTCGATCTCGGCCGGGAAGTGCCCGGAGTTGGCCAGGATCACGCCGTCCCGCAGCAGCGGCAGGTCGGCGGCGGTCAGCACGTCCCGGGCGCCGGTCACGGTGATGATGAGGTCCGCGCTGGCGATAGCGACGTCGCGCGGCGGGGCGCCGAACCCGTCCAGGTGCGCCCGGAGCCTGGTCACCGGATCGACGTCGACGACCGAGACCCGGGCGCGGGCCGCGCGGAAGGTCGCCGCGACGCCGCGCCCGCAGGACCCGTAGCCGAACACGGTGACCTGCTCGCCGTTGGTGACCCGGTTGGTCATCCGCAGGTAGGACTCCAGCGCGCTCTGCCCGACGGCGTGCTCGTTCTCGGCGAACTGCTTGATCGGGCTGTCGTTGATGACCAGGACCGGGAGCCCGAGCCGGTCCCGGAGCGGCTCGAGCCGCATCCGGCCCGAGGTCGTCTCCTCGGTCCCGCCCACCAGCCCCTCGTACGGGCGGTCCAGGTACCGGGTGAACAGGTCCCCGCCGTTATCCAGGATCAGGTCAGGCTCCGCGGCCAGCACCCCGTCCTGGTAGGAGGCGTGGACCCGGGCGTCCTTGGTCGGCTCGCCGATGACGGTGACGCCCTCGTCCCTGAGCCGGGCAACGGCGTCCGGCTGGGTGGTGTTGAGGTTGCCGGTCGAGACCAGCCGGGCCCCTCCGTCGCGCAGCGTCAGCAGCAGCGCGACCGTCTTGGCCTCCAGGTGGATGCCGGTGCCGATGGTCAGCCCGTCGAACGGGCGGGTCCGCGTGAATTCCGCCGAGATCGCCCGCAGCAGCCGGCAGTGCTCGGCAACCCAGTCGATGCGCGTGGATATCACCAGGTCAGCCCTCCTTCAGTTTTCACCGTAGTCTCCTGACGGCAACTCTTCTCACATAGTGATTATTTGTGATGCAATGCCAGGAACCGGCCGGTGAAGGCCGTTCAGGGGAGGGGTTGGCGTGGGGGTTAGGCGTGCTCACCTGGTCGGCAGCATTCCCGCGGCCTCGGCGGCCGACGCGATGCGGCTCGCGGTCTCCCGGCTCGGCCCGGACCTGGGTTACCTGCCCGACGGCGAGACCGGCGTGCGCCGGAACTGGGTCATCGGCATGATCGAGGGCTTCCGGTCCCACCCCGACCTGCGCCTGGTCAAGGACGGCGACTGGTCCGACTACGACAAGACGCCGCGGTTCGCCCTCCAGCCGGGCCACCGGCTGTACGGCGCGGCACTGGACCTGGGCATCGCCGCCGCTGCTCGCGCGGCCATGTCCGAGTTCGACACGCTGCGCGCCGGGCTGGCCGACGAGACGCGATCCCGGGCCGCGCTTCCTGGTCGGCATCCCGGGCGATGTCGACCTGGCCATGTTCACCTTCGGGCCGTCCGGCCCGGTGCGTCACCTGCGGCCGTTCACCGAGGCGCTGGCCGCCACCATGCACCAGACCCGTGCGCTGTTCGGCGACGACGTGCTGTTCCAGCTCGAGGTGCCGGTGGAGTCGGTGGTGCTGGCGCGCGCGCCGTCCGCGCTGCGGCCGGCGCTGGCCCGGCCTGCTGGCCCGCCGGATCGCGGCGCTGGCCCAGGGGGCGCCCGCGGGGTCGCAGTTCGGGCTCCACTTGTGCCTCGGCGACATGAACCACCGCGCCCTCGGGCGGCTCCCGGACGCCTCCCCGCTGGTCCTGCTGGCCAACGCGGTGGCCAGCCCGCTGGCCCGCCGGGCGGCCGCTGCGCTACGTGCACGCCCCGCTGGCCGCCGCCGACGACCCGCCCCCGGCCAGCCCGGCCTTCTACCGGCCGCTGGCCGGGCTGAAGCTGGGCCACGGCGTCCGGTTCGTGGCCGGCTTCGCGCACGAGGACCAGGACGCGGCCGTCCAGTTCCGGATCCGCGCGATGATCGAGGACGCCGTCGGCCGTCCGGTCGACGTCTCCACCGTGCGGCCTCGGCCGCCGCGAGCCCGGCGCCGCCCTGGCCGCGATGGACCGCATCAAGCTCCTGCTCGCCGACGCCCGGCCGCATGACCGAGACGGGCCGCATGACCGAGAAGAACCAAATGACCATGACTGAGACCCGCACCCGTTTGGGCATGATCGTTTTCGTGCCGGTATCGATTTTCGAAAACAAGCCCGAGTTCTGCCCGTTCGGCCATCGGCTGTGGCCCGGCGGCGCCCAGGTCAGCTGGAAGCCCTGTATCTGCGCGCCCGCCCGTGAGGGAGCCGAACGCGGCCGCGGCCTGGGGCACGTCTGGGTGTCCTGCCGCACCTGCCATGACCAGCGCAGGCAGACGTCTTTTTATGAGCCGCCGCACGATATCAGGCACCACCAGGCTGGTGTCTAGCCCCCCTGATCATGTCACTATTTAAACCATGTAACGTCCCGGAACCAGGGAAGAGCCATATACCGAAGGAGCGTCGATGAAGACCAAGGCCGCTGTCGTATACGAGCCCGGTAAGCGCATCGAGATCGAAGAGCTCGACCTGGACGGACCCAAGGACGGGGAGGTCCTGATCCGCTACACCCACGCGGGCCTGTGCCACTCCGACATCCACATCGCGCACGGCGACCTCCCGGCCCGGCTGCCCATGGTGCTCGGCCACGAGGGCGCCGGGATCATCGAGGAGATCGGGGCGGGCGTGACCCGGGTCAAGCCCGGCGACCACGTCGTCTGCTCGTTCATCCCGAACTGCGGCGTCTGCCGCTACTGCGCCACCGGCCGCCAGTCCATCTGCGACATGGGCGCCACGATCCTCGAGGGCTACCTGCCCGGCGAGCGGTTCCCGATGACCGGTCCCCGCGGCCAGTACGGCGCCATGTGCATGATCGGGACGTTCAGCCAGTGGGGCACGATCAGCCAGACCTCGGTCGTCAAGGTCGACGACGACCTGCCGCTGGAGAAGGCCGTCCTGGTCGGCTGCGGCGTGCCGACCGGCTGGGGCTCGGCCGTGAACACCGCGAACGTCGCCCCCGGCGACACGGTGGCGATCTTCGGCATCGGCGGCATCGGCATCAACGCGGTGCAGGGCGCCCGCTACGCCGGCGCGAAGAACGTCGTCGCCATCGACCCGCTGGAGAACAAGCGCGAGAAGGCGATGGAACTCGGCGCGACCCACGCGTTCGCCACCGCCGAGGAGGCCCAGGCCGCCATCACCGACATGACCAGGGGACAGGGCGCCGACTCGGCCATCCTCACCGTCGACCTCATGACGGCCGAGGTCGTCGAGGCCGGGTTCAACGCCATCGGCAAGGGCGGCACGGTCGTGGTGACCGGGCTGAACAAGCTGGAGATCCCCACCGTCACGGTGTCGGGGTCGATCCTGACCCTGTTCCGCAAGACGATCAAGGGCAGCCTGTTCGGCGACTGCAACCCGACCACCGACATCCCCAAGATCCTCGGGCTGTACCAGGCCGGCGACCTCAAGCTCGACGAGATCATCACCCGGACCTACACGCTGGAAGAGGTCAACGAGGGCTACGACGACCTGCTGGCCGGCAAGAACGTCCGCGGCGTCATGGTCCACGAGCACTGACCCGGATCAGATGACGAAAAAGACCGGATGACGAAACAGGTCGTAGGGCGCCAGCGCGAGCTCGAGCTGGTGCGAGCCGCGCTCGCGTCTGGCGCCCACATCCTGCTCGAGGGCCCGCCCGGCACCGGCAAGTCCACCTTGCTGCGGCAGGTCGCGGCAGTCCCGGCACGCCGAGTTCGTGCTCGTCGAGGGCAGCGCCGAGCTGACCCCGGCCCGGCTGGTCGGCTCCTTCGACCCGGCGCTGGTGCTCGAGCAGGGCTACCGGCCGGAGAACTTCTCCGACGGGCCGCTGGTCCGGGCCATGCGCGAGGGCGGCCTGCTGTACGTCGAGGAGCTCAACCGGGTCCCCGAAGAGACCATCAACGTCCTGCTGACCGTCATGTCCGAGGGCGAGATCAACGTCCCGCGGCTCGGCCGGATCGCCGCCGACGAGAGCTTCCGGCTGGTCGCGGCCATGAACCCGTACGACTCGGTGGGCACCTCGCGGCTGTCGATGGCGCTGTACGACCGGACCTGCCGGGTCGCCGTCGGCTACCAGGACGCCGAGCACGAGCGGCAGATCGTCCAGCTCTCGGCCGAACACGCCAAGCAGCCCCTGGTCGCCGAGGCGGTCGAGCTGGCCCGGGCCACCCGGGAGCACCCCGACCTGCGCTCCGGCGCCTCGGTGCGGGGCGCCATCGACTACGCCCGGCTGGTCCCCGAGCTCGCCGGGCTCCGCGCCGTCTCCGCCGACGACTGGCAGGCCGGCCTGGACGCGGCGCTGACCACCTTGTCCGGGCGGGTCCGGCGGCACGAGTCCTGCCAGCGCTCCGCCGACGAGGTCATCGAGGAGATCTTCCGGCGGGTGCGGGCGGCATCTCAGCAGGGGGGCGAGACCGACCCGGGGGAATGACCAGCCCGCCGGCCGCTCCCGGGCCGGCGGGCAGCCTCAGCAGCGGCCCCAGCGCCCGCAGTCGAAGACGGGACGGCCGGACGGCGGGACCACCGGCCGGCGTGACCTGGCCAAGCACGCCCGCTTCGCCGAGATCAGCCCCGAGGTGGGCATCCTGGACGAGCAGGCGATGAGCCAGGCGCTGGCCGACGACCCGGCCGCGTTCGAGCTGCTGGCCGCCATGACCCGGGCGACCGACGAGAACCTGCGCGCCGCCGCGATCCGCCTGTCCGCCAGCATCGTGCTCGAGCGGGCCCGGGCCGGGCGCCCGGTGATGGGCGGCATCTCCCGGCTGCGGACGGTCCGCGGGGCGGTCGACGGCGACCTGGACATCGACGCCTCGATCGACGGCGTCGCCGCGGCCCGCGCCGAGGCCCGGCCGGTGTCGGCCGAGGACCTGGTCACCGTGCAGTGGGCCCGGGCCCAGACGGCGTTCGCGGTCGTGGTCGACCGGTCGGGCTCGATGACCGGGGCGCGGCTGGCCGCGGCCGCGACGATCGCCGCCGCCTGCGCGCTGCGCGCCCCGCAGGAGCACGCCGTGCTGTCCTTCGCCGGCACCGTCGAGGTGATCCGGCCCCTGGTCAGCGACACCGAGGCCGCCACCGTGGCCGAGCGGCTGCTCCGGCTGCGCGGGCACGGCGTGACCAGGCTGGGCGACGCGCTCAAGGCCGCGGGGGAGCAGCTGGCGCTCGCTCGGGCCCGGCGCCGGGTGGTCATCTTGCTGTCGGACTGCCGCAGCACCGACGAGGACGACTCGCTGCCGGCCGCCCGGTCCCTGGACGAGCTGATCATCCTGGCGCCCGGCGACGACCACGAGCAGGCCGCGCACCTGGCCGCCCTGGCCGGCGCCCGCTGGGGCGCGATCACCCACCCGCTGGACGCCGCCGCCGCCCTGGACCGCCTGCTGGAGACCCGCGCCACATCCTGACCGGCCAAAAGATCAAGATCATTTGTCCCGAACGGGCCTGGTGCGTCCTCACCCGCCCGCTCCCCGTCTCCTTCCCCAGCGCCTCGGCCGCGCCGGTGTCACCGTCGCGGCCTGGAGGTACCCGGGCGTCGCGTCGGCGATCGCGCCGATCGCCTCCGCGGGCAGCTCCGCGGGATCGGCGAACCGGACGATGCTCTTCGAGACCAGGAAGGGACGGAGCGCCGCCCCGTGCCGGTCTTGCAGCTCGCGGGAGCCGCCGTACGGCATCAGGTGGACGGTCACGGTGCGCGCGGCGGTCAGCCCGATGGCGAAAACCAGCCGCCCGCCGGGACCTTCGAAGAGGAGATAGCTCTTCAGCTCGATGAGCTCTTTGCCCGTGTTGACGCGTTCGGTCAGCCCGCTGGCCCGGCGGGTGATGATGTCCCGCAGGGCGCGGACGATGGCCTGCTGGCCGGGGCTGGCGCTGCTGAGGAAGATGTCGATCTCGACGCGCGATAGCGTGGCCACGCGGCCATGCTACGGCTAACGGTGCGGAATCGAGTGATCCCAGTCAGCGAGCAGCGTGCGCAGCGCCGCGGCCAAAACTCTTCACAGAGGTGCGGTTGATGCCGCATTCGCTACTCTGTGGACGTGGGCTACCAGCCGATGACCCTTGCTGATCTAGCTCGCCTCGTCGCGGCCGAGACAGTTTTCGACGTGCAGTGGCGGCTGGTCGTTGA
This sequence comes from uncultured Actinomycetota bacterium, assembly GCA_963839095.1. Lineage (GTDB taxonomy): Bacteria > Actinomycetota > Actinomycetes > Streptosporangiales > Streptosporangiaceae > Palsa-504. The sequence goes on along the minus strand of CAWIUF010000027.1, from coordinate 4,100 downwards.
GTTCCTCAAGGAGTACCACCAGGAGCCAGCCGAGGTGCGGCTGGGATTGCTGGAAGACACGCCCGGGCCTGCCGGTGACGAGCGCTGGGATGTGCTGTTCGCCGGACTTGCCGAGCATCTCGCCATGCGAGACGGCCAGCTTGCGCCGGGCTGGTCAGTTAGGCGAGGCCTGAGGCGTTTTTGGTTCCCATTCGACACGCCCGGTGCGCGTGCGCAGGCGCTGGTGCATGCTCCGGCCGCGTTCCGCAGGCGGGGTGTCTTCGTCGCGGACTATGAGATCGACGCCGCGTGAGCGAACCATCGCCGCTGCTCGATCGCGGGGGGATCGAGGAGGCCTTCCGCCGGCTTGGCGATCGCCTGGCCAAGCGCGGGGTAGTGGCCGACATCTATGTATTCGGCGGCGCCGCGATGGCTCTGGCCTATGACTCGCGCCGTGCTACCCGCGATGTTGACGCCTTGTTCAAGCCGCACGGCATCGTGCTGGAGGAAGCCCGGGCCGTCGCCGGCGAACTGGGCCTGCCTAACTGGTGGCTGAACGAGCAGGCAAGTTCCTACGCCGCACCCAGTGGAGACCCGTCGGCATCCCGCGTATTCGACCATCCGGGCCTTCGCGTTTTCGCTGCCTCACCCGAGCATCTCCTGGCGATGAAGGCGCTCGCCGCACGGCCCCGCGACGCACAAGACATCAGGCAACTCACCGAAGTCCTCAACCTGCACACAGTCGCCGAGGTTCTGGCACTGGTACAGGACGTCTTCCCTGAAGAGGAGCCGCCACCCCGCCTCAGGCTCCTGCTTGAGGACATCTTCGGTCAGAGCGACTGACCAGCAACCCGCCGGGTGTTGTACCTGCTCTGCTGGTGCGCATGTAACCGGCCAGGGCCCAGCCGACGCCCTTGCGTTGCGGACCTTGGCTGGCGCAGAAGAGATAACCCGCCAGGCTCTTGCCTGTAGCTCACTGGTGCGGAATCGAGTGATCCCAGTCGGCGAGCAGCGTGCGCAGCGCCGCGGCCAGCGCGACCGGCTCGTCGAGCATGATGTGGTGGCCCGCGACCGGGATCTCGATCAGCGGGGCGATCCGGCCGAGCCGGTCGTAGATGGCCTCGCCCTGCTGCGGCGTGACCAGGCCATGCTCGGCCCGGAATAGCGCGACCCGGCAGTCCAGCGTGGTCAGCAGCTCGGGCGTGAGGGTGTCGCGCGCGAACACCTGCGGGTCGAACTTCCACGTCCAGCCACCCTCGGCCGGGCGGATCGAGGTCGCGGCCACGTGAGCGGCGACCCAGGGGAGTACCGGCTGGTCGGGGATGGGGCGGAACCGGGCGATGGCCGCCTCGCGGGTCGGGTAGACGCGCAGCGGGCCGAACGCCCGGTGCTGGCGGGCCGCCCGGTCCTCGGGGGCCATGTCCCTGATCGGCGAGTCGATGGCGACGGCCCCGGCGATCTGCGACCCGGCCAGGGTCGCCAGCCGCAGCGTGACCAGGCCGCCCATGCTGTGCCCGATGACGACGGTCGAGGCGGCCGTCCCGGCGTCGGCCACCACGGCGAGGACCTCGCGGGCCCAGATGTCCAGGCTGTAACGCTCCCGGCGGCCGCTGTCGCCGTGACCGGACAGGTCCATCGCGACCACCCGCCAGCCGCGCGCCAGCAGCGGCGCGATGTGGTCCCACCAGCGGGAATGGGCGGCGCCGCCGTGGACGAGCACGATGTTCCTGTCGGCCGGATCCCCCCACGCCCGGTAGGCGATGGAGGTTCCCTCGCACTCGGTCGCCCGCTCCTCGGGCGCGGTCGCCAGGGCGGCGGAGAACCAGGCCGGCGGTGGTGTCGTCATGACGAGAAGCCTAGGGTCGGATCATGACATCAGAGCACCCTGCCGGCCATGAGGTCATCGCCGTGGAGGTGCCCGGCGGCCGGCTCGCCGTCGAGACGCATCAGTCGGGCACCGAACCGGTCCTCGCCATCCACGGCGTCAGCAGCCAGCGGCGGCTGTGGAACTGGCTGCGGGCGGCCGATCCCGGCCTCAGCCTGGTCGCGCCGGACCTGCGCGGCCGCGGCGACAGCGTGGACGTCGCCGGCCCGTCCTCGATGAGCAGGCACGCGGCCGATATGATCGCCGTCCTGGACCATCTCGGCCTGGCCGCCGTGCACGTGTGCGGGATGTCGATGGGCGGCTTCGTCGCGGTCGAGCTGGCCACGTCGTACCCGGGCCGGGTGAAGAGCCTGATCCTGGTGGACGGCGGCTTCGCGATGGCGGCCCCGCCCGGCCTCACCCGCGAGGCCCTGCCCGTCGTGTTCAAGGACCGGCTGGCCCGGCTGGACCGCGAGTGGCCCACGGTCCGCGAGTACGCGGAGTTCTTCACCGCCCAGACCGCGCCGCTGCTCGACCCGGCCGACCCGCTGCTGCTCGACTACCTCGCCCATGACCTGGCCGGGCGGCGCGTCCGGCTCAGCGCCGGGGCCCTGATCGCCGACGCCGCCGACATCTTCTTCGGGACGTCGAAGTGGCAGCAGCTCCAGGTGCCGGCCCGGCTCCTGACCGCCGAGTGGAGCACCGGCCCGGACAGCGCGCCGGCCTACCCCGCCGACGCGGTCGCGGGTTTCCGTGACGCACTCGGCCCGCTCCTGACCGTCCGGCCGGTGGCCGGGGTCGACCACGCCGCCTTGATCATGACGATGACCGGCGCCCGGGCCATAGCCGAACTGATCGCGGAGGCACGCTCATGACCACTGCCACTTCCACCCTGGTCGAGGCGCTGGGCCGCGGCCTGCCCGGGGACCGCCTGGTGCTCGACCCGGACGTGCTCGCGGCCATGTCACACGACGAGGCCGAGTGGGCGCCGGCCGAGGCGGCCGCGGTCGGCGTCCGCGCCCGCACCGAGGCCGAGGTCCAGCACGTCGTCCGCACCTGCGCCGAGCTCGGCGTGCCGGTCGTGCCGCGTGGCGCGGGCACCGGGCTGTCCGGCGGGGCCAACGCGGTCAGCGGCTGCGTCGTCCTGGACCTGTCCCGGATGAACCAGGTGCTCGAGATCGACGCCGACAACCTGCTGTGCGTGGTGCAGCCCGGCGCGGTCAACAACGACGTCAAGGCCGCCGTGGCCGAGCACGGCCTGTGGTACCCGCCGGACCCGGCCAGCGCGCCCTGGTCCACGATCGGCGGCAACGTGGCCACCAACGCGGGCGGCCTGTGCTGCCTGAAATACGGCGTCACCCGCGACTACGTCCTGGGCCTGCGCGCCGTCGTCGGCGGTCCGGTCGCCTACGGCGACGCCGTCCGCCTGGGACGCCGCACCACCAAGGGCGTTGCCGGGCTGGACATGGTCGGCCTGTTCGTCGGCTCGGAAGGCACCCTCGGCGTGGTGACCGAGGTGACGTTGCGGCTGCGGCCCGCCCCGGCCGGGACGCCCCGGACCGTCGTCGGGGCGTTCCCCACCCTGGTCTCCTCGGGCCAGGCCGTGGCCCAGATCACCCGGCGCGGGCTGACCCCGGCCGTCCTGGAGCTCCTGGACCGGGCCTGCCTGGAAGCGGTGGAGGAGTGGAAGCACCTGGGCCTCGACGCCGACGCGGCCGCGCTGCTGCTGGCCCGGGTGGACGCCCCGGGGGACGCGGGCGCCGCCGAGGCCACCGCGATCGCCGCCGCCATGACCGAGGCCGGGGCGCTGTGGGCCGAGCAGTCCACCGACGACACCGAGGCCGAGGCCCTGTTCGACGCCCGGCGGCTGGCCTACCCGGCGCTCGAGCGGCTCGGCCCGGTGCTCACCGAGGACGTCTGCGTGCCCCGCTCCCAGGTGCCCGCGATGCTCGAGCAGATCAGCGAGATCGCCGCCCGGCACGGCGTGCGGACCGCCACGGTCGCGCACGCCGGCGACGGGAACCTGCACCCGTGCCTGATCACCCCGCCCGGCGACGAGGCGGCCCGGGAGGCCGCCCAGGCGGCGTTCGAGGAGTTCCTGGACGCGGCCATCGCGCTGGGCGGCACCGTGACCGGCGAGCACGGCGTCGGGATCCTCAAGCGCGACGGCATGCGCCGCGAGCTCGACCCCGGCTCGCTCGCCCTGCAGGGCGCCGTCCGCCACGCCCTCGACCCCCGCGCCATCTTCAACCCTGGC
>CAWIUF010000026.1:0-15922 GCA_963839095.1 uncultured Actinomycetota bacterium | reverse complement strand
GCCGCGTGGCGCGGGCACCGGGCTGTCCGGCGGGGCCAACGCGGTCAGCGGCTGCGTCGTTCTGGACCTGGCCCGGATGAACCAGGTGCTCGAGATCGACGCCGACAACCTGCTGTGCGTGGTGCAGCCCGGCGCGGTCAACAACGACGTCAAGGCCGCCGTGGCCGAGCACGGCTTGTGGTACCCGCCGGACCCGGCCAGCGCGCCCTGGTCCACGATCGGCGGCAACGTGGCCACCAACGCGGGCGGCCTGTGCTGCCTGAAATACGGCGTCACCCGCGACTACGTCCTGGGCCTGCGCGCCGTCGTCGGCGGTCCGGTCGCCTACGGCGACGCCGTCCGCCTGGGACGCCGCACCACCAAGGGCGTTGCCGGGCTGGACATGGTCGGCCTGTTCGTCGGCTCGGAAGGCACCCTCGGCGTGGTGACCGAGGTGACGTTGCGGCTGCGGCCCGCCCCGGCCGGGACGCCCCGGACCGTCGTCGGGGCGTTCCCCACCCTGGTCTCCTCGGGCCAGGCCGTGGCCCAGATCACCCGGCGCGGGCTGACCCCGGCCGTCCTGGAGCTCCTGGACCGGGCCTGCCTGGAAGCGGTGGAGGAGTGGAAGCACCTGGGCCTCGACGCGGACGCGGCGGCGCTGCTGCTGGCCCGGGTGGATGCCCCGGGGGACGCGGGCGCGGCCGAGGCGGCCGCGATCGCCGCCGCGATGACCGAGGCCGGGGCGCTGTGGGCCGAGCAGTCCACCGACGACGCCGAGGCCGAGGCGCTGTTCGACGCCCGGCGGCTGGCCTACCCGGCGCTCGAGCGGCTCGGCCCGGTGCTCACCGAGGACGTCTGCGTGCCCCGTTCCCAGGTGCCCGCGATGCTCGAGCAGATCAGCGAGATCGCCGCCCGGCACGGCGTGCGGACCGCCACGGTCGCGCACGCCGGCGACGGGAACCTGCACCCGTGCCTGATCACCCCGCCCGGCGACGAGGCGGCCCGGGAGGCCGCCCAGGCGGCGTTCGAGGAGTTCCTGGACGCGGCCATCGCGCTGGGCGGCACCGTGACCGGCGAGCACGGCGTCGGGATCCTCAAGCGCGACGGCATGCGCCGCGAGCTCGACCCCGGCTCGCTCGCCCTGCAGGGCGCGGTGCGCCACGCCCTCGACCCCCGCGCCATCTTCAACCCCGGCAAGGGCTAGCTCCGGCCCCCTCCGCCGCCGCTCAGCTCAGCAGCCGCAGGATCGTGTCCGGCACGCCCTCGCCGTCCAGCGGGCGGGGGCCGAGCGTGCCCCGGTCGCCGGGTACGGGGGCGAAGGCGTGAAGCCGGCCGTCGTGACGGGCGAGAATCAGGTCGGTGCTGGCCCCGGCGGTCTCGGCTGATCCGATGGTGGTGTAGCTGGTGGTGGTGACCAGCGCCGATCGCTCCGCCGCGGCCAGCAGGCGGTTGGCGTCAGCGGACGGGTCGTGGTCCGCTACCGGTCCCCTGGGCAGCCAGCTCACCAGGAAGCGGATGGCTTCCTCGAGCTTGTACAGGCCGAGCTCATGGATGCCCAGCGCGTCGATCCTGACCATCAGGCAGATCCGCTCGGGCTGGGGCAGCACCAGGATCCGCCATGGCTCGCCGGGAACCGTGCCGGCGGCGCGCGCGTCGAGCACCATCCGGGCCCGCTGCTGGAACGCCACCGCGATGCCCAGGTCCCCGCGCACCTGCACCTGCCCCTGGTCGGATCCGGCCACCAGGAGCTGGCGGGCGGCCAGCGAGCGGACCGCTTCGGCCATCACCTCGTCCGAGGGACGCGCCTCGAGAAAATCCACGATGGCGTCGACGGCGGTGAGCTCGGCCACGGTGTACGCGCCGAGCAGCACGGGTCCGGTATTGACCAGGTTCACCACGGCCGGGACGAGCGATTCCGGTACCGATGCCTGACCCTCGCTCACGGCGCTCCCTCTCCCGTCCGCCACAGCTCCCCGGGCGGACGGGAGAGCCGCTCGCCGAGCACAGCGGCGGCGATCCGCGACGGCGTCTCGCTCACCCACACGTCGGAATTGCCGAACAGCCCCCGGCCCGCCCGGCCGGGCAGCATCACGCCGAGCTCGGCCGCCGGGTCGGACCGCTGCGGCGGGGGAAACCGCGCCGCCAGGTCCGCCGACGCCGCGGTGACGTCGTCGCTCTCCTCGATCCGGCGCAGCGTCCGGGCCACGGACTGCGCGACTCCGGGCGCCAGCGAGGCGGGCAGGGCCAGGTCGGGCGCCAGGTACATGGGATGCCGCTCGGTCAGCCGGGACAGTCCCCACGGGCCGACGTTGCTGCGGGTGATCCGGTACACGACGTAGTCCATGAGGTGACGCAGGTCGGTCAGGCTGGGCAGCTTGCGCTGGCCGAAGGCGGCGGGCGTCTTCTCCAGCTGCATCCAGGTGCCGCGCGCGGTCCGTCCGTGCAGCTTCTCCCTGACCACATGGCCGCGCATCCCGAAGTCGGGGTAGAGCTTCTTGTCGATGTCGTGGTGGTGGCTGGATATCCGCTGGTGGCTGACCTTGGCGAACCGCCAGTCCTGGTACAGCTGCGGGTCGTCGACCAGGACGTGGCCGCCGCACAGCAGGTCCCGCAGCTGCGGGACCTGCAGGCCGTGCCGTTCCAGGTCGGAGACGATGGTGGCCTCCTGCGGGCTGAGCTGGCTGGCCGCGGCCAGCAGGCCCTTGCGGTAGGTTCCGGCCCGGGCCGTGATCTCGATCATCAGCCGGACCCGGACCCGCGTCTGCGCGGCCTGATCGGAATTCAGCAGGCCAGAACCCCCGTCATCCACGTCCCCAGTAGAACACATCCCGGTGAGCCATCCCGGGCAGGGAACCCGGCCCCTAGAACGGAGGGGCTTCGCTCATGATCTGGAGGATGCCGTCGACCAGCTTGGCCCCGCCGGACCGCTGGCCCGGCGGCTGGTCGTCTTCCGTTACCTCGACCCGCGGGTCGCGCCATTTCTGGCCCTTCGGGTCCCAGCGTTCGAGCAGCGACGACTGCGCGACCTGGCCACCCAGAACCAGCGTGTCCCGGGCCACCTGCCCGGCCTCGTCGGCGGCCTTCTCGGTCCCGGCGTACAGGAAGATACGCCCCTTGTCGGCGGAGACCGCGACGTCGCCGCCGAGGCGGACGCGCAGGTCTGCGACGATCTTTTTCGGCACGCCCGTGTGGTCTCCGAGGACCAGGCTTACCCGCCATTCGTCGGACATAGCGGAAGCGTATAGGGAAGCACCTGAGCCCTTACCCGCGCCGGGACGGCCTGGCTGACCGTGATGTCATGTAGGTTGTCGGCCGCTGCCGTAACGCCTGCTGGGAGGCTCCGCATGCCGCTGGACCCGCAATTCCGCGCGATTCTCGACACCCTGGACAGCTCCGGGCTGCTGCCGCTGACCCGCGGCGACGCGACGCAGACCCGGGCGCACTACCTGACCCTGTTGCTGAGCCGCCGCGGCCCCGGATTCGTGCCCGAGCCGGTGGCCTCGGTGGCGGACCGGCGCTCACCGGGCGGCGTGCCGGTGCGGGTTTTCGAGCCGGCCGCGCCCGGCGGCTTCACGCTGATCTACCTGCACGGCGGCGGCTGGGTGGTCGGCAACGTGGAGACCCACGACCCGCTGTGCCGCCGAGTGGCAAACCAAACCGGCGCGCGGGTGGTGTCGGTGGACTACCGGCTCGCCCCCGAGCATCCGTTCCCGGCCGCCCTGGACGACGCCGAGGAGGTCCTGCGCTGGCTGCGAGCCCAGGACCCGGGGCGCCCGGTCGGCGTGGCCGGCGACTCGGCGGGGGCGTCCCTGGCCGCCGGGCTGGCGATCAGGGCGCGGGACCAGCGGATCCCGCTGGCCGCTCAGCTTCTCCTGTACCCGGCGACCGACCCCGCCATGACCAGCGCGTCTATCGCCGGGAACGGCGAGGGCTACTTCCTGACGCGGCACGACATGGAGTGGTTCTACCAGCAGTACCTGCCGGACGGCGCGGCTAGCGGGACCGCCGCCGGGGCCGACCTGACCCGCGCCGACGTCGCCGGAGTCGCGCCCGCCATCGTGGCTACCGCCGAATTCGACCCGCTGCGGGACGAGGGCGCGGCCTACGCCGCCCGGCTGCGGGACGCCGGGGTGCCGGCCGAGTACGTGCCCGGTCCCGGGCTGATCCACGGCTTCGCGGGCTTCCTCGGCGTGGTCGACGCGGCCGAGGCCAACCTGGGGACGATCCTGGCCAGCCTCGGCCACCTCATGCGGAGCCACCCGGCCCCCTGATCACCCCTTGGCGGCCAGGACGTAGCGGAAGACGTTGTCCTGGCGCAGCTCGCCGCCGGCCTTGCGGTCCGCCTCGAGCACGTCATGAATGACCTGGCGGACCGCGTCGGCCCCGGCGATCTCGATGACCTTCTGCAGCGGCCCGGCCGAGACGTGCGCCGTCCAGGCCTGCTCGTGGTCGGCGTAACTGAAGCTGGCCGGGACCTCCTCGCCGCCGGTGACGGTGAGGCCCGCCTTCTCCAGCAGGCTCTCCACCACGCCCGCGTCGCTGATCCCCAGCGGCGAGGGCGTGCCCGGCGGAGGCGGGGCGAGCGAGCGCAGCCGGGCGAAGAGCGCCTCGGTCTCGCAGCGGGCGGGATCGCCCCACACGCCGATGGCGACCGTCCCGCCCGGGCGGCAGACCCGGGCCAGTTGCGCTACCGCCGCCGCCGGGTCGGCGGCGTACTGGATCGAGTTGAACGCGGTGACGACGTTGAAGCTGGCGTCGTCGTAGGGCAGCGCCTGAATCTCGCCGACGCGCAGGTCGGCGTCCGGGGTGCGATCGCGGGCCACCTCGAGCAGCGGCGCGGTCGCGTCCAGACCGGAGACGACCGCGCCGCGGTCCGCGGCCAGCCGCACCGCCAGCCCGGCGCCGCACCCGGCGTCCAGCAGTGGCCGCCCCGCGAGTGGCTCGAGCGCGCCGAACGCCGCGTCGTAGACGGGCCGCATCTGCGCCTCCTGGTACCTCGCCCATGCCTGCGGGTCCCTGCCCCACAGCTTGCCCTGAACCTCTGCCGTTCCCATGGCTGCCTCCTTGCCGTCGCGGCGTGTCATCTGACCTGCTTCAGCCTGCGGGCGACGGGGGCGCCGCGACATCCGTAGTAGCCCCGGATCGGCCGGGGAGAACTACGGATTTACGGCAGACTAAGACTGTGAGCAGCGCATCGGCCCTGGCCGGGGCCGGGGTATCCGGCCGTGAAGCCGAGGTGCTCGCCTTGCTCGGCGAGCACCTCAGCCACGCCGAGATCGCCGGCCGCCTGTTCATCTCGGTGCGGACCGTGGAAAGCCACGTCGCATCCCTGCGCCGCAAGCTCGGCGTGGCCGGCCACCGCGACCTGGTCCGGCTGGCGGTGAGCTACCGGGCGGCCAGCCTCGGCACTAAGTCGCCCGCTCCGGCGCGGCTGCCGTCGCCGCTGACCTCGTTCGTCGGCCGGGACGGTGAACGCGCGGCGCTGGCTGCCGCATTGGGCCGGTCCCGGCTGGTGTCGGCAGTCGGCCCGGGCGGGATCGGCAAGACCAGGCTGGCGCTGGCCGTCGCGGCGGCCGAGGCCAGCCGGTTCGCCGACGGCACCTGGTACGTCGACCTGGTGCCCGTCATCGACCCGGCGCAGCTGCCCGGGGTGGTCCTGGCGGTCACCGGCCTGGGCGATTCCTCGTCCCGGCCGGCCCAGGACGTGCTGGCCGCCACCGTGGGGGAGCAGCGGGCGCTGCTGGTGCTCGACAACTGCGAGCACCTGGTGAACGCGGTCGCGGTGCTCACCGAGTGGCTGCTGTCTGCCTGCCCGAACCTGGCCGTGCTGCTGACCAGCCGGGTCCGTCTCGTGGTGCCGCACGAGGCGGTGTACGCGGTACCCGGGCTCTCGCTGCCGCCGCCCGGCGAGGAAGGCGGGGACGCGACCGCGCTGTTCGCCGAGCGGGCGGCGGCCGCGGGCGCCCCGCTCGCGGACGGAACGGCGCGACGGCGGGCAGCCGGGATCTGCCGGGCGCTCGGCGGCCTGCCGCTGGCGATCGAGCTCGCCGCGGCCAGGCTGCCGAGCCTGGGCCTGGCCCGCCAGTCCGGTGACCCGCTGCTGATCAGCGCGGCGCTCGACGCGGCGACGGCCGGGCTGATGGCCCGAGGCGAGATCTCGGCCGCCGCCTTCCTCCGGCCGGTGACGCGCGGCACCTCAGCACGTTCCTGCCGCTGCTGGCCCGCGACCCGCGCGCGGCCCTGGAGCTGAAGGACGCCCTGCACACCGCGATCTTCACCGGCGTCGCCGCCGGGCACCTCCGTCGCAGCCTCGACCTCGCCGAGCGGCACTACGGCCTCCCGTTCCTGCGCGAGGAACGTGACCTGGGCGGCGAGGACCTGCTCGCGCCTGCCGCGCTGGCGGGCCAGTGGGACCGGGTCACCGCGCTCGGCGAGCAGTGGCAGCGCGGCTGGGAGCGTGCGGGACGCCCGGTGGCCCCCGGCCGCGGCCTGGCGCCGGCCGCGGCCGCGCTGGTGCACGGGCTGCGCGGCGACGACCCGCCCAGGACCGCGTGGCTGGCTATCCTCGCTGCCGTCCGCGGTGTCGGTGAGGAGCAGGCGGTGCCCGGCTCCGGCTGTGCGGAGGTATTCGAGGCGATCGTGTTCCTCCACCGCGGGCAGCCGCATGAAGCCATGCGCCTGCTCGCCGACGCCGGAGGCAGCAGAGACTCGTGGAGACGCCAGCTGTGGCACCAGTGGATGACCGCGCTGCGGGCCGAAGCCGCCGTGCTGGCCCGGGATCCCGGCGCGGACCGCCACCTGGCCGCGGCCCGGGCCGCGGCGGACCGCAACCCGGTCGCGCTCGCCCTCACCCAGCGGGCCGAGGCCCTCGCCCGCGGCGACCGCGCCGCCGTGCTCGCCACCGCCGCCGCCTTCACCCAGGCCGGCTACCCGTACCAGGAGTCCCGCACCCTCCTCCTGGCTGACCCGATGCCGCGTGACTAGCCCCTGACCTGCTGGCCCGTGCGTGGCGGCCGGCGGAACGCCACGTTTATATTCATCGCTATGACCCACCCCGCCCGCGTCGGCGTCCGGCTCGCCGAACTGCTCGGCGTCCTGTCGCTGGCGGCCGACCTCGGCATGGGCCAGCCGATGGAGCACGTCCTGCGGCAGTGCCTGATCTCGTTGCGCCTGGCCGAGCGGATGGGCCTGGACGAGGCTGACCGGGAGGTGGTGTACTACACCTCCCTGGTGGTCTGGGTGGGCTGCCATGTCGACGCCTACGAGCAGGCGAAATGGTTCGGCGACGACACGGCGTTCAAGGCCGACTTCCGGCACGCCGATTTCGCCGCCGCCACATCCAAGCCGCTGTTCATGCTCCGCCACCTCGGCGCCGGGCGGCCCGTGACGGACCGGGCCCGGCTCGGGGCCGGCTTCCTCGGCGACGCCCGCCGGGCCGCCGAGGCGATGCTGGAGAACCACTGGCTCGCGGCCGACGGGCTAGCGGCCCGGCTAGGCCTGCCCCAGCGCGTCCGCGACAGCGTTGAGCAGACCTTCGAGCGCTGGGACGGCAAGGGCAGCCCGAAGGGGACGAAGGGGGAACAGATCCTCCTCACCTCCCGGCTGGTCGCGCTGGCCGACGTGGTCGAGGTCTTCCACCGGGCCGGCGGGACGGACGCGGCGGTCACGGTGGCCCGGCAGCGGCGCGGCACCCAGTTTGACCCGCAGGTCGTGGACCTGTTCACCGGCCACGCCGCGTCGCTGTTCGCGGGCCTGGACGAGGCCAGCAGCTGGGACGCGGTCATCGGCGCGGAGCCGGCCCCGGATCCCGGGTAACGCGGCTGGCCGGTCCCGAGCTCGATGCCGCGCTCGAGGCCGTCGCCGACTTCGCCGACGTCAAGTCGCCGTACACCATCGGCCATTCGCGGGCCGTGGCCGACCTGGCCGCCCAGGCCGCGCGCCTGTCCGGGCTGGGCGACCAGGCGGTGACGCTGATCCGGCGGGCCGGCCTGGTCCATGACCTGGGACGCCTCGGCGTGCCGAACACGATCTGGGACAAGCGCGGCCCCCTCGGTCACGCGGACGCCGAGCGCGTCCGGCTCCATCCGTACCTCACCGAGCGCATGCTGGTGTGCTCGCCGGCGCTCGCCCCGCTGGCCGCCGTCGCCGTCCAGCACCACGAGCGGCTGGACGGCTCGGGCTACCCGCGCGGGCTGTCCGGCGGGGCGCTGAGCCCGGAGGGGCGGATCCTGGCCGCCGCCGACTTCTACCATGTCGCGGACCGAACCGCGACCGCACCGGGATGCCTGCGGCGCCGCCGAGGCCGCCAGCCACCTGCGGGCCGAGGCGCGGGCAGGCCGGCTGGACGCCGACGCGGCCGCCGCGGTGCTGTCCGCGGCGGGCCATCCGGCCACCCGCAGGCCCGTCCGGCCGGCCGGGATGACCGCTCGTGAGGTCGAGGTCCTCCAGTTGCTGGCCCGCGGCCTGTCGAACAAGGAGATCGCCGAACGCCTGGTCATCTCGCGCAAGACGGTCGGCCATCACGTCGAGCACATCTACGCCAAGACGGGCACCGCCAACCGCGCGCTGGCCAGCCTGTTCGCCGCCAGCCACGGGCTGATCCAGGACCCGCCCGACGGCGCGTTCAGGCCGGGACCGGCTGGTACCCCGAGCACAGGACCCGCATCCAGGTGATGCGCGAACCCTCGGTGAGGTAGTAGGCCTGCTGCTCGACCAGGTGGTCACGGCCGGACCTGCGCACCCGCATCCGGTAGGCGACATGCTGGCGGTCCAGGACCCGTCCGGACACCACCGAGCACAGGTCGGTGATGTCGTCTCCCTCGCCGAACCACCGGGCCAGGATGATCTCCCGCACCGCCTGCCCGGGGGTGCCGGCCTGCCAGTGGCGTCCGGGCGTGAGGGCCTGGAAATCGACCTGGTCGGCCAGCAGCGCGCACAGCGCGTCCGCGTCCTTGGCCGCCAGCGCCCGGGCGAAGCGCTCACCGGCGCTGGCCGTCCCGGGCGCCCCGCCATCAGCAGCTGCACGTGGCGCCGGGCTCATCTCCTCATGACTGCATCGCATGAACCGAGGATGGCGCGGCGCGGATGACCAGCGCATGGGGCAGCTGCCCCATCTTCGTGGCAGGCTTGGACTGTGGTGCTGCCCGTTCACGACCTCAACCCGCTGCGCCGGACCCCGTGGGTTACCTACGCCCTGGTCGCGGCCAACGTCATCGTGCTCCTGCTTACCCCCGCGTCGCGCGACTCGGTCACCGGGCCCGTCCGCCCAGGCGCAGCTGTGCAGCCAGACGGCGTTCTACGACCACTACGCGGCGATCCCGCGCGAACTGACCACCGGTCACCAGCTGACCCAGGTCGCGACCGGCCAGCCGGGCCCCCAGCCAGCACCTGCTACGTGAGCAAGCCCGCGTACCACAAGGAGCCGGCCCTGTCGGTGCTGTTCGCCATGTTCCTGCACGCGGGCTGGCTGCACCTGCTCGGCAACATGCTGTTCCTGATCATCTTCGGCAACAACATCGAGGACCGCTTCCGCAAGGTCCCGTACCTGTTCTTCTACCTGTTCTGCGGCTACGTCGCCGCGTACGGGTTCGCCTTCGCCAACCATGCCTCGGTGCAGCCCCTGATCGGAGCGTCCGGCGCCATCGCCGGCGTGCTCGGCGCCTACCTGGCGATCTACCCGCGGGCCAAGGTCTGGTCGCTGGTCCCGTTCTTCTTCTTCATCCCGGTGCGCATCCCCGCCTGGCTGGTGCTGGGCTCGTGGTTCGTGCTGCAGTGGCTGTACTCGGCCGGCTACGCCGCCTCGGGCGGGGGTGACGTGGCCTACCTGGCCCATGTCTTCGGCTTCCTGGCCGGCCTGGTCATCGGCCTGATCGTGCGCGCCGCCTCCCCGCCGCCCCGGTACCCGGTCCATCCTCGTTACGGCTGAGTGCCGCTAGCAGCGAACGCCTCCGCCGGCGGGCGCGGTCGCGACTATTCTCGCGATCATGTCGACGCTGGCCGTCCTTGGCGCGGGGCCGAAGGGAATCGCGATCGCGGCCAAGGCCCGCGCGCTCGCCGCCGCGGGCCTTCCCGCTCCCCGGGTGATCCTCATCGAGCCGGGTCCGGTCGCCGGGAACTGGACCGGACGCCAGGGCTACACCAGCGGCCTGCTGCCGCTGGGCACGCCGCCGGAAAAGGACGTCGGCTATCCCTACGCCGCCAGCTGGGGCCCGCAGTCAGCCGCGGTCACCGCGGCGATGGCGGAATACAGCTTCCAGCGGCACCTGATCGCCCGGGGTGCCTACGCCGACTGGGTGGACCGCGGCCGCCTGCGGCCCACCCACCGGCAGTGGAGTTACTACCTGCGGGACGTCGCGGACCGGGCCGGGGCCGAGATCATCACGGCCGAGGTGACCGAGATGGAGGCCGACGGCGAGCGCTGGCGGCTGACGGTGGATCCGGGGGAGCCGATCTGGGCCGACGGCGTGGTCGTCACCGGCACCGGGCCGCCGGTCCGCGTCCACGGCCAGCCGCATCAGCATCCGCGGGTCCTCGACGGGCGGAGCTACTGGCTGGCCGCGCCCTCGCACACAGGGCACATGGCGATGAACACCTGCGTCATCGGCAGCGGCGAGACGGCGGCCGCGGTCGTGGTCAACCTGCTGGACAAGGCGCACCGGCGGTCGGTCATCGACGTTCTGACCAGCCTCGGCGTCCTCTACTCGCGCGGAGAGAGCCACGAGGAGAACCGCTGGTACTCCAACCCGGGGGACTGGCCCGCACTGGCCGAGGCGCACCGGCGCGAATTCCTCGCCCGCACCGACCGGGGCGTGTTCTCGCAGCAGGCCGAGGCCGTCCTCAACGCCTCGCGCGGCTTCCGCACGCTGGCCGGCCGGGCGGTCGAGATCGACGCGGGCGACCAGCAGGTCGTCGTCACCATCGAGTACGGTCACGAGCGCGAGCGCGTCGCCTATGACATGGTCGTCGTGGCCGTCGGCTTCCACGGCCGCTGGTTCGAGACGCTGCTCGGAGACGAGGCGCGCCGCCGGCTCGGCGATGCCGAGGCCGGGGCCGGGCTCGAGCGGCGGATCGACGTCGACCTGTCGGTGGCCGGCCTGAACCCGCCGCTGCACCTCCCGGTCCTGGCCGGACTCGCCCAGGGGCCGGGATTCCCGAACCTGAGCTGCCTCGGCCTGCTCAGTGACCGCGTCTTGCGCCGGTACGTTCCGCCCGGACCGCCGGCCCGCATCGACCAGAAAGAGAAAGTAAGTGACCGAAGTGCCTGACGAGGCGTGGGAAAGCGACGACTGCGTGCGCCGCACCGTGGTCATGCCAACCGTCCTGGCCGAGCGGCTCTCGGCCCGGGCCGAGCAGCGCGGCCTGTCCGTCAGCGACCTGATAGCTGAATACGCCGAGGAAGGCCTGCGCCGGGACGGTTCCGGCGACGCTTAACCGGTCTTCGGGCCGCTGTTCACCACGCCGTCGATCCAGGTGATCAGCTCGGCGATGATCTCGTCGCGGTTGGTCTCGTTCAGGATCTCGTGCCGGGCGTCCGGGTAGGTGCGGACGGTCACGTCGTTCAGGCCCGCGGCCTGGTAGCGCTCGGCCAGCGGAGTCAGCAGGGCGAGGCCGCCGTTGACCGGGTCCGCCTCGCCGACCGCGATGTACAGGGGCAGGCCGGACCGGATCGCCGCGACCTGGGCCGGGTCGGCGCCGCGCCGCGCGCCGGTGAACATGGCCTTGCCCGCGGCGGTGTCGATCCCGAAGCCGCACCGCGGGTCGGCGACGTACGCGTCCACCATGGCCTCGTCCCGGGACAGCCAGTCGTAGTCGGTGCGGGCGGGGGCGAACGGCGCGTTGAAGGCGGACAGGTCGATCGGCTGGTCCAGGTCGAGGGCGCCCTCGAGCAGGTCGATCGCCGCCGTCCCGGTCAGCACCACGCCGTCGGCGTCGGCGCTGTGGTCGAACAGGTACTGCTGGACCGCGAACGACCCCATGCTGTGGCCGAGCAGGATCAGCGGAAGGCCCGGGTGCTCCGCCCGGATCTGCGCGGAGAGCAGGCCGATGTCGTCGACCAGTCCCGGCCAGCTGTCCTTGCCCAGGTCGCCGAGGGCCTCGGGGTCGGCGCTGGCGCCGTGCCCCCGGTGATCCTGGGCGTAGACGACGAAGCCGGCGTTGTTCAGCGCCTTGGCGACGTGCTCGTAGCGCAGCGCGTGCTCGCCCATGCCGTGCGTCAGCTGGACCGCCGCCCGCGGCGGACCGGCCGGGTCCCACCGGTAGCCGACGATCTTGGTGCCGTCCGCTGACGTATAACTGAAGGTGCTCGATGGCATCGGGACGTCCTCTCTGACGGCGGCTACGCGTGGAAAATCTAAGTTAAAAAACTTCAGGTTACAAGAGCGGAACGGCGACGCTGGCCCATCTGGATACCGAGGACTTCGCCGAAGGGATCGCCGCCTTCGGGGAGCACCGCCAGCCCGTCTTCCGGGGCCGATGATATTCTAATTCTGATTAAAGAGCTAGCCTTGGACCGGAGGGAGAGCATGGCCGGCGCCGGACTACGGCAGGGCTGATCCAGCCGGACCGGGTGCACGGCTCGCTCTACACCGACCCCCGGGTCTTCGCCGACGAGCTGGCCCGGATCTGGTACCGGACCTGGGTCTACGTCGGTCATGAGAGCGAGGTCGCCGAGCCGGGCGACTACGTGCGCAAGACCCTCGGCCTGCAGGACGTCATCATGACCCGCGGCGCCGACGGGGCGGTCCGGCTGCTGCTGAACCGGTGCGCGCACCGGGCCAACCTGGTCTGCGAGGCCGAACGCGGCAACGCCAAGTCCTTCCGCTGCCCGTACCACGGCTGGACCTACAAGAACACCGGCGAGCTGATCGGCTTCCCGTTCAACCAGGGCTACGGGGGCAAGGGCACGATCGAGTCCGAGCTCTCGCTGGCCCCGGTGCCGCGGATCGCCACGCACCAGGGGTTCGTGTTCGGCAGCATGGCCGCGGACGGCCCCGGCCTGGCCGAGCACCTGGGCGAGGCGGCCGGCGAGCTCGACCGGCTGGCCCGGCTGTCGCCGGAAGGCAAGGTCGAGCTGACCGCGGGCTGGCTCAGGCACCGCACCCGGGCGAACTGGAAGCTGCTGGCCGAGAACGAGACCGACGGATACCACCCGCAGTTCGTGCACGGCTCCATCTTCAGCGTCACCCAGAGCCCGATCGGCGCACTGTATAGCGATAAATCGACAGCGGTGACCAGGGACCTCGGCCGCGGTCACAGCGAGAACGACCTGCGGCCCGAGTTCCGCCGGGTCGGCCCAGCCCATGCGCTGGTTCGGCACGACCGAGGCGCGGGTGCCCGGCTACGTGGCCCGGATGCGCGCGGCTTACGGCGAGGCCGCCGAGCAGATCCTGGTCGAGGGCGCCCCGCACGTCATGGTGTTCCCCAACCTGTTCGTGGCCGAGATCCAGGTCTTCGTCATCCAGCCGGTCTCGGCGGGGGAGTGCGTCCAGCACTCGACCGCGGTGCAGCTGGCCGGCGCGCCGGAGCTGAACCGTCGGATGGTCTCCCAGTCGGTCGGCTCGGTCGGGCCGGCCGGGATGCTGCTGGCCGACGACACCGAGATGTACGAGCGCAACCAGCGCGGCGTGGCCATGCTCCGGCCCGAGTGGCTCGACCTGCGCCGCGGGCTGCACCGGGAGCGGACCGACGAGCGCGGCCTGAAGGTCGGCACCGCCACCGACGAGACCGCGATGCGCGGCTTCTGGGCGCACTACCGGTCGCTGATGGAGGCGGCGTGAACGACCTCGACCTGCGGGAGATCGAGCAGTTCATCTACCGCGAGGCCCGCTACGCCGACGAGCACGACTACGACGCCTGGGAAGCGCTATGGACCGACGACGCCCTGTACTGGGTGCCGGCCGGGGGAGACCTGGCCGAGCCCGGCGGCCAGATGTCGGTGATCTACGACAACCGGAACCGGATCACGACCCGGCTGAACCAGCTGCGCACGGGCCGGCGGTACGCTCAGTCCCCGCCGTCCGGCCTGCGCCGGGTGATCTCCAACATCGAGGTGCTCGGCGCCGAAGGCAGCGAGGTGACCGTGGGCGCGAACTTCGTGCTGGCCGAGTCGCGCGAGCGCGGGGTCCAGACCTGGGCCGGCCGGGTCACCTACCGGCTGCGCCGGGTGGACGGCGGGCTCCGGCTGGCCGGCAAGCAGGTCCTGCTGGTCAACCGCGACCAGCCGCTGCCTACGCTGGCGTTCCTGATCTGACCGCCCGACCTGAGGAGGAGAAGGTGCCCGTCGTCGACAGCGAATTCGCCGACGTGTCGGTCGAGGTGGACACGGCGGCCAACGGGCCGCGGCTGCGGCTCGAGGACCGCCGGTCCGGCCGGGTGCGGTTCCTGGACGCGCTCGAGCTCGAGACGATCATCTGGCTTCCCGAGGGCCACCTGACCCGGCTGCTCGACCCGTCCGCCGACCGCTGGCGGGACGCCTGATGCCCGCCGTCGCGGTCGATATCCCCGTCTCGTACTTCCAGTACGACCAGCAGGGCGTCGTGTTCAACATGTGGTACTTCGGCTGGTTCGACGACGCCATGACGCAGTTCACGAGCGAGGTCGGCTACCCGTACACGGAGATGAACGCCGACGGCATCGACGTCCAGCTGGTGCACACCGAGGCGGACTGGCGCAGCGCGGTGCGCTACGGCGAGCAGGTGACCATCGACGTTTCTACCGAACGGGTGGGCTCGACCAGCTTCACCCTGCGCTTCTCCGTCCGGGTAGGCGCCGAGGTGCGCTCGACCGGCCGGACCGTCTACGTGGTCGTGAGCACGGACGGCTCGGGTAAACGGCCGGTCCCGCCCCGGCTGCGCGCTGGCCTGGAGTCCGCGCTGATCGCCCCGGTCCTTTGATGGCCGGTCAGCCGATGGCAGCGCAGGATCCGGGCCCGGCCGGGATCGAGATCACCGGCACGGCGCAGCGCGAGGCCTGGCTGCGGCGCGCCATGCCTCCCGTCGAGCAGCTCGCCGGGGACCTGTGGTCGATCCCCGTCCCGATCCCGGACAACCCGCTGCGCTACGTGTCGTCGTACGCGTTCGGCACCGGCGAGGGCCTGGTGCTGATCGACGCGGGCTGGGGTTCGGAGGAGGCCTGGCAGGCCCTGACGGCCGGGCTGGAGTCCATCGGCGCCGGCATCGCCGACGTCCGCGGCGTCCTGGTCACCCACCTGCACTTCGACCACCTCGGCCTGGCCGGGCGGATCCGGCGGGCGTGCGGCGCGTGGATCGCGCTCCACCCGGCCGACAACGCCGTGCTCAGTCACCCGGACTACCGCGATGCGGAGCTGGCCGTGGCCCGGGAGGCGGAGTTCCTGCGCGGCCTCGGCGCGTCGCAGGCCGAGGCCGCCGCCGCGGTCGGCGACGCCACCGGATGGGAGGTTTTTACCGCGACCGCGCTGCCCGACCGGCTGATCGAGGACGGGGAGCTGGCCGACGTGCCCGGCTGGAAGCTCCGCGCCCTGCACACGCCCGGCCACACCCCCGGGCACCTGTGCTTCGTGGACGAGCGCTCCCGCCGGCTGTTCTCGGGTGATCACGTGCTGCCGCGGATCACCCCGAACATCTCGGTGCAGCGCGGCGATCCCGCCAGCCCGCTGCACTCCTACCTGGAGTCGCTGGCCCAGACGCGCGACCTGGACGTGGACGAGGTGCTGCCCGCGCACGAGTGGCGGTTCCGCGGCCTGGCCGCCCGGGTCGACGCCATCACCGCCCACCACGAGCGGCGCCTCACCGAGCTGCTGGACGCGGTCCGCCGCCACCCGGGCTCCGCGCCGTGGCAGCTGGCCGGGGAGCTGACCTGGTCCCGTCCCTGGGCCGACTACGGCGGCCAGATGCGTATCTTCGCCGTCACCGAGACCGCCGCCCACGTGCACCAGCTGGAACGCCGCGGCCTGGTCACCGCGAGC
>CAWIUF010000025.1:0-152402 GCA_963839095.1 uncultured Actinomycetota bacterium | reverse complement strand
CTGGTTCGAGTGCGCTCTGGAAGCGCCTGATTGTACTCCCGGTTCAGCCGGGAGGAATTTGGAGGATATTCCTGGGTCAATGGCTTACCCGGAGCTGAAAGGCAATGGGGACAGTAGCATGCCATTAAAGCGGCGGTCGTTTCCGAGGTATCAGGGGCGGCTGCCGCAAGGACCCGCGCGACATGGTGAAAGCTAAATTGCCTGAACCCTAGTCTCCAGTCGATTAAAAGTCGATCCCGGCGGAACGATGCCTGAAACCGCCGCAGTTCCTGTCCGGCAGAAATCGAACGAGCCAGCGCACCTCCAGGGAACTGGGACGATGCCCAGCGAGGGCATTCAAGGAGGCGAACGGGGCACCTAACCCGCGCTATCACGTGCAGTCAGGACGAACAGAGGATCACCTAAGGGGGCGCGAGCCCTCTGGTGACGGAGTCCCGTCGTAGTCGCAGGGGTAACGGCCTGCCAGGGAGGGCGGGAAAGCCGCCCGCAGGGCGAAGGGGGCACAGGTTAAACGACATCAACATAACCGGGAGGTATGCGAAATGCAGAGCGCCGAAACGGTACTTGGCGTCATCCGTGAGCGCGGCAGGAAGGGCCTGCCGTGCGAGAAACTGTACCGGCAGATGTTCAACCCGCAGTTGTACCTGCTCGCCTGGGGGCGCATTTCTCCAACAAGGCGGCGATGGCCCCGGGCATCACGGGGGGACCCCGGACGGCATGTCACTGGCCAGGATCGGGCGCGTCATCGACGCGCTGCGCCACGAGCGATTCCGGTTCCAGCCAGTAAAGCGGCACTACATCCCAAAGAAGAACGGGAATAAAAGGCCGCTCGGGCTGCCGACCTGGACGGACAAGCCGTGGGCGAGGTGATGCGCCTCCTCCTGGAGGCATATTAAGACCCAGTTCTCCGGCCGCTCCCACGGTTTCCGGCCCCGGCGAGGGTGCCACACCGCCCTAAGCGAGGTGGCGAATACCTGGACCGGGACGACCTGGTTCATCGAGGGCGACATCGCCCGCTGCTTCGACTCGCTCGATCATGAGGTGATGCTCGGGGCGCTGAGCAAGAAATCCGCGATAACAGGTTCCTGCGGCTCATGCGGAACATGCTTCGAGCCGGGTACATGGAGGACTGGACGTGGAACGCCACCCTCAGCGGCGCGCCGCAGGGAGGGGTGCTGTCCCCGCTCCTTTCCAATATTTACCTGCACAAGCTGGATGTCTTCGCCGAGACGGTCCTCATGCCGGAATACACGAGAGGGAACTCCAGGGCCGATAACCCTGAGTACCGGAAGGTGGAAGCACAGGTAAAAGCAGCGCGGCGGAAGGGAGACCGGGCACTGTCCCGGTCGCTCGGGAAAAGGCTCCGCCAGCTCCCGAGCCAGGACAGGAACGACCCGGAATACCGGAGGCTGCGCTATGTAAGGTACGCCGATGACCACCTGATCGGATTCGCAGGGCCGAAAGCGGAAGCCGAGGAGATAAAGCAGCGCCTCGCCCAGTTCCTCAAGGACGAACTCCGCCTGGAACTGTCGCAGGAGAAAACACTGATCACGCACGCCAGAACCAGCGCGGCGCGATTCCTCGGATACGAGATAACCGTCACGCAGGACGACCGCAGGCAGGGACGAGAAAGGCCCCCGGCGGAAGCGCCGGTCGGCTGCGGACCGTGCGCCTGCACGTCCCCGCCACGGTGATCAAGGCCCAGTGCGCACCATACCTGGAACGCGGCAAACCCGCGAGGCTGACTGCGATGCTCAACTACGGCGACCACTCCATCGTCGGCATCTACGGCGCCAGGTACCGCGGAATAGTGAACTACTACAAGCTGGCCCACGATGTTTACAGGCTGGACAGGCTCCACTGGGTCATGCAGTCATCGCTGCTGCTCTCCCTGGCGAACAAGCACCGCTCGTCCATGTCGAAAATGGCCCGGAAATACAAGGCCACGATCGGCACCCCGGACGGGCCGCGCAAGTGCATCCAGGTGAGCGTCAGCCGAGGCCCGGGCAAGAAGCCAGTAGTGGCCACATTCGGCGGAATCCCGCTCAAATGGCAGAAGAACGCAGTCATCCCCGACCTGAACCCGGCTTACCCGAACCACCCGCGCCCGCGTGAGGTGGTCAGGCGACTGCTGGCGAGGGAATGCGAGCTATGCGGACAGCCCGCGGACACGCAGGCGCACCAAGTCCGCAAGCTCTCCGACCTCGGCCGGCAAGGCCAGGAGCAGCCGGAATAGGCCGCCCTCATGGCGAAATTGCGCCGGAAGACCCTCATGGTCTGCCCGGACTGCCACGACGGCATCCACAAGGAAAGGTAACTGCGGGCCACGGAATCACCAGAGAGCCGGATGCGATGAAAGTCGCACGTCCGGTTCGGGGGGAGGCCGCTGGGAAAAGGACCAGTCACTCAGGCTGGCACCTCGCCC
This sequence comes from uncultured Actinomycetota bacterium, assembly GCA_963839095.1. Lineage (GTDB taxonomy): Bacteria > Actinomycetota > Actinomycetes > Streptosporangiales > Streptosporangiaceae > Palsa-504. The sequence goes on along the minus strand of CAWIUF010000025.1, from coordinate 149,977 downwards.
GGCGGCCCACCCACGCTACAGGCTTTATTGCGGCTGACGCAACATTCGGCGGTGTCCGGTCAGGGCTTGACTTCGCCTGATGCGGGGGCGCGCCGAGGGCGTCACGCGCACGCCGCAGCGGCTCCGGTCTCTTGGATGGCGTCCCCGCGCTGCGGGACTTTGCGGACGCCCCGTTTGACTCTCCGTTAATAGCTACGATACTGTAGCTTCAATGTCGTAGCTTCGATACCGTCGCTTCAACACGCGGTACGCCAAGACCGGAGGAAAAACATGAGTGTTCTCGTCACCGGCGCCACCGGCACCGTCGGCTCGGCTGTCGTGCCGCGGCTCGTTGCGGCAGGACTGGACGTCCGGGCGTTCACGCGCTCACCGGAGAAGGCAACGTTCGGGCCGGGCGTCACCCCGTTCAAGGGCGAGCTGCTCGACGTGGACGCGCTGCGGGCCGCGATGGACGGCGTCGAGGCGGTGTTCCTTCTGAGTCCGGTCGTGCCGGATGAGCTGAACGTCACGATTTCCGCTCTCAATCTTTGCCGCGAGGCGGAGATCAAGGCGATCGCTTACTTGTCCGTGTTCCGGGTCGAGGAAACCGCGGACGTCCCGCACTTCGCGTCAAAGTTCGCCGCCGAGCGCATGATCGCGAAATACAACATGCCGGTGACCATACTGCGCCCGAACGCGTACATGCAGAGCCCGGGCGTCAGGGACGCTCTCGGCCACGGCGTGTTCCCGTTCCCGATCGGGCACAAGGGCGTTTCCTTTACCGATGTCCGCGACATCGCCGAGGTGGCCGTGCTCGAAATCCGGCGCCGGCTGGCCGCCAGGGAAGCGCTCGGCCCGGAAACCTACGAGGTGGTCGCCGAGGACGTCCTGACCGGGGAAACCGGCGCGGAACTGTGGAGCGAGGCGCTCGGCCGCCCGGTTAAGTACGTCGGCGACGATATCGACCAGTGGATCCAGGGCCTGCGAGCCCACGCCCCCAACTGGATGGCCTATGACTTCAAGTACATGATGAAGCACTTCCAGCAGGACGGCCCCGTATCGACCGCCGCCGGACTCGAGCGCCTGCGCCAGCGTCTTGGCCGCAGCCCGCGCTCGTACCGTGACTTCGCGCTCGAGTGCGCCAAGCTGTGGATCGCGGCTTCCAGCTAACGAGGCAGGGGCGCCGCACGTCTGTGCCTCGCCCCGCCACCCAAGCCTGAATCGCGAGGACAGCCAGATGATAATCACACGCCACCGGTACACGGTGAGACCGGAGTACGTTGCGCAGAACAGGCAGAACCTTGACGAATTCGTCGCGGCGCTGACCGCGGCTTCGGTGCCCGGCCTTTCCTACCGGGTATTCCTCGAAGAGGACGGGCAGACCTTTCTTCACCTGGTGACCTCCCAAGACGATCCGTCTGCCGTCGTCACCGGCCTTCCGTCGTTCAAGAAGTTCCAATCGGAACTGCTGGCGAGCGAACCCCTCCAGAAACCCGACCAGGTCGGCATGTCGCTCGTGGCGACGAGCGGAGAGCCGCACGGGCAGGCGCCTGGCCGGTCACCGGCTTCAGCCTCCTGACCGGAGACCGCCTGCGGCGCCCCGGGACGCTTTTCCTCAGTACATCAAGAAGGGATGAAACCCATGTCCAGTGAAAACGTGGTACTCGTTACCGGCGGCACCGGCAGTCAGGGCGGTGCGACGGTCACTCACCTGCTGGCAGCGAAAAAGGTTCGCGTGCGGGTTCTGACCCGGAACCTGGAATCACCGAAGGCCAAGAGCCTGGCCGCGCGGGGCGCGGAGCTAGTCAGGGGCGACTTCGAAGACGAGGCCTCGCTTAAGACGGCGCTGGCAGGCGTCTCCGCCGCGTTCTCGGTGCAGCAGTGGACGGAAAAGGGCGGCACCGAGGCGGAGGAGCGAAACGGGAAGCGGTTCGCCGATGCGGTAAAGGCATCGGGCAGCCCCCATCTCGTCTACTCATCAGCGGAAGGGGCCGAGCGGAACAGCGGCCTCGCCCACTACGAGAGCAAATGGGCGATCGAGCAGCACATCCGTGACCTGAACCTCCCGGCGACGATCCTGCGCCCGGTCGGCTTCATGGACGCGCTGGGCGTCCCAGCGATACAGCGCGGACTGTACCTCGGAATCTTCAGGGCGAACTGGGGAGTCTCGCACCGCGTCCAGTTCGTGGCCACCTACGACATCGGCTGGTTCGCCGCGCGGGCCCTCGAAGACCCGGAGCGCTACGCCGGGCGCGTCATCCCGCTGGCCGGGGACGAGCTGAACATCGCCGAGATAATCAGGACCTACAAGACCGTGACCGGGCACAAGCCCTGGGTCGCGCCGATTCCCGCCTTCGCGGCCAAGAAGATGATGCCGGAGGAGTTCGCGGACATGTTCCGCTGGATCCGCGAAAAGGGCTTCGAAGCGGACATCGCCCAGGTCCGACAGGAATACCCGCAGCTGCTGACGTTCGCCGGCTGGCTGAAGAAATACACCGACGAACACTGACGTCGGCCCGGCAAACCTGCTCCCGGCAAAGCTGCGCAACCCAGGGTCCGCCCTTATCAGCGACTTGCGGTGCAAGCTTCCCGGGAGTGCGATGGCCGCCCTGGCCCGCGAGCCCGGCGCCGCCGCGGGCCGCGAGGACCGGGCCCCGCGCGCCGGGACGCGCTGCTGCAGGTGCCCCACGGTGATCCCGGGACCGCGCTGACACGCCGCCGCCGGCGTGATCAGTCAGCCAGGCAACTAACCGAAGCGATCTGGAGGCATCTGTGCCATGGCAGCTGTACCGGCAACATCAGCCCCGCCGTCTTTCCTCGGGACGCGTCGCGGCAAGCTCACCCTTACCCTGCTGTGCGCGGTCGGGTTCATCGACCTTCTCGACGGGCCGATCGTGAATATCGCGCTACCGGAGATCCGGACTCACCTGGGCTTCTCGGTCCAGAGCCTGCAGTGGGTCGCGAGCGCGTACCTGCTCACCTACGGCGGGTTCTTGCTGCTCGGCGGCCGCTCGGCTGATCTGCTCGGCCGGCGGCGCCTGCTCGTCGCGGGGACGTCGCTGTTCGGGATCTCGTCGCTCGCGTGCGGCCTGGCCGGAAGCGAAGGGGTGCTGATCGGCGGCCGGCTGGTTCAGGGGGTCGGCGCGGCGATGATGACGCCCGCGGCGCTTTCCATCCTGACGACGTCCTTTCACACCCGCGGCGACCGGGTCAAGGCGCTTGGCGCCTGGGGTGGCGTCGGCGCCCTGTCGGGCGCCGCCGGAGTGGTCTTCGGCGGCGTGCTCACGTCCGAGGCGAGCTGGCGGTGGGTTTTCTTCGTCAACCTCCCGGTCGTAGCGGTCATCCTTGCCGCGTCGTTCCGGCTCGTCGATGGCGAACGGCCCAAGGCGCCGCCGCTGCGGGACTTCGACACGGTTGGCGCTGGCCTCATCACGAGCGGCATGCTTCTGCTGGTCTACGTCCTGGTGAACGCCCCCAGCGTCGGCTGGGGTACTGCCCGCACTCTCGGGGAGCTCGCAGGCGCCCTCGCGCTTGTCGTCCTGTTCGTGTTCAACGAGCAGCGCCATGGCAACCCGCTCGTGCCTCTGTCGCTGTTCAAGATCAAGGGCCTCGGGGCGGCCGATGTCACCCAGATTCTTGCGATGGCCGGCTTCTACACGATGTTCTTCCTCGTCACGCTCTACCTGCAGGAAGTGCTCCACTACTCGGCGATCGAGGCTGGCCTGTGTTACCTGCCGGTGACGGCCGGTGCCGCCATCGGAGCGGGCGCGGCGACGAGCGCGATCCCGAAGACCGGCACCCGGCCGCTCATCGCCGCGGGCGCGCTGCTGGGCGCCGCGGGAGTGTTCTGGCTCTCCCGGCTACCAGTGCACGGCTTCAGCTACCTGCCGGACCTCCTTCCGGGAATCGTCATCATGGGAGCCGGCGTGGGCCTCGTGCTGGTGGGCGTCCAGAACGCCGCCAACGGGGGCGTGCCGGCCGACAAGGCCGGACTCGCCGCGTCCCTGATCACCGCCTCCTTCCAGCTCGGCGGCGCCCTGGGACTCGCGGTCTTCACCTCCCTCGCCACCGGCCGCACCAGCCAGCTGCTCGCGGCGCACACCCAGCCGCCCGAGGCGCTCACGCTCGGCCTCCAGCGAGGACTGCTCGGCGCCAGCATCGCACTCGTGATCGCCGCCCTGATCGCACTGCGGTCGACCAACGTGCGGGTCGTCGACATGGCCCCAGACGCGGACGACAACCAGGCCTCACCCGTCCCCGTGGCTAGCGGGCCGGCACCAGAAGCGCCTCATCTCTCAGCCGGCCAGGCAGAACTTCCCGGGTGACCGGGCCGCGCCGCAGAGGACACGGCTGTTCCGGCGCATCGCAAGAGCACGCACTCGAGGGCAGCTTGTAACGTTGCTGGATTGCGCCCGGAACCGTCCTGCGCGACGCGCGAATGTGCTGTCGCCGCTGCGCAGCTTGCGGCGGCCGGCATCTGTGAGCGGGCGCAGGGTCTCCAGCGGGGTCGCCGGCCGATGCGCGTGATATGTGCGAACGCCGCGATTCGCATCGCCGCGCGCCTGCTCGCGAGTCGCCTTTAAGTTGGCGCGCTCCTTATTCGTACGCTGGCAACTCGGTCCTTCGGGTCCAGCATCGGCATATGACTCCGACCGCCGCGCCAGCCGTCCCCTTGAAAGTCCGCGGGGAACGCGTGGTCCCTTTGCGTCTGGACCGCCGCCAGCCGCTTCCCGGCGGTATCTCCAGGGGCCCGGCACGGCAAACGGAAAGCCGCACCGCAGCTAGGTTGACCGGAGTTTGCAAGGGCGCCGCTGGACGCCCTCGGCATGCCTCTCCAACCCCGGCTTGCGGCCAGCCGCAAGCCGGGGTTCAGGCTGGATTTAGCCGTGGCCGCTGGGATCCGGGCCGAGGGCCCTTTCGACGACGCCGCGAACAAAGGCGTCATCGAGTTCTTGCCGCGAAAACCACCGGCGGTAAAAGATCGGCCCGGCGATCGCCGCTGTGAGTTCGGATACATCGAAGTCCGGGCCCAGCTCGCCGCGGGCCTGGGCCTGCGCCACGATCGTGCTGAACCCCGACATCATGCCGGCATGAGTGCGCGACTGAAGCTCGGCGACCTCGTTGTCGCGCTCGGCGGCGTCGATGATCGAGGGCATCGCGGACGACCACCCGCCTGTCTGCAGGCGTTCAGCCAGGCCCAGCGCCAGTGCGGTCAGGTCGCCCCGGAGACTGCCGGTGGCCGGCGTCTGAAGCCGGGGGGCGAATTGCATGACGGCGTCGAACAGCAGGGCTGAGCGCGTCGGCCAGTACCGGTAGATCGTGGTCTTGGCGACGCCCGAGCGGCGCGACACCTCGTCGAAGCTGACGCCGCTGAGGCCGGCCTCGGTCAGCAGCTCGTAGGCGGCGGCCAGGCTCGCGGCCTTCACGGCTTCCGTGGAACGCCGCGGCGGTCCCGGTTCTTCGGCTGGCACCGCCGCGCTGCTGGACTCTGTGGACACTCCGCTTGACTCCCGTGACTAGCTACGCTATTGTAGCTTCTACATAATAGCTACGATATCATAGCTTCAATACGCAGTACAGCATTCAGGGTGACGTTACCAAGACTCTCGGGCAAACCCGACTGGCTACCGCCGATGCGGCGAAGCTGACGCGTCGTATCAGGCGCCGGGGGGCCTGAGCGGTAACTGGCCAGGCTCGACGAGCTGAGCGGTCGGTCGAACGTCAAAACCGGCAGGATTGAGGCCTTAAACCGGCGCGTCTTAGCTGCGGGCGTGATGGCAGCCCCGCTGCTGATTTCCGGGGCAGGCATGGCGGGCCGCGCACTTTCTTTGAAGATCGCCGAAACTTAGGACTGCAACGGCACTTACATGATCCGTGAGGGATCATTGAGTGCATGATGGCGGACCTAATCGCTGCCGAGCTGGACCAGGTGCACGAGCGGATCGCAGGCCGGTTCGCGCGTGCCGAGCCGCGAGCCCGGGTGCGGGAGTATGTATCCGGGCTGGCCGCGGGCCTGGAGCGGAAGAACGGGTGGACGCTGGCGGAATGGGCCGGCGAGGTCAGCCCGGATGGGATGCAGCGGCTGTTGCGCCGCGCGGACTGGGACGTGGACGGGGTCCGCGATGACATCCGGGGCTATGTGGTAGAGCAGCTGGGTGACCCGGACGGGGTGCTGATCGCCGATGACACCGGGTTTCTGAAAAAGGGCACCCGGTCCGCGGGCGTGCAGCGGCAGTATTCCGGGACCGCCGGGCGGACGGAGAACTGCCAGGTCGGGGTGTTCCTGGGCTACGCCTCGGAGCACGGGCACGCGCTGATCGACCGGGAACTGTACCTGCCGCAGTCCTGGGCCGAAGACCCGGGCCGGCGCCGGGCGGCGGGCATCCCTGAGGACGTGGAGTTCACCACCAAGCCGCGGCAGGCCCTGGCGATGATCAGCCGGGCGATCGCGGCGGGAGTGCCGTTCGCCTGGTTCACCGCGGATGAGACCTACGGTCAGGCCAAGTACCTGCAGACCTGGCTGGAAGACCAGGACGTGTCCTATGTTATGGCCATCCGGTGCAGCGACACGCTGACCATGCCCGCCGGTGAGCAGCGGGCCGACGTGCTGATCGCCGCCGCTCCGGTCCGGGCCTGGCAGCGGCTCTCAACGGGGGCCGGGGCGCACGGCCCGCGGGAGTTCGACTGGACCCGGATCGCGGTCCGGACCGGCTGGCGGCCCGGCCGCGGGCACTGGCTGCTGGCCCGCCGGTCCCTCAGCGACCCGACCGAGATCGCCTATTACGCCTGCTATGGGCCCCGCCGGTCCAGCACCGCGGACCTGGCCTGGACCGCGGGCAGCCGCTGGCATATAGAGGAGTGCTTCCAGCAGGCGAAGGGCGAGGCCGGGCTGGATCACTACCAGGTCCGCTCCTGGCGGGCCTGGTATGCCCACATCACCTTGTCCATGCTCGCCCTGGCCTGGCTCGCGGCCAGCCGGGCCCAGGCCCGAAAAGGGGCCGGAACCAACGACCCCGGCATGATCGGCTACACGTTACTCGAAATCCGCAGGCTGCTGATCAGCTTGATCCAGCGGTACGCACCCGATCCCGAGGACGTCTGGTCCTGGTCCCGCTGGCGCCGGCGACGCCGGTACCAGGCCCGGCTCTGCCACTACCGGCGCCGCGGCTACGCGCTCACCTGAGCCTGTAGCTGCACTTTGCCAGGGAACCCGGCACAGTGGGGTGAGAACGGCCGCGTCACGCCCAGCTGGTGATCTGCGACCTCGTTGAGCGGGGTCCGGCGGCGAGCGGTAACGTTCCCGGAACGGTCCGGGCATAGCGTGGCGCCCATGGAACAGGTGCAGCCAGCGGGCGGGCCGGGCCGATGACGACGACAGTCACGGCCCGCCGCTCCGGCCTGAAGCCTCCGGCCCGGGCTACGGCTATGACCCTGGGCGTCCTGGTCCTCGTGCTGCTCGCCGCCTACCTGCCGCTGTGCGCCGCCGCCCGCCAGCTCACGGCCAGCGAGGTGTGGGCGGACTCACCGGCGTTGGTGATCGCCGTGGCCTGCGCGGGAGTCGGCCTGGTGGTCGCCTGGCATCAGCCGCGCAACCTGCTCGGCTGGCTGCTCCTCGGCATCGCGGCGTGTTTCGTGCTCAGTACCGACAGCGTGCGCTACGCGGTCGCCGACTACCGCCTCAGCCACGGAACGTGGCCGCTGGGCCCGGCGTCGCTGTTCCTTGACCCCCTCGCGTACCCGGCCATCGTGGCGCTCGGGCTGGTTATCCTGCTCTTCCCGGACGGCCGCACCGGGTCGCGCCGCTGGTCGCGGGTGCTGTGGGCCTACCTTGGCGTCGGCGCTGCGTGGCCGCTCAGTATCTATGCGGTGACCGTCGGCGCCATCGCCGGGCACAGCATCCACATCCTGCCCAGCGGCGACCTGTCCGTCGTCGATAACCCCACCGGCAACGCTGCCTGGCTGTCCACGGCTCAGGCCGTGATCGTGCCGGTTCTGGTGGTGTTCTGGCTGGCGATCGTCGGGCGGCAGGTACTGAGCTGGCGGAGGGCGGACGGTGAGCGGCGGCAGCAGCTGAAGTGGCTGATGAGCGGGGCCGCCATCTGCTTCGCCGGTGGCGCCGCCGCCCTCGTGATCGCGTCTCTCGACCCGCACATGTCGGCCGCGGCGCAGGCTGCGGTCAACCTGCTCGGTATCGCAGTCGCCGCGCTGCCCGTGGGCATCGGGGTCGGGATCCTGAAGTACCGGCTCTATGAGATCGACCGGATCATCAGCCGCACCCTGTCCTACGCGCTGGTGACAGGCCTGCTCATCGGCGTGTACGCGGGACTGGTGCTGCTGGCCACCGACGTGCTGGCGCTGGCCTCGCCGGTCGCGGTGGCCGCGTCGACCCTGGCGGCGGCGGCGTTGTTCAGCCCGTTGCGGCGACGGGTACAGCGAGTCGTGGATCGCCGGTTCAACCGGGCCCGCTACGACGCGGACAAGTCCGTGGCCGCCTTCGCGGCCCGGCTGAAGGACGCCGTCGACCTGGACGCGGTACGAGATGATCTGTCCGGTGTCGTGCAGCAGGCCCTGGAACCCGCCCACGTATCAGTATGGATCAGCCACCGCGACTGAGACTGGCTACCGCAAACTCCACCGTCCCCGTCAGGCCCGGCCGGGGGCGGCACCACCAAGCCAGCTTCTCCCAGATCAGCCGCTATCCGGCATCTTCACAACGTGCGGCCACAATGCTAAGTGCCGTTGCAGTATTAGGACTCAAACATGACAGCCTCCGATCCGCATCCAAGAAAGCGCGTGGCAGTCCTCGACACCGAGATGAGCTACGTGGACGTGGGCGAAGGCGAGCCCATCGTTTTCCTCCACGGCAATCCGACGTCCTCGTACCTTTGGCGGAACATCATTCCGCACGTCAGCGACATCGGGCGGTGCCTTGCCCCGGACTTGGCCGGCATGGGGCAATCGGGCCGGTCGCCAACCTACTCCTACCGCTTCGCCGATCATGCCCGCTATCTTGACGCCTGGTTCGACCGAGGCGCCCGGATGAATCCGGTCATAGAATGCTGGATCGCAGTTGCCGCCGCGAGCTGCCGGACCGGACGCTGGCGTGGAGCCGGCGGCACCTGATGACTGTGCTACGTGGGTACGAGGTCTTCTGCGCCACCGGCCTGCCGCACCGCGCCTTGAACCAGGTCGCGCCGCTGTGCCCGCTGTCCGGCGGCGTCACCGGCCGAGATCAGGTCCGGTCCGGCGGCGTGACCGCGCCGGGTACGTGGCCGCGCTGGCGGGGTGGTTCATGCATATCGCCTGGTGGCCTAAGTTTCGGAACCCGCACCGGCCGTGGCCGTGCGCACGGGCCGCTGGACCGGGCTCAGCGCTTGGACGCCAGCCCGGTCCAGGCTGGCATCTCCGGCCCGTCGGCTGGCGCTGGATGACCCGGCTCCCAGCGGCCCAGGTGCACCAGGCCCGGCGGGAGCAGGTCCAGGCCGTCGAAGAACCCGGCAACCTCGGCGTGGCTCCGCAGCGTCGCCGCCGTCGCGGACTTCTGGTTGTAGCCCTTGGTCATCTTCCCGAGCTCGGCCCCGACGTCGCTGGCCGGGTGCATGACCGCCAGCCAGCTGCCCGGCGGGACGGCAGCCATGAGCTGCCGGATGATCGCGTGCGGCTCTTCCTCGTCCTTGATGAGATGCAAGATCCCGATGAGAATGACCGCGACCGGCCGGGTGAAGTCCAGGATGGCCGCCGCGCGGCTGAGGATATCGCCGGGCTCGCGCAGGTCGGCGTCGAGGTAGCCGGTGGCACCCTGCGGACCGCTGGCCAGGAGCGCCCGGGCGTACGCGAGCACCAGCGGGTCGTTGTCGACGTACACGACCCGGCTGTCCGGGGCCGCCGCCTGGGCCACCTCGTGCGTGTTGTCCGCGGCCGGGATCCCCGTCCCGATGTCCAGGAACTGGCGGATGCCCGCCTCGCCGGCCAGGTAACCGACCGCCTTGCCCAGGAACGCCCGCTGCGCCCGCACAGCGGCGACGATCCCCGGGAAGTCACTGATCGCCTTCTCCGCGGCCTCGCGGTCGGCCGGGAAGTTGTCCTTGCCGCCCAGCCAGTAGTCATAGATCCGGGCGGGGTGAGCCCTGGTGACGTCGAGCCCGGAGCGCGGGCCCGGGGACGGGTCCTCAGGCGTGAGGTCGAGGTGCCGGTCTCCTGGCATCAGCAGCTCCTGTCCGCGTTCCCCCGTGGGCACGTTCCGGTCCCCGGGGCGCGCCCCGGTACGGGAACAGGGTAAACCAGGGCAATCCCCGCCGATCACCAGTCCCGGCGGCAATCCCGGCGCGCGAGGCAAACCAGTTGCCCTCGGCTCCCCGGGCCTCTCGGCAGGTGGGGACACGCCCGCGGGCCAGTCATCGAGGTACCAGGAGACCGGGATCTCCACGAACTTCGCGGGCGCGCCGAAGACACTGGCCGACTCGTAGTTCACCTCGACCTGTGCCGCTCGAATACTCGGTTGCGTGGCTGACCTGCGCAGTCACCTGCGGCCTGGACGCGGTGATGGTTGGCTGGCAGGGTGCTGCTCTCGATCGTCTACCTGCTGGTTCGCTGGGTACTCGGCCTGTTTGTCCTGGTGTTCCGCAGGGACCTGGCCAAGGATGCTGAGCTGCTGGCGCTCCGGCACGAGAACGCGGTGCTGCGCCGGACCGCCGGGCGGATCCGGCACGAGCCTGCCGACCGGGTCTGGTTCGCCGCGCTGGCGCAGCTGATACCCCGCGGGCGCTGGGCCGAGGTCTTTCCTGTGACGCCAGCGACGCTGCTGGCCTGGCAGCGCCGGCTGGCCGCCAGGAAGTTACGACAAGAGCAGACGGCGCAAGCCTGGCCGCCCGCCGATGGTTCCGGGTGTCGCCCGCCTCGCCGTCCGCCTGGCGAGGAGAATCCGCTGTGGGGATACCGCCGGATCCACGGTGAGCTGACCAAGCTCGGCGTCACGATCGCGCCGTCCACCGTCTATGAGATCCTGCGGGCCGCGGGCATCGGCCCGGCGCCGCGCCGCGCGGGCCCGACCTGGCGCCAGTTCCTGCACCCGCCGGATGCACCTGGGCGGGGTCACCGCGAACCCCAGCGGCGAGTGGACAGTGCAGCAGGCCCGCAACCTTGCCCTGACCGTCGGCGAGCGGTTGGAGAATATGCGCTTCCTGATCCGCGATCGCGGATCGAACTTTACCTGCTCCTTCGACGCCGTCTTCCGGGCAAACGGCACCAGAATCCTGCGGACCGCAATCCAGGCTCCCCGGATGAACGCGACCTGCGAACGCCTCCTCGGCACGTGGCGCGAGATCCTAGACCGCATGCTGATCGTCGGCGAGGCGCATCTGCGCGCCGTCCTTGCCGAGTACCAGGTCGCTCGTCGAGCCGGTAACCAGAGCTGTCTTGCCCTTCAGGTCAGTCATGCGATGCGTCGCCCTCTCCTCCAGAATGGGTGGTGCGACTCAGTCTGACCGTCCGGCACTGGGTTGTCAAACTCAGAATCCCAGCTAACATTGGCGCATGGTCAACGAGACGGGTGACCGGCCGAGGCTCACCCCCAAGGGAGCACGCACCCGGGCACGAATAGTGGAGGGGGCCGCCGCCCTGATCCATGAGCGCGGGGTGGCAGGCACCACCCTGGACGACGTCAAGGCGGCGGCGGAAGTCAGCGGCTCTCAGATGTACCACTACTTCCCCGGCAAGAACGAACTCGTGCAGGCGGTCATCGACTACCAGGCCGACGCCATCGTCCAGCACCACCGGCACGCGCTCAGCAGCGCGAACGGAGTCGAAGCCTGGCGGAACATGGTGATCGCCGGAGCGAAGCGCACTCAGGCAAAGGGGGGCTGCCCACTTGGCTCGCTCGGCGCGCAACTGGCCGAGAGCGACCCCGAGGCCCGAGCGCTCATCGCGGCCGGGTTCGATCAGTGGGCAGCGACCATCGGCGATGGACTGCGATCCCTTCACGCCGACGGGAAGCTCCCGACCGACATCGACCCGGACGACCTCGCCGCTACCCTGCTCGCCACGCTCCAAGGAGGGCTCCTGCTCGCCCAGGTGCAACGGAGCATCCGCCCGTTCGAAACTGCGGTCAATACCCTTCTCGCTCTTATCGCCGGCAGGTGAGCCCAGGCCGGATTCATTCACGGCCATCGGGTGGAGGCAGCTCCCGTCAGCGGGAAGGCATGACCGCTCGTTTGCGGCCGAGACTCACGGCGGGACAGCTTGACCCTGCCAGCATCTCGGCCCCGCTCGCCGGTTCACGAGCGCGTAAGGTTCGGCTTGGTGCTCAACTCCCAGAGGCGAGGCCGAGGACAGTGCTGATGGCGCAAGACCACTCCTCGAATCCGGCGGCGATGAGCGCTCTGCCCTCGGGATCGCTTTCCGCGAGCTGCCCGCCGAGCGACCCCGAGGGGGCAACCTCCCCGCGCCTTGGCGGTCCGGACCGCTTTGGCCGGCATGTCGCGCCAGGCGCGAAGACCCCCGACACCGCCGAGATCGGCTTGCCGCTGGTTACTGACGGCGGGATCCGCCTGGTAGCGACCACGGCCCGGACAAGATCGTCCTTGTCCGGGAGGTAGTGGCAAAGCTGCGATCCGCTGACGTCCGCCGCGGCCTTGACGTCTTCGAGGTGGCGCCAGCCCCGCCGCGCTGATGGATCAGGCGGGCGGACGCCGCAACGATCCGGGCCCGGGCGCGTTCCCCTTGGCGGTGAGCTTCGGTCGCTCCCGGGCGTGGCGGACCATGGCGCCACCATACCAAGTTCTGAGTTTGACAGCCCACTTCGAGGCTGACAGAGTGGGATACGCGACTCACTCCACTGCGCATCTCGAGGAGAGACCATGAGCAAGTTCGATGCTCAATTCGCCGGTCGGCTGGACGGGCAGACCGTGCTAGTCACCGGCGCCAAGGGTGGTATCGGCCATGAGACGGCGCAAGGCATCGGGAACAGCGGGGCGACCGTGCTGGTGCACGCGCGGGGTGCCGAGCAGGCCCGGCGTGCCGTCGAGTTGCTGGTCGCCAACGGCAACGGCCACGGCCAGTACCTGGCCGTGGCCGGGGACCTCGGCTCCCTGGCCGGTGTCCGGGAACTGGTCGCGGCGGTGCACGAGGCCGCCCCGAAGGGGCTGAACGGCCTGGTCAACAACGCCGGAGCGGCGTTCGCCACCAAGGCGCTGTCCGCCGACGGGTACGAGCGGACCATCGCCATCAATCACGTCGCGCTGGCGGCGCTCACTGACGGGCTGCTCGACCTGCTCCGCAAGGGCGCTGATGATTTCGCCGTGCCCTCGCGGGTGGTCAACATGACCGCCCTGATCGAGTCGCGGGGCAAGCCGGTCACCGACTGGAGCTACCCGGGTAAGTACAAGCAGATCCAGGCCTACGCCGATGCCAAACTGCTGGCCCTGATGTACACCTACGCCCTGGCTCGCCGCCATGAGGGCGAGGGCCTGACGTTCAACGCAGTCAGCCCGGGCGCGGTCAAAACCAGTCTCGGCAGCAAGGCCGGCGGGCCGTTCAAAACGATTGAGGCGTTGACCAATCCGTTCGTCGGGCCTCCGGAGAAGGGGTCACGCGGCTGTGTGCGGCTGATGGCCGATCCGGAGCTCGCGACCGAGACCGGGGGCTACTACGGCTCCGCGAAGTTGAAGAAGTCCTCGGAGAAGTCCCGGGACGCCGAAGTCCAGGAACGCGTCTACGCCCAGACCGAGCGGGAGCTGCGCGCCCACTCCTGAGCAGGTGGCTCCGCGGCGTGCACGTGAACGCCGGACCCCTCGGGCCCTATATGCCACCGCGATGCGTGGCGTGGAGGAGATGCCCGAGACGATCGCCCAGCCAATCGGGCTGCGACTGAAAGCCGCCACGGCGGAGGTCACGGGCAGCATCGTGCTCCTCGCCGGGGACGGCGTCGGCCACATCTTTGGAGCCGTCGCGCACGCCGGCGACCGGTCGCCGGAGCAACACACGTACTCCAACCCCCCCACGAGACACCACAGAGACCCGCAACCATGAGCGCATACGTCATCGTCGAGTTCACAACCCTCGACCCAGCGGTCGCCAAAGAGAAGTACAGCCCCTTCGCGCCGGCTACGGCCAAGGAGCACGGCGGCGCAGCCATCGCAAGCTCCACCTGGGAGACCCTCTGGGGCGACGAGCGCTTCACGTCGGGGGCGATGCTCGAGTTCCCCGACCGCGAGGCGGCGCTCGCCTGGTACAACTCACCGCAGTACCAGGCCCTCGTCGCGGACCGGAATGTGGCGATGGACGCCCGGCTCAGCCTGCTCGAGGGACTGCCCGCCGCGCCATCGGCCTAGCCCGACTCCGGGGAGACCGCGCCACCGGGGGCGGTCTTCCGGGTCGCCAGGCTCAACAGCGTGTCGATGGCCCTCCGCAACGGCTGCAGGTCACGTTGAACCTGCGCCAGAAGCAGACCTCCCTGGAGCGCGGCCAGGAGCGTGACAGCCATGTCCTCCGGCGACACCCCATCCGGTAGGCGATCGTGATCGTAAAGGGTCTGCAGGCCCTCAGCCATGACCTCCGCCCATTTCTGGAACCCGGCGCCGGCCTGTTCGCGGGCGAGAGGATCTGACTCGGCGACCTGGGCCCCGATCGACCCCAGGCGGGACCTACCCTGGGCCTTCGCGTCCCTCATGACGTGGTCCCGCCAGGCCTGCACCCCATCGGGGGTGCCGAAGTCCTCCTCCTGCTGCGCCCCGACGATGAGAGCCGCCTGATAGGCGACGACGGCTCGCACCAGATCGCGCTTATCGGTGAAGTAATGGGAAAGCTGCGACCCGCTCACCCCCGCGGACGCACGAACGTCTTCCATCGTGGTGGCGGTCACCCCCCGCTCGTACATCAGGGCGGCCGCCGCTGCCACGATCTTGGCTCTCGTCCGGGCGCCCTTGGCCGTGAAACCTCCGGCCCGCGGGCCCGCGTCTCCGTTCACCCTTCGAGCGTAAGTCATTTGGGTCGTGCAACCCGCTTTTGCAGTCGGGGCGGTCTCGACGTCACGTCTGCGTCTTGGGTGACGTCCTCGACAATCTCGCCGACTGCGAGCCAGCTGAGCTGACGGCATGGCAGGCGCAGAACGTTCGCCAGGCCCTGGACGGTCAAGGAGCCGCGGGCGGCGTCACCGGTTTACCTCCCAGCGGAACACTCTCACATCCGCCCCCGCGCGTGGCGGAAGCTGACGGGTCCGGGGCGAGATAGCCGTAGGCGGGATCGGCGTCGGAGCCTGACCGAGACCGGGCGGCTGCTCGAGGACTGCGACGCCCGTCAGGGCAACGACCCGCCGGTGCCCGACCCCCGGGCCGCACCGTCAACTGCGAAGAGTCGGCAACGGCGGGGCGGCCGCGGCTAGATTGGCCTGTTTTGCTGCGCGTGAGCATCCATGCCGGATAGGTGTTCTCCGTCTGGGTTTGATCTTCGGGGGAAGGTGCGCCGGTGGCGACCAGGGACGTGTTCTCGGCGGATGAGCTCACCATGGTGATCGGCGAGGCCGCCCTCCGCCAGCAGGTAGGGGCGCGAGGGTCATGCGCGCACGGCTCGACCGCCTCGCCGCGCTGAGCGCGGACAGCGACCTGGTTACCATCCTCGTGCTCCCGTTCGCCAGCGGCGCGCACGCGGGGGCCGCAGCAGGCCAGTGACGAGCTTCGGATTCGGGCAGGCTCCCGGTCTTGGCGCGGTCCACCAGGCGGGCCTTTCCGACGGGATCTTCCTTGAATCGCCCGGGGACCTCGACGTCCACGCCGTCGCGTTCACGCGGCTGCGGGCCTCCGCCCTCAACACGGAAGACTCGGCACGCCTGCTGTGCCGGATGGCCGGGCGCTGATTCTCCGCCAAAGCCCTGGCTGGCCTGTCATCACCTGCCCGTCGACTCCGCCCGGCGGCCTCGCTCGCCCGGCTGGTGAATCCAAGCTCCACTCGTCCAGGCTCGCCCCCGGGCGTGAGGGTGGACCGGAGTGCCGTCAAGCAGAAGTCCACGTGCGGCGCTCCAGGTCGCACGAAGATCGAACTGCTCGGCTGTCCATTTGGTCACTTGGATGGACCCCTTATCGCGGTAGCGGCGCATGATCTTGACGTGCTCCGGGATGCTGACGAATCCCTCGAGCGCTTCCTGGTTCAGCCAGACTGCGACAGAGCCGGTGCGCCGCTGCATGGGCACGGTCCATAGCCATACTCCGACAGCTCCCGGCAGCGCCGGCCAGAGCCTGCGCAGCCGAAGGCCGATCACCGAGATGCCAGCCAGATCGATGGTGTCGTTCGAGGTGTAGTCGGTCACGCTCACCAGGACCGGACCGAGCGACTCGGCTGCGAAGCCAGGCAGCCAATCGGTGCGAAATATTCTTTTCACCCATTCAGATTACAGACCGACTGTCGGTATGCAAACTCTCGTGTACCTGACCACCAGCGGGCACCCGGACCGCTCGTCGTCGCCGGCCCGGGCCACCGGGTCGACCCCGCGATCGTGGTCGGGCTCCAGTCCGGCGGCGCCGAAGCCGAGGATCGATGACGAACGCCGACACTGGCTGCAACCACCGGAGCTGGGCGGTCCGCCGGCCGGGGTGCTGGCGCACTACCTGGCAGGTAATCGACCGCAACGGCCGCCGGGGCCAGGATCGCACTGGCAGGCTGCCCCCGGCCGGGGGCCGCCGCCACCGATTAGGGACACCTCGGAGGATCAAACCATGCCGTTCATCGAAACCGCCGACCGGGCCAGCCTGTTCGTCACCGAGTGGGGCAGTGGGCCGCCGGTGGTGTTCACCCACGCCTGGGGACTGCGGTCCGATCAATGGGACTACCAGGTCCCCGCGCTGGCTGCCGCGGGCCTGCGCTGCGTGCTGTATGACCGCCGGGGCCACGGCCGGTCCGATCGGCCGCCGGCCGGCTACGACCTGGACACCATGGCCGATGACCTGGCCGCCGTCATCGGCCATTTCGGGCTGCGCGACATTACCCTGGTCGCCCATTCGCTCGGGTCCAAGGAGGCCGTGCGCTATCTCACCCGGCACGGCGACGCCCGGGTGGCCCGGCTGGTACTGGTGGCGCCGACTACGCCGCTGATACGGCGCACCGCGGATAACCCGGATGGGCTGGACCCCGCACTGATCGACGCCAATTACGCGGCGGTGGCCGCCGACGTGCCCCGGTGGTGTGCCAGCTTCGAGGCCGCCGGCCCGTACTTCGGCGCCAGCCCCGGATCATCGCCCGGCCTGATCGACTGGACGATCCGGATGATCGTGGATACCCCCACCCGGGTGCTGCTGGAGACCCTCAACGTCAATACCCATGCGGACCTGCGCGGTGAACTCCAGAAGATCGCCGTGCCGACCCTGATCGTGCACGGCGACCAGGACGCTTCCGCGCCCATCGATCTCACCGGCCGCCAGAGCGCCGCGCTCATCGGCGGCGCCACCCTGCGAACCTACGCCGGCTGCGGGCACGGCCTGTACGCCAGCGACCACGAAGCGGTGAACGCCGACATCCTCGCCTTCATCCACGGCCAGCCACCGCCCGGCCAGCCGCAACCCGCCCGGCGTCAGGGATGAGCAGATCTGCCACAGGCGATCCCAGCATCAAGTCGTTACCGGCGTTACAAGACGGGACGGAGCACATGACAGAAATAGCTGAGGGAATCCACCGGCTGACCAACGGCGTCGCGAACTTCTACCTGATCGAGGAGCTGGGCAAGCTGGTGCTGGTGGACGCGGGCGCACCGCGTGACTGGAACCTGCTCGGCCGGGTCGTCGCCGGCCTCGGCCGGGCCCTAGACGACCTGGACGCGGTCCTGCTCACCCACGCGCACACCGATCACACCGGGTTCGCCGAGCAGGCCCGTGCCACCACCGGTTCCCGGGTATGGGTGCATACGGACGACGTGCCGATGGCGCGCACCGGAAAGGCCGGGCCGCGGGACGGCAAGACCAGCTCCTACCTGCTGCGGCTCGCGTTCTGGCGGACCGTGCTCGTGCTCGGCCGGCGCGGGGCAACTAAGATCATCCCGATCCGGGAGGTGTCGGGATTCAGCGACGGCCAGACGCTGGACGTACCGGGCAGACCGCGGGTCGTGCACGCTCCAGGCCACACCGACGGCAGCGCTGCGATCCTGCTGGAGGACCGCGGGATCTTGTTCACCGGGGACGTGCTGTGCACCTGGAACGCCTACACCGGGCGGACCGGACCGCAGATCATGCCGTCCGGGCTGAACGCCGACACCCCGCGAGCGCTGGCGTCCTTGGCCAGCCTGGACGGGATCAAGGCCGGAATGCTGCTGCCCGGCCACGGCGATCCATGGACCGACGGGGTGGCTGAGGCCATCGCTCGCGCCCGGGCCGCAGGACCGTCGTGACCTGGCCCGGGCGAAAGCCACCCCGGCGATCTGCGCCAAGACCCGGTGAGGCCGGTGGAAGGTCGGATGCCCGCCCCGTTGACGCAGGCGGCCAGTTCAGGACTGAGTGCCTCTCAAGAACGCGGCCGTCGGCGTATCGGCCGGATAGAACGACTCGATCGCCAGTTCGGACAACGTGACGTCGCGGGGTGTGCCGAATACGGTCGTCGTGCTGAACAGCGACAGCACGGCACCGTGCACGCGCAGTCGCAAGGGAACCAGGATGGCCCGGGTATCCGCATGACAGGAGGGCGGAGGGCTCGGGAAAGTGGCTAGCTCCTGGCGTAGCGCCATCAGCGCTGGGTCGGCCGTGGATTCGATGTCACGGTTCAGCCGGTCGAGCAGATGTGCTCGCCATTCGGCCAGGTTAAGGATGCGGGAGGCCATGCCTTCGGGATGCAGGCTCAGCCGCAGGACATTGACCGGTGGCTCGAGCAGCGCTGCCGCCGCTCCTTCGGTCAGCATCGGAACGGCGTCGTTGGCCGCCACTAGATCCCAGCGGGCGTCGATGACCACGGCGGGAAAGGGCTCGTGCGCCCGCAGCACGTGCTCGATCGCCTCGTGCACCGCCGAGAGCGGCGGGTCGGCCAGCCCGTTGGCCGGGTAGGCGGGGGCGTAGCCGCCCGATAGCAGCAGCACATTGCGCTCTCGCAGCGGCACATCGAGGTGCCGGGCGAGACGCAGGATCATCTCACTGGTCGGCCGGGACCGCCCGGTTTCGATGAATGACAGGTGCCGGGCCGACACCTCGGCCCGCAGCGCGAGGTCGAGCTGGGTCAGCCTGCGCCGTTCTCGCCATCCGCGCAGCAGCCTGCCGACCAGAACCGGTTGCCCCGTATACGACTGGGCAACTGTCGTGGAGGTCACCTTGCCACCTTAGGCAAGGCCGGGAAGGGCGGCCATTACCTGCCAGGTAATGGGCGGTTGCCTGCGACGTGAACCGACCACGGGACTGTGATTTCAAAGGGCTCTGTCGCACTTCCGGGGTAGCGAAGCCCACAACAATTCGGCGAGGGTGTCGACTCCGGGCGGCGCGCCTAGCGGCGGGTGCGAGCGAGGCCTCAGGACTTACGGTTCCGCGTCCGCTGAGCCTTCTGCGGTTCCGCCTTCCGCGGTTCCTCGATCAGCTTCACGGCGAGGTCCGGGCCGCCCGACTGCACGAGCTCCACCCGCTCCGGCAGCATGGCCAGGAAAGCCCGGAAGCTGCGCGCCCCGTAGTTGTGCTCGTCGAACGCCGCGTCCAGCGTCAGCATCTTGGACTTCAGCCCGCCCGCGTTCATCGTCTCCGCGTTGGACTCCTCGAACGCGCGGACCAGCAGCTGCTCGGCCTCGCCGATGTCGAAGGCCGCGGCCGGCCGGGCGGCCGGCACGACCTCGGCGACCAGCGTGCCCCAGTACTTGTACTCCGAGCAGACCGAGACCAGCTTGCGGCTGGCGTTCGCCTCGGTCCCGACCCCGACCACCCACTTACCGAACTCCCGCAGCCGCTGCACCAGCGGCGAGTAATCACCGTCCCCGCTGACCAGGACGAACACGCTGATCTCGGGATGCACGATCAGGGTTTCCATGGCGTCGACCGCCATCCGGATGTCGGCGGCGTTCTTGTTCTGGATGCCGACGCGCGCCACCTGGATGAGGTCGACGCCGTTCATGGCCAGGTCGTCCTGGTGGCCGCCGAACAGCGAGTTGGCCCAGTCCGCGTAGGCCCGGCGCACCGAGGCGTTGCCGTAACCGCGGCACAGCCGGGTCAGCGCCTCGTACGGCGCCGGGTTCGCCTGGTCAGGCAGTTCCTTGACCGCGCCGAGCACGAGGTTCTCGAAATCCACGAACACCGCGACCTGCGCGGACCCATCAGGCTCCATGGAGGCCTAATGTACGTGCATCCGCCAGTCGCCCGGTACCCGGCCCTTGGGCCCCGGCACTCCCTGGCCGGCCGGGTGGTGCTGCGGCGGCGCGAGGTCGGGCCCGTCGTAGGTCTCCTTGGTCTCGTAGCTGTAGAACCAGTCCTCGCCGGGCTCGAAGCTCCGGATGAACGGGTGCCCGGTCTCGGTCGCGTGCGCGGTGGCGTGCTGCGAG
This sequence comes from uncultured Actinomycetota bacterium, assembly GCA_963839095.1. Classification (GTDB taxonomy): domain Bacteria; phylum Actinomycetota; class Actinomycetes; order Streptosporangiales; family Streptosporangiaceae; genus Palsa-504. The sequence goes on along the minus strand of CAWIUF010000025.1, from coordinate 129,519 downwards.
GGCGAGGTGTCGCAGCAGCCGATGTGCCCGCACTGCGCGCACCGGCGCAGGTGCACCCACCAGCCGCCCGCCGCCTCGCACTCGACGCAGCCGTCCCCGCTCGGCGGTACCGAGGGGTCGATGCCCGCGATCTCCGACATGTCTAGTTCTCCTCCACGTCTTGCCAGCTGACCGGGAGCCGCACCCGGAACCGCGTGTCGCCCGGCGACGATTCTAGCGACAGGTCCCCGTGGTGCTTCTTCACCACGATGCGCCATGAGATGTCGAGCCCGAGGCCCGTTCCCTCGCCCACCGGCTTGGTGGTGAAGAACGGCTCGAAGATCCGGTTCCTGATCTCCTGCGGTACCCCGGGCCCGGTGTCGCCGAACTCCACGAACACCTCGTCCTCCCGGTCCTTGCCGGTGCGCACCGTCAGGGTCCCGGACTGGCCCATGGCGGAGACCGCGTTGTCGATCAGGTTCGTCCAGACCTGGTTCAGCTCGGCCGCGTAGGCCGGGATCTGCGGCAGCGACCGGTCGTACTCCTTCACGATCTTGATGCCCGCCGGGAACTTCCCGGACAGCATCAGCAGCGTGCTGTCCACCAGTTCGTGCACGTCGACGACCTGGTACGGCGCCCGGTCCAGCTGGGAGTACTGCTTGGCCGCGCCGACCAGGGTGGAGATCCGGGTGGTGGAGTCCTCGATCTCGTTCATCAGCAGCTCGGTGTCGACCGTGTAGTTCAGCCACCGCAGCGCGGGCTCCAGCGTGCCCTCGTCCACCGTGGCCTCGACGTGGTCGAGCCAGGCCACGTCCAGCCCGGCCGCGACGAACGTCGGGGCCAGCTGCCAGCCTTCGGTGCACCCGTGGTCCTCGAGCCAGTCCGCGATGGCGTCCTCCCGGTCGGAGGCCTCGAGCGGGGAAAGGGCCACCGCCTTCGGCACCCGTTCGGCCGCTTCTTCCTGAAGTTTGATCAGTGTTTCCAGGTTGGTCCGGTCCCACTTGCCGCTGGCGATCATGCCCAGCTTGTGCCGCATCCCGGCGACCCGCTCGCGCAGCGTCGAGGTGGCCCGCACGGCCGCGGCGGCCGGGTTGTTCAGCTCATGGGTGAGCCCGGCGGACAGCGAGCCGAGGGCGAGCAGCCGCTCCCGCTGCCCGATCGCCTGCTGGGTGTTCTTCTGGCCGAAGAACAGCCCTTCGAGCAGGTGCACCGCCATCGGGAACCAGTCGTGCATCAGCTCGGCGAACACGTCGGCGTCCAGCACGAAGAACCGCGACGGCTCGGTCGCCCGCAGCGAGTTGGAGTAGACCTGCGGCACCCGGTCGCCGAGGTAGGCGGTGAAGGCCCCGGCGTACACGCCGCGGGCGGATGTCCGGCCGACCTCCAGGTCGTCCGCGCCCACCCGGCGCGACAGGACCACGGTGCCCTCGAGCAGCATGTAGAAGCAGGTGGCGGGGGCGCCCTCGGAGAAGACCGGCCCCGTCTCGATCAGCTCCACGTGGCCCCGCTCGCACAGCCACTGCAGCTGGTCCTCGGTGAGCTTCTCGAACAGGAACAGCGTCCGCAGCTCATCGACGCTGCACGAGAGCTGGGTCACGTCGGCCGTGTTCACCGTCGCGTCGGCCTCTTGTTCACCGTCGCGGCGGCCGTGTTCACATCAGGAGCAGTCATCTTTTCTCCAGGTACCGGTGCACGAGCATGACGGCCAGCGCACCCTCGCCGACGGCCGAAGCCACCCGCTTGGCCGATTCCGACCGTGCGTCCCCGGCCACGAACACGCCGGGCACGCTGGTCTCCAGGTGGTAGGGCATCCGGTCGAGCTCCCAGCCGCGCGGCCGCTCCCCGTCCACGGACAGGTCAGGGCCGGCCACCACGAACCCGGCGGAATCCCGCACGACCACTCCGTCCAGCCAGTCGGTCAGGGGCGCTGCCCCGATAAACAAGAACAGCAACTGGGCGTCCACTGTTTCCGTGCTGCCGGCCGCGTTGTCCCGCAGCGTCAGGCTCTCCAGGTGATCGTCGCCGGCCGCGCCGATGACCTCCGTGCAGGTGCGGACCGCGATGTTGGGCACGTCCGCGATCTGCTTGATCAGGTAGTACGACATCGACCGTTCCAGCGCGGGCCCGCGGACCAAGATGGTCACCGACTTGGCGTGCCGCGACAGGTACATGGCGGCCTGCCCGGCCGAGTTGGCGCCGCCGACGATGTAGATGTCCTGCCCGAGGCAGGCCGAGGCCTCGGTCAGGGCCGAGCCGTAGTAGATTCCCCGCCCGGTCAGGTCGGCCAGCCCCGGCGCGTCCAGCTGCCGGTAGGACACCCCGGTGGCCAGGATGACGGTGTGCGCGTCGATCGAGGAGCCGTCGGCGAACCGGACCCGGCGGGCCGACCCGCACACGTCCAGGGCGATCACGTCCCGCGTGGTCAGCACCTCGGCCCCGAACTTGGCCGCCTGCCGCCGCGCCCGGTCGGTCAGCTGCGCGCCGGAGACGCCGTCCGGGAAGCCCAGGTAGTTCTCGATCCGCGAGCTCTGCCCGGCCTGGCCGCCGGTGGCGGTGCGCTCGAGCAGCACGGTGCGCAGCCCCTCGGAGGCGCCGTACACCGCCGCGCCCAGGCCGGCCGGGCCGCCGCCGATCACGATGAGGTCGTAGAAGTCCTTGGACGGCGTGGTGGCCAGGCCGACGCGGGCGGCCAGCTCGGCGTCGCTCGGCTCGACCAGCGGCTCGCCCTCGGGCGTGATGACCACCGGCAGCGACAGGCCGTCCGCCTGCGCGGCCTCGAGCAGCCGCTGCCCCTCCGGCTCGTCGGAGTTGTACCAGCGGTACGGCACCTGGTTGCGGGCCAGGAACTCGCGCACCTCCGAGCACCGGGCCGACCAGCGGTGCCCGACGACCTTGGTCTCCGGCACCGGCCGGTGGTCCGATTCCAGCCAGGCCTCGAGCAGCGCGTCGACCACCGGGTAGAGCTTCTCCTCCGGCGGGTCCCACGGCTTGAGCAGGTAGTGGTCGAGGTCGACCACGTTGATGGCGTCGATCGCGGCCCCGGTGTCGGCGTACGCGGTCAGCAGCACCCGGCGCGCTCCCGGGTAGATGTCCATCGCCCGCTCGAGGAACTCGATGCCGTTCATCTCGGGCATCCGGTAGTCGGCCAGGATCACCGCGACCAGGTCGCCGCGGAGCTTCATCTGCCGCAGCGCGTCCAGCGCCGAGGGTCCCGACTCGGCCCGCACGATGCGGTGCCGTTCCCCGTAGCGCCGCCGCAGGTCCCGGGCGACCGCACGGGATACGCCAGGGTCGTCGTCCACGGTGAGGATCGCGGTGCGGATCGTCTCGGCCTGCTCGGTCATACCGCCCATAGTAGGTCGGCATTGTTACCGCGCCAGAAAAGGTGCCCGGCCGAGCCGCCTCCGCCCAGACCTTTTAATACCGAACGAGGCAGGCAGCTCGCCATCGGCCCGCTCGATGCCCCTCGTGCCGCGCCAGTCAGGGACGCCGAGTCTGCGCTCCCGGCGTCGCGCCGTACCCGCCGGATCTGGGCCGGCGGCGTACGCGCCGGCCGGCGGTCGCCAGTGCCGGGGCCGGCCGGGAATCCGGGCGCGGACCGCCGCCAGGCCGTCGGCCTGCGGTTCGATCTGGTCCGCGACGGCGTGCAGCGCCCGGCGCAGGTAGTCCGCGAAGCCATGCCAGCTGACCTGGGCGCCGTCCGGCCCGAGGCTGGCGTCCGGCGTCACGACTCCTCCAGGGCCGCGCGCAGGGCGGAGATGCCGCGGGACGTGTGGCTCTTGACGGCGCCGCGGCTGATGCCCATGGCGGCGGCGATGTCGGCCTCGGACAGGTCGGCGTAGTAGCGCAGGACGATGGCCTCGCGCTGGCGGTCGGGGAGGTGGCGCAGGGCGGCGACGACGGCGTCGCGTTCGAGCAGGGCCAGCGCGCCGTGCTCGGCGCTGGGCATGTCGGGCGGGGCTTTTTGCAGGTTCTTGTCGACCACGGTGCGGTGCCGCAGTACTGACCGGGACCGGTTGACCACGGCCTGCCGCAGGTACGCCAGCGCCTTCTCGGTATCGCGCAGGCGCTGCCAGCCGCCGTGCATGGCCACGAAGGCGTCCTGGACGACTTCCTCGGCCGTCGGGGTGTCCCGCACCAGCAGCGCCGCCAGCCGCACCAGCGCCCGGTAGTGCTGGGAGTACAGCTCGACGACGGCCAGGTCCGCGCTCCACTCGGCGCGCGCGGTACCCACGGCCGGGAAGGCGTCCGCGAGGACCGGGCCGGCGGCCTCCGGGGCGTCCGCCCCGTCAGCTGTCTCGGGGCCGGCGTGCTCGTCCAGCCAGGCCTGGTACCGCTCCCGCCCCTTCCCGAGGTCGTATCCCGCCGCGAACCGGGCCCCCTGCTGGTCAGTGACCTGCTGGTAGACGCCGGACAGCAGCATGTCCTCGTGGGAAGTGCTCGTCTCGCGGCCGCCGGCCCTCATGGCGATGCTCCTTCCGGGGCGCCATCGTCAAACGGATAGTCCGCTCCTAGTTGTAGGAGCAGCTTGCGGCGTACTCGATACAGGTGGACGCTCACAGTTTTCTCGGCGATCCCCAGAACCGCGGCGATCTCCCCTTCCTTCATGTCCAGGCCCCAGCGCAGCAGCGCCGCCGCGTGCTGCTGGCCCGGCAGGCCCTGGATGACCTGCCAGCACCGGTCCAGCGCGATGGACGACAGCGCCTGCTCCAGCGGGTCGGCGGCGGGCTTGCGGTAGAGCTTCTCGATCCGGGGCAGCCGGTCGCGGAAGGCCGCCTCGCGCCGGAAGCCGGTCATCGCGAGATTGAACAGCGTCCGGCGCAGCCAGCCCCGGCGCTGCTCTTCGGCCATTTCCCGCAGCGCCGGCCAGGCCAGCGCGGCCGCCTCGAAGGCCGCCTGCACGAGGTCGTGGGACAGCGCCTGGTCGCCGCGGGTCACCACGCTGGCGTACCCGAACAGCTCGCTGGCCTCGGCCCGGAAACAGGCATCAAGCTCCTGAGCCTCGCGCGGTGAGATCTTCCCCTCACTCACCGCCCACCTCCCTGACCATAAAAGTAATCGACGGTGGCCAGGATTGCCGGGGGACCGGGAAGAATCACGTCGTCAAGTCGTCTGGGCGTCCCGGAACCCTTACCGGCGCCCTCGTAACCTTGGCTCATGAGTGAGCCAGCAGACACGAACGCGGCGATCTGGCAGTCCGCCGAGGCCGTCGAGGCCTGGGTGGCCGAGGCGCAGCGGCAGGAGCGCGGCCGGGAGGCGCACCGGCGCTTCATGGCCCTGCTGCTGCCGTTCGGGGAGCAGGACGAGTTCACGTTCGGCGACCTGGGCGCGGGCACCGGGGCCGCGTCCCGGGCGATCCTCGGGATGTATCCGCGCAGCACCGCGGTGCTCGCGGACTTCTCGGCCGAGATGATGAAGGCCGGGGAGCGGGAGATGCAGCCGTACGCCGGGCGCTACCGGTACGCCGAGTTCGACATGGCGGCGGCCGGCGCGTGGCCGGCCGCGATCCCGGCGGCGCTGGACGCCGTGGTGACCTCGATGTGCGTCCACCACCTGCCCGACGACCGCAAGCAGAGCCTGTTCGCCGAGATAGCCGGCCACCTCGTGCCCGGCGGCTGGTACTTCAACTACGACCCGGTGAGCGCCGCCGACCCGCTGGTCGAGGCCACCTGGGACCGGGTGCATGACCGCGAGGATCCCGCGGGGGCCGGCCACCGGCACCACCGGTCGCCGTCCGAGCAGGCGCGCTGGGACAACCACGTCCGGTATATCGCCCCGCTCGCCCCGCAGCTGGAGTACCTGCGGGCGGCCGGGTTCGAGGGGGTCGAGGTCTACTGGCGGCACCTGGAGAACGTCATCTTCGGCGGCTGCCGCCCCGCGCCGCGGTCCTAGGCCAGGCATGTCAGGCACCCTGCGGCAGGCGATCGACCGCACGACCCCGGCCATGCTCCGCGCGCGCGGCAGCGTCAAGTGGGCCGCGCCCGGCCCCGGCGGCTTCGGCGCGGCCGTGGCGGAGATGGACTTCGGCGCGGCGCCGGCCATCCTGGACGCGCTCGCCGGGCTGTCCGCCGACGCGAACTTCGGCTACCTGCCCCCGTTCCTGGCCGAGGAGCTGAGCGCGGCGTGCGCGGAGTTCGCCCGGCGGCGGTACGGCTGGGAGGTTGATCCCGCGCTGATCCACAACGTCCCCGACGTGCTCAAGGCGCTGGAACTCGCCATCACCCGGTTCTCCCGCCCAGGCGCCCCGGTCATCTTGCCCACGCCGGCCTACATGCCGTTCCTGTCCGTGCCCGGCTTCCTCGGCCGCGAGATCATCCAGGTCCCGATGCGCGACGACGGCGCCGGCTTCTTCACCCTGGACCTGGACGGGATCGCCGGCGCCTTCCGGGCCGGCGGCCACCTGCTCATCTTCTGCAACCCGTACAACCCGCTGGGCCGGGTCTTCACCCGGCCGGAGCTGACCGGGCTGAGCGCGGTGGTGGACCGGCACGGCGGGCGGGTGTTCGCCGACGAGATCCACGGTCCGCTGGTCTACCCGGGCACGCGTCACGTCCCCTACGCGTCGACCTCGGACGTCGCCGCGTCGCACACGCTGACCGCCACGTCCGCGTCGAAGGGGTGGAACCTCCCCGGGCTCAAGTGCGCCCAGGTCATCCTGACCAACGAGCCCGACCGGCAGCGCTGGGAGGAGATGGGGTTCTTCGCCGCGCACGGGGCGAGCAATCCCGGTGTCGTCGCCAACATCGCCGCCTACCGGCACGGCGAGCAGTGGCTGGACGAGGTCCTCGGCTACCTCGACGAGAACCGGCGCCTGCTGGCCCGGCTGCTCGGCCGTCTCCTGCCCGAGGTCCGCTACCGGCCGCCCGACGGCACCTATCTGGCCTGGTTCGACTGCTCCGCGCTGGACCTGCCGGGCTCACCGGGCGAGCTGGTCACCAGCCGCGCGCAGCTCACCGTGGTGGACGGGCCCGCCTTCGGCGACGGCGGCGCGGGCGCCTTCCGCTTCAACTTCGCCACGCCGCAGCCGATCCTCACCGAGATGGTCGAGCGCATCGCCGCCGCCCTGCGCCCCGCCTAGGATCCCCTGGGGGCCGCTGGCGTCAGCGGGCCGGCCTGAGCTCGCCCGCCGTCTTGCCCGCCTGGACCAGGGCGGCGGTCATCATGTCCGCGGCCTGGCCGGCCGCCGCCAGGGCCTCCACCGCCTCCACGACCCAGAAGTCGAGATCCTGGCCTTCGCCCGGCGCGAGCTGTCCCTCTTCCCGCTGCACCACCAGGATCCGGGCCAGCTGCTCGCACAGCTGCGGCAGGTCCTGCCCCATCCGCCGCAGGCTCGCGATGACCTCGCGGGCGTCGTCGAGGCCGGCGTAGCCGACGCCGCGTGCTCAGGTCGCGCAGCGCGCGGACGGCCTCGGCGGCCTGGCCGGCGATCTCCGGCATCGTCAGGGTGCTGCCCGGCTCGCTCACGCCCTCGTCCGCGCCTGCGTGCCGGCTCCGGCCGAGTCCGGCGAACTCGGCCTCTTCCGCCGAGCCGTAGGGACGAACCCGCTTGGGCATCTTTCTCCAGGGTCTGCTCGGGGGAGGGGCCACTGCGGCACGCTGACGTACCCGCTGCGCTGCGGGCCAGATCGCGGCGCCGGAACTGCGCCACGTGCTCCTTAAGGGTATCCAGCCTGCCCGCCTCGCACACGACCAGACCGCGAACGCCGCGGTGGCCGCTCAGGGCGCCGCCGGGCCGTCCAGCGTGTCGAGCACCCGCACGACGTTCCCGCGCAGTCTCTCCGCGGCCTCGTCGTCGCCGGCCAGGTGGTGCAGCAGGCCCTGCTGGAACAGGCCGTCCAGGATCGCGTACGCCGCCGCCGGGGACAGCGCGGCCGAGATCTCGGCCAGCTCGGCGTACCGGCTCACGACACTCCAGATCATCGCCTCGCGGCGCTGGTCGATCTCCAGCACGTCGGCCAGGAACGACTCCTCGAACAGGCTCTGGTTCCGCAGGTCGTACCAGAGCCGGTGCATCGGCGCGTCGGTCCGCAGCGTCTGCGCCATCGCCGCGCTGAACTCCCGCTTGAGCTGGTCCGCCGACGTGGCGCCCGCCACGATCTCGTCGTACCGCGTCACGCAGGCGGCCTCGTACTGGCGGACGCAGTGGGTGATCAGGTCCTGCTTGTCGCTGAAGTAGTAGTGCAGCACGCCGTGCGAGAACGTGGTGTTCTGCGCGATCTCGCGCAGGCTGGTGCGGGCGTAGCCGAGCTCGGCGAGCGTCTGCAGGGCGGCGTCGGCCAGCTGGGCCCGCCGCTCGGCGAACTTGTCGACCTGCCGCCGCGACACCCGTTCCCGGTTCGTCTCGCCCACGACGGCCTGACTGGCCACGTTGGCCACGTCGGTCACAGCAGCGACCTTCCCGTCGGTTCCGCGATCGCTCGCGCCCTGCGAGCCCGAACCCACTGTATCGCGGCAAACCGTCGCCGCCCAGGATGAAGCTTGACAACTGTCCAAGGAAGTCTTGACGACTGTTCAGAATCCGTGGCAACGTGACCTACGTCGCGCCGCCGCGGAGGGGCGGCGGCGCGACAGCCACGCCGGCGTCGTCTCAAGGAGGAGATACCCATGAGCGTGTACGAGCTGACCGGCCGCAAGGCCCTGGTCACCGGCGGGGCGCGCGGCCTCGGCGCGGGGATGGCCGAGGCGCTGGCCCGGGCGGGCGCGGCCGTGGTGGTCGGCGACATCCGCGAGGACCTCGGCCAGGCCACCGTCGACGCGATCAAGAAGTCCGGCGGCGACGCCGCGTTCCTCCCGCTGGACGTGACCGATGACGGCAGCTGGGAACGGTGCGTCGAGGGCACGATCGCCGAGCTCGGCGGGCTCGACATCCTGGTCAACAACGCCGGCGTCGAGATCACCCAGCTGGTCGCGGACCTCGACCCGGATGCCATCAGGAAGATGCTCGAGGTGAACATCCTGGGCACCTCGCTCGGCATCAAGCATGCCTTCCGCGCCATGCGCCCCGGCGGCCCGGCCGGCCGCGGCGGCGCCGTGGTCAACATCTCCTCGGTCGCCGCGACGATCGCGTTTCCCGGCATCGCCGTCTACTCGGCCACCAAGTCCGCGGTCGACCGGCTGAGCCGGGTGGCCGCCATGGAGTCCGGCAAGCTCGGCTACGGCGTCCGGGTCAACTGCATCTACCCGGGCCTGGTCCCGACCGAGATGGGCAGCCAGCTGGCGCAGGACGTGGTGACGCTCGGCCTGTTCCCCAGCGTGCCCGAGGCCATCGGCGCCGTGGTCGGGCTGACCCCGCAGGGCCGCCTCGGCGAGGTCGCCGACATGGCGGACGCCGTGGTCTTCCTCGCCTCCGACGCGGCCCGCTTCATCACCGGCGCCGGCCTGCCGGTCGACGGCGGCATGGGCATGTGAGCCAGAACGAAGGAGATCGGAAGCCATGACAAGCAAGCCCGTCGTCGTCTACGGCGCGTCCGGCTACACCGGCCGCCTGGTCGCTGAGTACCTGCGCGAGTACAACGTCCCGTTCGTCGCGGCGGGGCGCGACAAGGCCCGGATCGCCGAGGCGATGGACAAGGTGCCCGGCATCGACACCATCGAGCACGACATCGTCGAGGTCTCGCACGACGTCGAGACCCTGTCCGAGCTGTTCGACGGGGCCAAGGTCGTCCTCAACACCGTCGGCCCGTTCGCCCAGTACGGCCGCGAGGTCGTCGAGGCCTGCCTCAATACCGGCTGCCACTACCTGGACACCACCGGGGAGCAGGACTGGCTGATCACCTGCGACGAGGAGTACGGCGAGCGGATGGCGGCCAAGGGCCTGCTGCTCGCCCCGGGCATCGCCCAGATGTACACCACCAGCGAGATCGCGGCCCAGCTATGCCTGGAGAAGCCCGGCGTCGACACCCTCGACATCCTGGTCTTCTGGAAGGGCACGCCGACGGTGGCCTCCACCCGGACCATCCTGGTCAACGCGTGCCTGTCCAAGGCGTACTACCTGGAGCAGAACCAGTACGCGGAATGGCCCGCCGACGCCGGCCTGTACGACGTGGCGATCCCGGGACAGCACGAGATAGGCCTGGCCCTGCCGTGGGGCGGCATGTCGCATCCGGTGTGGTTCAAGCACGACCCGCGGGTGGCCAACGTCAAGGCGCTGGGCGGGGTGTTCAACCGCCCGCTCATGCTCGGTGTCCCGCAGATCGTCAAGGGCGTCCTGGCGCAGATCGAAGGGCTGGCGGACAGCGAGAAGCTCCGGGTGATCAACGAGCAGGCGGCCGGCGTCATGAACCAGATGCCGCCGCGCGAGGTCACCCGGATCAACACCTCGCTGGACTCGGTGCACGCATCCGGTCCGCTGGGCCGCGCGCACTGCGTGATCCACGGCAACTCCAACTACAAGCAGACCGGCCTGATGCAGGCGTACGGCGCGTACTCGCTGCTCCAGCAGCCGCCCCTGCGGGCCGGCTTCGCGTCCGGCTGCCAGGCCTTCGGCCACCGTGAGCTGCTCGGCGCGATGCGCAGCTTCGGCCTGGTCATGGAGCCGAGCCTGACCGTCCAGCACTAAGCGGAGGCGAGCGTGCGCCTGACCGACTACCTCGATAAAGGTGCCTCCCTCGGCCCGCAGGCCCCCTGCCTGACCACGGCCGGGCGCACGCTCAGCTACGCCGACGTCCAGCGGCTGTCCTGGCGGGTCGCCCGCGCGCTCGACCGTTCCGGGATCGTTCCCGGCGACAAGGTGGCGATCTTGTCCGCCAACGACCCGGTCGCGTTCAGCTGCGTGTTCGGCATCTCCCGGGCCGGCGCGGTGTGGTGCCCGGTCAACCCGCGCAACGAGGCGGCGGAGAACCGTGACCTGCTCGACTTCTTCGACTGCCGGTGCCTGATCTTCCAGGCCGCCTTCGCGCCGCTGGTCGCGCGGATCCTGCCCGACCTGCCCAAGCTCAGCGTGCTGGTCTGCCTGGACGGGGAGCCCGCCGGCGCCACCCCCTTCGACCTGTGGACCGGTCCCGAGCCGGCCGAGCCGTGGCAGGCCGAGCCGGCCGGCGACCTGGTCATGCTCGTCGGCACCGGCGGCACCACCGGCCGGCCCAAGGGGGTCATGCTCACCGGCGGCAACATCGAGACGATGTCGGCACTGACGCTGATGAGCTACCCGTTCCAGCCGCGCCCGCGCTACCTGGCCCTCGCCCCGCTCACCCACGCGGCCGGCGTGCTGTGCTTCCCGGTCCTGACGCTGGGCGGCGAGATCGTCATCATGGGTAAGCCCGACCTGACCGAGTTCCTCGCCCGGGTCGCCGCCAACCGGATTACCCACACCTTCCTGCCGCCCACGCTGATCTACATGCTCCTCGACCACGCTGACCTGGCCGGGACCGACCTGAGCCACCTGCAGTGCCTGTGGTACGGCGCGGCCCCGATGTCGGCCAGCCGCCTGGAAGAGGCCCTGACCAAGATCGGGCCGGTGATGGGCCAGCTCTTCGGCCAGTCCGAGGCGCCGATGATGATCTCCACCCTGGCCCCCGCCGAGCACTTCCGCGAGGACGGAACCGTCGCCACCGAACGGCTCTCCTCGGCCGGGCGGCCCACCCCGCTCACCATCGTCGCGATCATGGATGACGAGGGACACCAGCTCGCCGCGGGCGAGCGCGGCGAGATCGTGATCCGGGGGCCGCTGGTGATGGCCGGCTACTACAAGAACCCGCAGGCCACGGCGGAAACGTCCCAGCATGGCTGGCACCACACCGGGGACATCGGCTACCTGGATGCCGACGGCTACCTGTTCATCGTCGACCGGGCCAAGGACATGATCATCACCGGCGGCTTCAACGTCTACTCGGCCGAGGTCGAGCAGGTCCTGCTGGCCCACCCGGCCGTGCAGGACTGCGCGGTCATCGGCCTGCCCGACGAGAAATGGGGCGAGCGGGTCACCGCCGTCGTCCAGCCGCGCCCCGGCCAGGCGGTGACCGGGGACGAGGTCCGCGCCTTCGTCAAGGAACGCCTCGGCAGCGTCAAGGCCCCCAAACAGGTCGAGGTCTGGCCCGACCTGCCCCGCTCGAAGGTCGGGAAGGTCCTCAAGACCGAGGTAAAGGCCCAGCTCAAGGGCACTGCGGACACGCCGGGGCAGTAGGCGGTCAGTTCCTGGTTAACGGTGAATCGCTCGTGCCTGTCCGGTTATGACCGTAGGCTCGAGGCACCATGACAGTCACCGCCGATGACCTTGACAGCGTGATGTCCTGCGTGATGAGCAGGCTGCTGCCCATTACTGACCGCGACTGGTCGGTGCGGGCGGGCACCCTGGAATGGGACTGCTGGCATACCGCCGAGCACATCGGGGACTGCCTGATGTCCTACGCCTGGCAGCTCGCCGTCCAGCCCACCGGACGCTATGTCCGGGCCGTCGCGACTGCCGAGAAGGGCGCCTCGCCGGGCGACGTGCTCGAGTTCGCGGTCACCGGCGGGCGGGTCCTGGCCTCGATGGTGCGCACGTCCCGGCCGCACGTCCGGGCGTACCACCCGGGCGGGATGACCGACCCGGAGGGGTTCGCCGCGATGGGCTGCCACGAGGCCCTGCTGCACGGCAACGACATCGCCCAGGGCTTCGGCCTCAGCCTCGACCCGCCCCGCGACGTGTGCCGCCGCGTGCTGGCCCGGATCTTCCCGCAGACGCCCGCCGACCTGGCCGGATCCGACCCGTGGACCGCGCTGCTGTGGGCCGGCGGCCGCGTCGAGCTCCCCGGGCACCCCCGGCAGCCCAGCTGGCGTCCCCACCCCGCCCCGCTCACCAGCTAGGGCTCAGGTGTTACCGGTTCCTTACCCGCGCGGGAACGGTGAGCCGGGCCACCCCGCTCATCCGTATCTCCGATTGTGCAGCGCCTGCTCTCTGCCCTGGTCAGCTGGGTCCTGGCCGCCTGCCTGCTCGCCCTCTGGGCCCTGCCCCTGGCGGCCGGGCTCCGCCCTCGCCAGCCCGGTGCCAGCCAGCCCGGGCCGGCTGGCTCCCGGCCCGGGGGAGTGGTGGTTCGGCACCTGGCAGGTGCAGCGGAAGGTGTGGCCGCTGTCCCGGGGCGCCGGGGTCACGGTGGCCGAGGTGGAGAGCGGCGTCCAGGCGACTATCCCTGATTTGCGCGGTGTCGTGCTGCCGGGGGCGGACCTGACCGGGACCGCCCGTAACGGGGACACCGACATCCAGGCCGGCGAGGACGGGCACGGCACCGCGATGGCGGTGATGATCGCCGGGCAGGGACGGGGCACCGGCACGGTGGGCATCGCGCCGCGGGCCCGGATCCTGCCGGTGACCGTGGGCGGCTCGGGCCCGCGGTCGGTGGCCACCGCGGCGGCCGGGATCCGGTACGCGGCCGCGCACGGCGCCCAGGTCATCGACATGCCCTTCGGCATCGGGGTGACCTCGCCGGCCCGCTGCGACCCGGTGCTGCAGGCCGCCGTCGCCTACGCGCTCGGCCGCGACGTCGTCCTGATCGCCAGCGCGGGCAACACCAGCCTGTTCACCGGGCCGGACGAGCCGGCTTCCTGCGCGGGCGTGCTCGCGGTGGGCGGTACCGAGCCGGACGGGACCCGGTGGCCCGGCAGCGCCCGGGAACCGTACGTGGCGGTCGCGGCGCCGGCCGATCACATGGTCTACGTGGGCCGCGACGGGCGCTTCACCACCACCGGCGCGGGCACCAGCTTCGCCGCCGCGCTCACCGCCGGGGCGGCGGCGCTCATCCGGTCCCGGTACCCGCACATGCCCTGGTACCAGGTGGATCAGCGGCTGACCGGCACGGCCACCCCGGCCGGGCATCCGGTGCCCGGCGGCGGCTACGGCTACGGGATCGTGAACCCGGCCCGGGCGGTGAACGCGTCCGCCTACCCGGTCCGCGCCGCGGCCCCCGATCCGGTCCTCGCCCGCTACCGGGCCTGGCTGGCGACCCCCGCGGGCCGGACCGTGGCCGCGCGCTACCGGCTGGGCCGCCCCGGTCCGGCCGCCAGGGCCGCGGCTGGTGCGCCGTCCCCGGGCCACGGCCTGCGGCTGCGGCTGCGCCTGCCCCTCGGCGAGATCGCGGCCACCGGGGCCGCGGCCGCCTGCGCGTTCGTGGCGGTGCTGCTGACCGTGCTCTGGCGGTCGTCCCGCCGCGCCCGCCCCCGCCCGCATCCCCGCACGCCGGGAGCGTGGGAGGCGAGAACCTGGTCGTTCGGCCCGGACGAGGACGACCAGCCCGGCTGGCCCGGATCCGGCTAGCGCTGCCCCTCGGGTTCACAGCCCCATCGGCGCGGGCGGCTCCAGCGAGCCGGCGTCGAGGAATGGGATAACCGCGGCGGGCAGGGCGGGTGAGCTGAAGATGTCGTAGTGCGTCTGCCCGGGCAGGACGGCCAGCCGGGTCACCGGCCGGGCCGAGCCGTCCCAGTTCGCGTCGCGCAGGCCGCCGCCGAGCCGGGCGTAGAAGTCCACGATGTGCGCCGGGCGCACCGCGTCGGCGTCCGCGTAGACGAGCATCGCCGGGGCGGTGATCCGCTCCAGGTCCGCGGACCAGTCGTAGTCGCGCCGCAGCAGGTCGCCGGTCTTGTCCAGCAGCACCGGCCAGTCCTCCACCCGGGGCGCGGCGCTGGCGTAGAGCTCGTACAGCGGCCCCTGCTTGAGCATGTCGGACAGGTGCGACCCCATCTGGTCCATCCCGGCCAGGCTCTCCGGGTACCAGCCGTCCCGCCGGAACGGCACCGCGACGAGCACCAGCCGGCGGACCAGGCTTGGGTGCTGGATCGCGGTCCGCAGCGCGGTCCCGCCGCCGAAGGAGTAGCCCATCACGTCGGCCTGGTCCAGGCCCAGGTGCCCGATGAGCCCGGCGATGTCGTCCGCGAGTGTCTCGTACCGCAGCGGCCGGTCCACGTCCGCGGTGTGGCCGTGGGCCTGCAGGTCCACCAGGATGACCCGCCGGCCGGCGGCCAGCGCGGGCAGGATCGGCGCGTACGTGCTGCCCGCGGCCAGGCCGCCGTGCAGCAGCACCAGCGGCTGGCCCGAGCCGTGCTCTTCGTAGTACAGCGAGATGCCGTTCACGTCGGCGTAGGTCATCGCGTCACCGTCCTGGTGTGAAGGAACCGTCAGTCACACCCGTAGAACGGCGTAACCGCGCGAAACTCATCGGAGGAACGATGAGGCCACTGTCGGGGCGGGCGTCCCGGCCAGCCGGTGGATGATGTCGTGGCGCGCGACACCGTCCGCGAACATGCGGCTGGCCGCCTGGTAGACCGGGTTCTCCCCGTCGTGCCACATGGCCTCGACCACCCGGTACGCGGCCTCGATGAACTCCTCGCTGGTCAGCCCGGACGGCGGGGTGCACTCGCGGAACTCGTCGGCCACCAGGCGGTGGCGGTCGGCGGCGTCCGCGAGGTCCAGCGGAGC
This sequence comes from uncultured Actinomycetota bacterium, assembly GCA_963839095.1. Classification (GTDB taxonomy): domain Bacteria; phylum Actinomycetota; class Actinomycetes; order Streptosporangiales; family Streptosporangiaceae; genus Palsa-504. The sequence continues at coordinate 114,155 of CAWIUF010000025.1, read as the reverse complement.
GTGCTGCTCCGGCAGCGGCAGCGCGAACATGCGGCGGCCCACCTGATCGGAGAGCCAGGCGATGTCGGCGTCGCTGGCGGCCAGGCCGGAGGCGTAGCCGCGGACCGCGACCGCGTCCGGGTCGTCGTAGGCTTCGCCGAACCGGCTGAGCACCTGCGGCACCCGGTCCATCAGCACCGTGGTCCCGGCCTCGCCCAGGTCCCGGCGGTCGGCCGACCACTGCGCCCACGCGGTCACCGCGGGCTCGAGATGGCCGCGCTGGGCGGGGGACAGGACGAAGGTATTCGGCACGTGGCCGAGGAGTATGTGCGCGAGCTTGCGCGGGCCGACCTGGTCCGGCGGCTCGCCGGCCCGCCGGCCGCTGTAGCCGGTGAGCACCTCGGCCCAGAACCGGGTGGAGTCCTCATCGGCCGCGACCGCGTCCGCCGCCTGCGGGCTCTTCATGAACTCGTCGACCGCGGCCGCGCGGTCGGCCGCGGTGAACTCGGCGACCGCGGTGGCTCCTTCGGCCGGGAGCCGGCGGACCCGGCTCCTGACCAGCGGCAGGAAGGCCAGGCTGCTGTTGGACAGGCCGGCGCCGGGGTCACGGTCCATCCGGTCGATCGGCCCGGCGATGTGCACGCGCGCGTCGGCCAGGCTGATCGTCTCGGACCGCTCGAACTCCTCGCCCTCCCGGCCGCTGCCGCCGCTGACGGCCTCGATCAGCCGGTCCGCGTTGGAGGACAGGCCGACGGCGGTCGCTACCGGGATCCCGGCCAGGTCCACCTGCACCAAGATGCCGTGCTCGGCCTCGCCGTAGGTGAACATCACGGCGACGGCCTCGTCGTCACCGAACACGTCCCACCGGCGCCAGGCCCGGCCGGGTGTCGCCTTGCCGATCTCGGTCACCCACTCCGGCGGGTAGATCCCATCGCTGGTCAGCTGGGCCAGCGCCCGGCTGGCCGCCCGCTTGGTGGCCGGCGTGCCCATCGCCATGAGCAGCCGGAGCAGCGCCGCGCCCTCCGGGTTGCCGCGGCGGACCGCCCCCTCCACCAGCACGGTGGCGCGGAACTGCTCCTCCTCGGCGGGGTCGCGCACGCCCAGCACCCGCGGGATCTCCATGCAGGTCGAGGCCTCGATCTCGGCCTGCAGCGGCTCGCCGGCCGCGACCGCCTTCCACAGGTCGCCCAGGACCCGCCGGACGATCGCGTCCGCCTCGGTCTGGTCCGGTCCCTGATCGGTCAGGGGCTGGCTGACCCGGCTGGTCACGGGCTGGCTGGGGCTGCCCGGGCCGGACCTGGCCTGGCTGGACCTAGTCGGGCTGGCGGCTGCGCTACGGCGCGGCTTGGTCTTCTTGCTCACCGCGCCATCCTATGGCGCTCAGGCGGCGGAACTCGGTGTCCAGCGCGTTGACGAGGTGACCGAAGGTCACATCCACCGATTCGGGCAGCCCGAACCCGCCCGCGGACTCCAGCGTCGCCATGCCGTGACAGGCGGCCCGCCACATCCGCACGGCGTGGATGAGGGCGGTGCCCTCCAGGCGGTAGCCCGCCAGGGCCGCGCTGATCACCTCGAACGCCTGCGTCGCGACCTCGATGTGCTCCCCGTCGCCGGGGGCGGGCGCCAGCACGCTGGCCGCGTAGCGGCCCGGGTGGGCCAGCGCGTAGCCGCGGTACGCGGCGGAGATGGCCCGCAGCGCGTCGGTACCCGAGACCCCCGCCGCCGCCCGGGCCCCGGCGTCGGCCAGTTCGCGCACGGCCAGCAGGGCGATACCGCGCCGCACCTCGTCCAGGCCGCTGAGGTGCTTGTACAGGCCGGGCAGCGAGACCCCGCAGCGCTGCGCGACCGCCGCCAGCGTGAGCCGGTCCAGGCCCGCCTGGTCGGCGACCTCCGCGGCCTCGCGGATGATCCGCTCCGGGGTCAGCCCGGCGCGCGGCATGTCTCAGCGATCCCTCGGGTCGGTCCTCATGCCGATCATGATGCCGCAGCCGGTCATGAAGGCCAGCAGCAGCACCAGCGCGGGTCCGGCCGCGGCCGCCAGCGACGCCGCCAGCAGCAGGTACACCAGCCCGGAGCCGGTGATCGCGACGGCCAGCGCGGCCCCGGTCCAGCGCAGCCAGCGGGGCAGCACGGCCATCGCCGCCGCGGCCGCGCCGAGCACGGCCAGCGCCAGCATCTTGACCCCGTCCAGCCGGTCGACCGACGCGGACAGCAGGTACGCCGCCCCCGGCGCCGTGGTCGCGGCCAGCACCATCCCGAGGACGGCCTGCACCGCCGAGACAGCCGCCGCGACCAGGCCCGAGACCAGCGCGAACCGGGCCGCGGCCGGCCGCCGCGGCGGCGGGCGAACCGGGCCAGGGCCACCGAGATAACCGCGATCCCGATAGCCGGCAGCCCCTCGGTGAGGGCGAACTGGGCGGCGACTGCCGAACCGTGACCAGCGAGCGCCGCGACAACCTCGGCACCTGGCGCCCCGAGCCGCGGGCTGGGCGCCGGCACCGCCAGTCCCGCCATCCACGACAGCGTGTACCCGATCCCGGCCACGCCAGGCACCGTGAGCCATCGCCGGCGCCGGCCCCGCGAGCCGGCCCAGCGCGCCGGCGCCAGTAGCGCCGGCGCCGTGGGTGTCAGCGGAAGTGGTGTCGTCGTGAGCGGCGCTGGCGCGGCGCATCGTCAAGTTAATTGTCATAGCTATAAGTTAATCCAATTAACCAAGGCGTGCAAGCCCTTATCGCACCGCCCTGACAGCTCCGGCCGGCGCAGGATCCCCAGGCGCCACCCTCGCCCCGCCAGCCCCGCGCGCTACCCGGCCCCGGTTTCCGGCAACGACATCGGTGCCACATCGATGGCGGTTAACCGACGCCACCGGGGACGCCACATCTGATGCCGTTAGCGTGTTAACTGCGCCGCGGCACCACGGGCTCGCCGGGGAATCACCCCTCCGGGGCGAAGCTCACCGCGCGGATGACGCCGACCTGGGCTTCCCCGCCGATGACCGCGATGGTGGCGAGCTCGTCGGGCACGGCGGCGCCGAGCAGGCGCAGCGTGGCCACCGTGACCGGCGTCCGGCCGCGGTGCGCCCCGTCGTCGATCTTGACCGCGCCGGCCCTCCCGTCGGCCAGCGCGAACGCGTCGACGCCCTCCGCGCCGCCCTTGATCAGCAGGCCCGGTACCGCGTCCATCAGCAGGCGCTCGTCCCGGAGGGTGCCGCTGGTCCAGGCCGGGTACGCGCGCATGGCGTCGGCCACCCGGCGCTCCGGGCTGCCGGGCGCCGCGATCACCAGCTCCCGGAAGGCCCGCGCCAGCCCGGTCAGCGTCAGCGCGAACAGCGGCGCGCCGCAGCCGTCCACCCCGGTGGCGGTCACCGGCTCGCCGGCCAGGTCCTCGGCCGTGCGCCGGAGCGCCTGCTGCAGCGGGTGACCGGGCGCCAGGTACCCGGCCGGGTCCCAGCCGTTCAGCACGCAGGTGGCCAGCATCGCGGAGTGCTTGCCCGAGCAGTTCATCCGGATCCGGGACATCTCCTCGCCGCGGGCCATCAGCCGCCGCGTGGTCTCCGGGTCGATCGGCCAGGACGGCGGGCAGCGCAGGTCGGCCTCGGTCAGCCCGGCTCCGGACAAGATCTTGCGGACCCCGTCGACGTGGAAATCCTCGCCCGAGTGGCTGGCCGAGGCCAGCGCCAGCAGCTCGCCGTCCAGGTCGAGCCCGCAGCGGAGCATCCCGGTCGCCTGCAGCGGCTTGTTGGCCGAGCGGGGGAAGAACGGCACCGCGGTCTGCCCGGCGCTGATCACCTGGGTCCCGTCGGCGGCCAGCCCCGCGACCGCGCCCCGGTGCCGCGACTCGGTGAAGCCCGAGCGCACCACCTCGGCGACCACGGGGTTCACGTCAGCGTGTTCCGTAAAGATCGTCATGATGGCAGTCTGCCGGGCAAGCCGGGGGAAGGGCGCACCGGGTAACCTGCCCTGCTATGCGAGCTGTGGTGCAGCGGGTGACCCGGGCCAGCGTGACCGTCGACGGCGAGGTCAACGGGCGCGATCGAGGAGCCGGGGCTGCTCGTCCTGGTCGGCGTGACCCACGACGACACCCCGGAGCAGGCCGCCCGGCTCGCGGCCAAGCTGTGGGGCCTGCGCATCCTGGACGGCGAGAAATCCTGCTCCGACGTGGCGGCCCCGCTGCTGGTGATCAGCCAGTTCACGCTCTACGCGGACCTGGCCAAGGGCCGCCGCCCGTCCTGGTCCGCGGCCGCCCCCGGCCCGGTGGCCGAACCCCTGGTCGGCGCCGTCGTGCAGGCCCTGCGTGACCTCGGCGCCCGGGTCGAGACCGGCGTCTTCGGCGCCAACATGAAGGTCTCCCTGGTCAACGACGGCCCGCTCACCATCGTCGTCGACCTCTGACCGCCCCGGCGCTACGCGGAGCGGAACGGGTCCGCTAGGAGCCCGCCGGGCCCAGGCCGGCCAGCCTGCACTGCGGCCGGGCGAGCAGCGATATCTGGTCGTCGTCACGGAACGAGGCCTGGCAGAACGCCTGCGCCTGCGATCCGCAGTGGTGCAGGACCGCCCCGCCGGTCGAGTTCGGCACGGTCACGCTCACGCAGCCGTTCGCCGAGGTGCCGTACGTGTCGTGCGCCATCGCCCCCCAGGCGGCCAGGCCGCCGAAGAGCACCACCACCAGCACGGCGGCGATCCCGAAGACCCGCTTCTGCCGCGGCGTGAGCCGACCCGCCTGGGGCATGGTCTTGGCGTACATGCGCTGAGTGTAAAGACGCCGTGTAAACAGCGTGTTTCGGCTGGCTGCCCCGAATGTTTCAGCCCACGGCCCGTCAGGAAACTGGCGGGGTGCCGTGGGTGTGGAACGACTCGATCGTCTTCAGCCCCCAGGCCTGGCCCTTGGCCCGTTCGGCCTCGGTCCAGGTGATCGTGCGCCAGTCGGGTGCGAGCACCAGCCGGGCGACCGGGTTGCAGAGCTCGATGCGGTTGCCGCCCGGCTCGTAGACGTACAGGAAGAACGTCTGCTGGATCGCGTGCTTGTGCGGCCCGGTCTCGATGAACACCCCGCGGTCCAGGCAGATGTCCGCCGCCCGCAGGATGTCGTCGCGGGTGTCGGGCGCGAACGCGATGTGGTGCAGCCGCCCGGTCGTCCCGGTCCAGTCCCGCGTGTACACCAGGTCGTAGCCCTTGTTGGTGAAGTGCAGCCACTGCGCCGAGATCGTGCCGTCGTCGAGCATGATCTGCTCGGTGACCCGCCCGCCGAGCACGTCCCGGACGAACGCGCCGTTCGCCGCCGCATCCCGCCCCAGGTAGTTCACGTGGTCGAGCCGCCGGACGCTGACGCCGCGCCCCGGGTACGCCTGCGCCTGGTTCTTCAGCGCGGGCTTGAGCGAATCGGGTGCCGCGTACCACTCGGTTTCCCAGTACAGCTCGAGCTCGTGCCCGTCCGGGTCGCGGAACAGGTAGGTCGGCCCGATCCCGCGGATCGCCGTCCTGCCAGCCGACGCCGAGCCCAGCCGCCTCGATCGCGGCCACCCGTGCCTCCAGAGCATGCTGGCTGGCGGCCCGCAGCCCTACCCGGCGGATGCCCGAGGTGTCGTGCGCGGTCAGCTTGACCGTGTGGTGCTCGTAGTCGTCCCAGGTCCGCAGGTAGACCGAGTCGCCCTCGCGGCCGTTCTCGGTCAGCCCCAGCACCTCCACGAAGAACCACAGGCTCTGCTCCGGTTCCGGCGTCAGCAGCTCGACGTGCCCGAGGTGGGCGACGTCGTGCAGCGGCGGCCGGGTACGCGGCGGCGTCAGGGCTCGTCACAGGGACCTCCGGGGGAAGACGGTGCCGTCGAAGAGCTTGCGGGCGGTGCGCACCACCCCGGAGCGGCGCACCACGAGCGGGTCCTGGTCTACCTCGGCCTCGACCTCGAGGTGACCGGAGGGATGCTCGATGTCGAACCGGGTCTGCCCCGGCTTGACGGCGGCCAGGCCGGCCCCGGCCGCCCCGGCCAGCAGCAGCGCGGTCGCCACGCTGACCGCGCCGAGCACCCCGATCGCCTCGTGCACGCGGACCGGGATGAAGGTCCGGGTGCAGATCGTCCCGCCGTCCGCGGGCGCGGCCACCAGCGAGATCTTCGGCACCGAAGCGGACGACACATCCCCCAGGCCCATCAGCGAGCCGGCGCCCAGCTGCAGGGCCCGCACCCGCCGTCGCAGATCGCCGTCGGCCTCGAGCTCAGCGACGGTCTCGTACCCGGTGCGGCCGAGCGCGGCGGCGGGCACGACCACCACCGGCATGCCGTTGTCGATGCAGGTGACGGTGACGCCGTCGATGACGTCGGTCACGTTCCCGGTGGGCAGCAGCGCGCCGGTAGCCGACCCCGAAGTGCCGGCGAAGTCGAGCACGATCGCCGCGGCCGTCCCCGGCACCCCGGCGATCGCGGTATCACCCTCGTACTCCACCACGCCGTCCGCCCCGGTGAATGCCGCGGTGGCCAGGCTGTCCGAGTTGACCATGTGGATCCGCACCGGCGCGGCGGCGGCCAGGCCGCGCTCGATCGCGAACGGGCCGACCCCGGCGAGCAGGTTGCCGCAGTTCTGCTGGTCCGAGACCGTGGCCTGGTCGACGCCGACCTGCAAGAACAGGTAGTCGACGTCCGCGTCGGGGCGGGACGAGGGGGAGATCACCGCGACCTTCGAGGTCAGCGGATGCGCTCCGCCGATCCCGTCGATCTGCCGCGGGTCCGGGCTGCCCATGATCCGCAGCAGCAGGTCATCTCGTTCGGCCGGATCCGCGGGCAGGTCCCCGGCCAGGAAGTACGCCCCTTTCGAGGTCCCGCCGCGCATCAGCATGCACCGCACGCCGTCACCCATCGGGTGAGGCCCTGACGTACTCGACCCCGAGGGCGGCGAGCTTGTCCCGCAGGCCGTACAGGTCCAGGCCGAGCTGGCCGCCGGCCAGCTCGGCGCGGTTCCGCTCCTCCTTGGCCGCCCGGGACCGCGCGGCGGCGAGCGCGGCGCCGACGTCACCGCGCGGCACGCACACCACGCCGTCGTCGTCGGCGATGATCGCGTCGCCCGGCGTGATGATCTGGCCGCCGACGGACACCGGCACGTTGACCGCGCCCGCGGTCTCCTTGACCGTGCCCTGGGCGCTGACCGCGGCCGACCAGACCCCGAAGCCCATCGCCCGCAGCTCGGCCACGTCCCGCACGCCGGCCTCGATGACCAGGCCCCGGACCCCGCGCGCGGCCAGCGACGTGGCCAGCAGCTCGCCGAACATCCCGTCCGTCGACGGCGAGGCTGGTCGTGACCACCAGCAGGTCCCCGGCCTGGCACTGCTCCACCGCCGCGTGGATCATGAGGTTGTCCCCGGGCCAGCACAGCGCGGTGACCGCGGTACCGCCGATCCGCGTCCCGTCCTGGATCGGGCGCAGGCCGGGACCGAGGTACCCGGACCGTCCGATGGCCTCGTGCACGGTGGCCACGCCCAGCTCGGCCAGCTGGTCCACGACGGCCAGGTCAGCCCGGGCGACACCGGTGACGATCACCGGGCGCATCAGCTCAGCCTATCCGTGACCTGCGGGAACACGCGCATGTAGGCCTCGCCCAGGGTGGACTGCGGCAGCCCCAGGTTGGGGCCCGCGTTGCGCCGCAGCTGCGTGCCGCGCCGTCTGGCCAGGTCGGTGTAGTACTCCCAGAGGTGCTGCTGGGCGCCCATGCACTCCATGGCCTTGCGCTTGGCGTCGAAGACCGGCGTGATGTCCAGCAGGACCTCCGGCTTGAAGCCGCACATCTCCGGCTGGTGCGGCTCGAACAGGAAGACCGGCGGCGCGCCGATCGGCTCGCCGGGGGCCGGGTAGCCGATCGCCTGCGCCAGCACCCGGGCCCGCAGCGCCATCTGGGCCGCCGCCGGGTGATCGCCGTTGTACGGGTCGGCCAGCGGGTGGGTGAGCACCACCGTCGGGTTGACCTCCCGGTATACCCGGACGATGCGGTCGACCAGCTCGTCGGACTCGCGCAGCGGGTAGTCCCCGGCGTCCAGGAAAAGGATCTCGGCCCCGAGGGCGGCAGCCGCGCTGGCCGCCTCGCCCCGGCGCATCGCCTTGATCTCCTCCAGCGACTTGCCCGCCCGCCAGGCGCTGGCCGACTCGCCCCGCTCGCCGTACGTCAGGCAGAGCACCGTGACCCGGTCCCCGCGCGATGCGGCCAGCGCCACCGCGCCGCCGGCCCGCCAGACGAAGTCGGCGGCGTGCGCGCTGACCACGAGCATGGATTCCTGCTGGCTCACCGGGTGTCCTCCTCGGGCTCGATCGAGCTCGGGCTGATCGAGCAGGGCCGCGATCACGCTGCGCAGGTGGCGGCGGGTGGCCTCCTCGGCCTCGGCGGGCTGGCGGCCGGCGATCGCGGCGATCATCGCCAGGTGCTGGGGCAGCGACTGCTGCGGCCGCCCGGGCCGCAGCGACAGCTGGAACTGGTGCCGGACCAGCTGCCCGTTCAGCCGCTCGAGCAGGCTGGCCGCTACCGGCTGAGCGGCGAGCTCGCGGATCAGCCGGTGCAGCTCGTGGTTGAGCGCGGAGTACTTCAGCGGCTCGCCGCCGGCGACGCTGCGCTCCATGTCGGCGCCCAGCTGGCGCAGCCGCGCGGCCTCGGGCTCGGTGACCCGCTCGGCCGCCTTCGCGGCGCACAGTCCCTCCAGCACCATCCGGCACTCGATGATCGCGACGGCCTCGTCGACGCTGATGGTCCTGACCCGCGCCCCGCGGTTCGGTATCCGCTCGACCAGCCCTCGGCCGTGAGGTCGAACAGCGCCGCGCGCAGGCTGGCCCGGGTTACGCCCAGCGTCCCGGCCAGTTCCTCCTCGACGAGCCGCTGCCCGGGCGCCATGTCCCCGGCCAGGATCGCGCGCCGCAGCCGTTCCGCCGCCAGCCGCCGTCCCGGAGCACCTGCGACCGGCCCGGCCGTCGGCTGGGCCGGCGGCACGTCCTCTGCCCCATGCACGTGGCGATCCTAAAAGTGCCTACAAAATTGTCAACAATCTGTCCGGGGCGCGACGCCTGGCCCTGGCGTCCGGGCCTGCGCCGGGGTAGACTGAGGCCAGGTTCGCAGGGCACCCCCGGTCCGCGGGAAGGACAGAGTCCACCTGTGCGAGGCCCCTGACTGACAGCAGGCATCACTCCTTTCGGCTTGCGACGCGGACCGCAGGCGCACGAAAGGAGCCATCGTGCCCGACCTGCCCGCCGAACCCAGCCTCCAGCAGCTCCGCCACCAGGCCAGGGACCTGCAGCGCGCGGTCCGCCAGGGTGACCAGGACGCGCTCGCCGAGACGGCGCGCCGCCACCCCGCCGGGCGCCCGGACGCCGCCGCGGCCGCCCGGTTCCCGCTGAGCGCGGCCCAGCTCGTCGTGGCCCGCCGATATGACTTCCCGAGCTGGACCCGGCTGCGCCGTTACGTCGAAGTCGTCGAGCGGTACAGCCGCTTTCCCGGACGGATGACGGCGGACAGCCCGGCCGATGAGTTCCTGCGCCTCGGCTGCCTGTCGTACGAAGACGACCAGCCGGAGCGGTGGGCGCAGGCCCGCCAGGTCCTCGCCCGCGATCCCGAGATCACGCGGGCCAGCGTCTGCGCCGCGGCCGCCGCGGCGGACGTGCCCCGGCTGCGCGCGCACCTGGCCGCCGACCCCGGGTCGGCCGCCCGGCCGGGCGGCCCGTTCCGCTGCGAGCCGCTGTTCTACCTGGCCTACACCCGCCACGACCCCGCCATCGGCGCGGACGCCGTGCTCGCCAGCGCCCGGCTGCTGCTCGACGCGGGCGCCGACCCGAACGCCGGCTACCTGTGGCACGGCCTGCCCACCCCGTTCACCGTCCTGACCGGCGTGTTCGGCGAGGGCGAGCTGGGCCCGGTGCGCCAGCCGCGCCACCCGCACGCCCTGGCCCTGGCCCGCCTGCTGCTCGAGGCCGGCGCCGACCCCAACGACGGCCAGGCGCTGTACAACCGGATGTTCGAGCCGGGCGACGATCACCTGGAGCTGCTCTTCGAGTTCGGCCTCGGCACCGGCGACGGCGGCCCGTGGCGGGCCCGTCTCGGCGACGCCCTGGACACCCCGGAGCAGCTGGTCCGCGGCCAGCTGGCCTGGGCCGTCACCCACGGCATGACCGAACGGGTCCGGCTGCTCGCCCAGCACGGCGCCGACCTCATCACGCCGTTCCCCGACGGGACCACCCCCGCGCAGTGCGCGGCCACCACCGGGCATCCCGACCTCGTCCGCTTCCTGGTCGCCCGCGGCGCCGCCGCGCCCGATCTCGACCCGGAGCAGCGTTTCATCGCCGCCGCCCTGGCCGCGGACCAGGCCGCGCTCGACGAGCTGCGGGCCGCCCGCCCCGGCCTGGCCGACGCGGTCCGGGCGGCCCGCCCGGCGCTGATCGTCTGGGCGGCGGCCCAGGGCCGGCCCGGCTCGGTCGGGCTCCTCGCCGGGCTCGGCTTCGACGTCAACGCCATGGGCCGCGCCGACGTCCCCGCCGAGGAGCCCTGGCAGACCGCGCTGCACGTCGCCGCCAGCCAAGGGCAGGAGGAGCTGGCCCGGGACCTGCTCCGGCTGGGCGCCGACCCCGGCCTGCGCGACCACCGCTTCGGCTCCACCCCGCTCGGCTGGGCCCGCTACTTCGGCCAGGAGCAGCTCGCCGGGCTGCTCGAACCGCTGACCCCCGCGGAAGAGCCTGCCGCCGGCGACGGATCCGCCCGTTGATTATCCCGAACGGGGCAGGCTCACCTGACCCGCGAACACCGGCTGCCCCGCGCCGAACGCCCCGGCCGCATCCGCCCAATCGCTGTGCACCGCTCGTCCGTACCCGCGCAAGGTGAAACCATGGCGAGATGAGCTGGTTCATGACCGCCGACCCGGCGGAGTTCCTGACCGTGGCGGGGGAGTTCCTGCGCGCCGAGCCCGCCCGGAACTCCGTGATCCTGACCGTGACCGCGGACCTCCTGGCCGCCGGATCCGGGTCGGATCCCGGCGCGACGCTGTTCGGCTGGCAGCAGCCGGAGGCCGGCCCGCTGGCGGCCGCGTTCATGCACACGCCCGGGATGCCCGTCCTGCTGTCCGGCCCGGGCGAGGCGCCCGCCGCCGCGCTCGCCCGTGACCTCGCCGACGCCGGCCACCCGGTCCCCGGCGTCAACGCCGCCGGGCAGGCGGCCGCCGCGTTCGCGGACGCCTGGCGGGACCGCACCGGGGACGCGGCCACGGTGCACCGCCGGATGCGCCTGTTCCGGCTCGGCCGTCTCGTGCCGCCTGCGCCGGCCCCGCCGGGTGCGCCCGGCTGGCCGCCGGGACCGACCGTGACCTGGTGGCCGAGTGGTTCGGGGCGTTCGCCCGCGAGGTCGACGACCACCCCGGGCATGACCACCGCACCGACCTGGACCAGCGCCTGGGCTATGGCGGCGTCACTGTCTGGGAGGACGGGGGCGTCCCGGTCTCGGTCGCCTGCCTGACCCGCGCGGTGGGCGGGATGGCACGGGTCGGCCCCGTGTACACGCCCCCGGAGCTGCGCGGCCGCGGGTACGCGGGCGGGGCGACCGCGGCCGTCACCCAGGCGGCCCTCGACGCGGGGGCCCGGGAGGTGGTCCTCTACACCGACCTGGCCAATCCCGACCAGCAATGCTCTGTACGAGCGCCTCGGCTACGCACCGGTGGAGGACCGCGTCGTGATGTCCTTCGGGCCGGCGGCTACGCTTCACCCGTGAGCGGACTCGAGGATTTCGCCCGGCTCGTCGACGGTGACCACGGCCTGTGCGTGGTGTCCACGCTGCGGCCCGACGGGACCATCGCCTCGTCGGTGGTGAACGCGGGCGTGCTCCCGCATCCGGTGACCGGCGACCAGGTTGTCGGCCTGGTCAGCCGCGGCGACGCGCAGCGGCTGGCGCACCTGCGGGCCCGGCCGCGGGCCACCGTGGCCATCCGGGCGGGCTGGCAGTGGGCCGCGGTCGAGGGCCCGGCCGAGCTGGCCGGCCCCGACGACCCGATGCCGGGGGTCGACGCCGAGCGGCTGCGCCTGCTGCTGCGCGAGATCTTCACCGCCGCCGGCGGGACGCACGACGACTTCGACGCCTACGACCGGGTGATGGCCTCCGAGCGCCGCGTCGCGGTCCTGGTCTCCCCGGCCCGCGTCACGCCCCGTGGCTGAGAGCGGCCATGGACGCCCTGAGGGCTGGTCCGCTACCCGCCGACCGCCAGGACCAGAGCGCCTTCGACCGGATCCTCGACGACCTGCTCGACCTGACCGGCCTCGAGCGTAACTGGCCCCTGGCGGGTTCGTCGGCTGCCGCCTCGCCGGCGCGTTTCGGAGTACCGCATCCGGAACAGGCCGTAGGCGACCGGCCCGGCGCATAGCGGCAGCCAGTAGGAGGCGATCCGGTAGGTGAGCGTGGCCAGCACGGCCTGGCTGGAGTCCACCTCGGCCAGCAGCAGGAGACCGGTCAGGCTCGCCTCCACCAGCCCGAGACCGCCCGGGGTAACTGGAATCATCCCGACGATGCCCGCCGCCGCGTACGCCACCAGGATCAGCGAGGGGCGCGGGTGGCTGCCGGTCGCCCGCAGCGCCAGCAGCAGGCACAGGTAGTCGAACGCCAGGCGGCCCGCGGAGAGCAGCAGCGCCTGCCACCACTGCCTGCCGAGTACCGCCCGGATGTCGTTGCGCTGGGAGAGAAGGGCCTCGTCCAGCCCTTCCAGCGGGGGACGTTTGCGCAGGACCCAGTTCCTGAGCCGTTGTGCCGCCCCGCCTGCCCAGCGCAGCGGCGCGTCGTAGGTCAGCACGACCGCGCCGAGGCCGGCGAAGGCCACGAAGCCCGCTGCGCCGAGGAGCGCCGCGTGCTCGAGGCCGCGGCTGACGGGCGCGCCTATCAGGATGACGGGGAGAGCGAAGAGCGGGAGGGCGAGCAGGCCGCCCACGCCGAGGAGGGAGAAAGCCGCCAGCCCGCCCACGGTAGAGCCCGTGTCCATGCCGCTGATCGCCAGCATCCGGAACTGCATCGCCGCGCCGACCGCGGCACCTCCCGGCATGATGAGAGTGATCGCGTTGCCGGCCAGCTGGGACGTGATCACCGGGAACCACGCCCTGGTCCGCAACGCCAGGCGCTGTAGCGCGAACGTACAGGTGAAGTGGGCGATCTCGGCGCCGATCGCAGCGAAGAGCCACCACGGGTTCAGGGTAGACAGGCGCGGCCAGGACGCGAGCACCTCGGTGATCGCCGGGAACACCAGGTAGATGGCGAGGCCGGCGATAACGACCATCGCGGCGCGCATGGCCACCGTCTTCCAGGCCAGCGGATGCGACTTCTCTCGGTCGATCTTCGCGGCCAGGGACGGCCTGCCCGGGGCCACTGATTGATCGCTCATGACGGCAGGCCGCGGTTACACCCCGGTCCGGGCGGCCAGCCGCCCCGAGTCGACCGCGGCGGCGAACGCGGCGTAGTCCCGCTCGTTCTGGTCCGCGTAGGCCGCGGAGAAGCCCGCGATGGCGCGGTCGAAAGCCTCCCCCTTGCCGAGGTAGGAGGCGATGGCGATCCGGTCCCCCCACCGGGCGTGCGCACGGGCCAGGGTCGCCCCGCAGATGCGCGCGTACAGGGTGGCTCCCGGCACGAGGAGGGTCTCGACGTCCGCGCTGCCCTTCCAGTCATGGAACTGGCGCACGTAGTAGTCGCGGGTTACGCCGTCGAGGCCCTTGATGCGCTGCCAGCCCAGGAAGATGTCCGTCGCCGCCTGCATCAGCCGCTGTCCCGCGACCACGCGCTCGCCGTGGTGCGGGTAGGTGCTCGCGCCCAGGAAACGCTCGAGCACCGAGGGCTTGCGCCTCCTTGACCTGCAGGAACAGCGGGTCGTCATGGTCGCGGCCGATGCAGCAGCATGATGTAGCAGCGGGTGCCGACGCTGCCCACGCCCACCATCTTGTACGCCGCGTGGACGTAGCGGTACTCCTCGAGGGGGTGGTGGTGGCGCGCGAGCGTGCGCCGGTACGAGCTGAGCAGCTTCTTGATGAGCGGGGTCGGGTTCTCCCATTCCGACCCCGGCCGGACGATGTCCTCGATCGGGATGATGACCGGCGGGTCGGCGACGATGCGCAGCTCACCCTCGATCTCCTCGGCCCGCTTGGCGAACACCCGGGTGCTGTCGCGGGTCCTCGCCTTGACCACCATCTCCTCGACCGCCTCGGCCTCGCTCCTGCCGACCCGCCTGACCCGGACCTCCTCGGCGGACCAGCTTGAGCAGCATCCCGGCCTCGAAATGCTCGTACCAAGCGTCCAGGCTCCCCATCCCGGCGGCGCGGCGCATCCGGCTCCGGTACTCCCGGACCCCGGCCATGACCACGGCGCGGCGGTCGGCCCGGGAGAAGCCGCGGTCCCTTCCCATGATCTCGAAGCTCGCCGCCAGCCGTTTCACGTCCCACTCCCACGGGCCCGGGAGGGTCTCGTCGAAATCGTTGATGTCGAACAGCATCCGCCGCTCCGGCGTGCCGAACAGGCCGAAATTCGACAGGTGGGCGTCACCGCACAACTGCACGGTGATCCCGGTCACCGGGGTCGCCGCCAGGTCGGCCGCCATGATCAGCGCGGCGCCCCGGTAGAAGGTGAACGGCGAGGCCAGCATCCTCCCGTAGCGGATCGGGACCAGTTCGGGTACCCGGCTCGCCGCCTGCTGTTCCAGCAGCGTGACCGGATCGGGCCGGTCCGGAGCGGGCTCCCACCGTCCGTGGCTCGACCGTGGCGCTTTCTGGCGCGCGGTCCGGCCCCGGGCGACTCGCTCGTCCACGGTCAGGTGCCTGCGCCGCCACGACGACGCGAACGGTCCTACCGCATCGGGCGGCACGCCCGCGCCCTGACGCGAATGTTCCGCCATGACGCCTCCTTCTTTCATAGGTATTCCCTCTTCCGCATCCAGACGAGGGTGATCCAGCCCCAGATGGGCGGCAGGTACGACGTGAACAGGCGCTGGATGAAGACCGCGGCGGTGGCGTCGGACTCCGCGACCCCGGCCGCGGTGAGGCCGAGGATCATGCCCGCCTCCACCACCCCCATGCCGCCGGGCGACGGCGAGACCGCCCCGATGATCCCGGCCAGGGTGATGACCACGATCAGGACCGGGAGCCGCAGATGATCGCCGAACGCGCGCAGCGACACCGACAGCGCCATGGCCACCAGCAGTTCCTGGGCGAACGAGCCGCTCACCAGCAGCACCAGCTTGTGCGGAGAGCTGGCCACCCGCGTGAGGTTGCCCCAGATGTCGCGCGCCTTGGGACGCAGCTTGTCGGCGGCCAGCCTGCGCAGCCGGGGCACGGCCAGGACCAGGCCCGCCACCAGGGCGACCAGCACCACGACGGCCAGGATGATCCACACCAGTTTCGAATCCCCGCCGGTCTGGGGGGTGGCCTCGAGGTCGAGGGATCCCCAGGCGAACGGCAGCGAGACTCCGAACAGAACGGTGATGGCGATCCAGCTGGAGGTGGTCATGATGGCGCCGGAACTCAGCGCCACCGTGGCGTCGTAGCCCTGTTTCTGGAAGAAGCGCACCCGGGTGGCGAAGACCGCCGCGGTGCCGCCGGCCAGCGCGCTGAACGCGTTGGCGAACTCGACCGCCACCACCCGGCCGAACGGCAGCGGCCCGGCCACGCTGCCGACGCCTTCCAGGCCCGGACGCCACGTAGGCCAGCTGGGCGAGGACGAGCGCCATGATGACCCAGAGCCAGTCAGCCCCGATCACGGTGTCGAAGGACTTGGAGACGTCGATGAGCACCCCGATCAGGGCCCAGCCGCCGATGAGCGTGCCGACGATCATGATCAGCGTCGGCCAGCTCACCCGGCGAGGCTCTGCCAGCTGCGGCAGCTCGATCGAGGCGGCCTGGGCGGCGCGCTGACGGACATCCGGCAGCAAACCGCGCCTGCCCCGCAGGCTCCGGCCGAGCAGCGGGTCGAGTGCTGGCTTCTGCAGTTGCCTGAGCGCCCCTTCCATCATCTCCGGCTCCAGGCACCGCGCCGCGGAATCGGCGGCTCGTTCGGCGCCGATCACCACCGCGGTGGCCGCGATGGCGCTGGCCAGATCGCGGTCGAGCTGATCCGGCGAAGCCCGCGCCGAGGCGTTGCGGAAGTCCGCCAGGACAACGGTTCCCGCCACCGGGTCGACCAGCACCGCGTCACCGCTGATCGCGCCGTGAGCGATGCGTGCCCGCCGCAGGGTCAGCAACTGGCGGTACAGGTCATCGAGCGTGGCGTCGCTGATCTCGGCGGCGTCGATGTCCGACAGCGCCGTCCCGGGCGGCGGCATCCGGTAGACCAGCAGCGCGTCATGGGACGGTCCCGCCGTTCCCGCCTCGACGATCTCGGGCACGGCGACACCGGCCAGGCCCGCTCGCATGGTCACGTAGGCCTCATGCTCGACCTGCTGGAGCCGGGTGATCGTCAGGCTCGGCCCGGAGTCCCGGTACAGCAGGAACCGGCCCGCCTTGGTGAGCAGCCTGGCGTCGGCCGCGTCCCGGCCGTAGACCGCGATACCGAGGCGCCCGGGCGCATCCGCCCGGCGTATCTCGGTCGCCTCGAACTTCGCCACCCCCCAGACCTGCCGGGTCACCGGGTGCACATCGCTCGCGCGGATACCGAACCCCTCGAGCAGCAGCCGGACGTCCTCGGCCGAGGGCAGGCCGAGCGGCGAGCCGAAAACGAGCCGGACCACCGCCGTCACCCCCCAGCCGATGGCCAGGCTCCCCAGCACGTTGAGCGGCAGCCCGTGGCCTCCGACGGCCGACGCCAGGGCGACCAGGGCGATGAAGATCTCGACCAGGCGCTGCACGCCGCGCGCCAGATACGGCAGCCCGGCCGTGGCGACCGCCATGAACAGGGCGATCTGCAGGACGGGAAAGCTCATGTAGTAGCCGTCGATCACGATCCCGCCCGGCCGGCCGCCGCGGCTTCCGAGCACGGCGATCAGGATCCCGCACACCGCCGCCGTCCCGGCCGCGCTCAGCCCGATGTCGCGCGCGATCTCCCAGCGGCGCGCGAGCAGGGCCAGCGCCACCAGGACGATCACGACGCCGAACGAGCCCGCCTGGTACACCACCGTCACCAGCCAGGTGATGCTCCACGGCGGCGGATGGATCACCTGGGTGATGGCCCGGTCGACCCGGGAGTCATACCGGATGACCAGCAGGCAGCACACCAGGGCGAGGACGGCGGCGGCCAGGCGCACGCCGTCGCTTCCGCGCCGGCGTCGCTGGCCGCTGCCGACCGGGGCGAACATGGCCGAGCGCCAGCCACGCAGGAGATGCTGCTCCGGAAGCGAGCTAGCGCTCTCGGCGACGTCCTCGGTCATACCGGCCCACAACCGCTCAGGCGGCGGGAACCTTGGCCTTCTCTCGCTCGAACTCGTCGGCCGTGATGACTCCGCGGTCACGCAGGTCGGCCAGCTTGGTCAGCTGGTAGGAGTAGGAACTAGCGAGTGGCATGGCGACCCTATAAGTGGAACGGCGTTAGTCAGGTGCTACGTCGATGGACCGTCCATCACCGCCATCCTCGCTCCCGCATCGCTCCGCCGCCTCCCCCGGCAAGGGTGATTGGCGTCCTAGCCCGAGACCGTGACGTTCACCCCCGCCTCGCGTAGCCAGTCTCCTGTCGTGGCGGTCGCGTGCACCACGGCGCTGGCGTTCGGCGCGTAGCCCGGCGGCGTCACCAGGAAGGTGACGGCCGGGGCCTGGCCGGGCGCCACCGAGCCGAACACCGCCGGCCCGGCCGGCGCCGCCCGCCAGCCCAGGGGGAGCTGAAGCGCCAGGCGCACGCCGTGCAGCGTCGCGCTACCCGCCGCGGTCAGCGTCACCCGCACCGCGGCGGCCTTGCCCGGCGTCATGGTCGCGGGAGCGCTGACCGTCACCTGGCGGGCTCCCGGCGTGGCGGGCATGGTGAACGAACCCCGCAGCGGCAGGTCCGGCAGTGCCGAGGAATCGCCCACGTAGACCTGGTACTGCCCCGCGGTCTGGGTCCAGCCGTTGGCGACGTCATCCCACCAGGACTCCTCCTGCGGGGTGAGCGCGAACGAGACCCGGGCCGAGGCTCCCGGCGCCAGGCTGACCCGTTGGAAGCCGGCCAGCTGGCGCGGCGGCTCACCGGTGCCCGGCCGGGTCGCCTAGGTAGAGCTGGGCGACCTCGGATCCGGCCCGGTGGCCGGTGTTGGTGACTACGGCGGAGACCCGGACGTCTTGCGTCCCGTCGGTCTCCGTGACGGCTCACCGACAGGTGGCTGAACGCGAACCGCGTGTAGGAAAGGCCGAATCCGAACGGGAACAGCGGCGCGATGTCCTTGGCGTCGTACCAGCGGTAGCCCACGTCGACGCCCTCGGAGTACCGCACGGTCGAGCCGTTGCCGGGGAACTGGGCCGTGGTCGAGGCCGGCACCTGGCTCAGCGAGGCCGGGAAGGTCACCGGCAGGTGGCCGCCCGGATCGGTCTGGCCGAACAGCACGCTGGCCAGCGAGGTCCCGCTGCTCTGGCCCGGATACCAGGCGTCCAGCACGCCCGCCACCGGCGGGCAGCCATGGCATCGCGACCGGCGCGCCCGCGTTGACGACCACGACCGTGTGCGGGTTCGCCGCCGCTACCGCGGAGATCAGCTCGTCCTGGGCGGACGGCAGGTTCAGCGACGGCCGGTCGGTGGCCTCGGATTCAGTGTCGTCGGACACCACGACCACGGCGACCGACGCCGCCTTCGCGGCGGAAACCGCGGCCTTGATACCCGGCGCCAGCGCTGACGGCGTGCCCCACAGCAGCTGCGACGAGTCGCCGCTGATCGACAGCTGGTACGTCTGGCCGGCGGTCAGCTGCACCGCGGCCGAGTACGTGTGCACCGGCGGCGTGGACGGGTCGTCGATGATCTGCTTGCCGTCCAGCGACAGGTACGTCGAGGTGTAGCAGCCGCACGGGTTGGTGATGGCCAGCACGTAGGTGCCGGTTTCCGGCGCGGTCAGGGTGCCCGTGTAGCTGCCGCCGAACGGCGTGGGGGCGTAAGCCGGGGACAGGTCGGCCGGCCGGGATGGACGGCAGCGCCGTGTCGGCGGGCAGGCCCGGCTGGTAGGTCACGCTCGTGCCGGAACCCGCGGCCGCCTTGATGCCGGCCAGCGGGCTCACCGTGCCCGAGGGGAGCACGTAGGCGCTGCCCCCGCCCGCGTAAGTCGCCGCGGCGTCCGCCGCCGGGCCGGTCACGGCGACGGAACCGCCCGCGGACAGCGGCAGCACCGAGCCCGCGTTCTTGAGCAGCGTCGTACCGGACTCGGCGACCTGGGTCGTCAGCGCGACATGCGCCCGGCGTGGTCACGGTCGCCGTCGGCGTCCCGGTCCGCGGCTGGCTGAACAGGCCGAACCGGAACATCTCGGTCAGGACGCGCTGCACCATCGTGTTCAGCACGCTCTTCGGGATGGTCCCGTTCTGCACGGCGGTCTGCAGCGCCGTCCCGTAGTAGGTGTCGAACGGCTGTTCCTGATCGGTGCCCTGTACCGCTCCCTGGGTGGAGTGCAGGGCGCCGTAGTCCGAGGTCACGAAGCCGGGGAAGTCCCACTCGTCGCGCAGGATGGTGGTTTCCAGGTTGGAGTCGTTGCAGGCGAAGTCGCCGTTGATCACGGCGTACGAGCACATGACCGAGGCGTCGCCCGACGTGACCGCCGCGTAGAACGACGGCAGGTAGATCTCGTGCTCCGTCCGCGGGATCGATGATGACGTCGTCGGCTGTCGTGTTCCTGTACGTCTCCTGGTTGTACACGGCGAGGTGCTTCACCTGGGACATCACGTCCTGACGCTGCACGCCGCCGATCTCGGGGACGCCGAGCGAGGCGTTCAGGAACGGGTCCTCGCTCAGTGCCTCGAACGACCGGCCCCAGCGCGGGTCGCGGTCGATGTTCACGGTCGGCCCGAGGTTGACGCTGGCGCCCTTGCCGTACTCCTCGGCCCCGATCACCTGCCCGTACCGCTCGGCCAGCGACGGGTCCCAGGTCGCCGCCAACGCCACGCCGGCTGGCAGCCGGGTGACTCCGGTCAGCCCGTCGGCGACCCCGGCCGGCCCGTCCTCCTCGCCCACCGCCGGGATGCACAGCGCGGGGATGGCGGGCGTGTAGAACACGTACGGGTTGGCAGTGCCGTGACCCTCCACCATGGAGATCTCGTCGGCCAGGCTCATCTGGGCCATCAGCTGGGCCACCCGCTGCGTGACCGGTGCCCGGGAAGCGACCCACGGGCAGGAGGCGCTCGCGGCCTGCTGTGCGGTCGAGGCCTGGCTGGCGGCCGCGGTCGCCGGGACGGCCACCAAGGCCGCCAGCGCTACCGCGATCACCACCCGTCCCGATCGCCTCAGCCGACGCCTTGGTGAAATCTGGCGGAATCGAGCCTCGGTGGCCACGTTGTCCTCCGGTTCAGGCCTTATTAACCGATATGAACCCCGTAATCCAACAAGAACTAACACATCACGCACCGGAAGAAAAGACGCACGCAGGGTATTAACGGCTTGTTCCGGCACCCGGACGGACGGTCGGGCGCCGTGACGTTCATCGCCGGGTCACTGGCGGTCCGCCAGCGCGGCCGCCTGCGACTCGAGCAGGCCGATGCCCAGCGCGCCCGCCCAGCGGCGGACCTCGGCGGCCAGGCCGCGCGCGGCCTCCTCGTCCCCGCCGTCCCGGGCCAGCCCGGCCAGCAGCAGCTGCTGGGACAGCACGTACGGTACCGCGCCCGCTCGCTGCCGCTGCTCGGCCGAGCGCTCCCACATCCGCCGGGCCCGGTCCGCGTCGCCGGCCTCGCCCGCGTGGTAGCCCAGGTGGCGGAGCGCGTCGGACTCGGCCAGCTCGTCCCCGGCCGCCTCGGCATCGGCCAGCGCGGCCGTGTAGGCCGACTGCGCGGCCGCGGCGTTATCTCGCAGGTTGTCCTCGATCAGCCCGGCGTAGAACCAGGCCGCGGCCGACCGTCCGCGGTCGGGGGCAGCCTCGGCTAGCCGGACCGCCCGGGCCGCGAGGCCGGCCGCCACCGTAGCGTCGCCGTCCTGCGGGCCAGATCGCCGCTCCGTCGCCAGAGCCGAACAGTTCGTCCGCATAGTCGTGCTGCAGCCGGAACAGTTCCAGGTCGAAGCCAGTCCCGGGATCACCGGACGCCTCCGCCACCGCGGCTGACGCCTCATCCAGGGCCGCGGGAGCCTGCCCCGTTCGGCACCAGAAATCCTGGTTGACCGCGACCCCGGCCCCGGTCACGGCGAGGACCGCCCGCTCGCCCGGCCCGTCCGGGGCCGCCCCGCGGAGCAGGGTGGCGGCTTGATCCCACTGGCCGGCCAGCATCAGCGCCCGGGCGGCGGCGGCCAGCTGGCGGCTCGCGATCTCTGTCACAATGGACTCATTCCGTAGGCGGCAAAAACCTAGATGCCACCTACCCAAGCAGACGCCCTGTAGGTGGTCAAGTGAGTTATGACGACTACGACCTGAATCCGCTGCACCTCGCGCTCGACCTGGCCTCGCTCGGTGACGGCACCCTCGGCCTGCCGCAGCTGCTCGGCCGGCAGGAGCTGATGGTCACCGACCACGGCTATCCGGCGGCGGCCGGTGACGACCTGGCGCAGGCCCTGCGCGGACTGGGGGCCCGGATCGCCACGGTCCTCGGCACCGGGCCGGAGGACGAGTTCCTCGACGCGCTGGCCACGCTGCTCGCCACCCAGCCGTGCCAGCCGGTCCTGACCCGGCATGACGGGACCCCGCACCTGCACTACGCGCGGGACGACGCGCCGCTGGCCGAATGGCTGGCGGCCATGGCCGTCTCCGGGCTCGCGCTCTACGTCTGCCGCCACGGCCGGTCCCGGCTGCGGCGCTGCGCCGCCGCGGGCTGCGGGCGCTGGCTGGCCGACACCTCGCGCAACCAGTCCCGCCGGTACTGCCAGCCCGCCTGCGCGAGCCGCACCACGGTCGCCGCCTACCGCGCCCGCGCCCGCCAGTAGTCATCCGCTGGCACAATGCTCTGGTGACGCAAACCCAGTCTGTGGACCAGCGGATCGCCGACCAGCTCGGCGTGGCCGTCCGTCAGGTCAGCGCCGCGGTCGGCCTGCTCGACGGCGGCTCGACGGTGCCGTTCATCGCCCGGTACCGCAAGGAAGCCACCGAGGGCCTCGACGACGCCCAGCTCCGGACCCTCGAGGAACGGCTGCGCTACCTGCGCGAACTCGACGAGCGCCGGGACGCGATCGTGAAGGAGATCGAGAGCCAGGGCAAGCTGACCGACGAGCTCGCGGCCCAGCTCCGCGCGGCCGACTCCAAGGCCCGGCTGGAAGACCTCTACCTGCCGTACAAGCCGAAGCGGCGCACCAAGGCGCAGATCGCCCGCGAGGCCGGCCTGGAACCGCTGGCCGACCTGCTGCTGGCCGATCCCGCCCGGGACCCGCACGCCGAGGCGGCCGCCTTCACCGACCCGGACCGGGGCGTCGCCGACGCGAACGCGGCCCTGGAGGGCGCCCGCGCCATCGTGGTCGAGCGCTTCGCCGAGGACGCGGACCTGCTCGGCGAGCTGCGCGAGACGATGGCCGCCCGCGGCTCGCTCACCTCCCGGGTCCGTGCGGGCCAGGAGCAGAAGGGGGCCAAGTTCTCCGACTACTTCGAGTTCAGCGAGCCGTTCACGCGGCTGCCGTCGCACCGCGTGCTGGCCCTGTTCCGCGGTGAGAAGGAGGAGATCCTCGATCTCACCCTGGAAACCGGGGCCGAGGACGCGGAGTACGAGGCGCGCATCGCCGCCCGGTTCGGCCTCAGCGACCAGGGCCGGCCCGCCGACCCGTGGCTCGGCGCCACCGTGCACTGGGCCTGGCGTACCCGCATCCTGATGCACCTGAGCGTGGACCTCCGGGTCCGGCTGTGGCAGGCGGCCGAGGACGAGGCGGTCCGGGTGTTCGCCGCCAACCTGCGCGACCTGCTGCTGGCCGCCCCGGCCGGCGCGCGCACCACGATCGGGCTGGACCCCGGCTTCCGGACCGGCGTCAAGGTCGCGGTCACCGACGCCACCGGCAAGGTGCTCGGCACCGCCACGATCTACCCGCACGAGCCGCAGCGCCGCTGGGACGAATCCATCGACGTCCTGGCCCGGCTCGCCCGCTCCCATCACGCCGACCTCGTCGCCATCGGCAACGGCACCGCCTCCCGGGAGACCGACCGGCTGGCCGCCGACCTGA
Source organism: uncultured Actinomycetota bacterium (assembly GCA_963839095.1). GTDB lineage: Bacteria > Actinomycetota > Actinomycetes > Streptosporangiales > Streptosporangiaceae > Palsa-504. The sequence continues at coordinate 90,998 of CAWIUF010000025.1, read as the reverse complement.
TCAAGCGCCATCCCGAGCTCGGGCTGACCAAGGTGGTCGTGTCCGAGGCCGGCGCCAGCGTCTACTCGGCCTCGGCGTACGCCTCGGAGGAACTGCCCGGGATGGACGTCTCGCTCCGCGGCGCCGTGTCGATCGCCCGGCGGCTGCAGGACCCGCTGGCCGAGCTGGTCAAGATCGACCCGAAGTCCATCGGCGTCGGCCAGTACCAGCACGACGTGGCCGAGGGCAAGCTGTCCCACTCGCTGGACGCGGTGGTCGAGGACTGCGTGAACGCGGTCGGCGTGGACCTGAACACCGCCTCGCAGCCGCTGCTGGCCCGGGTGTCCGGGGTCACCGCCGGGCTGGCCGCCGCGATCGTGGCCCGGCGCGACTCCGAGGGCCCGTTCCGCACCCGCCAGCAGCTCATGGGGGTACCGCGGCTCGGCCCCAAGGCGTTCGAGCAGTGCGCCGGGTTCCTGCGCATCCGCGGCGGCGACGACCCGCTCGACGCCTCCGGCGTGCACCCCGAGGCGTACCCGGTGGTCCGCCGCATCCTGACCGCGACCGGGACCTCAGCCGGCGAGCTGATCGGCAGCACCGCCACCTTGCGCGCGCTCAAGGCCACCCAGTTCACCGACGAGCGGTTCGGGCTGCCGACCGTCACCGACATCCTGCGCGAGCTGGAGAAACCGGGTCGTGACCCGCGGCCGGCGTTCACCACCGCGACGTTCGCCGAGGGCGTGGAGAAGATCGGGGACCTCGAGCCGGGCATGGTCCTGGAAGGCGTGGTGACCAACGTGGCCGCGTTCGGCGCGTTCGTCGACGTCGGCGTGCACCAGGACGGCCTGGTGCACGTCTCGGCCATGTCGCGCACCTTCGTCTCCGACCCTCACACGGTGGTCAAGTCCGGTGACGTGGTCCGGGTCAAGGTGCTGTCGGTCGACATCCCCCGGCACCGGATCTCGCTCACCCTGCGACTGGACGACGACGCCGCGCCGGGATCCGGCCCGGCGGGCGGCCGTCCGCGGACGGAGAACCGGCCCGACGCCCGGACCGAGACCCGGCCCGGGTCCGAGGCCGGCCGGACGGGCCGCGGCTCCGGTCCCCGCCCCGGGGCGGCCGGCGGCAGCGGGCGGGGTGGCCGCCCGGGCGGCGGCAACCGGGGCGGCGCCCGTGAGGCGGCCCCGGACGGGGCGCTGGCCGACGCCCTGCGCCGGGCCGGCGCTGGTCCCCAAGCCTCCCCGCGACCGATAGCATCGGGTATCCACTTTCTCCGACTACCTAGGAGCACACCGTGTCCAGCCAGCAGCTTCGTATCACCCTCGCCGGAAGCGAGCATGTGGTCGAGGCGGGCACGACGGCGGGCGCGGCCCTCGGCCCCGAGCCAGGCGTCATCGCGGCCAGGGTCAACGGCGAGCTGCGCGACCTGGCCAGCCCGGTTGCCGACGGCGACGTGGTAGAGCCCGTCGCCATCGCCAGCGACGACGGCCATTACATCGTGCGGCACTCGGCCGCGCACGTCATGGCGCAGGCCGTGCAGGACCTGTTCCCGCAGGCCAAGCTGGGCATCGGCCCGCCCGTGGAGAACGGCTTCTACTACGACTTCGACGTGGACAAGCCGTTCACCCCCGAGGACCTCAAGGCCATCGAGGCCCGGATGCGCCAGATCGTCAAGCAGGGCCAGCGGTTCTCCCGCCGGGTGGTGACCGACGAGCAGGCCCGGTCCGAGCTCGCCGCCGAGCCGTACAAGCTCGAGCTGATCGGCCTCAAGGGCCACCCGTCGTCCGATGACGGCGAGTCGGTCGAGGTCGGCGGCGCGGAGCTGACCATCTACGACAACCTGAACCCGGCTGACGGCGAGCTGTGCTGGAAGGACCTGTGCCGCGGCCCGCACCTGCCGGACACCAGGGCCATCCCGGCGTTCAAGCTGATGCGCACCGGCGGGGCCTACTGGCGCGGGAGCGAGAAGAACCCGCAGCTGCAGCGGATCTACGGCACCGCCTGGGAATCCCGGGACAAGCAGGACGCCCACCTGCGGTTCCTCGAGGAGGCCGAGAAGCGCGACCACCGCAAGCTCGGCGCGGAGCTTGACCTGTTCTCGTTCCCGGTCGAGCTCGGCAGCGGGCTGCCGGTCTTCCACCCCAAGGGCGGCATCATCCGCCGGGTGATGGAGGACTACTCGCGCCGCCGTCACGAGGAGGCCGGGTACGAGTTCGTCAACACCCCCCACGTGACCAAGGAAGACCTGTTCATCACCTCCGGGCACCTGGAGTGGTACAAGGACGGCATGTTCCCGCCGATGGTGCTGGACGGGGCCACGTACTACAACAAGCCGATGAACTGCCCGATGCACATCCTGATCTACGCGTCGCGCGGCCGGTCCTACCGGGAGCTGCCGCTGCGGCTGTTCGAGTTCGGCACCGTGTACCGGTACGAGAAGTCCGGGGTGGTGCACGGCCTGACCCGGGCCCGCGGTTTCACCCAGGACGACTCGCACATCTTCTGCTCCCCGGGACAGCTGCAGGACGAGCTGGCCTCGCTGCTGACGTTCGTGGTCGGGCTGCTGCGCGACTTCGGGCTGACCGAGTTCGAGGCGGAGCTGTCCACCCGGCCGGAGAAGTACGTGGGCGAGCTGTCGGAGTGGGCCGAGGCCGAGGCGGCGCTCAAGCACGCGCTCGACGTGTCCGGCCTGCCGTACGTGGTCGCCGAGGGCGAGGGCGCCTTCTACGCCCCCAAGATCGACGTGCACGTCAAGGACGCGATCGGCCGCCGCTGGCAGCTGTCCACCCTGCAGGTGGACCTGCAGGAGCCGGTCCGGTTCGGCATCGAGTACCAGGCCGCCGACGGGACGCGGCAGCGCCCGTACATGATCCACCGCGCGCTGTTCGGGTCCATCGAGCGGTTCTTCGGCATCTTGGTCGAGCACTACGCGGGGGCCTTCCCGCCCTGGCTGGCGCCGGTCCAGGTGACCGGTATCCCCGTCACCGACGCGCACGTGCCCTACCTGGAGAAGGTCGCCGCGAGCCTGCGCGAGCAGGGCATCCGGGTCGAGGTCGACGGCAGCGATGACCGGATGCAGAAGAAGATCAGGACCGCGCAGCGCCAGAAGGTGCCGTTCATGCTGATCGCGGGCGACGACGACGTGACCGCCGAGGCGGTCTCGTTCCGGTACCGCGACGGAACGCAGAAGAACACCGTCCCGGTGGCGGACGCCGTGGCGGAGATCGTCACCGCCGTGCGCGACCGCGTCCAGGTATAGGGACCGCCCCGTGGCTGACCCTGACGACGTCTTCGCGGGCGTCCCCGACGCCTTCGGGCGGCTGTGGACCCCGCACCGGCTGGCCTACATCAAGGGCGAGAACAAGCCGTCGGGCCCGGGTGAGGACGAAGGCTGCCCGTTCGACCGGGCGCCGAAGCTCACCGACGAAGAAGGCCTGATCGTCGCGCGCGGCGAGCTGGTGTACGCGGTCCTCAACCTGTACCCGTACAACGCCGGCCACGTGCTGATCTGCCCGTACCGGCACGTGGCCGACTACACCGACCTGACCGCCGCCGAGACGGCCGAGTTCTCCGAGTTCACCAAGCACGCGGTCCGCGCGCTGCGGCAGGCCTCCGGCGCGCACGGCTTCAACATCGGCATCAACCTGGGCACCGTGGCCGGCGCCGGCATCGCCGCCCACCTGCACCAGCACGTGGTACCCCGGTGGGGCGGCGACACCAACTTCATGCCCATCACCGCCACCACCCGCGTGCTGCCCCAGCTCCTCGCCGACACCCGCAAGCTCCTCGCCGACGCCTGGCCCTCAGCCTCCTGACGCTTCATCACCCGTCCCAACGCCGCGCCGTCCTCACTCCGGTCCGCCCGGAATCGTCACGGACGCCGAATCGCACCAGCAGCCACGTCGATCCCCCGGAGTCCCGTCCGCGAAAGTGCCACCCGCCCGGTCAGGCTGGGTGGCACCTTCGCTGAGACGACGCGGCTCAGTCGGGCTTGGAGTCGGCGGCGACCTTGGCGGCCAGGTGCGACGGGAGCGGCTCGTGCCGCAGGTAGGCCCGCGTGAACGAGCCCGTCCCGTGCGACACCGAACGCAGGTCGATGGCGTACCGGGTGATCTCGAGTTCCGGGATCTCCGCCTTGACCAGGGTCCGGCCCACGCCGATGGGCTCGGAGCCGAGCACCCGGCCGCGGCGGCCGGACAGGTCCGACATCACCGCGCCCACGTAGTCGTCGGGCACCAGCACGCACACCAAGTCGACCGGCTCGAGCAGCGTCGGCTGCGCCTTGGCCACCGCGTCCCGCAGCGCCAGCCGCCCGGCCTTCTGGAAGGCCATGTCGGAGGAGTCGACCGAGTGCGCCTTGCCGTCGTACAGGGTGACCCGGACGCCGGTCATCGGGTAGCCGGCCGTGACGCCCTGCTCCATCTGCCAGCGGACGCCCTTCTCCACCGACGGGATGAACTGCCTGGGCACCACCCCGCCGACGATCTTGTCGACGAACTCGAAGCCGGCCGAGTCGTCGAGCGGCTCCACCTCGATGTGGCAGATGCCGTACTCGCCGTGCCCGCCGGACTGCTTGACGTTGCGGCCGAGCCCCTGGGCCTTGCCCGCGATCGTCTCCCGCAGCGGCACCCGCAGGTCGGTGGTCTCCACCGCCACCCCGTACCGGTTCGCGAGCCGGTCGAGCAGCACGTCGGAGTGGGCCTCGCCCATGCACCACAGCACCAGCTGCCTGGTCTCGGCGTTGTTCTCCAGCCGCAGCGTCGGGTCCTCGGCGATCAGCCGGTTCAGGCCCTGGGAGAGCTTGTCCTCGTCGGCCTTGGACTTGGCCACGATCGCCACCGGCAGCAGCGGCTCGGGCATCGACCAGGACTCCATCAGCAGCGGGTGGTCCTTGTCCGACAGCGTGTCGCCGGTCTCGGCGGTGCCCAGCTTGGCCACCGCGCAGATGTCGCCCGCCGTGCACACGGTGACCGGGCGCTGCTGCTTTCCCAGCGGTGAGGTCAGCGCGCCGATGCGCTCGTCGTCGTCGTGGTCCTGGTGACCGCTGGCGGCGCGGCCGTGGCCGGACACGTGCACGGAGGCGTCGGGGCGCAGCGTGCCGGAGAACACCCGGACCAGGCTGATCCGGCCGACGTAGGAGTCGGTGGTGGTCTTGACCACCTCGGCCAGCAGCGGGCCGTTGGGGTCGGAGGTCAGGCCGGTGACGGGCTTGCCATCCGGCGTGGTGACCGCGGGTATCGGGTGCTCGGCGGGGGAGGGGAAGGCCTCGGTCATCACTTCGAGCAGCTCGAGCATGCCCATCTTCTGCGGCGCGGAGGTGACGAGCACCGGGTAGAAGCTGCCCCGCGCGACCGCCTTCTCCAGGTCCTCGATGAGCACCTTGGGGTCGATCTCCTCACCGGACAGGTACCGGTCCATGAGGGACTCGTCTTCGCTCTCGGTGATGATGCCCTCGATCAGCTCACCCCGCAGCTCAGCCATGCGGTCCTCGTCCTCGGCCGCGGCCGCGCCCTCGGAACGCTGTCCGCCCGCGTAGCTGTACAGCTTCTGCGACAGCAGCCCGATCAGGCCGGACGCCGGCTCGCCGACCGGCAGATACAGCGGCGCCACGGCGTCGCCGAAGGCCTCGCGGCACGCGTCGAGGGTGGCCTGGAACTCGGCCCGCTGGTGGTCGATCTTGGTGATGACGACGGCGCGGGGCATGCCGACGGCGGCGCACTCCTCCCACAGCATCCGGGTCACGCCGTCGATCCCGTCGGTGGCGGACACGGCGAACAGCGCCGAGTCGGCCGCGCGGAGCCCGGCCCTGAGGTCCCCTGTGAAGTCGGCGTAGCCGGGGGTGTCGAGCAGGTTCACCTTGATGCCGTTGTGGATGAGCGGTGCGAGGGTCAGGTTGACCGAGCGCTGCTGCCTGACTTCGGTCTCATCGAAGTCGCTGACCGTGGTGCCCTCTTGGATGGTGCCGGGGCGCTGGATGGTGCCCGTCGCGGCCAGTAGCGCCTCGACCAAGCTGGACTTCCCCGTCCCGGAATGGCCGACCAGCACCACGTTCCGTACCTGATCGGCCGCCGGTGCCCTGCCGGCGGCTCCTCCCGCCCCACTGCCTGTAGCTGCCATTGAGGTTCGCCTCCTTGCGATCGCTTTCGCCGTACCGGCGCTGCGCACGACCAGCCTTTACCCGTGGGCACCGTGTCCACAAGACCCACGTAGAGAATCTCCCCGGTTACCGGAAAGTGAAGCCCCGCCCAGCAGCTGAAACTCAAGCTCAGCCCGGCGGTAGGATCGGACGGCCATGCTGAACCCTCTGCGTCCCGCCATGACCCGCGTGTTCACCCCCGTGGGCAAGGCCCTCGCGCGCACCCCGATCACGCCGAACGCCATCACGGTCATCGGCACGGTCGGCGTCGTGGGCGGGGCCCTGGGCCTGTTCCCGATCGGCGAGCTGTTCCCCGGCGCCTTCACCTGCACGATCTTCGTCCTGCTGGACATGCTGGACGGCGTGCTGGCCCGGTTGAAGGGCACCAGCGGCACGTACGGGGCGTTCCTGGACTCGACCATGGACCGGATCGCCGACGCCGGCATCTTCAGCGGCCTGGTCGTCTGGTTCATGCTGGGCGGCCGCAACCCGCTGCTGGCCGGGGTATGCCTGTTCTGCCTGGTGGCGGGGAACCTGGTGTCCTACGTGAAGGCGCGGGCCGAGGGGCTGGGCCTGCGCTGCGACGTGGGCCTGATCGAGCGGCCCGAGCGGATGCTGATCTCGCTGATCGCCGTGGGCGTCTCCGGGCTCGGCGTGCCGTACATTCTCAACATAGGTCTGTGGGCGCTGGCGGCGGGCAGCGCCTTCACTTTCTTGCAGCGGATGCGCGCGGTATACAAGTCAGCGAAGGCTCCTGCTCCGACCGAGGAAGGCTAGCGGTGGCCGTACTAAGCGAACGGCTGACGGGGGTCGCGTACCAGCTGGGCTGGACGGTGATCTGCCGCGTCCCGCTGTCCTGGGCCTCGTGGGCCTTCGCCAAGGCGGCCGGCATCGCCTGGCGCCGCCAGGGCCCTGGCGTCCAGCGACTCGAGGCCAACCTGCGCCGCGTCCTGAGCTGGAAGTACGGCACCGACGAGGTGGACGGCCAGGAACTGCGCGCCCTGTCCAGGGCCGCGCTGCTGTCCTACGCCCGGTACTGGCTCGAGGTCTTCCGGCTGTCGGTGACCCCCCCCGAGCGGCTGGTCTCCGGGATGCGCTTCCAGGGCCCGAACGAGGCGGCCGTCTTCGCCTGCCTCAAGGCCGGCCGCGGCGTGATCATCGCGCTGCCCCATATGGGCAACTTCGAGCAGGCCGGGGCGTGGATCATCGCCGAGGGAGCCGGGAAGTTCACCACCGTCGCCGAGCGGCTCAAGCCCGAGTCGGTCTACGAGAGCTTCCTGCGGTTCCGGCAGAGCCTGGGATTCGAGGTCCTCCCGCTGACCGGCGGCGGCAGCCCGTTCGGCACCCTGGCCCAGCGGCTGCGCGCCGGCGGCCTGGTGTGCCTGGTCAGCGACCGGGACCTGAAGGAGAGCGGCGTCGAGGTCGAGCTGTTCGGGGAGAAGGCACGGATCTCCGCGGTCGCCGCGCTCGCGGTGCACACCGGCGCGGCGCTGATGCCGACCGCGACCTGGTTCGACGGCGAGGACTGGGGCGCCCGCATCTACGACGAGATCCCGGTGCCGGCCTCCGGCACCCGCGCCGAGAAGATCGCGGCCATGAGCCAGCAGCTGGCCGACCGCTTCACCGAGGCGATCGCCGAGCATCCGCAGGACTGGCACATGCTGCAGAAGGTCTTCACCGCCGACCTCGACCCGGCCCGCCTGCCCGCGCCGTCCGCGCGGGTGCCGGCGCCCCGGAGCGAACCATGAAGATCGGGATCACCTGCCCGTACTCGTGGGACGTGCCGGGCGGCGTGCAGCAGCACATCAGGGACCTGGCCGAGGCGCTGATCGACGAGGGCCACGAGGTCTCGGTGATCTCCGCGGCCGACGACGACACGCCGCTGCCGCCGTACGTCACCCCGGCGGGCCGGGCGGTGCCGGTGCCGTACAACGGTTCGGTGGCGCGGCTGTCGTTCGGCTTCCTGTCGACGAACCGGGTGCGGCGCTGGATCAAGGACGGCGGGTTCGACGTGCTGCACGTGCACGAGCCCGAGATCCCGAGCCTGTCGCTGCTGGCCTGCTGGGTCGCCTCGGGCCCGATCGTCGCGACGTTCCACACCGCGATCCCGCGCTCCCGCATCCTGCTGGTGACCTACCCGGTGGTGCGCACCGGCCTGGAGAAGATCAACGGCCGGATCGCGGTGTCCGAGGCGGCCCGGACCACCCTGGTCGAGCACATCGGCGGCGACGCCGTGGTGATCCCGAACGGGGTGGCCACCCCCCGGTACCGCAAGGCCGAGCCGCTGCCGGGCTGGCCCGGCCCGGGCGGCGCGATCGGCTTCCTCGGCCGCCTCGACGAGCCCCGCAAGGGCCTGGCCGTCCTGCTCAAGGCCTTCGAGATCCTCGGCCCGGAGCGGCCCGGCCTGCGGCTGCTGGTGGCCGGCCGGTACGCGGACGCCGACGAGCTGCTGCACAAGCTCCCGGCCGGCCTGCGCGATCGCGTCGTGCTGCTCGGGCAGGTCAGCGAGGACGACAAGGTCCGCCTGCTGCACTCGGTCGACGTGTTCTGCTCGCCGAACACCGGCGGCGAGTCGTTCGGCATCGTGACCGCCGAGGCGATGGCGGCCGGCGTGCCCGTCGTGGCCAGTGACATCGAGGCGTTCCGCCAGGTCCTGCGCGGCGGCGAAGCCGGGGAGCTGTTCGCCAACGGAGACGCCGCCGACCTGGCCCGGGCGGCCGGGCGGCTGCTCGACGACCCCGCCCGGCGGGCCGAGCTCTCGGCCGCGGCGCTGGCTGCGGTGGCCGACTACGACTGGTCGGTGGTGGCCCGCGACGTGTATAGCGTCTACGAGACCGTCGTCCTCGGCAGCACCCAGGTCGCCGTCACCGCGTCCGGCGGTGAGTTCGGGTGATCACCGACATCGTCATCGTCATCGCGGCCGCCCTGTTCATCGGGGTGTACGTGTCCTGGCGGGCCGGCCGGATCGACCGGCTGCACGCCCGGGTCGATATGGCCCAGGCCGCGCTGGACGCCACCTTGCTCCGGCGCAGCTCGGTCGCCCTGGAGCTGGCCACCTCCGGCCTGCTCGACCCGGCCACCAGCCTGCTCCTGGCCAGCGCGGTGCACGGGACCAAGGACGTCACCGCCCGGCCCCGTGACCTGGCCGAGAGCGACCTGACCCGGGCGCTGCGGGCCGCGTTCAGCCAGCCCGACTTCCGGGCCTCGATCGACGGCAAGGAAGGCGCCGACGAGCTGCTCGCCGAGGTCGAGGCGGCCGCGCACCAGGTGTTCCTGGCCCGCAAGTTCTACAACGACGTGGTCGCGGCGACCCGGCTGGCCCGGAGCCGCCCGCTCGCCCGGGTGCTGCGCCTGTCCGGCCGGGCCAAGGCCCCCGAGTTCTTCGAGATGGACGACTCCCTGGTCGCCGAGAACACGAGCGCCCCGCTTGGCCGGTAGCCACCTGGTCATACGATGGTGGTAGGCATTGACTCTTGATTTAGCTAGCGAGGTACCGAGTGTCCACCGACAGTGTCAGCCAGCCAGCCACCGGCACCGCGCGGGTCAAGCGCGGCATGGCCGAGATGCTCAAGGGCGGCGTGATCATGGATGTGGTCACGCCCGATCAGGCCAAGATCGCCGAGGACGCCGGCGCGGTCGCCGTGATGGCGCTCGAGCGCGTGCCCGCCGACATCCGCGCCGAGGGCGGCGTCGCCCGGATGAGCGACCCGGACATGATCGACGGGATCATCGCCGCGGTGTCCATCCCGGTCATGGCCAAGTGCCGCATCGGCCACTTCGGCGAGGCGCAGGTGCTGCAGGCCATCGGGGTCGACTACATCGACGAGTCCGAGGTGCTCACCCCGGCCGACGAGGCCAACCACGTCGACAAGTGGAAGTTCACCGTGCCGTTCGTGTGCGGCGCCACCAACCTGGGCGAGGCGCTGCGCCGGATCACCGAGGGCGCGGCGATGATCCGCTCCAAGGGCGAGGCGGGCACCGGCAACGTGGTCGAGGCGACCAGGCACATGCGCTCGATCAGGTCGCAGCTCGCGCGCCTGGCCGGGATGCCCGGCGAGGAGCTGTTCACCGCGGCCAAGGAGCTCGGCGCGCCGTACGAGCTGGTCGCCGAGGTGGCGCAGGCGGGCAGGCTGCCGGTCGTGCTGTTCACCGCGGGCGGCATCGCGACCCCCGCCGACGCCGCGCTGATGATGCAGCTCGGCGCCGAGGGCGTGTTCGTCGGCTCGGGCATCTTCAAGTCCGGCGACCCGGCCAAGCGCGCCGCGGCCATCGTGAAGGCCACCACCTTCCACGACGACCCGGACGTCGTCGCCAAGGTCTCCCGCGGCCTGGGCGAGGCCATGGTCGGCATCAACCTGGACACTCTCCCCCCCGACCAGCACTACGCCTCCCGCGGCTGGTAGCCCGCCACCGCCGACCACCCCCGGATCTGCCGTATCGCGGGAAGAACGGGCCGCTGCCTCAGCGTTTTAGTAGATGGACCCCGTTTGCCTGTGCCGCGCGGCGTTAGCCGTGCCGCTCAGGCTTGCGCTGCATCCGCCACAGTCCGGAGGAAGAGATGAAGTCCGCGCGACCGGTCATCGGCGTGCTCGCCCTGCAGGGCGACGTTCCCGAGCACCTGCGCGCGCTCGGCGCGACCGGAGCGGACGCCATCCCCGTCCGCCGCCCGGAGGAACTCGAGCGCGTGGACGGCCTGGTCATCCCCGGCGGCGAGTCGACCACGCTGTGGCGGCTCTCGGTGGCCTTCGAGGTGCTCGAGCCGCTGCGCAAGCTGATCGGGGAGGGCCTGCCCGCGTTCGGCTCCTGCGCCGGGATGATCATGCTGGCGGACCGGATCGCCGACGGCGCCGAGGGCCAGCAGGTGTACGGCGGCATCGACATGACCGTCCGCCGGAACGCGTTCGGCCGCCAGGTCGACTCCTTCGAGCGGGACATCGACCTGACCGGGCTGCCCGACGAAGGCCCGCTCCGCGCGGTTTTCATCCGGGCTCCGTGGGTGGAGCAGACCGGCCCGGGGGTCAGCGTTCTGGGAACCGACCAGGACACGGGTAGGATCGTCGCCGTCCGGCAAGGGCCGCTGCTTGCCACGGCCTTCCACCCCGAGCTGACCCCGGACCGGCGCATTCATCAGCTATTCGTAGACATCGTGAAGGACAACACATGAGCGGCCACTCCAAGTGGGCCACCACCAAGCACAAGAAGGCGGTGGTCGACGCCCGGCGCGGCAAGATGTTCGCCAAGCTGATCAAGAACGTCGAGGTCGCCGCGCGCACCGGTGGCGGCGACCCGGCGGGCAACCCGACGCTGTACGACGCCATCACCAAGGCCAAGAAGAGCTCGGTCCCGAACGACAATATCGACCGGGCCGTCCGCCGCGGCAGCGGCGCCGAGGCCGGCGGCGCCCAGTACGAGAACATCACCTACGAGGGTTACGGCCCCGGTGGTGTCGCGGTGCTGGTGCAGTGCCTGACCGACAACAGGAACCGCGCCGCCTCGGACGTGCGCGTCGCGTTCACCCGCAACGGCGGCTCGCTGGCGGACCCCGGCTCGGTGTCCTACATGTTCCACCGCAAGGGCGTGATCGTGGTGGAGAAGAAGGGCGTCACCGAGGATGACGTGCTGACCGCGGTGCTCGACGCGGGCGCCGAGGAGGTCAACGACCTCGGCGAGTCCTTCGAGGTGGTGTCCGAGCCGACGGACCTCCTGGCGGCGCGCACGGCCCTGCAGGAAGCGGGCATCGACTACGACTCCGCGGACGTGGCCTTCCTGCCCAGCGTCGAGATCGACCTGGACGAGGACCAGGCCAGGCGGGTGTTCCGGCTGATCGAGGCGCTCGAGGACTCCGACGACGTGCAGGACGTGTACGCCAACTACTCGGTGACCGACGACATCATGGAGAAGCTCGGCTGACCGCGGCCGTGATCATCCGCCCGCTCACCCCGGACTTCGCCTGGGACCAGTACGACGACCTGGTCGCGCGCGCCTTCGGGCCGGGCGACGAGGCGCTGGTCCGGCCGAGCTTCGAGCCCATCGTGGCGGACGGCCGTGCCTGGGCGCCTTCGACGGCGACCGGCTGGTCGGCACCGCGCTGTACCACGACATGCGCCAGTGGTGGTACGGCCGGGCGGTCCCGATGGCCGGGGTGGCGGGCGTCAAGGTCGCGCCCGAGTACCGCGGCCAGGGCGCCGGCCGGGCCCTGATGACCGCCCTCGTTGACCTGATGACCGAACGCGGCTATCCGCTCGCCGTCCTGTTCCCGGCGACGATGACGATCTACCGGTCGCTCGGCTGGGAGATCGCCGGGCACCTGCACGAGGCGGTCCTGCCGAGCCGGGCGCTGGGCGCGCTGCCCCGGGCGGACGTGAAGGCGGCCGGGATCAGGCGCCCCGGCCCGGACGACGCCGCCGAGGTGCTCGCGGTCATCGGGCGGGCCCACGCCGGCGCCCGCGACTGCGGCCCCGTCAGCTGGGACGAGACCACCATGCGGCGCTGGCTGACCCGCCCCGGCACGTACGCGGACCGGGACCGCTACGCCTACCTGGCCCCGGACGGCTTCCTCGCCTACCACTGGCGGCACGGTCACGACGAGATCTTCGTGGACCGGCTGGTGGCGACCACCGCCGCGGCCACCGCGGCGCTGTGGGCCGTCGCCGCGTCCAACTCCTCGGTCGCCGAGACGGTGCGCGCGCTGGTCGGCCCGTCCGATCCGCTGTGGTGGCTGCTGCGCGAGCAGGACGCGAACATCGCCGAGCGGCAGAGCTGGATGCTCCGCCTGCTCGACGCGCCCGCCGCCATCGCGGCCCGCGGCTTCCCCGCGACCGACATCGCCGTACCGCTGCAGCTCACCGACGACCTGCGGCCGGCCAACACCGGCCGGTGGGAACTGACCGTCCGGGCCGGCACCGGCCGCCTTTCCCGGTACCGAACGGGTGATGTCCCCGCCCCCGCCACCCCCTCGAGCCCCGCCGGGCCGGCGCTCGACCTCGGGCCCCGCGGGCTGGCGGCGCTCTACGCCGGTACCCCGGTGGCGACCCTGCGCCGGGCCGGCCTGGCCGCGGGCGGCAGCCCCGCCGCCGACGCCGCCCTGGACGGCGCGTTCGCCGCTACCTCCTACATGCTCGACGCCTTTTGACGGACACGCCGCCGGGGTTGCGCCCCGCACCGCCCGCGGGCCGGTATGTTCGACACGAACAGATGTTCGCGAACCAGACCGACGGAGAGCACCTGGTGGGCTTGTCATACGCGCGCAGCCCGATCCGGGTGCTGGGGGTCGACCCCGGTCTGACCAGGTGCGGCATCGGAGTGGTCGAGGGAGCGCCGGGCCGGGCCATGGCCATGATCCGGGTCGGGGTCATCAAGACGGCGGCCGGCGAGGACATCGCCACCCGGCTGCTCGCCATCGAGACCGGGATCGAGGCCTGGCTGGATGACTGCCGCCCCGACGCGGTGGCCGTCGAGCGGGTGTTCAGCCAGCAGAACCTGCGCACGGTGATGGGCACGGCGCAGGCCAGCGCGGTCGCGATCGTCTGCGCGGCGCGCCGCGGGCTGCCCGTCGCCCTGCACACCCCCAGCGAGGTCAAGGCGGCCGTGACCGGCAGCGGCCGGGCGGACAAGGCGCAGGTCACCGCGATGGTGACCCGGCTGCTGCGGCTCGCGGACCCGCCGCGCCCGGCCGACGCGGCCGACGCGCTGGCCCTGGCGATCTGTCATATCTGGCGCGGCGGCGGCGAGGGACTGCGCCAGGCCGCCCTGACAGCCCGAGGAAGGAGCGCGTCGTGATCGCTCATCTGCGCGGCATGGTGGCCGGCGTGGCGCCGGACGGTGCCGTCATCGAGGTCGGCGGGGTGGGGATGCGCGTCCAGTGCACCCCGGGCACCCTGGCCACGCTCAGGCCGGGGGAGTCCGCGCAGGTCGCCACCTCGCTGGTGGTCCGGGAGGAGTCGCTCACCCTGTTCGGCTTCGCCTCCGAGGACGAGCGGAACGTCTTCGAGCTGCTGCAGACGGCCAGCGGCGTCGGGCCGCGGCTGGCGCTGGCGATGCTGGCCGTGCACAGCCCGGACGCGCTGCGCCGCGCCGTCTCGGCCGAGGACCTCCGCACGCTGACCATGGTCCCCGGCATCGGCCAGAAGGGGGCGCAGCGGATCGTCCTCGAGCTGAAGGACCGGCTGGGGCCGCCCGGCGACGCCGCCCTGCCCGGTACCAGGCCGGCCGCCCGCGCGCCGTCCTGGCGCGACCAGGTCCAGTCCGGCCTGGTGAACCTGGGCTATCCGGCCCGCGACGCCGACCAGGCGATCGCCGCCCTGGAGGAAGAGGGCCTGATCAGCGCCGACGGCGGCGAGGAGGTCAGCGTGGCCACCGTGCTGCGGGCCGCCCTGCGCAAGCTGAGTAAGCGGTAGCGGTGATGACCGAGGACGAGGCCCTGCGCCGGGCCGAGGAAGCCGAGCTGGCCGCCCGCCGCGCGCGGCCCGGGGATGAGCTCGACGGGGTGATTTCCCCGCTGGCGGACGCGGACGAGCGGGTCATCGAGAGCGCGCTGCGGCCCAAGCGGCTGACCGACTTCACCGGCCAGGCGCGGGTGCGCGAGCAGCTGTCGCTGATCCTGACCAGCGCGCTGCGGCGGGGCCGGCCGCCGGACCACGTGCTGCTGGCCGGCCCGCCCGGCCTGGGCAAGACCACGATCGCGATGATCGTCGCGGCCGAGCTCGGCGCGCCGCTGCGCATCACCAGCGGCCCGGCCATCGAGCGCTCGGGCGACCTCGCGGCCGTGCTGTCCACGCTCAGCGAGGGCGAGGTGATCTTCATCGACGAGATCCACCGCCTGGCCCGGCCCGCCGAGGAGATGCTCTACCTGGCGATGGAGGACTTCCGCGTCGACGTGGTCATCGGCAAGGGCCCCGGCGCGACCGCGATCCCGCTCGACATCGCGCCGTTCACGCTGGTCGGGGCGACCACCCGGGCCGGGCTGCTGCCCGCTCCGCTGCGGGACCGGTTCGGCTTCACCGCGCACCTGGACTTCTACCAGCCGGAGGAGCTCGAGATCATCATCCGCCGCTCGGCCGGCCTGCTCGGGGTGACGCTCACCGACGAGGGCGCGCTCGAGCTCTCCACCCGGTCGCGCGGCACGCCCAGGATCGCGAACCGGCTGCTGCGCCGGGTGCGCGATTACGCCGAGGTCCGCGCCGACGGCGTGGTCACCCGGGAGATCGCCCGGACCGCGCTGGAAATCTACGAGGTAGACGAGCACGGCCTGGACCGCCTCGACCGCGGCGTGCTCGAGGCGGTCGTCCGCCGGTTCGGCGGCGGCCCGGTCGGCCTGTCCACCCTGGCGGTGTCGCTGGGGGAGGAGGCGGAGACCGTCGAGGTGGTGGCGGAGCCGTTCCTGGTCCGGCGCGGGCTGCTGGCGCGGACCCCGCGCGGCCGGGTCGCCACCGCGGCGGGCTGGGCCCACCTGGGTCTCGAGCCTCCCGCGGCGCTGGCCGAGCCGCCCGGCCTGTTCGACTAGGCCTCGTTGAACTAGTCTTTTTCGTGAGCGGGCAAGATCGCGCCGATGTCACGATCACGCCCAAAAACTCGTAGCCTGTTGGTGCGCGGTCAAAGCGCGGTTAAACTTCGGCAGTTGGTCGTTGGCTTCGCCACGACCGTGCTCGCAGAACCAACTGGAAGGATGCCCCGCTCATGGGGATTAGTGCAGCCGCCGAGGCGGCCACCAAATCGTCAGGAAGCTCGCTGACGTTCCCGATCCTGATCGTGCTCGTCTTCGTCGGCTTCTACTTCCTGATGATCAGGCCCCAGCGGCGCCGTCAGCAGCAGGTCCAGCAGCAGCAGAAGACCGTCGCCCCCGGCGCCCAGGTCCGCACCACGGCCGGCATGTACGCCACGGTGGTCGAGGTCGACGGCGACGACGTTGTGCTCGAGGTCGCTCCTGGCGTGGAGGTCCGCTACCTCAAGCGCGCCATCATGGAGGTCATCACCCCCGGCGACGAAGAGGCCGAGGTACCCGAGGACGTCCACGCCGGACGCCCGGGGACGTCCACGAGCCCGAGGACCTCCACGAGGAGGAAACCGACGGAACCCCCGGGGATGTCAACGGCGTTAAGTCAGCTGAGGAAGGTCTCGCGGACTCTCACGACGATCTGGCCAAGTCCGACAAGGGCAACGTGCACTAGCTGCTGGCTGGCGTGAGGGCTTTACGGGTAACAGCTGATCTAGGACAGGCGGAGAAGTGGCATCCCCATCAAGATCCGTCCCGCATCCGGGACGGGCGCTCGTGCTTCTGGTCGTGCTCATCGTGGCCATGCTGCTGGGCATCATCGGCCCGAAGCTGTTCTCGCCGGGACAGTGGGACCACCGGTTCAAGGTCGGCCTCGGCCTCGACCTGTCCAGCGGCACCCAGGTGACCCTGCAGGCACTGACCGATAAAAAGCAGCCGCCGTCCGCGGATGAGATGAACGCGGCCGTCTCGGTCATCCAGTCCCGGGTCAACGGCACCGGTAACTCCGGTGCCGAGGTCCAGCCGCAGGGCAACAGCCTGCTGGTCGTCACGGTGCCCGGCAAAGGCTCAGCGCAGACGATCCAGCTGGTGAGCAGCACCGCCCTGCTGATGTTCCGCCAGGTCCTGCTGTTCGAGCCGTACGGAGCGACCGGCACCACCACGCCCGCGGTCAGCCCGTCGGCCAGTCCCAGCGCGTCGGCCAGCGGCAGCGCCAGCCCCAGCGGGTCCGCCAAGGCCAGCCCGAGCGCCAGCTCCACCAGCACGGCGAAGACCTCCGCCAAGATCGTCCCGGCGGCGACCTCCAGCCCGTCGCCGAGCACGTCCGCGCAGGCGAGCGGCTCCGTCTCCCCGAGCGCCCCGGCCAGCGCGAGCCCCAGCCCCAGCCCCAGCTCGTCCGCGAGCGCCACCACGTTCGGCAACGCCAGCCTGGTGACCGACAAGGGCGTGATGGCCCTGTTCAACAAGCTGGTCTGCAAGCCCGGGGACACCCAGAAGTGGAAGGCCCAGGTCGGGTACGACCAGCCGCCCCCCGTTTACAACAACCCCAACCAGCAGGTCGTGGCCTGCGGCGACAACGCGGGCGTGTGGGGCAAGTACATCCTGGACAAGGCCAAGGTGCAGGGCAAGCAGGTCACCTCGGCCAGCGCCGGGCTATCCACGACCTCCAACCAGTGGCAGGTCAACCTGACCATGAACGGCTCGGGCGCCGCGGCCTTCGGCGCGCTGACCTCGCACCTGTACAGCACGTACTACACCGCCGCCCAGTCCGACCAGAACGCCGCCTACCTGGACCAGGTGGCGATCGTCCTCGACGGCAACATCGTGTCGGCACCGGAGATCCAGGGCGCCATCCCCGGCGGGAACGCCCAGATCACCGGCAGCTTCACCCAGCAGCAGGCCACCCAGCTCCAGGATGAGCTGAAGTTCGGGGCGCTGCCGCTGAGCTTCAAGACCCAGACCGTGACCTCGGTCTCCGCGCAGGTGGGCCGTAACCAGCTGGACGCCGGCCTGGTGGCGGCCGCCGTCGGGCTGCTGCTCGTGGTGCTGTATGCCTTCTTCTACTACCGCGGCCTCGGCCTGGTGTCGGTCTCGAGCCTGATCATCGCGGGGATCATCACCTACCTGGCCGTGGTGCTGCTCTCCCTGTACCAGAGCTTCACGCTCTCGCTGGCCGGCATCGCGGGCCTGATCGTGGCCATCGGCATCACCGCCGACTCGTTCGTCGTCTACTTCGAGCGATTGCGCGACGAGGTGCGCGAAGGCAAGCAGCTGCGACCCGCCGTCGAGTCGGGCTGGAAGCGCGCCCGGCGCACGATCCTGGTCTCCGACACGGTGTCCTTCCTAGCCGCCCTGCTGCTGTATTACTTCGCCATCGGCGACGTCAAGGGCTTCGCCTACACCCTGGGCCTGACCACGCTGATCGACGTCCTGGTGGTGTTCGCCTTCACCAAGCCGATGGTGACGCTGCTCGCCGGGACCAGGTTCTTCGGCAACGGCCACCCGATGTCCGGGCTCGACCCGGCCCGGCTCGGCGCCCGCACCCCGTGGCGGTCCTCGGTCCGCCGCAACCAGGTCAGGCGCAGGCCTGATGCCACCCCGCGCAGTACCGTGTCCCGAAACCCTGGGGGTTCATGATGTCGCGCCTCGGCGATGTAGGCGCCAAGCTCTACCGCGGCGAAGTATCGATCAACTTCGTCGGCCGGCAGCGCTTGTGGTACGCGATCTCCGGGCTGATCCTGCTCGTCAGCATCGTCGCGGTACTGGTCCGCGGCCTCGCCTTCAGCGTCGACTTCAAGGGCGGGGCGGTGTTCACGTTCTCCGCGCCCACCCAGTCGCTCAGCCAGGTGCAGAACGCCGTCGAGTCCGGCGGGATCAGCGGCGCCATCGTGCAGCAGGTCAAGTCGGGTAACAAGACCAACTGGCAAGTCCAGACCAAGTCGCTGACCGACCCGCAGACCGTCAAGCTCGAGCAGAACATCTCGTCCCGGCTCGGCGTGGCCGGGGGCAACATCACCACCAAGACGGTGGGCCCGCTGTGGGGGAGCCAGATCTCCACCAAGGCGATGGAGGCGCTGATCGCGTTCCTGATCGTGATCGTGATCTACCTGTCGATCGCGTTCGAGTGGAAGATGGCCATCGCGGCGTTCGTCGCCCTGATCCACGACCTGGTGATCGCGGTCGGCATCTACGCCCTGGCCGGGTTCCAGGTCAGCCCGGCGACCGTCATCGGGCTGCTGACCATCCTGGGTTACTCGCTGTACGACACCGTGGTGGTCTTCGACAAGGTGCGGGAGAATACGGCCGGCCTGCTCGGCGGGGCCCGCACCACGTACAGCCAGGCCGCCAACCTGGCCCTGAACCAGACCCTGGTCAGATCGATCAACACCTCGATCATCGCGCTGCTGCCGGTCGCCGCGATCCTGGTCGTGTCGACCGCGCTGCTCGGCGGCAACAACGAGCTCGAGGAACTCGCGCTCGTGCTGTTCGTCGGCATGCTCTCCGGCACCTACTCCTCGATCTTCATCGCGACCCCGGTGCTGGCCGACCTGAAGGAGCGCGAGCCGCAGTACCAGGCCCTGGCCAAGCGGGTGGCGGTACGCGCCTCCGGCGGCCGGGCGGCCAAGCGGAACGCGGCCAAGGCGGAAGCCGGAGCCCGTCCCGGCCCAGGCTCCCCGGGCCTGCTGGCCGAGGAGGCGCAAGACGACGACTTCACCGACGATGTCGACGGCGAGCCGTCCGACGAGTTCACCACCACCGCATCACGCGTCCCCGGCGCGCCGGCCAGCACGGTGCGCCCCGGCCCGCGCCAGCAGCCTCGCCGGAGCAGCGGCGGGGCCCGGCACCGTCCGGCCGGCAAGAAGAAGCGGCGGTAGCCGGTGACCGGTCAGGCCGGTGACGAGCTGACCAAGCTCATCACCTCGCTGGTGCGTGACGTCCCCGACTATCCGCAGCCCGGCGTGGTCTTCAAGGACATCACGCCGCTGCTGGCCGACGGGCCGGCGTTCGCCGCCGTGATCGAAGGCCTGGCCGCGACGTACGGGCCGGTGGACAAGGTGGCGGGCATCGAGGCGCGCGGCTTCATCCTCGCCGCCCCGGTCGCGTGCCGCCTCGGCGCGGGCTTCGTGCCCATCCGCAAGAAAGGCAAGCTGCCCGGGGCCACGTTCGCCCAGGAGTACGAGCTCGAGTACGGCACTGCCACCATCGAGGTGCTGACCGACGCCTTCGAGCCGTCCGAGCGCGTGCTGGTCATCGACGACGTGCTGGCGACCGGCGGAACCGCCCGGGCCACCGTCGACCTGGTCCAGCGGTCCGGGGCCGAGGTAGCCGGCCTGGCGATGCTGCTCGAGTTGTCCTTCCTCAACGGCCGCGCCAAGCTCCCCGGCCTCCCAGTCACCTCCCTCCTCACCGTCTAAACCCACCCCGGATCCCTCAATCATCCCGGTCCCTCAGCCGCCCCGGGTCCCTCAACCGTCCCGGTGCCCTGCCCGTCTGGTGCCCGCCCGTTCGGAGTCGATGTGCCCCCGGGTACGGTCTTTGGTGCCCAATGTGCCACCGACTCCGCAACTCGTTCCGTGCCCGGGAATCGCACGGACCTGATCTGGCGTTTAACAGCTCCAAGTACACTGATGACTTGGCAGATGTGAGGAGCGCGAGTGGCCGGTGAGGTGACCACGACCGGCACGGAGGCTACTGATGCTGCCCGGGTGGACGCGCAACAGGATGCGGGACAGGCCGAGGCGGCAGGAGCGGCAGACGTGCCCGGGCGGCGCGCGCTCAATGGTGGCCAGGAACCCGTAGACGCCACAGATCTCGCTGACTCCGCAGCCTCGGCCGCCACCGGAGCGCCGGCCGCCTCCGCAGGCCCGGTTGTCCCCATCACCGTGGCACCGTCTGTCCCCTCGATCCCCTCGATCCCCGCGCCCCCCTCGGTCCCAGGAACGGCTCGGGCTCAGCGGGCCAGGGCCGCGGCCGCGAATGGGCAGGCCTCCGACACGGCGACGCCCGGGGTCGGTGTCCGGCGGCGGCTCGCCCGCCTCGGCGCCCAGCGAGGCGCCGGCACCAACCCGGTGCTCGAGCCGCTCATCAAGACCGTGCGGGCCACCCATCCGAAGGCCGACATCCGGCTCATCGAGCGTGCGTACGATTCGGCCGCCTACTGGCACCGGGACCAGAAGCGGCGCAGCGGCGACCCGTACATCACCCACCCGCTCGCGGTGGCGACGATCCTCGCCGAGCTCGGCATGAACACCGAGACCATCTGCGCCGCGCTGCTGCACGACACGGTGGAGGATACCCCCTACACCCTGACCGAGCTGCGCGGCGAGTTCGGCGAGGATGTCGCCGCGCTGGTCGACGGCGTGACCAAGCTGGACAAGGTCAAGTACGGCGAGGCGGCCGAGGCGGAGACCGTCCGCAAGATGGTCGTGGCGATGTCCCGCGACATCCGCGTCCTGGTCATCAAGCTCGCCGACCGGCTGCACAACATGCGGACGATGCGCTACCTGCCCCGGGAGAAGCAGGAACGCAAGTCCCGGGAGACGCTGGAGATCTTCGCCCCGCTCGCCCACCGGCTCGGCATCAACACGGTGAAGTGGGAGCTCGAGGACCTCGCCTTCTCGATCCTGTACCCCAAGCGGTTCGACGAGATCGTCCGCCTGGTCTCCGGGCGCGCCCCGCGGCGCGAGGGCTTCCTGCAGGAAGTGATCCAGGACGTCCGCTCCGACCTGCGTGACGCGAAGATCAAGGCGTCGGTCACCGGCCGCCCGAAGCACTACTACTCGATCTACCAGAAGATGATCGCCAAGAACGTCGAGTTCGACGACATCTATGACCTGGTGGGCATCCGCATCCTGGTCGACTCCGTCCTTGACTGCTACACCGCGCTCGGCATCATCCACGCACGGTGGAACCCGGTGGCGGGCCGGTTCAAGGACTACGTCGCGATGCCGAAGTTCAACTTGTACCAGTCGCTGCACACGACGGTGAAGGGCCCCGGCGGCAAGCCGGTGGAGCTGCAGATCCGCACCTGGACCATGCACCGCCAGGCCGAGTACGGTGTCGCCGCGCACTGGAAGTACAAGGAAGAGATGGTCCTCAGCCGGCCGAAGAACGGCCGGGACGACGACGGCCAGGACATGACCTGGCTCCGCCAGCTGGTGGACTGGCAGCGGGAGACCGAGGATCCGGCCGAGTTCCTCGACTCGCTCCGCTTCGACCTGGCCGTCGGCGAGGTCTACGTGTTCACCCCCCGCGGCGAGGTGGTGGCGCTGCCGCAGGGGGCGACGCCGGTCGACTTCGCCTACGCCATCCACACTGAGGTCGGGCACCGGACGGTCGGCGCCCGGGTCAACGGCCGTCTGGTCGCGCTGGAGTCCGCCCTGGACAACGGCGACACGGTGGAGATCTTCACCTCCAAGGCCCCCGAGGCCGGCCCGAGCCGGGACTGGCTCAAGTTCGTGCAGAGCCCCCGGGCCAAGAACAAGATCAGGCAGTGGTTCTCCAAGGAGCGCCGGGAAGCCGCCGTCGACGCGGGCAAGGACCAGCTCGCCAAGGCGATGCGCAAGCAGGGCCTGCCGCTGCAGCGGATCGCCGCCGCCGACAGCCTGCTTGAGCTGGCCCGCGAGCTGCGCTACGCCGACGTCTCGGCGCTGTACGCCGCGGTCGGCGAGGGCCGGGTCAGCGCCCAGTCCGTGGTCGAGAAGCTGGTCCGGTCGCTCGGCGGCCTGGACGGGGCGC
Source organism: uncultured Actinomycetota bacterium (assembly GCA_963839095.1). Lineage (GTDB taxonomy): Bacteria > Actinomycetota > Actinomycetes > Streptosporangiales > Streptosporangiaceae > Palsa-504. The sequence continues at coordinate 68,655 of CAWIUF010000025.1, read as the reverse complement.
AGGAGGACCTGGCCGAGCTCACGCTGCCGACCAAGGCTCCGCAGCCGCGGAAGGCCGGTGAATCCGGCGTCGAGGTCAACGGCGCGCCGGACGTGTGGGTGCGGCTGTCCCGGTGCTGCACCCCGGTACCGGGCGACCCGATCATCGGCTTCGTCACCCACGGCCACGGCGTGTCCGTGCACCGGGTCGACTGCGTGAACCTGGCGCATCTGTCCGAGGTCCAGCGCGAGCGGATGGTCGACGTGCACTGGCAGCCGACCGACGGCTCGGTGTTCCTGGTCGCCATCCAGGTCGAGGCGCTGGACCGGACCCGGCTGCTCTCCGACGTGACCCGGGTGCTGTCCGACCAGCACGTGAACATCTTGTCGGCCACGGTGACCACCACCCGGGACCGGGTCGCCTTCAGCCGCTTCACCTTCGAGATGGGCGACCCCAAGCACCTCGGCCACGTCCTGCGCGCCGTCCGCGCCATCGACGGCGTCTACGACGTCTACCGCGTCACCAGCTAACGCGGGCCGCCATCACGCGGGCCGCCATCAGTAGCGGCGCGCCACCACCAGCGGCTAGCTCGTGACTCCTTTAACTGGAGCCATCTCTAGCTACTGAATTCGGCCAGGGTGTTCTCGGCTTCTGTGAGCCAGGCGCGGCGGGCGGTCAGCGCTTCCTCGGCGTTGCGCTCGGCCCGCGCGTCGCCCCGGTCCCTGGCCTTGGCCAGCTGCTGCTCGAGCTGGGCGATGGTCGTGCGCAGCTGGGCCACGGTGCCCTCGGCCCGGGCCAGGGCCTCGGGGTTGGACCGGCGCCACTGGTTTTCCTCCGCCTTGCGTACCGCTTCCTCGATCCGCCGCAGCCCGGATTCCAGCTGCTCGCGCGAGTCCCGGGGGACCGCCCCGATCTGCTCCCACTTCTCCTGGATGCCACGCAGCGAGGACCGGGCCGAACGGTAGTCGGTCACCGGCAGCAGCGCCTGAGCCTGATCGAGCAGCTGCTGCTTGGCCTCGGCGTGCTCGCGCAGCGCCGCGTCCTTGGCCGAGAACACCTCGGCGCGGGCGTTGAAGAACTTGTCCTGGGCCGCCCGGAATCGCTTCCACAGTTCGGCCTCGGCGTCCCTGTCCGCGCGCCCGGCCGCCTTCCACTGCTGCATCAGCTCGCGGAACGCGCTGGTGGTGGGGCCCCATTCGGTCGAGGAGGACAGCTCCTCGGCGTCGGCGCACAGCTTTTCCTTGCGTGCCTTGACGTCCTCGCGCTCGGCTTCGAGGTTGGCGAAGTACGCCTTGCGCCGTTTGGTGAACGTGTTGCGCGCCGCGGACAGCCGCTTCCATAGCACGGCCTCGGCCGCGCGGTCGGCGTGCGGCGCCGCCTTCCACTCCTCGAGCAGTTCGCGCATCCGCTCGCCGCTGCTCTTCCAGTGGGTGGCCTCGGCCGCGATCTGCTCGGCCTCGACGACGATCCGCTCCTTGATCTCCTTGGCCTGCACCCGCGCCTGCTCGCGGGCGGCCTTGGCCTCCTCGCGGCGGTGGCCGACGTCCTCGGTCAGCCGTTCCAGCCGGGTCCGGAGCCCGTCGAGGTCACCGAGCGCGTTGGCCTCGGAGATGCTCCGGACCAGGCGCTGGACGCTGGCGGAGGCCTGCGCGGGCGCCATGTCGGTCGAGGCGATCCGCTGCTCGAGCAGGACTACCTCGGTCTCCAGCGACTCGTACTTGCGCGTGAAGAAGGCGATTGCCTCCTCCGGGCTCCCCGCCTGCCACGAGCCGATCACCCGCTCGCCGTCGGCGGTCCGGACATAGACCGTTCCGTCAGCGTCAACCCGGCCCCACGGATGGTTGGCGGTGGTCACGGCGAACCTCCTGCTGTGTCGTGCTCGCGTCAGGTTTTCTTGATCGTCACGCTGTCAATGACGACCTTCTTCTTGGGGACGCCGCCGCCCGCCTGTGCATACTGACACGAATATCCATCCTTAGCCACATTCTGGACGATACCGATACCGGATGACACCGTGGCGAACGGTGTATACGCCGGACCCGACGAAGTGTTGAGCCCCGACGTGCTGTCCTTGAACACGATGAAGAACTGGCTGCCGTTACTGGTCGGCGTGCCCTCATTCGCCATCGCCACCGTTCCCGTCGGGTATTTGGCACCGGTGAGGTTCTCACTGGCGAAATCGTAACCCGGAGTGCCGGTCCCGATCTTGCTAGTCGTGCTGCAGCTCAGCTTGGCGCTGGCCGTCGCGTACGGATCCCCGCACTGCAGCACGTAGATGCCGCTGTTCACCACCCGGTGGCACTGGGTGTTGTCGAAGTAGCCCGCCTGGGCCAGGTGGACGAACGAGTTGACGGTGCACGTGGCCTTGCTGTTGAGCAGGTTGAAGGTGATCTTGCCCAGGCTGGTGTTGATCGTCGCCTGGTAGCTGGCGGCGTAGTCGGGCGTGGCCGGCGGCAGGCTCACCTTCTTGGCGGCTGGCGTGGCCGACGTGTAGCTGCAGTGATGCGCGGGCTCGGCCACGGCGGCCGCGGTGGTGCTAGCGCTAGCGGAAGCGCTCGGCGACTTGCTCGGCGTGGCGGTCGCCTTCTTGGTGCCGCCCCCGGGGAGGAACACCGCGAGCAGGGACGCGATGAGCGCCACGGCGAGGACGGCGCTGCCGCCGATCAGCCAGCGCTTCCTGAGCTGCCGCTGCCGGGCCATCCGCAGCTCCTGCTGGCGGCGGAACTTCTCCCTGGCTTGCCTGCGCTGGCGCTCGCTCTTACCCGCCACCGGTCGCGTCCTCCTTGGCCTGTCGCACTATTCGGTACCACTGGTATCCACGGGAGGCAGGCCGACAAACCCGGTGCATACCGCTGATCCCGAAACATGGGCAGTGCCTCAGGGCCTCCCGAAGCCCCGGGAGCCTCCCGGGCCCCGCAATATTCGCGATCGTTCGCGAATCGTACCTGCCAGATGCCTGGACTGGTACCCATCGTTATCGGTTCGCGGCCATGCGGGTCCGGTAACCTGAGACACCGTATCGTGAGGAAGGACGCTTGTGCTCGTCGCAGGGTTCCCGGCCGGCTCATTCGCCGCCAACTGTTATGTAGTTGCGTCCGCGCCCGGCGAGGAGTGCGTGATCATCGACCCGGGCCAGGACGCCGAAGGCGGGATCAACGAGATCCTGGCCGAGCACCGGCTCAGGCCCGCCGCCGTCCTGCTCACGCACGGCCATATCGATCACATCTGGTCGGTCGCCCCGGTGTGCGGCGCGAAAGGCATCCCGGCCTACATCCACCCGGACGACCGCGCATTGCTCAGCGATCCGGCCAAGGGCTTGTCCCTCGGCGCGGGACAGCAACTGTTCGGGGGCCTGGAATTCACCGAACCTGACGACGTAAAAGAACTGTCCGACGGGATGACCCTGAACCTCGTGGGACTCGAGATAGTCGTAGACCACGCGCCCGGGCATACCGAGGGTTCGGTGACATTCCGGCTGCCGACCGGGACGCCGGTTACAGCGCAAGGTAAAAGCAAAATCGACGTTGACGTATTGTTCTCGGGTGACCTGCTGTTCGCGGGGTCGATCGGGCGTACCGACCTTCCCGGCGGGGACTATCCCACGATCCTGCGCAGCCTGGCGCGAGTCTGCCTGACCCTGCCGGACGAGACCGTGGTGCTGTCCGGGCACGGGCCGCAGACCACGATCGGCGCCGAACGCCGGGCCAATCCGTTCCTGGCTGACCTTACCCCGCAGGCGGGTCCCAGCCGGGGACTGTGACCGGGTACCGGGGCGGGTAACCCCGCCCGTTCGGTAGAAAGATCCTTTGAGAGATTGAGTGAGAGGGGCACAGCCCGATGATCCGCACCCATGAGGCGGGAACGCTGCGGACGGCGCACGCCGGTGAGAAGGTGGTGCTGTCCGGCTGGGTGGCGCGGCGCCGGGACCACGGCGGCGTGGTCTTCATCGACCTGCGCGACGCGAGCGGCGTGGTGCAGGTGGTGTGGCGCAGCGAGGAAGCGGCCGCCCACGACCTCCGGGCCGAGTTCTGCGTGCTGGTCACCGGCACGGTCCGGCAGCGGCCCGCGGGGAACGAGAACCCCGACCTGCCCACCGGCGAGATCGAGGTCGCGGCGGACGAGGTGGAGGTGCTCAGCGAGGCCGAGCCGCTGCCCTTCCCGGTCGAGGGCTCCGCCGAGGTCAGCGAGGACGTCCGGCTCAAGTACCGCTACCTGGACATCAGGCGGGACGACACCGCGCGGGCCCTGCGGGCCCGGTCGCAGGCCGCTTACCTACTCTCCGACGTGATGCGCGAGCACCGGTTCGTGAACGTCGAGACGCCCTACCTGACCCGGTCCACCCCCGAGGGCGCGCGCGACTTCCTGGTCCCGGTCCGGCTCCGGCCCGGCAACTGGTACGCGCTGCCGCAGTCACCGCAGCTGTTCAAGCAGCTGCTCATGGTCGGCGGCCTGGAGCGGTACTACCAGCTGGCCCGCTGCTTCCGGGACGAGGACTTCCGCAAGGACCGGCAGCCTGAGTTCACCCAGATCGACATCGAGATGTCGTTCGTCACCCGCGACGACATCATCACCGTGGCCGAGGACATCGTGACCAGGCTGTGGTCCGAGCTGGCCGGCTACCAGGTGCCCACCCCGCTGCCCCGGATGACCTACGCCGACGCGCTGGCGCGGTACGGCTCGGACAAGCCCGACCTGCGCTTCGGCTGCGAGCTCACCGACCTGACCGAGTACTTCGCCGGCACGGAGTTCCGGGTGTTCCAGGCGCAGTACGTCGGCGCCGTGGTGATGCCGGGCGGCGGCTCGCAGTCCCGGCGCGAGTTCGACGGCTGGCAGGAATGGGCGCGCTCCCGCGGCGCCCGCGGCCTCGCCTACGCGGTCATCGGCGAGACCGGTGAGATCACCGGGCCGGTGGCCAAGAACCTGTCCGACGCCGAGCGGTCGGGCCTCGCCGCGGCGACGGGGGCAGCGCCGGGCGACGCGGTGTTCTTCGCTGCCGGGGCGGCCCACGCGTCCCGCGAGCTGCTCGGCGCGGCCCGGCTGGAGATCGGCCAGCGGTGCGGCCTGATCGACGAATCCGCCTGGTCGTTCCTGTGGGTGGTCGACGCCCCCATGTTCGAGGAGAACGCCGAGGGTGCCTGGACCTCGGTGCACCACCCCTTCACCGCGCCGCTGCCCGAATGGGCCGACAAGTTCACCGCCGAGCCCGGCGGGGCGCTGGCCGACGCGTACGACATCGTGTGCAACGGCTACGAGATCGGCGGCGGGTCGATCCGTATCCACAAGTCCGCCATGCAGCAGGCGGTCTTCGACGTGATCGGCCTGACGGCCGCCGAGGCCCGCTCCCAGTTCGGCTTCCTGCTGGACGCGTTCAAGTACGGGCCGCCGCCGCACGGCGGCATCGCGTTCGGCTGGGACCGTGTTGTGATGCTGCTCGCCGGGGCGGCCAGCATCCGCGACGTCATCGCCTTCCCCAAGGCGGCCTCCGGCCTCGACCCCCTCACCGGCGCCCCCACCCCCATCACCCCCGCCCAGCGCAAGGAAGCCGGCATCGACGCCACCCCCGCGTCCCCCGCGTCCTCTGGGTCCTCACAGACCCCGCCGGCTCCAGTCGCCCCCACCAGCCTCACAAGCCCAGCCAACCCCCCGCCCCCACCAGCCTCGTAGACCCCGCCGCCTGGCCCTACTTCATGATCGCGGGCAGTTACGGCAATCCTTCGACCGGAACTGCCCGCGATCATGAAGTTGCCCCGCCGATGGGACACGCGGGGCGATGACAGGGATGCGCAGTTCCGGTCCAGCCTCGTCGGCGCAGGACCGCCGCGACGTAAGTTGCGCTCTCGCACCGGCGATCGCCGAGTTCGGGGAAGCCGAACCGGAGGGTGACGATGTCGCCGAAAAGGTTGGCATTGTCGCGGCGCTTGTCACGCCACTGCTCGTCCTCGGGATGCGCGGCAGTACCGTCGAGTTCCACGCACACGCCGTACTCCTCGAAGAGATTGTCGAGATATCTGTTGCCCGCACCCTGCCTGATCCTTGCCTGCCGAGTCGCGGCAGGCAGTCCGTGCGGACGCTCGACCCGGTGGATGTAGCGGTACTCAAGCAGGGACAACGCCCCATCCCCGGCGTCGCCGAGTGCCAAGGCGATCTCCCGGCGCCAACGCATCTTCTTGCGAGCATCCATCGCCTGACGGATCCGATCCGTGGTGGTACGCCTGCGGCCGATGGCCCGGCAGATCCATTCGTAGGCGTCATCAAAGGTCGGCGCGATCTGGATAAGGTCAAGCACCGTGTCCTCAACTCGTGTGCACGGCGGGAGCATGGCCGGGTGCCTGCTCCGCAGGATTGCATCTGACCGGTGGATGAGGACGCCGGGTATCTTCGCACGCGCCGGGCGCTTCGATGCGGGGACGGTGACCGTGATCAGCGAGGAGGGCGCGTCGATCAGGCCATGTCGCTCGGCCGCCGTCTGATGGCTGAGAACGGCATCGGGTCCGGCGCGGAGCAGCGCGGCCCAGAGCACTGTCTCACGGGCGGGATCGCCGGAAAAGGCGGCGTACACGCCCCGCTGCAGTCGCTGCCAGCGACCGCTTCTTGCCCGGCCGCGCATCACCCGCGGGTCGACGCCAGCTGCCGAACCTTGACGGCTAGCAATGATCTTGCTCTGCGCCACCAGCAGTTCGCGGGCTTGCGGCGGGATATCGGTCGGCATGGTGCTCAGGCTGCACGGCGCCCCGCCGTCCCGCTACCACCGCCCGAAACCTGTGGATAACTCCGAACGCCATCGTCATTCTGTGGATAACTCGCCTTGCGGGCCCATATAGGGTCTGAGGATGGCCAGAGCCATGAGTGAGGACGGGCAGTCCGCGAGCCTGTTCGATGACGCGGAAGACGCCGCCGCCAGCGCGGGCGCGCCGCTCGCCGTCCGGATGCGGCCGCGCACCCTGGACGAGGTGATCGGGCAGCGCCACCTGACCGGGGCGGGCACGCCGTTCCGCAAGCTGGTGGACAACGACGCCCCGATGTCGCTGCTGCTCTGGGGCCCGCCCGGCACCGGTAAGACCACGCTGGCCTACGTAGTCAGCCAGGTGACCAAGCGCCGCTTCACGGAGCTCTCCGCGGTCAGCGCCGGGGTCAAGGATGTCCGTGCCGCCGTGGACGCGGCCCGCCGGGCGCTGGGCATGCACAACGCCCAGACCGTGCTGTTCGTCGACGAGGTGCACCGGTTTTCCAAGACCCAGCAGGACGCGCTGCTGCCCGCGGTGGAGAACCGCTGGGTGTCGTTCATCGGCGCGACCACGGAGAATCCGTTCTTCTCCGTGGTTTCCCCGCTGCTGTCCCGGTCGCTGCTGCTCACCTTGCAGCCGCTGTCCGACGACGACGTGCGCGAGGTCATCCGCCGCGCGCTGGCCGAGCCGGAGCCGCGCGGCCTCGGCGGGACCGTCACCATCGACGACGAGGCGGTCGAGCACCTCATCAGGCTGGCCGGCGGCGACGCCCGCCGCACGCTGACCTACCTGGAGGCGGCCGCGCTGGGCCAAAGCGCCATCGACGTCGAGACGCTGGAGCGCGCGGTGGACCGGGCCGCGGTCCGCTACGACCGCGACGGTGACCAGCACTACGACGTGATCAGCGCGTTCATCAAGTCCATGCGGGGCAGCGACGCGGATGCGGCCCTGCACTACATGGCCCGGATGATCGCGGCGGGGGAGGACCCGCGGTTCATCGCCCGGCGGCTCATCGTGCACGCCAGCGAGGACGTCGGGATGGCCGACCCGACCGCACTGCAGACCGCGATCGCGGCCGCGCAGGCGGTGGAGTTCGTCGGGCTCCCCGAGGCGCGGATCAACCTGGCCCAGGCGGTGATCCACATCGCGCTGGCGCCCAAGTCCAACGCGGTGATCAAGGCCATCGGGGCGGCCGAGGCCGACGTGCGGAACGGCCTAATCGGGACGGTGCCCGCGCACCTGCGCGACGCGCACTATCCTGGTGCGGGCAAGGTGGGCCACGGCCAGGGCTACCTGTACCCGCACGACTTCGCCGACGGCATCGTCCCGCAGCGCTACGCACCGGATCCGGTGGCGGGCCGCCGGTACTACGAGCCGTCGCGGCATGGCCTGGAGGCCCGGGTCACGGAGCGCGCCGAGCGCATCCGGGCCATCCTCGAGCCAAGCCGAGGACGGGCCTGGCAACCGGCCCGGGGCCAAGCCCGGGAGCAAGACCGAGGACAGGCCAGCCCACAAGACCGAGGACAAGCCCGGGAACAGCACCGGGAGCAAGACCGAGAAGGAGCAGGCATGAGCACCAGGACGGTCCCGGCATGAACGCGGCCGAGCTCGCCGCGCTGATCGCCGCTGTGTTCTGGGCCCTGCTGGTCTGCGTCGGCGTGTTCGTGCTGTTCCGGCTGGGCCGCCTGCTCTCGGAGAGCAGCAAGCTGGTCGCCGACGTCCGCGAGCGCGGCGACGTCCTGCTGACGCGCGCGCAGGCCGCGGTGGACGGGGCGCAGGCCGCGGTGGACCGCGCGGGCCGCCAGCTCGACCGCACCGAATCGGTCACGGCCAGCATGGACGAGCTCGGCACCGGCATGACCGAACTCGCCGGCCAGGTCACCGCCCTCGCCGGCCTCGGCCGCACCATCGCCGGCGGCCCCGTCGGCCGGATAGGCGCGCTGGCCTACGGAGTGCGCCACGCCGTCAGCCGGCGCAACGGGCGAAGCCAGCGCCGGCGCGCCCTGCCCGCCACCGTGATCGAGAACGGCCGCACCGAACGCGGCGAGCTCACCCGAGGGAAGGCCGCGCGATGATCCGCAGGGGTTTCTGGCTCACTGCCGGGGCCGTGACCGGCATCTACGGCTACCGGCGTGTCTCCGCGGCCGGGCGGCGCCTGTCTGCGACCCTGACCCCGGGCCGCCTCGCTCCCGAGCGCAGGCTCGAGGGCACGCTCGAGCTCGCGCGGGCGGGCGCCCGGGCCCGGGTCACCGGACGGCGCGCCCGGCGGGGCGCGATCGCCCTGGCCCGGGAGAGCTACCGCTTCACCCGTGACGTCCGGGAGGGCATGGAGCTCTACCGGCTTGCGCATCCCGCGCCCGCAGGCTCTACCCTCTCTGCAGACCGAGACCGCCCAACCGACCACGAACCAGAGGATGGCCACTGATGGAGTCGGCCGAGATCGCCCGCCGCTTCCTTGCGTACTTCGAGCAGCAGGGGCACACGATCGTGCCCTCGGCCTCCCTGGTCGCCGACGACCCCACGGTGCTGTTCGTCATCGCGGGCATGCAGCCGTTCAAGCCGTACCTGCTCGGCCAGCGCACGCCGCCGTACAAGCGCGCCGCCGACGTGCAGAAGTGCGTGCGGACGCTGGACATCGAAGAGGTCGGCAAGACCACCAGGCACGCCACGTTCTTCCAGATGCTGGGCAACTGGTCGTTCGGTGACTACTTCAAGGAAGGCGCGATCAGGTACGCCTGGGAGCTGCTGACCAACTCCGAGGCCGACGGCGGGTTCGGTTTCCCGGAGGACAAGCTGTGGGCCACCGTCCTGCACGGCGACGACGAGGCGTACGCGATCTGGCGGGACCAGATCGGCGTGTCGCCGGACCGGATCCAGCATCGCGGCCTGGCCGACAACTACTGGCATATGGGCGTGCCGGGACCTGGCGGCCCGTGCTCGGAGATCTACTACGACCGCGGCCCCGAATACGGCCGTGACGGCGGCCCGGAGGCGGACGAGGACCGGTTCCTCGAGGTCTGGAACCTGGTCTTCATGCAGGACAGCCTGAGCAAGGTCCGGGCCAAGGACGACTTCGACATCGAGGGCCTGCTGCCCTCCAAGAACGTCGACACCGGCATGGGCCTCGAGCGGATGGCGTCCATCCTGCAGGGCGTCGACAACCTGTACGAGATCGATACCACCTGGAAGATCCTCGACCGGGCGGCCGAGCTCACCGAGCAGCGGTACGGCCGCGACCAGCGCACCGACGTGGCCCTGCGGGTCATCGCCGACCACGTGCGCAGCGCGGTCATGCTGATCGGGGACGGCGTGCTGCCCGGCAACGAGGGCCGCGGCTACGTGCTTCGGCGCATCGTCCGGCGCAGCATCAGGAACCTGCGCCTGCTGGCCGGCGGCCAGCGCGGCGGCGCGGGCGCGACCCCGGCGACGGGGGAGCGGTTCATGCACGAGCTCACCTCGGCCGCCCTCGACGCGATGGCGGGGCTGTACCCGGAGCTGAGCCGCATCGCGGTCAACATCCACGCGGTCATCGACGGGGAGGAGTCGGCGTTCGCCAGCACGCTGCGCACCGGCACCGCGATCTTCGATGCCTCGGTGGAGGAGAACCGGCGCCGCGGCTCGACCGCGCTGTCCGGCGAGCAGGCGTTCCAGCTGCACGACACCTACGGCTTCCCGATCGACCTGACCCTGGAGATGGCGGCCGAGCAGGGCCTGGCCGTCGACGAGGAGGGTTTCCGCCGGCTCATGGCCGAGCAGCGGGGCCGCGCCAAGCGGGACGCGGCCGAAAAGAAGACCGGCAACACGGACATCTCCGCGTTCGCGGAACTGCTCGACCGGTCCGGTGCGGTCAGCTTCACCGGCTACGACCAGATCTCCGGCGAGGCCGCCATCCTGGGCCTGCTGGTGGACGGCGTGCCGGTACCGTCGGCGGGCGCGGGCACCGAGGTCGACGTAGTACTCGATCGCACCCCGTTCTACGCCGAAGGCGGCGGCCAGCTCGCCGACGAGGGCACGATCACCGTGGACGGCGGCGAGATCGCGGTCCGCGACGCGCAGACCCCGCTGCCCGGCCTGATCGTGCACCGCGGCACGGTCACCTCCGGCGAGGTCACGGTCGGCGCGTCCGCGCACGCGCAGATCGACATCGAGCGCCGCCGCGCGTTGTCCCGCTCGCACACCGCGACCCACCTGGTGCACCGGGCGCTGCGCGGCGCGCTGGGGGAGTCGGCGGCGCAGGCGGGCTCGGAGAACGCCCCGGGGCGCCTGCGGTTCGACTTCACCGCCCAGGGCGCGGTGCCCCTGGCCGTCCTGCGCGACACCGAGGACGAGGTCAACGAGATCCTGGTCAACGACCTGGACGTGCACGCGTTCTACACCTCGCAGGAAGAAGCGCGCGAGCTGGGCGCGCTGGCGCTGTTCGGCGAGAAGTACGGTGACCGGGTCCGGGTGGTCGAGGTCGGTGACTACTCCCGCGAGCTGTGCGGCGGCACCCACGTGGCCAGGTCCGGCCAGCTCGGCCTGATCAAGGTGCTCGGCGAGGCCTCCATCGGGTCCGGCGTGCGCCGGATCGAGGCGCTGGTGGGCATCGACGCATTCCGCTTCCTGGCCCGCGAGAGCACGCTCGTCAGCCAGCTCAGCGAGCAGTTCAAGGTGCCGCGCGAGCAGCTGCCCGAGCGCATCTCCGGCGTGGTGACCCGGCTCAGGGACGCCGAGCGCGAGCTGCAGCGGCTGCGCGCGGCGCGGCTGCTCGAGTCGGCCGGGGACATCGCGGCCAGCGCGGAGGACATCAGCGGGCTGGCCCTGGTCGCGCACCGGGTGCCGGACGGGACCGAAGCCGACGACATCCGCAAGCTCGCCCTCGACGTGCGCGGCCGGGTGCCGCGCTCGCAGCCCGCGGTGGTGGCGGTCGCCGGGGTGCCCGCGGACAAGCCGGTGGTGGTCATCGCGGTCAACGAGGCCGGCCGCGGATTCGGGCTGGCGGCGGGCTCGCTGGTCGGGGTGGCGGCCCGGGCCCTCGGCGGCAACGGCGGCGGTAAGCCGGACGTCGCCCAGGGCGGCGGCACCCAGCCCGGTGCCGTAGATGAGGCGTTTGACGCCGTTCGTGGGGCTTTGCGGGACATCGCGGGACAGACTCGAGTCCGGTAGGTAACGTATTGGCATGCTCATGCGACCTTCCGGGGTCCGTAATTCCGGGTCGCGTCCATCCCGGGCCTGGCCTGGGGCCGTCCCGGTGAGCCAGCTTCCGTTCAGGCAGGGGGTGCGGCTCGCCGTGGATGTAGGTTCGGTTCGCATCGGGGTCGCGCGCAGCGACCCGGGCGGCGTCCTCGCTGTCCCGCTGACCGTGCTGCGGTCCGGAACCAGTGCGCTCGCCGGGCAGGCCCGGGCCGAGCTCGCGAAGCTGGCCGCCGCTGAAGAGGCGATCGAGGTCATCGTGGGCCTGCCGGTGTCGCTGTCCGGCCGGGAGGGCCCCGCCGCGGCCGGCGCCCGGGAGTTCGCCGCGGACCTGGCCGGCCGCGTGGCACCGGTCCCGGTCCGGCTGGTCGACGAGCGGTTCACCACCACCGAGGCGCACGGCGCGCTGCGCCGCGGCGGGAAAGATTCCCGCGCCCGCCGCCAGGTCATCGACGCCGCGGCCGCCGCCATCTTGCTGCAAGCCGCCCTGGACACCGAGCGTGCCACCGGCCGCCCGGCCGGCCAGCTCGTCGGCGTGGCCGCCTCCGATCACGGGGCGAGCGCGTGAGCCAGGACGAAGGCGGCTGGCGGCAGGACCCGCGGCCGCCGCAGAACCCGCGCCCGCGGCACGCGCGCGGCCCTCAGGACTCCCGTAACATGCCGCCCCCGCGCGGCCCGCGGGGCCCGGGCCAGCCCATTCCTCCTGGCCGGCCCGCGCCCCAGGGCCAGCCTCGGCCGCAGGACCCGCTGGATCCGCGTATGCCGCTGGACCCGCGCCCACCGGCCCACGGTCAGCCGATGCCACCGCCCCAAGGTCAGCGCATGCCCCACGGACCTCAGGCACCTTACGGCTCTCAGGGGTTCCGCCGGCTCCCCGACCAGGGTGCCTGGCGCCCAGGCGATCCCTACCCGTCGCCGGGGAACCCGCCCGGACGCCCGGCGCCGCCGCCTTCCCGCCCCGGAGCGGCCCAGCCGTGGCGCCCCGGCCCGCCCGTGCAGGCCAGCCACACCCCCGGCGACGGGTACGACGAACGCGGGCGGTACGACGAACGCGGCCAGTACGGCGAGCCCGGCCCGTACTCCGAGCCAGGCCCGGGCCTGTATCCGGGCGGCGGCGAGTACGGCGACGAGGAGCCCGGCCGGTTCATGCCCGGCTTCGGCGACGGCGGTTACAGCGACGAATACGCCGACGCCGAGTACGAGGAAGAGGAGAGAAGAAGAGGAAGAACGGCCCAGCCGCCGCCGGCGCCGCGACGACGGGCGCCCGCCGCGGGACGGCGGCCGCCGCCGGCGCCGGTTCCGCTGGATCGCGCCGCTGGCCGCGCTGCTGGTCATCATCGTCCCGCTGGCGATCGCCGGCGCCTACGGCTACCACCTGTACATGAACAAGTACCACCCGGCCGACTACGCCGGGGATGGTACTGGCTCGGTCACTTTCCAGGTCACCTCAGGTGACTCGCCGACCAGCATCGCGCCGAAGCTGGCGAAGCTGGGCGTGGTGGCCAGCGAGCGCGCGTTCGTGCTGGCGGCCGAGCACAGCACCAGCGGGAACGGGCTGCTGCCCGGTTTCTACGGGATGCACGAGCACATGAAGGCCTCCCTGGCCTACGCGCTGCTGGTCAACCCGGCCAACATGGTCCAGGTCAAGGTGACCATCCCGGAGGGCTGGCGGCTGAGCCAGATCGTCGCCTACCTGGGGTCCAAGTCCGGTATCGCGGCCAGCGCCTACGCCAAGGCGCTCAAGGACCCGGCCTCGCTCGGCCTGCCCTCCTTCGCCAAGGGCAAGCCCGAGGGCTACCTGTTCCCCGCGACCTACGATGTGATCCCGCACGAGACCGCCGCCGGGGTCCTCAAGGACATGGTCAAGCGGTTCAACACCGAGGCCGCCAACCTGGGCCTGGACACGGCCGCCCAGCACGTAGGGCTCACGCCAGCCCAGGTTATCGTGATGGCCAGCCTGGTCCAGGCCGAAGGCGGCCGGCTCTCGGACTACCCGAAGATCGCCCGGGTGATCGACAACCGGCTGAAGCAGGGCATCCCGCTCGAGCTCGACAGCACCGTGCTGTACGGCCTGAACACCTACGGCATCATCGCTAATAACAAGCAGCTCACCAGCACCTCGCCGTACAACACCTACAAGTACAAGGGCCTGACCCCCGGCCCGATCGACAACCCGGGTGCCGCGGCCATCAACGCCGTGCTGCACCCGGCCACCGGGACCTGGGTGTACTTCGTCACCGTCAACCCGAAGACCGGCGAGACCAAGTTCACCTCCAGCGCGGCCCAGTTCCAGGAGTTCCGTAACGAACTCCAGCACAACCTGGCCAAGTGATGACCTGACCGAAGCCGCCAGGGCAGCCGTCCCCGGCGAGACCCCTCTGGGGACGGTGACGGTCCTGGCGCGCGACCAGGCCAGGGCCGCTCCACCCGCCCCGCTCCACCCGCCCCGCTCCACCCGCCCCGCTCCGGCTGCCAGCGCCCACGCTCTCCTGCGCCCGTCCCTTACCGACAATAAAATTTTTCTTGACAAGAAAGTTTGTCGGATGGCAGGCTAATTCCATGATCGATGTGGCAGTGATCGCCGACGCGGCCGCGGCCGAGGCCGCGCTGGAGCCGGTCCGGGCGCGGCTGCTGGCTCAGCTGGCCGAGCCCAGGTCAGCCGCCATGCTCGCGGCCGCTTCCGGCCTTCCCCGGCAGAAAGTCAACTACCATCTGCGAACCCTGGAGCGGCACGGACTGGTCGAGCTGGTCGAGGAGCGCCGCAAGGGGAACGTGACCGAGCGGCTGGTCCGGGCTTCGGCCGCCTCGTACGTGATCTCGCCGTCGGCGCTGGCCGCCGTGGCTCCCGACCCGGCCCGCGCCCCCGACCGCCTCTCCGCCCGCTGGCTGCTCGCCCTGGCCGCGCAGCTCGTCCGGGACGTCGGCGACCTGATCACCGGGGCTGCCCGGGCGCAGAAGAGACTGGCCACCTTCGCGCTGGACGGGCAGATCCGCTTCGCCTCCGCGGCCGATCGCGCCGCCTTCACCGGCGAGCTGATGCAGACGGTGACCTCGCTCGTCGCGAAGTACCACGACGAGCACGCCGAGGGCGGCCGCGAGCACCGTCTCGTCATCGCCGTCCACCCGGCCGTCATCACGACGGCCGCCGGACCCGGGGAGGACTGATGGGCCATCCGTTCGAAGAACACTCCGAGGCCGAGGTGCCGGCCACCCCGGAGGAGGTCTGGGCCGCGATCGCGACTGGCCCCGGCATCGACTCCTGGTTCATGGGCCGGACCGACGTGCAGCCCGGTGCCGACGGCACCGTCCGCACCACCATGGACGAGTACACGATGGAATCCGCCGTGACCGCCTGGGATCCCGCCCGCCGGCTCGCTTACCGCAGCGGCGAGGCACCCGACGGGCGGTTCATTGCCTTCGACTTCCTCATCGAGGGCCGGGAGGGCGGCAGCACGGTGCTGCGGAACGTCTCGACCGGCTTCCTGCCCGGCGACGACTGGGCGGATGAGTACGAGGCGATGAAGCTGGGCGGCGCGCTGTACTTCCACACCCTGGCCGAGTACCTCACCTACTTCGCCGGCCGCCGCGCCCTGCCGGTCACGGCGTCCGGCCCGGCTGGCACGACCTGGGCTAGCGACCAGGCGGCGATCTTCCGCTCGCTCGGCCTGCCCGGATCCGCGGGCCGCGGCGACCGGGTGAGCGTCACCGCCGGTGGTACCGCCCGGCAGGACGGCGTCGTCTACTTCGCCAACGCTGCCACGATCGGGATACGGACACCGGACGCGCTCTACCGCTTTATACGCGGCTTCGGCAGGCCGCTGGTCGCGGACGGCAAACTCTTCGCCTCCGAAGCCGACCCGGCCGGGGCTCAGCTCGCCTGGGAATCCTGGCTCAGCCAGGTCCTGTCACCGAAAGGACAATGATCATGCGGAAGATCGCCGCCGGACTGTTCATCTCCCTGGACGGCGTGGTGGAGGCGCCGGATAAGTGGACCGGTCCGTATTACGACGATCAGGTGGGGGCGGCCGTCGGCGCCCTGATGGCGGTCAACGATGCCATGCTGCTCGGCCGGACGACCTACGACGGCTTCGCCGCCGCGTTCGGGGGCCAGTCCGGCGGAGTGGCCGATCAGATGAACGGCACCCCGAAGTATGTCGTCTCCACCACGCTCGGCTCCGCCGACTGGCAGAACTCCACGCTGATCAACGGCACCGAGGAGGAGATCGCCAGCCAGATCCGCGAGCTGAAGCAGCAGCCCGGCGGGGGCATCGGCATGAGCGGCAGCTCGACCCTGGTCCGCTGGCTGCTCAGGCACGGGCTGCTCGACCGGCTCGACCTGCTCCTCTTCCCGGTCGTGATCGGCAGCGGCCAGCGCCTGTTCAGCGAGACGGACGGCCAGCAGTCCCTCACCCTGACCGCCTCGGAGTCGTTCGGCACCGGTGTCGTCCGCCTCAGTTACGAGCTGGCCGGGTGACCGCGGTGCGCTCCCGGTGAGCGGTGTCATGGGCTGGATCAGGGAGGTGGTCCTCGACTGCCTACCGTGATCCCGCCGGTCACCCGTTCTGCCTGGTCGTCCGCTGACCCGGCCCGGCCGGTCAGACCGGCCGGCCGTTCTCCAGGTAGGTCAGCCCCTGGGTAGCCGCCTTCACCCGGCGCCTGATCGGCTTCCTGAGCAGGGTGAACGCCTCGGGCAGCGGGACCAGCCGGGAATCGGAGATCTCCTCAGGCTGCAGTTTCATGTTGGCCAGCGCCTCGTCGGTCAGCTGGCCGCAGTCGAACAGGTAGCGGATACCGGCCAGCCGGCCCGGCTTGGCCGGGCGGAAATCCATCGCGGCCAGTCGTCCGCGGCTCACCTCGAGGCCGGTCTCCTCGCGCACCTCGCGCTGGCATGCTTCCCACGGGGACTCCCCGTCCGCCTCCATGACGCCGCCGGGGATGGTCCAGCCGCTCTTGTAGGTCGGCTTGAGGATCAGCAGCCGTCCCGCCGGGTCGAAAATGAGCGCCCCCGCGGACACCGGAATACTCGGAAGAGGCGTGAATTCCTGGACCACGCCACCCACCTCCCCTGGCCCTGGGACCCCAAACCATTATCCCGAACGGGATACGGGACTGGCTCCGCTAGGCTTTATCCCCGTCCGCCAGGCCATAGGCGAAGCACCGGACCGATCTGGAGGTGGCTGTGTCACGGCTCGCTGGCAAGGTCTGTGTGATCAACGGCGCCGCGAGCGAGATCGGCCGGGCGGTAGCCGGGCGGTTCACCGCTGAGGGCGCCGTGGTCGTGGGAGTCGACCAGGCCGCGCACGACATCGGCGACCACGCGGTGCAGGCCGACCTGACCGACGAGCCGCAGGTCGAGGCGATGTACGCGCAGGTCGTGCAAAGGTACGGGCGGCTCGATGTCATTTACAACAACATGGGGCTGATGGACCGCGGCGACCGTTCCGCGCTCGACACCAGCCTCGAGACCTGGCGCCGGGTGCACGATGCCAACCTGACGAGCATCTTCCTTTCCTGCAAGCACGGCATTCCGCGGCTTCGTGACACCGACCCGGCCGGCGGCTCGGTGATCAACGCCGCGTCCTTCCTTGCCGGGATCGGGGCGGCGACCGCCCAGATGGCATACGCGGCCGCCAAGGCCGGCGTCGTGCAGCTGAGCAGGGACCTCGGCGTGCAGCTGGCGCGCAGCGGAGTGCGGGTCAATGCGGTGCTGTTCGGGCCGATCGATACTCCGGGCCAGCGGGCGGTCTTCGAGCGCAACCCGGGCGCGCTGGACAAGCGCCTGGTGCACTGGCCGATGGGGCGGTTCGGCACGCTGGCGGAGGCGGCCGGGGCCATCGCGTTCCTCGCGAGCGACGACTCCGGCTTCATCACCGCGGCCGCGCTGCCGCTCGACGGCGGCATCACCGAAGCGTTCACCGTCCCTGATTAATAAATTCGTCACGCGCTTTAAAATTGCCGGCTTTAATAATTAATTACCGAAGATAATCGGTTTGATAAAGATCATCAATTCGGTATAGTTACGGACGGTCCTTCTTTGGCAGCTTGCTGACAATAGTCGAATAGGAGGCGTCAATGGCCTCGAGCAGCTCGTCCTCGGGAATCGCGCCGCCGATCCGCAGCGTGTTCCACCCGGACCGGCCGATGTAGGCCATCACCGAGGCGTCATCGGGGTACCGCGCCAGCCACTCGTCGGCCGCCTCGCGGCTGGCCCCGCACTTCAGGCCGACGGAAGGAGCATCACCCGAGCCGAGGAACGCGAAGATCTTGGCGCCGACCTTGGCCACGACGTCGCCCTCCCAGGGCTCGTCCTGCCAGGCACCCGGCTTGGCCAGGCAGTAGGCCAGCAGGCTCTCCCACGTCATAAACGGCACAGTAACCCGGGGAGGCGGAAGAATGCGCCAGACACTCACCGGCGCCCGGCGGGTACTCCGCCAGCAGGCGTTCCGCCGGTTCTGGCTCGGGATGATGATCTCGCGCGCCGGCGACGCCTTCACCCTGGTCGCGCTGTCCTGGGTCGTGCTCGGCATCGCCGGGCCGGTTCAGCTGGGCGTGGTCCTGATGTGCTTCGGGCTGCCGCGGATCGTCAGCGGGCCGGTGGCCGGGCGCCTGCTGGACGGGGCCCGGCCGCGCCTGCTGCTGGCCGCCGACAACGCGGCCCGCGGCCTGCTGATCGCGGCCGTCCCCGTCTTGCTCTGGCAGCACCACCTGGTCGTCGCCGACCTGTACGGGATCGCCGCGGTCAGCGCGCTGCTGTCCGCGGTGACCGAGGTGGCCGAGTCGGCGCTGGTACCGCGCCTGGTGGCGGACGAGCAGCTCGACGCGGCCAACTCGCTGCTCTCGGCCAACTGGGAACTCGCGGCCATCGCCGGCCCGGCCGCGGCCGGGCTGATCGTGGCCACCGTCGGCGCGCCGCTCGCCCTGCTGCTGGACGCGGGCAGCTTCGCGGTCATGACCGCCATCTGCCTCAGCCTGCCCTCCCTCGACCACCCGTCCGAGCCAGCCCTGTCCGAGCCAGCCCTGTCCGAGCCAGCCCTGTCCGAGCCAGCCCAGGCCGAGCCAGCCCAGGCCGAGCCCGCACCTGCACACGACCGGCTGGGCCTCGGGATCCTGCTCCGGTTTCCCGCCGTGCTCGTGATCACCGCCTGCGGGTTCGGCATGCTCTTCTTCGACGGGGTGGCCACCGTGCTCTACCCGGTGTACGCCCGGACGCTCCTGCACGCCGGCTCGACCGGGTACGGCGTGCTGGTGTCGGCTGCCGGGGCCGGGGCGCTGCTCGGCGTGCTGGCCGGACCGGGCCTGTCCGGCCGCCTGCCGCCGTCCCGGCGGCTCGCCGTTGTCATCGCCGCCGGTGCGCCCTGGTTCGCGTTGCTGTGCCTCGCGCCCGGCCTGGCCGTCGCGGCCGTCCTGCTCGGCCTGGCCACCTTCGCCTGGGGACCGTACTACGTCTTCGAGCGCACGCTGATGCAGCGACTCGTTCCCCGCGAGGTCCTCAGCCGTGTCGCCGGCGCGCGCATGACGATCTCCTCGCTCGGTTTCCCGCTCGGCAGCGCGACCGGCGGGGTGCTGGCCGGCGGCATCGGCGTGCGCGGAGCCATGCTGGCGATCGCCTGCTCCGCCCTGGCCCTCGCGCTGCTGCCGCTGCTGGCCCCCGCGCTCCGCACCGTCACAAGCGCCCGGACGGCTCCCGGCCGGCCGGCGGCAGCGAAGACATAGAGTCGGGGATCATGGACATCGCCGCTGGCCGGGGCCGGGGCCAGCCCGGACCAATCGGGTTCGACCTGGACATGACGCTGATCAACTCGCGCCCGGCCATCTTGGCCTCGTTCGCCGAAGTCGGCCGCGAGACCGGGACCGCCATCGACCTGACCGCGGTCGACCGGCGCCTCGGCATCAAGCTGGACGACGAGCTGGCGTACTGGTTCCCGCCCGAACGGATCGACGCGGCGGCCGGCATCTACCGGCGGCACTACCTGCAGCTGGCCGAGCGGATGACGACGATCCTGCCCGGCGCGCACGAGGCGCTGGCCGCGGTGCGGGCCGCGGGCCAGCCGGTGATCATCATCACGGCCAAGCACCCGGTGTCGGTCGGCCCGAGCCTGCGGGCGGTCGGGCTGTCCGCCGACGAGCTGTTCACCCTGGTCCACGGCCCGGAGAAAGCGGAGGTGCTGCAGCGCGTGGCGGCGATCGCCTACGTCGGCGACACCCCGCCGGACATGGCCGCCGCGGTCCAGGCCGGCGTCCGGGCGGTCGGCGTGACGACCGGCTCGTTCACCGGCGAGGACCTGACGCGCGCGGGCGCCGAGGTGGTGCTCGGCTCGCTGGACGGCTTCCCCGACTGGTACCGGTCCTTGTAAGCCGGTCAGGCGCTGTCGGCCACGGCCGCGACCACCGCGTACGGCAGGTACCGCGGGTGCACGAGCAGCGCCCGGGCCACCTCGCGGATCCGCGGCCGCAGCGGGGTCAGCGCCTGCTCGCAGTACCGCCACGCCGCCACCTCGTCACCGCCGAAGCGGGCGGCGATCCCGGTCCGGAACCGGCGGGCGTCGCCGCCGTCGGCGCGCCAGGCCGTCAGCCAGGCCCGCAGCTCGTCGTCACCGGCTAGCAGGGACCAGTCCCGCAGCTGCTCGGCGAGCTGGCCCGCCGCGTCGATGACGAACCCGCGGTCGCCGCTGCCCCCGATGGCGTGCACCCGGCCCTGGCTGGCCGAGCCGTGCCGGATGCTGGCCGAGCTGAAGCGCGCCCCGACGGCCAGCGCGGCGACCGCGTGGCCGGCCTCGTGCCAGGCCGTCCGCACCGCCATCGTCCGGGCGGGAGCGTAGCTGGCCGCCGCCCCGCGGTCATAGCGCTGCCTGATCCACGCCTGGTGCACGACCGACTCGTCGTCGTAGCGGACCAGCCGGGCCAGTTCGGCCTGGATCGCGGCGAGGGTCCTGGCCTCGGCGGGCGTCACGACGGCGTCAGCGGGGTGACGACACGCAGAACTCGCTGCCTTCCGGGTCGGCCAGCACGGTCCACGGCACGTCTCCCTGGCCGATGTCGATCGGCGCCGCGCCCGCGTCGGTCAGCGCCCGGACCGCCGCGGCGTGGTCCTCGTCCTGGTAGGGGGCCACGTCCAGGTGGATCCGGTTCTTGACGGCCTTGCGGTCCAGCGACGGCAGCAGCTCCAGGAACGGCCCGAGCCCGTCGGGGGACCGCAGCGACACCCCGATATCGGTGGAGTTCGCGGGCTTCCAGCCGGTGGCCAGCGCCCAGAACGCCGCCACGGCGGCCGGGTCGGCGCAGTCGGCGACCACCGCGGCGACCGGCCCGGTGTCCCGGTAGACCTTCCGCGGCTCCAGCACGCAGAACTCGTTGCCCTCCGGGTCGGCCAGCACGGTCCACGGGACGTCCCCCTGGCCGATATCGACGCGCACCGCGCCCAGGGCCCGCAGCCGCTTCACCTCGGCCTTGTGGTGCTTGCGGGACTCGGTGGCCAGGTCCAGGTGCACCCGGTTCTTGCCGGTCTTCGGCTCAGGCACCGGCACGAACACCAGCGGCAGCGCCGAGGAGTCCGGGTAGCTGAAGCCCGGCGGCCACACGTCCACCTCGTCGGGCTCCTCGTCGCCTACCTCCCAGCCCAGCGCCTCGGCCCAGAACCGGGCCAGCCGGCCGGGGTCGGCCGCGTCGACAACTAGGTGCACCAGTCGGGTAGGCATTGTCCGGTCGTACTCCCGCATCAGCTCGCATCACCAGTGCAGCCCACCTTAGCGCCGCCGGATTCGGGGTACGGCGCTCAATCCAAGGTCAGCGCGCGGTGATCGCGTACGGCTTGGGCTGCCTGGTCAGCCACTGCCACAGGTTCCGGTTCCGCGGCCGGGCCACGAAGTGCCCGCTGCCCACCTTGCCGCTCACCTCGATGTGCAGCTGGACCGGGACGTCGTGACTCCACGGCGACTTCACCCGGACGTGGCCGCTGCGGATGACCACCTCGTCGGCGTCCACCACGATCCCCGGCCTGGTCAGCAGCCGGACGTGCCCGCTGCGCACGTCGACGTCGAGCTTGAGCGTGGGCTGCGTGATCTGCGCCTGGGTGAAGTCGAGCAGCACGCTGCCGCTGGTCACCTTGACTTCCATCCGCTGCGGCACGACCCAGCGGTCGACCCGCTTGACGTGCCCGCTGCGGGTGTCGATGCGCACCACGTCCTTGGCCCGGGCCACCGCCGCCGGGGCCGGGACCGCCACCGGCCCGCCCTGTACGGGCAGGTCAGCGACCAGCCGGGACAGCTCGCCGTAGGTCCGCGCGGTCATGGCCCGTTCCAGCCGCTCGTCGAGTTCCTCCGCGGTCAGCCGCCCGTCTCCGGCCGAGACCCGCAGCAGTTCGACCACCCGGTCCCGGTCTTCGTGCGAGGCGCGCAACTCGCTGCGGGCGATCTCACCGCCGGGTTCCGATTCCGCCATGGACAAACTGTAGAGCAGGGCCCGTCCCGCATGCACCGCCGCACGGACCGACGCACCCGGGTTCGCGGTCACGACCCTTTTTATCCCGAACGAGCCCGGTATCCGCCCCGGCTCCAGCGAGCCCTCTTGACGTCGGCCCCCCGGTTGCGGTGGGCTCAGGTGATGGGCTCCGCGGACATCCCGGCGGCCCGGGCCGCGGCCGCGCTCCCGCTGACTCCGGGCGTCTACCGCTTCCGCGACCAGGCCGGCCGGGTCCTGTACATCGGCCGCGCGGTCAGCCTGCGCCGCCGGGTCCAGTCGTACTGGCGCGACCTCGGCGACCGGGTCCACCTGGCCCCGATGGTGGCCCGGATCGCCCGGGTCGAGGCGGTGCCGTGCGACTCCGCGCACGAGGCCGCCTGGCTGGAGCGGAACCTGCTCGAACGGCGCCTCCCGCCGTGGAACCGCAGCCCGGGCGGACAGGAAGCCGAGGTCTGGATCCGGCTCAGCGCGTCCCCGCGCGCCCCCGGCCTGACCGTGGTGCGCCAGCCGGCGCCCGGTGACTTCGGCCCCTACCTGGGCGGCCAGAAGGTCCGTGACGCGGTGTCCGGGCTGAACCGGGTGCTGCCGCTCGGCCACGCCGCCGACCACCAGGCCGGGACCGGGCGCGAGCTGGCCCTGGTCCGCGGCGTCGCACCCGGAGCGCGGGCCGGGCTGGCCCGGGACATCGCCGCCGTGCTGGACCGGGACCAGGCCGCGGTGGCGGCGCTGCGCGCGGACCTGACCGCGCCGCCGCGCCGCGGCGGCCACCGCGCTGGCCTTCGAGTTCGCCGCGAAGCTGCAGGCCGAGCTCGAGGCCGTGGACTGGATCACCGCCGAGCAGAAGGTCACCGGGGACCAGCGCGACCTCCCCGACGCCGACGTGTACGGCTGGGCCGGCGGCGTCCTGGTCTGCTTCGAGATCCGCGGCGGCCGGCTGTCGGGCTGGCGGCAGCGCCCCTGCACGGCCGCCGCCGCCCGCCGTTACCTCGAGCGGTCCCCGCCCGGCTGGACCGCCTTCGCCCTCCGCAGTGCGGAATTGGCGGCCAGGCTCAGGCCTGCCCCTCCGAGCAACTTGCGCTGGGTGAAGCTGAACCAGTTGCCCGAGTCGTCGCGCATGACGGCCTCGACCCCGTAGGGCCGCTCGGCCGGTTCCTGGGTGAACTCGACGCCGCGCCCGGCCAGCGCGTCGTAGTCGCCCTTGCAGTCCGTGGTCGCCATCACCCCGGGCGACAGCGCCCCCTTCGCGACCAGCGCCCGGACCTGCTGCGCGGTCTCCTCGTCCAGCATCGAGTGCAGCGGGTCCATCAGCACCAGTTCCTGGGCCTGGCTGCCGGGCGGCCGGACGGTCAGCCAGCGCATGCCGTTGTCCATCGTGACATCGGTGGTGACGGTGAAGCCGAGCTTGGTCTCGTAGAACTCCTTGGCCGCGTCCTGGTCGAGCACCCAGACCGACACGATCGAGATTCCTGTGATCATGCTGCGACTGTACGGTCGGCGACGGCGGCGCGCTTCTCAGGAAGTGATGTCTTCCCTGGCCGCCGGCAGGCCGGTCCGGTACATGAGCACGAAGCAGCCGGGGATGGGCGCCGGGCCACCCCGTTCGGCCGCCTGGCGCCGGTAGGCGGTGGGGGAGAGGCCGGTGATCTCGGCGAACCGCGCGCTGAACGTGCCGAGGCTGGTGAAGCCGACCAGGTGGCAGATCTCGGTCACGGTCAGGTTGGCCGAGCGGAGCAGCTCGCAGGCCCGCTCGACCCGCCGCCGGGTCCGGTAGCGGCCGGGAGTTTCCCCGTAGGCCGCGCGGAAGGCGCGGATGAAGTGCTCACGCGAGTAGCCGGCCCCGGCCGCCAGCGCCGGGATGCCGATCGGCTCCGCGTACTCGCGGTCGATCCGGTCCCTGGCCCGCCGCAGCATCCGCAGCGACGACACGTCCGCCGACCTCAGCCTCACCACCCCATCCGCCCGCGCCTTACCCTACCTATGTGATCCGCGCATGACCGGCCTGGCCGGGGACGCGGCCGTCCAGGTGGCCGGCCTGCGGATGAGTTTCGGCGGCACCGAGGTCCTGCACGGCGTGGATTTCGACGTCCGCTACGGCGAGGTGTTCTGCCTGCTCGGCCCCAACGGCGCGGGCAAGACCACCACCCTGGAGATCCTCGAGGGCTTCCGGGTGCCGTCGGCCGGCCAGGTCAGGGTCCTCGGCATCAACCCGGCGGCCCAGCCGGTCCGGCTGCGCGAGCGGGTCGGGATGGTCCTGCAGGAGTGCGGATTTCCCCGGCAGGCCCGGGTGGCCGAGCTCATCGGCCTGTGGCGGACCTACTACCCGGCGCCCCGCCCGCTCGGCGAGCTGCTCGAGATCGTCGAACTCGGCGAGGTCGCGAACACCCAGGTCCGCAAGCTGTCCGGCGGCCAGCGGCGCCGGCTGGACTTCGCCCTGGCCCTGGCCGGCGATCCCGACCTGATCTTCCTCGACGAGCCGACGACCGGCTTCGACCCCGAGGCCCGCCGCCGGTGCTGGGCGGCCCTGGAGAACCTGCGCGGCCTGGGCAAGACGATCCTGCTCACCACGCACTACCTCGACGAGGCCGAGCGCCTGGCCGACCGGATCGCCATCGTGCGGGCGGGCCGCATCGAGCTGGCCGGGACCATCTCGCAGGTCGCCGCCCGGACCGGGCTGGCCACCCGCATCTCCTTCACCACCCCGGCCGCGCTGCGCCGCGGGCAGGTGCCGCCGCCGGACGGGATCGAGCTGGCCTGCTCCGGGCCCGCGTCGGTCTGCCAGACCGGCAACGCGGCCATGACCCTGCGGCTCCTGCTGGCCTGGGCTGCCGAGCACGGCCTCGGTGACCTGGACGGCCTGGCCGTGACCGCGCCCCGCCTCGAGGAGGCCTACCTCAGCCTCACCCGGGACCCGCCGTGACCAGGACGATCCGCCTGGCCGCCCGGCAGGCCCTGCTCGAGCAGCGCAGCTTCTGGCGCAGCGCCGAGTACGCGCTGTTCACCTTCGCCTTCCCGCTGATGATCTTGCTGCTGATCGGCGCGGCCAACGCCGGCTCGCACCTGCCGGGCACGCACATCCCCAACACCACGGTCTTCGTGCCGGGCATCCTGGCGTTCGGCGTGATCGTGGCCGCCTACGTGAACCTCGGGTCGAAGGTCGCGGTGCTGCGCCACGACGGCGTGCTCAAGCGGATCAGGACCACGCCGCTGCCGCCGGGGGCCTACATCGGCGGCCTGCTGGCGAGCACGGTCGTCACCGTGATCCTCATCGCCGCCGCCACCGGGCTGATCGGCTGGCTGGCGTTCGGCGCCGCGCCCCGCGCGAGCGAGGTGCCGGCCCTGGCCGGCGGCCTGGTGCTGGGCACGGTGTGCTTCGCCGTGCTCGGCCTGGCGATCAGCGCGGTCATCACCAGCGCCGAATCCGCCGGCCCGGTCGCCTACGCCAGCTTCCTGCCGATCGCCATCATCTCCGGCGTCTTCGACCCCACCTTCAGCGGGCTGCCGGGCTGGCTGTCCCGCCTGGTCGCCGCGTTCCCGGTCAAGTCGCTGGCCGAGATCCTGCAGAACACCTACGCGGTGCGCCCCTTCCCCGCCTGGGACCTGCTCGACCTGGGGCTGTGGACTGCCGCCGGAGCCGCCTTCACGCTCTGGCGGTTCCGCTGGCACGGCTAGGACTCGATGCGGTCCTCGATCGGGGTGCCGAGCTCCACCGTCCGGCTCACCGTGCACAGCCGGTCGTGCGACTTCTTGACGGCGTCCGGCAGCAGCGCCCGGGCCTTGTCGCCTCCCTCGCCGCCGGGGAACCTGACCCGGAAGGTCACCACGATGTCCGGTCAGGTGGTTGCCGGCCTCGTCGCGGATTTTCTCCGCGTCCACGGCGACCTCGAACGCGTCCGGTACGGCGCGGCGCGACGTCAGGGTGTCGACGTCCATCGCGGTGCAGCCGCCGATCCCGGCCAGCAGCAGGTCCACCGGGGTGAAGTCGGTGCTGCCGCTCATTCCGCTGCTGATGCGGAGCTCGCCGCCGCGGTCGTTCGTGACGAGGAACGTGCCGTTCTCGATGCGCTCGAGCCGGACGCTGCGGTGCGCGGAATCTGTCGCCATGCTGGCCACAGTAGCGCCGTGGCAGAATGAGCCGTTATGGAAGACGGGGGTCCTTCTGCTACGGCCCGCCGGGTAGCGGCGCACCGGCTCGGGTTCACCCGGGTCGTCACGGACTACGGTGATCCCGCCACTGACGAGGCGCTGGCCACCGACATCGTGGACGGCCTGACGGTCCCGGCGGGCCGGATGCATGACTACCTCGCGGCGCGCACGTCGTTCTTCGACCGGACCGTGACCGGTGCCATCGACCGCGGCGTCCGGCAGATCGTCGTCGGCGCGGCCGGCTACGACGGACGCTCGCTGCGCTACGCCAAGCCGGGGGTCCGCTGGTTCGAGGTCGACCACCCCGCGACCCAGCGGGACAAGCTCGCCCGGCTGAAGCGGCTCGGCATCACCGCGGCCGGGGTGCAATTCGTCGAAGCCGACTTCACCCGGGACCCGGTGGCGGACCGGCTGCGTGAGGCCGGGCTCGACGCGGGCGAACCCAGCCTGTTCCTGCTCGAAGGGATAGCCGTCTACCTCGAGCCCGCCGTCCTGGAGAACGTCCTGGACCAGTTCCGCCAGGTCGCCGCGCCCGGCAGCCAGCTGGCCATCAGCGTGTCCACGTCCCGCCCGGCCGAAGGGATCCGGGCCCGTTTCCAGGCCGCGGTCACCGCGCTGGGGGAGCCGGCCAGGTCCTTCTTCGAGGCCGGCGAGGCCGAGGACCTGCTCGCCCGGACCGGCTGGCAGGTCGCGGACGCCGCCGGCGAGAGCCCACGCCGGAGGCAAAGCGCACGCCGGCGGGAAGATGGACAGCGACGAGCGCCGCCGACGGCCGGCCTGCTCACCGCCTCCGCCGGTCCCCGGGCCGCCCCTGATTCCTCGGCGACCGCCGGTCCCCGGTCCGCCCGTGATCCCTCAGCCGCCCCCGCTTCCGGTCCCCGGCCAGCCGCGCGGCCGCGCCGCGCCGCGCCTTCTCGATCGTCCGCGCCTCAGCCATCCCAGCCGCCCCAGGACGGGCCCTTGCCCCTGTCGGCCCTGCTGTCCCAGGCGCTGGTCGCGTTCACGATCGAATTCGACAACGAGGCCGAGCACGGTCATCCCGCACCGCACCACCGACCACGGCCCGTCCGGCCCGGGCGACGGCGTCCTGGCTGATGTCGCTGGTCATGTGGGAGAACTGCATGCGGTACGTCACCGAGGAGCCCATCACCGCGGCGAGCTCCTGGCCCGCGCCCGCACCGGGACCAACCTGGACGGCATGCGGCGCTGGGGCTACGTCACCATCGACGGAACCGCCAGGAAGATCCACAAGGGCAAGCCCGGGCCCGGACGCCGTCCTGCGCGCCACCGCGGCCGGCCTGCGGGCGCACGCAGGCCTGGCTGCCGCTGCTGCCGCCTCGTCGAGCAGCGCTGGCGAGACCGGTTCGGCGCGGATCAGGTCGCCCGGCTGCGGGATGCCCTCGTCGCCCTGGTCCGGCCAGCTCGATCCCGGGCTGCCCGACTGCCTGCCGATCCTGCGGCGCGGCCCTGCTCAGCCAGATTCCCGCCCTGCCGCCCCGGCCGGACCCGGCCGACCCGGCCGCCTGCCGCTGTCCGGCGCTGCTGTCCCGGGTCCTGCTGTCGTTCGCGATCGAGTACGAGAGCGAGGCGGGGCAGTCCCTGGCGGCCGACGCCACCGTCGCTGCGCGTGCTGGGCCGCGGACGGGACCCGGCTGCGCGATCTCCCGTCCCTGGCCGGCATCTCCAAGGAGGCCGTCAGCTGGGCGCTCGGCGTCCTGACCCGGGCCGCGCCTGGCGGCCGAGGAACCGGACCCGGCCGCCCGCCGCGGCAAGGTCGCCCGCCTCACCTCCCGGGGTCAGCGGGCCCAGCACCGCTACCACGAGCTCACCGCCGCGATCGAGCGGCGCTGGCGGGACCGCTTCGGCGCCGAGACGCCCGGCGCGATCCGGGCCGCGCTGGAACCGCTGGCCACGGCGCCGGAAGGCGAGCTCCTCGCCCCTGTTCGGCGGCCTGCAGCCGTACCCGGACAACTGGCGCGCCGCGGTCCGCCCGCCGGTCACCCTCCCGCACTACCCGATGGTCCTGCACCGCGGCGGCTACCCCGATGGCAGCTGATTCCGCCCAGCCACCGGACGATCACGGACCTCCGCCGGATCATCCGCGACCTCCGCCGGACGAAAGGGAGCGGACGATCCCCGCCGCGGACCTGCTCGGCAGCCTGGCCGCGCTCGGCCCCTACTTCGCGGTGGAGGTGCACCCGACCGGCTCCGCGGCGTGCCCGCCATGGCAGCCTCTCGGCGAGCTGATAAACGCGCCGGGTGCACTGGCCGCCCAGATCGGCGAGGTTCGCGCGCGGCTCGCGGCCGCCGCCGGATGCCCGGTCGAGAGCGTGGAGTTCCGGGTCGCAGCCTCAGTCACGCAGCTGGGGCTGTGCGCCCGGCTGCTCTCGCCCGTCCTCGGCGCCGCCGCGGCCGGCTGGTCGCTGTCCGTCGATACCGCGCAGGCGCGGTGGGTCCCTGCCCTCGGCGGCCCGTTCCGGTTGTCCCTGCCCCCGGAGGCGCCGTCGGCAGCCGGGGCGGGTGCCGCCGCGTCCCTGGCCCTCCTGGCCGGTCCCGTCCGGCAGGTCGTCGAGGCCGTGGCGGCGATGGCGGTCTCCCCGCAGGTGCTCTGGGGCAACGTCGCCTCGGCCGCCAACGGCTCCGCGGCCATGATCGCGGCCGCCCGGCCGGACCTGGCCTCCGCGGCGGCCAGCGCCGCGGCGACGGCCCTGCGGTACCCGGGCCTGGCCGGCACCTACCGGGGGAGTCCGGGGGCGGCCTTTCGCCGCCGGAACTGCTGCCTCATCTACCGCCTGTCGCCTCCCGGGCCCGCCCGCTACTGCGGGGACTGCGTCCTCGGCCCGCATCCGGCCTAACCCGGTAGGTGGCCTCCGGGTCGAGCAGGTGCGAGCGGAGATAGCCGATCGCCCCGGCGATCCGCCGGGAGACCTGCATCTGGGAGATGCCGAGCCGCTGGCCGATCTGCGCCTGCGTCATGCCGCCGCGAAAGCGCATCAGCAGGATCTCCCGCTCACGCGGGGCCAGCTCGCCCCAGTGCGCGGCGACCGCGCGCATGCTGAGCATGTGCTCCAGCCGCGGATCCTCGGTACCGAGGGAGTCAGCCAGAGTTCTCGTGTCCCGCTGGCCGGCCAGCGGGGCGTCCAGCGAGTTCCACTGGAACGCCACCTCGGCCTGCTGGGCATGCCGCAGGTCATCCCCGCTGACGCCGAGGTGCCGGGCCAGGTCGGAGTCGGTCGGCATCCGGCCCAGCTCCTGGGCGAGCCGCCAGGTCGCTTCGCGGACCTCCAGGACCAGTTCCTGTACTGGGCGCCTCACATGGACCTGCCAGCGCTTGTCACGGAAGTGCCGCTTGA
This sequence comes from uncultured Actinomycetota bacterium, assembly GCA_963839095.1. GTDB lineage: Bacteria > Actinomycetota > Actinomycetes > Streptosporangiales > Streptosporangiaceae > Palsa-504. Next base: position 38,825 of record CAWIUF010000025.1, on the reverse strand, counting down.
GCTCGCCGCTGATGCACGGCCGCGCGTAGGTCGCCAGGCTGCGGCAGAAGGCCGGGTCGAAACTGCTGATCGCCTTGAGCAGGCCGACGTATCCCACCTGCATCAAGTCTTCCTTCGGCTCAGCGCTGCGCACATACCGCCGCACGCAGGACCGGACCAGGTCCTGGTGACGGCTGATCAGCAGCTCGCACGCCGCCGCGCGCTGCTCGCTGGCGCGCGGCGACAGCCGCACGAGGGCCAGCAGCGCCCCGTCATCCATCCCGGCCAGGTCCGCGGCCATCCGGGCCGAGGGGATGCGCGGGCCCGGGCCGGACTCCGCGGCAGCTGCTGTTCCTGGGGAAATCGCCGCCATGTCAACCTCGGTTCGCAAAGGCCTGATGAGAACCGCCGGGGTCCGGGGCGGGAGGTACGTGACCGTGCGCTTGCGGGCACGATGACGGTTCCGTAGTCGTGACCGGATGAGGCCGCTGCCACCGCGACGGCCACGCCCGCCTGCCGTCAGGTCACCTGATCAGAGGTGACGAGCCGTGGTGGTCCCTCCCGGGCGCCACCTGCGGCAGGCATCCCGCGCGGCTCGCTGAGGCCGGCACGCTCCGCGCCCGCGCCATGACCGGACCGGACTGCGACGGGCGTCGTGGCCGGCCTGCCGCTGGCAGCCCGACCGGGTAACCGGGGCGGCATGGAGCGGCGGCGGAGCCGGGGGGCCTGCCCGGGCCCGCCGTGTCGTTTCCGCCGCCTCTTCGACGCTGGGATAAACCGAGAAGACGTCGATCAGGCCGGTGGCTTCCAGAAGATGGCGGACCGGCTCCCGGGGAGCGGCCAGCGTCAGGTCGCCGCCGCTTCGCCGGGTCCATTTCCGCAGTCTCAGCAGCACCGACAAACCGCTGTAGCCGATGCCGTCCAGGCGCGCCAGGTCCATGATGACCGGTGACCCGGAGGCCGTCACGGCCGTGATCAGGCGGGACACGACGCCCTGGGTTTCCGCCAGGCTGAGCTGCCCGTGCAGGGCGACGACGGCCAGACCGTCGAAGTCGCGGATGCTGATCTCCACGTTAAGCCCGGGCTCTCGTCATGATTCGCGGCCGGACCCGAACCTGGGCCCCGGCGGCTAACGCGGCCGAACCGGATGCGGATGGTCATCGGGCTGGCCGGATGACCCAGGGCGAATGTGCCTGACGCCGCCCGGTAGCGGGCTGGTCGTGTCCGTCGGCGCTCCCGTTACCGGGCGCGCTGGCCGCGACCGATGCACGAGGGCGGATTATCTGGCTGAATCCCAGCATCACGTGCTCCCGGCATCTCGGCGGTATCCGCAGACGGCGAACATCATCAGCCGCCGAGGTCCAGAGCAACAACCTGAACTTACCACGGGCGGATCCGGCTGCCCTCGCGCGTATGCTCGTGGTCGGCCAGCCACCCGTCCCGGGGCCTAACCCCTGGCACCGCACCCCAGAGAGGGAACCGCGTGTGCTTCTCACCCCAGGCGGACATCGGCGGCGGCTTGCTGATATGCGCCATCGGCGTCGATGCGGTCCGCCATATCGGCCGGCGCCGCGAGTTCGTCGCGCTGGCGTGGATCCCCGCCCTGCTCGGTGCCCACCAGTTCATCGAGGCACTCGTCTGGCTATGGCTCCAGGGTCATGTGCCGCGCGGGATCGGCCAGGTGGCGCTGTGGGCTTACCTGCTGATCGCGTTTGTCGTGCTGCCCGTGTTCGTCCCCCTGGCCGTCATCGCGGCGGAGCCGGCCAGAAGGCGAAAGCAGGTGATGGCGCCCTTCGCGGTGATCGGGGCCGTGATCGCCGTAACGCTGCTCGCGGCCATGGTCCACGGCCCGGTCGGGGTGACGCTAGCCCCGTACCACCTCTCCTACAGCATCAGGTTGCCCGCCGGGCTGGTGATCATCTCGCTCTATGTCGTCGCCGTATGCGGTCCGCTGCTGATGTCGGGCTACCGTAACGTCGTGCTGTTCGGCGTCGTCAACCTGATCGCCGTCGTCATCATCGCCCGGCTCACCGTCTCCGGGTTCGCTTCGGTGTGGTGCGGGTGGGCGGCTGTTTCCAGCGCCGCCATCACGCTGCATTGCCGCTTCGCCAGGACGCCGTCCTCAACGCGCCAGCTCCAGGCCTGACGACTGCCACCGCCGGCGGCAGCACGCGCCGACGGCGGGTCGCTGCCACTGGCGGTTTGCCCGTTCGGCTTTCAGTTCTGGCCGACCTGATGCATTGACTTTGGATATCGCAGAGCTGTAGCTTGAGAATATTGCTCCGGACCCTGGCAGTTTGCCCCCGCGATATGGCGGGAGCAGTGCGGGAGCCGGAGTTTTTATGTCCTGGCCGGCTCCCTTAGTGGCACGCCCGCCATAAATTAGGTGATAGCCCGCAGAGGATACCGCCTGCTCGGTTGTATATGTCGCGCCGGACCGGCTAAACGCATGCCAATTCGTCGCTGGCTGAGGGGTCGGTTATGGACAATATCGCCTGGCTCATCCGCGCCGGGACCGCGCGCTGGTGAGCAATCGTGGTCTCGTCGTGCCGGTAGACAGCCGGCGGATGATCAGCACTGTGGTCGGCGTCATCCTGGTCGCGGCCGGGGTGATCGTGCGGTTCGCCATCCCGGCGACGTTCGCCCAGGGCCTGCCTGCACACCTGGCGGGTGTCATCGTGATGCTGGGCGGCATCCTTGGCCTGATGCTGTCTCTGCTGGTCTGGGGTCCGCTGGGTCGGCGCCGTAACGATCGACGGCGGTTCCGGTGGCGGAACCTCCCCGCCTGGCGGCGGAATGCCCGCCAGGACCGGCCGCCATCGCCGGGTTCGCCGAAGCCGTGACCGGGAGTCCGCGCTAGCGGAAGGCGAGCACCGGGCGGCGCACCGTGTCCCATGACAGCACGTTGTCCCGTGATCTTTCATGCCGCGGGCAGAGTCGCCTTGCTCCGCGTTTGCCGGGATAAATGCAGGGTAGCGGGGAAATGTTGCTCCGGACCCCGGCAGCGGTGACACCCGATGAAAGCGGTTCATGCCGCGGGGAGCCGGAGTTTTTCATGCCCGGGACAGTACGGGCGCGGAATTTTCACCTTCAGCGCAACCCTGCTGGCACTGCCGCATGTATTCCCGGCCTGGCCGTTGCCGTATTTGGCGCGTCTCCGGCATCGCCCAGAAAGGAACGACCGCGATGACTGATCAGCTCGCTGCCCGTTATGAAGGTACAGAGCCATTCCCGGACGGCGGCGCTTCACCGCGCACGATCGCGAGCGCGCTCCAGGTAGCGGTGACGCTCGTGATCGTCATCGTGCCGTTCGCCGGCCTGGGAGCGGCCGTATGGCTGGCCTGGGGTCACGGCCTGAGCCTGGCGGACGTGCTGCTCGCGGTGCTTTTCTACCTGGTGACGGGGCTCGGGGTGACCGTCGGCTTCCACCGGCTGTTCACCCATCGCAGCTTCACGGCCGCGCCGGCGCTCCGGGCCGTGCTGGCTATCGCGGGGTCGATGAGCTTCGAGGGGGACGTCATCGGCTGGGTCGCCATCCACCGCCGTCATCACGCTTTCACTGACCGGCCCGGCGACCCGCATTCGCCGTACCGTTACGGAACCAGCCTGCCCGGGCAGCTCCGCGGCCTGGCCCACGCGCATGTCGGCTGGCTGCTGCGCGATGACCCCACCCCGGCCGCGCGGTACGCCCCGGACATGACGGCCGACCCGGCCATGCGGGTGATCTCGGCGGCGTTCCCGGCTCTGTGCGTCGTGTCGCTCGGGCTGCCGTTCGCCGCGGGCTGGGCGATCGGCGGCAGCTGGCACGCCGCGCTGACCGCGCTGCTGTGGGCCGGGCTGGTCCGCGTCACCGTGCTGCAGCACGTCACCTGGAGCGTCAACTCCCTGTGCCACGTGATCGGCGCCCGTCCGTTCACCACCCGCCGCTACGACCGCGCCACCAACTTGTGGCCGCTGGCGCTGCTGTCACTCGGCGAGAGCTGGCACAACATGCACCATTCCGATCCGGCCTGCGCCCGGCACGGCGCTGACCCCGGGCAGGTCGATATCTCCGCCTCCGTCATCCGCGTCTTCGAGCGCCTGGGCTGGGCGACCGGCGTGCACTGGCCTGTCCCCGCTCGTCTGGAAGACCGCCGCCGCGATCGCGGCCGGGCCCGGCCGCGGCCGGGCCTCCAGGTGCAGGCGGACAAGCTCGGACCGTGAAGTACGTGCCCCCTCACCTACGGAAGGGTCGAGATCATGCCAGCCGCCATTGAGTCCGGCCTGCCCGACGGCCATCCGGGAACCGATCCGCCGGCCGGCCGCAGGATCATCAGGCTGGCTGGCGCACTGGACGCCGCCGCAGCTCAGGCGCTGCGAGAACGCCTGATCGGCATGCTTCACCCCGGCCTCAGGCTGCTTGTTCTCGACCTGTCGGGCGTATCGTCTTGTGACTCGGCGGGGCTAGCGGTCCTGATCGGCGCGGAACGCCGCGCCCGGGTCCTCGGCATCGCCATGCGCCTGGCTGCACCCAGCATCCCCGTCGTGAAACTGCTGCACCGCACCGGCCTGGACCGCAGCGTCACCATCTGTCCCGATCTGCGCAGCGCGCTCGCTGCCGACGGCGAACCCGCCCGCCCGTCCCCGGATGCCCGGCCGGAAGGCGCGGCTGTCCCGGATCAGGAACGGGCCTGATTCCGGATCGCTGGCCACGCCCGGCCGAATCACTCTTCACCGAAAGACTGACCACGAGCGGCTGGCAGCGCCGGCGCTCAGGAAAGGAAGCACCACGATGAATCCCCGACCGAACATCGTCCTCGTCCACGGCGCGTGGGCTGACGGATCGTGCTGGAGCGCCGTCATCGAACGCCTGCAGGCCGACGGCTACACCGTCACGGCGCCGCAGTTCCCGGAATCCTCGCTGGCCGACGATGTCGCCCGCCTGCGCCAGGTGCTGGACCGCCAGGACGGCCCGGCGATCGTCGCCGGCCATTCCTACGGCGGGCAGATCATGACCGCTCTGGGCACTGACGCGCCGAACGTCGCCGGCCTGGTCTACATCGCGGCCTTCGGGCTGGACGAGGGCGAATCGATCGGCGCGCTGCTCGCCCAGGGCGGCCCTCCGACCCCCGCGCTGGCTCATCTCGACGTCGACAAGCAGGGCTTCGCCTGGCTGCCGGAAAACGACTTCGTCTACCACTTCGCGGCCGACGTCGATGCCGTCCAGGCACGGATCCTGCATGCCGTGCAGCAGCCTCTGAGTACGACGACATTCCAGGACGTCATGGGCGTCCCGGCGTGGAAATCCCTCCCGTCCTGGTTCCTGGTCGCCGAGGACGATCAGGCAATTCCGCCCGAGGCCGAGCGCCAGTTCGCCAAGCGCATGGGCGCCACGACCGTCACCCTCGCGTCCGGCCACCTGGCGATGGTCTCCCATCCCGACGAGGTGGCACAGCTCATCAAGACCGCCGCCGAAGCTGTCCCGGTCGCCGGCTGACCGCGCGAGCCGCATGAGGGTGGCCCCATGCGTGCTCTATGACCCGGGGCGCGCATGGGCCACTGCGATCGTTCCCGTGCGCATTTAACCCGGGCGTAACACGTTGTCGTATGGCATAAACATTGCCGGGATACCGTATTTCATCCGCTGCCGCGAAACGGCGAAAAAATAGCGGCACGGCATTACGGGGAATTACGACAGCGGCATTTCGCCCGTTCATCATGCGAAATGCGCAGGCCGAAACGAGGGTCGCACATGGAGATGACCGTACGGGACTGGTTCGAACAGAGGTCTTTTCATCACTCGGATTTCCATCGCCTGGCCGTATCCGGGCCGGCCGCCCGCGACACGAGAGCGCGGAGCTATCCGGCCGTCACGCTGATCCTGCCGGCCCGGGAGGTAGCGGCCACCATCGGCCCGATCCTGGACACGGTGGCCCGGCTGAACGAGCACAGCGGGCTGATCGGCCAGGTCCTGGTAGTCGACGCGGATTCCGCGGACGGCACCGCGGACATCGCCCGGGCGCACGGCGCCGAGGTCTACTCGGAGAACGCGCTGATGCCGGAGTACGGCCCGGCCCAGGGCAAGGGCGACGCGATGTGGCGCGCCCTGTCCGTGGCGCGCGGCGACATCGTCATGTTCGCCGATACCGACACCCGCGATTTCGGCGAGCACTTCATCTACGGCACGCTCGGCCCGCTGCTGATGGTGCCCGGCGTCCAGTTCAGCAAGGCGGCGTACCGGCGCCCGTTCGCCAGCGGCGAGGAATCCGTCGCCGACGGCGGCGGCCGGGTCACCGAGCTGACGGCCAAGCCGCTGCTCAACTTCTTCTTCCCCGAGCTCACCGGGTTCGTCCAGCCGCTGGCCGGCGAGTTCGCCGCCCGCCGCGACCTGCTGCTGCGCACCCCGTTCCTGACCGGGTACGGAGTGGAGATCGCGATCTTGATCGACGTGCTGCGCGACGCCGGGCTGCCCGCGATGGCCCAGGTCGACCTGGGCTCGCGGCAGAACCGCCACCAGCCGCTGTGGGACCTGACCCGGATGAGCTCGGCCGTCCTGCGCGCCCTGGCCCGCCGGGTTCCCGCCCTGGACCATCCGGTGCCCGCGCCCCGGGCGCCCGGCCCGTGGGGCATGCCCGGGCCGGAGACCTACCTGCACGCCGTTGCCGCCCCGGGCGGCCTGCGGCTCGACGAGCACCTGACCGAGCTCCTCGAGCGCCCGCCCATGGCCCGGCGGGAGATCCCCGCGTACCAGGCCGGCCGGTAGCCCCGGCAGTACCTCGTACCCGTGACGTTCGGGCCGACTTCCGCGCTACGACGGCATCGGCATCGGTGGCGGGGAGCTGCTCGGCCAAGAGCTTGGCTCGGTCGGGGCCGAAGATCCGGGTGGCGAAGAACTCCCCGGCGGCCTTGTCCAGGCTAGTCTCCGGGACCTGCACGGTACGCGGGTGGTCCGGCTGGGCGGCGACGTGCCTCGGGTTGACGGGGTCGTGGGGGCACCGGTAGTAGGTGAGCTCGCCGTGCCGGCCGTTGGTCCGGCCGGTCATCCGCCGTTCGCAGTCCCGGCACCGGACCCGGGACCGGTACACGTAGGTCCACAGCGTGGCCGGGTGGGCGTTCGGCTCGTCGCCGTCCCGGCTCGTTCCGTGCTGGGCGGCGATGTTCTGGGCTTCGTGCCAGGTGGCGCGGTCCACGATGGCGGGGTGGACAGGCTCGGGTGACCACAGCCACTGGTCCGGCGGGGCCTGGGTGCGGTGGCCGTTGCGCTTGCGGTGGCGGCCGTGGACCATGTGCCCGGTGTACTTGGGGTTGCGGAGCAGACCATGCACAGCCTGGGCGGTCCACCCCTCTACGCCGCGCGGGGCCGGATAGAGGGCGGGGTCGGTGTTGAGCCGTGCGGCGATGGCGGGCATGCCGAGCCTGTCCACGACCCGCCAGGTGAAGATCTGCGCGATGACGGGGGCGCGGGCCGGGTCAGGGCGTTGAACATGTCGCGGCCGGACCGCTCGATGTCCTCACAGATGACGGCGGTGAACCGGGGCATGGGGGATGCGGCTTCGTGGAGCGAGCTGGTCGATCTCCCAGCGGGCGAACCGGCGCTGCCGCCCGCCCCGGTGGCCTTCGGCGGCGCACACGGTGGAAGGGGCGGGCCATCCCATGAGCTGGCCGAGATGGGCCTGGGTCCAGCCGTTGCGCTGGCGCAGGACGCGGATGTTGGCGGCGGCGGTGGCGCACTGGGCGGCCGGGAGCTTGGCGGCGGGACCGGGCGGCGGCGTGGTCACCATGACAGCCGTGCCCAGACGGTGCGTCCCCCCGTATCGGCAGGCTGGGTTCCCCATGCGTCCGGGCCGGTGAGTGCGGCGATGATGTCGAGCCCGTGGGGCCGGTCGCCGGGCTGGCGGGGCCGCCAGGGGCCGCCGAGGTCTTCGACTTCGATCCGGGCGGCGTGGGTGGATAGCCGGCAGCGGACGGTGAAGGTGCGGCCCCGGGACTGGGTGTGCAGGATCGCGTTGGCGGCCAGTTCGCTGGCGATGAGGATGAGGTCGTCGGCGGCCGGGCAGTTGTGCAGGTAGGCCGTGATGTCGCGGCGTACCTGGCTGACCTGGTCAGTGCGGCCGTGGAAGGTGCGCTGGAACCTGGTGGCCTGGTCGTGGGCTGGGGCTGCGGCTGGCATCGGCGGTGTGTTCCCTTACGGCATCTGGCGGCGTGATCTCGCTACCCAAGGTGGCAGCCCAAGCGTGATAATCGGGAGTAGTGATCCGGTAACCGAGCAGGAGCGAACGCCGTAACGCGAGGTGCGCACATGACCCCCAGGGAGCAGCTAGCCGACGTGCTACAGCGCGCGCGGGTTGAAGGCGGGTACGGCTCGCAGGGTGCGCTGGCCAAGCGGCTCAACGTGAGCAGGCCAGTGGTAAGCAAGGCGGAAAACGCTGCTCAGCCCGTGCCTAGTGACGCGATCCTGGCTGCGTGGGCCGGTGTTACCGGCGCACCGCTGGACAGGCTGACGGAACTGGCGGAACAAGCCCGGAGCGGCGTGCCTGACTGGTTCGTCCCCTGGAGAGCGGCGGAGACGACGGCGTCCCTGCTGCGGTACTGGTCTCCTTTCGTCGTTCCCGGCATCGGCCAGACGGCCGGCTACATGCGTGCGCTGTTCGCGGATGAGGGTCATGACCTGGGCCGGTCCGATGAGATGGTGGCCGCGCGCCTGGAACGTCAGGCCCTGATCGGGCGCATTCCGGTGACCGTGATCATCGGGTACCACGTCTTGTATCGTGTAGTCGGCTCACCTGCGGTGATGTCCGAACAATGCGGGCATCTGGCGAGCATGGCAGAACGGTCGATGATCGCGTTCCACGTGCTGCCGGAGGGAGTTACGACCGGCTCGGGGGGCGCGCTGGACCTGGCGTCCCGGGATGGCACCACAACGGTGTGCCTGACTACGACCCTGGAGGACGTGACCAGTACGGCGGAACATCTGGTGGTCAAAGCACAGCAGACGTTTGACCGGCTGCTAGGTGAGGCGATGCCGCGAATGGAGTCACTATCACTCATACGATCGGCAGAAGGACAATGGAAAACACAAACTTGAACTGGCGGAAGTCCAGTTACAGCGGCAATGGCGGTTCCAACTGCGTCGAGGTCAGCGATGAGCCCCGGCGCGTACTCGTCCGCGACACTACCGACCGTAGCGGCCCGGTGCTGCTATTGAGCCCGGCCGCGTGGCGCGTGTTCGCTGATCGGGTTAAGCGCTCGTTAGCGGCTGGCCTGAGCCGACCGTTGCAGGGGCATTCTCGTCTGATGACCGGGGGTGCCCTTCGGCTTGTCCGGGGTGGGACGGCTGTAGGGGTTTCCGGATTCCCGCGCGTAGCGCGGCTGCCGCTGACCTGCTGCTTCCCCGGTCATGCGCGGGGCCGTTGCCGTGGTGCTTGCATCTTCCACGGTCATGAGAGCGGCCGGGTTTGTCGTTACGGCGAGGTCCGGAACGAGGTTTGACGGAACCTTGCAACCGGGCCGCCCGCGCCGGGGCCTGTACCACCCTTCCTCCTGCTGCTTTTTCGCTTACATAGCAGAGCTGTAGTGTTCCCGACCTCGCCCTCTTGTCTTGTTGAGGGGTGCGGTCGGGAACACGGAAGCGGCGCGGCACTACCCCATCACCCAGGCAGCAGGAGGTACGGGGCCGGGACGGCCCCGTACGGCCCCCGCACACGCGGGCGCGGGGCTTGTAGGGACAGCGTGCGGTTACTGCCTGGGGCTGTGCATGGTGCGCCGGGCTTGCCCGGGGCACAACGCGCGTGCCTAGGAGCGCGTTTTTTCGCTTCGCATGCGACATGGCGAGTTCTCCGGTGACCTAGCGAGGCGCGTGGCGAGGTCTCATCTGATGTGACGAGCGGGTAGCGTGGCCGGGCGCCGTTCGTGGGCGCGTTGCAGGCGCTGGCGTAGCGGGAAAGCCTTTCAGCGATCATGGACCGGGGTACACGTTGGCAGGATCTGCCCGGGGCGCGGCTATGTCCCACGCCACGCGCTTGGCCAGGTTCAGCGAGGTGTCCAGCTCCTTGGCGCTGCTCAGTGACCGCCAGCTTGGTCGGCTTGTGGACGATGCGAGTACTACGGGCTCGGGTATTGGCGGCACCTCGGCGGTGATCGATGTCGCGGGTGTGCCGGTCTTCGTGAAGCGGGTGCCGCTGACGGATCTGGAACGCCGTCCCGGCAGCGTCTTGTCCACGGCCAATCTGTTCGGGCTGCCCGTCTTCTGTCAGTACGGTGTCGGCAGTCCCGGCTTCGGCGCGTGGCGGGAGCTGGCCGCGAATGCAGTGACGACCAGCTGGGTGCTGGCCAGGAGAACCGGCGCGTTCCCGCTGATGTACCACTGGCGGGTGCTGCCCGGCGCGGCTCCGTTGGCCGACGAGCTTGCGGATGTCGAAGGCGTAGTCGCCTACTGGGGCGGGTCGCCTGCGGTGCGCGACCGGATCAACGCCCTCGCCAGGGCATCGGCGAGCGTAGTGCTGTTCCTGGAATACATTCCTCAGGTCCTTGGCGAATGGCTGGGCGGGCAGCGTGCCAGCGGACAGGAGGCGGTTGCCTCCGCGTGCACCATGTTGGCGCGGAGCCTCCGCGTCGGCCTTTCTTTCATGAACGCCAATGGGCTGCTGCACTTCGACGCCCACTTCGGCAACATCCTGACCGACGGGCAGCGGCTGTACTTCGCTGATCTCGGCCTGGCCACGTCGCGCCGGTTCGAGCTGTCCGCTGCCGAGTCGCACTTCATGCAGCGCAACCTGAGCCACGACGTGTGCTATGCCTTGACACAGCTGGTCAACTGGCTGGTGAGCAATGTCTGCGGGGTGGCCGTCCCGGCCGGGGGAAGTCCCGTCGAGCGCAACGGCTACATCCGGCGCTGCGCCGCCGGTGCCGAGGCCGTGGATGCCCCGGCCGCCGTGGCGGCGGTGATCAAAAGGTACGCGCCGGTCGCGGTCGTCATCAACGACTTCTACTGGGACCTGTTCGGGGAAAGCCGCGCCACTCCATACCCGGCGGTGGACATCAGGAGCGCGACGGCCGCAATCCCAGATCTTGCCCACTTCGCCGCGCCGATAGACGCTGCACCCGGCGGGTAATGCGCCCAGTATGTTAACGGCGACCAGGAAGGATGGTTCGAGCAACGGCTGGCGCCGTTAGAGCGAGTTAGTGGCCTCGATCACGAGACGCCGTGCTGAGCTGACCTGATGGATGTGGGATTTATCAAAGATCCCTCTTGCGTACCCGATGTGCCACCCACCCCCGCCCTCACGGGCCGGGGTCAGGGGTCCAGGCCCGGATTCAGCGGAGTCGGTATGCCCCCTTTCCCGGAGCCGGGGAACAGGACTGCCTTCTGCCCGTACGACTGCACCCCGTACCTGCACGCTGCGCGGGTCAGCACGGGCGGCCGTCACCTGGTCAGCCGGGGTTGCGGCCGCTCAGCGCCCAGGACAGGACGGCGTCCCGGACCGGGCCGGGCAGGAGCAGCAGTTGCGGCTCTGCTTCGGTCCAGCCCGGGGCGATGGTGCGCTTGCCTTGTTCCACGTGCGCCTGGTCGAGCGCGTTGTCCGGGTCCAGGCCCGCGCCCTCGGCGCCGCGCACCATCATCCAGAACAGGTAGTCTTCGCCGTTCTCCTTGAGCCGGAAGACGATCTCGATGGCCATCCGTTCCCGGTCCAAGGTGGCTACGCATTCATCCAGGCGATCGTTGAGCATCTTCATCCACTTGTCGGCCTCGGCCGAGGCTCCGGGGAGGACCTTGGCCCGTGACAGCTCGATGATCAGGCCGTCAGGGATGCTTGAGGGGCGTTCTTGGCTCATAGCACGCGAGAGTATCCGCGGCGGGGGCAGGACGGGCCGGCCCTACCGGGAAGGGTCGTTACCCCGGGCGCGGGACCTCGGTCCCGAGACGCCGTCCCAGGGCCGCCCCTCACCGCGCGTGGCCGCCTGCGGTTAGCGGGGATAGAAGGGGGCGAGTACGTCGCGAACCCGGCTGATGCCGGCGGTGTCAGCGGGGCCGAATTCGGCGATGCAGCTGAGCAGTTCGCGCAGGTGCAGCACGGGCATGCGGTCGGCCCAGCCCGGCGGGGAGGGGTTGATTTCCTGGTAGAGCGCGAAGAACCGGTCGCTGGCGGGGGGCCGGGGGCAGCCCCACAGCATGGACAGGTCGACTTCGGCCCAGGTGCAGGAGACGGCCGGATCGATGACCGTGATCAGGGCCCGTCGGCCAGAACGTCAAGCACCGCCTGGCCGTACTTGTCCAGCTTGGCGTCGCCCACCCCGTTGACCTGCCGCAGCTCGCCCAGCGTAGACGGCTGGGCAGCCGCGATGAGCCGCAGGGTCGCGTCGTGGAAGATCACGTACGGCGGCATGCCGAGTTCCTTGGCCACCGACGTCCGCCACGCCCGCAGCCGCTCGAACACCGCCTCCGCCTCCGGCGCCAGCTCCACCGCGGCGGGCCGTCCCGCCGCGGCACCCGCCCCGGAACCGCCGGAACCACGCCGGCTGCGGGGAAGAGCCGGGGCCTTGGGCGGGTCCCGGCGGAACATCACCTGCCGCTCGCCGCGCAGCACCTCCGAGCTCAGGTCGGTCAGGTCCAGCGTCCCGTGATCGCCCTTGACGGCGAGCAGCCCGCCGGCGAGCAGCTGGCGCACCACGCCCCGCCATTCGCCCTCGCTCAGCTCGGTCCCGATGCCGAACACGGGCAGCGAGTCATGCCCGTAGGAGGACACCTTCGGCGTCGTCCGGCCGAGCAGGATGTCGATCGGCTGCCCGGCGCCGAACGACGGCCCGTCCAGCCGCCCCAGCCGGACCACGGTGGACAGCAGCTTCTGCGCCGCCACGGTGCCATCCCAGACCGAAGGCGGCGTCAGGCACGTATCGCAGTTGCCGCAGGCCTGCGCCGCGCCGGTCTCGCCGAAGTACGCCAGCATCTGCGCGCGCCGGGCAGCCGGCCGTCTCGCACAGCGCCAGCATCGCGTCCAGGTGCGCCACCAGCCGGCGCCGGTGCGCGAGGTCGCCCTCCGAGTCGTCGATCATCCGCCGCTGCTGCACCACGTCGTTCAGCCCGTAGGCCAGCCACGCGGTGGCGGGCAGCCCGTCCCGGCCCGCCCGCCCGGTCTCCTGGTAGTAGCCCTCGACCGACCGGGGCAGGTCCAGGTGCGCCACGAACCGCACATCGGGCTTGTCGATGCCCATCCCGAACGCGATCGTGGCCACCATGACCAGCCCGTCCTCACGCAGGAAGCGCGACTGGTTCACCGAACGGGTCTGGGCGTCGAGACCGGCGTGATACGGCAGCGCCGGGATCCCCTCGGAGACCAGGAAGTCCGCCGTCTTGTCCACCGAGGCCCGCGACAGGCAGTACACGATGCCCGCCTCGCCCGGGTGCTCGGTGCGCAGCAGCCGGAGCAGCTGGCGCCGCGGCTCGTTCTTCGGCTCGATCCGGTACTGGATGTTGGGCCGGTCGAAGCTCGCCACGAACTGGCGGGCGCCGTCCAGCGCCAGCCGCGTGACGATCTCCGCCCGGGTCTGGTCGGTCGCGGTGGCCGTCACCGCGATCCGGGGTACTTTCGGCCACCGCTCGTGCAGCACCGACAGGCCCAGGTAATCGGGCCGGAAGTCGTGCCCCCACTGGGCCACGCAGTGCGCCTCGTCGATGGCGAACAGCGAGACCGTGCCGCGGTCGAGCAGCTGCAGCGCGGACTCGGTGCGCAGCCGCTCCGGCGCCAGGTAGAGCAGGTCCAGCTTGCCGTCCATGAAGGCGTACTCGACGCCGCGGCGCGAGTCGGGGTCCTGCGAGGAGTTGAGGAAGCCCGCCCGCACGCCGAGCACGTTCAGCGCGTCCACCTGGTCCTGCATCAGCGCGATGAGCGGCGAGATGACCACGCCGGTGCCCTCGCGGACCAGCGCGGGGATCTGGTAGCACAGCGACTTGCCGCTGCCGGTCGGCATCAGCGCGATCGCGTCGCCGCCGGCGCAGACGTGCTCGATGATCTCCTGCTGCTGACCGCGGAAGGAGTCGTAACCGTAGACGCTCCGCAGCTTCTCGGCCGCCGCGTCGCTCAGGGACACATCCACGCCGCGATTCTAAGGTCCGCCACTGACAACCGCCGTCCGCCACGATGTGATGATTCCGTGACGGCCGCGGCGCAACGCCAGGCCGCCGCCCCGCGTCTGAAGGTCATGATGCCCGGCATGGCACGCCTCCTGCTGGCGGCCGGTTCCACGCTGACCCTGGTGGCCTGCGGCAGCACGACCGCCCCGGCCGCCGGAAACGGCTCGCCGGCCAGAGCGGGCTCGCCCGCCGGAACCGGCACGCCCGCGACGCACGCCCTGGTCGGCACGCTCAGTTCCCGCCGCCTCCTGCGCCACGCCGCCGCCCCGGCACGCCTGGGCGGTCGACGTGACCAGGACCGGGCGAGTCCGGTGGCGGACACCGCTGGCGACCAGGGATAATTCCCTCGCCGGAGCGGTCCCGCCGGTAACCGCCGGCCCGGTGGCGGTGCTCGCCCAGGACGGGATCGTGCACGGCCTCCGCCTGGCCGACGGGCACCCGCTCTGGTCCTGGGCCGGCGGGCAGTCGGTCTACGGCCTGTGGCGGTCGGGCGCCCTGGTCGCCGTGCTCACCGATCAGGTCAGCAACCACGCCCGGCTGACCGGGCTGGACGCCGCTACCGGCGCGGTCCGCTGGTCGCTGCGCCTGCCCGCTCAGGGCCTGCTCGGCAGCCAGGCCCGCACCGCCGACGGCGGCCTGGCCATGGCCGTCATCGGGCAGGGCCTCCAGGTCGTGAACCTGGCCGATGGCCACGTCCGCTGGCGGGTCCGCACCGCCGCCTCGCCCGCCCTGACCGCCGCCGGCGCCGTGGTGATCTACGGCCTGAACGGCCACCTGACCGGCTACGACGCCCGCACCGGCCGTCCCCGCTGGGCCGCCACCCCGGGCGTGTCGCACGACCCTGCGTTCCAGCTAGCGGGCGGCCTGCTCGTGGTCACCAGCACGACCTCGGGTCCCTCGATACCGAACACGCTGACCGCCGTCGTCCCCGCCACCGGCCGCGTCGCCTGGCGCTTCGACCCGCCGGCGCCCGCGACCGACCCGGGCGCGGCGGCCAGCGTCCTGGCGGCCGGGCCGTCCGGACTGACGGTGGCGACCTACGACCCACGCCGGCTGTACCTGCTCGACCTGCGCACCGGCCGCCCGCGCTGGCACGCGGGCATCTACGTCGGCCAGGGCACGCTCCCGCTGGTCACCGGCACCAGCGTCGTCGGCATCGAGGGCCAGGACCATCCCGCGCTGGTCGCCCGCGACGCGGTGACCGGCCGGGTCCGGTGGCGGGATTCCCTGTCCGGCCCGTCCGAGAGCTACCTGCCGCTCGCCGCGGCCGGGGCGGAGGCGATCCTGTCCGGCGAACCCGCTACCCCCGGAGCTGCCGCTCCGCTGCGCGCCTACCAGGTGGCCACCGGCCGGCTCGCCTGGCAGGCGCAGATGCCGGCCTTCGTCTCGTCGCCGCCCGTACCGGTCCCCGGCGGCCTGCTGGTGCAGGCCGCCGACCCGATGTACGGCTGCGCCGCCTGAACCGGGGCCCGGACCTCAGAGCAGGTGCCGGAAGAAGAACTGCGGGTCGCGCATGAACTGCCGCCACGACACCACCAGGTCGAGGTCGTCCCAGGTGGCCGGCTGGATACCCCACGGCCCCAGCTCGAGCAGGCGGGCACCGGGGATCGCGGCGACGACGGGGGAGTGGGTGGCCACGATGATCTGGGACCCGGCCGCCACCAGGTCGTGCAGCAGCGCCGCCAGCCCGAGCGAGGCGGTGAAGGACAGCGGCGCGTCCGGTTCGTCCATCAGGTAGAAACCGGTCTCGTTCACCCGGGTCCGCAAGATCTCCAGGAAACCCTCGCCGTGGCTCAGCTCGTGCAGCCGCTCGGGCCGGCGGCCCGGGTGCTGCTCCAGGTAGGTGTAGAGCTGGCTCATCGTGTCGGCGCGCAGGAAGTACGACCAGCGCGGCCGCAGCCCGCGGACCACGGTCAGGTCCCGGCCGACGCCCGGCTCGCTCGGCCGGATCCGGAACGACTGGGCCAGTGCCGAGCCACCCTGCGGGTTCAGCCCGTAGGCCTCCGCCAGCGCCTCCACGATGGTCGACTTCCCCGAGCCGTTCTCGCCCACCAGCACGGTCAGCCCGGCGGGAATCTCCAGCCCTTCCCGCAGCAGCTGGGCCATGGCCGGCACGCTGGCGGGCCACGCGGACTCGTCGGCCCGTACGTCCGGTCCGGGGAGGAAGGCCCGGACCGGACGGGTGTCGAACTCCCCGCTGTCCGTCATGGGGCCATCATGACCGCGGCCAATGACATTTCCGGGCCGGCTCACCAGCCGCGCAGGTCCACCGGCCACGCCTCCAGGACCCGGTCGCCCTCGGTCAGGTACAGGCGCTCGTGGTAGGCCACGGTGGGATCGACGTGGGCGGGCAGCACCCGGACCTGGTCGCCCACCGCGGGCAGCGACCCGCCCTCGGGCGGCGAGAACACGACGTGCTCGTCGGAGCAGTACCACACGGCCGAGCCGTCGGCCAGTGACGGGTTGCCGTGGTCCATCCCGAGCGCCTTCAGCCCGCAGTCGGCCACCGCCCAGCCCTTCGGGCTGACCGAGATCACGGTGGCCAGGATGCTCAGGGCCTGCCCGAACGGCACGCCGATGGCGGCGTAGGCGGTGTCCATCAGGGCGTAGGAGCCGGCCTGCAGCTCGGTGGCCGAGGCGTTGAGGTCCCAGCTGCCGGTTCCCCCGGCCGAGCGCACCGGCCCTCCGGCCGGTCGTGGGCGCGTTCGAGCAGGGCCATGCTCTTGGCGACCTGGCGGGCCCGGTCGTCCCGGTCGCCCACCATCATGGTGTGCCCCTCGTAGCCCATCACCCCCCGCACGTCCAGGCCGGCGCCGCGGGCCAGGTCGGCCAGGGAGCCGGCGTCCTCCGGCGCGCAGCCGCAGCGGGGCAGCCCGACGTTGACGTCGACCAGGACCTCGCGCAGCCCGGCCCGCCGGGCGGCGTCCACGGTGGCCGGCGAGTCCACCGCCACCGTCACCCGGGCCCCGGCCGCCACCAGGACGCCGAGGCGGGACGCGTCGAGCACCTCGTTGGCCAGCAGGAGATCCTGGCCCAGCCCGGCCGCCGCCATCCCCTCGACCTCCCGGATGGTGGCGCAGGTGAACCCGGGATGACCGCTGGCGCGCTGCTGGCGGGCCAATTCGGTGCACTTGTGCGCCTTGACGTGGGGCCGCAGCCGCTCGCCCGGCCACGCCTGGGCCATCCGGGCCAGGTTGGCCGCCAGGAGGCCGGCGTCCACCAGCGGGGCGGGGGTCTGCAGCTCGGCCAGATTGCAAGGGACAGGCACGAAGATCACATTAATGCCGAACGGGTTTGGTGCCCGCCACCCCCCATGCACTAGCGTCGCAGGGTGGACGCCTCGCTTGCTGATCGCCTCGCCATCCGGGATGTCGTCGAGACCTGGGCCAGCGCCCGGGACTCCGGGGACTGGGAGGCCTTCCGGGACTGCTGGCACGACGACGGCTACATGATGGCCACCTGGTTCCAGGGGCCCAAGGAAGACTTCATCCGGGTCAGCGCCGAAGGCGTCGCCCGGGGCGTGAACATCCTGCACTTCACCGGCGGCTGCCGGATCACGCTGAACGGGACGCGGGCCATCGCGCAGACCCGGATGACGATCATGCAGCGCGCCGAGGTCGAGGGCGTGCTGTGCGACGTGAGCTGCCTGGGCCGGTTCTACGACTTCATGGAAAAACGGGACGGCCGCTGGGGGATGGTGCTGCGCCAGCCCATCTACGAGAAGGACCGGATCGACCCGGTCGACCCGGGCGCCGCGCTCGTCCTGGATCCCGAGCTGCTCGCCCGCTTCCCCGAGGGCTACCGGCACCTGGCCTACCTGCAGGTCCGGGTCGGCTACCCGGTCAAGCCCGACATGCCGGGCGTGCGCGGGCCCGCGACCGAGCGCCTGTACGAGCGCGGCGCCGCCTGGCTGGCCGGCGAACCGGTCAGGCCCTGATTCTCGCTTCGGCGGCCGCCCAGTCCGCGGTGCTTCCCGCCGGGGAAAAGGCCCGCAGCGGCTCGGCCGAGCGGATCAGCGCGCGCATTCCGGCCAGGTCGCCGGGCGCGGCGCCGAGCGCGCGCGCCTGGACCAGCACGTTGCCGAAGCAGGTGGCCTCGGCCGGGCCGGCCACCACCGGCAGGCCGGTGGCGTCGGCGGTGAGCTGGCACAGCAGTGCGTTGCGGGACCCGCCGCCGACGATGTGCACCACGTCCGCGTGCCGCCCGGACAGCGCCTGCGCCTGGGTGATCGCGTGCCGGTAGGCCAGCGCCAGGCTGTCCAGGATGCAGCGCACGGTCTCGGCCGGGCCGGCCGGGGCGGCGTCGCCGCGAGCGCCCAGCCAGGCGGCGATCCGGCCGGGCATGTCACCGGGCGGCAGGAACACCGGGTCGTCCGGGTCGACCAAGTACCGCAGCGGCGGCAGCCGCGCCGCCTCGCCGAGCAGGGACTCGAGCGAGGCATCGGGCCAGCCCCGCAGGCTCTCCTGCAGCAGCCACAGTCCCATCACGTTGCGCAGGAAGCGGATCGTGCCGTCGACCCCGGTCTCGTTGGTGAAGTTGGCCGCGCGGCTCGCCTCGGTCAGCACCGGGGCGTCCAGTTCCACTCCGGCCAGCGACCAGGTGCCGGAGGAGATATAGGCGAAATCCGGCCCGCCGGCCGGGACACCCGCCACGGCCGACGCCGTGTCATGAGAGCCGACGGCGATGAGCGGAAGCTCGGAGCCCACCCCGTTCGGTCCCGTGACCGGGCCGATCACGTCGCCCGGCCGGCGCAGCGGCGGGAAGATGCGCGGCGGGAGCCCGGCCTGCCGGATCAGCCCGGTGGCCCAGGCCTGGGCGCGCACGTCGAACAGCGAGGTGGTGGAGGCGTTGGTGATCTCGGCCCCGGCCTGCCCGGTGAGCCAGTACGCCAGCAGGTCGGGGATCAGCAGCATGGTCCGGGCGTGCCGGAGCATGGGCGTCGCGGCGAGCTGGTAGATCGTGTTGAACGGCAGGTGCTGGATCCCGGTCACGGCGTAGAGGTCGCTGGCCGGGACCGGGATCCGGATCCCGTCGGTACGCGCGTCACGGTAATGCACAGGGTTCCCGAGCAGCGCGCCCGTCTCGTCGAGCAGCCCGTAGTCCACGCCCCAGGAGTCGATGCCGACGCCGGCCAGCGGGAACTGGCGGGCCGCCAGTTCCAGGCCGTGCCGCACGCTGGCCAGCAGGCGCAGGATGTCCCAGTACAGCGTGCCGCCGGCGACCACCGGCTCGTTACCGAACCGGTGCACCTCGCGCAGCGTGACGCCCGCGTCGCTCACCCGCCCGGCCATCACCCGCCCGCTGGACGCGCCCAGGTCGATTGCGGCCACCGTCACCGGCCCGCTCACCGGGCGCCGCCTGTCATCGTCCGATCATCTCAGGGCTCCGTCATCTCAGGCTCTGTCACCTCAGGAAGGCGGCCGCCACCCCCGCATCGACCGGGATGAGCAGGCCGGTCGTGAGCGACAGGTCGCCGGCGCACAGCGCGGCCACCGCCGCCGCCACGTGCTCCGGCAGTACCTCGCGCTTGAGCAGCGTCCGCTGCGCGTAGAACGCGCCGAGCTCCTCCTCGGGCACGCCGTACACGGCGGCCCGCTGCGCCCCCCAGCCGGAGGAGAAGATCCCCGAGCCGCGCACCACCCCGTCCGGGTTGATCCCGTTCACCCGCACGCCGATCCCGCCGAGCTCGGCGGCCAGCAGCCGGACCTGGTGCGCCTGGTCGGCCTTGGCGGCTCCGTAGGCCACGTTGGACGGCCCGGCGAAGACCGCGTTCTTGCTGCAGATGTAGATGATGTCGCCGCCCAGGCCCTGGTCGGCCAGGACCCGGGCGGCCTGGCGCGAGACCAGGAACGAGCCGCGGGCCATCACGTCGTGCTGGATGTCCCAGTCGGCCAGGGTGGTCTCGAGCAGCGGCTTGGAGATCGACAGGCCCGCGTTGTTGACCACCAGGTCGACCCCGCCGAAGGCGAGCGCGGCCGCGTCGAACGCGGCCGCCACCGCGCCCTCGTCGGTGACGTCGGCGGTGGCCGCCACGGCGACGTCCCCGGGGCTCAGCGCGGCCGCGCCGAGCTCGCCAGCCACCGTGCCGGCCGCCGCGGCGTCGCGGTCGGCCACCACCACGCAGGCGCCCTCGGCGGCGAGCCGCTGCGCGGTGGCCCGGCCGATCCCCGACCCGCCCCCGGTGACCAGCGCGACCCGGCCTGCCAGCGGCCTGGGCTTCGGCCGGCGGCGCAGCTTGGCCTCCTCGAGCTCCCAGTACTCGATGCGGAACTTCTCGCTCTCGCCGATCGGCTGGTAGGCGGAGACGGCCTCGGCGCCGCGCATCACGTTGATCGCGTTCAGGTAGAACTCGCCGGCGACCCGGGCGGTCTGGGCGTCCGCGCCGAAGCTGAACATGCCGGTCCCGGGCACCAGGACGATGGCCGGGTCGGCGCCGCGCATCGGCGGCGTGTCCGGGCCGGCGTACCGCTCGTAGTAGGCGCGGTAGTCCTCGCGGTAGGCCGCGTGCAGCTCGCGCAGCCGGCTCGCGGCCGCCTCGCCGGGCGCGTCCGGCGGCAGGTCGAGCAGCATCGGCCGCACCTTGGTGCGCAGGAAGTGGTCGGGGCAGGAGGTGCCGAGCGCGGCCAGCTCCGGATGCCGGGTCCGGGCCAGGAAGTCCAGCACGGCGGGGGAGTCGGTGAAGTGCCCGACCTGCCGCCGGTCGGCCGACGCCAGGCCCCGGATCAGCGGGGCCAGCCGGGCCGCCCGCGCCCGGCGGTCCGCCGCGGGCAGCGGCGCGGCGACCACCGGACCGAACGGCTCGGCGTTCCCGTGCTCGTCCAGGTACCGCTGCGCGGTGGCGATGATCTCCAGCGACCGGGCCTCGCACTCGTTACTGGTCTGACCCCAGGCGGTGATGCCGTGGCCGCCCAGGATCACCCCGATGGCCTCCGGGTGGTCCCGCCGGACCTGCGCGATGTCCAGGCCGAGCTGGAAACCGGGCCGGCGCCACGGCACCCAGGCCACCCGGTCGCCGAAGCAGGCCTTGGTCAGCGCCTCGCCGTCCCGCGCGGTGGCCAGCGCGATGCCCGCGTCCGGGTGCAGGTGGTCGACGTGCCCCGCGTCGACCAGCCCGTGCATGGCCGTGTCGATCGACGGCGCCGCGCCTCCTTTTCCGTGCAG
The DNA here is from genome assembly GCA_963839095.1 of uncultured Actinomycetota bacterium. Lineage (GTDB taxonomy): Bacteria > Actinomycetota > Actinomycetes > Streptosporangiales > Streptosporangiaceae > Palsa-504. The sequence continues at coordinate 17,578 of CAWIUF010000025.1, read as the reverse complement.
GCAGAAGTCGAACGCGGCGACCATCTCGTCCTCGCGCTCGACCCCGGGGTACACCCCGGTCAGCGCGCGGAGCCGGTCCAGGCGCAGCACGGCCAGCCCGTCCGGGGTCAGCGTGCCCAGGTCGCCCCCCGAGCCCTTGACCCACATCAGCTCGGCCTGCTCGCCGGTGACCGGATCGGGGGCGGTGCCCTTGGCCGAGGTGTTGCCGCCCGCGTAGTTCGTGTTGCGCGGGTCGGCGCCCAGCCGGTTCGACCGCGCGATGAGCTCCTCGACGACGCTCATGCGCCCCAGCCCGCCTGCTGGCCGCCGACCCGCTCGGCCACGATCTTCGCGGCGTAGCCGGAACGGGCGTAGGCCGCCATCGGGTCCGGGTCCAGGCCCTGATCGGCGCGCAGCTCGGCCAGCAGCGGCCGGACGTCGGTGTTGTACGCGTCCATCAGCACGCCGTGCGCGCCGAGCACGTCACCGGCCTGCTGGGCGGCGGCCAGCGCGCCGGTGTCGACCAGGAGAGCCTTGGCCGTCGCCTCCTGCACGTTCATCACCGAGCGGATCTGGCCGGGAATCTTGGGTTCGATGTTGTGGCACTGGTCGAGCATGAAGGCGATCGGTGTCTCGGGGGCGAACCCGGCACCGAGCCGGACCTCGAACAAGATGCGGAACAGCTGGAACGGATCGGCCGCGCCCACGATGAGATCGTCGTCGGCGTAGAACCGGGAGTTGAAATCGAAGGCGCCGAGCTTGCCCGCCCGCAGCAGGAACGCCACGATGAATTCGATGTTGGTCCCGGGCGCGTGGTGGCCGGTGTCCACGCACACCTTGGCCCGCTCGCCGAGCTGGAGGCAGTGCGCGTAGGAGGTGCCCCAATCCGGCACGTCCGTGGTGTAGAAGGCCGGCTCGAACAGCTTGTACTCCAGGATCAGCCGCTGGCCGCCGGTCAGCCGTGCGTACGTCGCGGCTAGCGCCTCCGCCAGCCGGTCCTGCCGGGCCGAGATGCTGTCCTGGCCGGGATAGTTGGTGCCGTCGGAGAACCACAGCTTGAGGTCGCGCGAACCGGTCTGGTTCATCACCTCGATGCACTCGAACAGGTGGTCCAGCGCCTTGCGGCGCACCGCGGGATCCGGGTTGGTAACGCTGCCCAGCTTGTAGTCGTTGTCCTGGAAGACGTTGGCGTTGACCGTGCCGAGCCGCAGCCCGGCCGCGGCCGCCGCGGCGCCCAGGTCGGCGTAGCTGTCCACCGCGTCCCACGGGATGTGCAGCGCCATCGACGGCGCGACCCCGGTGAAGGCGTGCACCTGGGCCGCATCGGCGATTTTCTCGTACGGGTTGCGCGGTACGCCCGGCTGGGCGAACACCTTGAACCGGGTGCCGGAGTTGCCGAACGCCCAGGACGGCAGCTCGATTTTCTGCTCGCGCAGGACGCTTTTGACGGCCTCACGATCCATGATCTGGTGAACCTGCTTTCTCGAGCTGGTCGTCGAGGTTGAAGATCGGCTGGAGCAGGACGGGCTGGCCCGGGGGCGCGTCGCCGGTGGCGACGAAGAACCGGGCCATGTCCGCCTGCCACCGGGCGTTGGCACCGGTCGCGGCCACCGCGCGCTGGGCCGCGTCCAGGTCCTCGGCCTCGACGTAGCCGACGATGAGCCCGTCCGGCCGGGCGAACAGCGAGTACCGCTCCCAGCCGGCCTGCCTCAGCGCCCGGAGCATGTCCGGCCACACCGCGGCGTGCCGCTCGGTGTACTCCCCGAGCAGGTCCGGGCGGACCCGCAGGACGAAGCAGTACCGCACGAGCCCGCTCCTTTCCCGGCTCCCGGCTCCTGGTCCCGGCCGCCGCCGGGACCAGGCACCGAGGTCAGAAGTTGAACTGGCTGATGTTGGTCTTGTCGAACACGGTCGGCGGACCGAGCACCACCGACGGGCCCGTCCCGGCCGCGGGGGCCAGCACGGTGTAACTGCCGAGCGAGCCGCCCGAGAACTTCGAGCCGGGAGTCAGGCTGGCGGTCCCGGAGGCCAGCGCGGCCGCGGCGTAACCGGCCAGGTAGCCCAGGTTGGACGGGTTCCACAGCTCGAACTTGGCCACCGTCCCGTCCTTGACGTACTTGCTCATCTGCGAGGGCAGGCCCAGGCCCGTCAGCGTGAGGTGGGACAGCAGGTTCTTGTGCGTGTCCAGGTACTGGGCTGCGGTGGAGATGCCGACCGTGGTCGGGGAGATGATGCCGCGCAGGTTCGGGTACGCGGACAGCAGGCCCTGCAGGACCTGCAGCGAGGTGGCCGGGTCGTCGTTGCCGTAGACGGTCGTGACCAGCTTCATGTTCGGGTACTTGGTCAGCTCCTGCTTCATGTACTTGATCCAGGCGTTCTGGTTGGTGGCGCTGGCCGCCGCGGACAAGATCGCGATCTGCCCCTTGCTGCCGATCTCGCTGGCCAGCAGGCTCACCTCCGAGGTGCCGATCTGCTCGGTGTTGGCCTGGTTGATGAACAGGTGGTCCGGCGAGCTGCCGCAGTTGACGTCGGAGTCGAACGACACGATCTTGATGCCGGCCCCCGCGGCCTGGTTCAGGGACGGGCACAGCGCGGACGGGTCGTTGCCGGCGATGACGATCGCGTTGGCGTGCGCCTGGATCGCGGCCTGGATGGACGGGATCTGCGCGGCCGCGGTGTCCGCGGTGCCGCTGCTGACCACGACCTTGCCGCCCAGCTCGGTCAGGGCCTTCTGGCCGCCCTGGTCGGCGATGACCTCGTACGGGTTCTGCGTGTCCTTGGGGATGAAGTAGACGACCAGGCCCTTCTTGACCGCGCCGCCGGAGGAGGACGACGAAGACGCGGGGGAGCTGGTGCTACCGCTGGCGCTGGAGGTCGAGCCGGAACTGCTGCATGCGGCGGCGGTCACGCCGACGACGGCCAGTACGAGGGCGGAGACCAGCCGTCTTTGCCGGGCTCTGGTAGTGATCATTGCGTGTTCTCCTGTCGTGTCAAGGCTGAATCTGAAGGGGTTTCGGGCCGGGCTGGCGGAGCCGGGGCGCGGACGAGACCGGACCTGGTGCGCAGCCGGGCCCGGATCCGGCGCACCGCCTCCCCGCCATTGGGCAGGACGACGCTGATCAGCAGCAGGACGCCGATGATGATGTTCTGGACCTCCGGCTGGATCTGCATCTGGGTCAGGACCTGCTGCAGGGTGCCGAAGATGATGACGGACAGGACGACGCCGATCACCGTCCCGCGGCCGCCGAAGATCGAGACGCCGCCGAACAGCACGATGGCGACGACGTTGAGCTCCAGGCCGGTGCCGGCCCCGTAGCTGACCGAGGCGTTCTTCAGCGTGAACAAGATGCCGGCGAACGCGCACAGGATCCCGGACAGCACGAACAGGCCGAACTTGAGCCGCCTGACCCTGATCCCGGCGAACTGGGCCGCCTCCGGGGCCAGCCCGGCCGCTACGATCGACCGGCCGGCCCGGGTGGCGTGCAGCACCACGCCGAAGATGACAGCCAGCACGATGAAGATCACCGCGGAGTAGGCCAGGTGGGTGCCGGGCAGCGGGACCACGCCGATCTTGGTCAGCGAGGCCGGGAAGGCGGTGATGGTCCGGGCGCCCAGCACGATCTCGGCCAGCCCGCGAAACAGGGTCAGGGTCCCGATGGTCACCGCGATCGACGGCAGCCCGAGCCGGGCCACCAGCAGGCCGTTGAGGGCGCCGCCCAGCGCCCCGGCCGCCAGCGCGGCCACCATGGCCAGCACGACCGGCCAGCCGTCCGCGGTCAGCTGGCCCAGCACCGCGCCGGACAGGCCGAGCATCGAGGCGACCGACAGGTCGATCTCGCCGGTGACCACGATCAGCATCAGCGGCAGCGCCATGATGGCGATCTCGCCCATGTTCAGGCCGACGTAGAACAGCGTGGTCGTGTTCAGGAAGTCCGCGGACCGCTCCGAGCCGAAGACCAGCACCGCGGCCAGCACCACGACCAGGCCGGTCTCCCAGCGCAGGGCCCGCCGCCATAGAGCCTGGCCGGAAGGGCCGGTCCCGGTGTACGCCCGCGGCCCGGGCGAGGGCTGACCCGGCGCCTGGATCACCGGTTCAGAGGTCACGGTGGGCTCCCTCCGCCGAGCGCAGCCCCCTGGCCACGCGCAGGCTCAGCCAGCGGTCGAAGGCGATCGCGCCCAGCAGCAGCGCGCCGGCGATGGCCTCGTTCCAGAACGAGGAGACCCGGCTGGCCACCAGCGCCTGGTTGATCGTGTTCAGCAGCAGCGCGCCCAGCGCGGCGCCTACCACGGTGCCGCTGCCGCCGAAGATCGCCACCCCGCCGACCACGACCGCCGCTACCACGAGCAGTTCGTAACCGGTGCCCGCGGTCACGTCCACCTCGGCGTGCAGGGCCAGGAACAGCGCCCCGGCCAGCCCGGCCAGCGTCCCGCTGAGCACGAACGCGGCGAATACCCGGCGGGCCGAGGGCACCCCGGCCAGCGCGGCCGCCTCGGGGTTGGAGCCGATCGCGTACAGGTCCCGGCCGGACCGGAAGGACCGCATCGCGTAGGCGACGATGACCACGATGAGAAACGCGATGATAGCCAGCCACGGGATGCCGAGGAAGGTACGGAAGCCGATGGCCACGAACGCGCTCGGGATGTTGCTGGGCACGATGATCACGCCGTTGACGACGCGGCCGTCGACGCCGCGCACGATGTAGAGCATGGCCAGCGTGACGACCAGGCTGGGCACCCGCAGCGCCGCGGTGATGAACCCGTTGATCGCGCCGATGACCGCTCCGATGCCGACCCCGGCCGCGAACCCGAGGATCACCGGCATGCCCTTGTGATGGCTGAACAGGTCGCCGATCACGTAGGCGGACAGGCCCACCACCGATCCGACTGACAGGTCGACGTTGCGAGTGACGATGACGAGGGTCTCGCCGACGCCGAGCATGGCGATCAGGGCCGCTCCGGACAGCAGCTGCTGGACGCTGTTGGCGTTGGCGAAGTTGTGATTGTGCGCGGTGGTGACGCCGAACACCACGAGGAGAACCACGCCGATGCCGACCTCCCGGGCCCGCAGCAGCGCGCCGGCCCGGGTGAACCTCGATCCGGTCCCGGCGGGTCCGGGGCTGGCCAGCGCGGTCACGCCGCCGCCTCCCTGGGCTGGCCGGTCGCGGCCCGCATGACCGCGTCCTCGTCGGCCTCGGCCCGGGTCAGCTCGGCGGTCAGCCGGCCCTCCCGCATGACCAGGATCCGGTCGGCCATGCCGAGCACCTCGGGCAGCTCCGAGGAGATCATCAGCACCGCCAGCCCGTCCGCGACCAGGCCGTCCAGGATGCGGTGCACCTCGGCCTTGGTGCCCACGTCGATGCCGCGGGTCGGCTCGTCGATGATGAGCAGGCAGGGTTCGCGGGCCAGCCACTTGCCCAGCACGACTTTCTGCTGGTTGCCGCCGGACAGCGTGGACACCGCGTCGCGCAGCCGGCCGAATTTCAGCTGGAGCCTGCTCGCCCAGGCCGCGGCCAGTTCCCGTTCCCGGGCGGTGCGGATCAGTCCGAAACGGCTCAGCCGGCCCAGCGAGGCCAGGGCCGTGTTCCGGTCGATGCCCAGGTCCATGACCAGGCCCTGCTGCCGCCGGTCCTCGGGCACCAGAGCCACCCCGGCCGCCATGGCAGCCAGCGGCGACCCGTTGGGCAGCGGCTTGCCCCGCACGCTGACCTCGCCGGACGAGCGCCGGTCGATGCCGAAGACGGCCCGGGCCACCTCGCTGCGCCCGGCCCCGACCAGCCCGGCCAGCGCGACGATCTCACCGCGGCGGACCGAGAAGCTGATGTCGCGCAGGACCCCCTCGCGGCTGAGGTGTTCTACCCGCAGGACCACCTCGCCCGGCTCGGTCGGCGTCTTGGGGAACAGCACGTCCAGGTCGCGGCCGACCATGGCCCGGATCACCTCGTCTACCGTGATCGCGGCCGTCTCCGCGGTCCGGACGAACCGGCCGTCGCGCATGATCGTGATCCGCTGGCAGATGGCGAAGACCTCTTCCAGCCGGTGTGAGATGAACAGGACCGCCACGTCCTCGGCGCGCAGCGCCGAGATGACCTCGAACAGCCGGGCCACCTCGACCCCGGTCAGCGCGGCGGTGGGCTCGTCCATGACCACGATGTTGGCGGCGGCCGACAGGGCCTTGGCGATCTCCACGATCTGCTGGTCGGCCACGGACAGCCCGCGCGCTTGCCGCTGGGGGTCCAGGACCACCCCCAGCCGGGTGAAGATCGCGGCCGCGCTGCGGGTCATGGCGGCCCGGTCGATGCGGCGGCCGGGTCGCAGCGGCTGCCGGCCCATGTAGATGTTCTCCGCCACGGTCAGGTCGGGGAACAGGGTCGGCTCCTGGTAGATGATCGAGATGCCCGCGTCGCGGGCGGCGGTCGGGCCGCCCAGCACCACCGGCTCGCCGTTCACGGTGAGCGTGCCGCTGTCCGGCTGATGCACCCCGGCCAGGATCTTGACCAGTGTGGACTTGCCCGCGCCGTTCTCTCCGACCAGGGCGTGCGCCTCGCCGGGGTACAGCGCGATGGTGCCGTCGATCAGCGCGCGGACCGCGCCGAACGACTTGGCCGCCTGGTCCAGGGTTACCCGCGGTACCGGCGCCGCTTGCTCAGACACGGGCCTTCACTCCACATTTAACTGAAACATTTCAATTGCGGATTTCGGCTGAACATAGCCAGCCGCCCAGTGGCATGTCAAGAGGCCAGGTCAAGATGTTACAGGCCGAATATGCACTTCCGTGCTGCTAAATAGGCCCTTGCGGCTGCAGCGGCGCACCGCCGCGGCTCCAGTCGTAATGCGGTCGTAATCCGCCGGATCTTGACAGCGTGACGGCCTCGATTTACGTTCAGATCACTCGTGACTACAACGTTTCAAACCATGCTCCTAACCGCGACCATCCGGTCCCCGCGGGAAGAAGGACGCTATGACCGAGTCGCTGACCGCCGTCGCGGCCCTGGGCCGGATCACGCCCCGGCCGGTGCGAGTCGGCCTCGTGGCCGGCGGCCTCGGCGCCTACTGGCCCCAGTTCCCGACGCTGCTCCCGCAGCTGCGGGTTTCAGCCCGCCGCGTGTCCCAGCGCCTCGCCGGGCTGGACTGCGAGGTCATCGACGCCGGCTTCATCTCCGACGCCCAGGAAGGGGCGGCCGCCGCGGAGAAGCTGCGCGCGGCCGACTGCGACCTGATCATCGGCTTCCTGACCACGTACATGACCGCGACCATGCTGGTCCCGGTGGCCCAGCGGGCCGGTGCGCCTGTCCTGCTGCTGAACCTGCAGCCCAGCGAGGCTATGGACCACGCGAACTTCGGCACTGGAGAGTGGCTGGCCTACTGTGGCGCCTGCCCGCTGCCGGAGATGGCCAACGCCTTCCGGCGCTGCGGCATCGCCTTCCGCTCGGTGTCGGGCTACCTCGATGACGCCCGGGCCTGGACCCGCATCGAGAGCTGGATCAGGGCGGCGGGCGTACGGGCCGCGCTGCGGCACGGACGGCACGGCCTGCTGGGCCACCTGTACCCGGGCATGATGGACGTCTCGGCCGACCCGACCCTGGTCACGGGCCAGCTCGGCGGCCACGTGGAGATCCTGGAGATCGACGACCTGCGGGTCCGGGTCGAGCAGGTGACCGACGCGGAGACCGACGCGCGGATGAAAATGGCCCGGGAGATTTTCTCCCTGGACGGCTCCGTGGTCGAGGAGGACTTCCGCTGGGGCGCCCGGGTCTCGCTGGGGCTGGACCAGCTGGTGGCCGATTTCGCCCTCGACTCGCTGGCCTACTACCACCGCGGCCTAGACGGCGAGATCCACGAGCGGATCGGCGCCGGGATGATCCTGGGCGCGTCCCTGCTCACCGCGCGCGGCGTGCCGGCCGCCGGAGAGTTCGAACTGCGCACGTCGCTGGCCATGCTCATCATGGACCGGCTCGGTGCGGGCGGCTCGTTCACCGAGCTCCAGGCGCTGAACTTCACCGACAACGTGGTCGAGATGGGCCACGACGGACCGGCCCACCTGGCTATCAGTGCCCGCCAGCCGCTGCTGCGGGGCCTGGGCGTGTATCACGGTAAGCGCGGCTGGGGCGTATCGGTCGAGTTCGACGTCAAGCCCGGCCCGGTCACCGTGATGGGCCTGGCCCAGGACAGGTCCGGGACGTTCTCCCTGGTCGCCTCCGAGGGCACGGTCGTGTCCGGCCCGCTGCTCCAGATCGGCAACACCACGTCCCGGGTCGATTTCGGCCGCGACCCCGGCGAGTGGACCGACCAGTGGTCCGCCTCGGGAGTGGCCCACCACTGGGCCCTCGGCACCGGGCACCGGGTGCCCGAGCTGCGCGCGGTCGCGGACCTGCTCGGGCTGGGAATCAGCGTAGTCTGACCAGGCGCGCCGCTCATGCAGCTACGTTTCGATCTCCACGCGGGGGTGTCAGGTGGGCGTCAGCATCCGCGACGTCGCAGACCGGGCCGGAGTCTCGCTCGGCACGGTGTCGAACGCGCTGAACCGGCCCGAGCGGGTGGCCCCGGCCACCCTTGAGCGCGTCCGTGCCGCGATCACCGAGCTCGGCTTCATCCGCAACGAGGCGGCCCGCCAGCTGCGGTCCGGCCGCAGCCGGACCATCGCGCTGCTCGTCCTGGACATGGGCAACCCGTTCTTTACCGACGTGGCCCGCGGGGTGGAGTCGGTGGCCACCCAGCGCGACCTGTCCCTGGTCTTGTCCAGCAGCGACAGCACCACCGACCGGCAGCGGCACTACCTGTCGGTATTCCGCGAGCAGCGTTCCTACGGCGTGCTGCTCACCCCGGTCGGCAGCGATCTGGCTCGCATCAACGAACTGCGCCGCCACGGCGTGCCCGTCGTCCTGGTCGACCACGCCGGCGGCAGCCGGATGTGCTCGGTGTCGGTGGACGACGTGGCCGGGGCCCGGATGGCGGCGGCTCACCTGCTCGAGCTGGATCACGGCCGGATCGCGTTCGTCGGCGGGGGCGGGGCCTCGGTGCAGCAGGTGGCCGACCGGCTGGCCGGGGTGCGCCAGGCCCTGGCCGCGGCCGGGCGGCCCGAGTCCGACCTGACCGTCGTGGACGACCTGGACCTGACCATCGACGGCGGCCGCCAGGCCGGCCGGATCCTGCTGGACCTGCCCAGCTGGCGCCGCCCGACAGCCGCAGTCTGCGCCAACGACCTGATCGCCCTGGGCCTGCTCCAGCATGCCCTGCGCAACCACGTGGCCGTGCCGGACGAGCTGGCCATCGTGGGGTACGACGACATCGCGTTCGCCGCCGCGGCCGCGGTGCCGCTCACCTCGGTGCGCCAGCCCAGCCACGAGATCGGCGCCGCGGCGGCTGAGCTCCTCATCGATGAAGTGGAGCGCCCCGGGCAACACCAGCACCGCAAAATCCGCTTCGACCCGGTCCTGATCCCGCGTGAATCCTCCGTCGCCGACCGGTCCTCGGCCGGCGAGGGCGCGGCGTGACGACGGGCGCGGCTCGTCTCGGGTGACTGATGGATCAGGTCCCGAGCGGGGTCCCACGCTAACCATCATTGCCACGACGTGCGATTTCCCGGGGCAGGTCGGCTGGTTATAGACGGGAGTCTCCTGGTTGGTGCCGCCTTCAATGAGCCCACGTAGTGAGCGGTCTGACCAAGAAATAACCACCTCAGCCCGCTTGCCCTGACCGCAGGTCCGGGAATGGTGAGATAACCCTGTGGCAAGCGCCGCCCGGATCTGTGACGGCGGCACGAACGAGGACCGTAGCATCCCCATCTCGGTCAGCCGCGCGTCCTCCTTGTCGGTCTTCGGCCGTCCCGGCAGGTTCCTGGCCTGGGAGGAGTTCACCAGCTGTACCGCCAGCGGCGCGCTGGTGCGTACCCTGCACGGCCCCCCGGACGCGAAAAACGAGCGCCATGATGAGCGTGGCGTTCAGCCCGGACGGGGCCCTGCGCCTGCGGGCGGGCATCACCCGCCGGCGCGGGTCCGGGCAGGTGGGCGGCCCTGGCTCCTCTGCTGGCCTTAGTCTCAGGCAGCCGTCGTGGACGGCGCGCTGGATCAGCGCCGTGCCTGTACCTATCGGCCGGCAGTAGCAGGAGCTGTCGCTCTTACCTGACTTTTGTCGCCAGGTTGGGGTTTTCTTGGTTATGGCGTTATGGCGTTATGGCGTTGTGGCCTGCGGGTTTACTGGCCGATACCCGGGTGGATTTGCGCACTAACCGGGTCCTAGTCTCATCTGATGGCTACGTCTGCTCGGCACCTGGTGGTCGTGGTCGAATTTGGAAACGACCTGGTTGACGTAGAAGGCCTTGGCGCGATCGACGTCGGTGACCGGCACGGGGACCAGTTCCAGCTTCATGTCCATGCCGTCGGTCCTGGAAACTAGCGCCGCGGCACGCATGCGAAGCGCCGCGGCTGGTCAGAAACCGGCCCGCGACGGGCGTCAACCTTTCGGCCGCCAGGGTGTCTCAGGGGCATGACAGATGTGCAGCGGGCCGTACCGCCGCCGACAGGGGCGGTACTGGTGAGCGGCTTGTTCCGCGCACGGTACCCGGAGATGGTACGGCTGGCGAACCTCCTCGGCGCCGACGATCCCGAGGACATCGCGCAGGAGGCGTTCGCCCGGCTTCTCAGGAAGGCCGGGTCGCTGCACGATCCCGACGCGGCCCTGGCGTACGTCCGCGCCACGGTCTGCAACCTGGTCCGCAACCGGCACCGGCACCTGCGGGTCGCCCGGCTGCGGACCCCGGCGGGGCAGGACGAGGCGTCGTCCGAGCACGCGGTTATGGTCCGCGAAGACCGCCGCGAGCTCCGCGCCGCGCTGGCTGCCCTGCCGGCCCGGCGGCGGGAGGCCATCGTGCTGCGGTACTGGCTCGACCTGCCCGAGCGGGAGATCGCCGCCGCGATGGGCGTATCGGTGGGCACCGTCAAAGCACAGGTAAGCCGCGGGCTGGACGCGCTCGGCCAGGCGCTGGAGGGAAAGCTATGAACGCGCTGGAGGATCAGCTCCGTACTTATCTGGCCGAACGGGCCGTGGACACTCCCATCGACCCGGAAGCCTGGGACAAGACCGTCGCGCGCAGCCACCGCCGGCTCCGGCTGAGCTGGCCGGGCTGGCTCCCGGCCGGGCTGGCCATCCCCGTGGCCGCGGCGGTCGCGGTGGTCGCCGTCGTGCTGACTGCCACCGCGGTGACCGGCGGACTGGGCGGCCACCACGCTAGCCCGAGCCGGCCAGCCGCACCACCCGCGACGCAGAACGTCGGCCCGAAGCCGCCGGGGGCGGCTAAGTACGTGATCCAGCAGATCCCCCCGGTGACCCCGTTCACCCGGCTGACGCTGCCCGCTGACCATCACACGGTCCGGGATTTCCTGTGGTTCGGCCACCTGCCTGGATATGCGCGGCTGGGGCTCGCGCTGTGCCAGTACAACCAGGGCGGGGTCTACGACGGCTACTCCGGCTGCACGTCCGGGACCCTGCCCGCCGGCGCGCTCGCGCACGCCGCCGCCGCGGACGGGTCGGGCTGGATCCGTATCGGTGTGGCCGCTCCGCAGGTCACGTCGGTCCGAGCCGTGCTGCCGGGTGGCCACACGGTGGCCGGGGTGGTCAGGGCCGCCCGCGGCGCGCCGGACAAGGTCTGGGCGATTACCTACTCACCGGACCTGGCCGTCCGGCTCGTCTTCGGCGATGCGGCGGGCCGTGAGGTGGCGCACCTGAACCTGCCATCCGATAACTTCGCCACCCCGGCCCGCCCGGGCAGCGGCGGCATCAAGATCTACGAGTACGCCGGCCAGTGGGTGACGGCCTACCGCATCGGCGGCGGCCAGATCGGGTACTGGTGGGGAGGCAGCTCCATTTTCCCGGGCCAGATCCTCGGCCAGCTGCCCGTGCCCGTCAGCCGGGCCCCGCTGAGTATGAACATCCTGGGGCACGGACCGGCGTACTGGTTTGGGTACGCGCCGGCGGATGCCGCCCGGGTGACGATCCGGCTGGCGGACGGGAAGCAGTACAGCACGGCCACCCGGCCGGGCTGGCCCGGGAGCGGCATCAGGATCTGCGGACCCGTAGGTCCCATCGAGCGTATGCCGGATGGTTTCGACACCATCGTGATCACTTACGACGCCGCCGGGCACGTGCTGCAGGAAGTACCGCTAATCTTCCTCGGCTGACGCCGCGGCCATTGCCGCGACGTCTCAGCAGTGCCGGCCCTCCCTCAGGCAGCCGGCAGCTCGGTCGCGAGCCCGGCCGGCTGCCTCTCCAGCCGTTCTGAGCAGATTAAGCGCGGGGAGCCGGGACCATGACAGGACCGTCAGTACCGCGCTGACCGCGGCCGCCGCACCCTGCGCGGGACCGATGAGCAAGATCGCCAAGGCCGGGAAAACCGCCGCCGGACTCATCCCGGTCAAGCGGAACCGTTCATCACCCTGGCCGCCGGCCAGAACCTGGTGAACCGCGACTAGAGGCCCGGCCAGGCGCCCCTGGCCAGGCACAGGGGCCACCCCACCAACCTCGCCGCCTACCACCTGACCTCCGTGACGCAATCACCCTCATCAAGCGACCGGACGGTGCGCACTAATCTGATAAAAGTCAGGTGGACGGCGCGCTGGATCAGCGCCGTGCCTGTACCTATCGGCCGGCAGTAGCAGGAGCTGTCGCTCTTAGGCTTATCAACACCGCTGCCGATCAGGCTGGCAAGTGCAGACGGGCTCTGCACGAGGCCGCCTGCACTGACCAAGCTTGGTTCTCGTTTAATAACAGTGGTAGCCACGCTCGCCGCTGTAGTAATGCGCGGTGCCAGTGCTGCCGTCCTGCAAGACCGTGCCTATGGTAACGGTGCGGAATTGGTGAATTACGCTTCTGTACTCGCAGGTACCGTGTGCTGTTGACCTCAGGCCCGTGCAAGACGGGCCATGTTCTATCGGCCCTTCCGCGGCGATGACCCATGCCTGCGTCTCGATGTTGAATACCTCAACATCTGTTTGCACCGAGCATCCCTGAGGCTGCTCCGGAGCGCACCCAGTAATGTAACCTACTCCAGTTACTTTACCTGCACCAGGGTTGACTACGGGGAGGTCGCCCTTCAGGCCGCATGTGACAACGATTTCCGGGCTGCCTGCGATTGCAGGGGCAACTGCAGATTTCGGTGCAAGCCTGGCGCCTGAGCTGCCTGCAGCCGCCGTCCTGACCTGGGCATTTCCTGATGTTACTGCTTGCGCGGCGCCTGCTGTCGTTACCAGCAGCGTCAGTGCAGAAGCTGCTGCCAGCATAATGAACTTCGGCCTGATGAACATGACGGCTCCTTTACCTCTGATTTTCCTTTTATGCACGTTAGATAACTGTTGACCTGCATTCAGGGCCTAAGCTGGTAGCTTTCGGCCATGCCAGGTTGGCAGGGGCAACGGCGCGCTCGCCAATGTCGCGCCTGACCGGGTACTGGCCGACGATCCCCCTTTCTCGATGGCGGCGCTGTTGCGCCAGGTGATCAGCAACGGGGTACCGCCCTCGATGGCACGGCCGCCGACTTCCCGCGTCAAACCTTCTCCGTGGCGGGTAGCACCCGAGTAGCGTGGATGTAGCTGGGGGCCGCTTTCGTCGCGTGGTATGAGGGCCGTGATGGCTGCTGAGATGGAGTTCAGCTTGCTCGGGCCGCTCACCGTGCGGTGCGCCGGAGTGGGTATGCCGGTGCGGCAGGGCAGGCAGCGTACGGTACTGGCGGCGCTGCTGCTGGACGCCGGCCGGGTGGTGCCTACCGAGGAACTCGCCGAGATCCTGTGGGGTCCCGCCTCGCCGCCGCCGTCGGCGAACGTGACGATACGCAACCACGTCAGGCGGCTACGGCAGGCACTGGGCGACGCCGGCCGCACTCGTATCAGCACCGCACCGCGCGGCTACCGGATCAGCCTGGACCCCGGGGAACTGGACGTGTCCCGGTTCGAGGCCATGCTGAGGTCCGCGCAGGCCGCCGAACGCGACGCCGCCTGGGACCAGGCGGCGGCCCGGGCGCAAGCGGCACTGTCGCTGTGGCGTGGTCAGCCGCTCGCCGACGTGGACTCCGAGGTGCTGGCGCTGCGGGAGATCCCCCGGCTGGCTGAGCTGCGGCTGCAGGCGCTGGAGATACGGATCGGCGCGGACCTTCAGCTGGGCGGTCACGCCGACGTGATCACCGACCTGCGGCAGCTGGCCCGTGCCCAGCCGCTGCGCGAGCACCTGCACGCCCTGCTTATGCTCGCCCTGTACCGATGCGGGCGCCGGGCCGAAGCGCTCGCCGCATACCAGGATGCCCGCCGGGTGCTGGTCGGGGAGCTGGGCGTCGAACCCGGACCCGAACTGCGCGATCTTCACGAAAAGATCTTGTCCGGGGATCCGGAACTGCTCACGCCCCCGCCCCCACCCCCGGCCCGGGCAACGGTGCCACGGCAGCTTCCCGCCGCGGTGCGGCACTTCACCGGCCGGCAGGCCGAACTAGACGCGCTCGCCGACCTGTCGGAAGAGGCAGCCACGGCCGGCGGCACGGTGGTGATCTCGGCGATCGACGGGATGGCCGGGATCGGCAAGACCGCCCTGGCCATCCACGCGGCGCACCGGCTGGCCGGAAAGTTCCCGGACGGGCAGCTGTTCATCGACCTGCACGGCTACACCCAGGGCCACCGGCTGCGCACCGCGCACGAGGCCCTTACCTGGCTGCTGCGGGCCCTGGGCGTGCCCCCGGAACGGATCCCGGAAGACACCGAGCAGGCCGCTGCGCTCTACCGCCAGCAGCTGGCCGGCACCAGGACCCTGATCGTGCTGGACAATGCCGCCGCCGAGGCGCAGGTACGCCCGCTGCTACCCGGCGGCCCGTGCCTGGTGCTGGTCACCAGCCGGCGCCGGCTCAAGGGCCTGGACGACGCCCGTATCGTGTCGCTGGACCTGCTGCCGGCAGCGGACGCCGCCGCGCTACTGCGCGCGGTGGCCGGAGGCGACCGCCTCCCGGCGGACGATCCGCTGCTGGGCGAGGTCGCCGGACTGTGCGGGTACCTGCCATTGGCGCTGCGCATCGCTGCCGCGCTGTTGCGCCATCGCCCGTCCTGGGGCCTGGGGCACCTGGCCGGTCTGCTGCGCGAGCAGCACCGGCGTGTCCAGGCGCTGTCCGACGGGGAGCGCGACCTTTCGGCCGTGTTCGACCTGTCCTACGCGAGCCTCGGCGAACAGCAGCGGCGCCTGTGGCGCCGTCTCGGGCTGATCCCCGGCCCCGATCTGGACGCCTACGCCGCTGCGGCCCTGCTGGAGGGGGACCCGGCGGCTGTCACCGGGTGGCTGGAGGACTTGGTGGACCACAACCTGCTGACCGCGTACGCCCCGGGTCGCTACCGGCTGCACGATCTGCTGCGTGCCCACGCCCTGGCCCTGGCCGCCACCGACCCCGACCGCGACCGCGCCCTGGACCGGCTGCTGCACTACTATGCGCACACCGCCCAGAGGGCCTCGATCTCCATCGCGCGCTACCCGAGGCCCGAACCCGGTGGCCCCGCCCCCGCCCGTGCACCTGCCCTGCCCGGCCCCGAGGCCGCCCGGGCCTGGCTGCGCACCGAACGCGACAACCTCGAGGCCGCCCGCATCCACGCTCGCACCCACGACCTGCACGGGCACGCCCTAGCCCTGGCCGCGGGCCTGGCCGTGATCCTGCGCACCGACGGCCCCTTCATCCATGCCATCGAGGTGCATCAGGCCGCCGCCGAAACCGCCAAACGCCACGCACACCCCGCCGCCCACGCCAACGCCCTGACCGACCTGGGGTTCGTGCAGCACCTGTCCGGGGATCTGCCCGGGGCCGGCGACGCCCTGTCCCGGGCCCTGGAGATCCACCGCGCAACCGGCTACCGCGACGGTGAGGCCACCGCCCTGACCGAACTGGGGATCGTGCAGTGCCTGTGCGGGGATCTGGCCGGAGCCGGCGACGCCCTGTCCCGGGCCCTGGAGATCCACCGCGCGACCGGTAACCGCGACGGCGAGGCCAACGCCCTGACCGAACTGGGGTCCGTGCAGCACCTGTCCGGGGATCTGGCCGGAGCGCGGCGACGCCCTGTCCCAGGCCCTGGAGATCCACCGCGCGACCGGTAACCGCGACGGCGAGGCCACCGCCCTGGCCGAACTGGGGCGCGTGCAGTCCCTGTCCGGGGATCTGGCCGGGGCCGGCGACGCGCTGTCCCGGGCCCTGGAGATCCACCGCGCGACCGGTAACCGCAGCGGCGAGGCCAACGCCCTGACCGACCTGGGGATCGTGCAGTACATGACCGGGGATCTGGCCGGAGCCGGCGACACGCTGTCCCAGGCCCTGGAGATCCACCGCGCGACCGGCCACCGCGACGGCGAGGCCACCGCCCTGACCGAACTGGGGTCCGTGCAGCACCTGTCCGGGGATCTGGCCGGCGCCGGCGACACCCTGTCCCGGGCCCTGGAGATCTACCGCGCGACCGGCCACCGCGGTAACGAAGCCTGGGCGCTCAACCACTACGCCGCTACCGTCGCCGCCAGCGACCTGCCGCGCGCCCTGACGCTCTACCGGCAGGCACTGACCATGAACCGCGAACTGAACAAGCCCGACGACGAGGCCATCGCGCTGGAAGGCCTCGGCCAGTGCCACCTGTCGGCGGGCGAGCCGGGGCCCGGCACCAGCTACCTGCGCCAGGCCCTGGAGATCTACCAGCGCCTGGGCATGGCACCCGATACCGAGCGCGTGCGCACCCGGCTGGCCGACCTGGCCACCGCGTGAACCGACGCAGGCCGCCCGCCGAACCCCGGCGCCCGCCGAACAGGTCTCGTTGTCCCCGGACCGCAGATCAGGGTCCGCGAGGTCTGATTCCGCGCAAAGCTTGAGCCTGCTGCTAGCTGGCTCCGGTCTTCTCGTACATGTTCAACATCGGTGTCATGCCCACGGTGAGTGAGGACGAGGATGACGGTTCCTGGCCGGCCGCCAGATGGTGACTGGGAGTCCGCGGACGTGCGTGCTGGCGTGCCGCACCCGGCCGGGATTTATGATTACTGGCTTGGCGGCAAGGACAATTTCGCCGCTATGGCACGGACTCGGCGCGCCTTGGCCACGCCTTCGCCGAGTTCCACCAGCTGCAGCCCGCCGACCTGCGCGCCCTGGTCGCGATCATGAGCGCGGAAGGCAGCGACACCCCGCTGACTGCGGGGCGGCTACGCGAGCATCTCGGCCTGTCCTCTGGCGGGGCCAGCCTGGTCATCGACCGGCTCGAACAGGCCGGCCACATCCGCCGCGCCCGTGACCACCCCACCGGCAACCGGGTCGTCCACCTCCGCTACACCGACCAGGGCCGGGCTACCGGCCTGGCCTTCTTCGGATCGCTCGGCGCCCGCGCCAACGCCATCATGGACCAGTTCAGTCGTCAGGACCTCCAGGTCATCGCCGCATTCATCGCCGCCATGGCCGACTCGGCGCATCAGCAGGTGCAGGACCTGGAAGGCCGGTCACCGTGACGGGTGCTTCCGCTGGCCGGCTGCAGGTCCGCCGCTCGTTCGGATGATCAAGACATGACAGCCGAACGGCATTCTTACCCTGCGCTGCCCGGCGACGGAGCGGACGGGAACGGCC
>CAWIUF010000024.1:0-259605 GCA_963839095.1 uncultured Actinomycetota bacterium | reverse complement strand
CGTGTGCCGCGGGCCCGTCAGTTCCGCGACGACGCGCAGCAGCGCGGCTGAGGAGCGCACGGATCTCGCCGTGGCGCCCGGGACGGAATCCGGGGCGAACATGAGCGTGTACGTGACCGGGTGGGAGTGCGCGAACGCGCGGTAAGCCGCCGCCATCGCCCGCAGGTCCGCGACGGGATCGCCGGAGCCCGCCGCCGCATCGAGGGACGCGGACAGCTCGTCGGCCACGTCCTCCAGGATGAGGCGGAACAGGTCGGAGCGACCGCGGACTCTCTTGTAGAGCGACGGCGCGCGCACCCCAACCGCGTCGGCCACGTCCTGCATGGTCAGCGCGTCCGCCCCGCGCTCTTCCAGCAGGTGCCGCCCGGCCGCCACGATGGCGGCGGTCGAGGTCTGGGCGTGAGCGGGCATCCGGCCTCCCGTCCGCGAACGGCCGTAATTCGATTGCGGCGGCCGCTAAGGCTAACTATCGTAGCCTTACGAAGGCTAATCATCGTAGCCATAAGGACTCGCACGGGAGGCGCCGCCATGCAGATCGCCAAGGGCTTGCACCGGATCGGCTCGAACACCGTCAGCAGCTTCCTCGTCATCGACGGGGACGGCGTGACGATCATCGACGCGGGCCTGCCCCGCTACTGGCGGCTGCTGGACCGAGAACTCGCCCGGCTGAACCTGACCCTCGATGACGTGCGGGCGCTGGTTCTCACGCACGGCGACACCGACCACATCGGCTTCGCTGGCCGGCTGTACCGCGAGAAGAACATCCCGGCCTACCTCCACCCCGCCGACCATGACCGCGCCCGGCTGGAGGTCAAGAAGCCCAATAGCGGCTGGGGCCCGGTCAAGGCCGGTCCGCTGGCCGGCTTCCTGTGGTATTCCGCCCGTGAGGGCGGCCTGCGGATCCGCCCGGCCGGGGGACTCCAGCCGGCCGAAGACGGCCAGGTGCTCGACGTCCCCGGCCGGCCCCGCATCATCCACGTCCCCGGCCACACGCCGGGGAGCGTCGCGGTCCACGTCCCGGCGGCCGACGCGCTGTTCATCGGCGACACCATGACGACCCGCAACGTGCTCACCGGCGTGACCGGGCCCAAGCCGGCGCCGTTCACGCTCCAGCCCGACGCAGGCCCTGGCCTCCCTCGACCGCCTCGACGGCATCGACGCGACCTGGGTCCTGCCCGGCCACGGACCGGCCTGGGACCACGGCGTGACCGAGGCCGTCCGCCTCACCCGCGAGGCCGCGGCCTAAGCACACCCGGCGTTGATGTCCGCGGGCATGGCGCAGAAAATACTCGCGATCCTGCCCGATACCGCCGCTGTCTGCCGCGACAACCGGGCCTGAATGACAGACCCGGCCATTATCGTCCGGGACGCCGGTAATCCCTCGGCGTCCCGGGGCAACAGGAGCATACTGGGTACATGGGCCGGAAAATAGGGGCAATCGTCGGCGCGATCCTCGCTATCTGGGTAGCCGTCACGGCTGCGAGCGGGATCTTCGCCACGCTCAAGGCATTCGTCATCATCGGGCTTATCGCGATGGCCGTCTTCACCGTCGTGTGGCTCCTGGCCAGGCGCACCCGGCGCGACTAACCCCGGCGCCGGGCCCGGCGGCGCGGACATCATCATGATGAGTATGGAGACCGCCACCCGCCGGCTGCACCGGCTCACGTCCTACGAGCCCGGCCGGGACTGGGATGCGCCGGTGAACGATCCCGGAGTGCTCCAGGATCTGCAGGTCAACGACTTCGACCGGCTGCCGTGGTTCGTGAAGCGGTACCCGGGGGACCTGCCCCGCATTCCGCTGCCCCGGGAGCTGCCGCGGACGTCGGCGGCGGCCGTGGCCGTGCTGGCGGGCACCGCCGAGGTCAGCCGCGTGCCGCTGGACCTGGCCCAGCTGTCCCGGCTGCTGTACCTGTCGGCCGGCGTGGTGCGCACCATGAAACGGTCGTACGGGGTGCACCCGTTCCGTGCGGCCGGTTCGGCCGGGGGCCGTTTCCCGCTGGAGCTCTACCTCGCGGTGCCGGCCGGCGCGCTGCTGCCCGCCGGGGTGCACTGGTACGACCCCTGGGAGCATGCGCTGGTGCGGGTCGGGCCGCCGCCGCGCGCGGGCGGCCCGGCCGTGATCGTCACCGGCGTGCCGTGGCGCACCGGCTGGCGGTACCGCGAGCGCGGCTACCGGCATGTGTACTGGGACGCCGGCACCATGCTCGCCCAGCTGCTGGCGCTGGCCGACTCGGCCGGCCTGGCGGCCGCGCTGTATACCCGGTTCCCCGACGCGGGGGTGGCCGCCCTGGTCGGCGCGGACCGGGTGCACGAGCTGCCGGTGGCCGTGGTCAGCCTGAGCGAGGCCGCTCCCGCCGTCGAGCCGGGCGGCCCGGCCGCGGCCGGGGCGGTGGACGCCGCGCCGGTCGAGTTCCCGCTGGTGACCGCGGCTCAGCGGGCCGGGGAATGCGACCAGCTCGGCTGGCCGTGGGAACGGGGCGACCCGGTTTCGGTGCCGGCCCTGGACTCGGAGCCGGTGGAGCAGGTCATCGCCGCGCGCGGATCGCAGCGGCGGATGGACCCCAGCCGCGGCCTGTCCCGGGACCTGCTGTGCACCGCCATGGGCGTGGCCGTGCGCGGCCTGGGGCTGCCCCACTGGATCGTGGTGCACGACGTGGCGGGCGTCCCGCCCGGGGTGTACCGCTGGCCGGCCCTGGATGCCCCGGTTCGCGCGGGCGGGCTGCGCGACGAGCTGTACCGGGTGTGCCTGGACCAGGCCCTGGCCCGCGACGCCGCCTTCGTCGCCATCGCCGCGGGTGGCCTGGCCCAGCTCAGTGACCCGGAGTACCGGGCGGCGCACCTGGCCGCCGGGCTGGCCGAAGGGCGGCTGCACCTGGCGGCCTACGCTCTCGGCGCCAGCGCTTCGGGGATGACCTTCCTCGACAGCGAGGTACCCGCCCTCCTGGGCGAGCCGCACGACGGCCTGCTGTTCACCTGCGTCGGCGCTCCGCTCTACCAGTCCTCGCCGGCCGGGCCGCCTGGCGCGCCGACGGAAGTCCGCCTGATCCGGCCGGTCGGCTGAATCAGGTCGCCGGGCGGGGGGCCAGCGGTGTCAGGGCTGACGGCCGGCCAGCTCCGGCGGTCCCTGGCGGACCCGGTTCAGCGCGTCCTGCGGGCCGCCGCGCCACCAGCCCAGCGCCTCGATCCACCAGGTCAGCCCGGCCTCCAGGTACGGGGCCACCTGCCCGGCGCCGCGGCCGGGCGCCGCGCCGTCGGTGCGTCCTTCCAGGATCACGTCGAAGGGGCCGTCCGCGGTGCGGTGCCCGCGGGTGTACTGCACCACGGCCCGCAGTTCGTCCGGCGGCATGGTCTCGCCCAGGCCGTAGCCGGCGTGGGTGGGCATCACCCCGTCCCAGCGGGCGGCGCGCCGGAACGGCGCCTTGGCCGGCCACCGGCCGCCGCACCAGACCGGGATCCGCGGCCGCTGCACCGGCCGCGGCAGCATCCGCACATCGGTGGCGGTCAGGTACTCGCCGTGAACCGTCACCGGTTCCCCGCTCCACAGCGCATCGAGCAGGCCCAGCGACTCATCCAGCCGCGCCGCCCGCTGCCGGGCATCGCCGGACTCGCCGAACGCGGTGAACTCAGCCTCCAGCGACCCCAGCCCGGCCCCCACCACCAGCCGTCCTCCCGACAGCCGGTCCACGGTCACCGACTGCCGCGCCACCTCGCCGATCCGGCGGCGGGCCAGCACGTTCACCAGGACGCCGAACCTGATCCGGGTCGTCCGCGCCGCGACCGCGGCGATCACCGTCACCGGGTCGGCGACGTTCCAGCTCTGGTCGTGATACAGCAGGTGGTCCCAGACGAAGAAGCCGTCCCAGCCATGCTCCTCGGCCGCCATCGCCAGCTCCACCAGCAGCAGCGGGTCGCCGAACACGCCGACGTTCGGCACCCCTACCGCGCAGCGCAGTTCCCCGGTCATCCCGCCACCCTAACGCCGCGCCCCGCACCCGCCCGTGCGCGAGAATGCCGACATGGACGGACGCGCGTGCCCCTGCGGTCTCGGTGACGACTACGAGTCGTGCTGCGGGCGGCTCCACGCCGGCGAGCCGGCCCCGACGGCCGAGTCGCTGATGCGTTCCCGCTACAGCGCCTTCGCCGTCGGGGACGCCGATTACCTGCTGCGCACCTGGCACCCGTCCGGCCGCCCGCCCGAGCTCACTCTCGACCCGGACCTGCGGTGGACCCGTCTCGCCGTCCTGGAAACCCGCGACGGCGGCCTCTTCGACACCACCGGCACGGTGCAGTTCCGTGCTATCTACGTGGAGCAGGGCCACCGCGGCGTCCACGCCGAGACGAGCAGGTTCGTCCGTCAAGACGGCCACTGGACCTACCTCGGCCCCGTCGACTGACAGCCACCGTTCCGGCGGTGTGGCTCAGTTGCATCTCGGCGACAACCTGGCAGAAGCATTGCGGATCCGGCTGGGCCACGACATAAAAGTGAGAGCTGGCTTGGCATGAGGCGGCGGAGGGTGGCAGATGGAGCGGCAGGGGCTCACGCGCCGGGAGATGCTCGGACGAGGGATAACGGTCATGGGAGCGGGCGGCCTGGCCCTGGCCGGTTTCACGGGGGCCGCCTGGCCCGGTGACCGAGCCGCCGCCGCGACCCTGCCAGCCGCCCCGGCGGCCCCGGACGCCGCCAGCGGAGTGCGGCACTTCGTCAGCCGCCCCGATCTGACCCCGCCCGACGTGACTATTACCCGTCACGGCCCGGGCACGTCCACGGCCGGGGACCCGCCCTATTTCCTCCTGACCCCGGATGACGGGCCGGGCTCGCCGGGCCTGATGATCCTGGACCGCGCGGGCGGCCTCGTCTGGTATTCGCCCGCGCCGGACAGCAAGACCACGCAATGGCTGGACCTGAAGGTGCAGAGCTACCAGGGCAAGCCCGTGCTCACCTGGTGGGAAGGGAACGGTCTTCCAGGGGCACGGGCAGGGCCACGCGGTCATCGCCGACTCCACCTACCGGACCATCGCCACCGTCAACGCCGGTCACGGCCTGACGGCTGACCTGCATGAGATGGTCATCAGTCCGCAGGACACCGCGCTCGTCACCGCCTACCGGCCGGTGGCGGCCAACCTGTCCCGGCTGGGCGGCCCGGCCAAGGGGGTGTTGTTTTCCGGCGTGATCCAGGAGATCGACATCCCGTCCGGCCGGGTGCTGTTCGAGTGGAACAGCATCGATCACGTCCCGGTCACCAACACCGTCACGCCGTTCCTCGGCGGGACCAGCAAAGTGCCGTTCGACTACTTCCACGTCAACTCGATCTCGGTCGCGCCGGACGGCGACCTGCTGATCTCGGCCCGCAATACCAGCGCGGTCTACAAGATCGACCGGCACAGCGGGAAGGTTCTCTGGCGGCTCGGCGGAAGGCGGTCCAGCTTCCAGCTGGGGCCGGGCACGAGGTTCTGGTTCCAGCACCACGCCCTCCCGCAGGGCGCGAGCACGCTGAGCATCTTCGACGACGGGGCCATCCCGCGGAGGGAGCCGCAATCCCGCGGCCTGCTGATCCACCTGAACACGAGCACCATGCGGGCCACGCTGCAGCGCAGCTACACGCACCCGGCGCCACACCTGCTGGCCACCTTCGAGGGCAGCATGCAGGTGCTGCCCGGCGGCCGGGTGCTGATCGGCTGGGGCAACCTGCCGCACTTCTCCGAGTTCACCGCGAACGGGACGCTGGTCGTGGAAGGCCAGTACCCGGCCGGCACCCATACCTACCGGCTCCTCAGCGCCGCCTGGACCGGGGAGCCGGGCGGCCAGCCCGCCGCCGCAGCCCGGCCGGGCCCGGCCGGGGCTACGGTTGTGTACGCGAGCTGGAACGGGGCGACCCGGGTGGCCAACTGGACGGTGCTGGCCGGCAGCAGCCCGAACAAACTGGCCCAGGCAGGCTCCCGGGGACCTCACGGCTTCGAGACGGCGATCACGGTGAACCACCCGGGACCGTACTTCGCGGTGACCGCCACCGACGCCAGCGGCCAGACACTGGGCCAGTCACCCACCATCCTGCTACCGGACTAGCCGGACGATTCCCCGGGCCTGTTCGGGACCGGTGCCCTGGGCGGCTTCCCGGCCACCGTCAGCGCCGCCCAGGCGTTTCACGATCACGGCATCGTCCCGCCACCTCATATCCGCGACCTGAGGCCGCCTTCAATTCAGCACCGGTCCCACGAGCGAGCGGGAGTTGATGGACTAGGCCAGTGGGCCGCTGAGCTCCTGCAAGTACCCCCGCCACGTCGAGTTCATCGAATCCTTGCCGATGACGCCCACCGGGAAGATCCTCAGGCGAGCCCTGATCAAGTAGCGATGCTATGCACAGCGGCGGCGACGGGACTGTCGCCGCTGGTCAGCTCGAGTGTCTGATGCCGGGTGCCCGGCTCGTCGAGCAGGGCGATGATGACCGCGGCGACGTCGGCGCGGGGGATAGTGCCGGCCGGGACGGGCGGAGCGGCGAGCCGGATCGTGCCAGTGGGCGGGGCATCGGTGAGGCCGCCCGGGCGCAGGATGGTCCAGTCCAGGTCCCGGGTCTGAAGGTCGGTCTCGGCGGCGGTCTTGGCCGTGATGTAGGCCGTCCAGACCTCGTCGGAACCGGGACGCGGCGGCTGGCCCGCTCCCATCGACGAGATCTGCACGAACCTGCGTACCCCGCCCTGCCCGGCCGCGTCGGCCATCAGCACCGAAGCGGCACGGTCGACGGAGTCCTTGCGAGGGACGCCGCTGCCCGGCCCGGCGCCGGCCGCGAAGACCACCGCGTCAGCCCCCGTAAGCAGTTCCGCCACCTGACCGGCGGAGGAGCCCTCCAGGTCGCACAGCACCGCTTCGGCGCCGGCCGCGCGGACGTCGGCCGCATGGGCCGGGTTCCTGATCAGCCCGACGGCCTGGTCGCCGCGCTCGGCGAGGAGGCGTCCCAGCAGGAGCGCGATCTTCCCGTGCCCGCCCGCGATCACTACACGCATGCCGCCAGCCTACTGAAGGGCCAAATGTTGGGTGCTGGCCACCGGACACCGACATGACCTGAAGGATCTTGCCGACCTTGCGGGTGACGCGCTGGTGAGACGCGCCAGAAACGCGAAGCCGGTTTATTGAGTCGCCCTGGTTACCTGATCACGGTAGAACCAGGACATGACCGAACAGCAGCTGGCCGGCGGCCTCAGTTACGGCGCCGTGCGCGTCGGCGACGAAGTCCGCCGCCCCGCGCAGCCGTGGACGGCGACGGTGCACGCGGTGCTGCGGCACCTGGAAGACGTCGGCTTCGACGGCGCTCCGCGCGCCCGCGGCTTCGATGACCAGGGCCGCGAACGGCTGACGTTCCTGCCCGGCCAGACCCTGGGCGAGACCTGGCCCTGGCCGGACTGGCTGCGCACCGACGACGCGCTCCGGCAGGTCGGCGGGTGGCTCCGGCGGCTGCACGACGCGACCGCGGCCTTCCGGGCGCCCGCGGACGCCGTCTGGTTCACCGGCCGGGCGTGGGAGCCGGGACTGGTGATCGCTCATCTGGACGCGTCGCCGTGGAACGCCGTTTGGGACGGCGGTGCCCTGGCCGGCTTCATCGACTGGGACACCGCCAGCCCGTCGCCGCCCGAGGGTGACCTGGCGTTCTCGGCGCTGGCCTGGGTGCCGCTGCTGACGGCGGAACTCGCCCAGTCGGCCGGGTTCGGTGACCCGGCCGACCGTCACCGGCGGTTCCACCTGCTCCTGGACGCGTACGGGTACACCGGCGACCGCACCGCGGTCCGCGCCGCGATCATCACGCGGGCCAAACGCAATGTCGCGATGATCCGGCAGCTTGCCGATGCCGGTGAGCCGGTCTTCCAGAACATGCTGCCGTGGGCCGCGTACCTGGAACGATCCGGCCACGAGGTGGCCGAGCTGCCGGACGCGTTCTGGCAGCAGCCAGGCCGTCCTTGACCCTATGTTTTTCCGGCGCGGTCCGGTCGCGCTACGTGACGCCAGTGGCCTAAAACCAGTGGCCTAAGGACCAGTGGCCTGAAAGGCCGCTAGCCGGGGGAGTCCGGAGAAGCCGCCACGGACGCCAACGCGCTGTCCAGCGAGTCCTCCAAGGTGATCCGCCGGTCCACCCCGGTCAGCCACAGCAGCTTCCGGGTCTGCGCGTTCTCGCACACCGCGCGCAGGCTGCCGCCGTTCGCGGCGGTGCGGCGCGCCGTGCCGACCAGCGCCCCGAGCCCGGCCGAATCGATGAAGGTGACCTGGTCCAGGTCCACGATCAGCTGCTGTCCGCTCTCCGCCAGCTCATAGAGACGTTCCCGCAGCCCCGCTACGGTGGAAATGTCGATCTCCCCGGTGACCGCCACGATCGCGCAGCCGCGTTCGCGACGGACCGCGATGGTCAGCCCCGCATCCATACCCGACCTCCTGGCATCCGGACTGGAGACTTCACTTACCCGGCCAGCGGCATCTCACACCAGGCTCACCATCCCTCGCGCCGGTTTCTCACCAGCAATCAGCGGCCATCCGCCATCCTGCTAACCGAACCGGTCACGTAATGGTCAGATGTGCCCGTGATAATGTCATATGTGTGGAACGAGCGCTGGCCGGATATGACCCGCACACGCGCCGTTCGGACCTCCTGTCGCGCATCCGCTCGGACGGCCAGCTCACCGTCGCCGGGCTGCCCGCCCTGCTCGGCGTCTCGGCCGAGACGATCCGCCGGGACCTGCGCGTGCTGGAGTCGCGCGGCCTGATCCGGCGGGCCTACGGCGTGGCCTACCCGGTGGAGTCGAGCGCGTTCGAGAGCGCGCTGGAGATGCGCAGCAACATCAACCCCGAGGAGAAGGTGCGCGTGGCCAACGCCGTGATCCAGCGGCTGGGCGACGAGCAGACCATCTTCATCGACGAGGGTTACCAGACCCAGCTGGTGGCGCAGCGGATGCCGCTCGACCGTCCGCTCACCGTCGTGACGAACTCGCTGCCGGTGGCCACTACCCTGGCCGCGCGGACGAACATCCAAGTAATCATCCTCGGCGGCCGGGTGCGCGGCAGCACGATGGGCGTCGTGGACCAGTGGCCGACCCAGATGCTCAGCGGCCTGGTGATCGACCTGGCCATCATCGGCGCTAACGGCATCACCCTGGAGCACGGCATGACGACGCCCGATCCGGCCGTCGCCGCCGTGAAGGCCGCGGCCGTGCGGGCGTCACGGCGCCGCATTTTCATCGGGGCGCACCACAAGTTCGGCCGGACCACGTTCGTCAAGTTCGCCGCCGTGCAGGACTTCGAGCTCCTGATCACCGGCCACGAGCTGAGCAACTCGATCGCCAGCCGGTACGCCGCCGCCGGGGTCTCGCTGCTGCGCGTCTGAGTGACAGCCACGTAAACCGGTCATAGACCGGGCACATCAGTGGATCGAATCCACTTACCGTTTCCGATCGGTCCATGATCCACTGTGCCACTTCATGATCATCAGCTGTCACATGCCGCTGAGGATCACCAGCTGTCACAGACGCGCGAGGGGGGAGATGCACATGGCCGGTGCCGAGGACGCGGACCGCCCGCAACCTGCAGTTATCGACGTATCCGCCCCGTGCGGCGAGGTCCGCGGGCGGGTCGGGCAGGCCATCGCGACCTTCCGCGGGATCCGCTACGCGGCGGCCCCGACCGGTCAACTGAGGTTCGCGCCGCCGCAGCCAGCCCCGCGCGCGGCCACCAGAATCGACGCCACGCAATTCGGCCTCATCTCCCTGCAGGACATCGACCCGCTCCCCAAGGCCATCCCGGCGGCGGAGCACAACTTCTACGCCGCCGGCGCCCAGGCCGGGGAGGACTGCCTCAACCTGAATGTCTGGACCCCGGACACCGCGCGGCCGCGCCCCGGTCCTGGTGTGGATTCACGGCGGCGCCTTCCTCTACGGCTCGGGCACCGGGGCCTGGATCGACGGGACCGCCCATGCCCGCGAGCACGGCCTCGTCGTGGTGACCCTGAACTACCGGCTCGGCCTCCTCGGCGGTCTCTACCTCGGCGACACCGAGCCGGGCCACTGCGACTTCGCCATCCAGGACCAGATCATGGCGCTGCGCTGGGTCCAGGAGAACATCGCCGCGTTCGGCGGCGACCCGGCCCGGGTCACCGTCGGCGGGCAGTCCGCCGGCGCCATGTCCACCGTCGCGCTGCTGGCCGCGCCGGCCGCCCGCGGCCTGTTCGCGCGCGCCATCGTCGAGAGCGGTCACGCGGACGCGACCGTCAGCGTCGAGACCGCCCGCGCGGCGACCGCCAAGGCCCTGAAAAGCCTGCACATCGAGCCGGGCGCCCCCGACGTCCTGGCGCGACTGCGCGCGCTGTCCATCTTCCGGATCGCGGACACCCAGCGCGAGCTCGGCATCGAGGCCCGCATCTTCCCGCTGGTCGGCGACGGCCAGGTCCTGCCCGCCGACCCGTTCGCCGCGATCGCGGCCGGGTCGGCCAGAGACGTGGACCTGATGATCGGCACCACCCGCGAGGAGCACCGGCTGTTCGAGATCACCGGCTGGGCGGGCCAGGCGCCCGCGATCGAGACGACGCTGGCCGGCGCTGGTGCCGGACCCGGCCACCCGGGCGGCGGCGGTCAGGCTGTACCAGGCCGTAGCCGAGCAGACCGAGCAGGCCGGACGAACGCCGTCGATCACCCGCCTGATCTCGACCGAGCACGGCTGGGCCGAGCCAGCGCGCCGGCTGGCGGCCGCGCACGCCTCGTCCGGCGGCCGCACCTACCTGTACGAGTTCGCCTGGGGCTGGCCCGCCCGCGACGACGGCGTAGGCGCCGCCCACCTGGCCGACCTGCCCTACTTCTTCGGCAACCTGCACCAGCCCGGCGTGCCCGGGTTCCTCGGCGAAGAAGGCCAGGGGCCGGCTGCGGCTGAGGTCGCGCGCCAGGTCAGCGGCGCCGTAGCCCAGTTCGTCACCCATGGCGACCTAACGAGCGGCCTGCTTCCCCCGTGGCCCCCTTTCACGCCCGATGGCCGGGAGACCATGGTCATCGACCGCCATCCGGCCGCCGTCGCCGGTCACATCGCCGAACGCCTCGATTTCTGGGAAGCCGCACCGGGCGGACACCGCGGCGCCGCTGGATTCCATCGGCAGCGCCGCGACCTGCCGCTGACCAGGGGCAGGACTGACCGGTGGATCTCGTCGCACAGCCGGACTACCGGCCCGGGGATCTCCGGATCGGCATCGTCCACATCGGCGTCGGCAACTTCCACCGCGCTCACCAGGCCATGTACCTCGACCGCCTGCTGAACCGGGGCGAGGCGGCCGACTGGGCCATCTGCGGCGTGGGCCTGCTGCCGGGCGACGCCCGGGTCCGGGACGCGCTGCGCGGCCAGGACATGCGGTACACCCTCGTCGAGCGCGGCCCCGACGGCACGGCGACCGCCCGGTCCATCGCCTCGATCACCGATTTCCTCTACGCGCCCGATGACCCCGAAGCGGTCCTCGAGCGGCTCGCCCACCCCGGTACCCGGATCGTGTCGCTGACCATCACCGAGGGCGGCTACAACGTGGCCGACGGCGGCGGGCTTCGACGCGGACGACCCCGCGGTGCGGCGTGACCTGGAGCCGGGCGCGGTCCCGGCCACCGTGTTCGGCGTCGTCGTCGAGGGCCTGCGCCGCCGCCGGGACCGCGGCATCGCGCCCTTCACGATCGTGTCCTGCGACAACCTGCCGGGCAACGGCCGCGTGGCCCGGCAGAGCTTCACCTCCTACGCGCACCTGACCGACCCGGGCCTGGCCGCCTGGATCGACCGCGAGGTCGCCTTCCCGAGCAGCATGGTGGACCGGATCACCCCGGTCACCACCGACGAGACCCGGCGCTACGTGGTCGCAGACGTACCACGTCAACGATGCCTGGCCGGTCGTCTGCGAGGACTTCACCGCGTGGGTGCTCGAAGACCGGTTCACCCTGGGCCGGCCGCCGTACGAGGATGCGGGCGTCGCCCTGGTCCCGGACGTCGCGCCGTACGAGCTCATGAAGCTCCGGCTGCTCAACGCGGGCCACCAGGCCATCGCCTACTTCGGCTACCTGCTGGGTTACCGGTTCGCGCACGAGGCGATCGCCGACCCGGCCATCGCCAGCCTGGTCCGCCACTACATGAAGGACGAGGCGGAGCCGACGCTGGCGCCGGTGCCCGGCATCGACCTCGGCGACTACCAGCGCAGCCTGCTGGCCCGGTTCTCCAACCCGTACGTGCCCGACACCTTGCTGCGCCTGGGCACCGACGGCGCGGACCGGATCGCGCAGTTCCTGCTGCCGGTCGTCCGCGACCGGCAGGACCGCGGGCTCACCTCACCCTGGTCGGCCGCCATCGTCGCCAGCTGGGCCGCCTTCGCGCGGGGCCTGGACGCCGGCGGTGCCCCGATCGACTTCACCGAACGGCAGCGCGACCTCGTCGACGAGGCGGTCAGGCGGCAGCAGGCCGACCCGGCCGGCTTCCTGACCGTGACCAAGATCTTCGGCGACCTGGGCGAGGACGCCGAGTTCGCGCGCCAGTTCACCGCCGTCTACCGCGACATCACCGAGCACGGCGCCGCGCTACGCCCTCGGAAAACTTTGACCACGCCAGCGCACCACGAGAAGAAAGGGACGGTCATGCGCTCCAGAGCACCGCAGCCACGGGCCGGCTCGTCCGGGCCATATCAGTCACCGCGATCGCAGCTTCCGCCATGGCCCTGACGGCCTGTACAGCCAAGGGAGGCGGGTCAGCCGGCGGCGGCGGCAAGGCGTCTACCACCTTGACCATCGCCGCCACCGCCGGGCCCGCCAGCCTGGACCCGACGACCTCGAGCAACGGGATCCCCAGCGTCTGGTTCCCCAACCTCACCTACGCCGCCCTGATCGAGCGCCAGCCCGACGGGACGGCCGCCCCCGGGCTGGCGACCACCTGGAGCTACTCCGCGGACCGCCTCTCGTTCGTGATGAACCTCCGCAAGGGCGTCAAGTTCAGCGACGGCTCCGCGATGACCGCGCAGTCGGTCGTGAACTGGCTCCTGCACTACAAGAAGAGCGGCAGCTTCACGGCCTGGCTCGCGAACGTCAGCAGCATCACCGCCACCGGGCCGCTCCAGGTCACGCTAAGCTCAGCAAGCTCGACCCGCTGCTGCCCTACGGGCTCGACCAGGACGGCATGGCCGGCGACGTGGTGGGCCCGAAGGGCCTGGCCAACCCGACCAGCCTGGGTTCGAGCACCGACGGCGCCGGCCCGTACATGCTCGACAAGTCGGCCACCATCGCCGACAACAAGTACGTCTACGTCAAGAACCCGTACTACTGGGACAAGAGCGCGCAGCACTACGACCAGGTCGTCATCAAGATCATCACCGACAACAACTCGATCCTCGCCGCCCTGCGCTCGGGCCAGGTGCAGGTGGCCGAGGGCGCGGCCACGACCGCCCCGGCCGCCAAGTCCGCGGGCCTGAACATCGAGACGGCGCCGTCGGCCATGCTCGGCGTCTACCTCGCCGACATCGACGGCAAGATCACGCCCGCGCTCAAGGACGTCCGGGTCCGGCAGGCGCTCAACTACGCGGTGAACCGCCCGGCCATCGTCAAGTCCCTCTACGGCGACTACGGCACGCCCACCACGCAGTTCGTGCCGAAGGGCGTCGGCGGCTACCTCGCCAGCCTGGACCAGCAGTACCCCTACGATCCCGGCCAAGGCCAAGCAGCTGCTGGCCCAGGCCGGCTACCCGCACGGGTTCAGCTTCACGCTGGTCGAGCAGCCCGCGGTCGACAGCGGTGACCTGCTCGCCCAGGCCCTGGCGGCCAACTGGAAGTCCGTCGGCGTCAACGTGACGATCAAGACCACGCCGTCGTTCTCGGCCTACGTCAACCTGCTGCTCGGCAAGAAGTACCCCACGACCACGCTGACGTTCCAGTACTCGGTCCAGCTGGTCGACACCCAGCAGCTGGTCACCAACCCCGCGCTCTACAACTACATGGGGTACCAGGACCCGGCCGGCAACCAGCTCGCCCAGGCCCAGCGGGCGCACGACATCGAATCGCCGCAGGGTGTCCAGGCCGCCCAGGCCTCGGAGACCTACATGGTCAAGAACGCCTACCTCGTTCCGTGGCCAGCACCGATGCCCTGCTATTTTCCACCAAGGACGTCGCCGGGCTGACCTTCGGCACGTACCCGTGGCCCGACCCCACCCAGTGGAAGCCGGCCAGCTCCAGCTGAACCACGGCTGCCGCCCGGAATCTATCCGGGCGGCACCGCAACCGGTCAGAAAAGAGCCGCTTCATGCTCAAGCGATTCGCACCGCGACTGATCGGGTCCCTCGTCCTGCTGGTGATCGTGCCGACCATCACCTATCTTCCTGCA
Organism: uncultured Actinomycetota bacterium; assembly: GCA_963839095.1. GTDB lineage: Bacteria > Actinomycetota > Actinomycetes > Streptosporangiales > Streptosporangiaceae > Palsa-504. The sequence goes on along the minus strand of CAWIUF010000024.1, from coordinate 245,252 downwards.
GGGCGTGGCGCCGTCCAACGTCGGCTCGTACCGTGCTCGGGCTGAACGCCAGCCCGGCCCAGGTCGACGCGTTCAACCACCGCCTGGGCCTGGACCAGCCGCTGATCGTCCGCTACTTCCACTGGCTCGGCGGCGCCGTCCACGGCGATCTCGGCGTCTCGTACACGACCGGCCAGTCCGTCCAGTCGATCCTCGCCCCGCGGCTGAGCGTCAGCCTGTCCCTGATCATCGGCTCCCTGCTCGTGTTCACGGTCGCCGGGGTCCTGCTCGGCGTCCTGTCCGCCACCGGCGGCAAGATCGTCGGCCAGGTCATCGACGGCGTCTCGGCCATCGGCATCGCCGTCCCGAACTTCTGGCTCGCCGTCATCCTGATCACCTTCTTCGCGGTGCAGTGCCCGCTGTTCCCGGCGACCGGCTACGTGCCCTTCGCCCAGGGGCCGGGGCTGTGGGTCGGTTCCCTGGTCCTGCCGGTGATCGCCCTGGCCTTCGGCGGCGTCACGGCGGTGGCGAAACAGACCCGGGACCAGATGCTGCTCGCCGCGGCCGAGCCCGTTCACCCGCACCCTGCGCGCGAACGGGGCGTCCGAGGTCTCGCTCATCTACAAGCACGCGCTGCGGAACGCCGCCGGCGCCGGTGGTCACCGTGCTCGGGATCATCTTCGTCGGCGCCCTGAGCGGCACCGTCATCATCGAGAACATCTTCGTGCTGCCCGGCCTGGGCTCGCAGGCGCTCCAGTCCGCCCTGCAAGCCGACCTGCCGGTGATCCAGGGCATCTCGCTCTACTTCACCGTGATCGTCGTCATCGTCAACGTGCTCGTCGACATCGCGAGCGCGATCCTGAACCCGAAGGTGCGCGGGGCATGACCGCCAGTATCGAAGAGACGATCGCCGAAGCCAGCGCGACCGCGCCGCGGCAGCCGAAGCTGCGGCTGCTGCGCGAGTACCTGCGCCGCCCGCTCGGCGTGGTCGGCGGGCGGCTTCCTGCTGATCGTGGTCATCGCGGTCTGCCTCGCCCCGGTGATCGCGCCCTACGACCCGCTCGACCAGGACCTGACCGCCACCTCTGTCGCTGCCCTCGCACGCCCACCTGCTGGGCACCGACCGGCTCGGCCGCGACGTGCTGAGCCGGCTGCTGTGGGGCGGCCGGGTCAGCCTCGCTCGGGCTGGCCGAGGCGCTCGCCGTCGCGGTGATCGTCGGCATCGTCTTCGGCCTGATCGCCGGCTACTCCGGCCGGTTCACCGACAACGCCATCTCCCGGGTCGACCGAGATCGTCATGGCGATCCCCGGCATCGTGGTCCTGCTGATGATCTACACGATCACCAACAACAGCGCCAGCGCCGGGCATGGTCACGCTCGGGCTGCTGTCGTCGCCGGCCATCATCCGGGTCACCCGGGCCGCCGCCCGGGCCGTCCGCGAGGAGATCTTCATCGCCGCCGCCGAGGTGATCGGCCTCGGGCGGGCGCGCATCGTGCTCCGGCACGTGCTCCCCAACATCTGGGGACCGATCATCGTGAACACGGCCGTCCTCGGGGCCGTGATCCTCGGCATCCAGGGCGGCCTCAACTACATCAATCTCGGCGTCAGCCCGCCCAACCCCAGCTGGGGCGGCATGGTCAGCGACGCCCAGCAGGTCATGGCCCAGCAGCCGTGGCTGATCGTGCCCAGCGGGGCGACGCTGGGGCTGGTCATCGGTTCGCTCATCCTGGTCGCGGACGCGCTGCGGGACGCGACGGCCACGAACCGCAGCCGGGTCGCCAGCGCTCGGGCGAAGCCGGCGGCCGAACGTCCCGCCGATGCGGCCGCGCCCGGGCCGGACCCCGGTGCCATCGCTGTCCGTCCGCGCGCTGTCGGTCTCGTTCGGCTCGCTGGAGGTCGTCCGGGACGTCAGCTTCGACGTGCTGCCGGGCCAGACCCTCGGCATCATCGGCGAGTCGGGCTGCGGGAAGACGGTCACCGCCTCGGCCGTGCTGGCCAGCCTCGGCCCGGGTTCGGAGGTCGACCGGCTCGGTGTTCTTCCGCGGCGACGACCTCAGCCGCGCCTCGCGCAAGGCCCGCTCGGCGATCAGGGGATCCGGGATCGGCTACGTGTCGCAGGACCCGATGGTCGCGCTGGACCCCTGCTTCACGGTCGCCAGCCAGCTCGGCGAGCTGGTCGGCCGGCACGACCGTATCCGCGGCGCCCGCCGGCAGGAACGGGTGCTCGAGCTGCTGAGCCAGGCCGGGCTGCCCGAGCCGGCCGACGTCGCCCGGCGGTTCCCGCACCAGCTGTCCGGCGGCATGGCCCAGCGCGTCGCGATCGCCTGCGCCCTGGCGGGCCGCCCGGCCGTGCTCATCGCCGACGAGCCGACCTCCGCGCTCGACGTGACCGTCCAGGGCGAGATCCTCGGGCTGCTGCGCCGCCTGCAGGACGAGACCGGGATGGCGATCGTCCTCATCACCCACGACCTCGGCGTGGTCGCCGACCTGTGCACCCGCGCGGTGGTCATGTACGCGGGCGAGGTGGTGGAGAACGCCGACGTCGAGACGCTGTTCGGCGCCGCCGCCCATCCCTACACCAAGGCGCTGCTCGAGTCGAACCCGATCATGGGCCAGCCGCGCACCACGCTGCGGTCGATCCCCGGCACGGTGCCGAGTCCCGGCGAACTGGCCGGCCGGCTGCCACTTCTACGACCGGTGCCCCATCCACGTCGCCGAGTGCGCCGCGGCGCCCGTGCCGCTGGAGCCGCTGGGCAGCGGTCCCGGCCACGCCGCCCGCTGCATCCGGGTCGGCGTGCCGACGAACGGGAAGATCGCATGACCCCGGTTAATGACAGGGCGCTCCTCGAGATCGAGGACCTGACCGTGACCTACTCGCGCGGGTTCCGGCGGCCCCCCTTCGCCGCCGTCTCGCGACGTGTCGATGTCGGTCGCGCCCGGCGAGACCGTCGCGATCGTGGGGGAGTCGGGCTCCGGCAAGACCACGATCGCGTCGGCCATCCTGGGCCTGCGCCCGGCCGCCGGGGGCAGCATCCGCCTGCACGGCACCGAGATCCTGAAGGCTCCCGCCCGGCAGCGCCAGGCGCTGCGCACCAGCCTGCAGGCGATCTTCCAGGATCCGTTCAGCTCGCTCGACCCGTCCAAGACGATCGGGGCGACCGTGACCGAGCCGCTCCGCGTCGCCCGCAAGGGGCAGTCCGCGGCCGAGATCAGGAGCCGGGCCGAGCGGCTGCTCGACCGGGTCGGCATCGGGCCCGCCGCCATGTCCAGGTACCCGGCGGAATTCTCCGGCGGCCAGCGCCAGCGCATCGCGATCGCCCGGGCCCTGATGCTCGAGCCGGAGATCGTCGTGTGCGACGAGGCGGTGAGCGCGCTCGACGTGTCGGTCCAGGCCCAGGTGCTGAACCTGCTGGAGGAAATCCAGCGGGACGCCGGGACGAGCTACATCTTCATCTCGCACAACATGGCCGTGGTCCGGCACGTCTCGGACCGGGTCGTGGTGCTGTACCGCGGCCGGGTGATGGAGCAGGGCCTGGCCGCCGATGTCTGCGAGCGGCCCGCCCACCCCTACACCCGGGCCCTGCTGGCCTCGGTGCCGGTACCGGACGTGCAAGCCCAGCAGGCCCGGCGGATCGCCCGGTCGCAGGCGTCCACCCGGTCCGGCTTCGCGCCGCGCGACGGCACCGGCTGCCCGTTCGCCCCGCGCTGCCCGTTCGCCGCCGAGCGCTGCGTCGCCGCGACGCCCCCGCTGACGGACATCGGCGGCGGCCGCGCGGTGGCCTGCGTCCGGATCGACGAGCTACCGCCGGGAGAAGGCGCCGGAATCTTCGCCATCGGAAGGCAGCCACACCCATGACCAACGCCGTCACCCCCACCGCCGCCACCACCACGGGCACCACCACCACGGGCACCACCACCACGGGCACCGCCACCACGGGCACCACCAGCCACGGCCCCGTGACCGGCCGGGTCACGCGACGGGGTCGCGGCCTACAAGGGCATCCCGTACGCGGCCCCGCCGTTCGGCGAGCGCCGGTTCCTCGCGCCCCAGCCGCACGAGCCCTGGACGGAGCCGTTCGAGGCGTTCGAGTTCGGCCCGACCGCACCCCAGCGGGAGGGCGCGGCGCCGGGCGGCCTCCCCGACGTCATCGAGCCGATCATCGCGGGGGAGGAGATCCTCAACCTCAACGTCTGGACGACCGGGACCGGCGGCCCGCGGCCGGTGCTGGTCTGGATCCACGGCGGCGGCTTCTTCGCCGGCTGCAGCGCGAACCCCTGGTACGACGGCACGTCCTTCGCCCGCCAGGGCCTCGTCGTGGTGAGCATCAACTACCGCCTCGGCGCCGAGGGGTTCGCCGAGCTCGCCGACGCGCCGTCGAACCGCGGCCTGCTCGACTGCATCGCGGCGCTGGAATGGGTCCGGGACAACATCGCGGCGTTCGGCGGCGACCCGGGCCGGGTCACGGTGATGGGCCAGTCCGCCGGCGGGATGGCGGTCTCGTCCCTGCTGGTCTCGGCGGCCGCCGAGGGCCTGTTCCGGCAGGCCGTCATCGCCAGCGGGATCGCCCCCGCCTCGGCCTGGCCTGCCGACCAGGCCCGGGTCATGACCGATGCCCTCGCGAAGCACGCGGGGGTCGAGGCCACCCGGGCCGGCCTGGCCTCGCGGACCCCGCTCGAGCTCATCGACGCGCATGACGCGGTGGTGGCCGAGTACGAGGCCGCCGGGACCCCGCTGATGCCCCCGTGGGGCCCCGTCATCGACGGCGACGTCGTGGCCACCCAGTTCCTCGACGCCGTGCGGGCCGGCCGCGGCTCGGCCGTCCCGGTCCTGGCCGGCACGACGAAGAACGAGTTCGCCTGGCAGGGATTCCGCGACCGGCCCGGTTCAGCGCAGGCCCGGCGCGAAGGGCAACGGCAGTTCGCCGACGACTTGTTCCGCCACCCCACCCAGGCGTTCGCCGAGGCCCGGGTGGCCACGGGCGCGGCCCCGACCTACCGCTACGAGTTCGGCTGGGAGTCGACCGCCGCGCCGTACATCCTGGCCGGCCACTCCATCGACATCCCGTTCTTCTTCAACAACCTCGGCGCCCCCTACGTCCGCGAGTACACCGGCCCGAACCCGCCGCAGCAACTCGCCGACTTCGACCACCACGCCTTCGCCTCGTTCGCCGCCACCGGCGACCCCGGCTGGCCCCCCTTCTCCGCCGACTCCTCAGTAATGATCATCGACCGCAACCCCCACCTAACCCACAGCCTCCACTTCGACACCTAACCCACCCCGCCCCCACCACCCATTCACCGGTCCAGCCCTTCACCGGTCCAGCCCTTCACCGGTCCCGCCCTTCACCGGTCCCGCCCCTTCACCGGTCCCGCCCGCCTCACCGGTCCCGCCCGCCCCTATGACCCCACCAGTCCCACCAGACCCACAGTCCTGCAAGCCCACCATAGAGCCGCCCGAAGTCGTCCCCCATAAGCCTCACCCGCCCCCCACGCACCATCCCGATTCAGTGGTCGTGGCGTTCTACCGAAAAGCGTGGGTAGGGCGTCACAACCACTGAATTTCAGAGACGGCGTTTGCGGGACGAGCTCTAGCCGTCTCCCGCCGCCTCGCCTCGTCAGCCGGTCCCGTCAGCCGGTCCCGTCAGCCGGTCCCGTCAGCCGGTCCCGTCAGCCGGTCCCGTCAGGCCGACCGGCTGCCAGAGCCTGAACGTCATCCCCTGGTCGTCGACGCATGCTGCGGTCATCCCGAACGGCCTGCGCTCGGGCTCGTCCGCGCGCCCGCCGGCTGCCCGGACCCGCTCGGCCGCGGCGCCGATGTCGTCGACGCGGAAGGTCAGCTGCACCTGCGGCTCCGCGTCCCGTGCCGAGAAGATGCCCAGCGGCGGCCGGGTCTCCGCCGTACGCCACGTGCCCGGGTGACGCGGACGAGAACGGTACCTGCAGCACGGCCTCGTAGAACTCCTTGGCCCGCTGCGCGTCGCTCGCCATCATCGTCACGTTCGCGACGTCGCCCTGGCGCAGCCGGGTAGCCCCGGCCGGCGGCCGCAGCAGTATCCAGCGGTGCCCGAACGGGTCGACGATCACCGAGCCGCGCCCGTAGGGCTGGTCGGCCGGCGCCCGCTCCACCGAGGCGCCGCTGTGCCGGGCCCGCTCGGTCGTCCCGTCCACGTCATCGACCTGCAGGTGGAGGCTCTGGCTGAACGTCGCGGGGGAGTCGGGCGCGCGCACGGGCACGTTGGGCCACAGGTCCGAAGCTTCGGAGAACATCAGCACAGCGTCGCCGAGGCCGATCTCGGCGTGGCCGATCGTGCCGTCCGCGTTGACGATGGGCTCGCCGCGGCGCTGCGCGCCGAACACCTCGACGTACCAGTCCATGGCCCGCCGGGCGTCGGACACGACGATGTAGGGGGTCAGGGCCGGAGGCCAGGCGGCCTCGCGCTCCACCTGGCTCGCGACGGTCTGCTGGGACATGATTCCTCCTGGAGATGATGCGAAGACCTCCCGGGTCAGCCGCTGCCGCAGCCGCCCGGCGAAGCCGGGGTCGGGATCGGCCGGCGTGACGGGCTCGCGCAGTGCTTCAAAGGGATCGGCCTGGAACGGATCAGTCATCGCGAGCCCTCCTCTCCCTGATAGATCCGGCGGAACGCGGCCCGGGCCCGCACCAGCAGCGCCTCGGTGGCGTGCACGGTACGGTCCAGGTGCCGGGCCACCTCGGGCACCGGCAGCCCGTCGAGGTAGCGCAACGTGAGCGCGGCCCGGTGGTGCGCGCCGAGACGGTCGAGCACCGCGCGGGCCTGGATCCGGTCGACGGCCGTCTCCCACGGGTCGTCGACGCGGGCCGGCTCGCCGTCCAGCAGCCGCAGCCCGCGCTGCTCCCGCTCGGCCCGCCGCCAGTGGTCGGCCAGCTTGTGCCGGGCCACCCCGATCAGCCACGGGATCGACGGATCGGGAGCACCCGGCTTGCGGACCGCATGCACGGCGGCCAGGAACGACTCGGCCGTAAGGTCCTCGGCCAGGCCGGTGTCGCCGCATCGGGCCAGCAGGTAGCCGTAGACGTGCGGCAGCGCATCGTCATACAGCTTCAGCAGCCCGAACGCCGGATCGGGCCGCACCTGTGGGTGCGTCACACCTTCATCGTCGCCCGGGCGACCCGAACTCCGACGGGCCGGCCCCAGACTTTTTGCCGGACCGCCCAGTCCCGGACTTCTCGGCCGGCCGCCCCGCCCGTTCGCCCCTACTGGATCTGTACGGCCCCTATTGGATCTGTACGGCGACCTCATGGTGGGTGACCCGCTCATCCCAGCGGCCGAGCGCTGTCCGGGCCGCTTCTTCCACCACGGCCCGCTCATAGTCGTCCCCCGCGAAGGCCCGCACCGCATCCAGGTCCGTGAACCACGTAACAGAGGTGAACGCGACTTCCCCCTCCTCGTCCCGCCGCAGCAGCTGTGCCCCGCGGAACCCGCTGACTTCCCTCAGGTGCCCGGTGACCTCTGTCTCGTAGTGACGCTGGTAGTCGCCGGCCCTTCCCGGCGGCGCCCACCCCCGCCAGATTCGCGCGATCATGGCCTCATTCTCCGCGGTCCAGCGACTGGAACTGCTCGATCAGTGGCCACATGTCCTGCCCCAGCTCTACTTGGGTGAGGAGGACGCCGACCGTGCCGTCCGGGTCGACGAAGAAGTCTGTACCCTGCCCGCCGGACCAGCCGATGCGGCCGCGCTGGGGTCCCGCTGTCTTGACGGCCACGCCGAAACCCCATCCCATGCCGTCCCAGAAGCCCGGGAAGAAGCTGTCCGCGGTCTTGCCCGCCGCCGGCACCTGGTCGCAGGTCATCTGCCGCAGATGACCAGGTGAGATCACCGGCTGGCCGCCGACCCGCCCGCCGCCGGCCAGCATCCGCGCGAAGCGGTGGTAGTCCGCTGCGGTGGAGACGAGTTCGCCGTGGCTGACGTCGAACGGCGGCGGCCCGGCGTAGAAACCGCCACCGGCAGGCTCGGTCTCCACCAGGCCCTCGCCATCGTGCCGGTAAGCCGCCGGCAGCCGGTCCGCCTTGCCCTCTGCCGCCCACAGCGCGGTATCGGTCATCCCGAGCGGCCCGAAAACGTCCTCGGCCAGATGATCACCGAGCGGCGGCCCGTCACCCGTGAGATGAGGATGCCGAGCACGCCGAACGAATGGTGATAACGCCATCCTTCACCCGGCTGGAAGGCCAGCGGAAGCTCGGCCAGACGGCGCAGCCACTCGTCAGCGCCCATCGCCGGCGGCTCCGGGCCAGCCTCAGTACCGTTCGCGGCCATCGCCTGCTGCAGCGGCGATGCCTGGATCACCATGCCGTACCCGCAGGTATTGGTCAGCAGATGGCGAAGCGTGATGGCCCGGCGAGCCGGCCCGGTGTCATCGAGCTCAGCGGCTGGATCGCGCAGTACCCGACGGTCCGCCAGTTCCGGCAGCCAGTCCACGAGGCTCTGGTCGAGCCCAAGACGCCCCGCCTCCACCAGGCGCAGCGCGGCGACCGATGTAATCGCCTTGGTCATGGACTGGATCCGCATGATCGCGTCCTCGCCCATCGGATCGCCGCCGACCGACGCCGCGCCCGCGGCGACCACCCGTGCGTTCCTATCGCCCAGCAGCGCGACCCCGCCGGGAATCGTGCCAGCATCAACGTGACGAATCAACAGCTCCCGCAACGCTGCGCTCATCCCGGCGATCCTGCCACCCCTGACCGGGACGATCAAGCCGCCGCCCGCGGAGCACCACGTCGTGCACCGCTAGGCCAGCCGATGGCGATCAGTTTCGTCCGCGCAGCAGCGATACCCGGAACGGGCGGACTTCCCCGCGGGCATAGCCGCCGCGGACCACCGGATCGTCCTCCATGAACTGCCGCGCGGCCTGCTCGTCCGGAGCCTCGAAGACGACCAGGCCGGTGTTGACCGTGCCCAGGGTCGGGCCGGCCAGGATGAGCTGACCGCTGGCCAGCAGGCCTTGCAGCCGCTGGAAATGCTCGGCCCAGACGGCCTGCTCCTCGGCTGTCATCGTCGCGGCGAAATCATCACGCGGAGGGTGGAGGAGATAGATCCATTCCGTCACGGCCCGAGTCTGCCCGGACGCCGCACCTCCGTCAATGCGCCCCGGATGCGACGGGATCGCCAGGAAAACGCGATTCCGTCGGGATGAACGGAACTGACCTGGAGCTGACGATGTTGCGCGCACCCCGGAGCGTCGGCCATCATCGATTTCCGGGGCAGGCGAGCCCACGGCCTGTGGCAGGACGCCATCAAGATCCGCAAGGAATGGCTTGACCACGGCCTGTCCACCCAACCGGCTGACCGGCGAACCGCCGAACACAGCCTGACCGCGATCTACGCGAGAATCCGCCGCCCGCGACCACAGTTCGCCTGGGTTGACTCTCCTGCCCAGGCGATCCCGCTGATCACGGGCCTGCCCACCCTCGACGAGCTCTACGCGTGGATCCGCGCCCCCCACCCACGAGCGGCACCGCCCCTGGCCAGCGATCTGGCCATGCTTTCCGCTCGGCTGCGCGGCGCACTCAGCGCCGGGCTGTCCCACGCCGACCCCGAACTGTCCCCCGCCCGGAAGGGCAAACACAACGAGCCGTGGCCGGAACTGCCGCCGTTGCGGGCTCTCGACGACGGCATTCCGCTTGGTGTCGTGCTGCACCAGGGTCTCCGCACCGCACTGCACCGCAGCCTCGCCGACGGATTCCGGACCCCCATCCGTACCGTGATGGCCGGCGGCGGGCCCGTACCGGTGTGCTGGTACGGCCAGCAGGACGCGGCATGGGTCGCCTACTACGACGCCCTGCACCGGCTCGGGCTGGCCCGATACCAGCCGGACGATCTGGACCACCTCGGCCACTGGGCCGCGCTGGCGCGCTCGTGCGGCTGGTGGTGGCCCGGTGAGGAGCTGTGCGTCCTGGTGGATCGACCCGAAGTGGTCCGCGCCGAACCGCTTCCCGGCACCTGGCACGAAGAGATCCGGCTGCAGCGCGACGGCGTCCGCTATCGCGATGGCTGGCGCCCGCTGACGCCATAACCCGGCCGCTGGGCGGGACGAGATCATCCCTCGTCCCGTCCAGCAGGGGCCGCCGGTTACCGGCGAGCCTGGATCAGTGACTGGTAATCCCGGCCGGATGGCACGTCCCGGACGAGGCCGAGCAAGGCGTCGTGGATGTGGCCGTTGCTGGCCAGGACGGTGCCGTTCCCGGCCAGGACGTCATTGCCGTCCAGGTCCGAGACGCGGCCGCCCGCTTCGGTGATGATCAGCGGGATCGGTGCGATGTCCTCGTAACCCATGGGCATCCCGGCGATGATCAGGGCGTCGCTCAGGCCGGAGGCCACGTCCCGCATGCCCTTCATATCCGGGATGAGGAGGACCTCCCGGTGCAGTGCCACGAGTAGTTCCTCCGACCAGGTGGCCGGGCTGGCCATCTCCACCCAGGCGCCACGTGGCTGCCGGATGCCGCTCACCGTGAGGCGCTGCGGCGGGCTGTCGTTCACCTGTTGCCAGCAGCCCAGGCCCCGGGCCGCGTAGATCAGGTCGCGGCTCATCGGGTAGCTGATGACGCTGACCGCGCTGCCCCTGGTGTCCTCGACGGCCAGCAAGACGCTGAATGCCGGGATGCGGTGGGCGAAGGCCGAGGTGCCGTCGATGGGGTCGATGACCCAGCGGCGGCCGGTGGTCCCGGGCGTGTCCTGCAGTTCCTCCCCGGCCACGCCGTCACCGGGGAAGCGAGCGGCGATCAGGGACCGGATCAGCTCTTCCACCTCGATGTCGGCCGCGGTTACCTCGGTGCCGTCCGTTTTCCTGCTGACCGGCACGCCTTCGAGGAACCGCTGAGCGGCCAGGCCGCTGGCAGCGCGGGTGATGTCGACAGCGGCTCTTAGCAGTTCGTCCTGCGCAGCCATGGTTCAGGAGTCTGCCAGCCGCACGGCCTGCCCGCCCGCCAGACCCCGGGCGAAAGCACACGGCTACCGGGGGGAAACCGACCCCGAAACCGTCAGCAACCGATCCCGAAACCGCCCCCGCGACGGCCCGGCCGGGCAGGTAGGGGTACGTCCGTCCTCGCCCCGAGGGTTCAATGACAGGTCAGGCGGCGGTGCGCTCCTTGACCGGCCGGCGGCGCAGGTCCGGGCGCGCCAGCGCCGGCGGCACGTAAGCGGACTGGTCGGGCACGCCGACATCGGTACCCGGCGGGACGATCTCGTCGATCCGGTCGAGGATGTCGTCAGAAAGCGCGACGTCGACCCCGGCCAGCAGGTCGTCGAGCTGCTCCATCGTCCGCGGCCCGATGATCGCGCTGGTCACGCCGGGGTGGGCGATCGCGAACGCCACCGCCAGGTGCGTCATCGGCAGCCCCGCCTCGGCGGCCAGCGGAACGATCTTCTCGACGGCATCGAGCCGGGGCTCGTCCCGGAAGCTGGTGAAGATGGCGGCCCGGCGCAGGTCGGTCTCCTGGTTCTTGCGGATGCGCCCGGTGAGCATCCCCTTGGCCAGCGGGCTCCACACCAGCGTCCCCATCCCGTACCGCTGGGCGACCGGCAGCACCTCGGCCTCGATGCCGCGGTTGAGGATCGAGTAGGGCGGCTGCTCGGTCCGGAACCGCTCCAGGCCGCGCCGTTCGGCTACCCACTGGGCCTCGACGATGTTGGAGGCGGGCATCGTGGACGACCCGATCGCCCGGACCTTGCCGCTGCGGATGAGGTCCGAGAGCGCGGACAGGGTTTCCTCGATGTCGGTCTCGGGGTCCGGCCGGTGGATCTGGTACAGGTCGATGTGGTCGGTCTGCAGGCGCCGCAGCGAGTGCTCGACCTCGGTGATGATCCAGCGCCGGGAGTTGCCGCGCTGGTTGGGGTCGTCGCCCATCGGGCCGTGCACCTTGGTCGCCAGGACGACGTTGTCGCGCCGCCCCTTGAGCGCCTTGCCCACGATCTCCTCGGACTCGCCCGCCGAGTACCGGTCGGCGGTGTCGACGAAGTTGATCCCCGCGTCCAGCGCCTTGTGCGCGATGCGGATGCAGTCGTCGTGATCCGGGTTGCCGCCGGCCCCGAACATCATGGCGCCGAGCGCGTAGGGGCTGACCTTGATGCCGGTCCGGCCGAGGGTGCGGTACTGCATGCGGTCTCCTGAGGTTGCGGTCGAGGCATGGCGGGCGTTCAGCCGGTGCCGTACCATGGACCGAACCGGAACCCCTTTCCGGAACTATACGGAAAGACGTTCCGGTTACGCAAGCAAAGGACGAAGACCATGGCGCCGAACGGGGCAGGCTCACCGAGTCCTGCGACCCCAGGCGCACCTCGAACCCGCGCCGCGACGGCTGCGCGCCGACGCCCAGCGCAACCTCGACGGCTTGCTCGAGGCCGCCAAGACCGTCTTCGCTGCCTCCGGCGTGGACGCGCCCGCGAAGGAGATCGCCGACCTGGCCGGCGTCGGCGTCGGCACGCTCTACCGGCACTTCCCGCAGCGCTCGGACCTGGTCAAGGCGGTGTTCCAGCGTGAGGTGGACGCCTGCGCCGACGCGGCCCCGGCGCTGATCGCCGCGCACGCGCCCGGGGACGCGCTCGCCTTGTGGCTCCGCCGGTACACCGAGTTCGTAGCGACCAAACGCGGACTCGCCAAAGCCCTCCACTCCGGCGACCCCGCCTTCGACGCCCTGCCCGGCTACTTCCTGCAGCGCCTCGAACCCACCCTCGCGTCCCTGCTCGAGGCGGCCGCCGCGAGCGGCGAGATCCGCGCCGACATCACCCCCCGGTACCTCCTGTACGCCGTCGCCAACCTGTGCCTGCCGGTGGCGGACGAGGGGATCGCCTACAGCCAGCGCATGGTCGCGATCCTCATCGACGGCCTCCGCTACGGCGCCGCCGCCCGGCCGTCCCACTAATTTGCTTGCCGATAGGCACGATACTGTGGACGGTGTGACAGCCAGCGAGGTCGTGAAGGCGCCAGCCGCCCCGCCTCCCGCTGACGAACCGGCCCCCAGCCGCCGGTTCCTGATCTTCGGTGTCACCGCCATCGCTCTGTTCATGGCGTCGATCGACCAGACGATCGTGTCGACCGCGCTGGGCACCCTCCAGCACGACCTGCACGCCGCGATCAACTGGGCCAGCTGGACGATCACGATCTACGCGCTCGGGCAGATCGTGGCGATGCCGGTCGCCGGCGTGCTCAGCGACATCTACGGCCGCAAGCGGCTGTTCCTCGGCGCGGTGGTCGTCTTTACCGTGGCGTCGCTGTGCTGTGGCCTCGCCACCAACATCTACGAGCTGGTCGCCCTGCGGGCGCTGCAGGCCCTCGGCGGCGGCGCGTTCATACCGTCGGCCACCGGCATCGTCTCCGACCAGTTCGGCGCCAACCGGGACCGGGCCATCGGCATGTTCACCAGCATCTTCCCCATCGGGGCGATCGTCGGCCCGATCCTGGGCGGAGTCTTTGTCGCCTACTGGTCCTGGCGCGGGATCTTCCTGGTCAACGTGCCGCTGGGGCTGCTCCTGCTGATCCTCGGCGCGGTCGTCATTCCGGGCTCTGACCGCAGGCAGCGCCAGCGCCTGGACATCGTCGGGATCGCCGAGCTGGCGGGCGGCCTGCTCGGCGTCATGCTGGCCATCGGTTCCCTGGGCTCGGAGCAGGTGCTCCTCGCCCTGCTCCCGCTGCTGGCCGGGCTGGCCCTGCTGACGGCCTTCGTCCGGCACTGCGCCCGGGTCGAGCACCCCTTCGTCGACGTCCGGCTGTTCCGCGAGCGCAGCTTCGCGACCATGAACGTGATCAACTTCTTCAACGGCGCCGCGATCCTGGGCTTCGCCTCGCTCGTCCCGCTCTACGCCGAGGAACGGTTCGGCCTGCGGGCGCTGTCGGCCGGGACGCTGCTGACCGCGCGGGCGATCGGGATGATGGCCGTCGCCGCCCTGGCCACCTTCGCGCTGCGGCGCACCGGTTACCGGCTGCCGATGATCGTGGGCTTCGCCATCACCGGGATCGGTACCGCCCTGCTCGCCTTCCCGGTCGGCGGGATACGCCCCTACCTGTGGCTGGCGATCGCAGCCGGCGTGACCGGAATCGGCACCGGGATATCACTTCCGGCCAGCAACAACGCCACCCTTCAGCTGGTCCCGAGCAAGGCCGCGTCCATCAGCGGCCTCCGCGGGATGTTCCGGCAGGCCGGCGGGATCACCGGGGTGTCGATAGCGAGCTCGCTGGTGGCCCGCAGCAGCCATCCCGGCCTGACCCAGGCGTCGATGTTCGTGGTCCTGGCCGTGATCCTGGTCCTGATGATCCCGCTCACCTACCTGGTCCCCGAGCACCACGGCAGCTGGTAACTCCCTGCCGTCGAGGCAGCGCTCCGAGCAGCGCGGTCAGCTGGCGGCCCTGGGCCGCGGTGAGCGTGCCGGTCATGGGGGACAGGGCCTGCGCGAGCTGGGCGCGCCCCGCGCTCGGCGAGCTCGGTCCCCGCCGCGGTGAGGAACACGTCGACGGCGCGCCCGTCCGCCGGGCTCGGCGCCCGCTGCACCAGGCCCCGCTTCTCGGCCCGGTCGACCAGCCCGGAGACCGTCGACTTGTCCAGTCCGAGGTAGCCGGCCAGCTCGCTCATCCTGATCCGCCGGTCCCGCAGGATGCCGAGCACCCGGAGCTGCGTCAGCGACAGGTCGTGCTCGGCCCCGATCCGGCTCAGCACGGCCATCACCTCGAATGACGACCGAACGAGCGCGTCGATCAGCTCCCGCCGACCGGCCCCAGCGTCACCTGATGTCATACCCGAAGCCTAGTTGACTAAGTTGGTACTAGCAACTAATTTACTTGGTAATACCAATCATATGGAGGTCACCATGAAGGCCGCTGTCGTCTCCTCGTTCGATTCCGCTCCCCGCTACCAGGACTTCCCCGTCCCGGTCCCGGCCGGCGACGACGAGCTGCTCGTCGACGTGCTCGCCGCCGGGCTGCACCCGCGCGTCCGGTCGCAGGCCGACGGATCGCACTACACCAGCACCGACGCGCTGCCGCTGGTGCCGGGTATCGACGGCGTCGGCCGGGGGCCGGACGGCCTGCTCCGCTACTTCGTCCTGCCCGACACCACGATGGGCGCGATGGCCGAGCAGACGGTCATCGACACCCGCCGCAGCATCGTGCTGCCCGAGGGCACCGACCCCGTCACGGTCGCCGCCGCGATGAACCCGGCCATGTCATCCTGGGTAGCCCTGCGCCAGCGGGTGCCCTTCCAGCCCGGCCAGGACGTGCTGATCCTCGGCGCCACCGGCAACGCCGGCCAGCTGGCCATCCAGGTCGCCAAGCACCTGGGCGCGGGCCAGATCATCGCGGCCGGCCGCGACACCGGGCGGCTGGCCGCCCTGCCCGCCCTCGGCGCCACCGCCACCGTGCCGCTCGGCGCCACCGACACCGCCGACCGCCTGGCGAAAACCGCGGCCGACGTCGACGTCGTGCTCGACTTCCTGTGGGGCCAGCCCGCCGCCGACGCGATGACCGCCATCGTCACCAACCGCGCCGACCAGGGCAAGCCGCTCTCCTGGATCGAGATCGGCTCAGTCGCCGGACCGACCGCGCCGATACCGTCCGCCGCCCTGCGCGCCGCCCGCCTCCAGCTCGTCGGCAGCGGCCAGGGCTCCGTCAGCATCCGCGAGTACCTGGCGGAACTGAACGTCCTGGCCCACGAGATCGCCGCCGGCACCATCGCCGTCGACGCCCGCCCCGTCCCCCTCGCCCAAGTAGAACAAGCCTGGGCCGCCACCGCCGCCAACCACCGCATCGTCCTCGTCCCGTAGCCGTTTCCCTCAACGTCCGCGACCCGTGCAGGGTTCAGAATCTGTCTAGACAGGACTAGCCAGATTTGGGGAGGCGCTCATGGCGTCACCAACTCCCGATCACTGGCAGATCCAGGATGCCAAGCAGCGCTTCAGCGAGATGATCCGCGCGGTGACGAGCGAAGGGCCACAGGTCATTACCCGGCATGGTGAGGATGTTGCGGTCGTCGTGGATATCAGTGAGTATCACCGGCTTACCCGGCCTGCGGTGGACCTTGCGGGTGTCCTCCTCGGTGGTCCGAAGTTCGACGATGGCGCTGCTGATGTCTTCGCGGAAGTCGAGGCCGAGCGCAAGGCCGACCTCGGGCGCGAGGTCGACCTCGAGACGGCCACGTGACCTACCTGCTCGACACCAACGTCCTGTCGGAAACGCGCAAGCGTCAGCCGGCGGCGGGCGTCGCCGGCTGGTTCGCGGCCACGCCGTCGGATCGGCTGTACGTCTCCGTGCTAACCCTAGGCGAGATCGAGCAGGGGATCGCGAAAGTACGCGGCCGGGGGGATCGGCACCAGGCCGCGGCCCTGGAACGTTGGCTCAAGGATGTGCAGGCCGGGTTCGAAGACCGGGTTCTCCCGGTCACCATCCCGGTGGCCGCCGCCTGGGGTCGTCAGCAGTACGCGAAGCCCCTCCCGATGATCGATGCGCTCATCGCAGCCACAGCGCGGGTGCACGGCTTGACCATGGTCACCCGTAACGTCAAGGACTTCGAACTGACCGGGGTCCAGGTTCTCAACCCCTTCGCAGCGACCGAGTCATGAGTGCAGCCTCGTTCCTCGCGGAGATCCGCGATACGGTCGTGCCCGACCGGGCCGGACGGCATGGCCCGCTGCCGCCCCTGCTGGTCAGCATGACGGTGGTTACCGGCCTGGTGGACGCGTTCAGCTGCCTGGTTCTCGGCGTCGCCATGCTCGCGGGCGCCCTCCTCGGCGCCGCCCTCATCCGGGACGCCCGACCCTATGACGCGCTCGCCATCGCGCTGGCCGTGATCGGACTGGGCGCCGCGGTGAGCTACCTGACCGGACGAACCAATCCGGCCTGGATTCACCCGCCGGCAGCGAAGTAGTCGCCCTCGTCGAAGTCGGCGAGCAGGCCGGGATGGGTGGGTTCCCATCCCAGCACCCGCCGGGTCGTGACCGTAGACGTCGGGTTGTCGAGCGCGATCAGCCCGGCCAGGAACCCGAAGTGCGCCTCCAGCCGGCCGTCCGGGATGCTCTCGGCGGGTATGCCCAGGTGGTCGCCGATGCTCTGGGCGATCTGGCGCATCGGGATGCCCTCGTCCCCGGCCGCGTGCCACGCGGTGCCAGCCGGCGCGCTCTCGAGCGCCAGGCGGTAGAGATGGCCGACGTCGAGGGTGTGCCCGGCGGGCCACCGGTTCGCCCCGTCCCCGGCGTAGCCGGACACGCCCGTCTGCCGGGCGATGGCGATCAGGGTCCGGGCGAAGCCGTGCCGGTCCAGCACGCTGTGGGTGATAGGCGGGATCCGCACGACCGAGGACCGCACGTCCCGGGCCGCGAGGCCGACCATGGCGATCTCCGCGTCACCGCGGCCGCCAGGGACGGCCGCATCCTCTTCGGTGCCCGTCCGGCCCAGGTGCGCGAGCATGAGGGTGCCCGACGACCCGACCAGGGGCTTGCCGGTTCCGGCGAGCCCGTCACCGAGGGCGCGCACGACGGCGAGTTCCGCGGCGACGGCGCCGGCGAAGTTCCCGGTCCGCATCACGTCGTGCTTGAACGCGAGGTGGACGACGCCGTCGGAGTCCGCGGCCGCCTTCGTCAGCCCGTCGAGGTCATCGAGGTCACCCCGGTGCGGCGTGGCGCCGAACGCGGTCACGGCCGCCGCGGCCTGCTCTGATCGTGCCAGGCCGGTGACGTCGTGCCCGGCGGCGATGAGCTCGGGAATGACAGCCGAGGCGATATGACCGGACGCGCCGGTGACGAAAACACGCATGGAAACTCCCTGGGGTCCGCGGTGAGGACCTGGCCAGGTCAGTGATGAGACCCGGTCCCATCACTCTAGCAAGTGATGGGACTCAGTGCCATCACCTAAGATGTCACTATGGCCCGATGGGAACCGAACGCTCGCGAGCGCCTCGAGCGTGCCGCGCTCGCCCTGTTCGCCGAGCACGGGTACGACGCCACCACCGTCGCGCAGATCGCGGACCGCGCCGGGCTGACCAAGAGCACGTTCTTCCGGCACTTCGCCGATAAGCGCGAGGTGCTGTTCGGCGGGCAGGACTTCCTCGCGGCAGTCTTCAGCGACGCGATCCGGGCCGCCCCGCCCGCGACGACCGTCGCCGGCTGCCTGGCCGCCGCGCTGGAAGCCGCCGCGGCCGCCTTCACCCCGGAGCGCCACGACCTCGCCCCGCAACGGCGAGCGATCATCGCGGCCCACAGCGACCTGCAGGAACGCGAGTTGCTCAAGCGGGCCCGCCTCGCCTCGGTCATGGCCGACGCCCTCCGCGCCCGCGGCGCCGACGAGACGACCGCGCGGCTGGCCGCCGAGATAGGCGTTCTGGCCTTCAGCACGGCCTACGCGCGCTGGGCCGCCCCGGACAACCGGCAGCCCTTCACCGAGATCGCGCACGCGAGCCTGCACGACCTGCAGGCTCGCGCGGCCACCCTCGGCTCATGCGCCGTCAGGACTGCAGCCAGCCGGTGTAACCCGCCCTCCCGCTCACCCGGCTGACGCCTCGGCTGCGGTGTAACTGGCAGGAATCCTTGAGGACCCGGTGCCCGCTGATGTGCGGCGCAGGGAATAGCGCGGTGGATTCGCCCTACGCGGTGGATCGACCCCCTATCAGGGGTTCATTTCCACCGGGTAATGCGAATCCACCGTGTTATCCGGCCCACCCGGCTGGCTAACGGCGCCCCCGCCTACCCGCCCGCAGCGCGCCGCGTACGTCCCGCCCAGCCCGGCCGCGTCTCGGTCACCCCGCGCGCGTCACCGGGCGCCAGGTGCAGCGCTCCGCCACCCCCCGCGGGTTCACGACCGCCGCCACCCCGGACAGCATCAGGGCAGCGCTGCTGACCCGCCCTACGTTCACAAACCGCAGCCTAACGGTCAGGGAAAGTCAGCTGGGCCTCCTGGCCCGGCGACAGCAGGAAGTACGCGAGAAACGTGACGCCATCATCCCGGGCGTCGAACCGCGCGATCCGCTCGCCCTCAGGCTCGAAGAACACGTCCCCGGCCGCCAAGACCGTCGGACGGCTGGCCCTCGATCTGGTAGACCACCGAACCCGCCACGATGCTCCCCACCACCGGCCCGTTGTGCACGTGAAGCCCCGCCGCATGGCCGGGCGCGATCCTGATCTCGCGGATCTCGACGTGGCCGGTGTCCTTCACCGGCCGCAACTGCACGTCCGTGAGCACCGTACGGCTGATCGGCTGGTCCGGGGTCGGGTCAGCGGCTCTCGGCATGGCAGTCCTCCTCGTCCCAGAGGTTAACCGATCGCCCTTTCCGGGCCACCGTGCTACGGTCTATTACAAGATTACGAGACATTTTGTCTCACCATACGAGACAAAGAGCCAGCGAGGCAGGGGGTGCGCCAGCAATGGGCAAGGTGTACGAGCGGATCGGCGACCGGCTGCGGGACTTCATCGAGCAGCAGCCGGTCTTCTTCGTAGCCACAGCGCCGCTCGCTGGCGACGGCCACGTCAACCTCTCCCCGAAGGGCCGTTCCGGCTCGCTGACCGTGCTCGACCCGCAGACCGTGGCCTACCTGGACTTCGGCGGAAGCCACGCCGAGACCCTGGCCCACCTGCGCGAGAACGGCCGGATCACGCTGATGTGGTGCGCGTTCACCGGGCCGCCGTCCATCGTGCGGATCCACGGGAGCGGCGAGCCCGTCTTCCGCGACGACCCGCGCTGGCCCGAACTGATCGGCCGCTTCGCCGCCGCGGACGCCCACGGCGTCCGGGCCATCATCAAGGTGACCGCCGAGCTGATCAGCGACACCTGCGGATTCGCCGTGCCGTTCATGGACTACCAGGGCGAGCGCACCCTGCACGCCGACTACTTCGGCCGCAAGACCGACGAGCAGTTCGCCGCCTACTGCGCCGCCAAGCCGCACAACGCGGTCAGCCTCGACGAGCTCCCGGCCCTGCCGCTTCCCCTTCCGGCGCTACCCGTTCCGGCCCAGAGCCGCTGACGCCCCAGGCCCAGCCCGATGCCGAGGGGATCGCCGAGCCCGCGGGCAATGGCCAGGGCCTCGTCGCCGAACCTGCGGGCGGCCGCGAGATCGCCGCGCTGCGAAGCGACCAGACCCAGCTCGGTCAGCACCATCGCCTTCGCGACGTCGGGCCCGTGGCCCATCCGCCGGTGCCAGTCGAGAACAGCGTGCAGAACAGCCTCGGCGCCGTCGAGATCCCCTTCCCGCCGGGCGAGCGCACCCAGGCTGATGTCGGCGAACACTTCTCCCGGCTTGTAATCCCGCTCGACCGCGAGCCGCCGGGCCTCCCCGAGCAGTTCCCGCGCCTGCGCGTAGTCGCCGGTCAGGATCGCGATCCGGCCGAGCCAGGTCAGCCGGTCGGCGGCCTGCGGCCACAGGCCGAGTTCGCGGGCCATCCGCAGCCCCTCGGCGTGCAGCCGCCGGCCCTGCTCGTAGTCGCCGACGGTCTCGCACCGCGCGCCCAGCCACTCGGTAGCCTGCAGCTGGCCCCAGCGGTCGCCCAGCTCGCGGAACAGCGAGAGGCTCCGCTGCCCGTGCTCGCGGACCGCGTCGAGGTCGCCCCGGATAGAAGCGTGCTTCGCCCGGGTACTGAGCGCCGCCGCGGTGCCCCACCGGTCCCCGCTGGCCCCGAAGGCGGCCAGCGCCTGCCCGGTCAGCTCCTCGCTCACCGACAGGTCCCCGAAGTCGGAGGTGCCGAAGCCGAGGAACCACTGCGCCTCGGCCCGCCCGGCCGGGTCGTCCACGTCACCATAAGGCGCCAAGGCCGTCAAGGCATCGTCAGCCGAACCCCCGGCTAGCAGCGTGATCCCGCCCAGCCACGCCGTCGCGAAGGCCCGGCCAGGACCGGCACCGTCCAGGGCCAGCGCCGACGACAGCGCCCGCCGCGCCTCGGTCAGCCGCCCGCGCAGGAACCAGTACCAGGTCATCGCACCCGCCAGCCGCAACGCCGCCGACGCCTCGCGCTGACCAAGCGATCCCTCCAGCGCGCTATGAATATTCGCGGCCTCCCGATCCAGGCGACAAAGCCACCGCTGCTGATCCGGGCCGCGCAGCTCGCGCCGGCCCGTTCGGCCAAGGCGGTGTAGAACTCGCGGTGCCGCCGCTGCCGCTCGGCGAGCTCGCCCGCCTCGCGCAGCCGCTCGGTGCCGTAGGCCGCCACGGATTCGAGCAGCCGGTAACGCGGCTCGTCCGTCCCCTCGGCCGTCACCGCGACCAGGGACCGGTCCACCAGCCGGGCCAGCAGGTCGGCGATGTCGGCCTGGTCCAGGCCCTCGCCCGCGCAGGTCTGCTCGGCCGCCGTCAGCGTGCAGCCGTCCGCGTGCACGGACAGCCGGCGCAGCACGACGCGTTCCGGCTCGGTGGCCAGCTCCCAGCTCCAGTCGATCATCGCGCGCAGCGTCCGCTGCCGCGCCGGAGCACCCCGCTGGCCCGCGGTGAGCAGCCGGAACCGGTCGTCGAGCCGGCCGGCCAGCGTGTGCACCCCGAGGGCGCGGACCCGGGCCGCCGCCAGCTCGAGCGCGAGCGGTATCCCGTCCAGCCGCCGGCAGATGCTGGCGACCGCGCCGGCGTTGCCCGCGTCCACGGCGAACCCGGGGACGGCCGCGGCCGCCCGGGCGGCGAACAACCGCGCCGCGTCCGCCTCCGCGAGCGGCGGGACCTCCCAGAGCTGCTCGCCGCCGATGGCCAGCGGCTCCTGGCTGGTGGCCAGGATCCGGACCCCCGGCCCGGCCCGCAGCAGCCGCCCGGCCAGCGCGGCGACCGGCCCGATCACGTGCTCGCAGTTGTCCAGCACCAGCAGCAGCCGCCGGGACCCCAGCGCGCCGGCCAGCCGGTCGGCCAGCGGACCCGGCCCGGCGCTGTCGCCGAGGCCCACCGCGGCCGACACGAGCTCGGCCACCGCGGCGTCACCGGCCTCCGCGGCCAGCTCGGCCAGCCACGTCCCGTCCGGGTAATCACCGGCCGCCTGCGCGGCCACCGCCAGCGCCAGCCGCGTCTTGCCCACCCCGCCCGGCCCGGTGAGGGTGACGAGCCGGCCGGAGCCAAGCAACGTCCGTACCTCGCTCACCGCCCGTTCCCTCCCCACCAATTCACCGAACGAGGCAGGCACATTCGTCATCGCCGGAACCATCACCGCAGCCTCGGCCGGCGCCCGCAGGGCGGGATCCTGGACCAGGATCGCCTGCTGCAGCGCGGTCAGCTCCGGCCCCGGATCCAGGCCCAGCTCGCCGGCCAGACGCTGCCGCAGCTCCCGGTAGCTTTCCAGCGCCTCACTGGGCCGTCCGGCCCGGTAAAGCGCCGTCAGCTGCGCCGCCCGCAGCCGTTCCCGCAGCGGATGCCGCGCCACCAGCTCGCCCAGCTCGCCCGCCAGCCGGGCGTGGTCGCCCAGCTCGAGGCGGGCTTCGGCCTGCTCCTCCAGCGCGACCAGCCGTTCCTCCTCCAGCCGGCCCGCCGCGGCCTGGGTGAAGAGCTGGTCGCCGAAGTCGGCGAACGCGCCGCCCCGCCACAGGCCGAGGGCTTCGGTCAGCAGGGCGGCCCGGGCCCGGGGGTCGCCGGTCGCCCGGGCCCGGCGCAGCAGTTCCCCGAACTGGCCCGCGTCGGTCATGTCACCGAAGGCCCGCAGCCGGTAGCCGGGCGGGCGGTACTCGACCAGCTCGCGGCCATCGTGTTCGGCCGCCGCCAGCACCCGGCGCAGCTGCGAGACCTTGGCCTGCAGGGCTCCGGCGGGATCGGCTGGCGCCCGCTCGCCCCACAGGTCGTCGACCAGCCGGTCCGCGGACACCGGCTGGCCCGCGTGGACCAGCAGGTCGGCCAGCAGTGCCCGGACCTTGAGCCCGGGCACCGTGAGCTGCTCGCCGGCCCGCGTCCAGACCGCCAGCGGGCCGAGCACCCCGAAGCGCATGCAGCCAGGCTAACCGGGCGACCGTCAGCGGATGAGCAGCAGACCGTAAGCGCCCCCCGGCAACGTAGAGATCAGCCCAAACCTAACCCAGGGAGCTGACGATGACCGAGACCCTCGTAGCCAGGCCACCCGCATCGCCGGCGGCAACACCGCCAGCCGCGCCACCGGCTGGCGAGCCGCGCGCCACCCGGCGCGAATGGCTGGGCCTGGCCGTGCTCGCCCTGCCCACCCTGCTGGCGGCGATGGATTTCAGCGTGCTGTTCCTGGCCCTGCCGCGGCTGTCCGCGGGCCTGCGGCCCAGCGGCAGCCAGCTGCTGTGGATCACCGACATCTACGGCTTCATGGTGGCCGGCTTCCTGGTCACCATGGGCGCGCTGGGCAACCGGATCGGCCGGCGCCGCCTGCTGACGGCCGGGGCGGCCGCGTTCGGGCTCGCCTCGGTGGCCGCCGCCTACTCGTCCTCGCCCGGCCTGCTGATCGCGGCGCGGGCGCTGCTGGGTATCGCCGGGGCGACGCTGATGCCCTCGACGCTGGGCCTGATCAGCACCATGTTCCGCCACCCCGGCCAGCGGACCTCCGCGGTCAGCCTGTGGGCGGCCTGCCTGCTGGCGGGCACCGCCATCGGCCCGGTCCTCGGCGGCGTCCTGCTGCAGTTCTTCTGGTGGGGCTCGGTCTTCCTGATCGGCCTGCCCGTCATGGCCGTCCTGGTCATCGCCGCGCCCCTGCTGCTGCCTGAGCACCGGGACCCGGCGCAGGGCCGGCTGGACCTGGTCAGCGTGGCCCTGTCGCTGGCCGCCGTGCTGCCGGCCATCTACGGCCTGAAGACCCTGACCCGGTCGGGCCCGACCGGACCCGCGGTCCTCGCCCTGGTCGCCGGCCTGGCCTGCGGCGCGCTGTTCGTGCGGCGCCAGCGGTCGGCGGCCAGCCCGCTGCTCGACCTGCGCCTGTTCCGGTACCCGGCCTTCACCGCCGCCGTCGGCATCCTGCTCGCCGCCGGAGCCGTCTCCGGCGGGATCGGCTTCCTGTTCGCGCAGTACCTGCAGCTGGTGGCCGGCCTGTCGCCGCTGCGGGCCGGGCTGTGGTCCCTGCCCGACCCGGCCGCGATGATCGCCTGCTCGCTGCTGTGCCCGCTCGTGGTGCGGCGCATCCGGCCGGGATACGTGATCGGCGGCGGCCTGGCGGTCTCCGCGGCCGGGTTCTGGCTGCTGACCCAGGTCCACGCCGGCCCCGGGCCCGCGGTCGCCGTGGCCGGTGTCGTCATCGTCTTCGCCGGGGTCACCCCGGCCTGGGTGCTGGGCACCGACCTGATCATCGGCTCGGTGCCGCCCGCAAGCCGGCGGGTCGGCGTCCTCGGTATCGGAGACCGCCAGCGAGCTCGGCTTCGCCCTCGGCGTCGCCGTCCTCGGCAGCATCGCCGCCGCCGCGAACCGCGGCCAGGTCGCCCGCGCCGTCCCCGCCCGGCAGGCGTTCGCCTACGGGCTCGGCACCGCCGCCGCCGTCAGCGTCGCGGTCGCGCTCGTCCTGGCCCTGCTCGCCGTCATCCTGCTCCGTCACGCCCGCTCCACCCCGTCACACTGACCAGATCACATCGGAGGTACTGACATGCTGCTCGAGAACAAGAACGTCATCGTCTACGGCGCCGGGGGAGCGGTCGGCGGCGCGGTCGCCCGCGCCATGGCCCGCGACGGCGCCGCCGTCTTCCTGGCCGGGCGCACGCTCGCCCCGGTGCGGGCGGTCGCCGAGGAGATCACCGCCGGGGGCGGGACCGCGCACGCGGCCCAGGTCGACGCGCTGGACGAGCAGGCCGTCGAGCGCCACGTGGCCGGCCGTGGCCGCCGCCGCGGGCCGTATCGACGTGCTGTTCAACGCCATCGGGGTGGAGGACGTCCAGGGCCCGCCGCTGCTCGAGATGGCCGCCGATGACTTCACCCACCCGGTCATCACCGCCGCCCGCACGCAGTTCCTCACCGCCCGCGCGGTGGCCCGGCCCATGACGCGGCAGGGCTCGGGCGTCATCATGTCCATCACGGCCGAGCCGACCCCCGCCGCCGGCATGGGCGGGTTCATGGCGGCCTGCGCGGCGGTCGAGGCCCTGTGGCGGGGGCTGGCGTGCGAGCTCGGGCCGCACGGCATCCGCCTGGTCATCGTGCGCTCGGCCGGCTCGCCCGACACCCCCGCCGTCCAGGAGGTCGGCAGGCTGCACGCCGCCGCGGCCGGCCTCTCGCCCGCGGAATTCCACGCCGACGAGGGCAGCGGCACCCTGATGCGCAGGCTTCCGCTGCTGGCCGAAGTGGCGAACGCCGCCGTCCTGCTCGCCTCGGACCGCGCCAGCGCGATGACCGCGGTCCAGGCCAACGTCACCTGCGGCTCGTTCGTCGACATCTGAACCGCCGACATCTGAACCGCCGGCATCTGATTACCACCGGCTCCCGCGCCGCGACCAGGGTGCGGACCAGTGTCCGCCCCGGGTGCGGCCGGGTCCCTGTCGCGCGATGTGGAACCATCACCGGAAGGCTGGAAGGAGCTGGGGCCCGATGAGCGACACGATGACCTATCAGCGGATGGGCACGACGGCCCGCGGCCAGGCCCACGCCCTGTTCGCGCAGACGATGGGCTACGTCGCGATCACCGCCGCCTTGTTCGCGCTCGGCGCCTGGCTGGGCCGCGACCTGACCGGCGGCGTGGGCATCGTCGCGTACATCGCGTCGTTCGCCTGCCTGTTCGGCATGCGGTTCGCGGCGCGCCGGTCCGCGCAGCTGACGGTCGGGCTGCTCGGCGCCTTCGGCCTGCTGATCGGCCTGGGAACCGGGCCGGTGGTGGCGTACTACGCGAGCGCGGACCCGCAGGCGGTGTGGGAGGCAGGCGGGGCCACCGCGCTGTTCATCGCGGGGTTCGGCGCGGCCGGCTACGCCACCCGGCGCGACCTGACCGCGGTCGCCCGGGTGTGCTTCTGGGCGCTGGTGGCCCTGATCGTGTTCGGCATCGTGCTGATCTTCGTCAACATCCCGGGCGGCGAGCTGGCCTACTCGGTGCTCGGACTGGTCATCTTCGCCGGCTTCACCATGTTCGACTTCCAGCGCCTGCGCAGCACGAACCAGCAGGACCTGGTGTCCGCGCCCTTCCTGGCGGCGTCGATCTTCCTGGACATACTGAACGTCTTCCTGTTCTTCCTGGAGATCTTCTCCGGCTCGCAGCGGGACTGAGCGCCCGCCGCTAGCCGAAGGTGAACACGCAGGCCTGGACGCCCGGGTCGGTGAAGGAGATCTCGAACGTCCGGTCGGCGACCGGGCCGGCCTGCCGGATGAGCTGGTAGAGCCGCGGCTCGGTCACGGTTCCGTGGCCGTAACCGTCGATGTCGGCCCCGTTCGCCGCGTCCGGTGGCCGCCCGTCGACGAGCACCCGGAACGGCACCGGCGTGCCCCGGACCGCCGGCCCCATGACCAGGTTGAGGTCGCGGGCGTGGAAACGGCAGGCGATCCGCCCGCCGGCCTGGTCCAGCGTGACGGCCTGCTCCTCCATCGTCCAGTCCCCGGACAGGGCCCACTGGTTGAGCCGCAGCTCCGCCGGGGCCGTATAGGAGTGCGGCGCGCCTGGTACCGCGCCGCCGGGGGAGGCGAAGTTCTCGGTCCGCTCGTAGCCGGTGTAGTTCTCCGGTGATCGCAGCGCGGCCCAGTCGGCCGGCGCCTCCACCCCGTGGCCCTCGACCGATACCAGCTCATGCCCGGCGCCGTCGGATCCGGCCTCGGCCAGCAGCTGCTGGATGACCATTTCCGACTGCTGGTACTCGCCCTCGCCGAAGTAATGGTGCCGGAGCCGTCCCCGCGCGTCGGCGAAGTACAGCGCCGGCCAGTAGTGGTTATCGAAGGCGCCCCATATCCCGTAGTCGCTGTCGATCGCGACCGGGTAGTCGATCCGCATCTCGCGCACGGCCCGGCGGACGTTGTCCGCGTCGCGCTCGAACCAGAACTCGGGAGTGTGCACGCCGACCACGACCAGCCCGTGGCCGGAGTACTTATCCGCCCAGGCGCGCAGGTAGGGAAGCTGGCGCAGCCAGTTGACGCAGGTGTAGGTCCAGAAACTGGTCAGCACCACCTTGCCGCGCAGGCCGGACGCCGTCAGCGGCGGCGAGTTGAGCCACCCGGTCGCGCCGCCGAACGACGGCAGCTCACCCTCGACGGGCAGCCGCATCGACGACGTGTGCAGCCCAGCGGGCGCCCGCCAGCGTGCGTTCATGGCGATGCCTCCTGGCCGGCCGCCTGGACAAGCCAGACATTACGCCCCGTCCACACGGTGTCGATGCCGGCAACCGGCCGCCCGCTACGATCGACATCGTTGTCGATTATCAGGTGAGCGAGAAACCGCCATGAGCAAGGAGCCCGCGCCCGCCCGGACCCGGGGCGGCTGGGAGCCGTCGGGGACGGCGGCGGCCCGGCGCAGCGCGCACGGCGCGCGGGTCACCGCCAAGGGCGCCCGGACCCGGGAGGAACTGGTGGCCGCCGCGCGGCGCGTCTTCGAGCGGGACGGTTACTCCGGGGCCCGGGTCGCCGACATCGCCGCCGCGGCCGGGGTGGCCCACGGCAGCTTCTACACCTACTTCTCGTCCAAGCAGGACGTGTTCCTGGCGGTGATGCACCAGGTGGGGGAGCAGTTCGAGGAGGCCGTCGCCCCGCTCCCGGCCGGGCGGGGAGCCGATCCGTACCAGGCGCTGGACCAGGCCAACCGCCGGTACCTGGCCGCCTACCGGGCCAACAGCGTGATCTGGGCGCTCGCCGAGCAGGTGGCCACGGTCGACCCGGAGATTCACCGGATCAGGCTCCTCGGCCGCCGCCGGCATGTCGACCGGGTCGCGAACACCATCCGGCGCTGGCAGGACCGGGGCCTGGCCGACCGCGGTGTCGACCCGGAGACCACGGCCGGCGCGCTGGTCTCGATGATCTCCAACTTCGCCTACTGGTGGCTGGCCGGCGGCGACAGCTACGACGCCGAGGCGGCCGCGGCTACCCTGACCATGGTCTGGGCCCGGGCGGTCGGGCTACGGCCGCCGGCTGGTCCGGCATCTTGAAGTTCGACATCGATGTCGAATACGCTCGTCCGGTGGGCTCCGCCAAGAGTTTCGGTGACGTGGCCGTCGACGTGCACGATGACCACGTGGCGGTCGCCGAGCTCGGGCGGCCGCCGGACAACTACTTCGACGTCGACCTGATCAGCTCACTGGCCGACGCCTACGAATGGGCCGACGCGGAAGCCGGCGCCCGCGCGATCGTGCTGTGCTCGGCGGGCAAGCACTTCTGTGCCGGGGCCGACTTCACCGGCCGCTCCGGCCAGGCGCGCCCGCTCGGAGCCGGGACCGGAACCGGCGACGGCGCCGGGGACCTGTACGCCCAGGCGGCGCGGCTGTTCCGGGCCCCGCTGCCGGTGGTCGCGGCCGTCCAGGGCGCGGCCGTGGGCGGCGGTCTCGGCCTGGCCTGCTCGGCCGACTTCCGGGTGGCCAGCCCGGCCGCCCGGTTCGCCGCCAACTTCGCCCGGCTGGGCCTGCACCAGGGATTCGGCCTCAGCGTGACGTTGCCGGCCATCGTCGGCCAGCAGCACGCGAACCTCATGCTGTACACCGGCCGCCGCGTGACCGGCGAACAGGCGGCCGAGTTCGGGCTGGCCGACCTGCTCGCGGACCCGGACGAGCTGCGGACCGCCGCCCGCGGGCTGGCCGCCGAGCTCGCCGCGGCGGCCCCGCTCGCGGTCCGCGCGATCCGGTCGACCCAGCGAGCCGGGCTGGCCGAGCGGGTCACCGAGGCGATGGCGGCCGAGCTTGCCGCGCAGACGCGGCTACGGCAGACCGCCGACTTCGCCGAGGGCGTCCGCGCCTCCGCCGAACGCCGCCCGCCCCGGTTCCTGGGTCGATGAGCAGCCACGCCGACATCCGGTCCGAGCTGCGGGCGTGGGTCGCGGCGAACTGGGACCCCGATCTGAGCCTGGCCCGGTGGCGCGCGCTGCTGGCCGATTCGGGCTGGGCCAGCCCGGCCTGGCCGCGCGACTGGTGCGGCCGGGCCCTGCCTCCGGCCGCCGCCGCGGTGGTGACCGCGGTGCTGGCCGAGGAGGGCGTCCCCGGACCGCCGGACGGCGTCGGCGTGGCCCTCGCCGCCCCCGTGATCATCGAGTACGCCCCCGACGAGCTCAAACGGCGGCTGATCCGGGCCACCGTGACCGGCGAGCTCACCTGGTGCCAGCTCTTCAGCGAGCCGGGCGCCGGGTCCGACCTGGCCGGGCTGGCCACCCGGGCCGTGCCCGACGGCGACGGCGGCTGGCTGGTGACCGGGCAGAAGGTGTGGTCCACCGGGGCGGCGACCGCGGATTTCGGCCTGCTGCTGGCCCGCACCGACCCTGCCGTGCCCAAGCACGCCGGCATCAGCTGCTTCGCGCTGCCGATGCGCCAGCCCGGCGTCGAGGTCCGGCCGCTGCGCCAGATGAACGGGCACGCCTCGTTCAACGAGGTGTTCCTGGACGCCGCGCGGGTGCCGCCCGGCCACCTGATCGGCGACCCCGGGGCCGGCTGGACGGTCGCCCGGGCCACCCTGGCCCGGGAACGCCGCCTGGCCGCGTCGAGGCCCGCGCCCGGCCCCGCCGCGGAGAAAACGCCAGCCGGGCAGCCGGGCCGGGCCTGGCAGGAGGCGATCGCCGAGCGCACCGCCGCGGCCGAGCCGCACAAGTGGTACCCCCAGCGGGCCGGGCGCCCCGACCTGGTGGTTGCGCGCGCCCAGGCCGAAGGCAAGGCGGCCGACCCGGTGATCCGGCAGGAGATCGCGAAGCTCATCGAGCTGGCCTGGTCGGCCCGGTGGACGGCGGACCGGGCGGCCGCGGCCCGCGCGGCCGGCCAGCCGCCCGGGCCGGAGGGCTCGCTGGGCAAGCTGGCCAGCACCCGCATCGCCCGCCAGGCAGCCCGGGTGCACGCGCTCATCGGCGGGCCGCACGCCATGCTGACCGGCCCGGACTCGCCGCTGGGCGGGGTCGTGGCCGAGATTATCCTGTCGGTGCCGGCCATCTCGATCGCCGGCGGCACCGATGAGATCCAGCGGACGATCATCGCCGAGCGGATCCTCGGCCTGCCCCGCGAGCCTGACGCCGACCGCGACGTGCCCTTCCGCGATCGGGCCGCCGGGCTCCGGCAGGCCGGCCGCGGACAGGAGAGCCATGCCGTACCTTGACCGAGCCGGAACCCGGATCTTCTACGAGGTCACCGAGGGACCCGCCGGGAGGCCCCCGCTGCTGCTCAGCCACGGCTACGGCGCCTCCGCGCGGATGTGGCGGCCGAACCTCGCGGCCCTGGCCGCCGACCGTACCGTCATCACCTGGGACATGCGCGGCCACGGCGCCAGCGACAGCCCGGACGACCCGGGGCAGTACAGCCACGCGGCGTGCGTGGCCGACATGGCGGCGGTGCTCGACGCGGCCGGGGCGGAACGTGCCGTGGTCGGCGGCCTGTCACTGGGCGGCTTCGTGTCACTGGAGTTCGTGCTGGCCCACCCGCAGCGGGTCGACGCGGTGCTGCTCTTCGACACCGGGCCCGGTTACCGCAGCGACCAGGCCCGGCAGCAGTGGAACGAGCGGGCATTCAAGACCGCTGACCGGCTCGAACGCGACGGCATCAGGGCGCTCGGCGGCTCGGCCGAGGCGGATTACGGTCATCGTTCGGCCCGTGGCCTGGCTCTGGCCGCCCGCGGCATGCTGGCCCAGCGGGACGGGCACGTGATCGAGGCCCTGACGTCGGTCAAGGTCCCGGTGCTCGTCCTGGTCGGCGCGCGCGACACGCCGTTCGTGGCGGCCGCCGATTACGTCACGGCCAAGGTCCCGGGCGCCGTCAAGGTCGTGGTGCCCGACGCCGGCCACATGAGCAACGCCGACCAGCCGGACCTCTTCGACCAGGCCGTGCTGGACTTCCTCGGCGGCCTGGGCTAGCGCGGGCTTCCGGCGGCCTGGGCTAGCCGGGGCTTTCCGGCGGGCTCGCCTCCGCGCGGGGCGGCCGCTGCGCCGCGCGCAGCACGCCCGCCCGATCCAGCGCGGTGATCTCGGCCTCGGTCAGCCCGGCCTCGGCCAGCACCTCGCGGGTGTGCTGCCCGGGCAGCGGCGCGGGCCGGCGGACCGAGGCGGGGGTGGCCGAGAAGCGGGCCGGCGACGGGATCACCCGGTAGCTTCCCGCCTGCGGGTGCTGCGCCTGCGGCAGCCCGGCGATGAGATCGTCGAGGCTGGCCGCCTCGGCGGCCGGGATCCGGTGCTCCGAGCAGAACGCCAGCCACTGCGCGGTGGTCCGGGCGGCGAGTATCCGGCTGAGCGTGGCGTAGCCGAAGCCGGGGTTCAGCCAGAGGCCGCGGCTGGTCAGGCGGGGATCACCGATGAGGTCGGGGATCCCCGCGGCCCGCAGCAGCGCCGTCCAGTGCGCCTCGCGGTGCGGCTGGACCGCGATCCAGCCGTCGGCGGTCTGCAAGGCGCCGCGCAGCGGCGTGAGGATGCGGTTGTAGCCGGCCGGCCCGGCCGGCGGCTCGCTGATCGCCGCCCCGCCGTGCTCGGTCAGCATGAACGAGCGCACGGCGTCGATCATCGGGATCTCGACCCGCTGGCCCTGCCCGGTCCGCTCGCGGTGGAACAGCGCGGCCATGATCGAGTAGGCGACGACCAGCCCGGAGACCTTGTCGGCCAGCAGCGTCGGGATCAGCCCCGGCGTCAGCCCGGCCCGGCCGAGGACATCGGGGACGCCGCTGGCCGCCTGGATGATGTCGTCGAACGCGGGCTCGTCGGCGTCGGGCCCGTCCGACGGGTAGCCGCACGCCTGGCAGAAGACGACGTCCGGCCGGACCGCGCGGATGTCGGAGTACCCGAGCCCGAGCCGGGCCAGCGAGGCGGGCCGCAGGTTGGTGACGAACACGTCGCAGCCGGCCGCGACCCGGAGCAGCGCGGCCCGGCCATCGGGATGGCCGAGATCGACGGTGATGTTGCGCTTGTTGCGCAGCAGGTTCAGCGCCACCCCGGACAGCCCGCGGACCGGGCCGGCGCTCATCACCCGATTGATGTCGCCCTGCCCGTTCTCCACGCAGATCACGTCGGCGCCCAGGTCACCCAGGATCTGCGTGGCCAGCGGCCCCATCACCACGGCGGTCAGGTCGAGCACGCGAATCCCGGCCAGCGGCCCCGGCGATTCGACATCCATGTCGACAACTGTAGTCGCAGTAACGCGTTACGACTCGATACCGCTTAGCTGTTAAGAGCTGATTACAGCGAAAAAAGCGCACTGATGGAGAAAGATGTGGCGTGGCATCAGCTGTGCATATAAGCGGACGGGAGTGAGGCCATGCACTTTAACCTCGGGAGGGCAGCCGGGATCGTAGCTCCCGTGCTGCTGGGGAGCATGTTGGTGGCGGGGGCGGCAGCGCTGCCCGCCAAGGCTCAGACGTGGCAGGACACGGCGCTGGCAGGTGGCGCGGTGCAGGTGTCCGCGTTCGCCGGCGCCGGCCTCGCGGCCGCGAACGGCGACGGCACCATCAAGTTGTCGGGGACTGGCGTGACCTGGTCGCTGCACGGCACGGTGCCGTCGGGCGTGACCTTGTCCGGCACGACCATCAGCTACTCCGGCAGCACGGTCACCAACGCCGGCACGATTGTCGTCGACGCCACCGATAGCAACGGGACCGCCCAGGCCCTCGAGATCCCCATTAAGCTCGGGTCCAAGACGATCCAGGTGGGTGGCGCGGTCGTCAAGGTGTCCCTGTCCGGCCTGGCCGACACGAACACGCTGGGCACGGTGAAGTTCAGCGCGACCAGCGCGAAGAGCACCGACACGGTCCACTTCGCCGAGACGTCGCTGCCGACCGGGCTGACGTCGGGTGACCCGGTGCTGACCTACGTCGGCGGGACGGCCGCTCCCGGCACCTACCCCGGGGTCGTGGTCACCGCGACCGACGCCGACGGCGCCACCGTGCACGGCACGTTCACCCTGACGGTCCAGGCCAACTCGGTCACCGACGAGGGCGACATGGTCAACCCGTACGGGAACGGGTTCGACGTCTTCCAGCAGGCCAAGCACGCCGGCGCGAAGATCGTCGGCTGGACCGCCACCCAGTCCGACCCGGCCACGCACTTCCTCCGCAGCAATGGCGCCCACTCCGGTGCCTTCCGGTTCGAGTACGCGCCCGGCGGCTCAGGAACCGGGCTGTGCGTGTCGGACCCCGGCGGCGGCTGGAGGTCTGACCCGCTGCGTGACGGCCTGATCCTCACCAACTGCAACAGCGGCCCGTTCCAGCAGTTCATCCCGCAGTCCAACGGCACCCTGCGGAACCTGGCGACCGGGCTGTACGTCAACCCCAACGGCACCGGCTCGCAGCTGCGCGGGGCCGGCGCCCCCACCAGGTGGGGCGGCTCCAAGTACAGCTGGAAGGAACTCGCCGACCTGCCTAACTAAAGGCAAAACACAAGACCGGGGAGGGGACCGAACGAGGTTCCCTCCCCGCGTCATGCCCGGCCCTCGTCTGGCGGCCCGGCCGGGATTGGTACGGTGACCGTCGTGAGCAGCGTCGATGACGAAGTGATCGCCGACCTGGCGCCCCGCGGCGCGCTGCGCGCCGCGATCAACCTGGGCAACCCGGTCCTGGCGCAGGGCACGGCATCCGCGCCCGCCGGGGTGACGGTGGACATCGCCCGCGAGCTGGCGGCGCGGCTCGGCGTCGCGGCCGACCTGACCTGTTTCGGCGCTGCCCGGGAGAGCTTCGGGGCGATGGCCCGGGGCGACGCCGACATCTGCTTCCTGGCCATCGAGCCGGCCCGGGCGGCCCAGGTCGCCTTTACCGCCCCGTACGTGGTGATCGAGGGGGTGTACGTCGTCCCGGCCGGTTCCGGCCTCACGGCGGCCGCCGACGTCGACCGCGACGGCGTCCGGATCGGCGTGAACGAGGGGTCGGCCTACGACCTGTTCCTGTCCCGGACCCTTCAGCGGGCCCGCCTGGTCCGCGGCGAGGACGGGATCGGCCTGTTCCGCGGGCAGGGCCTGGAGGCCGCGGCCGGCATCAGGCAGGTGGTCGGCGATTTCACCGCCCGCACCCCGGGGTTCCGGATGATCGACGAGGGGTTCATGCAGATCCGGCAGGCTCTGGGGACGACGCTGACCCGGGCGCCCGCCACGGTCCGGTTCCTGGCCGGTTTCATCGAGGAGCTGAAGGCCAGCGGCTTCGTCGGCGACGCGCTGCGGCGCTCGGGCCAGGACGGCGTCCTCGTCGCGCCGCCCGAGCCGCGGAATTAACCGCGAGCCGTTGAACCGTTCGTCACTATGTGTCGTTATACAGTTACATAGTGTGTTGAACTCGGCAGCCGGGGCTGGGGGAAACCGGACCGGGAAGGAAGCATGATGCGTGATACCTGGACCTGACTTACTCGAACCCGGACACGTCACCTGCTCCCCGGCGGACGATCTCGGGCTCGGGTGAGGAGAAGTCGATCACCGTGGTCGGCTCGGTGCCGCAGTCACCCGAATCGATCACCGCGTCCACCGTGTGCTCGAGTTCCTCGGCGATCTCCCAGCCCTGCGTCATCGGCTCGTCGTGGCCCGGCAGCAGCAGGGTGCTCGAGACCAGCGGCTCGCCGAGCTCGGCCAGCAGCGCCTGGGCGGTCACGTGGCGCGGGATCCGCACCCCGGCGGTCTTCTTCTTCGGGTGCTGCAGGATCCGCGGCACTTCCTTGGTCGCGGGCAGGATGAAGGTGTAGCTGCCCGGCGTGGCCGCCTTGATCGCCCGGAACACCGGGTTCGGCACGTAGACGAACTGGCCTAGCTGCGCGAAGTCCTGGCACACCAGCGTGAGGTGGTGCCGGTCGTCGAGCCCGCGGATCGCCCTGATCCTGGCTATGCCGTCCTTGTTGCCGAGCTGGCAGCCGAGCGCGTAGCACGAGTCCGTCGGGTAGGCGATCACGCCGCCCCCGCGGACGATATCGGCCACCTGGGCGATCGCGCGCGGCTGCGGGTTGTCCGGGTGGACGCTGATGTACCTGGCCATTAGCGGGGCAGGAAGTCGAGTAGCAGGGTGTTGACCTGGTCCGGGGCCTCCAGCTGCATCCAGTGACCCGGGCCGTCGAGCCGCTCGTACCGCCACGGGCCCGCCACGTTCTTGGCCGAGTCGGTCATCTGCACCTCGGTCAGCGCGAAATCCCCGGTGCTCCAGACGCCCATGACGGGCGCCTGCACGGGCGGCAGCTCAACCGGCGGTCCCACCCAGGTCTCGGGCCCGACGTTGGCCCGGTACCAGTTCAGGCCGGGGACCAGCGAGCCGTTCGCCTCCATGTCGGCGGCCGCCTGATCGCCGTCGGGATGGCCCCGGCGGAGGTTGGCCCAGTTGTCGTCGGTCAGCCAGCGCTCGGCGACGCCCGGGAACTGGAACAGCAGCATGTACCAGGACTTCTGGCGCTGCTCCAGCGTGCGGCGCAGGGTGGACGGGTGGCCGACGGACAGGACGGCGAGGTGGTCGACGTTACCGGGCGCGAAGGAGGCGAGAGCCCAGGCCAGCGCCGCGCCCCAGTCGTGGCCGACGATGTGGGCCCGGTCGATTCCCTCGGCGGCCAGGATCGCCAGCACGTCCCCGGCCAGCAGGGCCAGGGAGTAGGCCTCGACCGCCTCCGGCTTGTCCGAGCGCCCGTAGCCGCGCAGGTCGG
Organism: uncultured Actinomycetota bacterium; assembly: GCA_963839095.1. Classification (GTDB taxonomy): domain Bacteria; phylum Actinomycetota; class Actinomycetes; order Streptosporangiales; family Streptosporangiaceae; genus Palsa-504. The sequence goes on along the minus strand of CAWIUF010000024.1, from coordinate 209,703 downwards.
GCACGATGACCTGGAAGCCGGCCGCGGCCAGCGCCGTCACCTGATGCCGCCATAGCCGCCCCGAGTCGGGAAAGCCGTGCAGCAGCACGACCGGCCGCCCCTGCCCGGTCACCTGGTACTCGATCCCGACCCCGTTGACGTCAACCCGGCTCATGGATCCTCAACCTACTCCTCACCTGGCCGGCTGGCGCTGCTGGCCGGGCAGGCCGACGTGGTCTCGCAGGGTGGTGCCGGCGTACTCGGTGCGGGCGATGTCGCGCTTTTGCAGGATCGGCACCACGTGGTCGACGAACGCGGTCAGCTGACCGGGCAGGACGTTGGGCATGAGGGTGAACCCGTCGGACGCTCCCGCCTCGTGCCAGTCGGCGATGAGCTGGGCCAGCCCTTCCGGGGTGCCGGTGAAATCGAGGCCGCCGGGCAGTGCGGACAGCTTCTGCGCGATGGCCCGGAACGTGGCCGAGGAGTCCTCGGCAGCCATCTTGTAGATAGACGCCCCGAAGCTCGTCTTGGGGGCGCTGGCCAGCAGGTCAGGCGGGAACGGCGCGTCCGGTTCGATGGCGGCGTAGTCGAGCCCGGCCAGGTTGGCCAGGTTGCGCCAGCGGAACTCGCCGCTGGCCGCCCCCTCGAGCTCGTCCTTGAGCGCGGCCGCCTCGGCGTCGGTGCCCGCGAGGAGGAAGGACAGACCGGGCAGCACCCGGACATGCTCCGGGTCGCGCCCGAACCCGGCCGCCTGCGACCTCAGGTTCTGCCGGAACGCGATCCCGGCGCTGATGTCGGCCAGCGGCGTGAACACCGCATCGGCGTACCGGGCGGCCAGCGCGATGCCCGGTCCGGACGAGCCGGCCTGGGTCAGGAACGGATGGCCCTGCGGTGACCGGGGGAGCGGGAGGTAGCTGGCGACGTCGAAGTACGTGCCGTGGTGCCGCGGCGGGTGCAGCCGGGCCGGGTCGGCCCACTGCCCGGTCGGCCGCGACATGACCGCGGCGCCGTCCTCCCAGGCGTCCCAGAGCTTGAGCACGACCTCCACGTACTCGCCGGCCCGGTCGTACCGGTCCGGCGCGGGCGGGTGCGGCTGGTCGCCGAAGTTGCCAGCCGCGGCGGGCTCGACCGTGGTGACGATGTTCCAGCCGGCCCGTCCGTGGCTGAGGAAGTCCAGCGTGGCCACCCGCCGGGCCACGTCCCACGGGAAGCTGTAGGTGGTGGACGCGGTGGCGATCAGCCCGACCTGCTCGGTGGCGGTGGCCACCGCCGAGAGGAGCTGGAGCGGGTCCAGGGCGGCGCCGGGCAGGAACTCGGACCGGAACTCGGCCACCCCGGGGCTGTCGGGCAGGAAGATCGAGTCGAGGATGCCGCGTTCGGCCGTGCGGGCCAGGTCGATGTAGTGGCGCGGATCCAGCACGCTGGCCGGGTCGGCGGCCGAGACCCGCCAGGCCGCCTCGTGGTAGCCCGAGTTGCGCAGGTAGACGTTCAGGTTCAGGTAGCGGGGTTCCGCGGTCACCGGGGATCCTCCCATGGGTAGCTGTATTCGATATCCAAACCCGGCCTCAGCCGGGTCAGGTGAGCGGTTCGCCGCCGTCGACGTGCAGGGTCTGGCCGGTCAGGAAGGTACTGGTCAGGGCGAACAGGACGGCCTGGGCGATGTCGCCGGGGGTGCCGATGCGGCGCGCGGGGTTGCGGGCGCTGATGTCGGCGAAGTAGTCGGCCTTGCCCTGCTCGCCGAAGGCGTCCCAGGCGCCGGTGTCGATCACGCCGGGGGAGATGGCGTTGACCCGGATCGGCGCCAGCTCCAGGGCCAGCGAGCGGGCCAGGGTGTCGGCGGCGGCGTTGGTGATGGCCACGCCGAGGGTGCCGACCGCGATCTTGACGGCCGCCACGCCCGAGAACAGGACGAAAGAACCGCCGGAGCTCATCCGGGGGGCCAGGTGCTTGGCCAGCATGAGCGGGCCGATCACCTTGGTGTCGAAGGACCGGCGGATGGCGTCCCGGTCCAGGTCGGCAACGCGGCCGCGGGCCCGGGCCGAGGCGGTGGAGACCACGTGATCGACCGTGACGAGCCGTTCGCCCAGGGCGGCGATGGAGGCCTCGTCGGTCAGGTCGACGGTCTCGGTACTGATGCCCGGCTCGCCGGCGTAGACCGCGGCCAGTGCTTCGGCGTCCCGGCCGGCCGCGATGACGCGGGCGCCGGCGTCCCGGGCCGCGAGGACGATCGCGCGCGCGAGCCCGCTGCCGCGCCCGATGACCAGGACGGTCTGGTCCGTCAGGGACCCGTTCATGACAGTGTCCTTCCGAGGAAACCGCGGATATGGTCCGCCGCGGTGTCCAGGTGGCTTTCCAGCAGGAAGTGGCCGCCGTCGAGCAGGCAGATCTCCGCGCCGGGCGCGTCCGCGGCGAAGGCCAGCGCGCCCGCCGGAGCGAAGATCTCGTCGTTACGGCCCCAGATGGCCAGCACCGGGACCTTGCTGTCGCGCAGCCAGGCGTGCAGCTTCGGGTACAGCGGCGGGTTGGTGGCGTAGTCCGTGAACAGGGCCAGCTGGATCAGGTCGTTGCCCGGCCGGGACACCTGCGCGTAGTCGTGCTGCCAGGCGTCCGGGCTGACGGCGGTCTCGTCGGGCACGCCGTGCAGGTACTGCCAGCGGATGGTTTCCAGGGACAGGGCCTGGCGGACACCCGCCTCGGTCTGCGGGTTGCGGTCCTGCCAGTAGGCGCGCACCGGCTTCCAGAAGGCCTCGGTGAAACCGGCCTCGTAGCCGTTGCCGTTCTGGGTGATGAGCGCGGTGACCGCGGCCGGATCGTTCAGGGCGAGCCGCCAGCCGACCGGTGCCCCGTAATCCTGGACGTACATCGCGTACCGGGTCACGCCGAGCTGGGCCAGCAGGTCCGCGGTCAGCCCGGCCAGCGAGTCGAAGGTGTAGCCGAACTCGTGAGCGGACGGGGCGTCGGACAGGCCGAAGCCCAGGTAGTCCGGGGCGATCACGTGGTACCGGTCGGCCAGCCGCGGGATCAGGTCACGGAACATAAACGAGCTGGCCGGGAAGCCGTGCAGCAGCACTACGGCCGGGCCGTCGGCCGGCCCCGCCTCCCGGTAGAACAGCCGCCGCCCGCGGACGGTGGCGTAACGATGGTGAACGGTGGCCACGTGAAACCCCTAACCTGATTGAGATTCTTATCCGGTTACAGCGGCAGTTAAGCACCCGATGCTGTAACCTGTCAAATGAATCAATGAGGTTAGGTGATCTGATGGCGGACGGCGTGCCCGACGAGGACTTCCTGCTCGCGGTGCTCAACAGCACTCCGGTTATCGACGGGGTGCCGGCCGACGAGCTCGGCGGTGCCGCCCGGGCCCGGGCGTGGCTGACCGGTTTCGGCGGCCTGGGCACCGAAGCGGAACGGCGGAACGTCGTCGAGGTCCGGCAGGCGCTCCAGTCGGTCGTCCGCGGTCAGCAGCCCCCGGACGTGCTGACCCCCGCACTGGACGGCGTGACGAGCGTGCCGGCCGTGGCCGACGGCCGGATCGCCTGGACCCTCACCGTCCCGCCGGAGCGTGAGCTAGCCGTCCGGGCCATCCTGGCCTGGGACGCGCTCACGGGACGCAGTCCGGGACGGCTGCGCCCGTGCGCGAACGACGAATGCCGGCTGTTCCTCGTCGACCACAGCAAGGCCAACGCCGCCCGCTGGTGCTCGATGGCCGTCTGCGGCAACCGGATGAAAGCCCGCAGGCACTACCAGCGCTCGCGCGCCTAGCCCGTCGCCGGTAGCCCAGCGGCCTGTCCGTCCCCGCGTACGGGTCCGGTGTGACAGCTGAGCCCACCGGGACGCTCGATCACGCGCCGGGCCGGCATCGCGCCGGGCCGGCGAGGATGCGCTCGGTGCGCCACAGGGTACCCAAGACGGTACTCCGGGGCCCACCGAGCGCATGGCAGGTCCGCGCGGGGACGTAACCCTGGCCGTTGAGGGGTTCCAGGCAGTGTCCCGCACCGTCACCCCGGCCCCCGTGGCCTGGTTTCGGGGTGACGCGGGCGGGCAGTGGCGGGCAGGTCAGCTATCAGCACTGGTACGGGAGTGTCCAGAAATGATTGCGAGGATCTGGCGGGGAGCGGTCCGGGCCGAAGACGCCGCCGCGTACGCGGCCTACGCAGAGCAGACCGGGATCGAGGGCTACCGGCGTACTGCGGGCAACCGCGGGGCGTGGCTGCTGTGGCGGACCGAGGGCGACCGCGCCGAGTTCATCACGGTGAGCCTGTGGGAATCCCGGGCGGCCATCGAGGCCTTCGCCGGCCAGGACATCGGCACGGCGGTCTTCTACCCCGATGACGATCAGTACCTCATCGAGCGGGACCTCACCGTGAACCACTACGAGGTGGCGGGCTCGGCATAGCGCGGCTCAAAGCCGCCGGAGGAAATAGTTTATCTGGACAGTTTTGGCCATGGGTGTCCCTTCTGGGCGATTCCGGTCTATTGGACTGTTGGAGTCACGGCCGATTCCCGGGCGTGTCGCGGGCATGCTGGTCGGTGCCGGCGGGCAAGGTCCGGGCGGCGGCCTGCAGCGCGGCTGCGGCGTCGCGGGTGAGCGGCTCGCCGTGACCGAAGCAGGCGACTGCGACGCTCAGGCCGGCCAGTCGGCGGAACGACGCGGCGGCCTGGGGGCGGTCGACGTTGAATACGCCGCAGATGACCGTCCCGTTTTCGCGGCGGGCGACAGCGTCGCCGGTGAACACGACTTGGTGGCGGGGAAGGTAGAACGCGACGCTGCCCGGTGTGTGGCCGGGAACGGCCACCGCCACGGCACCGTCGCCGAAGCCGAGCTCGTCGCCGTCCTCGATCTCGCGGTCGATCCGCGGTGGGATGACCGGTTCCGCTGGGAGCTGGCTCATGACCTGCTCGTAGATGGGCCGTTCCCAATCGGCCAGGTCCGGCGGCGGCCCGGCCGCTGCAGCGCGGATGAATGGCGCGTCGGCGTGATGGGCGAGCACTTCTACCTCGCCCCAGTTGGCGATATCGGCCGCGGCCCCGATGTGGTCGGCGTGGAAGTGCGTCAGCGCCAGCCGGCGCAAGTCTGCGGGCTGGTATCCGCTCTGGCGGATCGCCTCGGCGACCAGCGACGCGGACCCGGGAAGGCCGGTGTCGATGAGGGTGAGCCCGTCGGGATCGTGCCACAGGTAGGCGTGCCCGACCGGGAAGCGGATGAAGTACAGGCGCGGCATCAGCTGGATGAGGTCCACGCGGCAACGGTAAGCGGCTGCGGGACCGGCCTGCCAGGGCGCTCTGCTGTCAGCAGATCGGCTGACGGCAGCATGGCTGACGGTTCAGTGCGGGCCGTCCGGCGGGGCGCAGGGGTCGCCGAGGTCGCTGAGTAGGCTGCGGATGCGCTCGGCGACGCGCTGGTGCCGGTCGACCTCGCGTTCCCAGCCGCGTTCCCTGGCATCGTCGGCGAGTTGCCGCTCCAGGCAAAGGCGCTCGCGCAGGCGCGGAGCGTACTGCGGGGTGGTGACGAACTTGGCGCAGGTCAGGTAGAGGTCGCATTCGCAGGGGCCTTCCTGGGGCAGGCAGTGGCCGAGTTCCAACTCGGTCTTGTAGAAGTTGGTCTTGAGCCAGTCCAGGGCGTCCTGTCCGAGCTGCCCCGCGCGCAGGGTGTCGGCCAGGGGTCCGGCGATGATCGCGCCGGGCTGCACGACGGACTGGTAGTCGGCTAGGACGACGGGGTCGGAGATGCTGGCGTAGGTCATCGACATTCCGGTGCTCTTGTGCCCGAGGATCTTCATGATGGTCTGGGTGCGGACGCCTTTCTCGGCGAGTTGGGTGCCGAGGGTGTGGCGGAACCGTATACGCGTGAAGGGCAGTAGCTTGTCCGTCGCCGTTGAGGATCGCCCGGGCCTCGCGCTGTTTCAGGCTGGGCCTCGCGCTGTTTCACGAGGCCGCGGATCGCCTGGGCGGCTTCCTCGTGCACCGGGACGGCGCGCTCGCGCAGGGCCTTGCCGGCGGCCAGGCGCAGACGCGGGGTGCCGTCAGGGTAGGCGTCGAGGCAGTCGAGGTGCAGCTTGCGGATCTCGGTGCGGCGGGCACCGCTCCACCGGGCGGTCAGCAGCGCGCAGCGCTGCAGAGGGCATTCCAGGGCGCGGATCTGCTCCATCACCGGGTCGAGCTGGTGATCAGGGATGAACCGGGGGACCCGCTGGATGCGGTGCGGCATGTCGGCGCGGGTGATCAGCGGCCGGGCCGGGACGTCGTCCCACTCGAACAGCGCGGCGTAGCGGAAGAACACCGCGATCGTGGAGATGATGTCGGCGCGGTAGCTCGGGCTGACCGGCTCGTCCGGGTGCTTGACCTTGCGGAACTGCTGGACGGCCTGCATGAAGGCCACCATGTCGGCGCGGGTCAGCTGGGCGAACGACTCGATATGAGGCCGCTCGGCATCCAGCCACAGGCCGAAGCGGCGCAGCCCGCCGCGCAGGCCGTCCATGCTCTCCGGGCGCAGGACCAGGGCGCGCTCGGCGACGAACCTGTCCATGACCGCGGCGATGCGCGGCCTGCTGCTCAGCGGCGGGCGGGGCACTGCCCCGGTAGGCACCGGCAGGCGGCTGGTGATGCCGCCGTGGAACAGGGCCAGCCCGGCGCGGTAGGCATTGGTGCCCCACGCCGCCCTCGTGCCGGGCAGCCGCGCAGGGTCGATGATCTCGCTTATGCCGGGGACATGGTCGAGGTTCTGATGACCTGCCGCATCTCCTCGACGTCATCGTCGGTGATGGCGGTCAGGTCCTGGTCGCCGCTGTGCAGCACCAGCCGGATCAGCGCCCACGACAGCGGAAGCTCTCCTCATCGCGGACGTGCCCCAGCGCGATCTAGCCGTTTCCCGCAGCCCTGCCGCCTGGCCGCTGAGCAGCAGCCCGATCTCGTCGGCTACCAGCCATTCCAGCCGCTGCCGCAGCGCTGGGATGGCCATGCGGCGAGGTCCTGGTAAGCGTGCACGAACCGCCGGTGATAGGCCAGGTGCTTCGCGCGCCATGCAGCGCTGAGCGGTCTGGCGCGTGATCACGCCGGCGTACTCGGCCTCGGGGCAGTGGCACGGAACTTCCAGGAAGACAGAGCCCGGTGACCGCTTTCGCTCCGCGGGCCGCGGTCACGCCGCGCCCGCCGCCGATGGCGTTCCGGTAGTCCTTGAGCACCCTCGGGGTCGCTGACGCGGGTGTAGACCTTCATCGAGTCCGGGGTGGCGTGGCCGAGCCGGGTCATCAGCGTCAGCTCGCGCATCCCGGCCTCGAACATCCTCGTGGCGTGGGTGTGCCGCAGGCTGTGGGGCGTCAGCCAGGCGTCCCGGACCCCAGCGCGGTCGGCAGCGCGGGCGAACATGCCCACCAACGCGTCGTAGCCCAGCGGCTCGCAGCGCCGCTTGCCCCTGCCGCCGACCAGGAACACCCACGGGCAGTCGGCGTCCGCGGGCCGCTCCCGCATCACGCGGTCGTTCAGCGCGGGCAGGGCACGGTCTTCCAGCAGGTCGACGACCCGGTCCCGGCGCGCTTCTGCCGCACCTGCCGGGGGTGGTCATCGCGCTTGCGACGGCAACCCGCCGCTGCCCGTAGGACAGGTCCTCCAGCCGCAGGCCGAGCACCTCGCCGGGCCGCAGGCCCCCTTCCCGCATCACCTCCAGCAGCGCCCGGTCCCGCCGGGTCCGCAGCTCGCCCAGCGGCGCGGCGTAGACGTGGCGCTCATCGGCCGTGGCAGCGCCTCGACGGTCTTGACCCGCAGCACCCGGCGCACCGGCTGCTGGCGGCTCGCGTAAGCCTCGCTGGCGATCAGGAATTCATCGAACGACGACACCGCGGCCATCACCCGGTTGCACGTCTTCGCCGACAGCACCCGCCCGCCGCCCGAAGCGACGCCGAGCTCAAGCCGCTGCGCCCGCCGCGAGGACGACACCAGCCGCAGCCACCGCAGGAACTCCACCGCCCGCGCCGGAGTGAACTCCGCAGCCGTGATCCCCGCCTCGCCGAGAAACGCGAACAGCTTCTGCAGGTCGTGCGCATACGCGCGGATCGTGTTCGGCGAGTACTCCCGCACCGCCAGCAGCCGCAGGAAACCGTCCACCTCGGCCACCGGCTCGCCATCGTCATCGACCAGCCGGACCGCAGGCTCGCCCGGCCCGGCACCTGTCACCTGGATCACGTCACAGAGGGGACTCTACGTAGTCACATGATCACCACAAGTCACCTACTACGGCATATCATTGTCCAGATAACAGTGTAGGAGTCGTTCTCGTTGCTAGGGTGCAGCACATACACCGGCGGTGATCTTCAGCGCATAGTTCTCGACGCTGGTCACCGGGCTACGAGAACGCAGCTGGTAGCACCCGGCGACCCGGCACTGCCGCGCTGGCGCCGGCATCATCCATCCCGCCATCATGCCGCTTCGGCGCGCGTTCCTTCCCGCCGCGAACCCGGAGAATCTTGCTGATTTATTACGCGGTATTCCGGGCCTGAACGTGTCGATCATGCGGACCGTATCTCGAAGTGAGCGGATAGTAACGCGCTGCCGATAAAGGCCTCGAGCCTCTGGGCACTGCATGACGATCACGAGCCTTGATGACGTCGCCATGCCAGTAAATGGCGCGGCGCTAGCCACTCCCTCATAAATGCGCGCCGGGCGTCGAAACGAGTAAGGGAGTGCTGTGAATTCTTCGCACAGTCACCGCCGCCCGCCGAAGGTCAGGCGGACCGGCAGGCACGCGAAACCGTCGCCGGCCCAGAACGTGGCGGGAACGGCGTACAAGGCCGCCCCGGCGATGGCGATTGCGGGTGCGCTCATGGCGGCCCCGGCCGCCCAGGCCGCCACCCAGGTCCCGGCCCTGGCCACCGCGGCCGCCGCGCGGACGTACACTCCCGCCCAGGCCGCCGCCGCCCAGACCCCCGTCCAGACCACTGCGGTCATCGAGCAGGCACACACCGATGCCCTGGTCATTCACCATGAGCCTGCCCGCCACTACACCGTCCGGCCAGGCGACACGCTGTCGTTGATCGCACAGCGGTTCTACGGCAACCCGGCCCGCTGGCAATGGATATTCCAGGCCAACCAGTCCAAGATAAAAAACCCGGACACGATCTTCGTGGGCGAAGTGCTCAACATTCCCTTCAAGGCACCGTCCCGCAGCCAGACTGGCACTCCCGCCATGCCGACCGCGCTAACCACCACCTCCACTCTGAGCGGGACGCTGAGCTGTCATGGGCTCGAGGAATTGTGGGAAGAGGCCGGCGGCTCGCACGCCGAGGCCTTCATGGCCGCCGAGATCGCCATGGCCGAATCCAGCGGGCGGCAGTTCGCCACCGGCGGGGTCGGCGAGCGGGGCTACTGGCAGATCAACCCGAACCACGGCGCGCTCTCCACCTACGACCCGCTGGGCAACGCCAAGGCCGCCGTCATCATCTCCAGCAACGGCACCAACTGGGACCCCTGGACCACCTTCACCAGCGGCGCTTTCCACGGACGCTGCTAACAAGTCCAGACGGCACCAGGCGCACGCCCCAGGCGGCACCAGTCTTACTTTCCAGGCGGCACCAGCCGCGCGAGCCGGAGGCACCTACCCGCGCCCGGCCCGGATGATCCCGGGCCGGGCCGCACGTCGCCCCGTCGGTCAGCTCGTCAAGCTGTCGAACATGCCGGGCTCGTAGGAACCCCCCTTCTGGCGCACGATCACGCCGAGCCGGTTGGCCGCGTTGATCATCGCGACCAGGCAGACCAGCGCGGCGACCTGGTCATCGTCGTAGTGCTTGCGCACCTGGTCCCAGGTCTCGTCGGACACGCCGTGGCTGGCGTCGCCGAGCCGGGTGCCCTCCTCGGCCAGCGCCAGCGCGGCCTGCTCCGCCTCGGTGAACACGGTGCTCTCGCGCCAGGCGGCGACCAGGTTGAGCCGGACTGCGGTCTCGCCGGCGGCCGCGGCATCCTTGGTGTGAATATCGACGCACCAGCCGCAGCCGTTGATCTGGCTGCAACGCAGCGCCGCCAGTTCCTGGATGGACTTCGGCAGCGGCGACTGCGCGATCACCATGCTGGCATTGGCGAAACGCTTGGCGAACTTAGCGCCGATCTCGTTGCCGAACATGTCGAACCGGGGTTCCATGATGATGTCCTTACTCGTGACACGGCGTCCTTCCGGACAGAACGAACACGAGATGCCGCCCACCCGGTCCCTGTGACAGCGCCATCCCGGTGTCACAAAACGGCGCGGCCTAGTGTCTGGTGGGTATGAACCGCGACGACCACCTGGACCGCGCCGCCAACGACCCCGCCACTGAAAACCCCGTCATCGAGGACCCCGCCATCGAGGATCCCGCCACTGAAAACCCCGCCATCGAGGACCCCGCCACCGAGGCGTTCCTCGCCCACCGCAACCTGCTGTTCACCGTCGCCTACGAGATGCTCGGCTCGGCCGCCGACGCCGAAGACGTCCTGCAGGAGACCTGGCTGCGCTGGGCGGGCGTCGACCTCGGCATCGTGCGGGATCAGCGCGCCTACCTGGTCCGGATCACCACCCGGCAGGCGCTGATCCGGCTGCGCACGCTCGGCCGCCGCAAGGAGTCCTACGTCGGCCCCTGGCTGCCCGAGCCGCTGCTGACCGCGCCCGACGTGGCCGAGGACGTCGAGCTGGCCGACAGCGTCTCGACGGCCATGCTGCTGGTGCTGGAGACCCTCGCGCCGACCGAGCGGGCGGTATTCGTCCTGCGTGAGGTGTTCGGCCTGGCCTACGACGAGATCGCCGAAGCCGTCGGCAAGACCCCGGCCGCGGTGCGCCAGATCGGGCACCGGGCGCGGGCGCACGTCGCGGCTCGCCGCCCGCGCGGGTCCGTGTCCGCCGCCGAGGCCCGGGACGCCATCGAGGCGTTCCAGCGCGCGGCCGAAACGGGTGACCTGCAGAGCCTGCTCGACATCCTGGCGCCGGATGTCGTCTTCCTGGGCGATGGCGGCGGGATCATGCCGGCCATCCGGGTGCCCGTCGCCGGGTCCGAAAAGGTAGGCCGTCTGCTTGCCACCGGACTGAGCCGGATCGCGGCCACCGCCTCAATGCAGCCGGCCCAGGTCAACGGCCTCCCGGCGCTGATCATCCGGGTCAACGGCGAGATCGATACCGTCCTGACGGTACGCACCGACGACGGCCTCATCACCGGCCTGTACGCCGTGCGCAACCCCGAGAAGCTGTCCCGCATGCAGCAGCAGACCACCCTGCGCCGCTAAGGTTCCGCGGGCCTCAGTCGTCGATCATGTGCTCATGCCCATTCGGGCAACGGCCCCTCGTGCAGTCATAGAAGCCCTCGTCGAACACGACGGTGGGGTGCCAGTCAGCGCGGCAGTAGTTCTGCCCGCACTCCGGGCAGTGGAACGGCGCCAGCTCCCAGTCGATCTGCCGCAGCGCGACCGGGTCGGGCGCCTCGCTGGCCAAAATGCCACGCACGGCCTGGAAAACCTCGATGCCAACCGCCTTCCAGGCGGTCCCGTCGAAATAATCCACCACGACCCCGGCCCGAGACTGAGACTGCCGCCCCAGCGGCGGTCCCATATCCGCCGCGGCACCCGCCGGAACCACCCGCACCACGGCGGCGATCTCACCGCAGCCCGCGCAGCGAAAGCTGGCCGCATCCGGCCCAGCCGCCCGCCCGAACCTGTCCGCCATCACCACCGTCATCCTCACCTCCGATCCGGCCCGTCCCCCGCAACCTCACCCTGACCGCTCCAGCCCATGATCACGTCACCGTGGATAGTTACCCCGTATTTCCCGCGGCTATCGATCCGCGGTGATGGCACGCCGTGATGGATCGACCCCATGGCGGACGTGCCCGCGGCAGGCCGCGTGGGAGTTACCGCTGACGGCTCCCCGGCCTTTTGAAGATCGTGGAAAACGGCGTCATGGCAAGGTTTTCATGATCGCGAAGGGTGTGGTACTGCTAGGCGTACCTTTTCCTTCGCGATCATGGAAGGGTGACCGGGAATGCCGGTCCGGCGAGGTTCCAGAGGCGGGTGTGACTACGGATGCAGCGCCCGGATGGAGGCCTTCCTGATAGCCGCTGCCCGGTGAGAGGTCAGAGCCGGATCGTCGCCGCAATGGCCAGACAGCGGGACTGACCCGCGTTTTCGCATTTGACACCTTTCCGTTTTCCGCGGGCTACGATCCGCGCAAACGGATGAGGTCTTTTCCGGGGTGTTATCGGCGGGATGGTGAGGGCCGGGTGCCCGCTAGTGCGCCGGACCGGGAGCTTACGTGGTGGATCCGGGTTACGTGGTGGATCCGGTACCCCCCAGGGTCCACGATCCACCGGAGAGGCAGGATCCACCACGTTAATCGCCGCCTCGATGGCCAGACGACGAGACGGGCTCGCGTTTTCACACGTGACCCGCTTAGCGGTCCACGCTGACCGGCGCCGTGACAGCAGTGACGCGTGGGGCATACGTCCGCCGTCTCCAGACTCACGCCGACGGCACCGGGACCCGCGAGGTGTACCCCCGACCGACGCTTCACGCCACCAGCACTCAAGCCTCTGACCTGGGCAATCTCACCTACTGACCCGGGCATTTCGGGATCATCAGTAAAAGATCCGTCAGCTGACCGATGTTTCGTACTGCAACTTGCAGCAGCATTTTCACTGCAACAGGCCAAGCCAGTTGCGGGACACTGCTTTGATCTTCGCATCGGAGCAGCCTCGCGAGAAGGCGAACAGCCCCGGCCCTTAAGGAACTGATAAACGTGATGACGCCGACACTGGTCCACCCCGGCCGCGCCCAGGCCGCCTCCGGCCGCGCCCAGGCCGCCACAGGCGTACAGGCCGCCACAGGCCGTACAGGCCGCCCCCGGTCGTACGCAGGCCGCCCCCGCCTGCCGAGGACTGGCCACCGCCACCGCCAGGGCTGCCGCCACCGCCACCGCCGCGGTCACCGCCGCCGCCGCGGCCGCGGTGACCGGCGGTCCCGCGGGTGACGAGGACCTGATGACCCGCCGGCAGGTAGCGGTGTTGTTCCGGGTGACCTCGGCGGTGGTGGCGACCTGGGCGCGGCGCGGTCGGCTGCCCGAGGTCCGCAACGAGGACGGCAGGCCCCGGTACCGTCGCGGGGACGTGGAGCAGTTGTTCCGCAGCGAAGTAGCCCGGAGGCTCCGGTGACCAGCCCGTACGACCTTCACCCCACGCTCCTGCCGGAAGGAACGCCGGACGGCGCCGACGAGCGGACAGCAGAGACACGGCAGTGCGGGCGCTGCGGCGGCGTCGGCACGCACTACCTGACGTGCCCCGCCCTGCGACTGCCGAAGGGCTACCGGATCAACGACCGGATCAACGACCGGATCACCGACCGGATCAGCGACCGGATCAGCGACCCCGACCGCAGGCCGCGCTAACCCGCCCCCGGCTCAGCCGGCATAATGCTCTAAATGAGCCGACGGGCGAAGATCGTATGCACTCTCGGTCCCGCCACGTCCAGCCCGGACCAGGTCAGTGCCCTGGTTAAAGCGGGCCTGGACGTAGCCCGGCTGAACATGAGCCACGGCGACCACGACGGGCACCGGGCCGTCTACCAGGCCGTCCGCGCGGCCGGGGACGCGAGCGGCCGCAGCGTGGGCGTGCTGGTCGACCTGCAAGGCCCCAAGATCCGCCTGGGCCGGTTCGCCGGCGGCCCGGTGACGCTCACCGCCGGCCAGGAGTTCACCATCACCGGCGAGGACGTGCCCGGGGACCAGGCCGAGGTCTCCGTCACCTACCCGGAACTGGCCGGCGACGTCCGGCCAGGCACCCAGCTGCTGGTGGACGACGGCCGGGTCGTGCTCGAGGTGACCGCGGTGCAAGGACTCAAGGTCCGCACCCGGGTGCTGACCGGCGGCCCGGTCTCGGACCACAAGGGCCTCAACCTGCCCGGCATCAAGGTCAGCCTGCCCGCCCTGACCGCCAAGGACGCCGAAGACCTGCGCTGGGCGCTCACGCTCCGCGCCGACCTGATCGCCCTGTCCTTCGTGCAGAGTCCGGCCGACGCCGAGCCCGCCCGCGCCATCATGGACCAACTCGGCGTCCACCTGCCCCTCATCGCGAAAATCGAGAAACCCCAGGCGGTAGCAGCGATCGAGGAGATCGTGGCCGCCTTCGACGGGATCATGGTCGCCCGCGGAGACCTGGGCGTGGAGTACCCCCTGGAACAGGTGCCGCTGGTGCAGAAACGCGCGATCCGGCTGGCCCGGCGGGCGGCCAAGCCGGTCATCGTGGCCACCCAGATGCTCGAGTCGATGATCAGCGCGCCGCGGCCGACCCGGGCCGAGGCCTCCGATGTCGCCAACGCCGTGCTCGACGGCGCCGACGCGCTCATGCTCTCCGCCGAGACCAGCGTCGGCGCCTACCCGGCCGAAACCGTCGCTACCATGGCCCGGATCATCGTGGCCGCCGAACAGTCCTGGCCGTTCACCCCGGAGACCCCCGACGCCGCCACCGCCGCGCCGGAAACCATCGGCTCGGCCATCGCCCAGGCGGCGGCCGAGGTCGGGGCAATGGTAGGCGCCGGGGCGCTGGTGGCGTTCACCATGACCGGGGAGACCGCCCGGCGGCTGGCCCGGAACCGGTCGCCCATCCCGCTGCTGGCCTTCACCACCGAGCCCGCGACCCGCAGCCAGCTGGCGCTGACCTGGGGCGCCGAGACGTTCCTGGTGCCGGCGGTGCACCACACCGACGACATGGTCCGCCAGGTCGAGACGGCCCTGCGCGCCATCGGCCGCTGCACCGACGGCGACCTCGTGGTCCTCGTGGCGGGCAGCCCGCCCGGCACCCCCGGCCGGACCAACGCGCTGCGCGTGCACCGCATCGGTGACGCCATCGATTCTTAAAAACCTTTATCACCGAACGGGTGTGCTTCCACGCCCCCGGCCCCCACCACGCCGCCCCCGGCAGGGGAAGATCACCCTTATGGCACCGATCACTATCGTCGTCGCCGGCGCAGGCAGCCGCGGCACCGGCTACGCCCGCTGGGCCCTGCGGAACCCCGATCGCGCGCGCGTCACCGCCGTCGCCGAACCCCGCGACGTCCGCCGCGCCCGCTTCGCCGCCGAGCACGGCATCGCGCCGGAGAACGCCGTCGCCAGCTGGGAAGACCTGGCCACCCGGCCCCGGTTCGCCGACGCGGTGCTGATCTGCACCCAGGACCAGATGCACGAAGCCCCGGCCAAGGCGTTCGCCGCGGCGGGGTATCACATCCTGCTGGAAAAGCCGATGGCGCCGGACGAGGCGGCCTGCCGGCGGATCGTGGCGGCGGTGGAGCGGGCCGGGGTCATGCTGGCCGTGGGCCACGTGATGCGGTACACGCCGTACACCCGCGCGGTGAAGGAGATCGTGGACTCCGGGGAGCTCGGCGACATCATGAGCGTCCAGCACCTAGAGCCGGTGGGGTTCTGGCACCAGGCCCACTCCTTTGTCCGCGGCAACTGGCGGCGCGCCGACCTGGCCAACACCATGCTGATGGCCAAGTCCTGCCACGACCTGGACTGGCTGGCGTACATCCTGGGCCGGGCGCCGGACCGGGTCTCCAGCTTCGGCAGCCTGACTCACTTCACCGCGGCGAACCGCCCGGCCGGCGCCGCCGACCGCTGCGTGACCTGCCCGGTGGAGGCGAGCTGCGCCTACTCGGCGGTGCGGCTCTACGGCACGCTGCTGGAGCAGGGCCAGCACAGCTGGCCGCTGAACGTGCTGCTCGATGACTTCACGCCCGCCGCGCTCGACCAGGCGCTGCGCGACGGCCCGTACGGCCGGTGCGTCTACGCCTGCGACAACGACGTGGTCGACCATCAGGTGGTGGCCCTGGAGTACCCCGGCGCGACCACCGCCACGTTCACCATGACCGCGTTCACCCGGCACATGGACCGGAGCACCCAGTTGTTCGGCACCCGCGGCGAGCTGACCGGCGACGGCCGGACCATCCGCGTCTACGACTTCCTGACCCGGACCGAGCGCCAGGTCGACTCGGCCGCGGCCGGTGCGATGCCGAATTCATTTTCTGCGGCCGAAGGCCACGGCGGCGGCGATAGCGGGCTGATGGACGCGTTCACCGCCGCCGTCGCCACCGGGAACCGGGACCTGATCCTGTCCGGCCCGCGCGAGTCCCTGGCCAGCCACCTGGCCGTCTACGCGGCCGAACGAGCCCGCCTCGGCGGCACCGTCGAAACCCTCTCCCTGCCGACTGACCAGCCGCTGCCAGCTGCTGCTGACCAGCTGCTAACTGGCTCCCCGCTCGCCGGTCGCTCGCCCGGGCGCTGCCGCCAGAACACCTGCTCGCCGGTATAGACCAGCCCGGCCGCGGCCACCAGGATCGCCGCGAACACGGCCACGCCAGACCAGCCCCAGTGCTGGCTGACGGGCCCGGCGGCGGCCGACGCCGCCGCGCCCCCCGCGAAGATGGTGGTCATGTACACGGAGTTCATCCGCGCGCGGGCATCGGGGCGCAGCGCGTAGATATCACGCATGTTCATCACGTGACCGCCCTGGACCGCGAAGTCGAGCAGGACCGCGGACAGCGCGAGCACGATCAGGCTGGCGGCCTCGGTCGCGGCCAGCACCAGCGCGGCCACGCCGAGCGCGATGGCCAGACCGCGAATGGGCACCCCCAGGCCGCGGTCCGCGAGTCGCCCGGCTACCGGCGCGGCGATGGCGCCGGCCGCGCCGACGAAGGCGAAGACCGCGATGCCGGCCTGGGTCAGATGGTGCTGCCCGGTCAGCTCGTAGACGATGGCGGTCCAGTACGCGGTGAACGCGCCGAACATCAGGGCCTGCGACAGCGCCCGCCGGACCAGCAGGGGCTCGTCCCGGGCCAGCGCCGCCGAGGACGCCACCAGCCGTGCGTAGCTCACGGACTGCCCGCTCTGCGGCCGGGGCTGCCAGCGAGGCAGCAGCCGGGCCAGCGCCAGGGCGGTGGCCAGCATGACCACGGCCGAGATGGCGTAGATGCTCCGCCACCCCCACGCCGCGGCGGCCAGGCTGGCGACCGAACGGGCCAGCATGATGCCCAGCAGCAGGCCGCCGGTGACCTGCCCGACGTACTTGCCCCGGTTCTCCTCCGGAGCCAGGTGAGCGGCCAGCGGGATGAGCACCTGGGCCACCACCGAGGTCACGCCGACCAGCGCGAGGGCCACCAGGAAGACGCCAAAGCCGGGCGCCGCGGCCGCGACGGCCAGCCCGACCGCCGTCACCACGAGCGTCCGCGACGAGAGCCTGCGGTTCTCCAGCAGGTCCCCGAGCGGCAGCAGCAAAGCCAGGCCCAGCGCATAACCCACCTGGGTGACCGTCACCACCAGCGCCGATGTCCCCGCTGATACGCCGAACGTCTCCCGGATCAGCCCCAGCAGCGGCTGCGCGTAATACAGGTTGGCCACGCTCGCGCCACAGGCGAAGGCCAGCACCAGCATCACCAGCCGCAGGCCGCGTCCACGGAGCGGCTCAGCGCCGTTACCGGCGACGTCACCACGCGGCGTGGACGTGCGCGTCTCGGTCATCCGAGGCTCCCGTGAGTAGTAAACGTTGCGTTTACTCGCGAACCATCGCTACGCTCCCGGCATTCCCTGACGCGTGGAAAGGAGACCGCCCGCATGGACGACCCGCACCCGCGCCGCCGGACCGAGCAGGTGCGCGACGCGGTCCTGACGGCGGCCGGGGAGCTCATGCTCGAAGGCGGCCTGGCCGCGGCCACCATGGAGGCCATCGCCGCCCGGGCCGGCGTCAGCAAGCGGACCCTCTACAAGTACTGGCCGTCGCGCGGCGCCGTGGCCCTGGAGGGCTTCATGCGCAGCGCGGCCTCCTCCTGGTCTCTCCCCGAGAACGCCCCGGCGGCCGAATCACTGGAAGAACTCGTGGTGGCGGCCGTGCGCCTGTTCACCCGGACGCCGGCCGGCCCGCTGATGCGCTCGCTCATCGCGGACGCCCAGTCGCAGGACGAGATCGCCACCGCGATCCGCGATCAGTGGCTCGCGCCACGCCGCGCCCTGGCCGCTGACTTCCTCCGCCAGGGCATCGCGGCCGGCGAGTTCCGGGCCGACCTTGATGTCGAGGTCACCCTCGACCTGCTGTTCGCGCCCGTCTACTACCGCCTGCTGCTCGGCCACGAGACCCTCAGCCCGCAGTTCGCCGTCACCTCCGTCCAGCACCTCATCGCCGGCCTGAAAGGCTGACCACACCAGCCGGATGTCGCCGGGCGCTGAGTTTCCGCGGCTATCTATGTCATCCCCGGTTGAGCCCGGACCGCTTCTCACGCCAGTCGGCCATCATGAACCCCACGGCTATGACCAGGACGAATAGGTAGACGAGGGAGGTCGTGCCGAACAGCATGACGATTGGCCCCGGAGAATCACCCTCGGAATTCGTGGGCCAGTCCGGCAGGAAGGTGAACGCCCACACGCCCGCATAAAGTGCCGTCGCCCCTATTGCCAAGTATCCAGGCCGCAGAACTGGCTTTTCGCCCCCGCCCTGGGTCCCGGCGGCCCTGCGCGGCTGTGCTGCGATCGACTCGACAGCGCGGTCAGCGGCGACGGCAGCCAGGTCAGCGATAACGGCGGCCAATTCGGCGTAGGTCGGTGCGGCGAACGCCTGCTCCACCCGCAGGTCAAACTCATCCTTGGCCAGCATGCCCTGCACAAATGCGGCCTTGAGGGTGCCGATCACCTCCTCGCGGTCGGCGTGGGACGCGCAGAGGGTGCCATGGCGTCTGCTGGCCGCGACTGCCGTCGCGTTCTTTCCAGGCCCTGCGATCACAACGCCTCCCCAGCCAGCGTGATGCGGTGAAGCGTATCGCCAGCGCTTTTCGCTGGCCATCCCTCTCGAGCCTATATCGGGTATTCGGTGGGTCCGGTGGTGTACTGGCGGCCGGCCGGGGTGGTCCAGGTAAAGGTCCCGTCGGGGTGCTGTTCCACTTTCCAGCGGGGGTCTTGCTTGAGCCGATGGTCATGCCGGCACTTCGGGCCCGCCGTTGCAAGGCACGTCCGGCCGCCCTTGCTCGTAGGGGATGTTGTGCTCGAAGTCGGCGCGGGTGGAGGGGCGCCCGCACATCGGGCCGGTGCAGGTGGCGTGCCGGATCTGGGTCAGGTGCCGGAGCCTGGCGCCGGGGTCGTGGCCGTGGGCCTGGTAGCGGTGGTCGCAGTCGCCGGCCGGGATGGGGTGGATCTCCAGGATCCAGGCCCGCTGGCCGGGGACGCCGGTGGTGAACCGCCAGGTGCCGTAGCCGCCGGGTGGCCCGGGTCCGGTGCGGGTGAGGGTGAACCCGGTGCTGGCGGTGCCGGGCGGGCCGGTGGTGCGGGCGGCCCGGTCGCTGCGGGCGGTCCTCGTTTGCGCCGCCTGGCGTGGCGGCGGGGTTCGGGCCGGGCGCAGGCGTGCCCGGCGGCGCGGCCCCGGTGGTCGGTGACGGTCAGGCACCACGTCGTCTGCGGGTTAGCCGCGGAGGCGCGGGCCAGGTCGCGGGCGAGCCACGGGTCGACCGGGCCGAGGCCGTCGAGCAGGCCGGGCCGGTCGGCGAGGCCGAGCAGGGTGGCCAGCGGGGTGGTGAGGTGGTTCCGGCCGGCGAACCCGGCCGGGATCCCGCCGGCGTATCCGCCCGGGTTCCCGGGAGCCGGGCCTGCGCCGGAACCGGGTGCCTGGTGCGGCCCGGCCGGGTGATCCGCGCCGGCATCGTGCGGGGCGGTGCCGCGGAACGCGGCGGGGCGGGAGTCCTGGTTCAGCAGCAGGTCGGTCAGGGCGCGGGCGCGGAGCACGTCCATCCCGCCCGCCACCCCGGCGGCCTGGAGCTCGCGGGCCCACCAGGTGATCCGCTGGTCCATCGCCAGCACCTGCGCGGCCGGGAGCTCCCGCCCGGCCAGGCCCGCGTTGCCGGAGTCCTCCCGCCACCGCTCCACCCGGGCGGCCCGCGCCCCGTGCTCCCGCCGCCTTCTTCGCCTTGGCGGGGTTGACCTGCGCGGCGGCCAGGGCGGCGGCGCGGCGCAGCGCGGCCGGGCTCAGGCGCCCGGGCCCGGCCCAGGATCAGCTGCTCGGCCTGCCGGGCCTCGTCCGGGTCCAGCAGCGCCAGTCTGCCGGGCGATGACCTGCACCTTGGAGTGCCGCAGCAGGCCGTCCCGGAACAGCGCGACGGTGCCGGGCAGCTTGACCTCCAGATCCCAGGCCAGCGACAGCACCCCGTCCGCCACGGCCCGGTTCTCCGCCAGCGCCCACTTGACCTCGTCCCCGGCCGAGTCCAGATAGGACTCCGGCATCCGGGACGGACCCTGCCAGCGTGCAGCCGGGAGCCGGACGCCGCCGGATCAGCTCCGCCGCCGCGGCATGCTTCAGGTAACAGGCCGCACGCCTCGGCCCGGTCCGCCGCCGTGATCAGCCCGATGACCTCATCGTCGGACGCCTGCACCCAGCCGGCCGCTGTCCACCGCCGTCTCGAGGAAACCGTGCAGCACCGCCGACCCGGGCGCGGCATCCAGGCATTCCCCGGCACCGAACCCGCCCGCCGGGCCGCCCGACACGCCGGGAGCAAGTTCCGCGGACCCGGGCAGCCCCGGCCCGCGCGGACCCCGCTTTCGGGCCTGGTCCGCGGCCACCCGCCCGGCCAGCTCCGCCGTCTCCGCCCGGGCCAGGAACCGCTGCGTCCGCGAGCACGCTCCGCCGCGAACCGGCCGGCCTCGGCCTCGATCGCGGCCAGGTCCTCATCCGGCGGCAGGACGCAGCCCTCCGGATCCAGGTCCCCTCATCCTCGCCACCGGCTGGCTCGGCCTCATCCACGCAGGCCGCCAGCAGCTCCTCCCACTCACCGGGCGACATCGGATCGGGCCGCGTGATCACCGGCTCCCAGCCCGCCGTACCGCTGACCGGCCCGCCGGTCGGCTCAGCGGGCACGAACCCCGGGGCCTCGTCCGGCCCGGGAACAGGAGAAGCGGAATACGAGTCCACGCGCCACCCCCGTTCGGAAGGAAAGTTGTTCGAACATAATATCGCTTACACCGTCAATTTCCAGTCGATATAAGTAACAATATACTAAAGAGTTAATTGTGATCCGTGGTAGTGGCGGTAAGTCGTTAACGCGACTAAACGCTGGTGCACCAGTGACTCGCGTTAATCCCTAGCCGCCGCGCGCTCGAGCGCATCCAGGATGAGGTCGAGGCCCGTTTCGAATTCCTGGCCGTACTGGTAGCCGGGCTGCAGCACGTGTACGGCAGCTATCTCGGCGAGGTAGGGATACTCCCCGCCCGGCATCATCGCGCTGATGTCCTGCGCGACCTGCGCCGCCTCTTCCCCGGTGTCGAACGGGAGGCTCGCTTCCTGCAGCGCGAACCCGTAGATGTAACTGTCGAGAAGGGAATAGGCGTGGGCGGTCAGCTCGACCGAGAAGCCCGCTTCGCGCAGGCATCCGAGCACGGCGTCGTGGTGCCGGAGCGTGGCCGGCCCGGGGGAGCGCCGCGACTCCATCAGGCCGATCGCCCAGCGGTGACGGCCGAGGACCTCGCGGGCGGAGATGGCGCGCCGGCGCATCGCCTGCCGCCATCCGTCACCTGCGGACGGCAAGCCGATCTCGCCGAACACGATGTCGATCATCCCGTCGAGCAGCCCGTCCTTGCCGGCTACGTGGTTGTACAGCGACATCGCCTCGACCCCGAGCGCCTGGCCGAGCTTGCGCATGCTCAGCGCCCCGATACCGCCCTCGTCGGCCAGGGTGACCGCCGCCCGCAGCACCTGGTCACGGCTCAGCGGCGCCCGCCGGGTTGCGGATTCCCCCGTCGCGGCCATTTGTCCCGCCTCCCCGCCCCTTGACATTACTTACACCGTAAGCTTACTGTACTTACAGTGTAAGTAAGAAAGGGAGCGAGCTAATGAAAACAGCACAAGCAACGCAACCGGCCGCGGCCGATGGCCAGGAAACGATGCGGGCGATCGTGCAGACCCGCTACGGCACCGTGCCGGAGGACGTGATGCGGCTGGAGCGGATAACCCGGCCCGTCCCCGCCGCCGGCGAGGTCCTGGTGCGGGTCCAGGCCGCCGGGGTGGACCGCGGCACCTGGCACCTGATGGCGGGCCAGCCTTACCTGATGCGGCTGGGCTTCGGGTTCCGCGGGCCGCGGAACCGCGTGCCGGGGATGGATGTGGCGGGCACGGTCGTAGCGACCGGCCCCGGGGTGACCAGGTTCGCGCCCGGCGACGAGGTGTTCGGCATGGCCCGTGGCTCGTTCGCCGAGTACGCCGCCGCGGGGGAAGACAAGCTGGTCCGTAAGCCGGCCGCGCTGAGCTTCGCGCAGGCCGCCGTCTTCGCGGTATCCGGGCTCACCGCCCTGCAGGGCCTGCGTGATGCCGGCCGTATCCAGCCCGGTCAGAAGGTCCTGGTCATCGGGGCCTCAGGGGGAGTCGGCAGCTACGCTGTCCAGCTCGCCAAGGTGTTCGGGGCTGAGGTCACCGGGGTCTGCCGCACCGCCAAGACCGAACTGGTCCGCGCCATCGGCGCCGATCACGTCATCGACTACACCCAGGCCGACTACGCCGACGGTCGCGTGCGCTACGACCTGATCTTCGACATCGCCGGGACCACGAAGCTGTCACGGCTGCGGCGGGTGCTGGCCCCCCGCGGGACACTCGTCATCGCGGGCGGCGAAGGAGGCAAGTGGACCGGAGTCGGACGGCAGCTCCGCGCGCTGGCGCTCTCGCCCCTGGTCCGCCAGCGGCTGACCATGTTTATCTCCAGACCCCGCCCGGCCGACCTCGACACGCTGCGCCAGCTCGGCGAATCCGGGCAGGTCACCCCGGTCATCGACGGCACCGTCCCGCTCACCGAGGCACCCCTGGCCATCCGCCGCCTCCACGCCGGCCAGGTCCGGGGCAAGCTCGCCATCACGATCTGACCGGCAGCCCGGAGGCCGAAAGGGCACCGATCTCCTCGGCGAGCACCACCGCCGCGGCCGCGTCGCCTTCGTGTCCCAAGGCGGCGCCATGCCGCAGCGAGCGCAGGGCCAGTTCCCTCATGTCCATCCTCGACGCCAGGTTCCGCATCGTCTCGACCCAGCCGCTGACGTCCGCGTGACCATGCCGCAGGCCGAGCTCGCACTGCGCGTCGAGGATGTAGACGTCGAGCCACAGGTACGGGTCGGCCAGCCGGTTGCAGCGAGTGCGGGCATCAGCCAGAAGCTCGAAGGCCCGTTCGGTATCGCCTTGTGCTTCGGCCACCAGGGCCAGGCCCCGGGCGGACATTCCTTCCCAGCAGGGATCGCCGAGCTGGCAGGCCCGGGCGAAGGCGTGCCGGAGCAGCGCGGCCGCTCCGGCCGGGTCGGCCCGGGCCAGCTGGACCTCACCCCGCAGCGCCTGCGGCCATGGCAGGAACGCCAGCCAGTGGTCGCGCTCGGCCAGCTCGATGGACGCGTCGAGCTCGCTGGCAGCGGTATCCAGCGCACCGCGGAACAGGCTGATCCGGCCCAGCATGGACAGGGCATACGCCTGCCGCCGCGGTTCCCCGGCCGCCTGCGACAGCGTGACGGCCTGCTCCAGCAGCCCGGTGGCGCGCTGGTAGTCGGCCCGGTCGCTGGCGACGCTGCCCAGGTAGGCCAGGGCCTTGGCCCGCAGCGAGGGGGAGTCCCCGGCGAACTCGAGGGCGTCGGTGAGCCACAGCTCGGCCCGGTCATACCGGCCGCGCAGGAAGTTCACGTACCCGAGCTCGGCCCGGGCCTGGGCCACCGCGCCGGGAAGCTCGTGGGCCAGCGCGATCTCGTCGGCCTCGTGCAGAGCCGCCAGCCCCGGTTCGTCCAGCCCGCCGAGGGCGTGGATCAGCGCCTCCGCCAGCGCGAGCCGGGTGCTGATCCGCAGCCGGGTCACGCCGGCGCCGTCGGCCAGCCGCGCGGCGGTCCGCAGCGAGTGGACCCCGGCCTCGACCGCGCCGGCTGACACCGCGGCCGCTCCCGCTTCGGCGACCGCCTCGATCGTAGCCTCGTCGGCGATCTCGTCGCTGACATAGCGGGGTTCGCGCAGGGCGGCCTGGACGACCGGGCCGGGGGCCACGCCGAGCTCGGTCCCGAGGACCTTCGTGAACGCGGCGACCTGCTTCGCCGCGGCGTCATCGTCGCCCGCCATCCGGTACAGCCTGATCAGCAGGGCCTGGTGGTTCTCGTCGAGCGGGCTCATCGCGGCGGCGCGGACAGCGTAGCCGAGTGCTTCCACATGCGCGCCCCGCGCCATCGACCCCAGGGCGGCCTCGTGCAGGAGCGCCTCGGACGCGGCGGCCGCGTGCCGCTGCTGGGCGAGCAGCCAGGTCTCGAAGGCGGCCGCGCCCCGGACGGCGGTGCCCTCGAGCAGGTCCGCCCCCAGGCCGGGCAGGGTGACGGCCTCTGCCCAGGTGCCCCTGGTCACCACCTGGACGTCGACGACCGCGCCGGGCGGGAGCCGGAGCGTCACCGGGTCGCCGTCGACCGACCCGTCGTCACCGAGCGCGCGCCGGATCTCGGCCAGGCCCCACCGCAGTGCCCGGACGGGATCGTCGGCCTCCGCGAACAGCAGCGAAGCGAGCTGGCTGCGGGCCGGCGCGTGCTCGCTCAAGATCAGGTACGCCAGCAGGCCCCAGCTCTTGCGGCTCCGGAACCGGTACACGTCTCCGGACCCGCGCGTGATGCGCGGGCGGCCCAGGAGCTGGATGGTAACGCTCATCGTCTCCGCATGGTCGCACGGTTCGGGGCCCGGCGGCGAGCCACCGGGCCCCGGCAAAAGGCCTGCTCTAAGCGTTCTCAGTGACGGGGTAGATCTCATCGGCCACCAGCCCGTGCGCCTCCCGGTGCACCGTGTTCGCCGTCTCCGCGTCCGGCGCCTCGACCAGGCAGAAGATCTTCCCGGCTTCCTCGTCCACCCAGTAGCGCAGGTAATTCACCCCGTACGCTCCCTGGGTGGCCAGGTCAGCCTCGTGCGCGCCGGCGACGTCGGCCGCCGACACCCCGCCTTCGACGTTGTGCACGTCCATGAACAGTGACATCTGCTATCCCTCTCGGTCATGAGCGCGGCCTGCGCCGCGAGCTCGGTAAGCCCACTGAACCTCCCGGGTGTTTGACGAGGCGTTTGACGCCAGAAACGCTTTCTCCGCCGATGAGCCCGGTGGAGTTCCAGAAGTGCATCCGCCTGCAGAATGCCCGCTCACTGCTGGTCGCCCGCCGGCCCGCAGGCACCGCACGACGTCCGCCACCTGCCCTGACTAGCTGTCCGGGCCGCGCGCGATCCCGAGGGTGGCGAGCAGATCCTCGTGGAACTGGATCCAGACGATGTGGCACGAGTCCCGGTCATGGCCGTCGACCCAGGCGTTCTGCCCGGCCCGCGCCCGGGTCAGCGCGGCCGAGTACCGGCCCGCGTAGCCCTCGAAGCGTTCCAGTTCCCCGGCGAGCCGCCCGCACAGCCGCCCGAACGAGGAGTCCAGCGACGTCAGCGTGCGCAGCACCCGCTCGTCCCAGCGCCAGTCGGTGTGATCGTTGAAGGTCATCGGGTCGGCCGGGCCCGGCCGGATCTGCCAGTCGGTGCAGGCAGCGCCGAGCTGATGGTTCAGCGGCAGGAACGCCTGGTGGGCGCGGGTGACGGTATCCCGCGCGCCCGCGCTGTCGAGTTCGGCGGCGAGCCGCCGCTCGTTCTCGATCCGGCCGGTCTCGGTCAGCGACCACCCGGCGGTACCGCCGAAACTCAGCTGGCGGACCCAGCCGCGCGCCTCGAAGTCCAGCAGCGTCTCCCCGGTCGGGTCGGTTTCGAGGCCGTAGCGGCCCGCGACCCGGGCGGCCGTGGGAAAGCCCAGCACCCGGACGCCGTGCAGCACGAGGTCGTCGGGCGCGGACGCGTAGGCCACGTCAGCTTCCCCCGTTCGGCGCCCGGCTGGTGATCCGGCCGAACCGCTGCTGCGCGGCCTGCGGCGACCCGAGCCCGATCGCCTGCGAGATCCGGGCCCACGACAGGCCGCGGGCTCGCGCCGTGAACAGCAGCGCCGCCTCGACCTGATCCGCCTCGGCCCGGGCCGCGGGCAGCAGGGCCAGGGCCGCCAGCAGTTCGCCGTCACCCGCGTCGTCACCCGTGCCGTCCGCGTGGCTGCGCCACAGGGTGAACTGGATCAGGTCGGCGGCGGACGGAGGCTGCGGCCCGGCCCGCCAGGGAGCCCGGGGGAGCGCTGCGCCGCCCGCTTCGAGCAGCCGCTGGCGGGCGCCAGCCTCCCGGGCCGCCTGCCCCTGATCCGCCTGCCCCTGATCCGCCTGCCCCTGACCGGCGTCCGCGTGCCCCATCCCGGCACGCTAAGCGCTTCAACAAGTTGTTGTCAACAAAACGTTGAAAGCACTCACGGACCGCCACGACGCCAAGCCGCAAGCCCGTCCTGGAAGGAGGAAAGGTAGAGGAAGGAAACAAAACAGAACTTGTTCGCAACCCGGTCGGCACGAGACACTGCCAACGAGCGGCCGAACCGTCGCTCACGCGGGTGCATCCTTCACGAGAGGCCGGTACATCGTGGTCCTGCAGCGTCCCACCGGAAACCGTCTCACCGGAAAGCGCCTAGTCAGGAAGGGCCTGCCGATCCTGGCGGCGGCCGCCCTGCTGACCACCCCCCTCGCCGCCGCCGCGCAGGCCACCGCGCCCGACGCGGCGTCAGCCACCGCCACGAGCGTGGCGCTGCCCGCGGTCAACCCCGCGCACGTCAAGGTGCTCGCGGCCGCGCTGAAGAACATGAAGGACAACTACAAGTCGTTCGCGAACTTCACCCCCGGCCCGGCGGACATCTTCGACTACAACATCGGCAACCTCTGGCTCAGGGGCATCGACGGCTCGGGCACCACCGTGGCCGTGATCGAAGGCTGGGACGACCCGAACGTCGCGTCGTTCATCCACACCCGGGACCTGCGCTACGGCCTGCCCGACCCGGTCATCCAGACCATCTTCCCGTCCGGCCCGCTGCCCGCGCAGTGCCCGCCCGGCATGGTGGCGCTCGGCAGCTACGGGTCCTGCGACGCCTGGCAGGGCGAGCTCGAGCTCGACGTGCTCACCGTGCACCTGATCGCGCCCTACGCCAAGATCGTCATCTCGGCCACCCCGGCCGACAGCGAGATCACCGACGACGCGGCCAGCAACGTCGCGCCGCCGGAGATGATGCGCGCGCTGGAGTACATCAGCACCCGCCACGTCGCCAACGTCATGTCGATCAGCGACGGCACCGGCGAGGACACCTACACCTTCGGCCAGGCCCAGATCCACGCCAACGACCCCGGCCCGCTGACGGCGGCCGCGGCGGGCATCCCGGTGACGAACGCCACCGGTGACTGCGGCGTGGTGCAGAACCTGGCCATCGCCAACGCCCAGTGCGGCAACACCAGCCCCGGCCCGGCCACGGCCACCTGGGACGACAGCCCCTGGGTGACGGCGGTCGGCGGTACCGTGCCGAACGTCAGCCCGGCCACCGGGGCCAAGCTCGGACCGGACCCGATCTGGCACGAGGGCATCTTCGCCGAGGGCGCCGGGTTCTCCGCCGTGTACCCGCGGCCGGCCTACCAGGGCGTCGTGGCCAAGGTCACCGGCTCGCCGTGGCGCTCGGTGCCCGACATCACCATGGACTCCCAGGACGGCACGTCTGAATCGGCGCCCATGGTGGCCGGCGTGCTCGCGCTGGCCACCCAGCTCAACCACGGCCGGAACCTCGGCCCGATCAACCCGGTGCTGTACGGCCTGCTCGGCCCGCTCGGGTCGCGAGCCGGCCTCTCCGACGTGGTGAGCGGGAACAACTCGGTGATCGACCAGAACGGCAAGGTCGTGGTCCAGGGCTTCACCGCCGCCCGCGGGTTCGACGTCGCCAGCGGCTGGGGCACGGTCGACGCCAGCAAGTTCGTCCCCGCCCTGGTCGCCGCGCAGGCCTCCGGCCTCGACCAGCGCGCCAGCCGGCAGGCGGCCGGGAACCTCAGCCAGCTCGAGCACAGCACGAAGCTCTCGGCCGGCAACATCCCGGCCGGCGGCACCTCCCTGGTGTCCGGCACCGGCTTCCTGCCCGGCCACCCGGTCAAGCTGGCCATCGACGGCAAGGCCGTCACCACCCTCACGGCCACCGACCAGGGCACTGTCAGCTACCCGGTCAACCCGGTCACGCTCGGCCTGGCGGCCGGACACCACGTGCTGACCCTGCAGAGCATGCTCATCACCACGACGGCCGGCTTCACCAGCCGGTGACCTAGCGGCCAACCCCAAACCATCACACCGAACGGGTGGCCACCACCACACCGCGATAACTTCCCCGGAACGCGTCGCCGGCGCCCCGGCTCAGGCGCCGGCCAGCCGGCCTGGTAAAGCCGCCCGAGCGCCTCCCAGTGCCGCTCGGCCGCCGCGGCGTCGTAGGTCCCGTTGTCGGGCACCGCGAACCCGTGATGCGCCGGATAGAACTCCAGCGTGAACTCGACCCTGGCGTCGGCGAGCGCGCCCCGCAGCAGTTCCGCCTGCTCGGCGGTGAACGAGTTGTCGTCCTGCGCGCCCGCCACGTAGACCGTGGCGGCGATCCGGTCCGCCGCCAGGTGCGGGCTCGACGGGTCGTCCGCGACCGCCAGCCTGCCGCCGTGGAAGGACGCCGCCGCGGCGATCGTGCGGCCGAGGCCGCCCGCCGCGACCAGCGACATCCGCCCGCCCAGGCAGTAGCCGGTCGTGCCGATCGCGGCGCCCCTCACTTCCGGCCGGGCCAGCAGGAACGCCGCGTAGGCGCCGG
This sequence comes from uncultured Actinomycetota bacterium, assembly GCA_963839095.1. GTDB lineage: Bacteria > Actinomycetota > Actinomycetes > Streptosporangiales > Streptosporangiaceae > Palsa-504. The sequence goes on along the minus strand of CAWIUF010000024.1, from coordinate 181,017 downwards.
CGTCGGCGATGATCCGGTCGTTGCTGAGCGCGCCCACCAGGGTCCCCATCCTGGCCCGCTCCTGCGGGTCGGTGAACAGCGTGTTCACGTCGAACGGGGCCCACCTGCCCGCCCGGTAGTAGATGTCCGGGACCAGCGCGACGTATCCCATGGCCGCCAGCCGGTCGCCCATCGCCCTGATCGTCTCCCGCGCGCCGCCCGCGTCGGGGAAGAGCAGCACCCCCGGCCACGGGCCGTCCCCGTCGGGGACGTGCAGCGTCCCGGGACTGTCACCGTCGGGCGCGGGGATCTGGACCTCCAGGCGCGGCATCCGGTTGCCTCCAGGCTCGTCGAATCGGCTCGCCCGAAACGTACCACCAGCCCGCCGTCACCCCCGCAGCGCGCCGGCCGCCCTTCCGGCCAACTTCCAGATGTCTGGAAGCTCGCCCCGATTCGTTGACGGGCGCGTGCGCGCGACCGCATCCTCATCACGAGGCCTGGCGAGGACAGCACTGGATGGACGGAAGGCTCAGATGAGCGAGGCTGGCGATGAGTGAGGAATCCGAAAGCGCGCGCCGGTCGCCGCGCGCACCGCTGCGGCAGCGAAGCCGCCGGCGCTGGGCGATCATCGGCGGCGTGGCCGGGACCTGGGTGGTCCTGGCGGTCGTGACGAGCTCGGTCGTCTCGGCGACGGTAGCGCTGGTGGTGATCGCGGGACTCGCGGCCATGACCGCGGGCGGTCTGCGGGCGCTGGGCATCAACCGGGATCATCCGTGGATCCAGCGGGTCTCCTCCCGGCCGTGGCGCGACGGGGAAGACGTGCTGAAGGTCGCCATCCGGCACCTGCCGGACGTGTTCGTGATCACGCCCAGCGGGTCGCTGCTCGCGCCGGGCCTGGTCGAACTGCAGCTGAACCCGGACGACCTCGCCGCCTTGTGCGAGCGGATGGAACTCGGCGTGATCAGCGAGAGCGTGTCAGAAGTCTACGAAGAGCAGGTGACCGCATACCGGGCCCGCCTCACCGGGGCAGGCCGGCCCAGCGTGTACGTCACCTCCAGCGGGTCGGTCCCGCCGGGTCGCTACCGCTTGCGGCAGGGCGACCCGGTGGGCGCCAAGGGCGGCCCGCGCCCGGCCGAGTTCGCGTACTCGGCCGCGCAGCCCGCCTTCGCCACCTCCGGCGGTACCTGGTACGAGCAGAGCCCGGCGGCGTACCAGCCGGGCCTGGCGGCCGGCAGCGGGATGACCACGGTCATGGCCGAGAACGTCCCGCCGGCGCTGCGCCTGGTCACCGGCTCGTCGGTGACGGAGACCCGGATGTCGGGGGCCCGGGCCGGGCGCGGTCCGGTGGAGCTGATGCTCCCCGACGTGCCCACGGTGTCCAGGGAGCACGCGAAGTTCACCTTCTCCGACGGCCGCTGGTGGATCACCAATCAGGGCCGGAACGGGCTGACCGTCAACGGATCCCCGGTGGCGGGTCAGCAGCCGGTCGAGAACGGTGACACGATCCGCTGGGGGACCACCAATGACGCCCCGCAATCCCGCGTGGAGATCGGCTGACGCCTGCGAGTGCCACAATTAACTGGGTGGCGACGGGTGAGCTTTTTCTCTGGTCAGTGGCGAGCGGGGCGTGGACGTCCTGCCCGCCCGACGAAATTACCTGGCTGGACAGGCGCACGCTGAGCAACGACGAGGACGTCACGCTGCACCGCGCCCCGCGCTGCGCGGGCCTGCGCTACGTCCACCATCGCTGGGAGCTGTTCAGCCGCGACACGACCTACCGGGTCTACCTGGCCCCGGACACCGGCGGAGAAGCCTGGCCGGAGTCCCGGGACGTGCAGCGCGCGGCCGTCCACGTCCTGCCGGTCGCTCCGGCCCGCTACGAGGCCCTCCCGGTCACCCTGGCCGAGGGCTCCTGGCTCGTCAGCGTGGGCCAGCGGGTGGTGCGGCTGCGGCTCGAGCTTCCGGTCCGGCCGCTGAGCGGCGCCAGCCCCTCCCTCCCGGTCGGCGAGACCACCAAGGCCGGCACGATCGTGCAGCGCGACGGCGCGCCGGGCGAGGAGGCCGTGGCCCGGGTACGCCACTACTTCGACCGGAACACGACCGCCCGGCTGGCCATGGCCTACTACTACCAGGAATTCATCCGCGGCCGTCCCGCCCCGCAGACGGTGCCGATGATGGACGTGGTCATCGCCCTGGACCTGAGCGGCGAGGGCGCGGTCTCCGACTACAAGAAGCTGCTCCAGGGCTTCATCTGGAAGGAGCGCGGCCACGCCCGCGACCTGGCCGACTTCCTGCTCGGCAACGGCCTGCTGACGCCGGCCGACCTGGACGAGGCCCGGCAGGTCGCCGCGGCGAACGAGCGCAGCGGCGTCTGCGAGACCGCGCGGCGCCGCCTCCAGTACCGCCCCAAGGCCTAAGACAGCGCTCAGAGCCGGGCCAGCGCCTGGCTCAGCCCCGTCTCGGCCTGGTCGCCGAGCCGGGTCAGCGCGGGCCGGAACAGCGGCGCGACATACCGGGCCGCTCCCTTGAAGGTGAACTCGGCGGTATAGGTCACCTCGGTCCCCGCTCCGGTGGGCCGGACAGCGATGGTGTCCATGGAGATGACCGTCTTGTTCTCCCCGCGCAGCCGGATCCGCTCGCCGGGCACGAGTTCCTCGACCACGTAGCGCAGCTCGGTCCGGCGGCCCAGGAACTCGGAGGTGTTGAGGTAGCTGGTGCCGACCCCGCCGTCACCGTCCTGCCGCACCGTGGTCACGGTGCCGGGATCCCAGTCGGTCGTCGAGGTGAAGTCGCTCAGGTAGTCGAAGACCCTCGCGGGCGGCTTATCGGTGACCACCGTCTTCTGCAGTCTCATGAGGCCCCCCCTTCCCCGCCTCACCGCTCGCCAGTCTCGTTTTCCACGGTGGCGTCGGTCACGGGCGGGGCCTGCGCCGGCCCGCGGCCCCGGGCCATGGCCACGACCTCGTGCGTGAAGCCGATCGAGGGGCCGCCGATCAGCTCCCAGGCCCGGGCGATCCCGAGCAGGAAGCAGATGATCACCAGGATCGCGATCGTGCCCACCGGGTCGTCGTCGTCCGGCCGGTTGAGCAGGTCCAGGCCCTGCATGAGCTGGAACACGAACGTCACGGCCAGCCCGATCAGGAACAGCGCGTCGCGCACGATACCCCAGTGCACCTGGCGCAGCCGGATCAGCGACAGCAGCGCCGCCGGATAAAGGTGATGCCGCCGGCGCCCACCGCTACCGTGGTCGGCCCGATCTTGTGCCCGGGAACCAGGGCGAACAGCGATACGGCGAGCGCGTTAGTGAACGCGGTCAGCGCCGCCGTCGCCCGGATGCGGTGGACCTGGGCCCCTTCGCCGGACAGCCGTCCGGCGGAGACCGAGATGGCCACGAACAGCAGCCCGATGAGCGCGCCGGCGACGCCGGCGCTGCCCAGGAAGAAATCATGGATGTCGTCAGGTACCACCCGACGATCTAACCAGGCGACGCTGCGAGCGTTCGCGTCAGGAACACGCTGAGCGGATCGGGCCGGTAGCCGGCGAACGGCTCGCAGTAGGTGAACCCGAACTTCTCGTACAGCTTGCGCGCGGGCGCGAAGAACTCGGCCGAGCCGGTCTCCAGGCTGAGCCGGGTGAATCCCATCCGCTGGGCCTCGTCGATGATGTGCCCGAGGATCAGGGACGCGATCCCGCTGCGCTTGCGCGCGGCCAGCGTGCGCATCGACTTCACCTCGGCGTGGTCCGCGTCCAGCCGCTTGAGTGCCCCGCAGCCGACCACGGTGCCGCCGTCCATGACCGACCAGAAGGTGATGCCGGGCCCGCGCAGCGCGTCGAGATCCAGGGCGTGCTTGCTCTCCGGGGGAGTGGTCGCCCGCATCTCCCGGACGTGTTCCTCCAGGAAGCGGACGATCTGCGGACCGGTCAGGTCGTCAACGACGATCCTCACCTCATGAGCCTACCCGCGGCTCCGGCAGCGCACCGCCAAGCAGCTGGCGCTGGCCCTCGAGCAGCGCGAGCCGCATCTCGTCGACGTCATCGGTGATGACGACGCACAGGCCCGGGCGATCGGAGCCGTCCTGCCGGATGGCGATGATCGAGACGCCGTCCCACGTTCGCTGGGTGCCGAAGTCGTAACCGGGAAACTCGGCCGCCAGTTCGCTCAGCCCTGATGATTCGCTGCCCATGATCATCAGCTAAAGTACGCGGCCGTACTTTAGGGTCATAGCGGATACTGTAATCGCGTGACCGAACCCAGGCAAGCGGGGACGCTGGCCCGGACGCACCAGGGGCAGCCGGGGCTTCCCCGCGGCCGGAGCCGCCTGCCCGCGCGGGACGTCCTCGCGTCGCAGCGGGACCGGCTGCTGCGCGCGGTCATCGCCGCGGTGTCCGAGGCCGGTTACCAGTCCGTCACCGTCGCCGACATCGTCCGCGGCGCCCGGGTCTCCAAGCACGCCTTCTACGAGCACTTCGGCAACAAGGAAGAGTGCTTCCTGACCGCGACCGGCGAGGGCCGCGAGCTCATGCTCGCCCGGGCGGTCTCCAGCGTCAGGAACCTGCCCGCCGGGGCCAGCGCGGAGGACCGGCTCCGCGCCGCGGTTCGCGGGTACCTCGCGTTCCTGGCCGAGGAACCAGCCTTCGCCCGGGTCTTCTACCTGCACATGCCGACCGCCGGGGCGGCCGCCGCCCGGCGGCTCGACGCCGCGCCGCGCATCTTCGCGAGCCTGAACCGGACCTGGCACGAGCGGGCAAGAAAGCAGCACCCGGAGTGGCCCGCCGTCCCCGAGGCGGCGTATCTGGCGCTGGCCGGGGCGATGGCCGAACTCGTTCGGTCCATGGTTTTTGCGGACCGGACCGATGCCCTGCCTGACCTGGAGGATACGGTCGTCGCCCTCTACCTCGCGGTGATGGCCGGCCGCCCCTGGCCAGCGCCGCCGTCGCAGCCGTGACCGACTCGTGCCCCAAGCACATGGTGATGGGGCCGTGCGGCGGGGTCCGGGCCGGCGGCGGCTGCGAGGTCGTCCCGCACCCGTGCGTGTTCCCGGCCCCGGTGGAGTGGGCCGATCCGGTGCCGGCGGTGCCGCTGCGCCGGGTGCCGCTGATCCTGACCGACTTCAGCTCCGAGCCGTTCTCCGTGCCCGCGCACCGGGCGATCGCCGCCACGCTGGCGCCGTCGTGCAACGCCGTCCTGGTCGGCGAGCACCAGAACCGGCCCGACTTCCCGCCCGTGCTGCTGGCGTCGGTGCTGCGTGAGGCCGGGGCGCGGCCGTGGATCACGCTGGCCTGCCGGGACCGGAACCGGATCGTGCTGGAGCAGGAACTGACCGGCCTGCGCCAGCTCGGGGTCGACGCCGTCCTGTGCGTCACCGGCGACGCGCGCGCCTACGCCGTGCGGCCCGACGTGACCCAGGTCTTCGACCTCGACGGGCCGCGGCTGGCCGCGCTGGCCGCGTCGGTGGGGATGACGGCGGCCGTCCCCGAGACCCCGGCCGCGCCGCCCCGGCACCTGCGGCCGTTCCGGCTGGCCCAGAAGCAGCGGGCCGGCGCGGCCGCCGCCGTGCTCAACCACGACACGGTGGCATCGGTGTCCGCCTTCATGACCGCCGCGGCCGCCGCCGGGGTGACCATGCCGGTCATCGCGGCGGTCGCCGTCTTCACCGACGAGCCGTCGGCCGCCGTGCTCCGCGGGCTGCCCGGCCTCGAACTCGACCCGGACGCCGTGCACCGGGTCCTGGACGCGCCCGACCCGGTCGCCGCGGGCATCGCCGCCGCGGCCCGCGAGGCCCGCGCGCTGCTGGCCATCCCGGGCATCGCCGGGGTGAACATCTCGGGGGCGGCCTCGGCTCGCGGCTACGAATATGCCGCCCGGGTCAAGGCCGAATTGGCGGCGCGTATCCGGGAAGAACGCGCCCATGCACCGTGACCCGAGCGACCCGATGGAAGCCGAGTTCGACACCGTGGCCGGTTGGACCGCGCAGGTCGCCGCCGACCTGGGGCCGCAGTATTACATTCCCGCCGCCTGCCGGGGCAGCGGGCAGCCGGTCGCCCTGGACTGGCTGCTGGACGGCCTGGGCCCCGCGCCGGGTGAGCGGCTGCTCGACATCGGGGCCGGCGTCGGCGGACCCGCGGCCTACGCGGCGGACAGGACCGGCGTCCGGCCGGTCCTGGCCGAACCCGAACCGGACGCGTGCCGCGCGGCGGCCAGGCTCTTCGGCTTCCCCGTCGTCCAGGCCGACGCGACGGCGCTGCCCTTCACGGCCGGCGCGGCCCGCCTGGCCTGGTGCCTGGGCGTCCTGTGCACCGCCGCCGGCCCGGATGAACAACTGGGCATGCTGCGCGAGCTGCACCGCGTGGTCCGCCCGGGCGGCCGGATCGGGCTGCTCGTTTTCCTGGCGGTCACCGGCAAGCTCGACGACCCGCCGCAAGGTAACCACTTCCCGACCAGCACCGGCCTGCACGCGCTGCTCGGCCAGGCCGGCCTTGACGTCGAAGCCGTCGCCGACTCCGAGGACATGCCGGCGCCCCCGGCGAGCTGGCATGACCGCACCGCCGCCGTCGAGCGCGAACTCCAGCGCCGCTTCGGGCCGACGCCGCAGCTGAAGGCCGCCAGTGAGCAGAGCCACCGCATCGGCCAGCTGCTGAGCTCCGGCCAGCTCACCTCCCAGGTCCTCCTGCTGGAAAGAAAGTAAGGAGCGTCTCGTGAACACACCGCTGCCCGGCTTCGAGTCCCGCCGCGTGGACGTCGACGGCATCACCATCAACTGCGCCGTCGCCGGGTCCGGGCCACCCGTGCTGATGCTGCACGGCTACCCCGAGAACCACCTCATGTGGCGGTACGTCGCTCCCGCCATCGCCCGGGACCGCACCGTCGTGCTGGCCGACCTGCGCGGCTACGGCGACTCGGGCAAGCCCGCCCCCGACGCCGCCGGGGAGGTGTACTCCAAGCGGTCCATGGCCCGCGACCAGCTCGGCCTGATGCGCGCGCTCGGCTTCACCGAGTTCGCGCTTGTCGGCCATGACCGCGGGGCCCGTGTCTCGCACCGGCTCACGCTGGACCACCCGGGCGCGGTCACCCGGCTGGCGATCCTGGACATCGTGCCCACCCGGCACGTCTACGGCCACGTCACCCGGGAGATGGCCACCGCCTACTACCACTGGTTCTTCCTGCCGCTGGGGCACGGCGTCCCCGAGCACATGATCGGCGCCGACCCGGGGTACTGGATCAACTCCATCGTCGGCCCGCTCCTGGGGAAGGGCGCGAGCATCGACCCCGACGTGCTCGCGGACTACATCCGCTGCTTCAGCGATCCGGCGACGATCGCCGGGTCGTGCGCCGACTACCGCTCGAGCGCGAGCCTGGACCTCGTTCACGACGACGAGACCTTCGACGCCGGGCAGCGGATCGAGTGCCCGGTCCTGGTGCTGTGGGGCACCCAGGGCTTCGTCGGCCGCGGCTACGCCCCGCTTGGCGTGTGGCGGGATTACGCCGCCGACGTCCGCGGCGAGGCTCTGCCCACCGGCCACTTCATCCCCGAGGAAGCCCCCGACCTGGTGATCGCGGCACTGCGCGACTTCCTCGACGAGGAGATTTCCCTTGACTGACATGGCCGCCGCCGAACTCGCCCACGACGACGCCGGCCACGGCCCGGCCGTCGTCCTCATCCACGGGCACCCCTTCAACCGGACCATGTGGGCGCCCCAGCTGGCCGCGCTCCGGGACCGGTTCCGCGTCATCGCCCCCGACCTGCGCGGCTACGGCGACAGCCCGGTCACCCCCGGCACGGTACCGATGGCCCAGCTCGCCGCCGACGTCAGCCACCTGCTGGACGGCCAGGGCATCGCCACCGCGGCGCTGGTCGGCCTGAGCATGGGCGGCCTGGTCGTGATGGAGCTCGCCGCGGCCCAGCCCGGCCGCTGGTGGGCGTACGCGTTCACCGCCACCACCGCGGCGCGGAGCACCCCGGAGGAACGGGCCGCCCGCCGGGCCAGCGCCCAGACCCTGGACGAGCAGGGGATGCGTCCAGTCGCCGACGAGATGGCCGCCCGGCTGTTCGGCCCGCACGCCGCCCCGGAACTCAGAGCCGCCATCATGGCGATGATGCTGGCCACCAACCCGGCCGGTGCCGCCGCCGCCCTCCGCGGACGCGCCGAACGTCCCGACTACCAGCCCGTCCTGCGCTCCCTGGGCGCCCCCGCGCTGGTCTGCACCGGCGACCAGGACTCGTATTCCACCGCGGAGATCACCCGCGAGCTGGCCGGCTGCCTGCCCGATCCCGAGGTCGTCCTGCTGGAAGGCATCGGCCACCTGCCCAACCTCGAGCAGCCGGACGTATTCAACGAGCACCTGCTGAGCTTCCTGACCCGGGCCCTCCCGTAACCTGGGCCCATGCTGCCTTCGGTTAACTACGGCGACTGGACCGCTACGTGTGACACGCTGCACGCCCACACGCAGGTCCTGGGCAAGCTCGCGGTGCGGCTCGCCCCGCCGGAGCCGCAGCTCCAGCACGCCGCGCTGCGGCTGACCGCGCGCGGCTGGGAGACGCTGCCGCTGCCCGCCCCTGATCGTTCGGGGGCCCTGGTCGTGGCCCTGGACCTGCGGCGGCACGAGGCGGTGGTCGAGCACAGCGACGGCCGGGCGGTCCGCGTGCCGCTCACTCCGGACCGGCCGGTCGGCGCGGTCACCCGGGACGTGCTGGCCGCGGTGCGCGACCTGGGCGGCCCGGTGGAGATCGACCCCCGGCCGCAGGAGGTGCCCTGGCAGGTGCCGCTGGACGCCGACGAGGAGCACGCCCGCTACGACACCGGCCAGGCCGGGGACTACTTCACCGCCGCGACCCGGGCGGCGCTGGTCCTGGCCGCCTACCGGGCCCCCTACCGCGGCCGCGCGACCCCGGTCAACGCCTGGTGGGGCTCCTTCGACCTGTCCGTGAGCCTGTTCTCCGGCCTGCCCGCCGAGCCCCCGTCGGCCGACTTCATCATGCGCAACGCGATGGACTCCCAGGAGGTCGCGGTGGGCTGGTGGCCGGGCGACGCCCGCTACCCGAAGGCGGCGTTCTACGCCTACGCGCACCCGGCCCCGCCCGGCTTCGACCGGCTATCCCTGCCTGGCGGGCGCTGGGACGGCGCGCTGGGGGAGTACGTCCTGGACTGGGACGACGTCCGCGCCGCGACCGACCCGCACGCCACCGCCCTGGATTTCACCCGCGCGGCGTTCCGGCACGCCTGCATGATCTGCGGGTGGGACCCCGGGCTGGCCGCCAGCGCGGACGGCACCCCGCCCCCGGTCTCCTGAAGATCTTTGACCGAACGGGGCAGGCTCCCCGCCCCGCCCGCCGCTATCCCGGGCCCCGGCCAGACGTGGCTCCCGGCTATCCCTGGCCGCCGCCGAACGCCGCGGCCGCCAGCCGCACGACCTCGTCGTGCGGCACGTCCTTGAGGTGCTGGTCCACGGCCCAGCGGTGCCCGAACGGGTCGATGAACTGCCCGGTCCGCTCACCCCAGAACGCGTCGTGCAGCGGCTCGAACTCGGTCGCCCCCTGCGCCAGGGCCCGCTGCCACACCGCGTCCGCGTCCGCCACGGCCAGGTGCAGCGCCCCGTAGGTGCCGCCGAGCGTCAGCGGCGAGACCACGCCCATGTCGGGGAACTCGTCGGAGATGGCCACCGTGCTGTCGCCGAACCGCAGCTCGATGGTCAGCACCTGGCCGCCCGGCAGCGTGATCCGGCTGGTTTCGGTCGCGCCGAGCACCGAGGTGTACCAGGCGGCGGCCGCATCGGGGTTCCGGGTGACCAGATGGCAGGTAAGTGAGCTCATGACGCTCACTATACATATCGTCTAGACAGTGTGTATAGACACGGCGATGGGTAAGCTCCCGGCCATGGCGACAACCCCGAGGCCGCACGGCCGCCGGTCCGCGGCCACCGGGGCTGACGCTGAACTCCGTGAGGCCATCCTGGCCGCCACCGCCGGGCTGCTCGCCGAGAAGTCGTTCGGCGACCTGGCCGTCGGCGACATCCTGGCCGCGGCCGGCGTCTCCCGCGGCAGCTTCTACTTCTACTTCGACAGCAAGCACGACGTCCTGGCCGAGCTCGTCCGGCGGGCCGTGACCGCCGGCCACGCCGCCGCCGAACCCTGGCTGGCCAGTCCCGGCGGCCCGGCTGACCCGGCCGCCGCGCTGCGGGTCGGCATCACCGCCGGGGCCGAACTGTGGCGGGCCAGCGCGCCCGTGCTCCGCGCGATCGTGGAGAACTGGCGCACCGACCCGCGCCTGGAGGCGCTGTGGGCCGACCAGATGCAGACCTTCACCGACGCTACCGTAGCCCAGCTCGGCGCCGACCCGCGCGCCCGCGAGCGGCTGGCCGGCCAGGACATCCCCGCCCTGGCCAGCGCGCTCACCTGGCTCGGCGAGCGCCTGTACTACCTCGCCGTGACCGGTACCCCGCCCTTCGACGACCAGGACACCCTGGTCGCCACCCTGCTGCACATCTGGACCGCGACGCTCTACGCGGAGCCGCCCCGGGCGTGAACGTGGCTGACCGCCGGCCGGCGGCCGCCTCGCGTCGCGGGCCGGCCATCGTTCCGCCCGGGCTCGCCGTCGTCGTTCGGCTTGATCAGCAGCGTGGCCGCGGTCAGCCAGAGCCCGGCGAACAGCAGGCTGGCGAGCAGGTCGGTGGGATGGTGCTCGCCGCGGTACAGGCGGGACAGCGCCACCATGACCGGCATGACGATCGCGGGGATCAGGAACAGGTAGCGCCACCAGCCGCGGAAGTGGCCGATGACCAGGATCGCGATGGCGACGTACAGGCAGGCGGTCGCCGCCTCGTGCCCGGAGGGGAAGGCCGAGGTGGGCAGGTGCGTGTCGAGGTGAGTGACGTCCGGCCGGGGCCGCTTCACCACTGCCGCGGTAGCCAGGAACGCGCCCAGCTCACCGAACATCACCACCGCCACGAACGCGGCCGGCCGCCAGTGCCGGGTGAGGGCGAGAAAGGCCACGCAGGTGACGACGCCGACGATGAGGATCGCCTGGGTCGCCCCGAGCGTGCTGAAGATCCCGCTCCAGGAGGTCAGGGACGGCGTGCGGTGGGCCGCGAACCAGTGCGGGATCGTGTGATCGCCCAGGATGTTGCCGTTCCCGTGCTTGCTGAGCATGAGCAGTTTGCCGATGCCGACCAGGACGCCGAGGATGAGGACCCAGGCCACCAGCACCCCGGCGGCGATGCGGCCCCAGTGCGCGGCGGAATGTCTGGCAGGCTTGTCCTTACGTGCCATGGGAGACTCCGGTTCGGTGGGGGTAAGGTCGGCTCGGGCCTCGGGTTCGAGGCCTTCGGTGACCGGGTCGGTCACCGGCTGCCCGGCCGCCTGGCGGGTCAGCTCGAAGGCGAAGGCGGTCACGCCCAGCCAGGCGATGCCGAGCGACCAGCCGCCCAGCACGTCGGAGATGTAGTGCACGCCGAGCAGGATCCGGCTGATCCCGATCAGGGCGATCAGCGTGACGATCGCGACGGTGAAGACGCGCCGCCGGCGGCCGCGCATCGCGGGCAGGAAGACCAGGAACAGGGCGCCGTAGCAGACGCTCGAGCCGAGCGCGTGGCCGCTGGGGAAGCTGTTCCCCTGGCCGTACGCGACCGGATGGGCCACCACCGGGCGCAGCCGGCCGACCAGCGACTTGAGCACCGGATCGAGCACCAGCACGCCCGCGCCCGTGACGAGCAGGTAGACCGCCAGCCGCCACCGCCGCCGGAACGCCAGCAGGATCGCCGCCGCCCCGATGACCGTCCACAGCACCCCGCTGCTGCCCAGCCAGGTCACCGTCTTGACCACCGCGACGGCGCTGGCATGACCGGCGACCAGGCCGTTGAGCCCCGACGCGGCGTCGTGGTCGGCCGACTCCAGCGGGGCCCACTGCAACCGCACCAGCACGAGCAGCACCGCGAACACCAGGGCCGCCACCGAGAGCACGACGAGCGGTGCGAGGCCCCGGCCCGGCCGGTCCTGGGTAGCGGATGACATAGCCCTCGCACTGCCCAGCAGGCGGACGTCTACACCCCCGGCGACATCGGCCAATCCGATTAAGCGGTGTAGACCTGTTTCGCCCCGGTGCGGGCCGGGCAAGGCGGTAAGCGTCCTAGGGCAGCAGTGCGGCTGGTCCGTCAATCCTCAATTCCAGAGAGTGTCTCTATGTCCTTCCCGGATGCCCCCCGTCACGTCGAGATCAGGGTCGGAGACCGGACGGTCGCCGCCGCCGAGGTCACCACCGCCGCCGGGCCGGAGGGTACCGCCCGGACCTCGCTGCACGCGGCGGCGGGCCACCTTGCCCCCGGCTGCCGCGCGAACCTGGTCGATACCGTCATGGACCTGCCCGAGGTGCGGGCCAGCCAGCGCCTGGAGGCCACCGTGCCGCTCGGCGACGGCGAGTTCCTCCAGCGCCTGCGCGAGCGGACCAGCGGCGCGGTCACCCGCCCGGCCGGCTCGACCGTGCTATTCGACGCGACCATCCCGCCGCCGCGCCTGCCGGAGCCTTAACGCCGCGCTCGGGCCGGTCAGCGGGCGCGCATCCACAGCGGGCCGCGCGGCCGGAGCGTGAGGCCGACCGTGACCGCGGGATCGCCGTGCACCTGGGCCAGCGTCCCCCGGCACAGCGGCGCCAGCGCGGTGCGCAGGATGAGCTGGGCCAGGTGGGCGCCCAGGCACGTGCGCGGTCCCGCCGCGAACGGCAGGTAAGACCAGGCCGGGCGCCCTGACGCGGAAACGCTCCGGCCGGATGAGGTGCGGATCGGCCCACAGCCCGGGATCGTGGTGGGTGAGGTAGGGCGAGTAGAACACGAGCGTGCCCGCCGGAACCGCGACGCCCGCGGCGGTGGTGTCCCGGGCCGCGACCCGGCTGCCGAGCCAGCCCGCCGGGTAGCACCGGAGGATCTCGTCGAGGAACAGCGGCAGTGCCTGCGGTTCGCGCCACTGCGGGTGGCGGGCGAGGTGCCACCCGGCCCACGCCAGCGTGTGGCTGGTGGTGTCGTAGCCGGCCGCGAGAGCCACCCGGAGGTTCTCGGTTATCTCCCGGACGGCCGCGTCGCCGCCGGCGTCCCCGGCCGCCGCCGCGAGCTGGGCGGCGATGCTGCCGGGGACGGGGTCGGCCACCGCCGCGGCGATGGCGGTCTCCAGGCGGCGGAATACCCGGGGACGCGGCAGCATCGGCGCCGGCAGGCGCTGCTGCAGCGGACGCAGGAACCGGCGCAGCGGGCCAGCGGGCAGCGCGCCGCCGAAGAGCGCGACGTTGAGCATGTCCTGGACGATCTCGGCTGACCAGCTGAGGGCGTCGAAGTCACCGCCCGGCCGCCGGGCTATGGCCACCGCGGCCAGCCGGTCTTCGAGGGCGGCGAGGGCACGCGCGCTGAAGTGGGGGGTCAGCGCCCGCCGCCGGGGACGGTGCTGCGGGGCGTCCGTATGCACGATCCCGGCCGCCAGGTACGGGCTCAGGCCGCTGAGGCTGCCGCGACTCCGGAAGGTGGCGAGATCGGACAAGATCGCCCGGTTCCATTCCGGCTGGTAGCCGACGAGTGCGGGCCGCCACAGCCGGAGCCGGAACACCGGGCCGGTGCGGGCGCCGTCCTCGAGCAGCCGCAGCGGCCTGGTCGTCCACGGCGGCAGGTGGCCGAGCAGCGGCAGGCCGGGCGGCTCCGGCACCGGGCCGGCCGGCGTCGCGCTCACGGTCGCGTCCCCGGATAGGAGCGGCCCTTCCACCGCGTGTACCGCCGGAACGCCAGCGCGTACACCGGCAGGGCCGCCAGCGGCGTGACCGGGACGAGCAGCGCTTCGCCGGCCGCGCCGCGGCCCGTCTTCGCGTTGACCAGCACCCGCTGGGCCAGGCCGAGGATCGCCGCGACCCGCCACGCCCGGTCCCGGCGCCACGCCAGCCACGGCACCGTGTAGGCGATCAGGTGCCAGGCCGCGGTCACCGCCAGCGCGCTGTCGCGGCCGCCGTGCGCCGCCCGCAGGTTCCGCCCGAACCCGCGGACAGAATCCCGGTACCCCGCGTACATCCGCGCGCCGGCCAGGTCGCCGCCGAGAGCCAGGCCCAGCCTGAGGCCCGCGCGGCGGGTCCGGCGCGCCAGCGCGAGGTCCTCGGTCATGTCGCTGGCTACGGCGGCGTGCCCGCCGAGCAGGTCGTAGGCGCCGCGCCGGAACATGAGCAGCTGGCCGTTGGCCGTCGCCGCGGACGGTACCGGCAGGCGCAGCAGGACGTGCGGCAGGAAAGCCAGCAGCACGTCGTCGATCAGCGGTACGAGCAGCCGTTCCCCCGGCGTGACGGTGCGCTGGCGGGGGAACACCGAGAACACCTCGGCGCGTTGCGCGCGCAGCTGCGCCCAGCACGCGTCGGCCGCTCCCGCCGCCAGCAGCACGTCCGCGTCGCAGAACAGCAGCAGCTCGCCGCGCGCGGCCGCGGCGAGCTGCCAGCAGGCCCAGCTCTTGCCGACCCATCCGGGCGGCGGCGGCGTGCCGCGCACCAGGCGCACGCGCGGGTCGGCCTCGGCGGCGTGCCGCACCACGGCCGCCGTGTCGTCGCTGGACTGGTCGTCGAGCACGATGATCTCGGTGACGTCCTGGGCGCGGAACCCGGCCAGCGCGGCGGGTAGCTGGCGGCCCTCGTCACGCGCCGGCACCAGCAGCGAGGTGTCCGGCCGGCGCTCCCCGCCGGTCCCGGTGCCGGCGCGGCCGCAGCACGGGAAACATGACGAGGTTCGACCGCCAGGCCGGCCAGCTTGACCGCGTGAAACGCGACGGCCGCGCGCGCTAGTGCGGTGGCCATGCCAGCCAGCCCCGCGCCATGTCGATGCGCTCGTCCCAGCTCCGCCGTCCGGCACCACGCGGGTGAAGCCCGGCAGCGGCTGGCGGGGATCGGCCTGCGCCGCGAGCCGGTCGATGCCGGCCAGGTCCTCGCCCAGCCGCTCGTGCAGCCGCGCGGTGACGTCAGCTGAGCGCCCGCCGACGCCGACCTCGCTGAATACCACGTAGGCCTCGGGATACTGGCCGCCGCGGATCAGCACCCGCACCGCCACCGAGCACAGCCGGGCCGGCGCCCGTCCGGCGCACCAGGCCGCACCCGGCGCGAGCGGGCCCGTGCGCCCGGCGGGAAGCAGCCGGCCTTCCGGGTAGACGACGAGCACCGCGCCGCGCGCGTAGCGCGGCCAGCGCGGTGCGCAGTTCGTCGGTGCCCACGACGCCGACGCCGCGGGCGAACCGGTAGCGGCGGACGTTGGCGGGGTCGGCCAGCAGCACCATCCGGCGTCCCCCTGCCGGTCACCAGCTCGCCGGCGATGAACGGGTCCCACCAGCTGTGATGGTTGGCGGCCCAGACCACCGGGCCGGCCGGCAGCCGGCCGCGCACCCACACCCCCGCCAGGCCGCCGCGCACGGTCAGCCGGAGCGCGGCGAGCATCGCCCGGCGGCGCACGTCCGGATTCATGACCGGACCCGCTCCCACAACGCCAGGGTCAGGGTGATCATGGCGAACGCGAACCCGAAGTCCTCGACCGGGATATCCCATGGCCACCGCACGCCGGAGATAGCCGCCGGCCGGTAGAGCACGACGGCGCGGACAGCTTGGTCAGCCAGCCGTCCACCGGGACCTGGAAGGCGAGGGTGATCGCGATCGTGACCCAGAACCGGCCGCGCCGCAGGATTCCGGTCCGCAGCGCCATCAGCTCGAGGGCCACGACCGCGGCCGGCGCGCAGACCGCCCCGAGGGTGTAGGCCCCGGTCACCGGGATTTCCTCCGCCGCGCGCTCCGGGATCGCAGACCGGGGGCCCCGCGGCCGAGGACCTCGTAGGTGAGCAGCGCGCAGACCGGGACGACGAGAAAGAAAAGCCACTCCTCGACGGGCAGGGCCGCGATCCGCAGCCCCAGCGTGTAGCGCGAGCTGAACCACCACTCCCCGTGACGCACGGCGAGCACGTCCCACCCGGCGAAGACGGCGACCACCGGCACCAGGACGGCGAGCAGCGCCTTCGGGCGCCGGTACACGCGGGCGCCCCCGGCGAACTCCAGCGGCAACGTCACCGCGACGCACGACGCGAGCACCAGCAGGTACTGCCAGGCATCCATTACTGTCCTCCCATCCGGGCGGGCCCGCGCCGCATCGCCGCGGCCCACCGGCCGGCCAGGATGCCCCGCGGCGGCACGGACCATACCGGCTCCGGGCGGTACCCGTGGGCGGCGAGGATGGTGTTAGCGGCGCCGATGCCGGTGGCGGCGGCCCGCTCCATCAGCGCGGCGGGGAACGAGCTGGCGACCCAGTCGCCGGCCAGCGTCAGCCCGCGGACGGCGGTGCGCACGCCAGGGGCGCAGGCATGGCCGCCGACCGGGAACCCGGCCGCGTCGGTGCCGACCTGGCAGTGCCGGTCGACCTGCCGCAGGCGGCGGACCTCCGGCCACAGCCGGCCCAGTTCGGCCAGCATGGCGGCGCCGAGATCGGCGGCGGCGACGCCCGGCGGGCAGGCGTAGGCGTGCAGTTCGACCACCGATCCTCCGGTCCGCTCGTGCCAGCTCGCGCGCTCCCGCCTCGAAGCGGTGGTACAGCGTGACCGAATCGAGGACGCCCGGGTCGGCGATGCTGGTGAACTGGGCGCGTTCCGGCCGGACGTCGCCGTCCAGCCAGTACCGCGCCACCGCGTACGGCGGCCCGGTCCGCGGCCGGGCCGCGACGGCGGCGAGCCGCTGGTCACCGGACGTGACGCCGGGCGAGGCGCCGAGGATGCGCGCGGCCGCCCCGGCGTCGGCGGCCAGCACGACCTCGATCGGCGGTCAGCGTGCCGCCGTCAGCGGTACGGACCTGCCAGGAACCGGCCGGGTCGCGGTCGATCGCGGTGACCGCGGTGCCGGTCCGGATCTGCGCTCCCCGCTGCTGAAGATAGCGGGCCAGGGGACCCCAGATAGCGCTCTGGTAGTCGGCGTGCGGCGCGTCCATGCCGAGGCCCTCGGGGTTGGCGAGGAAGTAGAAGTGGAACATCGCCACCATTTCGGCGGCCGACATGGACGCGGCGTCGTTGAAGAACGAGTGGGCGAAGACGTTGAACAGCATCACCCGGGCGCGTTCCGGCAGCCGCAGCGCGGCCAGGAACTGCTCGGCGCTGACCTGGTCGAGGTGCGCGTAGGTCTGCTCGGCGTCGAATCCGAGCAGGGCCAGGCCGACGGCCTGGTCGGCGCGCGCCAGCTCGCGCAGCCGCAGGCTGGGGGAGCGGAGGGCGAGCGCGAGGATGCTCAGCGGCGGCGCCGGGGGCAGCCGGTCGAACTCCTCGTCCGGCCAGCGCGCCGAGATGACCGGATAACTGCCGAGCGGGTGCAGCAGCGGCTCGGGACCGGTGCTGATCCGGCGCAGGATCTGCCGCCAGTTGTAGTACTGCCGGAAGAAGCCGTGGAATCCGTGGTCGACCCACTGCACGGTGCCGTCGGGAAGAGTGCGCGGGTGCGCGCCCAGGCGCCCGCCGAGCCGGTCGGCGGACTCGCAGACGACGACGGGGATACCGCGTTCGGCGAGCACGACCGCCGCCGACGCCCCGGCGATGCCGCCGCCCGCCACCACGACCCGCGGTCGGCCCGCGGACGCCCGCCGCGTCCGGCCTGCCGCCGCGCCGGCTCCGACGGGGCGCTCGCCAGATACGGCCGCATGCCCGCCAGCCGTCCGATGAGCCTGGACGCCAGCCCAGGGCGCTCATCGCCGCCCGTCCCGAGCGCTCACCGCTGCCGGTCCGCGGCCGCCGCGGCCAGCTTCCGCAGGGCGTCGCCGACCCGTGGCGGCAGCGCGGCCCGGTCCACCAGGGCGCACGCGAGGGCGACGTTGTGGTGGATCTTCTGCTCGATCCGGTCCCGTGCCCCGCACCGGACGAGCTCGCTGGTGAGCTCGGCGGCGTCGGACGGGGTGAGCGCGGATGTGCCGGCCAGGGCGAGCAGCGCCTGCCCGTAGGGCGGCAGCATGTCCGCGGCCAGCGCGAGGACCTGCGTGGGCTTGCCGGAGATGAGATCGTCGCCGACCGGCTTGCCGGTCCGCCGCGGGTCGCCGAACACGCCGAGCAGGTCGTCGCGGAGCTGGAAGGCCTCGCCCGCCAGGTCACCGTAACGAACGAGGCCGTCCGGCAGCTCCGGGATGCCCGCCGAGCGCGGCGCCGAGGCGCAGGGGACTGGTCACCGTGTACTGCCCCGACTTGAGCAGCGTGGTGGCCCGCGCCACCTCCCGCGAGCGGTCCTGGCGCGCGGCGCCGGCCAGATCCAGGAACTGGCCCAGGACGAGCTCGCCGACCATCCGGTTCCACACCGCGACGGCGGGCGCGGGCAGCGCGGCGGCCAGCCGGCTGGCGACCGAGAACGCGAGGTCGCCGGCCAGCAGGGCCAGGGCGCGGCCGTACTGGTCCGGGTCGCCGGCCCGGCCGTCCCGGCGATGCTGCGCGGCGATCTCCCGGTGCAGCGCGGGCCGCCCCCGGCGGGTATCGGAGTTGTCCATGAGGTCGTCGTGGATGAGCGCGAACGTATGCAGCAGCTCCAGCGCCGCGCATGCCTGCCGCAGCAGCGGGCTGGCGTCCTGGCCGGCGAGGGCGTGACCCCAGTAGCAGAACCGCGGCCGCAGCGCCTTGCCGCCGCCGAGGTAGGCCGCCAGCGCCTGCGGTAGGTCCGCCCAGGACGCGCCGGCCAGTTCTTTCCAGGTGGCCTGCTCGCGGCCGAGCAGGTCCGCCAGGTACGGCCGCAGCTCGCCGGTCACGAACGTGACGTCGTCCGGCGCCAGGACGGCGGCTTTCTCGGCGTTGACGGTCATGCCGGCCTCGCCAGTTCCCGCACCACCGCGGTCGCCCGCCGCCGGCGCGGCACGACGGCCCGCCCGGCCAGGACGTCGTGGCCCGCCTCCTCGACGCGGTCCAGGATCCCGCCGTAGACGGCGTAGGCCAGGCGCACGCAGCGGCGGGACCGGGCGGGCAGCGCCGCCAGGCCCGGCCGGGCCTGGCGGTAGTGGGCCCGGGCCCGGCTCGACCTCGAAGGCGATCAGCCGGCGCACGGCCGGGCTCGCGGACGGTGCCGCGAGGTCGTCGCGGTTCACGCCGAACCGGGCCAGGTCGTCCGCGGGCAGGTACACGCGGTCGCGATCGAGGTCTTCGGCGACGTCGCGGATGAAGTTGGTGAGCTGGAACGCCAGGCCGAGCTGGCGGGCCGGCTCGCGGGCGCGGTCCATCGCCGACGCGGTCACCGGTCCTGGTCCGTCGTCCGGCGCCAGCAGGATCGGCAGCATCATCGTGCCGATCACGGCCGCCGACCCCTGCATGTACCCGAGCAGCGCCTCGTAGTCGGCGTAGGCGCGGACGTGCAGGTCCATCCGCATGCTGGCGAAGAACGCGTCGAAGTCCGCCCGGGACAGGCCGAAGGTGGCGACGGTATGCCGCACGGCGAGCAGGACCGGGTCGGCGGGGGCCCGGATGCCCTCGATCGCGGCACCGAACTGGTCGGCCCACTCGCCGAGCCGCCGGGCGCGATGCGGTCCCTCGATGTCACCGCCCGCGTCCACGATGTCGTCGGTGTAGCGGGTGAAGCCGTACAGCGCGTGGACGTGCCGGCGCTTCCAGGCCGGCAGCAGCTTGGTGGCCAGGTAGTAACTGCGGCCGTGGGTGCGGTGCAGGCCGCGGCAGATCGAGTAGGCCGTGTCCAGTGAGGCCGCATGCGGCACGGGATGGGTCATGAGATCCCCTCGGACGAGCTCCTGGAGTAGCTCGCGGTCCTGAAAATCGATTCACATTTCGTTTCAAAGTAGCTCGGTAGTACGCTGGACGCAAACGGCGTGCGGCCGACGGCCACCTCGAAGATCGGCGCCACTGCCCGAGCGGAGGAGTTTCATGCGGACCGTTACCGGACCGACCGACCAGGTCGTCATCGTGGGGGCGGGCCTCGGCGGCCTGGCCTGCGCTCTCCGGCTGGCCGGAGCCGGCCGGCAGGTGACGGTGCTGGAGCGGGCCGATGGCCCGGGCGGCCGGATGGGCCAGCTCGCCGTGGACGGCTACCGGTTCGACACCGGCCCCACCGTGCTGACCATGCCGGATCTGCTCGACGAGACCCTGCAGGCGGTGGGCGAGCGGATGCCGGACTGGCTGGACCTGGTGCGGCTCGATCCGGCCTACCGGGCGCATTTCGCCGACGGCTCGACCCTGGATATCCGGGCGGACACGGCGGATACGGCCGCCGAGATCGCCCGCCTGTGCGGGCCGCGGGAGGCCGACGGTTTCCTGCGCTTCGCCGAGTACGCGCGCAAGCTCTACCGGCTGGAGTGGAAACGGTTCATCGACCGCGACTTCGACCATCCGTGGGACATCGTCGGCCCGGACCTGGCCCGGCTGGCCGCCGTCGGCGGGTTCCGCCGGCTCTCCGGCAAGGTGTCGCAGTTCCTCGACGATCCGCGCACCCAGCGGGTGTTCTCGTTCCAGTCGCTCTACGCCGGCGTGCCGCCGCATCGCGCGGCCGCCCTGTACGCGGTCATCGCCTACATGGACACGGTGGCGGGGGTGTACTTACCCGCGCGGCGGCATGCACGCGGTCGCCACCGCGCTGGCCGGGGCCGCCGTCAAGCACGGCGTGCGGATCGACTACGGCCGCGAGGTCACCAGCGTCGAGGTCAGCGGATCACGCGCGCGTGCGGTGCGCACCCGGGACGGCGATCGCATCCCGGCCGACGTCGTGGTGCTCAATCCCGACCTGCCGGTGGCGTACCGGGACCTGCTGAACCGGCCGCTGCGCCGCCGGCTGCGTTACTCGCCCTCGTGTGTCGTCATGCACCTAGGGGCCGGGAAAGCTTTCCGGGCGTCAGCCACCACAACATTCACTTCGGGCAGGCCTGGCGGTCCACCTTCGACGACATCACCAGGCGTGGTCGCGTCATGTCCGACCCGTCGCTGCTGGTCACCAACCCCACCCGCACCGATCCGGGCCTCGCGCCCCAAGGCCGCGAGGTCTACTACGTGCTCGCCCCGGCGCCGAACACGCAGGCCGGGCTCGACTGGCCGCGCATCGGCGAGGCGTACACCGACGACCTGCTGCGGGTCCTGGCCGGCCGCGGCTACCCGGGCCTGGACGCCGCGGTCGACGTACGGCAGGTGGTCACCCCCGCCGACTGGGCGCGGCAGGGGCTGGCGGCCGGCACGCCGTTCGCCGCTGCGCACACGTTCGCCCAGTCGGGTCCGCTGCGACCGGGTAACCTCGCGCCGGGACTGGAAAATGTGGTTTTCGTCGGTTCCGGGACCCGGCCGGGAGTCGGCATTCCGATGGTCCTGGTGTCCGCGCGGCTGGCCGCCGAGCGGATCGGGCCGTCACGCGGGCAGGAAGGTAGATGAAGTCCGGTGCCGGACGCCGGCCTGAGCGCGGGAGAGGCGGCCCGGAGGATCGGCGTGGCCACCACCACTCTCCGCACCTGGGACCGGAGGTACGGCCTGGGCCCGTCCCGCCGCGACCCCGGGCGGCACCGCCGCTACAGCGAAGACGACCTGGCCCGGCTGGAGCTGATGCGGCGGCTGACCATCGAGGGGGTCGCGCCAGCCGAGGCCGCCCGCATCGCCAGGGCGACCCGTGACCCCACGGGTCAGGCACCCGCCGGCGCCGCGGGTCAGGCCGCGCCGGAGCGCCCGCGGGGGCCAGGGCCGTCGGCCCAGCCGGGGTCCGGGCACCTGCCCGCCAGCGCCAAGGGCCTTCGCCGGGCGGCCCTCGCGCTCGACCCCGCTGCCGTTGACCAGGTCCTGGGTGCCGCGCTGGCCGAGGGTGTCGTGCCCGCATGGACCATTGTCATTGCTCCCGCCCTGCGCGGCCTGGGCCGCCAGTACCTGACGGCCAGCCGCTATATCGCGGCCGAGCACCTGCTGTCCGGCGCGGTGTCCCTGGCGCTGGCCCGGGTGCCGCGGCCGCAGGCCCGGCCGCGGATCGCCCTCGCCTGCGCGCCGGCCGAGCAGCATTGCCTTCCCCTGGAAGCGCTCGCCGCCGCGCTGGCCGAGCGCCGGCGTCGCCAGCCGGATGCTGGGCGCCCGGATGCCCACCGATGCCCTGCGGGACGCGCTGGTCCGTACCGGCCCGGCCGCAGTGCTGATCTGGGCCCAAACGCCGGCCACCGCCGACTACAGTCAGCTAGCCGTGGTTTCCGGGATGAGACCCCGGCCCGCGATCGTAGCCGCCTGCGGGCCCGGCTGGGCCCTTGATTCCCTGCCGGACGGGGTCCTGCTCCTGACCACCTTCCAGCACGCCCTCTCGATCGCGACCCAGCTGCCCTGACCGGCGAACGGACCTAGGCTCCGGTGCCACGCGGGACTACCCTGATCAGAATGGCCACCCCCGATTTCCGCAGCGGCGCCAAAACCGGGATCAACGCCCTCCAGAAGTGGTACAAACCCGCCACCGGGCAGTGGCAGGGGACGGGCTGGTGGAACAGCGCCAGCGCGCTGACCGCGGTGATCAGGTACACCAAGCTGACCGGCGACCAGAGCCACGAGGGCGTCATCGCCACCACGTTCACCGCCGCCCAGAAGACCCACGCCGGCTTCGTCAACACCTTCTACGACGACAACGCCTGGTGGGCGCTGGCCTGGGTGGCCGCCTACGACCTGACCATGAACCCGCGGTACCTGACCACGGCCCGGACCATCTTCAACAAAAACACCGCGGCCTGGAACGATACCTGCGGCGGTGGCCTGCACTGGAACGCCGGCAGCCAGTACAAGAACGCGATCACCAACGAGCTGTTCCTGACCCTGGCCGCCCTGCTGCACCAGCGCGTGCCCGGCGACCAGACCTACCTGAGCTGGGCCCAGCGGGGCTGGGACTGGTTCAGCGCGAGCGGCCTGATCACCCCGGATCACCTGATCAACGACGGGCTCACCAACGCCTGCCAGAACAACGGCGAGACCACCTGGACTTACAACCAGGGCGTGATCCTCGGCGGCCTGGCCGCCCTGTTCGAGATCACCGGCGACCGCGCCTACCTGACCCAGGGCGAGGCGATCGCCGCCGCCGCGCTGGCCAAGCTGACCGCGGCCGGCATCCTGACCGAGCCCTGCGAAGCGGCCGGGCAGCCCTGCAACGAGGACCAGGCGCAGTTCAAGGGCATCTTCGTGCGCTACCTGTACGACTTCTGGCTCCAGGACCGCCAGCCCGCCTACCGCTCCTTCATCCTGGCCAACGCCACCTCGATCTGGAACCACCGGAATCCCTCCGGCCAGTTCGGCCTCCACTGGGCCGCCCCCCTCGACCACGCCACCCCCGCCCGCCAGTCCTCCGCCCTAGAAGCCCTGACCGCCGCCGCCGCCCTCTCCCCCTAACCACCCCACCCGCCGCCTACGCAAGACATGCTCGTGGCACCCGGCCTCAAGAACGTGCTCTGTGGCACCGGCCTACGCAAGAACGTGCTCTGTGGCACCCGGCCTACGCAAGAACGTGCTCTGTGGCACCCGGCCTACGCAAGAACGTGCTCTGTGGCACCCGGACTCCGGCCGAGCGATTCCCCTGAGCCACAGCTACCCCTTCCGGAACATCAGCAGGCATCCCCTTGACAAGGGTAGTGAGTCATCACTACCTTAAGAGCATGACCGAGACCGTGCAGCGCGAGACCAGGCAGCGGATGCCCGCGGCAGAACGTCGCGAGCTCGTGCTCGAGGCCGCGGTCGCCGAGTTCGCCGCTCACGGGCTGGCGGGGACCTCGACCGAGGACGTCGCCCGCCGGGCCGGGATCAGCCAGCCGTACCTGTTCCGCCTCTTCCCGACCAAGAAGGCCCTGTTCCTGGCGCTCGTGGAGCAGTGCTTCGGCCGCGTAAAGGGCGCATTTACCGAGGCGGCCGGCGACCTGACCGGCGACGAGGCGCTGGATGCCATGGCACGCGCCTACGAACTCCTCTTGGAAGACCGGACGCTGCTGCTGATGCAGATGCAGGCCTACGCCGCCTGCGACGATCCCGAGATCCGGGCCGCCACCCGGGCCGGTTACAAGAAGCTGTGGGAGGTGGTGGAGCGGATCACCGGCCTGCCGTTCCAGCGCGTGGTGGACTTCTTCGCCATCGGCATGCTGATGAACGTGGCCGCGGCCATGGACCTCCCGTCCGTCGACGAGCGCTGGACCAGCTGGTGCCCGAAGGACTGAGCTCCCGGGCGGGCCCCGGGCGCCCTTTTTTTGACCGGGTTAGTTAGTGATCAATCACTACTTAGGAGACAAGATGACGACCAGGCACCGTACGGCGTGGACCTTCGCCGTGACCTCGGCCGCGTTGTTCATGGCCTCACTGGACAACCTGGTGGTGACCACCGCGCTGCCGTCCATCCGGGAGCACCTGCACGCCTCACTCGAGGGGCTGCAGTGGACGGTCAACGCCTACACCCTGACCTTCGCCGTCCTGCTGCTCACCGGGGCCGCGCTGGGCGAGCGGTACGGCCGGCGCCGGATGTTCACGGCCGGGCTGGCGCTGTTCACCGCGGGTTCTGCGGCCGCCGCCCTCGCGCCGGGCATCGGCCTCCTGGTGGCGGCCCGGGCCGTCCAGGGCGTCGGCGCCGCCATCGTGATCCCGCTGACCCTCACGCTGCTGTCCGCGGCGGTATCCCCGCAGCGGCGCGGCCTGGCCCTGGGCGCCTGGGGAGCGGTCGGCGGCCTGGCCATCGCGATCGGCCCGCTGGTCGGCGGAGCCGTCGTGGAAGGCGCGTCCTGGCAGTGGATCTTCTGGCTGAACGTGCCGATCGGCATCGCGCTGCTGCCGATAGCGCGGTTCCGGCTCACCGAGAGCCGCGGCTCATCGACTCGCCTGGACATCCCCGGCGTGATCCTGGCCAGCGTCGGCCTGCTCGGCATCGTGCTCGGCGTGGTCCGCGGCAACGACCACGGCTGGACCAGCCTTACCGTCCTGCCGTCGCTGGTGATCGGCGTGCTGCTGGTCGCCGCGTTCGTCGCCTGGGAACTGCGGGCACGCGAGCCGATGCTGCCGCTGCACCTGTTCCGCAGCCGCGGCTTCGCCGTGACCAACGCGGCCTCGCTGCTGATGTTCTTCGGGATGTTCGGCTCGATCTTCCTGCTCGCGCAGTTCCTCCAGGTGGTGCAGCACTACAGCCCGCTGCAGGCTGGCCTGCGGACGCTGCCCTGGACCGCCATGCCGGTGTTCATCGCCCCGGTCGCGGGCGTGCTGTCCGACCGCATCGGCGGGCGGCCGCTGCTGGTCGCCGGGCTCGGCCTGCAGGCCATCGGCCTGGGCTGGCTGGCCGCCGTGGTCAGTCCGAGCGTGCCGTACCTGACCCTGGTCCCGGCGTTCGTCGTCTCCGGCGTCGGCATGTCCCTGTTTTTCGCGCCGGTCGCCAACGTCGTGCTCAGCTCGGTCCGGCGGGACCAGGAGGGGATCGCCTCCGGAGCGAACAACGCGATCAGGGAGCTGGGCGGCGTGTTCGGGATCGCCGTGCTCGGCGCGGTGTTCTCGGCCCGGGGCGGCTACGCCAGCGGGACCGCGTTCGTCTCCGGCCTGGCCCCCGCGGTCTGGGTCGGCGCGGCGGCGGTGGCCGTCGCCGCGGCGGCCGCGATGCTCCTGCCCGGCCTCCGCACCCGCCCGGCGGCCGAGCCGGCCCCGGAACTCGAGCTGGTGCGCTAACCAGCCGGTATTCAGTGCCCCGGATCTCCGTGCGGGATCCGGGGCACTATCGTTCCGCGACCCGGTCCAGTACCGGTTTCACGTCGATCACCGGCGTCCCGTCCAGGGCCTCCAGCCCGCCCACCTGCACTCGCAGCCCGTCGACCGCGATCACCGAGACGCGGTGCAGGCCGACCGGGTTGGGCCGGTCGGGCGACCGGGTGCTGAACACCCCGGTCAGCGGGCGGTCCGGGTCGTCCCGGGGCCGGGTCACGAGGACATCCCGATCCGCCCGGTCCAGCCAGGTCAGCACGATGATCTCGGTCCCTGGCCGCAGATCGCGCAGGGCCTCGGCCACTCCGGCCTCGAAGGCCAGCCAGGCGGCCGGGGCCCCCTCGTCTGCCTGCCGCGGCGCCTGCGCCCGGTCGGTCAGCGGCGACTCCACCCAGCCGACCGGCACCACTTCGAAGCTCGCTCCCGCTCTCACCTGCCTATTTTCCTGCGCTATCCGCAGCCCGGGCAAGTCGTTAATGAGGTGTGTCGAAATATGTGCTTTCGGGTGCTTAGGGAATGCTATGGTCCTCTAGCCGGATAAGCGGGGTTTAAATCCCGGCGATCCGATGACCGGAAATGGCGCTGATAAACGCAACGGGGAGCAGCCATGCATCTGGCGAACGGGGCACGGGTTCTAGCAGCGGGAACGATCGGCCTCGCGGTGATCACCGCCACGGCCGCCACCACGGCCACGGCCACGGCGACCGCTACCGCCACGGCCACCGGCACGGCCACGGCCACCGCGGCCGGCACGGCCACGGCCACCGCGGCCGGCGGAGCGGCCGCCCGAGCCGGCCTGGCCCTGGCCCGCCGGGGACCGGCCGCGGGCCCGGGCAGCGTGATCATCACCCCCGGGGTCCGGCATCCGCAGCGGGAGGCCGACGGCGGGCCCTCGACCACCGCCGACTGCGAGCAGTCGCTCCAGATCGCCTGCTATAACGCGGCTCAGCTCCAGCAGGCGTACGGCCTGACGGCGCTCTACTCGCGCGGGATCACCGGCAAGGGCGCCACGATCGTCGTCGTCGAGCCGTACGGCTCGCCGACGATCGCCCAGGACCTGAGCGCCTTCGACCATGCCGAGAACGTGCCCAGCCCGCCGTCGCTGCGGATCATCAGGCCCGCGGGCAAGTTCCCGCGCTTCAACCCCGGCAACGCCAGCATGCTCGGCTGGGCCGGCGAGACCACGCTGGACGTGGAGTACGCGCACGCGGTCGCGCCCGGCGCGAAGATCCTGCTCGTCGAGACGCCCGGCAGCAACTCGGGCGGGACCGTCAGCCTGTCGCAGATCCTGACAGCCGAGAAGTACGTGATCAGGCACCACCTCGGCGACGTGATCAGCCAGAGCTTCGGCGTCGCGGAGCAGGCCGTCGGATTCACCGCGATCCGGTCGCTGCGCAGCGCTTACACCGCTGCCTATGCCAGCCACATCACGATGCTGGCCGCCTCCGGTGACACCGGCGTGACTGGCTTCGAGCCCAGCCAGCGGAGCTACTACACCTACCGGGTGACGTCCTGGCCGGCCAGCGACCCGCTGGTGACCGCAGTCGGCGGGACCCGCCTGCGCCTGGACGCCAGCGGCAACCGCGACTCCGCCGACACCGTATGGAACGACACCTACAGCCATACGGCGAACCAGGTCGTCCACGGGGACAACGGGCCGAACCCGCTGGGTACCGGCGGCGGCAAGTCGGTTGCCTTCACGCGCCCCTCCTACCAGGGCAAGGTGGCTGCCGTCACCGGCGGCCACCGGGGCGTGCCCGACATCTCGATGAGCGCGGCCTGCTCTGGTGCGGTCAACGTGTACCAGAGCTTTGCCGGCCAGCCGGCCGGCTGGTACGCCGTGTGCGGCACCAGCGAGTCCTCGCCCTTGTTCGCCGGCATCGTGGCGCTCGCCGACCAGGTGGCCGGCCACCGGCTCGGCCTGATCAACCCCGCCCTGTACCGGCTGGCGGCCCAGCACGCGCCGGGCCTGGTGGCCATCCGCTCGGGGAACACCACGGTCTCGTTCCGCCAGGGCGGCCGCAAGCACACGGTCCGCGGTTTCAGCGCCCGGGCCGGTTACAACCTGGCCACCGGCCTGGGCACGATCAACGCCGAGCTCTTCGTGCCCGAACTGGCCCGCGCTGCCCGCTAGCAGTCCCCGGAGCAGCATTTACTAAAATGGCCGGGGTACGGGACTTATCGCTCAGAATGGTCGTTAGCTCGTTATTCGTCACTATGCCGCCGGCTTAGCCAATTCTTGTCTTACGATAGCTCCGTACCCGAGGCCTGCAGCGCGAGGGAGAAAGCATCAGTGATTCTTGATGAGGCCGAAGCGCTGCTCGACCCGGTGTCGGACATCGACGGCTTCATGCTCGCCTGCCTGGTCGATGCCTCGACCGGCATGGTGCTGGCCTCCCGCAAGGATCAGGACGACATCAGCCTGCCCACCGCCGCGGCCGGGGCGGCCGACATCGCCAACGTGCTCGCGCTGCTGGCGGGCCAGCTGCCCGTAGACGGCCTCGAGGACGTGATGGTGACGTTCCGCCGTCAGCTCTACATGATCCGGCTGGTCCGGGAGAACCCGGAGCCGCAGATCCTGCTGCTGGTCATCCTGGACCGCAGCCGGGTCAACCTGGCCATGGCGCGCCGCGAGATCCGGAACTTCTGCGCGAGCTTCGCCGCATGAGCCAGATCCCCCGGTTCACCCGGGCCCGCCAGCTGACCTCGACGGTCCTGCCGGGGCGGCGGCCGGACGACTACGCGGACCAGGTGACCGGGCGGCTGCGCAAGCTGGCCGCGGCCCGCAGCACGGGGACGCTGCCGTTCTCCGGCCGCAGTGACGGGGTCGTCTACTTCAGGGACGGCAAGGTCGCGTACGCCGAATCGAACCGGACGCCCGGCCCGGCCCCCCACGCTCATCCCGAGTCAGCTGAAGACCTGCCGCCGCTGAGCAGGATCACGGCCATCCTGGCCATTACCGAGCCGACAGTCGACGCCGCGCTCGAATTGCTGTCCGCTCAATCGCGCTACGCCCGATTCCGGCCGTCGAAAGTTCCGGATACCGGCCTGGCCTCGGACATCTCCCTGGAAGCGCTGCTGGCCGAGGTGGCCAGGCGCCAGCGGGTCCTCAAGCAGATGTCCGCCGTGCTCACCGCCGATACGGCATTAGCGCGCAACCCGCATATCCACCCGGAGTCCATTCGCGTCACGGCACTGCAGTGGTCATTGCTGATACGCGTCCGTCATGGCATAACCCCCCGCGATCTCGCCTGGGACCTGAGCCGCAGCGTATTCGGCACCACCGCCGAGGCGTACCGGCTGCTGACCCGGCAGTTGCTGTCGGTGGCCGGTGATCCGGCCGGCCCGGTCGACTCTGAGGACCCCGCGGGCCGCGGGGCCCCCGGGGCGTGGCCCGGGCCCAGCCTGACGGCCATGTCGTTCGTCCGGGCGGCATCCGTCGAGAAAGGTGAGACAGTGCCCATCTTCAATGCCGAGGTTGCCTCGGGAGGTGTCGGCTGATGCCGACCTTGCGCAAGAGCAGGCGATCGGTCGAGGACCAGGTCCGGACGGACCTGAAGGAGATCAGGGCCCAGGTGGCCGGGGTGCGCGGCAGCCTGGTCGCGACCAGCGACGGGCTGGTGGTCGCCCACGACATCCCCGATGTCGAGCCGACCCAGATCGCCGCGCTGGCCGCCGCCACCCTGGCGGTGGCCCGCCGCGCCACGCTGGCGACCGACTGCGGCACCTTCCGTGAGGCGGTCGCCCGGGGCAGCGACGGCTACCTGGCCGTCTACGCGGCCGGCGACAGCGCGATCGTGGCCGTCATCGGGACCAGCAGCCTGAACGTCGGGATGCTGCAGTACCGGGCACGCGAGATCATCGAGCGGATCGCCGCGCATTCCAGTCAGATCGGGGCGCTGGCCGCTCCGGTGACGGCCGCCGAGTCCGCCGGGCCGTCCCGGTCGCTGCCCCGGCGGCGCCCGGCGACGCCCTAGGGATGGCGCGGGCCCTAGCTCAGCTTGCGCAGGCCGTCCAGGACCCGGCGAAGGAGGTCGGGCTGGATGGCCGCGAAGTCGCCGGGGTGCTCGGCACCCGCCACCCAGACTGGCGCGTTCATCATCGGCCGGGCCGGCTGCGGGGCCGTCGGCCCGCGGTCCGGTAGGCGGGTGCCGGCCTGGGCGGCGGGAGGACAGCCGTCGGCGACAGCACCGGCGTCGGCGGCGGTGACGGACGGCGGAGCTGGCGGGGCCGGCCTCGGCGAGCGCCTGGGCATCGGCGCGAGCACGGGCGTCGGGGAGACCGCCTGGGCCGGCGCGAGCACCGGCAGCGCGGCCGGGCCCGGCTCGTCCCGCCCGAACCACTGATCCAGCCCACCCGGCGTCCGGGCCGGGGCACACGGAGCGCACACGCCCGCCTGGATCAGGCCGCCCACTCGCTCCATCGCGTCGTACAGCGCGAGGCCGCACTGCCAGGCCAGGTCCTGGACCGACCGGGTGCCGTCGATGGCGCAGGCCACGGCCCACTGCTCCCGGCTCAGCACGGCCGAGGACCCGCCGAGATCGCACAGCTGCAACGGCTTGGTGCGGGCCAGGTTGTAGCGGGCCACCCGTTCGGCCATCTTGCTCGCCTCGGCCAGCACGAAATCGACGCACAGGCTGGAGAAGGCGCCCGCCCAGTGTGCCCCGGGGGCGGCGAACCGCACGTCGGAGACGAACGCGTCCTGGTCGACCGGCACCATCAGGACGAGGGCGGCGTCCACGACGATCGAGCGCAAGATGGCCTGCAGATCGGGCCGGCTGAGGAACTGGCGCTGCACCAGCTCGGTGCCGATGTCGCGGTCCGGCCGGTCAGGCTCGGCGATCAGGTCCGGCGAGGTGGCGGACGGCACCAGCACCCGGGGCAGCCGCGCGCTGAGGTCCGGGATCCATGACGCGCGAGCAAAGGTGATCTGCCCCTGGTTCAGGTAGATCGTCCCGGCCGGGTTCCCGTCTATCTCCAGGACGCCGGAGACCCGCCGCTCGGCCAGCCTCTCCAGGGCTGTGGTGACCCTCGTTTCGGTCAGCACATCGGTTCTGGTCAGCTGAGATCACATCCCCCGCCTGGCCGCGTGACTCACGGGAACGACATAAACAATGCTTGCGGCGGAAATGTCCAAAATGGGCACCAAGCATTGCTTTCGGCAGGAAAGTCTTAACTGTTCCCACAGCAGTCACATGATGCGATCTCCGCCCGATGGAAGAGTTTACTGATTTGCTCAGCGCGCCCGTCCTTACTCCCCGGCTACTTAATAGTAGCCGTCTAGTGCGCGCGCGCTGAGGTGGTTGAAATCAGCAGCTCAGGCCCCTGTAATAACAATTAGTAGTCATACAACTACTTTAAGTAAATAGGTTTCACGTGCAATCTCATGACGCGTCTCGCTGGGTGACACTATCGTGACAACGGCCAATCAAACAAAACGAGAAAGGCAGCCGCGTGAACATTGAGACAGCCCTCAAGGAAGCAATGACCATTGACGGCGCCGTGGGCGTGTGTCTTGTCGACTGGGACAGCGGCATGTCCCTCGGCGCCCTCGGCGGCGGTAAGTACCTCGACCTGGACGTGGCCGCGGCCGGCAACACCGAGGTGATCCGGGCCAAGATGCGGACCATGGAGTCGCTCCGGCTCGACGACGCCATCGAGGACATCCTGATCACCCTCGGCAAGCAGTACCACCTCATCAGGCTGCTCAGGAACTCCCGGAACGAGCAGGGTCTGTTCCTCTACCTAGTCCTCGAGCGGCAGAAGGCCAACCTGGCCCTCGCCCGCCACAGCCTCCGGCGAATCGAAAACGACCTCGCCGTTTAAGGGCCCGCTACCGGAAATCTCCCTTTCCGGCTCCGCGGCTGACCTAGGCATCGCCCGGGCGCGCCTGCTGCAGGCGCCAGAAGACCATGGCCTGCAGCGGGGCGGGGCATTCATGCCAGTCGCCGTTCACCGACATCACGACCGCCCCCGTCACTGGCCGGGGAATTGTTCCACGTCGTCGTGGCCGCGACGGCCGGTGTCGGCCGCCGCGGCTGGGCCGCCGCGGAAATCTCGCAGCTCACGCACACCGGCAGCACCCTCCGCGGCTCACTTGAATGACGTCGCGGCCCAGCTCATCGTGAAACCGGCCAGGGTGTAGCCGAGGGCGTTCACCGTCGGCTGGACGAAGTTGTTCCTGACGATCAGCGCGGCCTGGGCCTCGGCCGCCTTGATCAGCGGCCCGGTGACCTTCGGGTTGTTCGTGGTCTGATCGAACGCCAGGTTCTGCGCCTGGGCGTAGAGCACTGATACGGAGAACTGCGGCCGTATCAGCGCGCCGCACCCGAGCCCGGGATAGGTCCAGCTGTGCTGGGGGGTGCCGATCGGGTGCGACATCGTATTGTCCACGGTGACGTCGTGGACCGACTGCGGCAACTGGGGCAGCGGCAGGACGATGGCCACGCTGACCCGGCCCGGCACGCCGGTCGCCGGACGGGACAGAACCTGCAGCTGGTAGTGACCGGTGCCCGGCGCCCACCAGGCCGGTCCCGGATTGAGATTTACCGTGGCCGAGGCGTGCCCGGTGGTGGCGAAGGTGCTCGAATACCAGCACGGCCAGATGCCGATGCTCTTCGAGACCTTATGGGTGAACGTGAAGTTGAAGTTCTCCGTGCCCAGCGCGGGCCGGGAGATGCCCTCGATCTTCTGCAGCACCCAGGGGCCGACGCTGACATCGGTGGTCGTCCCCGCGGTGACCGACTGCCACGGCCAGCTGAGAGACACGTGCGGCAGCCGCACGTTAAGCCCGACCAGGTGCAAGGCCGCGGACAGCGCGGCCAGCACCGCCCAGGCGATCGCCTTGCGGAAGATCAGGGCCAGCAGGACCAGGACCGCGCCCCCGGCGAGCTTGCGCGAGACCCGCCGGCGCCGTCGTGACGACCTGATCAGCTCCCCGCGGATCACCGGCCGCGCCGGCCGCTCGAGCCGCACCGGAGAACCCGGCCCGGGATACCACCGGCCGCCCTCCCGCGCGTCCTCCGCCCACCGGCCGTCCTCCCGCGCGTCCTCGGCCCACCGGTCGTCCTCCCCGGAGTCGTCCTCCCACCCCTCGCGTTCCCACGCGCCCCGCTCCCGCGCACCGAAAGCGCGCTCACCGAAGCCGCGCGCACCGAAGCCGCGCGCACCGAAGTCCCGCGTATCGAACTCTCGCGTATCGAAGTCCCGCGGGTCACGGTCGCGTAGCGGCAGCCGTCCCGGCCGCGCCGTCCCGCCGGGCCGGCGCGTGGTGAGCATGCTCACGAGGAGTATCAGCAAGCGCAGCATGGCGGGCCCTGCCTTCCGGTCACGGGGCTTTCTGGTCGCGGGGCTTTTCTGGTCACGGAATCAGGCGATAGCCGGGTAGCCGAGGCTGAGCACGACCGGTACCGCGCCGAACGGCTGGCGGAACCGCGTGCCCGGCTTGTCGGGGGCGTTCGGGTCCTTGATGTCGGGCCAGCGCATCTTGACGTGCTGGGCGGTCAGGCCCTCCACCGAGTACGGGAACTCCATGGCTGAGATGTCGTGCAGCTTGAGCAGCCCGCCCCAGCGGAAGGCCGCGAAGACCCGGGCCAGCTCGCGGACGGACAGCGGGCGCCGCGCCGTGATGTCGATCCAGTAGACCGCCATCGCCAGCTCGATCAGGTCGGCCGCGCACTGGGTCAGGGCCTCGGACTTCGTCCGGTACACCGTCCCGCCGGCGCCGGTCGTGCCTAGCTTCTCTCCGTAGACCGGCGAGTAACGCGGCCGGGCCTGGCACTGCATCCAGTCGCACGCGGCGAGCAGTTCCCAGCGGATGCCGGTGTAGTCCGCCACCTCGTCGTAAAGCGGCTCGGCCCGGCTGAGCGGCGCCTCCGCCGTGGCGGCGAACGCGGCCGCGACCGTCGGCGGCAGCTGCGGCACGTACCGGATCGCCCGCGGCCGGCGCGGTGCCACCCTGGCCTCCGGGCGCGGGGAACGCCGCCGCGCCGCGGCGGCCCGAGTGAGACCCGAACCGGCCAGCACCGCCCCGGCGAGCGCCCCGGCCGCGGCCGGGGCCTGGCGGTCCGGCCCGGCGGAGTAGGCGTCGAGTACCCCGGGAATCGTCGCCGTGCCGTAGGACCCGCCCCCCGCGCCTCGAGCTCCGCTCCCCGCGCCTCGAGCTCCGCTTCCCGCGGCCCGGGAGCCGCTCCCCGTGCCCCGGGACCCGTGCGCCGCCCCTTGGGACGGGCTGGCCGCCCCCCGGGATGGGCTGGCCGCCCCCTGGGACCGGTTCGCCGTACCGCGCGATCCGCTGGCCGCTCCGCGCGATCCGCCGGCCGAGCCCCGGTTCGCGCTCGCCGTCCCGCCCCCGCCGTGACCGGCGGCAGCGGACGCGGCCGCCACCGGCGCGGCGTGCGCGGACGCCGACGGTGCGGCGTGCGCGGACGCCGACGGAGCCGGCGCCGCCGGAACCGAGGACGGGCTAGGAGAGGCCGCCGCCGAGGGAGCCGGCGCGCCCCGGGATCGACGCGGCCGGGATGGCCGTCACCTGGCTGCTCGGCGCGGGCTGGGCCGCCGGTGCCGTCGAGGCGTCGTAACGGTACAGGTTGTACAGCTTCATGATCGTGATCAGGCTGGTGCCGTACTGCGGATCGGTCGCGTAGACGCCGGTCAGGTTGGTGGCGAAGGCGTCCGGGACGTGCCGGTTCGCCATCGCGTGCTGGTAGCTCGGGCCGGTGGCGAGGAGCTCGCTGTGGTCGGCGATGCTCTCGGCCACGTTGTGGTAGACGCGGAACTGGGCTGTCACCGTGACCCACTGGCCGTTCTCGAACTCGCGCGTCGGCAGGGCGTCACTGCCGGCCGGCCCGGTGCCCTTGATGCCGAACAGGTTGTGATCCCGGATCGCCAGCGCGCTCTGGCCCCAGCCGGATTCGTCGATGGCCTGGGCGATCGTCACCGCGGCCGGGACTCCGTACCGGCTCTGCGCCGCCATCGCTCCCGGCGCGATCGCGCTGATGAAGGCCTGCTGGCTCGAGGTGTCGGGGACGTGCGACGCCGCCTTGGGCGGGTTGTTCCTGGTGTACGACGGCGTGGCCGATGAGGAGGCCGTACCGGCCTTGGCGGCCGCGGCGGACTGGCCCGCCGTCCCGGTCAGGCCCGACTGCAGCCCGGGGATGGCCGCCGCCCCGCTGGCCTGCGCCCGGCTGCCGCGTCCCTTGGCCGCCTTGGCCCGGCCCGGCGCCGCACCACCCGGCGTGGTCCGCTTCGGAGCCGCCCGGCCCTGGCCAGCGGCACTCTGGGATCCGCTGGCCTGGCTCGCGCCGCCCTTAGCGGCCGGGGCCTGGTTATTGCCCGCCGCCAGGTCCGCCATCAGGCCGGGCACCGTCATCGTGCCCGCTGTGCTGGCGGCCTGCGTGCGGCCCGCTGTTCCCACCATCCTGGTCGCGCCTTTCCCGGCCGGCGTCAGTACCGCCGTGCCCGTGCCCGGGACCACCGCGCCACCCGCACCCGCCGTGGCCGGGTTCCCCTGCTCCACGATCCCGGCCGTCACGGCCTGCACCGCCCCGCCGCCCGTGCTGGACGATCCCGTCGCTGGCCGACGCCGTGCTGGCCGACGCCGTGCTGTTCCCGGCCGGGCTCGCCGCGCCGGCCAGCTCGCCGTTGTTGACGAATCCGGTCACGCCCTGATCGGCCAGCGAGCCGGTGAACGTGTGCGCGTTGACCGACAGGTTCGGCGCCGAGTCCCCGCCGATCGTGGACAGGGCGCCGCCCGCGTACCTGGTGACCACCTCCACGTGGCCCTCGAACAGCACCCAGTCGCCCGGCTGGGGACGGTAGCCGTCGCCCAGCGGATGCCAGCGGTCGTGCGCCTGGGCGTCCTGCATCACCGAAGTGACCTGCGGCGAGTCCGGGTTGGTATCGACGCGCACGTCGGCCCACTGGCGCAGCGGCCACGGGTACGTCGAGCCGCCGGTCACCCAGCTCTCCTGGCCGGTGGCCTGGGCGCCGAGGGCGAGCGTGAGGCTGGCGAAGGCGGCGCACGACTGACCGTGGTCGGTGCCGTCCATGCTGTCCTGCCCCCAGATAAGCGCTTCCATCTCGGCCGGGCTCTTGGTCTGGGCCATCCGGAGGTAGTACCTGGCCACCTTGACCACGGCCGCCCGCATCGCCTTCTCGCTCGTGGACATGGCCCTCGACGGCTGGGCGCTTGCCGACGGGGTGGCCGGCGCGGCCGCCTTCTTGAGCGCCATCAGGCTGACCGGCATGCGGGTCGGCGACGTCATCTCGCCGACCGTTCCGTGGGCGAAGGCGAATCCGGTCATCGCACCGCAGGTACTAAGGCTGACCAGCGCGGTCGCCTGCTGCCAGGTCGGCTTCCTGCCGGGGTGCACGAAATCACCTCCTTCCACGTCGCGGTTATGGCTGGCTGGCTGGGTTCGGGGCTCTGGGTTCCGGTCGCGCTCCTTCAGCTCGCGGTGGGCAGGTTCTTGAGGATCGCCTGCACCTGCGCGTTCCCCGGGTTGTCGGCGTTGGCGAAGAGCACGCCGACGTCATAGGCCTGGGCGTCGGTGGCGCCGACCACCCACTGCTTGTAGGCGTCGGCCACCAGGGCCGCCTGCCCGGTCGCGGTGCTCACCGGCTGGGCGCACAGGCTCGGGAAGCCGGCGTGCGCGACGACGGCCGAGGAACCGGTGTACTTGGCGCAGTTCGCGGGGTTGCCTTCCAGCCCGGGCTGCACCGTCGGCTTGCCGTTGGTACCGGTCAGGGTGGCCCCGCCGATGATGTTGTTCAGCGCCCGGGCCGCCACCTCGAGGCTGTCCACCGGGTCCAGCGGGTTGTACGGGTGGTGCATGTTCAGCGACCAGGCGATCTCGCCGCCCTGGGTCGGCGAGATCGGCTCGAGGCCCTGCCGGCCGGTCTTGGCGTCGGTGAAGCTCGGGTTGTTCCCGCTGGTTATCAGGGCGAACACCCACAGGATCTGACTGGTCGTCTTGCCGCAGGCGAAGTTGACCTGCCCCGGCTCGGAGGCCACGTTGGGGTTCTGGCACGCGGTGGTGACCTGGCTCTGGACGGTCGCCACACTGGCCGGCCAGCCGGGGCTCGACCGCAGGATCAGGACGGACGCAAGGGTGATCACCGCGACGGCAGCCGCCACGCCGAACATGATCTTGCGTGACCGCGGCCGCCGGACCCGGCTGACGCTGCGGCGGCCCCGGTCGATGATGGCCTGGGTCCGGTCCTCGCCCGGATGCCCGGACGCGGGCCAGCCGCCGGTCCGGATGGGCGTCGTGAAGTCGTCGTCCGGGTCCTCCTCGATGAACTGCCGCGGCGGCGGCACCGGCCGCCCCCGGGCCTGCCGTGATGATGCCTGCCTGGACGGTGCCGGCCGGGATGAGGCGGGCCTCGGCTGCGCCCGCAGCATGCCCGGCCGCCCCCGGTGCGGTATCTCGTCCTGGCCGTAGCTGGTCTCCGCGAGTTGCCGGGCCTGGGCGGCATGCCAGTCGGAGAGCTCGTTCTCGAGATCCGTGTCGCTGATTTCTAGCTCGCTCAGCCACTCTTCGTCTTCATCGTTAAAATTTTCGAAATCCTCGCGCATCGTTTTCACCTCCAGCAACTGCCATGAACTGAGACACTCCGGACCGACGGCCGGCGTGCGGGCTTAGGCGGGCGGCCTTCCGCGCCCCGGATGGCCTGGCCGGCCACCCCGCGCTCCTGCCTCGCCGAACCGACCCATGTAGGTATTAGAACACAGGAGCGAGGACCATGGGAAGTGTTTGTTTTCACAGCTAAGC
This sequence comes from uncultured Actinomycetota bacterium, assembly GCA_963839095.1. Taxonomy (GTDB): domain Bacteria; phylum Actinomycetota; class Actinomycetes; order Streptosporangiales; family Streptosporangiaceae; genus Palsa-504. The sequence continues at coordinate 143,615 of CAWIUF010000024.1, read as the reverse complement.
TGCGTTCGAACGCCGCCTGCGGGCGGCCCGGCGTCAGGGGCCGGCTAGCGCGGCTCGGCCCGCACCGGGCGCCCCGGCCGGGCGTCCGGCACGATGTCGCCGTCGCGCACCACGAAAACCCCGTTAACCAGGACATGCCGGATGCCGGCCGACGGGCGGGTGCTGTCGGCGTAGCTGGCCCGGTCGGTGACCGTTTCCGGGTCGAACACCACGACATCGGCGTCCCGGCCGGGCTGCAGGCGCCCCTTCGCGCGCATGGCCGGCACCCAGCCCTCGAGCAGCCGGGCCGGGTCCAGGCTGCACCTGGCCAGCGCCTGCGCCAGGCTGGCCCGCCCGGCCCCGTCGGGCGCGTCCCGGGTCAGCAGGCGCAGCGTGCGGCAGAACGTCCCGGCCGTCCGCGGGTGGGTGATGGCCGTCGGCGGCAGCGGCCAGGCCAGCGGCTCCGCCGGGGAAGCGGTCCACGTCAGCGGCATGGCGTCGCTGGCCACGACGGATCCGGGGAAGGTCAGCGACCGCAGCAGCAGCGCCCGGTCGGCCGCGGAGGACTCGTCGAGCAGGTCGATGATGACCAGCCCGCCCGGGTCGGCCTGGCGCAGTTCGCGCAGCCGCGCCTCGCTCGCCACCCGCTCGCCGGTCGGCGCGTAGGTGAGCGAGGACGGCGTCAGGCCGCGCTCGCCGAGTCGTTCCGGGGCCAGGAAGGCGGCGCCGATGCCGGTCATGCCGGACCCGTACGGGTACGCCTCGGTCGTGACCCGCGACCCGGCCGCCTGGGCCCGGCCCACCAGTGCCAGGACCCGGTCGATGTGCCGGTGCGAGGTGCTGTTGATGTGGCAGTAGTGCATGTGGGCGCCGGTTTCCCCGGCCGCCCGGACGATCTCCTCGGCGCCGTCGGCCAGCGTGGCCGGCACCATCTCGATCAGGTCCCGCGCGTGCGTGAAGGTGGCCACTCCGCTGGCCGCGGCCAGGCCCGCCACGCGCAGGTACTCCTGCGGCTCGGCTCCGGGCGCGTACCCGAGCAGCACGCCGATACCGACCGCCCCGTCGGCCAGGTCGGCCGAGATCCGCTCGAGCAGGGCCGTCAGCTGGGCCGGCCCGGCCGCGCGCTGCCAGGCCGGGTCGGAGATCCGGGCCGTGAACGCGCCCGGGGCCTGCGCGGGCAGGCCCGCGACGGTCTCCATCCGCGCCAGCGCCCAGGAGGCGGAGAAGCCGTAATTGACCGGGCGGCCCTGCTCGGCCGCGCGGCGGTACGCCGCGGCCACCGGCGTCTCGCCGGCCTCCAGCTCCAGCGCGGTGGTCACGCCGTCCATGGCCTGGAGCCGCAGCCCGCCCACGTCGTTGACGTGGCTGTGCAGGTCGATGAAGCCGGCCGTCACCACCTGGCCGGACACGTCCACGTCGGACGGCGGGCCGGGCGGCAGGCCGGTCCCGACCGCCGCGATCCGTCCCGCCGCGATGGCCACGTCCCGGACGGCGTCCAGGCCGGACTCGGGATCGATCACCCGGCCGCCGCGCAGTACCAGGTCCCATTCGTTCACCGGTGCCTCCACCGCAGCAGTGTCCCTCATGGCTGTTAGCCTGACCAGGGCCAGGGGGACACGGCGCCCAGCGGCGCCGGCGGCGGCCGGCGGTACCCAGCGGCGCCCCGGCGCCGGCCAGGCACCGGCACGGCAGCGGCGGGAGAACAGATGACGAGCGGCGGAACGCTCCCACGCGGGACGACCCGGCCCCAAGGGTCCCAAGACGCCCGCGGGGCCCGGGCGGTAGCGGGCGTGGTCGTGATCGCTCACGGCGGCCAGTCCTCGAGCACCGAGCCCACCAACCCGCTGCAGCCCGCCGTGCTCCGCATGATCCCGGTCGCGGCCGCGGTCCGGCACGCGCTGCGGGGGAGCGGCGCGGTGGTGCTGCGACCGCGGTTCCGGGTCCGCGGCTGGAACGGCGCGCAGGCCTCCCCGGTCGGCGACCTGACCGAGACGCTCGACGGCATCGCGGCCAGCTACGGTGCCGTCCCGGTCGTGCTGATCGGGCACTCCATGGGCGCGCGCGCCGCGATCAGGGCGGCCGGGCACCCGGCGGTGTCGGCTGTCGCCGGGCTGGCCCCCTGGCTGCCCCTGGGCGAGCCGGCCGCCCAGCTCGCCGGGCGCCGCGTGCTGGTTGCGCACGGGACCGCCGACACCATCACCAGCCCGGCCGAGACCTGGGCCTTCGTCCAGCGCGCGCGTGAGTTCACCGCGGTCACGGCCATCGAGGTGCGGGACGGCGATCACCCGATGCTGCGCCGCGCCCGCCTGTGGCACGCGATCGCCGCCGAGTTCGCCCGCTCGGCCGTCGGGCTGAACCCAGCGACCCCAGAGGACCCGGCGAGCCCGCAGAGCCCTGAGAGCCCAGGCACCGCAGGTCAGGCAGGCAACGCCGCCGTCGCGGCCGCGGTGACCGTCGCGGCCGGCGACCAGCCCCGCGTCATCCTCTGAGTCACTTCCGTCCCTAGGACTGCGTCCGCTAAGGACATATATGTCCCAAGCCTGTGACCTGCAGCAAATTACTGAAAGCTTCTACTTCATCGCTCAGAGTGCTATATAACGGAGCCATGGCAACTTGCCCCGTCTGCCCGAATACGGAAGGGGTGCGGTAGTGGTGAGGTTAGTCCCGGCCAGCTCTTCGTCCCGGCACTCCGGCCGGCCGCCCGCGATACCGGCGGCCCGGGAACCCGAACCGGCCATAGATCAAGGCCCCGCCGTCGATCCCGGCCCCGCCTCCAAACCGGGCAACGCCACCAAACCGGGTCACGCCACCGATCCCGGCCCTGACGGCGGCCGCCCGGTCAGGCTCCGCCACGCCGCCCGCCACGCCCGGACGTCGGAGCTGCGGCCCCGGCCCCGGACCTCGCTCTCGATCCGGTCAGCCGAACGCCGCCGGTGGTCCGCTGACCTCAGCGGCCCGGGCAGCGGCGGGCTGGTCGTCTACGGCATGGGCGGCATCGGCAAGTCCACGCTCGCGGCCCAGATCACCGCGCGGGTCGGACGGCTCCAGGCCAGCCGCGTCATCAGCGTCATCGGCGGCGAGCTACCGGCGGCGGTCTTCGCGGCCGGGCCGGCCGAGGCGGACTTCATCGTCCTGGAGAACTTCGACGACAACCTGTGCCTGCGGGCCGGCCAGTGGACCGTCCGTGACCTCGACCTGGCCGCCCTGCTCGGCACCTGGAAGGGCAAGCTGCTCATCACCTGCCGGCACCCGTTTGCCCTCGGCGAGCAAGCCGGCCCGATCCGTCTCGCCTTCCGGCGCCTGGGACCGCTGACCCGGTCCGGCGCCGCCGAGCTCACCACCGCCCTGCCCGCGATCCGGCTGCTCAGCGAGGCCGAACGCGACCAGGTGTGGCGCCTCACCGCCGGCCACCCGCTGGCCATGGAGTACCTGGACCGGCTGCTGGCGCGCGGCGAGCGCTACCCGGAGCTGGCCCACCGCCTGGAGACCGCGATCAGCGCCGCGCTCAAGGCCGCGCCCGCGGACGTCCCGGTCACCGGGACCGGCCTGCCGCGGACCGAACCCACCGAGCTGCCCGAGGCCGCCGCCGAGCTCGTCGCCTCGGCGGCCGGCGAGGTGATGTTCGGCGAGCTGTTCGACCGGCTCGGCGCCGGCGCCCGGTCGCTGCTGGTCCGCGCGGCCGCCTTCCGCGGTCCGGTCGCCGCCGGGATGCTGAGCGCGCGGCCCGGCCACATCGCCGAGTGCGAGGGGGCCGGCCTGCTCACCATCGCCTCCGGCCGTGAGCTGGCCGTGCACCGCTGGACGGCCGGCGAACTGCACCGCAGGCTGGCCGCGGCCGACCCCGGCGGCCAGCTGGCCGCCGCCCACCGGCAGGCCGCCGCCTACTGGCTGTCCCGCCCGGGCCAGCGCGCCGATCTCGAGGCCGCGTACCATCAGCGCCGGGCGACCGAGCTCGACCGCGCGCCCGCGCCGCCCGCGGCCCGCCCGGCCCGGCGGCTGCGGATAGCCGGGGCCGGGGCGCTCGCGGCCCTGTCGGTCGTGCTGGCCGTCGAGGCCGGCCACGCGCTGTCGGAGCCGCACCTGGCGTCGGCCGACGGGCCGGCCCCGCCAGCAGCGCCCCCGCCAGCAGCGCCCCGGTCAGCAGCGCCACCGCCGCCCGCGACCAGGCCGCCGCCTGGGTGACCCGCCAGGTCAGCGGGGCAGCCATCATCGCCTGTGATCCCGCCATGTGCGCCGCCCTGGCCCAGCACGGCGTCCCGGCCGGGAACCTGCTGGTGCTCGGCCCGGGCGCTGGCGACCCGCTCGGCTCCGACGTGGTGCTCGGGACAACGGCGGTCCGCGGCCTATTCGGCGGCCGCCTGGCCGCCGTGTACGCACCCGAGGTACTGGCCAGCTTTGGCACCGGGTCGGCTCGGATCGACGTCCGCGTCGTCGCGCCGGACGGGTCCGCCGCCTACCGGCGGGCGCTCGCCGCCGACCGGCAGGCCCGCCGGGCGGCCGGGCTCCAGCTGCTGCGCGACCCGCGGCTGACGGCCGCGCCGGCTGCCCGCGCCGCGCTCGCGGACGGACAGGTCGACGCGCGCCTGCTGATAACCCTGTCCGCGCTGGCCGTGAGCCAGCCGGTCCAGGTCACCAGCTTCGGGTCGCCCGCCCCGGGGGCCAGCCCCGGCCTGCCGCTGCGCACCGCCGAACTGACCGCGCCTGCCGGGACCGCGCACCGGATGCTGGCCTTCCTGCACGCCCAGCGCTCGCCCTACCTGCCCGCCTACGCGGGCCTGGCCGGGTCGGTCCTGACCGTCGAGTTCGGCGCGCCCGCCCCGCTCGGCCTGCTCCAAGACCATTGATCCGAACGGGTTCCGTCCCCGCCCCCCGGCCGGCCCGCCGCCGTCACCCGGCGCGGGCGCCCTAGCCGGCTGGATCGAGGACGACAGCTGCGCCGTGCGTGCCGTGCCGGACCCGCGCCAGCGCTGCGGCCGCCTCCTCGAACGGCAAGGCGGGCAGCGTCGCCACGGTGATCGCGCCCCGGGCCAGTAGCCCGGCTAGCCGTCCCAGCCGGGCGCCGTCCGGCTCGACCACGATGTCGGCCAGCGCGATGCCGCGCCCGGCGGGCGGCAGGTCCGACGTGATGGTCGCGAGCCTGCCGCCGTCGCGGACGGCGCGCACCGCGTCGGCGGCCCCCGCCCGGGCCGCGTTGACCGCCGCGTCGGCACCGGAACCGGACCCGGCCAGCGCGCGGACCCGCTCCGGCCATCCGGGATCGCGGTAGTCGAGCACCTCGGCCGCGCCCATCGCGCGGGCCCGGGCCGCGCTCGCCCCGCTGGCGGTCGCGATCACCCGGGCACCCAGGTGCACGGCCAGCTGGACCACCAGCCCGCCGGTGACCCCGCCCGCGCCGTGGACCAGCACGGTCTCGCCCGGCTGGACCGCCACCGCGGCCAGCGCCTGGTCGGCGGTGAGGGCCGGGACCGGAAAGGCGGCCGCCACGGCCATCGGAATACCGGCCGGGACCACGCTGACCTGGTCCGCGGCCGCCAGGAAGCGCTCCGCCCAGGTACCGGCCGGGATGGCGTGCGTGGTCACCGCGTCGCCGGGCCGCAGCTGGGTGACGTCGGCGCCGGCCGCGGCGACCAGCCCGGCGGCCTCGACTCCGAGCGCCATCGGCGGCCGGGCCCCGGTATCCCAGCCGCCGGTGCGCACGATCTCGTCCCAGTTGCCGACCCCGCATGCCCGCGCCTCGATCAGTACCTGGCCGGCCTGCGGCGATGTCGGCTCGGGGAGCTCGAGCGGCCCGACCGCGGCCCCGATCCTGGTCACTCCCGCGGCACGCATACGTTCAGCCCGCTCCGTTTAGCCCTGGTCTGGTGGGTAGCCCTTATTTTGGCGGAAGGGAGCGCATTTTGTCTCGGATTGACGTGCTGACCGAACGGCCCATCGGCCTGGTCGACCCGGGGATTTTCGGCACCCTGGCCGGCGCGTGCCCCGACGGCGACCTGCGGGCCGCGGTGCGCGACCTCGGCGCGACCAGCATGCGCTGGGTCACCCGGCCGGATAAGCCGTGGTGCGGCGAGGCGGAGCCGGTGCTCAGCCTCGACATGGCGGCCGGCACCCTGGACGAGGCGCTGGACTGGGTCGAGTACTGCCACGGCACCTACGGCGTCAGGTACTGGGGTCTCGGCCGGGAGATGGACGACGGCCGCCGCACCGCGGCCGAGTATGTCGTGCAAGCCCGGCGGTGGGCCAAGGCGCTCCGCCGGATCGACCCCGGACTGCGGTTGATCAGCTGCGGCCGGACCGGCCTGGACGACTGGGACCGCGACGTCATCGATGGCCTCGCGCCGCACGTCGACCTGCACGGCATCCACATCTACACCGGCTCGGCCGACTACTGGTCGCACGTCCTCGCGCCGCACTACGCCGAACGGGCGCTGTCCGTCGCCGGCGCCCTGATCGACCGGGCTCGCTACGTGCAGCAGATCGAGCGGGAGATCTACGTCGCCTGCCACGAGTGGGGCATCAGGTCCGGGGCCGGCGCAGGCCCTGGCCGACACCCTCGCCGCCGCGACCTACCTGAACGTGTTCGTCCGCCAGTCCTGGACCGTGCGGATGGCCCACCTGGCCCTGACAGCGCCGGTCGGCGCCTCCCCGGACGGCGTCCTCACCCAGGGCGTCTACTACCCGTTCCAGCTGATGGCCGCGGCCTGCCTGCCGGTCGCGGTGGATACCAGTGCCTCCTCGGGTACCCATGCCCACCGGGACCGGCCCGGCGAGCCCTACCGGGTGGCCGATCTCGGCCAGTTCCAGTTCCTGGACGTGGCCGCCACGGCCGACCCCGCGCGCAGCAGGCTCACGGTCTCGGTGGTCAACCGCGACCCCCGCCGGGCCCACCCGACCCGCGTCGCGCTGCACGACGCGCAGGCCACCGGGGTGATGACCGTGCACGAGGTCACCGGGACCGATGAGGTGACCGTGCGCACGACCAAGCACGAGGCGTCCGGCGAGCAGGTCGACGTCACGTTCGCCCCCGGCTCGTTCACGCTCCTCGAACTGCCGCTGGCCTAGGCCCGAGGCCTACGCGGGGGCGCGAGCGCGGCGCGCAGGGCGACCGCGTCGGCGGGCCGGTTGGTGATCAGCACGGCGACCCGCGGGTCGCTGAGCCAGCGCCGGATCCCGGCGTCCTCGTCCACGGTCCAGATCATCGTCTCGAGGCCGGCCCGGTGGCACTGGGCGAGGACCCCCGCCCCGGCCAGCCGGTGGTTCAGCGCCACCCAGTCCGCCCGGCAGGCCCGCAGCCGCCGTAGCGGCCGGAACTCGCCGAACCGGGTCGCCGCCCACCTGGTCCGCGGCACCTCGGCCAGGTCACGGCCGAGCGAGAGGGCGGCGGGCACCTCGGGGAACCGCGCCTTGACCGCGGCCACCGACTCGTCTTCCAGCGTGGTGACCACGAAGCGGCCCGGGCCGAGCAGGTCCAGGGCCAGTTCGACGACGCGCTCCTCGCCGCCGGTGTCCTTGAGGTCCAGGTGGCCGATGGCCTTCCCGGCGATCAGCGCCATGACGTCGGCCACCCGCGGTACCTCGTAGCCGGCCGTTGCGCACAGCCGGGCGTAGCTGATCGCGGCCAGCGCCTCGCCCTGACGAGTGCGCGCGTCGTGGAAAGCGGCAAGTTCCCCGTCCGCGGTTCGCCGGATATCGAACTCGACGTATTCCGCGCCCGTTTCCAGTGCCTGCACATACGCGTCAATGGCCCCGGCCCGCGGGCCGTGCGCCGACACCGCGGGGGAATGGCTGCCCATGATCGAGCTCATCCGTCCCAGTATCGCCTGCCACGGGCAGCGCGGTGCTGCCAGCCAGGTCAGGTGCGGTTAGTAACGGTTAGTGCACGATTGGTGTCCGCTTCTACTGTCCGTTTGCGAGCCTGTCGTAGAGTCCGGCTTGCAGCATCTACTGAGAGAGAGTGAGATTACTGTGACATTTCCCGATCCATACAACGGGGGAGCGGGTCAGGAAGCCGTCCAGCCGCCGCCCGGCCAGGGATACGACCAGCCGCCACCCGGTCAGGGTTATGGCCAGCCGCAGCCGGGGCAGGATTACGGCCAGCCGCAGCCCGGCCAGGGGTACAGCCAGCCCGGTCAGGGGCAGGGGTACAACCAGCCCGGCGAGGCGTACGGCCAGATGCCGCCGGCTCCCGGCTTCACCGCCGCGCCCGCGATGCCCGCCGCGTACGGGCAGTACCCGGTGGCGGCCGTGCCGCAGGGGATGCACATGGACCAGGCGTCCGGCCTGCTGCTGCCGGACGGCACCGAGCTGGCCAGCGTGGGCCGCCGCATCGGCGCTTACTTCCTGGCCATCCCGCTCATGATCGTGACGCTCGGCATCGGCTACATCGTCTGGGGTCTCATCGCCTGGGGCAACGGGCAGACTCCGGCGCTGCAGGTGCTCGGCATGCGGGTCTGGCGCCCGGAGACGAACCGGGTGGCCGGATGGGGACACATGGCCCTGCGGGAGATCGTCGGCCGCATCGCGGACGGCATCTTGAGCCTCATCACCGAGATCACCTCGTTCGTCATGTTCGTGACGAGCCGGGACCGCAAGTCGCTGCACGATCATGTCGCCGGGACGGTCGTGCTGTACGACCCGAACAAGACGCTGGCCAACCAGGGCTGAGGTGACGGCCGCGCGATACCCCTTCGCTATCGCGCGGCCGCCGCGCCCCACCGGCGTCGGGCCGGCCGCCGGGCCTGACGGTCAGGAGGACACCGGGGTGGCGATCTCCCAGACGTAGCCGTCGGGATCCTGGAAGTTGGCGGTCCGCATCCCCCATGCCCGGTCCTGCGGGCCGTTGAGCAGCGTGACGCCCTTCCCGGTGAGCTCGGCGCATACCGCGTCGACGTTATCGACGATGATGGCGAACACATGGCGCGGCCCGTTTCCCGCGCTGCCGACGACCGCGGGCGCGATCAGCTCGGGCGCCTGCGACGACCGCGTCAGGAACAGGAACGTGCCCTCCAGCTGGAATCCCGCCCCGGTTTCGTCCTCCGTCATCGGCTCCAGCTCGAAGACCTCCCGGTAGAAGGCCTTCGACCGCTCCGGATCCTCCACGAACAACGTGATGGCGCCGATCTTCTTCTGCCAGCTGCCCATGCCCAGCATTCCTTCCGTCGCGGTCATCGATCCTGTCATCAGCACGACGAACGCGGGCAGCCACTCTGGACACGGTGCCCGAGACCACTTGTCACACTGGTCACCGAAGTCACATCAGCCACAGAAGACAGGTCGTACCAGGTAGTAGCCCCGCCGATACCGACTTGTTGCCCATTTTCGGCTATTGGTTTGGCGTGTTCCGAGTGAGCAGAAAGCGGGACCGAACTACCGTATGCCGCATGGAGGACCCCGAGGTTGTCGCCGCCATCGTGGCTGGTGACCCCGCTGGGCTCGCCGAAGCGTACGACCGCTACGCCCCGCCGCTCTACTCCTACTGCCGGTCGCTGCTGCGGGAGCCCGCCGACGCCGCCGACGCGGTGCAGGACACGTTCCTGGTCGCCACCGCCAAGCTGCGGGACCTGCGCGACCCGGCCCGGCTGCGGCCCTGGCTCTACGCGGTCGCGCGCAACGAGTGCTTCCGCCGGCTGCGGGCCGGGAAGGCCCTGGCCGGGCTTGAGGAAGCCGCGGACCTGCCCGCGCCGGCCGCGGACATCGGCGCCGCCACCGACCAGGCCGAGCTCAGCCAGCTGGTCCGGGCCGCGATGGACGGCCTGAACCCGCGCGAGCGGGACGTCATCGAGCTGAGCCTGGTCGCCGAGCTCGGCGGCGACGAGCTCGCCACCGCGCTCGGGGTCTCGCGCAATCACGCCCACGCGCTGCTGTCCCGGGCCCGCGGCCAGCTGGAGCGGTCGCTCGGCGCGCTGATCGTCGCGCGGACCGGGCGGGACGCCTGCGCCGAGCTCGACGCCATGCTGGCGGGCTGGGACGGCTGGCTGACCGTGCTGACGCGCAAGCGGATCAGCCGCCATATAGATCAGTGCGACATCTGCGGGGAACGCAAGCGCCGGGAGCTGACGCCGGCCTTGCTCGGCGGGGTCCTGCCGATCGCGGCCCTGCCGGCCGCGCTGTCCCCGGGCTTTCGCGATCAGCTGCTGCACGTGCTGGCCGACCGCTCTCCCACCGGGGTGACGCACCGGCTGGGCGTGGCGAACCGCGCTGCCCCGTTCGGCCCGAACGGTTTCCCGAAGCCGGTCAGGCCGCCCGGGGCCGGACCATGGCACCACGTCCGCCAGCACCCGCAGGCCGCGGTGGCCGCGGCCGCCGGGACCGTCCTGGTGGCCGGGGCCATCACGGCCGGGATCATCGCCGGATCGCATCACGGCCCGCCGCCGGCCGCGGCGGCGGGCGGGCCGTCACCCGGCGTGTCCGCGAGCGCCGGCACCCCCGCCCGCGGCGGCCCGTCCGGCGGCGGTCCCGGCGGCCGCAACGGCAGTACCGGGAACAGCGGCGGCAGCACGGCCAGCGCGGGCGGCGACGGCGGCCACGGGCTGGCGCCCACCGCCACGGCGAACGGCGGTACGCCGTCCCCGGGGGCCTCACGGTCACCGATCCCGCCGACCCCGGTCGCCGCCAGCAGCACCCCGGCTCCGGCCGGCACCAGGACCCGCACCGCCACCGCGCCTGCGTCCTCGCCGGCGGCCCCGCCGCCGCCCGCCCCCGGCACGCTGGCGCTGTCGACCGGCACGCTCCGCCTGGTATCGGTCAAGGGCGTCGCGACCGCGAAGTTCACCCTCACCGCCCAGGGCGGCCCGGTCAGCTACTCGGTCACGCCAGGCGGCGCGCTGGCGGGCAGCATGACCGTCACGCCCTCGGCCGGGACGCTCGCCGCCGGCGCCAGCGTGACCATCACCGTGACCTCGACCAGCCTGGTCGCCCTGGACGGGCAGCTCACCGTGAACCCGGGCGGCCACACCATCGCCGTGGTGCTGAGCATCAGCCTTTAGCTACCACTCGACCAGCGTCCAGATCTCCGGGCGGGGCGCCTCGCCGACGTCGACCGCGGCGAACCGCCGGGCCGCCTCCTTGAGGTGGGTCATCGCCGCGTCGCGCTGGCCGTCCGCGTGCAGCAGGTCGGCCAGGTTGGTGTGCAGCGCCGCCACCCGGTGCTGGTCGCCGAGCTCGCGCCCGCGCTCGAGCGCCTCGGCCGCCGCGCTCAGCGCCTCGGCCCCGCGGCCGGTCTCGGCCAGCAGCCGGGCCAGGTTGTTCAGCGCCGCCACCACCGCCCCCGGTTCCGGTCCGCGCCGGGCCTGCGCCAGGCCGTCGCGCAGGTACCGCTCGGCCGCGGCGGCGTCCCCGGCCCGCGCGGCCAGCATGCCGAGCACGTTGAGGGCCTGGGCGGTGGCCCCGGGGTCGGCCGGCGGCCTCGGCGCTGGCCAGCGCGGCCCGGCCGAGCTCGGCGGCCTGCCCGGCGGCGCCACGCCGGTAGGCGACCACGGCGCGGTCGGCCTGGGCCCGGGCCAGGCGGCCCGGCTCGGTGCCCTCGACCAGTTCGGTCACCACGGCCAGGTGCGCCTCGGCCAGTTCCCAGTCGCCCAGCCGGTGGTGGACGTCGGCCAGCTTGTGCTCGACGGCCGCCTGCACGGCCAGGTCGTCCTCGGCGGCGATGGCCGCCGCCGTCTCCAGCTCGGTCAGCGCCTCCCGGTACCGGCCCAGCGCGACCAGCACCTCGGCCAGCGCGACCCGCCCCGGCAGCTGCGGGTAGCCCAGCGCGAGAGCCCGGGTCAGGTGCGCGTGCGCCTCGGCGTGCGCATACAGCTCGCGGGCCACCTCGGCGGCCCGCCACCACCACTGCGCGGCGTCGGCGTCCCGGCCGGCCAGCTGCAGGTGCCCGGCCACGGTCGCGGCGCCGGTGGTGGCTCCGGCGGTGGCCGGATCCCGCTCGTGCCGGCGGGTCAGCATATCGGCCGCGCGCCCGTGCAGCAGCCGCCGCCGGGCCAGCGTGGCCGATTCGTAGGCGGTCCGGCGCAGGGCCTCGTACGGGAAGCCGTAGGACGGCGCCTGCCGCGGGGACGGGGGCGGGATCTCGGCCAGCAGGGACCGGTCCAGCGCCTCGTCGATCGCCTCGACGATCTCGTCCTCGCCCCGGCCGCTCACCGCCCGCAGCAGGTCGGCGTCGTTGTCGCTGCCGAGCACGGCCGCCGCGGTGAGCATCTGCCTGGTCGGCTCGCTGACCGCCTCCAGCCGGGTCCGCAGCAGGTCCCGCACGCTGGCGGGCGGCCACCAGTCGGCCGGCCCGGGATCGTCCCGGCCGGGGTCATCGCGGAACGCCTCGACGTACTCGCGGACCAGCATCGGCAGCCCGCGGGTCTCGGCCAGCAGCCGGTCCACGTCGATCCGGGGCATCCCGTCCAGGCCGAGCAGCGTGCCGATCGCCTCGGGACCGAGCGGCCCGGGCTCGATGGTCTCGCCCGCCGACTGGCTCTCCGCCTCGGCCAGCGCGGTGCGCAGCACCCGCAGCCTGCCCGCCTGTTCGGGCTGCCAGCTCAGCACGAGCAGCAGCGGCCAGCCGGCCAGCCGGCGCACCAGGTAGGCGAGCAGGCCCAGCGAGGAGCTGTCCGCCCACTGCACGTCCTCCACCACCACGATCCCGGGCGGCCCGCCGGCCGCGGCCGGCGTGGCGGCCGCCCGCAGGGTATCCGCGATCGCCGCGTACAGCCTGGTCACCGCCATCGGGCTGTCCAGCGGCGGCGCGGCCGGGTCGGCGGCGGCCAGCGCCGGGACCAGCCGCCCGGCCATCGCGGCGGTCTGCGCCGGGAGCGCGTCCGGCAGCTCCGGGCGGATCGCCAGCGCGGTCCGCAGCAGGTCGGCGGCCAGCACGAACGGCAGCCCGGTCTCGCCGTCGTGGCAGCGTCGCCGCCAGCACGACGGCCCCGGCCGCGGCCGCCTCGTCGCGCAGCTCGGTGATGAGGCGCGTCTTGCCGCTGCCGGCCTGGCCGGCGATGGCCACCACCCGGCCGCCGCCGCCCGCGGCCCGCCAGGCCGGCGCAGGGCGGCCAGCTCGGCCGCCCGCCCGACCAGCGGCCACGCCCCGGCCGCCCCGGCCGCGGCCGCAGCCGGAACCGGTGCCGGAGCCGGAGCCGATCCCGGAACCGGAGGCCACGGCCGGAACCGGCGGCGAGGCCGGAACCGGAGGCGGGCCGAGCCGCCCGGCCCGCACGTCGTCGTAGAGCCGCGTCGTCTCCGGCAGCGGCCGGACGGCCAGCTCCCGGTCCAGCACCCGCACCAGGGACCGGTACTGCCTCATGGCCGCCGAACGCTGCCCGGCCCAGCCATGCAGCCGGATGATCGCCTGGTGGGCGGGCTCGTGCAGCGGGTCGAGCTGCCAGCCAGCGCCGGGCGTGCCCGGCCGCCCGCTCCAGCGCCCCGTCGGCGATGCACGCCGCGACCAGCCGCTGCAGCCCGCGCGCGAGCGCCTGCCGGAGCTCCTCGCTCACCGAGGCCTGCCACTCCTCGAAGTCCGGGCAGTCGCGCAGGGTGAACCCGGCCAGGAAGTCCGACCGGTACAGCGTGACCGCCCGCTCCAGCGACGCGGCGTCCGGCCGCCCGATCAGCGTGCCGAACTCGGTCACGTCAACCCGGACCACGGCCGGGTCCAGCGCGACCGCCGCGCGGCTGATGACCAGCCCGTCGCCCATCACGGCGGCGGTCACCGACAGCGTGCGCCGCAGCGAGGCCCGTCCCTTGGCGCTGTCCGCCTCGGGCCACAGCAGGTCGGCCAGCTGCTCGCGGGTGTACTCGCGGCCGGTCACCGCGAGCAGCGCGAGCAGCGCCGTCGCCTTCCTCGTGTCGAAGGTGACCGGCGCGCCATCTCGCCTGACCACCGGCGGTCCGAGCAGGGCGAGGCTGAGCTCCGTTGCCATCAAGGGTCACCGTAACGCACCGGCGTAAAAAAACAGCCCCAGGGGGTTGACTGCCGTAACGATCTCGTATCGCCTACTTCCTAGGCTGATGATGTGTCGCAGACGAGACCCGGAGAGTGACATGGCGCAGCAGGTGGGGAGCAGCACCAGCGGTATCGCCGCGGCGGACCGCGAGATCCAGGTCACGACGCCCGAAGCGGAGCCGGTCGCAGAAGTCGCAGAAGACCAGCCGCGGAACGGCCGCGAGCCAAGATCCAGCCGGGTCCGCGGGTGGCTGCGGCGCACGCCGTCGGCGGCCGTCGTCACGACCCCCCGGGCGCCGAGCGTGATGGCGGCCGGGCCCGAGCTCGACCTGGCCTCGAACGACCCGCTGGTCGGCTACCTGCTCAGCGCGGCCAGCGCGGTGGACATCACCGGGCTGCAGCTCCAGTCCCCGGCCCTGAAGGCCCTGCGCGAGGCCGGCGTGGTCCTGGTGGTCCCGCTGATCTCCTCCGGCAGCCTCGTGGGCCTGCTGAGCCTGGGACCGAGAAGGTCAGAACGCGGCTACTCCACCGACGACCTGCGGCTGCTCAACTCGCTGGCCGGCCTCGCGGCCCCCGCCATGCGGGTCGGCCAGCTGGTCCGGCAGCAGCAGGCCGAAGCCAGGCAGCGGGAGCGGATCGAGCAGGAGCTGAAGATCGCGCAGATCATCCAGCAGCAGTTCCTCCCGAAGACCCTGCCCGACCTGCCCAGCTGGCACGTGGCCGCGTTCTACCGGCCGGCCCGGACGGTCGGCGGCGACTTCTACGACTTCATCCCGCTGCCGGACGGCCGGGTCATGTTCGTGGTCGGCGACGTCACCGACAAGGGCATCCCGGCCGCGCTGGTCATGGCGAGCACGCACGCCCTGCTCCGGGACGCCGCGCCCCGGCTCATCTCGCCCGGCCAGGTCCTCGGCCACGTCAACGACATGCTCTGCGCCGACATCCCGGCCCACATGTTCGTCACCTGCCTGGCGCTGGTGCTCGACCCGGCCAGCGGCCAGGTGGAGTTTGCCAACGCCGGGCACGACGTCCCGTACGTGCGGACCCAGGAGGGCGTCAAGGAACTGCGGGCGCGCGGCATGCCGCTCGGGCTGATGCCCGGCATGGACTACGAGGAGAAGAGCTTCCAGTTCGAGCCGGGCGACTGCGCCCTGCTGCACAGCGACGGGCTGGCCGAGGCCCACGCGCCGGACCGCGAGATGTTCGGCTTCCCGCGGGTGGCGCAACTGGTCGGCAAGGGACCCTCGGGGGAGGCCCTCATCGACCTGTGCCTGACCGAGCTCGGTGAGTTCACCGGGCCCGAGCACGAGCAGGAGGACGACATCACGCTGGTGTCGCTGCAGCGCTCGCCGTCGGCCTGGGTGTCAGGAACAGAAGGCCACCGACGGGGAGAAGCGTGATGACACAAGTAGCCCCGCGCCAGCTCGACACGTTCACCCTGGCCAGCGAGCCGGGCAACGAACGCCAGGCGCTGGCCCGGGTCGCCGGGACGGTCAAGGACCTCGGCCTGGAGGGCCGCAAGCTGGAACGGCTGAAGACCGCGGTCGCCGAGGCCACGATGAACGCCATCGAGCACGGCAACGGGAACCGCCCGGAGATCCCGGTCGAGGTCGAGGTGACCCAGGACGGCGACCGGATCATCGTCGCGATCACCGACCAGGGCGGACTTCAGGCGCAGGCCGGCGTCGGCCCGGAAGAGCCCGATCTCGTCCGCAAGCTCGACGGCGACCAGAGCCCGCGCGGCTGGGGCCTGTTCCTCATCCGCAACATGGTCGACGCCATGGAGGTAACAACGGACGGCCAGCGGCACACCATCTGGCTGACCATGCGAACTGGAGGTGCGGCACATGACGAGCACATGTGAGGCCACGACCCGGGTGCTGCCCGGAACCGCTGTCATCGAGCTGTCCGGCGAGGTCGACGGCTCCGCCGCCACGGTCCTGACCAGCGCGTACGAGCGGGCGGTGACCGAGGGCCCCGGCACCAGCACCGTGGTGCTCGACTTCGCCGCGGTGGATTACATCAACTCCACGGGCATCGCGCTCATCGTCAGCGTCCTCGCCCGGGCGCGGGCCGAACGCAGGAAGGTCGTCGCGAGCGGGCTGTCCCCGCATTACCGCGAGATCTTCGACATCACCCGGCTGTCGGACTTCATCGAGCTCTTCCCTGATCTCGACCGCGCCGTCAGCCAGCTCACCCCGCCCGCGGCCTGAGCCGGGCGGGCGACCACACCCAAGGGGAGGAACTTCAATGAGCGCACCAGCGCTGACGATGGACGTTCGCCGGGTCGGCGAGACCACGGCCGTCGTCGACATCAGGGGCGAGGTCACCGCGGCCTGCGAACCCATGCTCATGTCGGCCTACGAGGCCGCCGGCGGCGGGGCGACGAGCAGGCTGGTGCTGAACTTCGCCGGCCTGGAGTACATGAACAGCGGCGGCATCGGCATGCTCGTGACCTTGCTGGTCCGGGCCAACCGGCAGCGCCAGCAGCTCGCCGCCTACGGGCTGAGCGAGCACTATCGCGAGATCTTCGAGCTGACCAGGCTCGACGAGGCGATCACCATCTACGACAGCGAGGAATCGGCGCTCAGCGGCGTCGTGAGGTAGGGGCCATGACAGAAACAGCAGGTCCGGAAAAGGTGGCCTCGGCCGAGCAGATCGGCCTGAGTCACCGCGAGGCAGCAACGCCCCCCCGGGATGCCGCGAGCTGGGCGAAGAAGATCGACCGCCTCGTGGTCGACCCGCGGGAGGGCGTCCGCGGCACCAACGTCGCCGGACGGCGCCTCACCGGACCGGTGCAGGGCTTCGGCAAGATGTGGCAGAAGACCTACCGGATGGACGCCGGGCAGATCCCGCCGGAGCAGGCCATCGCCACCTGGCGCGAGCACTTCCCGGAGTTCTGGCCGAAGGGCAACCGCTTCGCCGGCGCCCTGACCGGCATCAACCCCGGCGACGTGGCCCTGCTCGACCTGGCCATCGGCGGCGGCGTCAAGCTCTCCACCGGGGTGTTCGTGCTGTACGCCGACGCCGAGTCGTTCACTCTCATGACCCCCCAGGGCCACATGTTCGCGGGCTGGATCACCTTCTCCGCCGAACGCGAAGGCGATGCCACCATCGTCCAGGCCCAGGTGCTGATGCGGGCCAACGACCCGCTGTACGAGATCTCCATGATCATGGTCGGGCACCGCAAGGAAGACAAGTTCTGGGCGGCCACGCTGACCGCGCTCGGCCAGCGGCTCGGCGTCGCCGAGCCGGCGGTCGAGACCCGCAGCACCTGCGTGGACTCCAAGCGCCAGTGGCGGCACGCCAGGAACGTGTGGCACAACTCGATGGTGCGCAGCATGCTGCAGACCCTCGCCGCGCCGGTCACGGGCCTGCGCCGTACCCTTAAGCATGGCGCCTTCAAGTCCTGACGCGGTTGTCGTCGGCAGCGGTCCCAACGGGCTCGCTGCCGCCGTGACCCTGGCCGCCGCCGGAATATCGGTGCACCTCGTCGAGGGCGCGCCCACGATCGGCGGCGGCTGCCGGACCGAGGAGCTGACCCTGCCCGGCTTCCGGCACGACGTCTGCTCGGCCGCCCACCCGCTGGCCGTCGCCTCCCCGTTCTTCCAGCGCTTCGGCCTGACCGAGCGCGGGGTCACGCTGGCCTTCCCCGAGGTGGAGTTCGCCCATCCCCTCGACGACGGCCGGGCCGCGATCGTGACCCGCTCGGTGGCCGAGACGGCCGGCCGTCTCGGTGCCGACGGCCGCGCCTACCGCCGCCTGTACGGCCCGCTGGCCAGCCACATGGACGAGATCTGCCAGGCCATCCTGGCCCCGCTGCGCACGCCCCCGGCCCACCCGTTCGCCGCCGCGAACTACGGCCGCCGCGCGATCCTGCCGGCGTCGGTGGTGGCCCGGCGCTGGCACACCGACGAGGCCCGCGCGATCATGGCGGGCGCCGCCGCCCACGCCATGATGCCGCTCACCGCGGTGCCCACCGCGGGCGTCGGGCTGATGCTGACCGGCCTGGCCCACGCGGTCGGCTGGCCGGTGGTGGCGGGCGGCAGCGCCCGGATCACCGACGCGATGGCCGACGCCCTGCGCGCCATGGGCGGCACCATCGAGACCGGCCGCTGGGTCGGATCCCTGGCCGAGCTCCCCGCCGCCCGGGCGATCCTGCTCGACGTCTCGCCGAAATCGCTGGACCGGCTGGCCGGCGACCGGCTGCCCGGCCGGTACCGGGCCGGGCTGCGCCGGTTCCGCTACGGTCCCGGCGTCTGCAAGATCGACTACGCGCTGTCCGGCCCGGTGCCGTGGACCAACGAGGACTGCCGCCGGGCCGGCACCCTGCACCTGGGCGGCCCGTTCGAGCAGGTCGCCGTGGCCGAGGCCGAGGTGGCCGCGGGCAAGCACCCGGACGCCCCGTACGTGCTGGTGGTCCAGCCCGGCGCGGCCGACCCCTCCCGCGCCCCGGCCGGCGCGCAGACCCTGTGGGCCTACTGCCACGTGCCGTCCGGCTCGGACGTCGACATGACCAGCCGGATCGAGGCGCAGATCGAGCGGTTCGCCCCCGGCTTCCGTGACCTCGTCCTGGCCCGCGCCGTGCGGACCGCCACCGACGAGGAGGCGGCCAACCCGAACTACGTCGGCGGCGACATCGCCGTCGGCGCGCAGACGCTGCGGCAGACCGTGCTGCGCCCGGTGGCCCGCTGGAACCCGTACCGGACGCCCGCCCGCGGCGTCTACCTGTGCTCCTCGGCCACCCCGCCGGTCCCCGGGGTGCACGGCCGCTGCGGCGAACTAGCCGCGCTGACCGCGCTCCGCGACATCTTCGGCATCCGCGAGCGCCCCGACATCAGCCCGAAAAACCCGAAGACCATGAAGCCGAACGAGGACGGTGCCCGCCCCGCCGAATCCGGCGAGCTTACTTGGCGGTCCCCTTGATCGAGGCGGTCATGAACTCGCCCGACGGATTGGCGTCGGTCGAGTAGTACGCCACGCAGTGCAGGGCCCGGTCGCCGCCCGGCCACGTGGACGCGTCCGGGACGATGTCGGTCCAGGTGTACACCGACTTGGAGTACGCGATCCCGACGTAGGACTCGAAGGCCTTGTTGCAGGCCGCCTTGGCGTCCGCCGTGATGCCCTTGGCGCCCGGGAACGGGGTGCTCTTCGTCCAGTAGGTGTCGTTGGACAGGAACACCTCGGCGGTGTGGCTCTGGGAGCACGGCACCGCCGTGCTCAGCTTCGGCCACGGCGTCGTCTTGTTCAGCTGCAGGTTCGACCCGGTCAGGCAGTCGCCGACCTGGAACTGCGAGAGCGGGAGCTGGCCCGTGGTCGGGGTGGGGCTGCCGGTGGGGGAGGGCGACGTCGAGGCGCTCTGGGACTGGCTGGCCGACTGACTGGGCGACGGGCTGGTGCCCGACCCGGCCGTGTTCTTGGGCGAGCTGGGGCTGAGCACCACGACCAGCACCACGATGATCACCACGATCGCGGCGGCCGCCGCGACCGGGGCCAGCCACCTGGGCCGCTTGCGCTGAGGTCCCTGCGGGGTACCCGGGCCGTACCACTGCTCGGCCCCGGGAATCCCCTGGCCGGGCATGCCCGGCCCGGCACGGCTGCCTGGCCCGCCCGGCTGCTGGCCGCCCCACCACGAGCCGCCTGCTGGCCCCCTGGCTGGCCGCCGTACCCGGGCGCGACCGGGTCGCCCTGGCCCGTCCGGTAGCCCTGCGGCTCGGGGTACTGCTGACCGCCCGTGTTCTGCTGGCCCGGAGTAGGCCTGCTGCTGCCCCGAGTACCCCTGCTGGCCCGGGTAGGCCTGCTGGCCCGAATCCTGCTGGCCCGGGTAGCTCTGCCCGGGTAGCCCTGCTGGCCCGAGCCCTGCTGGCCGGGGTAGCCCTGCTGGCCCGGGTACTGCGGGGCCTGCGGGTCTCCGTACCCTGGGGCCCTGCGAGTAGCCCGGGGATCCGGTGGTGGGCGGCGGCGGCGTCGGCGTGGACAACGTGGTCCGGGTCGGCGGGTCGGCCATGGCGTTGCCGCCGGTCGGGGGCTCGTCGTGGCCCGCGTCGGCGGCCATGGCCATCGAGGCGGCGGCCGGCGCCACCGGATCCGCCATCGAGCCGCCCCCGTAGGACGGGTACAGGCTCTGCTGGGACGGCGCCGGCTGGTTCCCCGACTGGTACGAGCCGGGCGAGGACGGGTGCAGGCTCCCGGCCTGCGGGTGCAGGCTGCCCTCGCCGGAGGCGGTGCCGGCCGCCGCGGGTCGAGCATGTCCGGGGGCAGCCAGTTGCTCAGGTCGGCGGCCAACGGGTACGCGGCGGAAAGCTCGGAGAGGAACTGGGTCGCCGAGGGCCGGCGCTTGGGATCCCGCGACAGGCTCCGCTTGATCAGCGGCCGCAGGTGATCCGGGACGTTATCGGTGGTCGGCTTGCCGTGCACCACGCGGTAGAGCAGCGCGGCGGTGTCGCCGGTGCCGAACGGGCCCTCGCCCCGGGAGGCGTAGATGAGCACGCCCGCCAGGCTGAAGATGTCGCTGGCGGGGCCGACGGTGAGGCCCTCGGCCTGCTCGGGCGACATGAATCCGGGCGAGCCGATCATGAAGCCGGTACCGGTCAGCGCGGTGGCCCCGGCGGCGGAGGAGATGCCGAAGTCGATGATCCGCGGACCGTCCTGGGCCAGCAGCACGTTGGACGGCTTGAGGTCGCGGTGGATGACGCCCGCCGCGTGGATGGCGATCAGCCCCTCGGCCAGCCCGGCGGCCAGTGCCAGCACGGAGGCCTCGGGCAGCGGGCCCTGCCGCTCGATCGCGTCGGACAGCGAGTTGCCGGGCACGTAGGCCGTGACCAGCCAGGGCACCGGGCCTTCGACGTCGGCGTCGACGACCGCCGCGGTGAACAGGCCGCCCACCTTGCGCGCGGCCGAGACCTCGCGCGCGAAGCGGGCCCGGAAGCCGGCGTCCTCGGCCAGGTTGGAGCGGATGACCTTGACCGCCACCATGCGGCCGCCAGGAGAGCGAGCCAGGTAGACCCGGCCCATCCCGCCGCTGCCCAGTCTCCCGAGCAGCACGTAAGGCCCTATGCGCTGGGGATCGCCGGGCTGTAGCGCCGCCAAACTGGTCACCCCCACCTAACTGTCATGCACGCGCCAGCCTGCACCGGTTCGCAAGATTTACACATACCACAGATCCAGGCCACGGTCAGGCCCCCGCATGGCCGCTACGGCTCATCCTCCGCTCGCTGGCTCCAGGGTAATGCTGAATCCGGGCCAAAGATAGGAAAAACGCCGACGCGGCGGACCGTGCGACCCATGATCGCATACGCCGGGCCCGGTCGCGGCGCCCGCCGCCTCGGCCGTGCTCAGCTCGTGACCACCGGGCTCGTGACCACGGGGCTCGTGACCACCGGCCCGCGCCCGGTCGAGCCGCGAACGACGAGCTCGGGCTCGAAGAGCAGTTCCTCCGGGTAGACCGCCATGTTCTCGATCTGGCTCACCAGCAGGGTGACCGCCGCCTTGCCCATCGCCTCGATCGGCTGCCTGACCGTGGTCAGCGGCGGGTCGGTGCAGTTCATGAACGCCGAGTCGTCGTACCCGACCACCGAGACGTCGCCGGGCACCGACAGGCCCGCCCGCCGGACCGCCCGGATGGCGCCGAGCGCCAGCACGTCACTGCCGCAGATCACGCCGGTGACACCGTGCCGCAGCAGGCGCGTGGTGGCGGCCTGCCCGCCCTCCAGGGAGAACATGGCGTGCTCGACCGGGGCCGGCGCCCCGCCGTCCGCCGCGGCCATCGTCCCGGCGGGCGCCGTCCCGGTTGGCGCCGCCCCCGCGGCCAGCCGGGCCCGCTCGGTGAACCCGGCCAGCTTGCGGCGCGACGGCACGTGGTCGGCGGGCCCCACCACCAGGCCGATCCGCCGGTGGCCGAGCGAGGCCAGGTGGTCGTAGGCCTGGCCGGTGGCGGTCACGTCGTCGGTCGACACGACCGGGAAGGCCAGGTCGTCGACGGCCGCGTGGAGCAGCACGACCGGGATGCCGCGGCTGCGCAGCAGCCGGTAGTGCTCGTGCGGGGCATTCGCCTCGCCGCAGTGCCCGCCGGCGAACACGACCCCGGACACGTGCTGATCCAGCAGCATGCCGACGTAGTCCGCCTCGGACAGGCCGCCGGCCGTCCGGGTGCACAGCACCGGGGTGAAGCCGCGCTGAGCCAGCGCGCCGCCGATCACCTCGGCCAGGGCCGGGAAGATCGGGTTCTGCAGCTCGGGCAGCACCAGGCCGATCAGCCGGGCCCGCTCGCCCCGCAGCTGGGTCGGCCGCTCGTAGCCGAGCACGTCCAGGGCGGTCAGCACCGCCTCCCGGGTGCTGTCCGACACCCCGGCCTTGCCGTTGAGGACCCGGCTCACGGTGGCCTCGCTGACCCCGACCTTCCTGGCCACGTCAGCCAGCCGCCGGGTGGGTACGCGCGTCATGCTGCAAAGATACGACATGAAGCCGCAAGTTTTTGCGTGATCTGACTCACTTCCTTACTGAAATCTTCCGTACCGGACGACTATCGCTTGCCGTAAGTCTCTGTCGGCTGAGCCCTTGGCTTTCCGCAGGAATACGCAAGCGATGCCGGAATTCGCGCAAGAATGACGAAAGCCCAGGTCAGCCTGCCAGGGCGTCCGCTGGATCGCTGGCGTCGTAACCAAGTTGTGTCTTTGCAGTTTTTCGTAGAGATATTGCGTTCAAAAATACTAATACGTATGTTGAGCTATCGATATTTTCCAGCCCAGAAAGGGTGAGTCGATGATCAGACGGCTTCACCGACGACACGGCCCCAAGGACCCCAGCGCCTCCAGCCGCCGCCAGCTGGCCGGTTTCACCGTCTTCGCGGCTCTCGGGCTCGCGGCGGCGGCCTGCTCCAGCAGTCCCGCCGCCAGCGGCGGCAGCAGCGGCGGCCACGTGACGATCAGCGTCGACTGCGCACCGCCCGCGAGCTCTCCGGTGCAGCACAAGGAGTGGCTCGCCGACGTCGCCATCTTCGAGAAGCAGAACCCGAACATCACCGTCAACAGCGTCTTCGAGAACCCCTGCGAGGTCCCGGCCTCGTTCACCGCGATGCTGCGGGCCGGCAACGAGCCGAACCTCTTCTACACCTACTTCACCGACCGGAACCAGGTCCTGGACGCGGGCCAGGCCGCCGACATCACGTCGTACGTGAACACCAAGACGGTACCCACCCTGAAGGACATCGAGCCGACCGCGCTGGCCGCGGTGACCGCGGGCAAGACGCTCTACGGGCTGCCCACCGTCAACTACACCCAGGGCCTGGTCATCAACCGGGCGCTGTTCAAGCAGGCCGGGCTCAACCCCGACCAGCCGCCCACCACCTGGGCCCAGGTCGAGGCCGACGCCAAGGCGATCACCAAGCTCGGCCAGGGCATCTACGGCTACGGCGACTACAGCGCCGGCAACAACGGAGGCTGGCACTTCTCCTCCGAGATCGACGCCGAGGGCGGTCACATGACCAACGAGGCCGGCAGCGCCGCGGCGTTCAACTCCGACCAGGGCAAGGCCGATCCTGCAGGCGCTGCACCAGATGCGCTTCGTCGACCACAGCATGAGCCCGACCCAGCAGCTCGCCTGGGGCACCCTGCAGAAGCAGATGGCCGCGAACAAGCTCGGCATGTACATCGCCGCCCCCGACGACATCTACAACGTGATCGTCCCGCAGGACGGCGGCCACATCAACGACTACGGCATGGGCCCGATACCCAGCACCTCCGGCACCCCGGCGGGCTCGCTGTCCGGCGGCAACGACTACATGTTCGCCAAGCACGACACCCCGGCCCAGATCGAGGCCGGCATCAAGTGGATGAACTTCGAGTACCTGACCCCCGGCACCGGCCAGTTCAACTTCGTCCGGCAGAAGGCCGACGGCTTCCCGGTCGGCTTCCCCGAGCCGCAGCTGTTCACCGGCGCCACCCTGGCCAAGTACCAGAAGCTGCAGGACGCCAGCGCGACCGTCAACCCGGACTTCTACTCCACCTTCGCCAACGCCCATGAGCTGGCGATGGGCGAGCCGGCCGACGCGCAGGCCGTCTACAAGACCCTCGACCCGGTCATGCTGTCCGTGCTGACCAACCCGAACGCGAACATCACCCAGCTGCTCGCGACCGCGACCACCCAGGTCAACCAGATCCTGGCCAACAGTGGCTGAGCTGGCCACCCTCCGTCAGGCAGGGACGCTGTCCCCGGCGCGGTCACGCGCCGGGGACCGGCTCGCCGCCCAGGTCCGGCGCAACGCCTCCGCGCACGGGTTCCTGATCGGCGCCGTCCTGTGCTTCGCGTTCTTCTCCTGGTACCCGATCTGCCGGGAGATCGTGCTGAGCTTCCAGAAGACCCAGCTGGGCGTGACCAGCTGGGCGGGCTGGGCCAACTACCACCGCATCTTCCATGACCCGACCTTCTGGACGGCCTGGAAGAACACGCTCGAGTTCACCGTGCTCGCGCTGATCGTCGGCTACGCGGTGCCGTTCTTCGTGGCCATCTTGCTCAACGAGCTCCGGCACGCCCAGGGCTACCTGCGCTGCCTGGTCTACCTGCCGGTGATGCTGCCGCCGACCTCGGCGCTGCTGCTCTTCGCCTACTTCTACGACCCGACCTACGGCCTGTTCAACGACATCCTGCGGCACCTGCACCTGCCGGTGTCCCAGTGGGTGCAGTCGTCCGGCACCGGGATCCCCAGCATGGCCATGATCTCGGTGGTGATCGCCGCCACCTGGATGAACATGGGCGGCGCGACGCTGATCTACCTGGCCGCGCTGCAGAACATCCCGGGCGAGCTCTACGAGGCCGCCGAGCTGGACGGCGCCGGGCTGCTGCGCAAGATCAGGCACATCACGATCCCGCAGACCCGGCTGATCCTGTCGATGCTGCTCCTGCTGCAGATCGTCGCCACCATGCAGATGTTCGTCGAGGCCTTCATCTTGACCAACGGCGGCGCCGGGGTGAACAACAACACGCTGTCCGTGGTCAACCTCATCTACCAGTACGCGTTCGCGCTGAGCGGGGCCAGCAACTACAACAGCGCGTCGGCCCTCGGCGTGGTCCTCATGCTGGTCCTGGCCACCTTCTCCGGCGCCTACCTGTGGCTGACCCGCGACCGGGAGGCGACCCGATGACCGAGCCCGCAGGCCAGGTCGCTGGTCTCCAGCGCCCAGCTGAACCGCCACCAGGTCACCTACCGGGTGCTCCTGACGCTGGTGGTGGTGATCTTCACCCTGATCTTCATCGGCCCGCTGTACTTCCTGTTCACCGACGGGCTCAAGTCCACTTCCGAAGCGGTCCAGGTGCCGCCGACCATCATCCCGGCCCACGTGCACCCGGGCACCTATACCTCCGCGTGGGGCCGGGTGGGCATCGGCCGGCTGCTGGTCAACACGCTCTACTACGCCTTCGGGGCGCTGGCGTTCCAGCTGGTCTTCGACGTGGCCGCCGCCTACTCGCTGTCCCGGCTGCGCCCGGTGCTCGGCAACCTCATCTTCGCGCTGATGCTGGCGACCTTGATGATCCCGTCGACCGTGCTGCTGGTGCCGCAGTACGTGACCGTCTCGGACCTGCCGATCCTGCACCTGAACCTGATCGGGTCGCCGGAGGCGATCTGGCTGCCCTCGGTGGCCAACGCGTTCAACATCTTCCTGCTCAAGCGGTTCTTCGACTCGATACCGACCGAGCTCCTGGCCGCCGCGGCCATCGACGGCGCGTCCCCGCTGCGGACCCTGCGCTCGGTCGTGCTGCCCATCTCCCGGCCGATCATCGGCGTGGTCTCGATCTTCTCCCTGGTCGCGGTCTGGAAGGACTTCCTGTGGCCGCTGCTCGTCGAGTACGGGTACAACCCGAACCGGGAGACCCTGAACGTCGGCATCTTCGAGGCCGCCAGCACGACCCAGCAGAACCTGGTGCTCGCCGCGTCCGCCATGGCCGCGGTGCCCACGCTGGTTTTCTTCCTGTTCTTCCAGCGCAATATCCTGTCCGGCCTCACCGCAGGCAGTCTCAAGGGCTAAGAAGCAAGGGATCCATGACTGAGTCAAACGGGTGGCCCCGTCTTTGGTGGCAGAGCGCCGCGATCTACGAGCTCTACGTGCAGAGCTTCGCCGACAGCGACGGCGACGGGATCGGCGACCTGGCCGGCGTCCGCGCCCGGCTGCCCTATCTCGCCGAGCTCGGCATCGACGCGATCTGGTACAGCCCGTGGTACCCGTCCCCGCGCTCGGACGCGGGCTACGACGTGGCCGACTACCGCTCCATCGACCCGGCCTTCGGCACCCTCGCCGACGCCGACGCGCTGATCGCCGAGGGGCACCGGCACGGGATCAGGACGATCATCGACATCGTCCCGAACCACTGCTCGGACCAGCACCGCTGGTTCGCCGCGGCCCTGGCCGCGCCGCCCGGATCGGCCGAGCGCGCCCGGTTCTGGTTCCGCCCCGGCCGCGGCGAGCACGGCGACCTGCCGCCCAACGACTGGCAGTCGATCTTCGGCGGCCCGGCCTGGACCAGGACGACCGCGCCCGACGGCACGCCGGGGGAGTGGTACCTGCACCTGTTCGCGCCCGAGCAGCCCGACTTCAACTGGGGCAATCCCGAGGTCCGGGCCGAGTTCGAGGACATCCTGCGGTTCTGGTTCGACCGCGGCGTGGACGGCATCAGGATCGACTCGGCCGCCCTGCTGACCAAGGACCCGGCGCTGCCGGAGACCGCGCCTGGACGACCCGTCGCCCTACACCGACCGCGACGACGTGCACGACATCTACCGGGCCTGGCGCCGGTCGCCGACCAGTACCCCGGCCGGGTGCTGATCGGCGAGATCTGGCTGCCCGACGCCACCCGGATGGCCCGGTACCTGCATCCCGACGAACTGCACACGGTGTTCAACTTCCCGTACCTGTGCTGCCCCTGGGACGCCGCCAGCCTGCGCGAGGTCATCGACGGCACGCTGGCCTTCCACGCCGCCGCCGGCGCCCCCGCCACCTGGGTCCTGTCCAACCACGACGTGGACCGCCACGTGTCCAGGTACGGCCGCGCCGACACGTCCTTCGCCCTGGACCGCCGCGACCACAGCCAGCCCGTCGACCTGGCCCTCGGCACCCGCCGGGCCCGCGCCGCCGCCCTGCTCACCATGGCCCTGCCCGGCTCGGTCTACCTCTACCAGGGCGAGGAACTCGGCCTGTGGGAGGTCGAGGACCTCCCCGCCGCCAAGCGCCAGGACCCGATCTGGCACCGCACCAACGGCGCCGACCCCGGCCGCGACGGCAGCCGCGTCCCGCTTCCCTGGTCCGGCACCGAGCCCCCGTTCGGCTTCTCCCCGCCCGCCGCCCGCAAGGAGCCCTGGCTCCCGCAGCCCCAGGCCTGGCACTCCCTGACCGTCCAGGCCGAGTCCGCCGACCCCGCCTCCATGCTCACCCTCTACCGCCAGGCCCTCCACCTGCGCCGCACCGAGTTCCCGGCCGACACCCCCATGACCTGGCTCCCCGCCCCCGCCGGCGTCCTGTCCTTCACCCGCGGCCACATCGCCTGCGTCGCCAACCTCTCCCCGTCCCCGGTAGCCCTCCCGGCCGGCGACCTCCTCCTCACCAGCACCCCCCTCCTCACCAGCACCTCCCTGCCCGACAGCACCCCCCTGCCCGACAGCACCATCCCCCCCGACACCACCATCTGGCTCCGCCTTCCAGCCTCGTAACCCGTTCTGTCCGTCCTCCGGTGCATCACCGCGGATCCACCACGTAAGAGGAGCGAATCCCAGCCGGAGCAAGGAGCGCCGGCATCAGACCCGGACCGCCACCCCGATCTTCAGCTAACGAGACTGCTTCGTGTTGTCGTGGATGGTCGTCGCATGTTCTCCGCGGGTTACCATCCTCGATAACGGGCGCTGTGACAGCAGTGCCGCGTGGTGCGCGCCCTCGCGGCTGGATGCCCTGAAGCGCGTCATCACCGGTCTCCGCTGAAACGGTTGTATCAGCGCCTCCGCGGATCCCTCTGAACGAGGTGAATCCGATCTTGTAGGGGGATGGAACATGACCGAGACGCTTCCCGCTCAAGGCGAAGCCAACGAGACCGACGCCAGCGCCGCGGATACGGCTGCGGCCGCAGCCGGCACTACGGCCGCAGTAGTCACCGAAACGCAGGCCGACCTGCGGCGTACCGGGATCAACCCGGATTTCTGGTATCCGGTCGCGGTGGCGGCCAAGGTCCGTAAGGGCAAGACGTTCGCGGCCACGTTCGCCGGCCAGCGCATCGCCTTGTACCGCGGTGAGAGCGGCGCGGTCTACGCCCTGGAAGACCGGTGCGCGCACCGCCAGGTCCCGCTGAGCATGGGCGTGGTCGAAGGCGACATCCTGCGCTGCTGCTACCACGCCTGGGCCTACCGCGGCAACGGCCGCATCTCCCAGATCCCGTACCTGCCCAAGGGTGCCGGCCGACCGCCCAAGGGCGTGCGCGCCTACCCGGTCAAGGAGGCCTACGGGTTCGTCTTCGTCTTCCCGGGCGACCCGGACAAGGCGGAGGTGACGCCGCTGCCCGACCTGCCGCAGTTCAACTCGCCGAAGCACAAGACGATGACGTTCTCGCGCACCGTCGCCTGCCACTACTCGTTCATGCACGAGAACCTCCTCGACATGAACCACCAGTTCCTGCACCGCGGCATCGTCGGCCGGATCCAGCCCAAGCTCCTCGGCTACACCAGCGACGCCCAGTCGGTGGAGGCCCGGTACCTGTTCACCCACGGCGGCGGGAAGCGGAACCGCGGCGCGAACCTGCTCGCCGCCGACGGCATCAAGGGCGGGGACAAGCCCGACGTCGTCACCATCACCACCGGGTACCCCTACCAGACCCTGCAGCTCGTGCCCGAGAACGCCGAACTCCCCGTGTTCTCCCTCTGGGTCGCCTACGTGCCCGAGGACGCCGAGCAGCGCACCAACCACGTCTACGGCCTGCTCATGATCGAGAAGCCGCCGATCCCGGGCGCCATCCACGCGGCCTGGCCGCTCATCCGGCGCTTCACCGAGGGCGTGTTCGCCGAGGACCGGATGGCCGTCGAGGCCGAGCAGCGGGCCTGGGACGAGCAGGGCGAGGACTGGAACCACGAGGTGTTCCCGCTGATCCTCGACGTGCGGGACGTGCTGCGCACCAACGGCGTGCCGATCCGTCCCGGCCTGTGCGCCAGCGCGGGATCCTGCGGCAGCGCGGCGTCCTGCGGTGTCGCGACGGCCTGACCGTGAGATCACGACGGCCCCGCACCCGCGGTCAGCGGGAGCGGGGCCGTCGTCGGCTCAGCTAGCCAGGCTAGCCAGCCGAGGCAGTCACTGCCCGGTTAGTTACTGCGGAGCCAGTGGGCGCTGAAGTTCTCGCCGCCGCTGAGTGCGGAGACGGTGTCCTTGTCCTGTCCGGAATTGTTGATCATGGTGATCGCGGTCACGCCGCCCGCGTTGCCGAGGGGGGCGCCGTTGGCCAGGGAGCCGGTGATGTTGACCGTGTTGAAGTCGGCCAGCGGGAGGATGCCGCCGCTGGCGGTGCAGCACGGTGCCTCGACGATGACCTCGGCCGAAGACCGGGGCGCGTTCGCCAGGGTCCCGGTGTGGGTGTGGCTCCAGCCCTGGGTGGTGTCCGAGATGACCAGGCTGAAGTGGTTGCTGCCGGTGTAGGTCACCGAGGCGTTGAAGTGGTCACCGGGGCGCACCGTGTTGGAGTACGAGACCGAGGCGGCCGGGTACATCTCGTACCAGGCGTAGTACTGCGCCCGGCTGCCCGAGCAGTCGACCTCGCTGCCGGTCTGCTCCACCGAGCTGCTGTTGTAGCCGTCGAGCCCGACCCAGAACGAGGAGTACTTGGCGCTCCCGCTGCAGGTACCGGTGGGCTCGGTCCAGCTGGCCGAGACGCTGGTGTAGGTGCCGGTGGTGGCGGCGTAGCCGGACCAGTTGGTACTCGTCGCCGTCGCGCGCTTGATCCCGTGCGCGCTCGCGTTGCCGGCCGAGCTCGAGGAGACCAGGTGGATCGGCCCGCCGGGGCTGATGTTCATGGTCCCGGTGGAGGCGGACGCGCTGCCCGTGGCCAGGGTCAACCCGGCCATGAGGGTCAGCATGGCCGTGAGGATGCCCCATCGTCGTAGCATTCAGGCTCCTTGCTTGTCGGTGCCGTCCGGCAAACAGGCAGGTCGTGCCCGGTCGCTTTGTCGGTCCGGCTAGGGTTCGGGCCGATTCGACCCTCGGTGAGAGTAACTCAGAAGAACCGACTAGAAAAGATCTGTAAGCAACATTTTGTTGATTTGACCGGATCCAAGCCAACAGCCCGCAAGAAAACGATCACAAGCCCACAAGGCTTGGGCGGCCGCAAACGGCCCCGGCCCGGCACCTCGGCGATCCCATAGGCCCGGCACCTCGGCGATCCCATAGGCCCGGCATCTCGACGGCCTGGCACCGGCCCGGCACCCCGGTGGTCTCGTTGGCCCGGCCGGCCTGACGACCGCGGCGCCGCGGGCAGACGCATCCGGTTCGTGGTAGCGGAAGGTGCCCCGCTCGGCGCGCCGGATACGCAGGACGCGCGCGACACGCCGGCCTGCCCCGGCCGGGGCTCCCAGCTGCCCGGCGCCGCTCTGTTCTATACCGCCCTGAGCTGGTCGTTTATCAGATACCGAGATAGCTAGAGATTTCGCGATGTGTTACATTTTGACGACGTTACTAGCCAGTTGCCTTAGTCGGCCGATACTGTCCGTGGCATTGACCCCGGAGGGAGCGCACCCGTGTCGCGTCTGATCATCGCTATCGTCGTCGGCATCGTGATCGCGGTCGGGGCGGTGGCGCTCACCGAGAACCTGCTGAACACGGCGTCCAACGGTACGGTCAGCAACTCCTCGCTCTACGAGTACGGGCAGCGCTGACGCGCCGCGACCGGCATCCCGGCCCACCGGTGCGACGTGACGGGCTCCAAGTACCCGGCGCTATGCCACTCCGCCGCCGCGTTTCGTTACGGCGCGGCGCCCTGGAATCAGGCCCGCGGGAATCAGGCACGAGGTGCTGTGATCGCCGGGCTCTCGTATTCCCGCCGCGCCGTAAGGAAACGGGTACTCGTTACCGAGATGTGCTACAACGGCTGGGCAATATACCCCAGAGTGTTCCATACTACTCTGAAGTAACTTTTCCGTAATTGACCTAATAAGTGGCTGCCTTCGGGAGGAACGATGCGCCGTGTCGGGCTGGTACTCGCCGGACTTGGGACGTGTCTCATCGTGTTTGCCCTGCTCGTGACGAGCTGGGTCACCGGCCAGGTGATCAAGTTCCCGCTAAACCAGTACGCCAGCGTCACCCTGACCGACCCTAATGCCTCCTATTTCAGCGCGGCCAAGCTGACCGAGCTGACCGGCGTGAACATGGAGGCCACGTACACCATCAAGGGCAACGCCGCGGCAGGCTCGTCCTCGACGGCAGTGTGGAACCAGTTCATCTACGTCTACGACCAGACGAACAAGCAGGCCGTTCAGAGCATCGCGCGGACATTCGCCTTCAACCGGCGCAGCGCCCAGCTGGTCAACTGCTGCGGTGCGAACATCAACGGCAACTCCTCCGTCAAGCAGACCGGTTACGTCGGCTACGTGCTCCCGATCGGCACCAAGAAGCAGACCTACGACGTCTTCGACACCAACCTGAGCAAGGCGGTGCCGTTCACCTATGCCGGCATCGGCGATGTCGAAGGCACCCAGGCGTACAAGTTCACCGAGAACGTCGCGCCGACCCAGAACGGCACCCAGACCGTGCCGGGGTCGCTGGTGAACCAGGCCGCCGCGTCCGTCACGCTGCCGCAGTACTACCAGACGCAGACCACCTACTGGATCGACCCGGTGACCGGCGCGCTGCTCAACGTCACCCAGAACGAGAAGCTGACCCTCAGGAACACCGACGGCTCCCAGGCTCTCGTGCTCTTCAGCGCCAACCTCGCCGCTACCCAGCCCAGTATCGACGGCCTGGTGGCGCTCGACAACGACCAGGTCAGCAAGGCGTCACTGGTCGGCACGCTCCTGCCGCTGGCGACCGGCATCATCGGCCTGCTGCTGCTGATCATCGGCATCGTGCTGTCGCGCAGGCCAGAAGGGGACGTCGAGGCCGCCCCGAGCCACCGCGAGGCCGAGCTGGCCGCCGCCGAGCCCCAGGCCGCCAGCAACGTATCCCTGGTCCCCGGCCTGGACGACGAACCCCGCGAGGCGACCGTCGAGTCGCCCGTGGTCAGGGAAGCCGCCGTCAGCGAAGCCGCGGTCAGCGAAGAGGAAGCCGCCCGGCAGAAGGCCGCCACCGAAGCCAACGCCGCCGAGGGCAATGCCGCCGCGGCCGACGCGAAGGCCGCCGACGCCGAAGCCAGGGCCGAGAACAAGGCCGCCGAGGCCGAAGCCGCCCCTGCCAGCCCCGCCGCCGAGGCCGACGCCGCCGAGGCCAAGACCGAGGCCGCCCAGGCGGACGCGGCCGCCCAGGACGCTAAGGCGGACGCCGAGGTCAAGGCCGAAGAAGCCAAGCCCGAGAAGCTGCGGGTCCAGGCTCCCGCCGCCACAACTGCCGAGAACGTCCCTGCCGAGAACGTCCCTGCCGAGGCGGCTACCGCTGAGATACCAGCCGTCGACGCGGACACCGCCGAGGCGCCTGCTGCCAGCGACGCTACCGCCGAGACCCCGGCCCAGGCCGCCTCGTCACGGCGCCGCCGCGGAACCCACCGCCGGTAGTCCTCGCGGCCACCAGGCCGCATCCGAACGGCCCACCGCCCTAGGATCACGCTCATGGCGGTGGGCACCGGGCAGACCCGGCTAGTGGATCACGGCTACCACGCCATCATGGACGGCATCTTCTATGCCGACCGGTACGAGACGATGCTGGCCGGGCTCGACCATGACCACGCCGGCTTGTCGCGCTTCTACTACCTGGACGTCGACCTGCCGGAGACCCTGCGCCGCCACGCCATGCGCCCGCAGGCCGCCGAATTCGGAACCAGCCAGATGCGCGAGTGGTACCGGCCGCGCGATCTTCTCACCGCCGTCCGCGAGCAGGTCATCCCGCAGGCCAGCCCCCTGAAGCAGACCACCGCCCTGATAGCAGCCGAAACAGGCCTGTCATAACCACCTTCCGGATTCCGTGAAAGTGGCTCTCTCCGGCATCTATCCGTTAGAGGTCACAGCCATCGGGTCTGCGGGCCGCAACCGGATCGATGGAGCATAGAGCCGGAGCGGCGCGGGTGCGTACCGCCTGTAGTAGCCAGGCTGTGGCATCCCGGCCATGCCGCAGTAAGCCAGTTATGTCTAGTTATGCCTCAACTTCAAGTTGAGGCTTTGCCGGGGGCAGATCATGGAACAGCACGGCGGGGCGCCGCCTTGGAGCTCACGCGAGGCCGCGGCTTTCGCGCCGCACCAGGATCAGCGCGACGATAGTAGCGACGATAACGAACCCCTCGACGGCCATCACCCAGGCCGGAGCGTCCAGGAAGAAAGCGGGCACGGCCAGGATCGCCGAGATCACCCGCGTCACCACGATCGCGGTCAGCGCCGGCGGCTGCCCCGCCGGGCCGGCACCAGGCTGAGCACGGTGATGAGCCCGAGGGCGGCGACGCCCAGGCTGACCACCAGCGGCGGGGCGTCCTTGGATCCGATGACGCCGGTCAGCGCGACGTCGATGAGGCCGAGCACGGCGAAGATCCCGGCCGGCGCGTTACTGAGGGCGGAAGGGCGGGTGATCGTCGCCTGGGTCGTGGTCATGGCGTGTCTCCGTTCGGTCGTCTGTGCCATGACCACGACGCTAGATTTTCGGCCCCTCCGGCAGAACGCGGTAAGCCGCCGAGCTCACTGCGCCCGCCCGCACCCCTGCTTCCGGTCAGCCTCTAGCCGAGCACCCCGGCCAGCACCCCGGGCTACCTTCCCGGCTCACCCGAAGCCGCCGGCGAATCGGCTGCCGCCGGCGAATCGGCCTGCCGCCGGCGAAGACCCGCCCGCCTCCGACGACCCGCTGGTCAGCTCCGGCACCACGATCCCCGGCCCGATCTGAGCCTTCAGCGCCGCCAGCTCGCTCTCCACGTCGGCCGACGTCCCGGCCTCGTCCAGCTCCTTCTGGATGTCGTCGGTGTCGCCGCCGACATCCTCGAGCACCCCGGACTGCAGCAGCTCGTCCAGCGCCCCGGCCCGCGCCTGCATGGTCGCGATCTTGTCCTGGGCCCGCTCCAGCGCCGCCCCCGAGTCGCCCAGCGTGGTCGAGATCCCGGTCACTTCCTCGTTGATGGAGGCCGAAGCGGCGGCCGCGGTGTACTGGGCCTTCAGCACCTCCTTCTGGGACCGGAAGTTGTTCACCCGCTGCTGGAGCGCCTGCAGCGTCTGCCCCAGCTTCTCCTCCTGCTCGGCGAGCTGCTCGTGCTGCGATTCCAGCGGGGTGATCTGGGCCTGGGCGGCGGCCTTACGCGACAGCGCCTCCCGGGCCAGATCCTCCTTGCCCAGCGACAGGGCCGTCTTGGCCTGCTCCTGCAGGTGGTCGACCGAATGCTGCAGCTGCTGTTCCTGCAGCTCGATCTGCTTGCGGGACGCCGCGATGGCGACCAGCCCCTGCTTCACCTTGGTGATCTGGTCGAGCATCTGCTCGTACGACAGGTCGAGCATCTCGTCGGGTTTCTCGGCGGCGTCGAGCGCCTTGTTGGCCTTGGCCGCGAGCACGTCGCGAGCCCGCTGGAACAGTGACATCTCAATCAGCTCCTGTACGTAACTTCAGCCACGACAGCCCCTTGCCAATCCCTGGAGCCCGGTCTATCACCGAAGGTAGCGGACAAAGGAGGACGTTTTGGCTACCAGCGGTACGGGCCTGGCCAGAGGAGCCATCGGACTGAGGGAAGTCCTGTTCCAGTCTGTCACTTCCATGGCGCCGGCCGGCGCCGTCGCGCTGTCGATCGCCGCCGGCGCCACCTACGCCGGCGGCGCGCTGCCGCTGGCCGTGCTGCTCGCCCTGATCGCGTGCCTGCTGGTCGCGACCTCGATCGGCCAGCTCGCCAAGCACCTGCCGAGCGCCGGCAGCATCTACACCTATCCCGCCGAAGCCATCCACCCCGCGCTCGGCTTCCTCGTCGGCTGGGGCTACGCGCTGGTCGAGGCGCTGCTCGGGCCGATCACGATGGTGCTGTTCGGGTACCTGATCGGCTCGATCGCCCACAGCGAGTGGAACTGGCCGTTCACCGCTACCTGGGTCATCTTCATGATCGTCGGCGCGATCCTGGTGGCCGCCCTGAACTACCGCGGCATCCAGGTCAGCGCCCGGGCCGGCACGCTGCTCGGCCTGTTCGAGATCCTGGTGTTCGTGGCCCTGGCCGTCTGGCTGATCGCCAAGGCCGGCAGCCGCAACACCTTCGACGTCTTCACCCTGCACTTCGCGACGATCAAGGGCTACCACGGCTTCTCCGGCATCGCGGCCGGCTCGATCTACACGATCCTGGCCTTCATCGGCTTCGAGGCCTCCGCCCCGCTCGCCGAGGAAGCCAAAGACCCCAAACGCACCATCCAGGTCGCCGTGGTCGCATCCTGCCTGGTCATCGGCCTGTTCTACGTGTTCACCACCTACGCGGGCGACGTGTTCACCGGCCCGGACAAGTTCGTCAGCTTCGGCTCGCTCGGCGGCGGCAGCCCGTGGATCCAGCTGGGCCGCGACGCCTGGGGCCTGGGCTGGGTAGTCGCGTTCCTGGCCATCCTGAACTCCACCTTCGCCAACGGCAACGCCGGCACCCTGGCCACCACCAGGACCTGGTACGCCATGGCCAGGATCGGACTGCTGCCGAGCCCGCTGGCCCGGCTCCACCCCAAGTGGAACTCGCCGTCGACCGGCGTGATCGTCCAGCTCGTGCTGACGCTCGTCGTCGGACTGCCCGTCGGCATCCACTTCGGGCCGACCACCACCTTCGTCTTCTTCGCCACCATCCTGACCGGCATCATGATCGCCATCTACATGGTGTTCAACCTGTCCTGCCTGTTGTACTACCTGCGCAAGCGCCGGTCAGAGTTCAACATCGCGCTGCACGCGGTCATCCCGGTCCTCGGCATCGCTGCCTTCGTCCCGGCCTGGCTCACCGCCCTCGGCCTGGGGTCGAACTTCCTGAAGTTCGTCACCCCGCTCAGCTACCCGTCCAGCGAGACCGGCCTGATCATCGGCATCTGGTTCGTGATCGGCCTGGGCGTGCTGGCCTACCTGTACGCCCGGCACCCAGAACGGCTCCCGGAGATGAAGAAGGTCTTCAGCGACGACGTCGCGCCCGAGCCCACCCCTAGCGGAGGAACAGCGTGAAAGCAGAAGAAGGACACATCGACGTCCCCGGCGGCAAGGTCTGGTACCGCGCGGTCGGCGACAACGAAGACGCGATCCCGCTGCTCTGCCTGCACGGCGGCCCCGGCTTCACCCACTACTACCTAGAGCCGCTCGAATCCCTCGCCGAACACCGCCGGGTCATCTTCTACGACCAGCTCGGCTGCGGTCGCTCCGACCGTCCTGATGATCTCTCGCTGTGGACGGTGGACCGGTTCGTCGAGGAACTGGCCCAGGTCCGCGAGGCCCTGCACCTGGACCGGCTGCACCTGTTCGGCAGTTCCTGGGGCGGCATGCTGGCCATGCAGTACGTCCTGGACCGCCGCCCGGACCTGGTGAGCCTGACCCTGTGCGGCAGCCCGGCCAGCATGATCCGCTGGGTCGCCGACTGCGAGGAACTGCTCGCCGAGGAAACCCCGGAAACCAGGAGGACGATCCGCGAGCACGAGGCGTCCGGCTTCACCGCCTGCCCCGAGTACCAGGCCGCCATCCTGGGCTTCTACCGCAAGCACGTGTGCCGCCTGGCCCCGTGGCCGGCCGGACTGGAGCGCTCGTTCGCCGAAGCCGGCTACCAGGTCTACAACACGATGAACGGCCCGAGCGAGTTCACCGTCACCGGCACCCTGAAGACCTGGGACATCATGGACCGGCTGCCGGAGATCCAGATCCCCGCGCTGCTCGTCGGCGGCCGCTACGACGAATGCACCCCGGGCCACCTGGCCGACATGCACGCCCGGATCGCCGGCTCGGAACTGGTCACCATCGAGGACGCCTCCCACCTGTGCTTCGCCGAGCAGCCCGCCGAGTTCAACCAGAAGATCAACAGATTTTTCGACCGAACGGAGGCAGCCATCCGCCCCTGATCCCCCACTTGCCCCGCGGCCCGAGCGCAGCCCCCGGCCCCTGCAGGCTTGGTCAGTTAGGGTACGTATGTGGCTTTTGATGTCGAACGTGCCCGGCGTGACACTCCGGGCGTAGCGACGGTGGCGCACCTGAACAACGCCGGGGCGGCCCTGCCGCCGTCCGTCGTGACCGAAGCGGTCATCGCCCATCTGCGGCTGGAAGCGCAGTTGGGCGGGTACGAGGCGGCCGCTGCCGCCCGCGATCGGGTGGAAGCCGTCTATCCGGCTATCGCACGCCTGATCGGCTGCCAGCCGGATGAGATCGCGGTGGTAGAGAACGCCACCCGGGCGTGGGACATGGCGTTCTACTCCCTGCCGTTCAAGCCGGGGGACCGGATCCTCACCGCCCGCGCCGAGTACGCGAGCAACGTGATCGCTTTTCTTCAGGTCGCCCGGCGGACGGGCGCGGTTGTCGAAGTCGTCGACGATGACGAGCACGGCCAGTTCTCCGTCGCCGACCTGAAGAAGCGCCTGGAGCGCGATCCGGGCACGGCGCGGCTCATCGCCATGACCCATGTGCCCACCCAGGGCGGTCTTGTGAACCCGGCGGAGGAGGCCGGTGCCGTCGCGCGCGAGGCGGGCGTGCTGTTCCTGCTGGACGCCTGCCAGTCAGTCGGCCAGCTGCCGGTCGACGTTCAGCGCATCGGCTGCGACATGCTGTCGGTCACCGGCCGGAAGTTCCTGCGAGCACCACGCGGTACCGGTTTCCTGTACGTGCGGCGCGAGCTCCTGGACGATCTGGAGCCGCCCTTCCTCGACCTGCACGCTGCGACCTGGACCGGGCCCGGCAGTTACGAGATCCGTGGCGACGCACGGCGCTTCGAGAACTGGGAAACGAACTACGCCGGCAAGATCGGCCTCGGCACCGCCGTCGAGTACGCCCTTTCCTGGGGTCTGGAGGCCATCGAGGTCCACGTCACCGCGCTGGCGCAGAGCCTGCGCGAGCGCCTCCGGGACATCGACGGTGTCCGCGTGCATGACCAGGGCCTGCGACGCTGCGGAATCGTCACCTTCACCGTGGACGGCGTCCCGGCCCAGGAGGTGCAGGCGCGGCTCGCGGCCAAGGGCGTCAACACCAGCGTCTCGCTCGCCGAGTACGCCCGCTTCGACCTGCCGCACCGCGGCCTGCCCGATCTCGTCCGCGCTTCCGTGCACTACTACAACACCGACGCCGAGCTCGACCGCCTCATCGGCGCACTCCCAGCCGCCAAGCCACAGCGTCTCTAGGCGCTGCGCACGCCACCCCGCCATCCATTTTCCGCGCACCTGCTGCAGAAACGCGCGATGTACCGAAGCGACCCGAGGCAGCCGCTACGGCTCCTGCTTCCCCGCCCGTACCAGGGACCGGCGGGCTGATTTCTCCCCGCGATGGGCGCTAATCGTGCCCTATTCGGGTATCGCATCCGCTCTTCAGGGTTATTTCCTGGGCCGTCCCGAATCGGCGTCCGGGTCGTGGGCGTCCGGGGCGATAGGGCCGAGATCAGCGTCGCCCAGGTCATCGATGCCGCCGATCAGCTCGAACCCGTCCGCGTCCGGCTCATCCGGACCCACGCCGTCATCGCCGGCCGGCTGAGTGACGGGTCGGCGTAGCCGCACGACTTGCTTGTGTTCTGCCTGGCGGGTCCGGGGCTCGGTGACGTCCGCATCTTCAGGCTTCGCATGCGGGTCGCGCCTTGCCGTGTGCTGGCTCATTATTTCCTCCGCTGCCGGCTGTCTGCAGAGCCGACCTTGATTACCTGCCCGGTCCTGCAGCGCTTTAACGGGAGGAACCTTCTGGGTAAGCGGCGAGGAGCCGGCGCGGCCTGCTCCTGCTGACCCCCGCACAGCGGCAGGCACTGCGGCAGGCCCGGGAGCGTTCCCTGTGAGCAGTTCCGCGCTGGGTAGCTAGCGCGGAACTGCGAGCCAGCC
Organism: uncultured Actinomycetota bacterium; assembly: GCA_963839095.1. Taxonomy (GTDB): domain Bacteria; phylum Actinomycetota; class Actinomycetes; order Streptosporangiales; family Streptosporangiaceae; genus Palsa-504. The sequence goes on along the minus strand of CAWIUF010000024.1, from coordinate 104,595 downwards.
GAGGAGGGCCCGCCGGACGGCTTCCGGGTCGTCGCGGTGCGGGTTGTGGCCGGCCCCGGCGATCCGCACGAGGTGCACGTTCGGGTTCGCGGATGCCACGGCGTCGCCGTCGGCGAGGGTGACGGCCCCGCCGGCCGCCGGGTCGCCGCAGATCACCAGCGTGGGCACCGCCAGCGACCGCGCCGCGTCCCGGAGGTCCGCGTCCAGGTTCGCGTCGATGATCCCCTCGACGGCCGGCCGCCAGACGCGCGCGACCTCCTGTATCTTCGCCTCGCCGTCGCGCTCGTCCCACGCCGAGTACGCGGCGCGGATTTCGCCTGCGTCCCGGTCCAGGGCGGCGAGCTCCTCCCGCTTCACGGCGGCGGCCTCGTCCGCGGTGGTGAACCGCCATGCCGGGTCGACGAGGACGAGCCGCCCGGCCCACTCCGGCCGCCGGGCCGTGGCCAGCGTGGCCGTGGCGCCGCCCATGGAGTGGCCGACGACGAGGTCGTGATCGCCCATCGCGAGATTGTCCGCCGCCAGGGCGGCCAGGGAGTAACCGGCGGCCGGGCCGCGGCCGCCGTGCCCGAGTTGCGCCCTGGCCTCCGCCTGGTACCCGAGCTCAGCCAGCCACTCCCGGAAGCGCCACATCGACGCCGGGCCGCTGGCGAAGCCGTGCAGCAGCAGCGCGGAAGCGGGCGGCATGCCGCCATCGTAGCCCCCGGCACCTTATTCCGGCATCTGCCGGTACTGCGGTGACGTGACCGAATTGAATCGGTCATCCGCGCATTAACCGGGCAGTCGTGTGATTGCGGGAGAATCGCGAGAACTCCGGGCGCTGACCTGCCGCGAGCAGGCGGTCATGGTCCTGCGGCGGTTCCGCGGCCGGACCCGGGGCCGGGCAGCTCGGCCGTGACCACGGCATCTCCCGCGCGTCCGCGTACCGGTACGCGGACGAGGGCACCGTGGTGCTCGCCGCCCGCGCTCTGGATCTGAACGAGGCTCTGGAGCGGGCCCGCCAGCTCACCCAGATCGTCCGCGCCGCCCTCGTCCTCACCCAATTCGAGCACAAATACATCAGGTGAAAATCGCTGAGATCACGTCACTGAGCAGCAGCCATATTTCGCGCAATTTATACCATTTGCGCAGCAAGAGGCAATTTGTGTATTATAACGAATCGGCATCTATAATTTTTTCGGACGTTCGGCCCTCATGTTTTAATGGCAGGCTGGTAGCCGCCTTCGAGGTGCGGGTTCCATTGTTCGCTCCCCGTGGTACGACATCGGTTATATCGCTAATGTGATCCCACGGCTTACGGCGATGGAAGCAGCCGAGGTGACAGGTATTTAACTTGTGCCTGGGATAGCGCATAGCGTCGCTAAGTTATTCTAGTCTCACAGGAGGTCGCGATGGAATGCAGTAAGTGTCACGAGTCGCTCTACAAATGCAAGTACTGTGATGGCCAGACTAAGAGCGGCCTGCTAGGGGGGCATCTCACCTGTAAGACCTGCAATTCCACAGGATGGCTATGCCCTAGACATGAAGGCTACTGGGAATAGGGCAGCCAGGTCGGCCTCATTAGTGAGGAAGTTGTGATCTCCGTCATTAGATTGTCGGTTGCGGATTCGTTCCATCATCCGCAGGTGGCCAGTACGTGGGGCGCTGATCACGTAGACGCGGCCCGCGGAACAGTAATCGCGGCTGCCAAATCCTCTTCATCTGGCCTTCCGGCGGACATATTTTTCGCCGCCATCATTGTCTTCCTTATAGGGTGGATGATAGTAAAACTTTCGGGAACGCTGAAACGGCCATTGGCCTCTCCCTCCCGTAGCGATGCAGTGGCAATCCAGCGTCTTAGCGGGAAAGGGCGAGAGGGAGAAGATTTTATGGAAACTGCGTCCGGACCCGTGGCGGAGAGCGACGGTTTCGCTGAAGGCGACCGCGTGAGGCTGGCTAAGCCATTTTGGGGAGAGCCCGATCCGGATACTGGAACTCTCCTGAGGGATTGGAGTGGGCCGGACAAGGGAGACGCCCCGGCTTATCCGGCGGGGAGCCAGGGGACTATTGTCTACCCGGACTCTGCCTCCCCCGAATTCATCAAGGAGATGAAGGTGAATGGCAGCTATCTCGTAGCCATGGATGGCGGGCCATGGCTTTATGCCGGAGGTCCGTTGCCGGGAGTCGAAGGCGCTGCCCTTGAGCTTATACCGGGACATTATCAAGTGGCGCGCCAATATGGAAAACTATACATGCGTCCGAAGTTCAAGAACCGCGACCGCGTGCGGCTTAAAGAGTCATTCGTCAGTCAGAACGACGGCAAATCGTATGAGGCCGGATGGCAGGGCATCATATGTCCTCTGACAGTAACCATGGTTGAGTGCTGGAGGACGGGCTACTACCCGGTCTCCCTTGACGACGATCCGTTCGGCGGCAACCGCGGCATGATCAACGTTCCTGCTGAAGTACTCGAATTGATCCTACCTTAGCCGCGATAGGCCGGTAATTTAGTGACGCCATGTCCATGACGTTTCCGCGGAAGCGCCTTGTGCGGGATTTCACAAGCCGCGGAAACGTCCTGTTATGTCGCGGACCGCGCGGTCCCAAGGGTTCAAGATCGGCAAAGACGAAGGTTGAGCTGCACCCCCGCAACGCCCTCATATGCCGCGGCAGAGTTCGAGTTGTACGAGGAAGCCAACGAAGTGCTCGTCGCCGCGATCCTCGGTCCACCCATCCGCCGATCCGACGTCGGTGAGAACCCCCCGGTGCCCGCGACCGGGTAGGCAGTTGACGAATCGCTGCCCGGTTCCGGGGTGAAGCGGCAGTGAACGGCCGCGATGTGCCTCACCCGACCTCGGGCGCTGCCAGGCGGCGGGCTCAGGTGTCCGGGTCGGCCTCTGCCTCGGTGTCCTCGAGTTCAGGATCGACCCCGCCTTCCCGGTGCTTTTCCGACGCGCGCATCACGGCCCGCATCGCGGCGAACTCGGCGGTGTCACTCACGCCAGGCTCGCTGCCGGGCTGGACGCTGTGGTCTTCCTGCGCCGGCATGTGGTCACTCATAACCAGGCCCTCCTCCCGAAGCTGGATCCCCTCCCTCAGCACAGTACAGGCGCCTGCCTATGGCGGACCGGCTCAAAGGGCAAGCTGGCGCGGTCAGCCCGGCTCTTGCCGGGCCATGTCCGGCGCGGGCAATGCTCCGAGTTCGGCGAGCCGGCGTACTGCCTCAGCCCTGGTCCGGCACGCCTACAGGCCCGAGATCATCCGGTCGTAGTCCGCCTGGGAGATCACGCCCTTGTCGAGCATGTTCCGGGCGACGAGGAGTTGGCGCCCGCGTTCGGAGCCCGGCCCGGCGGCCTCGCGGGACAGCGCCTGGTCGAGGAGGGCGTGCCGGACCTTGCCCGGCGACCCGTACTGCGGCGGCTCGTCCCAGATCACCTGGTAGGTATCGGTGTCGTGTCCGTCCGAGCCGGGGCTGGCGAAGCTCCGGTACGCCACCTGCTGACCCACTACAGGCGTGAGCCCGCGGGGGATACGGCTGTACGCCAGTTGCGCACGGGCAGGAGCGCCGTTGGAGTGGATCTCCAAGTGGAGCACTGTCACCGCCCCGGGGCCGGGGTCGATCGCGATGATCCTGGCCCACCGTTCGACGTTCGCGTCCACCTGCCGGTAGGCCCCGCGAACGGCCTTCACGCGATCCAGGATCCCATCTACGGAAGGATGCGGGGGCCCGTCCCGCCGGGCAAGCAGCTAGCCTGCGGGAACGCCAGATCCAGGCCCTTCGACGCCCAGGCTTCCATCCCACCGCCCGTACTCGCCCCGTCAGCATCAACCGCCACGATGCTCCAAAGCTGCCCCAGAGATTCCGGTCCCGAGCCGCCCCGCTGCCAAACAAGCTACGAATTTCCATGATCACGAAGGATTTTGCCATACCGGGGACAAGATCCTTCGCGATCATGAAACGCACCCTCGCACATCGGGCGGATCGGCCGCCGAGGCGGATGCATGGCCAGAACCGCGCCCGCGCCGCAGCCGCCCGTCCGCGCCGCAGCCACCCGGCCGCTCGCTCCGCCGCAGCCGTCCGACCGCTCGCTCCGCCGCAGCCGTCCGACCGCTCGCCGCCCCCCCGATGGTAAGTTGGTTAGCGCAACTAACGACTCGGCGACGGGGGAACGGTGCGGCGACTGCTAGTCAGGCCAGGAGAGGTCATCCAGTCGCTCCATCCCGGGCAGATAATCTCCTCCCTGCACCAGCGGAACTACCGGCTGTTCTTCTTCGGCCAGCTCGTCTCGGTGGCCGGGACCTGGATGCAGACGGTCGCGCAGTCCTTCCTGGTCCTCGAGCTCACCCACAGCGGCACCCAGCTCGGCCTGACCACCGCGGTCAGGTTCCTGCCGATGTTCCTCTTCGGCCCGCTCGGCGGCGTGTTCGCCGACCGGATGGACAAACGGCGGGTGCTGTACGTGACCCAGACGCTGGCCGGCCTGCTCGCGGGGGTCTTCGCGATCACCGTCGGCACTCACGCCATCAAGCTCTGGCTCGTCTACCTGCTCGCTCTCGCGCTGGGCTTCGTCAACGTCTTCGACAACCCGGCCCGGCAGAGCTTCATCTCCGAGATGGTCTCGCCCGCCGACCTGCCGAACGCGGTGACGCTGAACTCGGTCGCCATGAACATGGCCCGGGTCTTCGGTGCCGCCCTCGGCGGGGTCATCGCCGCGGCCATCGGGCTCGCCCTGTGTTTTGCCTGCAACGCCTTGTCATTCGTCGCCGTGCTGGTCTCGCTGGCCGCCATGCGCAGGTCCGAGCTTTTTACCGCCAAACGGGTGCCGAAAACCAAGCGTCAGGTCCGGCAGGGGCTGGCCTACGTGCGCCGGACGCCCGAGCTGCTGATCCCGCTGGTCATGATCGCGGTGGTCGGCACGCTGGCCTGGGAGTTCCAGGTCACGCTGCCGCTGATGGCCAGCCAGGCCTTCCACCGCGGCGCGGCCGCCTACGGGGTGATGGCCTCGGTGATGGGGGCCGGCGCCGTCGTCGGCGGCCTGATCTCGGCCGCGCGCCCGCGGCCCCGGGCCCGGGCCCTGTGCCTGGCCGCCATCGGCTGGGGCATCGCCATCCTGGCGGCCGCCGCCGCGCCCAGCCTGAGCCTCGAACTGGCCGCCCTGGTCTTCGTCGGCTACGGCAGCATCACGTTCAACTCGCTGGCCAAGACCACCCTGCAGCTCGCGGCCAAGCCCCAGATGCGCGGCCGGGTGATGGCCCTGTGGGCGCTGGCCTGGCTGGGCTCGACGCCGATCGGCGGCCCCATCGTCGGCTGGGTCGGCCAGGCCATCGGGCCCCGCTGGGCCCTGGTCATCGGCGGCGTGCCCACCGTGGTCTGCGGGATCCTGGCCCTGCCCGCCCTGACCCGCATCGACCGCCGCGCCTCGGCCAGGGCCGGGCCAGCGCCATCACCGGCACCAGGAGGAACGGGTCCGTCCGGGGAAAGCAGGCCGCGAACCGATGACCCGCCCGAGGGTCCCGTGCTGCCCGGACCCGGACCCGAGACCTGAGCCAGTGCCCGGTGTCAGCGCCGCCAGCGCACGCCGCTCCTGAATGGAGTCGATGATCCCGTAGCCCAGGAAGCCCCCGGCTGCGAGGGCTGCGAAGGTGGCCGCCACGATCAGCAGGAAGTTGCCGGTCAGGAAGGCGCCCTCCATCAGGGCGGCCGCGGCGAGCAGGCAGATCCCGGCCCGCTTGGCCCCCCGGGCCAGCGTCCGCCCAGGCGTACCCGCGACCGCCGGGGCCGCAGGCGGCGGGGCCAGCTCGGGGATGTCGGCGGTAAGCGCGGCCAGTTCCCCGTAGGTCCGCGACGCCACCGCCCGGCCCGCGCGCTCCTCGAGTTCGTCTTTGTCCAGCCGTCCCTGCACGAACGCGGCCTTGAGTTCCGCTATCACGTGCTCGCGGTCGTCATGCCCAGCCCGCATCCGGCCGCGACCCGCTCTCTCGTCCGGTCCTGTGCTCACCGGAACCTCCCTGCCCCGCACAACGCAGGCAAAAAGCGTAACCCGGCCACCGGCCTTAAGCCATCGCCGGCCTGGCGATCAGTTCGCTCAGCCCGGCCGGGTACAGGGGCGGGCTGACCGCGTCCGCGGGCCGCCACAGCACCCGCCGGTCCGGGTTGTCCAGGATGAGCTGTTCCTCGACCTCATAGGCGTCCGCCGCGGCGAAGGCGGCGGTGAAGATGAACACGACCTCGTGCTCGGTCCCGCCCTGCCAGCCGAAGATGTTCTCCAGCACCCCGAGCAGCCGCACGTCGGTCAGCTCCCGGTCGAGCTCTTCGCGGAACTCCCGGCGCACGGTCTCGAGCGCGTACTCCCCGTATTCCACGTGCCCGCCCAGCGGCCGCTGGAACAGCGGGTCGGGCGACTCCGAGACCAGCAGCGCCCCGTCCCGCGGCCGCCTGATGACGGCCATCGCCTTGATTATCTGCCGCTTCGAGTTCACCGCACTGTCGTATCACGCCTGTTCACATTGAACCGCGCCGGACTCCCTCGCCATCACGGACAACCGCCGTGCAATCATCCACTGTCGCGCCGCATCTGGCCCGGCCGAATGCGAACCAGCGCGCAACGGTCCTGGTTTTTCCTGGGACGCGATAGCTCAAAGCATGCTCGCGGCGCAGGCCACCGACTCCGGAGGCAAAGAAATTATTAACAGGACCATAACCAGAATCACGGCTGGCGCGGGTATAGCGCTCGCTGGCCTCCTAATTCCGGCCCTCGGCGCCAGCGCCAGTACGCAGAACGCGCCCGTCCAGCACTATTCCTGGGCCACCGGCTTCGATAGCGGCACTTCCGCCCCGACCTGGATCAAGACGAATAACGGCAGCCACCTTTCTAGGTACGGCGTCAGCTCTCCCTACCGGCTGACGAGCGCTGGCGCAACCGGCTTTACCTTCGGCGGCTAAGCGCCTATCAGTGCGCCCCCAGATCCGCTCGGCCGGGTTGTCGTTCGGGCCGTACCGGGCGCCGTACAGCAGCTCGAGCCGGGGATGCTTGGGCGATGAAATCGGCGGCGCGGCGGCGGCCCAGCCGGTACGCCCAGGCCCCGGTGCTCACCTCGATCGCCCCGGGCACGGTGACCTTGCGGTTCGTGCCCGGGGTGAGGACCTCCGGCCGGGCGCCGCGCAGCGTCCAGCTGGCCCGCACGTGCGGCAGCAGGTTCAGGTGCGTCTCGTCCTCGGCCAGCACCACCGCCCCGCGGGGCGGCTCCAGCAGCCGGGCCACGATCTGGGCGACTGCGTGGTCATGGTCCGGGTCGCCGCGGGCGGTCAGCTTCGGCCGCCGCCAGATCGCCACCAGCCGGACTCGCTGACCGGGCGCATACTGATCACGACCCCGCCGGGTGGATGGACGATGTGGGCAACTTCGATCCAACCTCCGGCGAGGCTGATGTCAACGCCCTCCAGCCGCCGGTCTCACAGCCGGTTACGCGCAGAACTTATGGATAGGCGCCTAGCCCGTAATCATGACGGCGCTGCCCAGGGGAACCCGGGATAGTGCGCGCAGTGCGGCGGCGGGAACCCGGACGCAGCCGTGGCTGACGGAGTGGCCGAACACGGCCGAGTCCGGCCAGCCGTGCAGGCCGACGGTGCCTGGGCCGCCGCCGAAGGTGGACAGGGTGTTGGAGTGCACCCCGAGCGGAAGGATCAGCGGGGTATAGGAGGCCTGCTGTGGCACCAGCGAGGCCAGCACGAACGTTCGCCCGGTGGGAGTGGGAGTGCCGGGAGCGCCCTCGGCTACGGTCCACGTGCCCAGGCTGTGACCGGCGTCGAGGATCGTCAGCCGGTGGCTGCCGAGGTTGATGTCCACCTGGTAGGGGGTGTAGGCGGTCTGCAGTCCTCCGCCGCCGAGGTAGATCCAGCCGGTGGACCGGTTCGGCCGCGTGGGCAGCAGGACCCGGTCCCAGCCTGGCTGGGACTGTATGACGGGTACCCAGGTCGGGCTGCCGAGCTCGGTGGCAGGCAGCGCCCCCACGGCGGGACCGCCCGGGCGGGCGTAGATTACCCGGCTCGCCGTGGGATGTATCACGATTCCCGTCTCTGGCTTAAACGGAGCTGGGTCCGGTGGTGCCGCAGCCGTTGTCCCGTACGTGGTGGCCATCGTCAATCGCGCTGTCCGCGTGGCGGCGGAGCGCACGGCCTGCAGCAGTCTGGGCTGGGCGGAGGCCTGGGGCGGACCGGCGCCACGCCCCGGCTCGGTAGCGTTCGCCACCTCAGTAGTGTTCGGTGCCCCCGTGCCATGCGAGCGCCCAGTGGCGGCCGGCCGGACCGAGGCACGCGGCGCCCCGGCGGCATGCGGTGCCCCGGCGGCATGCGGTGTCCCGGCGGCGGGTGGCTGGACAGTGTCACGCGGCGGTCCGTTGGCGTGCGGCGCACCGGCTGTCCCGCAACCCGATATCAGCACGGCGACGGTCAGCGCGATAACCGGCATCGCTACGGCTGCCTTTGCCCCGGCGCGGCGGTAGCGCCAGCTAGCTCGGAAGTAATCATGCATTGGAAAAACCCCCGGAATAGAAGGAATCAAGACCCGGCGCATCGTATTCGACGGCTCTTTTTTAGCGAGAGCGCTGGGCGTTACCCGCCAGGAAAATGCGTGGCCCCGGTCTGAGCATCGCGACCCCTGGGCCTGTGATTTTGATCCCGACTGTAACACGAAAAAGCCTGGCCAGAAGGATGCGTTTGTCCAGTAATTTCCGGATTAGTCTGGCTATAAAAGGCCTTAATGCCCGAGAAATAATTTAACGGGCGGCAAAGTTTCTTTTCGCCGCGGAATTGCGTGTAGCTTCATAGTTATCTGGCAAGCCCCTAGACCCCGGGTAACTACTGATGAACCTGGTGAGGGCACCTGAAAATCAGTCGGTTATGCAAGCTAGGCGCTAGGGCGCCGCGGCTCTTGTGATTCCTATTCGCCCGGCAAAAGCCATTGGAAGGATACGCGCATGAAAAATTTCGGCAGTAGTCGCGCCTCGCCCAGGCGCGCCCGCTACTTCTGGCTGGCGGCCTGTCCCGTGGTGGCCGGCGTCATAGCCGTAGCCCGCTTACCTTCGGCCAGTCCGCAGTCGCCGCGACCGCGCCAGTAGGTCTCGGGACGGCGGGCAGTTTCGGGGTCCTGGCCGGAACCACGGTCACTAACACCGGCCTGACCGTCATCAACGGGGATCTCGGCCTGAGCCCGGGCACCTCCGTGACCGGGTTCCCTCCCGGCATAGTGAACGGTACCCAGGACATAACCAACGCGGTAGCGGCACAGGCCCAGATTGACTTGACGACCGCGTACAACCAGGCGTCCATACCACCGCCAACGGGGCCTAACATCCAAAGCACCATCGGTTCGGCCGGCATCCGGAAGGGGCCACTCGTTCCCGGTGTCTACGAGGCCACGTCGTCGCTGGAGGTCAAGGGCGCGCTGACCCTGAACGCACAGGGTAACCCGGACGCGGTCTCGGATCTTCCAGGCCCCTGCCTCCACGCTGATCACTGACGTGGGCAGCTCCGTCATCCTCGCCAATGGCGCCCAGGCCTGCAACGTCTTCTGGAAAGTGGGCAGCTCCGCAACCCTCAATACATCGTCCGTCTTCGTGGGCACCATCCTGGCCCTGAGCTCGATCACGGTGCAGCACGCCGCCACCATCACGGGCCGCGCCCTCGCCCGTAACGGTGCCGTCACTCTCGATGACGATACGATCAACGTGCCCACCTGCGCAGGCCCGTCGCCGTCTCCGACCGCGACCAGCCCGTCGCCGTCCCCGACCGGCACCAGCCCGTCGCCGTCTCCGACCGGCACCAGGCCGACCCCGTCTCCGACCGGCACCAGGCCGTCCCCGTCTCCGACCAGGACCAGGCCGACCCCGTCTCCGACCGGCACCAGGCCATCGCCGTCTCCGACCAGGACCAGGCCGTCGCCGTCTCCCACCGGCACGAGGCCATCGCCGTCTCCGACCAGGACGAGACCGGTGCCGTCTCCCACCGGCACCAGGCCGGCGCCATCGCCTACTGGCACCAGCCCCTCGACCCACCCAGCGCCGAAGCCGACCGCTACCAGCCCGAAACCGAAGCCCAAGCCGAAACCGAAGCCCAAGCCGAGGCCAGCGCCTGTTCCCAAGCCCGTCCGTACCACCTTCCCGGTGACCGGCTGAGGATCCCGCCGTCTCGCCGGGAGGGGGCCCGGCGAGACGGCGGGGCGGCGCCAATCACGTGCTTACCATTTTGTTACATAACCCGTTGAACCCCAACGCCGCCTCTCCCGTGATCACGGTTGTGGGGAGCATAAGGGGGGCGTCACTGCCCCGGCGGTCCTGGTACGGGATCGCCGGGGCGGCATTGCTAATCGCCTCAGGAGCCATTCATCTCGACTTGTACCTGACCGGGTACAACTCGATTCCTACTATCGGGCCGCTGTTCCTGCTGCAGATCATCGCGGCGTTCGTGCTGGCCCTCGCGATTCCCGCCACCGGTCACCGGCTGGCGTACGCAGCGGGCGCGGGGTTCGCGATCGGGACTCTCGCCGGGTACCTGCTGTCGCTTAAGGTCGGCCTGTTCGGCTTCACCGAAGTCCGGACCACCTCGGGCATCATCGCCGGGATCATCGATGTCGCCGCCTTCGCCGTCCTGTCGGCCGGCCTGCTGTCCGGGCTGAACCTGCGCGGCCGTCCCGCCATGAGAAAGCCCGTGCCGGTCGTGGCGGCCGCCTCGGTCATCGCGCTCGCGCTGCTCGGGGTCTTCGTGGCCACGCCGAAGACGCCGCCCGCCGTGAGCGCCAGCGGCGGCGGGGGAGGCGGGCAGACCCTGGACGCCAGGACCATCAACGGCGCCAAGCCTCCTGACCGACGCCAAGGGTCTCACCCTCTACACGTTCGCCCCGGACGGCCTGAACAAGTCCGTCTGCTACGGGACCTGCGCCGCCTACTGGCCGCCGGTGCCGGGGAACATGGGGGCCGGACCCGGGGTCACCGGGAAGATCGGCACGATCAAGCGGACCGACGGCTCCACGCAGGCCACCTACAACGGGCACCCGCTGTACACCTACGTCGGCGACAAGGCGCCCGGGGCGGACGGCGGTAACAACATCAACCTCAACGGCGGTCTGTGGCACGACGTACCGGTTACCGGCGGCTGAACCCGGGTAAACCCGACGCGTGGCCGCCCCCTTCCCGGACCCGACCGCCCCCGCTAGCTCCCGTACCGACGTCTTCCTCCGCTACCTGGATTTCTTCCGGTCGCGGCTGACCGCCAAGGTGCTGGAGCTGCCCGCCGAAGACCAGCGCAGCAGCCGGCTGCCGTCGGGCTGGACACCGCTCGAGCTGGTTAAGCACATGCGCTACGTCGAGCTGCGCTGGCTCGAGTGGGGCTTCGAGGGCCGGGACGTCGGCGACCCGTGGGGAGACCACCAGGGCGGCCGGGAGGGCCGCTGGACGGTCGGGCCCCAGGAGACGGCCGCCACCCTGCTCAACGGCCTGCACGTCCAGGCCGCGCGCAGCCGGGCCATCATCATGGCCCACGCGCTGGACGAGGTGGGCGAGCTGGGGGAGCGCTGGGACGGCAACGACCCGGCCACCCTCGAGCGGGTCCTGTTCCACCTGCTCCAGGAGTACGCCCGGCACGTCGGCCACCTCGACGTGGTCGTCGAGCTCGCGATCGGCCGTTCCGGCGAATGACCGGCTAGGCGGCCTTGTCGGCCACGCAGTGGTTCAGGCACTCGCCGAGGCCTTCGATCCAGGTCCGCAGCACGTTGCCGGGCTGCAGGTAGACCGGCGGCTTGCGGGCGTCGCCCACCCCGCCGCAGGTGCCGGTGGCGATCAGGTCACCGGCCCGCAAGGTGATCGCCTGGCTGGCGTAGGAGACGATGTCGGCGGGCTTGAACAGCAGGTCCGAGGTCCGCGACTGCTGCATCACGGCGCCGTCGACCTCGCACCGCACCTCCAGGTCGGCCGCGTCCCCGACGTCGCCCGGCGTGACCAGGTACGGCCCGGCCGGCGTGCTGCGCTCGAACATCTTGCCCGCCAGCCACTGCAGCGTGCGCCGCTGCCAGTCCCGCATCGACACGTCGTTGATCACCGTGTACCCGGCGATGGCGCCCCTGGCCTCCTCCGGGGTGGCCCGGTACACGTCCCGGCCGATCACCACGCCGAGCTCGACCTCCCAGTCCACCCGCTCGCTGACCGACGGGATCGCGATGTCGTCGTGCGGTCCGGTCAGCGTCTCGGCGAACTTGGCGAACAGCGTCGGGTACTGCGGCAGCTCCCGCCCGGTCTCCAGGATGTGCGACCGGTAGTTCAGCCCCACGCAGATGATCTTGCCGGGCCGGGGGACCACCGGCGCGAAGTCCGCCTCGGCCACGGGCACCGGCTCCGCTCCCGCGCGGGCCAGCCCCGGTCCCTCCCCGCCCCGGGCCAGCAGCTCGCCGACGTCGGCGGCGTCCAGCGGTATGAGCACGTCCCCGTCCAGCCGGGCGGCGGTGGTGGTCCCGTCATCGGTCCTGATCGTCGCGAATCGCATAGCGCGACTCTAGCGCCACCCAGCCTGGCCCGGCAGCAGCCATTCATATATGATTTTGCTCACCATGAGTGCCCTCGAGCGCGTCCCCGGCAAGATCGTCGCGGTGCACCTGAGCTACCGCAGCCGTGCGGCCGAGCGCGGCCGTACCCCGCCCTGGCCGTCCTACTTCCTCAAGCCCTCGTCCACGCTGGCGGACAGCGGCGACCCGGTCGCCCGGCCGCCCGGCTGCGAACTGCTCGCCTTCGAGGGCGAGGTGGCCCTGGTCATCGGCCGCCGCGCCCGCCGGGTCAGCCGCGCCGACGGCTGGGATCACGTGGGCTGGATCACCGCCGCGAACGACTTCGGCGTCTACGACCTGCGCTACGCCGACCGCGGTTCCAACGTGCGCTCCAAGGGGATCGACGGCTTCACCCCGCTCGGCCCGCGGCTGATCGACGCCCGCACCGTGGACCTGGCCGCGGTCCGGCTGCGGACGTGGGTCAACGGCGTCCCGGCCCAGGACGCCTGGCCGGCCGCCGACATGCTGTTCGGCTTCGGCGAGATCGTCGCCGACCTGTCCCGGCTCCTCACGCTGGAACCCGGCGACGTCATCCTGACCGGGACGCCGGCCGGCTCGACGGTGGTGACCCCCGGCGACGTGGTGGAGGTCGAGGTCACGGCGGGGGACCAGTCCTCCGGCCGCCTCAGCAGCCCCATCGCCGAGGCGGACTACCCCCTCGGCCCGCCCGGCGCCATGCCCCGCGCCAGCGACGCCGAACGCGCCGCTGCCTACGGCGCTGCGCGCGGGGCTGCCAACGGCTCCGCACAAGGGACGGCCGGACCCCGGCGGACGGCAAACCCCAGGACCTCCTGGCCGGGCTGCGCGAGGTGTCCACCGCCACCCTGGCCTCGCTGCTGCGCAAGCGCGGCCTGAACGGCCTGACCCTGGACGGGCTGCGCTCCACCCGGCCGGGCACCCGGATGGCCGGCTACGCCCGGACCGTCCGCTACCTGCCGCTGCGCGAGGACCTGATGGACCGGTACGCCGGGCTGAACGCCCAGAAGCAGGCGATCGAGGAACTCCGCCCGGGCGAGGTGCTGGTCATCGAGGCCCGCGGCGAGCCCGCCGCGGGCACCATCGGCGACATCCTGGCGCTGCGCGCCCAGGTCCGCGGCGCGGCCGGGATCGTCACCGACGGCGCGATCCGGGACAGCGCGGCGATCGCCCGGCTGGAGATCCCGGCCTACCACGCGGCCGTCCACCCGGCCGTGCTCGGCCGGCGCCACGTCCCGTGGGAAACCCAGGTCGCGGTGGCCTGCGCCGGGGTGACGATCCAGCCCGGCGACATCGTGGTCGGCGACGCCGACGGCGTGGTCGTGCTCCCGCCCGCCCTCGCCGCCGCGGTGCTGGCCGACGCGCAGGAGCAGGAACGCCAGGAGGAGTTCATCGCCGGCCGGGTCGCCCAGGGCGAGTCCATCGACGGCCTCTACCCGCTCAGCGACCGCACCCGCCCCGCCTACCAGGCCTGGGTCCGCGACCAGGAGAGCCAGTGACCCGGCCGCCGGGGCTCCCGGCCAAGCTGGAGCACTTCATCGGCGGCGCGTCGGTGCCCAGCGCCGACGGCGCCACCTTCGACGTCGCCGACCCGGTGACCAACGTGCCCTACGCCACCGTCGCGGCGGGCGGCGCCGAGGACATCGGCCACGCCGTCGCCGCCGCCACCGCGGCGTTCCGCGACGGCCCCTGGCCGGACCTGCCCGCCCGGCAGCGGGCCCGGATCCTGAACCAGATCGCGGACGGCATCGAGGGCCGCGCGGGCCGGATCGCCGAGCTCGAGACGTTCGACACCGGCCTGCCGGTCACCCAGGCCCGCGGCCAGGCCGCCCGGGCGGCCGAGAACTTCCGGTTCTTCGCCGACATGACCGTGACCCTGCACGAGGACGCCTTCCGGTCGGCGAACACGCAGTTCGGCTACGTGATCCGCCAGCCCGCCGGGGTCGCGGGCCTGATCACCCCGTGGAACACGCCGTTCATGCTGGAGACCTGGAAGCTCGCCCCCGCGCTGGCCGCGGGCTGCCCGGTGGTGCTCAAGCCGGCCGAGTGGACGCCGCTGTCGGCCAGCCTGCTGCCGGAGATCATGACCGAGGCCGGCCTCCCCGACGGCGTGTTCAACCTGGTCCACGGCATCGGCGAGGTAGCCGGCGCGGCGCTGGTCGCGCACCCCGGCGTGCCGCGCATCTCGTTCACCGGCGAGACCACGACCGGGCAGGTCGATCATGGCGGCGGCCGCGCCGCACCTCAAGGGCCTGTCCATGGAACTGGGCGGCAAGTCCCCGTGCGTCATCTTCGCCGACGCCGACCTCGACCAGGCGGTCGACAGCGCCCTGTTCGGGGTGTTCTCCCTGAACGGCGAACGGTGCACGGCGGGGTCAAGGATCTTGGCCGAACGAGGTATCTACGACGCCCTCGTCACCCGGCTTGCCGAGCGGGCCGGGCGCATCCGGGTCGGCGATCCCGCCGATCCGGCCACCGAGATCGGGGCCCTGGTGCACCCGGAGCACTACGCGCGCGTGCTCGGGTACGTGCGAGCCGGGCAGGACGAAGGCGCCCGGCTGGTAGCCGGCGGCGCCCGCCCGGCTCAGCTGGCCGCGGGCAACTACCTGGCCGCGACGGTGTTCGCCGACGTCACGCCGTCGATGCGGATCTTCCGCGAGGAGATCTTCGGGCCGGTGGTGTGCGTCACCCCGTTCGACGGCGAGGCCGAGGCGATCCGGCTGGCCAACGCGACCGCCTACGGCCTGGCCGCCTACATCTGGACCGCCGACCTGGCCCGGGCGCACCGGGTCGCCCATGCGGTCGAGTCCGGCATGACCTGGGTCAACTCGCACAACGTGCGCGACCTGCGGACCCCGTTCGGCGGCGTGAAGGCGAGCGGGCTCGGCCGCGAGGGCGGCCCGCACAGCCTGGACTTCTACACCGACTCCCGGATCGTCCACATCCCGCTCGGGGACACCCACGTGCCCCGGTTCGGAGCCTGACCATGGAGCTGCCGGCCCCGCCCGATATCGTCCGCGCCGCCTACGCCGAGCTCGTCGTCACCGACCTGGCCGCATCGCGCGCGCGTTCTGGGTGGACCTGCTCGGCTTCGTGGTCAGCGCCGACACCGGCGATGCGCTGTACCTGCGCGGCTACGACGAGCTCATCCACCACAACCTGATCCTGCGCCAGGGCGGCGCCGGCCGCGGCGGCGCGGCTGGCCTTCCGGGTGCGCGCGGCCGCCGACCTGGACCGGGCCGAGGCGTTCTACGCTGCCCTCGGGTCGCGCACCGCCCGGATCCCGGCCGGCGTGACGCCCGGCGTGGGCGAGGCGGTCCGGGCGCAGGACCCGCTCGGCTTCACCGTCGAGTTCTTCGCCGCCGCGGACGGAGCCGAGCGCCTGCAGCAGCGCTACGACCTGCGGCGGGGCGCCGAACCAGCCCGGATCGACCACTTCAACCTGGTGGTCCCCGACGTCCGGGCCGCCTACGAGTACTACACGTCCCTCGGCTTCGGCCTGTCCGAGACCATCGAGGACGAGGACACCCTGTACGCCGCGTGGATGTTCCGCAAGCCGACCGTGCACGACGTGGCGTTCACCGGGGGAGCCGGGCCGCGCCTGCACCACCTGGCCTTCTTCGTCCACGAGTCGCACCAGGTACTGCGGATCTGCGACATCCTCGGCTCGCTGCACGCCGAGGCGCAGATCGAGCGCGGACCCGGCCGGCACGGCGTGTCCAACGCGTTCTACGTCTACCTGCGCGACCCCGACGGGCACCGGATCGAGCTCTACACCAGCGACTACTACACCGGCGATCCCGGTCACCCGGTGCTGCGCTGGTCGGTCCGCGACCCGCGCCGCCGCGACTTCTGGGGCCACCCGGTCGTCGAGTCCTGGTACGCCGAGGCCAGCGCCGTCCTCGACCTGGACGGCCGCCCGCGCCCCCTGGTCCAGCCGGACCAGCCCGCCGAGGTCCAGGTCGGCGCGGACGGCTTTACCCGGTAATCCCGGTTACCGGTACCCCGCTACCCGCCGAGCCGCTCGACCGCCAGCTCGCCGTCGGCGTCCTGGGCGCGGAGCACCTTCTTGTCGAACTTGCCGACGGCGGTCTTCGGGATCTCGGACACGAACGCCCAGTTCTCCGGCACCTGCCAGCGCGCCACCTTCTCGCCCAGGAACGCGGCCAGCTCGGCCGCGTCGGCCTTGGCCCCGGCCCGCAGCACCACGCAGGCCAGCGGCCGCTCGCCCCAGCGCTTGTCCGGGACGCCGATCACCGCGGCCTCCTGCACGGCCGGGTGCGCCATCAGCTCGTTCTCCAGGTCGACCGAGGAGATCCACTCCCCGCCGGACTTGATCACGTCCTTGATCCGGTCGGTGATGGTGAAGAAGCCCCGCTCGTCGAGCGTGCCCACGTCGCCGGTGCGCAGCCAGCCGTCGCGGAACTTATCCGGTGCCGGGTCGTTGTGGTACGAGCCGGTGATCCAGGGGCCGCGGACCTCGATCTCGCCGTCGCTCTCGCCGTCCCGGGGCAGTTCCTCGCCCTCCTTGCCGACGATCCGCATCTCGACCCCGTGCAGGATCCGGCCCGCCCGCATCCGCCAGTCCACGTCCTCCGGGGTGTTCGGCTCGACGCCGGCGGGCGGCAGCGCCAGCCCGCCGACCGGGCTCATCTCGGTCATGCCCCAGCCCTGGATGATCCGCAGGCCGTACCGCTCGCCGAACCGCTCGAGCAGGATCCGGGGCGCGGCCGAGCCACCCGAGTTGCCGAGCCGCAGCGAGGACAGGTCGATCTCGTGCTCCTCGCCGTAGTTGTAGATGGCGCTCCAGATCGTCGGCACCCCGGAGGTGACCGTGGTCCGCTCGGTGGCGATGAACTTCGTCAGGTGCTCCGGCTGCAGGAACGGCCCCGGCATCTGCAGGGTGGCGCCGGACAGGAACGCGGAGTAGGGCATGCCCCAGGCGTTGGCGTGGAACATCGGCACGATGGCCATCGCCCGGTCGGCCTCGGTGATGCCCAGGATCGAGGCGGACATCACCGCCATCGCGTGCAGGTAAGTGGACCGGTGCGAGTACACCACGCCCTTGGGGTCCCCGGTGGTCCCGCTGGTGTAGCACATCATCGCCGCGTCGCGCTCGTTCACCTCGGGCCAGTCGTACGCACCGGACTCGGCCGCCAGCAGCTCGCGGTAGCGCAGCACCGGAACCCGGTCGCCGAGCGCCGACGCGTCGCCGTCGCCGTTCACGATGAACGCCTCGACCGTGGTCAGCTCGCTCGCGATCTTGCCCAGCAGCGGCACCAGGCTGTCGTCCACGATGATGACCCGGTCCCCGGCGTGGCCGGCGATGTGGGCCACCTGGGCGCCGGGCAGGCGGATGTTGAGCGTGTGCAGCACCGCGCCCATGCTGGGCACGCCGAAGTACGCCTCCAGGTGCTCCTGGTTGTTCCACATGAACGTGCCGACGGGATCGTTGCGCCCGATGCCCAGCCGGGCCAGCGCGCTGGCCAGCCGCCCGGCGTTCTGCGCGATCTCCGCGTAACTCGCCCGCCGGGTCCCGGATCCGGTCCAGGTCACGCACTCGCTGCCCGGGTAGACCCGGGCGCCGTGCCGCATGATCGCGCCGATCGTGAGCTGGTAGTCCTGCATGGTGCTGCGGATCATGTATGCCCTCATCCTCGCTGGCAGACCGAACTTACCGGGCGGTACGTTAAGACCGCGTAACGCCCTACGTCAATTGTCACCTGCGGAGGAACGCCATGCCACGCCAGATCGTCCTCGCCTCACGGCCCTCCGGCATGCCGGCCGAAGAGAACTTCGCGCTGACCGAGGCGGGCCGGCCCGACCTGGCCGACGGCGACATCCGGGTCCGCAACCTGTTCATGTCGGTCGACCCCTACATGCGCGGCCGGATGAACGACGTGAAGTCCTACGTCCCGCCGTTCCGGCTGGGCGAGCCGCTGGAAGGCGGCGCGATCGGCGAGGTCACCGAGTCCCGCTCACCGGACCTGGCCGAGGGTGACCTGGTGATGCACATGCTGGGCTGGCGCGAGGAGGCGGTGCTGACGGCCCGCCAGGCCCGGAAGGTGACCCCGGAGAAGGGCCTGTCCCCGTCGGCCTACCTGGGCGTCCTCGGCATGACCACGCTGACCGCCTACGTGGGCCTGCTCGACATCGCCGCGTTCAAGCCCGGCGAGGTGGTGTTCGTGTCCGGCGCGGCGGGCGCGGTGGGCAGCATGGCCGGCCAGATCGCCCGGCTCAAGGGCGCCGGGCGGGTGATCGGCAGCGCCGGGAGCGAGGACAAGGTCCGCTGGCTCCGCGAGATCGGGTTCGACGCCGCGTTCAACTACCGGAGCGGCTCCGTCATGGACCAGCTGCGGGAGGCGGCACCGGACGGCATCGACGTCTACTTCGACAACGTCGGCGCCGATCACCTGGACGCGGCCCTGGTGATGCTCAGGAACCACGGCCGGGTCGCCATGTGCGGCGCGATCGCCAACTACAACGCCACCCAGCCGCCCGCGGGCCCCAGCAATCTCGGCCTGGCCGTCAGCAAGCGCCTCACGCTGCGCGGGTTCATCATCGTCGATCACGGGGACCGGATGCCGGCCATGATCGCCGACGTCAGCGGCTGGCTCGCCGACGGCACGCTCACCCACGCCGAGACCGTCGTGGACGGCATCGACCATGCTCCCGGCGCCTTCATCGACCTGCTTCGCGGCGGTAACACCGGCAAGATGCTCGTACGCCTCTGACGAGCGCCTCCCTGCGGTTATGCTTCTCTTTAGTACCAATTCACGCTTTTGCCGCGAAGCGCGTTTCGTCAGCCTGCAGCCGGGAAGCACCATCAGTCCCACGGCTGCCTGGACTGCCAGGGCACCGAGGGATAAGGGTGGGTGCCCGCCGGGGAGGAACTATGACCGCGGATTTGTCAGCTGCGTCAGCGCAACAGCAGGGTGGTGGTCGTCGCGGCCTGCAGGTAGCGAGGTGCGCGATGTGCGGCCTCGAGCTCCCGCTCGGCCTGATGGTGCCCGACGGCGGGCACGCGTGCGCCGACTTGCGCTGGTACTGCAAGGACGCCCAGGCGTGCACCGACCGCTGGACGTCCCGCCCGAGCCCGCAGCGTTACCGCTCGCCCTGATCGCGGCCAGCCCGGGCCGCGAGCTCGCGCTCGACCAGCGCGACCAGGTCCGGGTGGGCGCTCAGTCCCCATAGCACCTCGGCCGGGACGCCGAGGCGCTGCGCCGCCAGGCCGACCACCGGCTGGAGCATGCCCAGGGCCTGCGCCAGCCCTTCGTCCCGCGCGAATGTGGGCGGCAGGTCGTCCAGGGAGAGCTCGGCCGGGCGCCGGAATGTCCCGTCCCGGCCCGGCAGCCATGCTTCGCCGTCGGCGATGGCGGCAATTGCCGACCGGGCGTTCTCCTGACTGACGTCGGAGAACGACGGGAGCACCGAGTGCTCCACCACGCCCGCTATCAGCCGCCGGTTCGGCGCGAGCAGGACGTTCCAGACGTATTCCGAACGGGCGTAGCCCGGGTGCTCCAGCGCGAACCGCAGGCCGTCGATCTCCGCCTCCGGATCGAAGCCGCCCAGGCCGCGCTCGTTGCGGCCGAATTCCAGCGTGATGATCACGTACCCGAGCTGGTTCGGGGTCCGCGCGCGCACCTCGACGTCCGGCCGCACGCCCATCCCGCGCAGCTGGGACAGCCACGGCCCGTACCGGTCGCCGGCGAACCAGGCGTCCGGGTTCGCCTCGAAGTAGACCTCGAGCTCCTTGCTCCGCTGGTATAGCCGGGGCGGCGGCCGCAGGCGCTGCTCGCCGGTGGCGGCGTTCTCCCCGATCAGGAAGGCGGTCCGCGCCAGCCGTTCCAGCAGTTCTTCCCGCGGCCCGGCGGCCGCCTCGTCCAGTGCCCGCACCACGCATTCCAGGTCCGCGTCGTGCCGGGCCAGGTCGAACCCCGCGAGTCCAGGCTGGGCCAGGTCCGGGTCGTCGTAGCGCGGCAGGACGAACTGGAGCGCCTCGGCCACCACGTCCGGCTCGGCCAGGTTCAGCGCGTCCAGGAACGGCCGGGCGGCCGGCGCGGCCGCGATGGTCCGCCGCACCGTGGGCATGCGACTGGGAGCGGCCCCGGGCAGGTAGACCACCAGGCGGCCCTGGCCGTCGACCGGCACCACCTGGCGCCCGTCCTCGAGCCGGATCACCGGTGCGGCCTTGGCCGGCTCCCACAGGGCCGAGTCGGTGAACAGGAACGCGTAGAAGCGCACCATCCACTCGTCGGCCTGCGCGGCCAGGAAGTCGCCGCTCATCCGGGCCAGCACCTCGTCCGGCGTGATCTCGTCCAGGCCGATCTCGTCCCGCAGGTACCGCCACAGGGCCGGGGTGCCCCGCTCGGAGATGGACTCGCCGGCGAACCTGACCGGACGGTCCGCGCCGAGCAGCGTGCCCAGCTGGTCCGGCGTGAGCAGTTCGCGTACCTCCGGCCGGTCCGCCAGCTCCAGCTCGGTGGCCACCCCGTAGCCGCCTCCGGCCACCGGGACCAGCGGCTCGGCCGACAGCAGGTCGGCCACCGCGTCGAACAGCGGCGCGAACATGGTGCCCGCCGCGAACCGCACCGCGTCCAGCGGCAGCGCCTGCAGCACCTCGGCCGTCAGCAGCCCCTCGTCCCGGAGCTCGCGCAGCACGTCGCACAGCAGCACGGCCGTCTCCGCCACCAGCACCTGGTTAGCCGGATCCTGCCCGGGCACGTTGTCCCGGGCCGGCGTCGTCCGGTACGGCCCCTGAGCCAGGAAGCCGAGAAACGTCTCCTTCTCGGTCGGAAAGAACACCACCAGCGGCGAGCTCTCACACGGCACCAGCCGCCCGTCCTTGACGCGGAAGGCGATCTCAACCGGCGGCGCCTCCTGACCCAGGCCCTCGGCCTGACGCGACCAGACCAGCCACTCCTCGCGCCGACCCCGGCCCCCCGTCAGCGTGACGTGGCGCCGTTCACCGCCCCCGTCGCCCCCACCATTCCCGCCGACCCCGCCATTCCCGCCGACCGCACCATTCCCGCCGCCCGCACCAGCCTCCGCCCTCTCGAACACAATCATACGCTCGACCACTGTCGAGGATACTCCGGCGCCATCGAGCCGCATACGCCGAACGTTCCGCAGGAACAGCAGGACCCGGGGCTGGAGCCCGGTCAGCGCCGCGCCGATCTCGGCGGCGGCGACCGCGGCGGGCACGGTGTCGTGGTCGAAGGGGAAGACGAACAGCGTCCCGCTGGCCCCGGCTAGCTCAGCGGGAACCGGCTCGGCCGCGAACGGCCGGACGAAGTTCTCGATCCTGAAGTGCTCGCCGCCGCTGTGGATCTGCGGGGACCTGGTGTAGGCGTAGACCGCCTTGAAGCCGATGCCGAACTGCCCGATCGCGGTGAGGTCGGCCGCCTTGCCGCCCTGGCCGACCCCGCAGACCCCGCGGACGTCCGCCTCGGTGAACGGCCGCCCGTCGTGGCGCAGCTCCAGCCGGTCCGTGAACAGCTCGAAGGCCAGCTCGGTCGCCCCGGCGTCCTCGGCGTTCTGGATCAGCTCGAAGATGAAGTGGGTCCGCTCGCTGTACAGCTGGCCGAGCAGGTCGAGTACGGCGGTGTCCCAGCCGTACCTGGCGATGTTCTCCTCGCGGATCTTCTGGTAGTCAGCTGGCACCCAGGCACGATAGCCCAGGTGCCAGCCCAGCGTCGGCCTGGCGGCTTGCGCGGCAGCAGCGGGACAGCCAGGGCGCTCGCGACGCCCGATGCCGATCACCGCGAGCAGGTTCACGGTCATCGCCTGCGCCTGCCCGCCAGCCAGGGCGCCGAAGTAGATGCTGGTGACGATGGCCGGGCCGAGCGCGTTGGCGAGCTGCTGGACCGAGCTGAGCGAGCCGCTGGCGCTGCCCGCCTCGGCCGGGTCGATGTCGCCGATGGCGATGTCGTACAGCGTCCCGAAGGCCGCGCCCATGCCGAGGCCGATGACCGCCATGGCCGGGGCCAGGACGGCCGTCGAGCGCGGAGGTCCCGTCGTGGGTCACGATGGCCAGCAGGGCGCCGGTGCCGGCCACCGCGATCGCGATGCCGGCCAGGCTGAGCGTGCGGCCCAGCCGGGTGATCAGGTTCATGCACAGCACCGAGGCCACGACGATCCCGGCGGCCATCGGCGCGAAGCCGGTCACCGCCGCCCGCAGCGGGCTGTCGCCCAGCCCGCGCTGCAGGAACAGGGAGACCGCGTAGACCAGGCCGGCCACCGCGGCGAAGAAGACCACGCCCATCAGCAGGCCGGCGGTGAAGCCCCGGTTGCGCAGCAGCGACGGCTTGATCAGCGGCGCCGCCGCGGTCCGCTGGCGCTGGCAGAAGGCCGCGAAGCAGGCCACGCCGGCCGCCAGGGCGGCGATCGGCCCGGCCGTCCAGCCGTCGGTGACAAGGCGCCGCCCGGGTCGCTGGCCGACACGATCATGTCCGGCGACGAGCAGCGCTTCGAGTTCGGTCTCGACCTGTTCCTCGCGGGCCTGGCGGCCCTGCGCTAGCCAGGTGCTTCCTAGAGGCTAAATCGTTTTCGACACCTTTACGTTGACAGCTGTCCATCTGCTCGTTTAGCGTCGTTTGTCCGGTGTGGACGATTTCTCTGGGGGGCGAGTGTGCAGCGGATGCCTGCGGTTTCACGTCCGGCCTGGGCCCTGGCCCTGACCGGTGCGGGCAGGCGATCAGGCGCCCCGCGTCGTTCGCCGGTCGAGATCGTCGCCACCATGGGGTCTTACGTGACCCGGACCCAGGCCGCGGAGGTCTCCGGGCTGCGGGCCGGACCGTTCGGCCGTTGGGCCGACGGCGTCAACGCCATGCGCGAGGACTGCGCCGCTTTCGCCCGCCACTGGCAGGCCCACAACGACCAGGTACTTGGGCAGGACGGCCCGCTGTGGGTCGTGCTCGGCGACTCGACCGCGCAGGGCCTCGGCGCGCCCAGCCCGGACGGCGGGTACGTCGGCCAGGTCCTAGCCGGGCTC
This sequence comes from uncultured Actinomycetota bacterium, assembly GCA_963839095.1. Lineage (GTDB taxonomy): Bacteria > Actinomycetota > Actinomycetes > Streptosporangiales > Streptosporangiaceae > Palsa-504. Next base: position 81,060 of record CAWIUF010000024.1, on the reverse strand, counting down.
CGTGAGCAGACTCAGCTGCCCTGGCGGGTCCTCAACCTGTCCGCCTCCGGCTCGCTCACCCGCGACGTGGCCGGCGCCCAGCTACCCCGGATCCCGGCCGGCGCCGACCTGGTGACCTGCGGCATCGGCGTCAACGACATCCTGTACACCAGCCCCGGCAAGCTGTTCGCCGACCTGCGCGCGCTGATCGCGGCGCTCCCCGGCAACACCGTCCTGCTCGACCTGCCGCTGCCGGGCGGCTGCTGGGGCTTCCTCGGCCGGGCCAGCGTCCCCTACGTGACCCGGATCAACCGCACTATCCACCAGGCCGCCGCCGAGCGCGGCCTGCGCGTCGCCGAGATCTCCGCCCACTTCACGCCCCCCTGGGCAGGCAAGTTCGCCTCCGACTGCTTCCACCCCAGCCAGGACGGCTACCGCGACTGGGCCCGGGCCGTGATGACCACGGTCCCGCAACTCCGTTCGGCCTAAATCTGGGCCTCAGCCAGGTCCTTGCGGTACAGCCAATGCGGGCCCGCCGGAAGCTCGAGTTCCGACTGGCGCGTGAAGCCAAGACGCTCCATCACGGCGAGGGACGCCGCGTTGGATTTCAGCGCGGCGGCGATAACCTCGGTCAGCGCGGCTACATCCCTGGCAAAGGAAAGCGCGCCCGCGCCTGCCTCGGTGGCATAGCCCTGGCCCCAGGCGCCGGGTACTAGCGCATATCCCAGTTCCACTTCGTCACGGCCTCGCACCTGGCAGGTAGCGAGCTTGACGGTGCCCAGCGGCAGGCCAGCCCGCCGGATAATCCACCGCCCGAATCCGTGAACCTGCCAGTGCCTGACCTCCTCGGCGACTTTCCGCTCGACCTGCCCGGGGCTGCGCGGGCCGCCGAGCGTACGGGCCACCCGCTCATCCGACCACAGCGCCGCCATGAACGGCAGGTCGGCCGGGGTGACCGGTTCAGCCGACAGCCGTGCCGTCGCGAAGCTCATCCTCGTGACGGGGCTGGCTGCGCGCCGCGGATCAGGCGGCCGGGCAGGGCATCGGTGGGCTGGCCGTCCGCGTAGGTCTCCTGGCCGCGGACGAAGGTATGCAGATAGCCGTCGGCGCGCTGCAGGAGCCGGTGGCCGCCGCCGGGGAGATCGAAAGCCATCTCCGGCCGGCGCAGCCCCAGGCAATCAAGTGTCGATGACGTTCACGTCGGCCCGGTAGCCGGGGGCGAGCACGCCGCGGTCACGGAGGCCGACGGCCCGGGCGGTATCGCGGGCCTGCCGCGCGACGATGTACTCGACCCGGAAGCGGCCGCTGTCGCGGTCTCGCGTCCAGTGGGTGAGCAGGGTGGTCGGGAAGCTGGCGTCGCTGATCGTGCCCACGTGCGCGCCGCCGTCGGACAGTCCCGGCAGAGCGCAGGGATGGGCGAGCATCTCGCGCACCGCGTCGAGGTTGCCGTCGGCGTAGTTCAGAGCCGTCACGTAGAGCATCGCCCGGCCCTCGTCGCCGGTGATGATGTCGTAGGCGAGATCGGCGGCGGCCCGGCCTTCACGGGCGGCCCGGGCGGCGATCGAGTCGGCCGGATCGGGCTCGTAGCACGGCGGGTCGCCGAGCTCGTACATCAGCTCGTACTTGTGGATCAGGCGGCCGCCGATGAGGTTGCGGTTGCGGTCGCCGGTCTGCGCGGCCAGCACGGCCGCCTTGACGGCCGGGTCACGCATCACCCGCGCCTGCTCGGCCGCGGGCAGCGCGGCGATGTCGCGCCAGACCGGGTTGGCCATGAACGGGTGCAGCGTGCACTGCAGGCCGAGCAGCAGCCCGACGGCGCGCGCGGCCACCTGGGCGCGGATCACGAGCCCGGCCTCGTTCGCGGCGGACAGCTGCGCCAGCACCTCCCGGTAGGCCAGGGGCCGGAAGGGCACCTGGGTCAGCGACACCGACACCGGGCGGCCGGACGCCCGCGCCATCGCCAGGATCACGTCCAGGTCGGCCTGGACGTCGAGGAAGTCGGCCACCAGCTGCAGCACGCCCTGGCCGGCCTCGCCCAGCGCGGCCGCGATGCCCGCCAGCTCGGCCACGTCGCTGTCGTAGGTCGGCGTCAGCTCCCCGGTGACGCTGCGGTGGTTCAGTGTCCGCGACGTCGTGAACCCCAGCGCGCCCGCCTCGACCCCGGCCCGGGCCAGCCCGGCCATCGCGGACACGTCATCGGCAGTGGCGGCCTCGCCCGCCAGCGCCCGGTCTCCCATCACGTGCACGCGTACCGCCGCGTGCGGCACCTGGGCGGCGATGTCCGCGTCGTACCGCCGGCTGGCGAGCGAGTCCAGGTAGTCCCCGAACGATGTCCAGTCCCAGGTCAGGCCGGCGTGCAACGCCGTTCCGGGGATGTCCTCGATGCCTTCCATGAGATCGATGAGCCGCTGCCGGTGCCCGGGTGTCACCGGCGCGAAGCCCACCCCGCAGTTCCCCATGACCACGGTCGTCACGCCGTGCCAGGAGGAAGGGATGAGCCGTTCGTCCCAGCTGGCCTGCCCGTCGTAGTGGGTATGGATATCCACGAAGCCCGGGGTCACCAGCGCCCCGTCGGCGCTGATCTCCCGCCGGCCGCGTCCGAGTCCCGGTCCGACCTCGGTGACGATGCCGCCGGTGATGCCGACGTCCGCGGTCCGCGGCGGGCCGCCGTTCCCGTCCGCCACGGTCCCGCCCCGGATCACCAGATCGAAAGCGCTCACTCGACCAACAATGACTCACCGGACCGCAATCCGCACCCCCGCATTAAACCGGTAGGCGCCCGGCGGGCTGGCAGTTATCCTGAGCGCATGGTCGCGACCGCGGGACTGCTCCTCGCCGGGCCGCGCTGACTCCGAAATCCGTCAGCGCGGCAGCCCCTCATGTGTGAGGGGCTTTTCCATTTCCTGCAGAAGTCCCCGGGAGGAACCATGGACGAGGAGCGACCGCCGTTCCGGTACGACGCGCGGCTGGCCGGCGAGATCGAACTGCGCTGGCAGGAGCGCTGGGAGCGGGAGGGGACCTTCCGCGCCGCCAACCCGTCCGGCGCGCTGTCGGACGGTTTCGCCGATTCGGCGCCGAGGCCGGGCGGCGCAAGTTCTACCTGCTGGATTTCTTCCCCTACCCCAGCGGCATCGGGCTGCACGTGGGACATCCGCTGGGATACATCGGCACCGACGTGTTCGGCCGCTACCTGCGCATGACCGGCCATCATGTGCTGCACCCGTTCGGCTTCGACACCTTCGGGCTGCCCGCCGAGCAGTACGCGATCGACACCGGCCAGCACCCGGCCGTCACCGTCCAGCAGAACGCCGCCGTCATGCGCCGCCAGCTGCGCCGTCTGGGCCTGGCCCACGATCACCGCCGCGAGATCCTGACCAGCGACCCGTCCTACTACCGCTGGACGCAGTGGATCTTCCTGCGCATCTTCGGCAGCTGGTACGACCCCGACGCCGGGCCGCCGGGCTCCCTGGGACGGGCCCGGCCGATCGAAGACCTGATCGCCGAGTTCGCCGCAGGCCGCCGCGCCACCCCGGACGGGCGGCCGTGGCGGGACCTGACCGCGGGGGAGCGGCGGGACATCATCGACGGTCACCGGCTGGCCTACCGGTCGGAGCAGGTCGTCAACTGGTGCCCGGAACTGGGCACCGTGCTGGCCGACGAGGAGGTGACCGACGAGGGGCGCAGCGCAGTCGGCAACTACCCGGTGCACCGCAGGCCGCTGCGGCAGTGGATGCTGCGCATCACCGCCTACGCCGAGCGGCTGCTGGCCGGGCTGGACGAGGTCGACTGGCCCGAACGGGTCAAGCGGCTGCAGCGGAACTGGATCGGCCCGAGCGGCGGGCCGTACCGCATGAAGGACTGGCTGTTCTCCCGGCAGCGCTACTGGGGCGAGCCGTTCCCCGATCGTGTACGACGAGGCCGACCCGGACCGGCCGATCGCGCTGCCCGAGGACATGCTGCCGGTGACGCTGCCGGAGGTAGCGCATTTCCGCCCGGAATCGCAGGATGACACCAGCGACCCGGTGCCCGCGCTGGCCCGCGCGGGCGACTGGGCACGGGTCACCCTGGACCTGGGCGACGGCCCCCGGCGGTACCGCCGCGAGCTGAACGTCATGCCGCAGTGGGCCGGCTCCTGCTGGTACCACCTGCGCTACCTGGACCCCGCCAACGACCGTGCGCTGGCCGATCCCGGCACCGAGCGGTACTGGATGTCGCCGTCCGGCGTCGACCTGTACGTCGGCGGCGTCGAGCAAGCCGTGCTGCACCTGCTGTACGCCCGGTTCTGGCATCTGGTGCTGTACGACCGCGGTGCTGTGAGCAGCCCGGAACCGTACGGTCGGCTGTTCAACCAGGGGTACATCCTGGCCGACGCCTTCACCGACGCGCGCGGCCTGTACGTGCCCTCGGCCGAGGTGACCCGGACGCCCGGCGGCTGGGAACGGGCCGGCCAGCCGGTTACCCGGCGGGCCGGGAAGATGGGCAAGAGCCTGAAGAACGGCACCAGCCCGGATGACATCTACGCGTCCTACGGCGCCGACACGCTGCGGCTGTACGAGATGGCGATGGGCCCGCTGGACGGCGACCGCCCCTGGCACGCCGACGACATCACCGGCATGCACCGTTTCCTGCAGCGCCTGTGGCGCCTGATCATCGACGAGACCACCGGCGAGACCGTGGCGGTGTCTTCTTCTCTGGAACAAGACACCGCGCGGCTGCTGCACCAGACCATCGCCGCCGTCCGGACCGATTTCGAGGCGCTGCGCTACCACACCGCGATCGCGCGGATCATCGAGCTGACCGCGCATGCCGCCCGGCTGCCGCGCGTGCCGCGCGCCCTGGCCGAGCCGCTGGTCCTGATGGTGGCTCCGCTGGCCCCGCACATCGCCGAGGAACTGTGGCAGCAACTGGGCCACCCGTCATCCCTGGCCCGCGAGCCGTTCCCCGAAGCCGACCCCGCCCTGGCCGGCCCGGCCAGCGTCACCCTGCCGGTCCAGGTCAACGGCAAGGTCCGCTTCACCATCGAGGTTCCCGCCGACGCCACCCGCGACGACATCGCTACCGTCCTGGCTGGTCATCCCGCCAACCCGGCGGGGGAGATAGCCCGCCTGGTCATCGTCCCCGGCAAGATCGTCAGCATCGTGCTGCACTAAAAGGCGCCGGCCGCCGCCTCCGTGATCACGAGCCGGGCCCTGCCTGCCAGTGACCCCGGTGCACGAGCTCATCCAGGCTCTTACGGTCACGTGTCCGCGCGGACGATCTCCCCGTGTCGGCGGCCGGATCGGGGTAACCGACCGCGATAGCGCCGATCGGCGTCCACTCCGCCGGGACCCCGAACCGCGTGCGGAAAGCGCCCATGATCCCCGGCTGGAGGCCGAAGAACACCGCGCCGAGCCCCTCGTCGACCACGGCCAGCAGGATAAGCAGCGCGGCGAACCCCGTGTCGATGTACCAGTACGGCACCGGCCAGCGCGATTCGTCCCGGTCGGCCCAGCCCTTGTCCGGGCTTGCGTACCGGTCCAGGTAGACGTCCTTGGACGCCAACGGCACGATGACCAGCGACGCGCGGCTCAGCGCATCGATCTCGGCTCGTTCCGCGGCCTCCCGGTCACCTGCGGCGGGCGCATCATCGTAGAAGATCTCCCACAGCGGGGCGGCCTGCTCGTGCCCCTCCAGGACGAGAAATGAGTAACCCTGGCTGAAACCAGCGGACGGCGCGCGGTTGGCCGCGCGCAGCAGCCGCTCGGCTGTGCCAGGTCGGCAGCGGTTCCCCGGTGAACGCGCGGACCATCTTGCGCCGCTTGATGACCTCAGTGAATTCCACCCCGCCAGCCTAGAATCGGCCGGCGTGCTGGCCGCGCCCGGTCCGGCGCGGTACGGGCAGCCAGCGATCGTGGCGACAGCCGGTCACATGTGAGCGCGCAGCGCGGCGAGCAGCCATTCGAGCGCGGACATGAGGGAAGGGAACGGCGGCCAGCCGTTGATCATGGCCGTGAGCTGCCAGTACCGCTCGATCCGCGGATCAGTGAACGCCTCCAGCCCAGGCCAGCAGCCCGGCGCGGTCCTGGCCGTCCGGGGCAGAGGCCATCATGCGATCCACCACCTGTGCGGCCTCGGCGGAATCCGGCGGGCATCCCCGCAGCACGGCCGCCACGGCGTTCTCCTGCACCCAGCCCACCCAGTCCTGCAGCCCGTGACTGGCCTGGAGCTGCATGCCGTAGCCAGTTACCTGCCGGATACGCTGCCGGAAATCCCGGTCACCGACCATCTCGGCCAGCTCCACCCAGGCGTCGACCTGCTCCGGCGAGGGGTCATCGGGCAGATTCGGAGCGGCCGCCCAGCGCGCGGCTCCCGCGGGACTGGGCTCCAGCCCCTCGAACACCTCGGCCAGGAAGTCATCGATCATCTGCCTGCGCTCGGCCACCGACATCCTGGCCAGCTTGTTCGTCATGGTCATCTCCTCACTGCCCGCCGCCCGTTTCACCACCACGGCCAGCACCGCGCGGTGCAGCCGCAGAGCACGGATCTGCGCATCCAGCGCCTCCAGGTGGACGGCCGCGACCTCGGCGATGCTCACCCGGTTCTCCAGCACCCGCGCACGTCGGCCAGGCCCAGCCCCAGCTCCAAAACAAACACAAACCCAAAACAACTAAAAACAGCAAAACAGTCACCGACAGCGACCCGCGCTCCCCCCGCCCCCAGCCCGCACCAAGGGCCGCGCCTCACACCCCCCGCGCGTTCCCACGCGCGCGCACCCGGCAGCCGCAGCCGGCCTCGCGCGCCTCCAGGACCCGCGACCTCGGCAGCCACCCCCCCCCCGCGCACGTCGCCAGGCCCAGCCCCAGCTCGCGCAACGTGGCGACCAGCTCCAGCCGCGCCACGCACGCCGCGTCATACAGCCGCCGGCCGCCACCAGTCCGGGCCGCCGGAGGCAGCACGCCGATGTCGGACCAGAACCTGATCGTGCGCACCGGCATCCCCGTGCGCCTGGCCAGCTCGCCGATGGAAAGCAGCGGCCCGTCGTCCTCCATACCCGCCAGTCTGGCTCCTCCAGCCGCTGGAGAAGCAACCCCGCACGGCCTCGCACCCCAGTTGGCCCCGATTACGAGCGGACAGGCGTCGCATTCATAGAACCGTAAGGAGCGCGTGACCGGCGGTTTCTTGCCTTGGGTGACCGTCTGTCCAACTGATGCGTCAACATATGCGCCATCAGTCTCGGCATGATCAGGCGTCACACTGCCTCGCGCGTATTTCCGCCCATACTTGGGCATGGCCGAATTGCGTGGCGGCCCGGACGAGCCCGATGGCAGTGACCTTCCTATTCGCCGCTACCCGGCGGACGCTGACGACGGCACAGGTGAATCCCGTCCGCGCGCGGAACCAGGCCCCCGCGCCGAATACGCCGTCGCCATAAAGCAAATCGTGGACCAACGGCACGCGGGCGACGAGCAGGCCGATCAGACGGAATCCAGCCCGGCAGAAGCCACCGAGGCGAATGCGAACCAGGCAGAAGCGGGCCATGCAGACAGCGGCCAAGAAAGCCCAGGACCAGGGAGACCAAGCAGGAGGGGACCAGCTAGACGCGGGTCAGGCCGACGAGGACCTAGAAGGCGCGAGCAAAACAGAGACGGGGCAGGCGGACGCTACCCCGGAGGGTGCGGACCCAGGAGACGCAGGCCAGGACGATGCGGACCCGGCCGATGCGGATCAGACGGCGGAGCCTTCCGATGAGGGAGCCCTGAAGCGGTTCGAGCCCAGCCGCGCCGGATCTGCCGGAAGTCAGCTATGACGACGCCGCGGCCTACATCGAGGAACATCTGGACGATCGTCCCTGGCTGGCAGCGGTTCGTGAATGCTCGCCCGACGTCCAGCGCATCTTCGTCGCGCTCGACCGTGGCGGCGGGCACGCGCATATCCGCCACGACAGCTGGGTCACCGAGGAAATGAACGAGCGCCGGGTCCGGAACCTGGAAGATCCCTGCCCAACTCGACCCGGGCAAGCGCGAGGACCACGTGGACGCATTCAAGGTCGGCACACTGACTTGCACGTCGGTGCGGTGAGTATCGCTACGCGGATAATGAATCAAGGAGATCTTCGCTGAGACCCTCGACTCGCGGTCATGTCAGAGGATGCCAGACGTACCGGGCCGCACTGGATTCGAGGATTCGATTCCGCCGGGTCCGGTCGCAACGTGCCGATATCGTTGACTGCTGCTATGCCGCCCGGACGGCCACAGATGGTGCCTACGGTCTCGCAACTGGACCGGTCAGACGGGAGCATGACGAGGCTAGGAATTCACCGGGATGCTTGGGTGACGGGGAACCACAGCGGCCCGGAGCCGCGGACCCGGCCAGTGGAGACGTTCGAGGGCGGTACGCTGACTTCAATTCCGTCCGAGTCTGACGGTGGCTATGAGGTCAATCACGATGTATGCTGAACGCCGCCTGGGCGAGAAGCCATAACAGCAGGGGACGAGATGCCAAGTGAACCAGGCCTACTGGGCAGCGAGAACCCGCAAGGCCATTCGCCACGTTGATCCTGGTGGCGGCGACCTACTGTCACCCGGAAGCGTTACGACGTTTGCGATCATCTACGCACCTGATCTCAGCGGGTCGACTCAGCGGCGCCCTGAAGATCGAGCAGATTCGTGTGTTCCGGGCAGGACCTGCGTCGAGGCGCTGGCGATCCGTTCGTGCTGCCCGATAACGAGCTACTCAAGGCCGTCGATTTGGCGACGGAGCGACCAGGCGTTCCTCCGTCGCCTGTGGCACCAGATCTGTACGGCGGACCTCGCCTGGCCCGAATCCCTGGTCGAGTGCGTCACCGGCCCGTCTGACGCCCCAGCCAGCTGGCGATCTTGCCGGGCAGGCTGCCTGGCTCCTGCGCCCAGCCACCCGGCCGAGGTGGCTCGTCGCTGGTCTCCTCGGTAACCGGCACGCCCATGCTGGTCATCTCGGTGACCGGCACGCCCGGCGGGATGTCCGGCCGGAACAGGCCGGGATCCACCGGCCCGGCCACGACATCCCGGAGCTCCCACCATAGCGTCGGCCGCTCCCTGGCCAGCGAGATCCAGCGCAGCACGATGCCGAGCTCGCCGTCCACGACGACCTCGTCCGGGAGCGGGATAAACCAGCCGAAAAGAGGGCGATCGGCCCGACCTTCAGCCGGCGGCCACTGCGGCCGCCCGTCAGGATCTCCGCGCCACCGGCCAGCTGGTACGCCAGCAGCCAGGACGCGTCGAACAGGTTCGGGAAATCCTGCGGCGGCGCGGCCGGCCCCGCAAACGCCTTCTGCTCGCCGATCCGCCACCGCCGCTCCCCGTCGCAGACGACCGTCTGGGGAAGGCGCTTGCTGCTTCGAGGCTGGGAGACCGGCTCGATCCGGTACTGTCCGGACCGGTTGAGGTACAGGCGCGATACCGAGTGCGTGTCGGCGAAGCGCGGGCCGGCCGCATCGACGGCCGCATCGACGAGCAAGCCGAGCCCGCCGAAGCCGGCCCGCCGCGCGCCATCGGGGACCAGGCCCAGCATCGCGGGGGCATCATCCCACTCGTGCAGCGTGGCCGTGATCCCCTGGCCCCAGCGGTCCCGGCCGGCGTGGATCAGGTGCAGCAGCTCGTCGCTGGGCGGCGGGCCGTCGGCGGGCAGCGGCCCCTCGAACGCGGGCATCCCGGCCTCGGGCTCCTCCCGGGTGGCCTGCTCGAACGACCGGGACCCCGAGGATCTCGAGGACCTGATCACTGCGCCGATCCCGCCTGCCGCCAGGCCCGCTACCAGCTTGAACGTCTCCCCGCCGATCCCGCTCGGCTTGGGCCACCGCAGTTCGTCCCGCGGCGTGGACTTGTCGACCGAAGCCCAGCCGCCCGGCGGCCGGTCCCACGCGTCGTCGCTGGGCGGAGCCAGGCCGATCCGGACGCCGGTCAGCTCGGTCACGCGCAGCGGCTTGCCCGCACGCGTCTCCTCGTGGCGGAGCAGGATGCCGAGCTCGGTATCCACGACGAGCTCCCGCCGGTTCGACAGGCCCGTCTCCGAGGGAGCAGTCTTCGACGGGCCAGTGCCCGAGGGGCCAGTGTCCGAGGGGCCAGTGTCCGAGGGGCCAGTGTCCGACGGGCCAGTGTCCGAGACGGGCCAGCTCCGACGGCGGCCCAGCCGCGGCGTCGCGGTCACCCGCAGGGCGTCCCGCCCGTCGACCGTGACGCGCCCGGTGATCTCCAGGGTGAAGGCGCGAGCAGCCACGCCGGCCAGAGCAGTTCCTCGAGCGGCGGCTCGGGGTCGCCGGTCCCGGTGACAGTCCAGCTCCCGTTCTCCTCGACCGCGTGCCAGCCGCGCTCCCCGTCGGAGCCGCGCAGGGTGCCCTCGCCCTGCTGGCGGTAACGCCGGCCCGGCGCCACCAGGAGCGTGGACCGCTCCGTCTCCGTACCCAGGACCTCGGTAGCCCAGGACCTCGGTCGGGCTCGGCCCAGCCCGCGTCCCGGCCGTCCGGCGGCCCGCGGATCCGAGGAATCCGCCAGGGGCGCCAGCCCCGGCAACGGGCCGCGCGGCGACCTGAACACCAGCGCGACGGCGGCCCGTCCGGCGGCCCGTCCGCGAGCTGGGGCCGGAACAGGTCGCGGTCCAGGCTGGTGTGTACGTCCGCGCTCAGGCTCAGCCGCGTCCAGTCCGCCCGGTACAGCAGGCTGACCAGGTCCGGACCCTCGCTCATCTAATGCCCGCGGTGCCGGTCCTCGGGCACCTCATCCCACGACCCGGGCTTCCGCGGCTTCTCGTCCCAGGACCCCGGCTTGTCCGGCTTCTCGTCCCACGGCCAGCGGCCCGGCTGCCCTTCCGGCCGCGCCAGCTCCCGGAGGCGGCGCAGCAGCTTGCCGGTGTTCCTGTCGCTCATCATTCCTCCTCACCGGGTCCGGCGACGTCGGTGCCCAGGTGCCCGTCCGCCCGTCCGGTCCCCGTCCCTAAAAGACCATTGTCACCCCAAACGAGGCAGGCTCACGCCGTCCTGCGATCATCACGTGGCAGACTCGGAGGCGATGTGTACGGTCATCGTCAGCCTGGACCCGGAAAACCCGGTCCCGCTGCTGCTCCTGGGTATCCGCGATGAGTTCACCGGCCGCCCCTGGCAGCGGCCCGCCCGCCACTGGCCCGGATCACCGCTGATCGGCGGGCGCGACGAGCAGGCCGGCGGGACCTGGCTGGCGCTGCACCCGGACGTGCCGCGGGTCGGCTGCATCCTGAACGGCCGCGGCGACCTCGCCCCGGCGGACCGCCGCCGCTCCCGCGGTGACCTCCCGCTGCTCGCGGCCGCCGAGGGCCCGGGCGCCCTGGCCAAGCTGCACCAGGACCGCGACACCCTGTCCCGCTACGACCCCTTCTACCTGGTGTGCGCAGACCAGGTAGAAGTCCTGCTGCTCAGCTGGAACGGCACCGACTCCGCGCTCACCGGCCTCAGCCCGGGCACCCACGTCCTGACCAACGCCGGCCACATGTACCCGCCGGACCGCGACCGCACGCCGCGCCCCACCGGGCCGCCCGCCGGCGATCCGCCCGACGAGCAGGGCGAGAAGCCGGACGAGAAGGCCGTCCGCTTCGGCCCGAAGTTCGCCGCCCGCCGCCCGTCCGGCGACCCGGCCGCCAGCCTCGCCCAGGCGTGGGCCGACTGGCTCCCGCTGGCCGCCGGCGACGGCCTGTCCACCAATGAGCCGGGCGCGATCATCGTCCGCCGCGAGCTCCCGGACGGCCGGGTCTGGGGGAGCACCTCGGAAACCCTGGTCGCCCTGGCCGCCGACGGCCGCCTGCGCTACGACTTCCAGCCAACCCCGCCCGACCCCGCAGCCTGGTACGCCGTCGACACCGGCTGACCCGCGACAAGCCTCGGGAGAAGCCTCAGAAGAACTCGAAGTACTCGCGCATCTCCCAGTCGCTGACGTCCTGGCCCTCCGGCACCGGTACCTCGGCCAGCGCCGAGGCATACCGCCCGATCTCGGCGCGCTTCATCATGACCAGGTACGACACCAGTGTGTCGCCGAACGCCTGCCGGTAGAACGGATCAGCATCCAGCACGTTCACCGCGTCCGCCAGCGACGGAGGCAGCGGCGGCGCGTCCAGCGCGTACGGGTCGGCCTCGGCCGCGGGCGGCGGCTCGACGCCGCGCCGGATGCCGTCCAGGCCGGCCGCGATGCTGGACGCCAGGTAGTAGTACGGGTTGGCGGCCGGCTCGCCGAGCCGCATCTCCACGTGGCTGCTGGTGTCACCGGGGGAGCCCTGCACCCGGACCAGCACGCCGCGGTTCTCGATGCCCCAGCACACCCGGTCCGGGGCGAACGAGTACGGCCGGAACCGCTTGTAGCCGTTGACCGTCGGCACCGCGAACACCGACATCGGCGCGGCGTGCGCCAGCAGCCCGGCCACGTAATGCCGACCGGTGTCGGAGATGGGCCGCCGACACCGAGGCGAACGCGTTCGAGCCGTCCGCCCGGGACAGCAGCGACTGGTGCAGGTGCCAGCCGGAGGAGAAGAAGTTCGGCAGCGCGGGCAGGCACATGAACGAGGCCAGCAGCCCGCGCCGCTGGCAGACCTGCTTGACCGCGGACCGGAACAGCACCGCGGCGTCGGCCGCCGCCAGCCCGTCCATCGGGGCGAAGCTGATCTCAATTTGGCCCGGGCCCCACTCGTCCTCGATCGAGCGCGGCGGCAGGCCCACGTCGCCCAGCGCGTCCCGCACCGACTCCAGAACAGGGCCCATGCTGTCCAGCCGCACCTCGGACAGGAACTGGTAGCCACGCTCGAACACGCTGACCGGCGGGGGCGGGGGAGTGAAGCCGGCGTTCTCCGGCGTCAGCTCCTCCGGAGACCGGACCACGATCGAGAATTCGAACTCCAGCCCAGCCAGGCAGTCGTACCCCGCCTCGCCGAGAGAAGCAAGCACCCGCCGGAGCAGGCCGCGGCCGTCCAGCGGCATCGGCTGCCCGTTGCCGAAGTAGACGTCGCACAGCATCCAGCCGGTCCGGTCGGCCCACGGCAGCACCCGGAAGGTGGCCGGGTCGGGGACCACCACCACGTCGGGGAAGCCGGTGAACTCGGCGATGCCGAACCCGCCGCCGCGCGCGAACGCGGGCACGAACACCTGGTTGCCGGTGTCCAGGCTGTAGATGGCGCCGGAGAAGTCGAGCCCGTCGGACATCGCGGCGATGGCGGCCTCGGGCGACATCATCTTGCCGCGCGGGATGCCGTGCTGGTCCACCACCGCCAGCCGCACGGTCCGCAGGCCCAGCTCGCCGATCCGGGCCGCGACCTCCGCGGCGGCCGCCGCCCGCCCCGATCCGGCCAGGCCGGACTCGCCCAGCCCGTACCGGGCCACGAACCCCGGCTGCCCCACGCCGGAAATAGCGCCAGGTGTATCGCTGCTCACCCGCTTAGCCTAGAGGCCGGGCTCAGCCCAGATGCGGCGGCAGCCCGAACGCCGGGAAGATCCGCTCGGTCTCCAGGAAGAACGTCATCCGGCTGATCTTCCCGCCGGACACCTCGTGCACCTGGAGCGCCCAGGGCATGTGCCCGCCCGCCGGGTCCGGCTTGTACTGCGCCCAGGCGGGGGAGCCGTTGACCTGGCCGGCCGGCACCAGGATCGAGTCCCGGCAGGCGCTGGGCGACGGCTCGACCATCCAGGTGGTGATGTTCGCCGCGCCCCTGACCCAGAAGGCGTACGGCGGCATCGTCATCAGCGCGTCGTCGTGCAGCAGCGTGACCAGCCGCTCCATGTCGTACTTCTGGAACGCGTCGACGTACTTGGCCAGCAGCTCGGACTGGTCCGTCGTCGACCGCCGCCGGGCGCTGCTCCTCGGGCAGCGCGGCCAGCGTGGCCCGGGCCCGCTGCAGCGCGCTGTTCACCGCGGCCACGCTGGTGCCCAGGCTCGTCGCCGCCTCGGCCGCGGGCATCTTCAGCACCTCGCACAGGATCAGCGTGGCCCGCTGCCGGGCCGGCAGGTGCTGCAGCGCGGTCACGAACGCCAGCCGGATGGTGTCCCTGGCCACCGCGATGTCGGCCGGGTCGCCGCGCTCCGGCAGGACCGCGGTATCGGAAATCGGGGTAATCCAGATGTCGTCCGGAGTGATGCTCGCCGAGCAGCGCCTCGACCGGCGGCGAGGCCGGGCCGAGGTCCATCGGCAGCGCCCGCCGCTGCCGCCCGCGCAGCATGTCCAGGCAGATGTTGGTGGCGATCCGGTACAGCCACGAGCGCACGCTCGACCGGCCCTCGAACCCGTCGGCCGCGCGCCACGCCCGCAGCATCGTCTCCTGCACGGCGTCCTCGGCCTCGAAGCCGGAGCCCAGCATGCGGTAGCAGTAACCGGTCAGCTCCCGGCGGTATTGCTCTAGGCTGTCCGGGCTGACCTCGGTGGCGGCAGTGGTCGGCATAGTTCCATACCCTACGTCGCCCCCCTGACATTTTGCCGGGGCAATAGCCGGGCCGCTGTCAGGCCGGCTCCATCCCGTACCTGCTCATCAGCTCCCGCTCGGCTTCCCGCGACGGCGGCTCACCCGCGGCCCACAGCTGGTGCAGTTCCTCGAAGTAGGCGTCCATGGCCGGGGCGTGCAGCACCAGCAGCCGGGCCGGCTCAGCTCCGGAATTCCCGAACGTGTGCGCCGCGCCGCGCGGCACCAGCAGGAAATCCCCGGCCCCGCCGGTCAGCTCGGCGTCGTCGAGCCGGAACGTGATCGTCCCCGCGAGCACGAAGAACGCCTCGGAGCAGGTGACGTGCCGGTGCGGCGGCGGCGTGCGGGCGCCCGGCGGCACGGTCCGCTCCATGAGCGAGAAGTCCCCGCCGGTCTGCTCCGCGACGGCCTTGAACGCCATCACGTTCCCGCGCGCGGTCAGCAGATGCCCCTGCCCAGGTGACACGATCCCCGTCATGCTGCCTATTCTTCCTCAATGAAGGATCTCCTGGAGAAGGCGCAGGCCGAACTCTACGAGGCCGACCCGGACGGCTTCACCGCGCGCCGCCAGGAGCTGGCCGAAGGCGCCCGCGACGCGGGCGAGCCGGCCGTGGCGAAGCAGATCAACGCGCTGCGGAAACCCACCCGTTCGGCCTGGGTGGTCAACCGCCTGGTGCGGTCGGATCCCGGCGTACGGGCGCGGCTGGACGCGCTGGCGGCCGACCTGGGCGAGGCGGCCGACGGCGCCCGGATCAGGGAGCTGACCACGGCCCGCGCCCGGCTGGTCGACGAGCTCACCCAGACCGCCCTGGCCGGGGTGCCGGCTCCGCCCGCGGCCCTGCGCGAGGAGGTGACCGCCACCTTCGACGCGGCCATCGCCGACCCGGAGGTGGCCGGCCGCCTGGGCACCCTGGTCCGCGCCGAGCGCTACGCCGGCTTCGGCCCCGGCTCCTTTACCGCCGCGCCCGCCTCGCCGACCCGCCCCGGTCAAGGAGCCCAGGGATCCGGCCGAGGCCGCCGCCGAACGCCAGGCCCGCCGCCAGGAAAAGATCAATTCAGCCGAACGGGATTTGGCTCACGCGGACAGTGCCCTCGAAACTGCCCTCGCGGCCGAACGCGACCTGGAGGACACCGTTCGCGGCCTGGAGGCCGAGCTTGCCGCCGCCCGGCAGCGCCTGGCCGAGGCGCGACGGCAGTCCTACCGGGCCGAGTCGCGGCAGCAGCGCGCCACCCGCGAACTCGACCGGCTCCGGGAGTAAACCATCCAGGGCGGCCAGTGCCTCTTACTAGGCGTGAGGCCAAAGGGGCAACCGCCGGCCTGGGGAGTTGAGCATGGTTTGGCAGTTTGCGGGGACGATGGAGGTGTTGCCGGTGGATGGTCGTCCGTCTGAACCTGACGGGTTCCGCGATTTCGTTGCGGCGCGATCGGGCACGTTGCTGCGATCGGGCTGGCTGCTAACCGGAGACTGGGCCAGCGCCGAGGACCTCGTGCAGACCGCCCTCGCGGCCGCCTGGCCGCGATGGGCCACCTTGACCAGGCAGGACGCACCGGAACTGTACGTGCGCAAGATCATGGTCAATACGTTCCTGCGCTGGCGGCAGCGCCGCTGGAGCGGCGAGATCGCCACCGCGCGGCTGCCCGAGCTGCAGGCCTACGGGGACGCGTTCGCGCAGATCGACGCCCGGCAGGCGCTGCTCGGGGCGCTGGACCGGCTGCCGCCCCGGCAGCGGGCGGTGGTCGTGCTCCGCTATTTCGCCGATCAGACCGAAGCGCAGACCGCCGAGGCGATGGGCTGCTCGGTGGGCGCGGTCAAGGCGCACGCGTCGAAGGCGCTGGCCCGGCTGCGGGAAACGCCCGGGCTGGCCGAGCTCATGACCGGAGGTGTGGCGTCGTGAACACCGAAGAACGGCAGCTAGCGGACATGCTGCACCGGGTCACCCCCGAGCCGCCGCGCCGGGTGACCGTCGAGGACATCGCCTACCGGGTGGCCAGCGAGTCGCGCGGCCCGGGCCGGAGCCGCGAACGGGCGCCGCGGCCGCGGCGCGGCTTCTCGTTCTCCCGGCGCGGCGCTGGGCCCCGGCCCTGGCGGCGCTGAGCGTGGTCGCCATCGCCGGCGCGACCGTGGGCATCGCGACCGTGGCGAACTCGCACCACAGCAACGCCCCGTCATCCAACGGGACGCCAACGTCGTCGGCCTCGGTATCGAGCTCATCGTCCTCGCCGTCGCCATCCGAGCGGGTGACGTCGGTTCCACCCGGGGCGCTCCTGCGGGTGGCCAGCGGTATCTGGGGCGCCGAGCTGCTCAACCGCCAGTCGTTCGACCAGGATTCGCTGACCGGCAGCGGCGGCTCGCTGTACGCCTTCGGCCACGGCACCCTGAACCGGATCGACCCGGCCACCGGGAACATCGCTGCAGAGCGCCTCCTACACCGCGCCGGTCGCGCAGCCGCCGGTCGTGCTCGGCGGCAAGGTATGGGTGGTGTCCGCCTATGGCGGCGGCGAGATCACTCTGCGCGGTTACGACAGCCGCACGCTCGCCCCGGTCACTACGGTGCAGGTGCCCGCCATCGGCGGGGTGGCTAATTCGGCCGCGGGCGTGCTGGCGGCGGGGCCCGACGGCAAGCTCTACGTGGCCGCGGGCCAGGCGATCGCGGTGGTCGAACCCGGCCTCCGGCGAGGTGAGCAACCGGATCATCCTGACCGCGGGCCGGGCCAGCTCGGTCGCGGTCGCCGCCCGACGGCAGCAAGCTCTACGTCGGCATCGGCTCGGCCGATTCCTTCCGGCTGCTGACCTACGACACCGCGACGGCCGGGTGGTCGGTTCGTCCACGATGCCGGGCGGCTCGGCCGGGAACCTGGTCGCCACCTCGGGCGGCGTCTGGGGCACGGCCGGGAGCGGCATGTGCGAGTGGGTCTGGTTCGCTCCGGGCGGGACCTCGGCCGGTCGTCCGGGTCACCCAGGGCGCCGGGGGCGGCCTGGCCTCGCTGCCCAGTCTCAGCGGCGGCGCCGTCTGGATCGGCGGCTCGCACGAGCTCGATCTGCGCGAGCCCGGCCACCGGGAAGGTGCTGGCACGCACCACGATTCCGGCCGACCACAGCATCGTGGAGTACTTCGCCAGTCCCACCGTGCTGAGCAACGGCCACGCCTACGCCCTCTACCAGGACCAGCACGCCCAGCTGGCTGGCGTCGCCCAGCTCACCCCGCCGCAGGCCTGCACGGGCGGCTAGACCCTGGCGCGCTCCCCGTGCGCGCCCCGGCGCGAGCTGACCCTGCCGGCTCGCGTCTAGTGGCCAGGCCCGTCCGTCACCCGCTCCGCGGGCGGCGGCGGGCCTGGCGGCGTTCCGTCGCCGAACGGGCGCCCGCCGAGTTCCTCGCGGTGGTGCGGGGTGACCCAGCCCGACAGGTCGGGCCCGGCCGGGATGATGCCCGACGGGTTCAGGTTCCGGTGCACCCGGTAGTAGTGCGCCTTGGTCTGCGCGAAGTCGATCGTGTCGCCGAACCCGGGCGTCTGGTACAGGTCCCGCGCGTACGCCCAGAGCACCGGCATCTCGGTGATCTTGTTCCGGTTGCACTTGAAGTGCCCGTGGTAGACCGCGTCGAACCTGACCAGCGTGGGCCAGAGCCGGATGTCGGCCTCGGTGATGGTGTCCCCGACCAGGTAGCGGCGGGTAGCCAGCCGCTCGGACACCTGGTCGAGCCGGGCGAACAGCTTGCCGTAGGCGTCCTCGTAGGCCGCCTGGGTGCCCGCGAACCCGCACTTGTACACGCCGTTGTTGACGTCCTCGTAGATCCCGGCCGCGACCTCTTCGATCTCGTCCCGCAGCTTGTCCGGGTACAGCTCGGGCGCGCCCGGCCGGTGGAAGGCCGTCCACTCGTGCTCCATGTCCAGCGTGATCTGCCGGTAGTCGGAGGTGACCACCGCGCCGGTGCCTACCTCCACGATGGCCGGGACGGTGACGCCCCGGTCGTAGCCGGGTACCGCCTTCTCGTAGGCGTCGCGGAGGAAATGGATGCCGAGCACCGGGTCGACCTCGCCCGGATCCAGGTCGAACGTCCAGCTCCGTTCGTCGTGCTCCGGACCGCAGATGCCCATCGACAGCGCGTCCTCGAGCCCCGTCAGCCGGCGCACGATGATCGTCCGGTTGGCCCACGGGCAGCCCCGGGCCACCACCAGCCGGTAGCGTCCCGCCTCGGCCGGCAGCGACCCGTCCCGCCCGTCCGCCGTGATCCGCCCGTCCAGGTACCTGGTATTCCTCACGAACTCACCGGAAGCACTCATTCCCCCGACGCTACTCCACTGCTCCCGGTTTCAAGTAACCGCCCGGTTCACTTCGGCCCGCGGCGCTAGCGGATGCCCTCCCACAGGGCGCGCTCGTCGCCCGCGGGGTCGTCGGCGGGGGTCACCGAGTCGGTGAACATGCCGGTCGTGCGGCTGGCAGCGTCGTACGGAGCCCAGCCGGGATCGCCGTTGGTGATGAAGTCGACCCATACCCGGTGCGTGCTCTCCTCGACCGCCCGCGAGGGCGAGTCGCCGATCAGCGGCCGGAGTTCCTCCCGCGCGGCGGTGCCGAACGCAAACGGGATCTCGGCCGCGTGGCAGGCGCCGAACCCGTGGTTGCTGTCCGGGTCCGGATGGTCGAACCGGTACATCCAGGTGTTCCCCGCCCCGGCAGCGGCCCGCGCCTCGGCCACCCGGATCGGCGGGACGCGGAAGAACCAGTCGGTGATCACCGCGGCCAGCAGGTCGCCCGGGCTGGCGTCCGGCCGGTTCTTCCGGTAGACGTCCAGGGCCTCCGCGGACAGGCCGTACGCCCCGGCCGCGAAGGCCAGCGTCGGCTCGTCGACGAGGTCGATGGTGCTCGCCGCGACCAGGAACAGCCGCGCCTCGTCCCGGTTCGACCCGATCAGGAGCGGGACGTTCCCGCCCTGCCCGCGCCGCGATCGACGTCAGCGGCGCGGCCGGGAGGACGGTGCCGTCCACGGTGGGCGCGAACGGCAGCAGGCTCAGCGTGAGCTGCCCCCAGCGGGCCGGGTCCGGCGCGGTCTGGACCTCGACCACCAGGTCTGACGCGGCCTTGACGAGCTGCTCGAGCGGGACCGAGCGGATCGCGTCCCGGTCGGCCGGCACGCCGAGCGCCTCGGCCAGGTAGCGGCCCACCATCAGGCCCTCGTCCTCGGTCAGCGTGTGCGCCCCGGCCCCGCTCTGCGCGATGGCCTGGCCGAACAGCCCGGCCGACAGCGGCATGGACAGCAGCGTGGTGACGCTCATGGCCCCGGCCGACTCGCCCGCGACGGTGACCCGGCCCGGGTCGCCGCCGAACGCCGCGATGTTCTCCTGGACCCAGCGCAGCGCCGCGAGCTGGTCGAGCAGGCCGAGGTTGGCGATGCCGTCGCCGAGGAACAGGAAGCCCTCGGCGGCCATCCGGTAGTTGATGGTCACGCACACCACGCCGTCACGGGCGAACGCCGACCCGTCGTACGCGCCGACCGACCCGGACCCGTTCATGAACGAGCCGCCGTGGATCCACACCAGCACCGGCAGGCCGGCCGCGCCGGGGTCGGGCGTCCACACGTTGAGGTTCAGGCAGTCCTCGCCCGCGATCACCACCTCGGGGAACAGCGGCTGGTACTGCGGCGGGTAGTCGCCCTTGGGGACGGTCGGCCCGAACGCGGTCGCGTCCCGCTCGCCCGCCCAGGCCGGGACCGGCTGCGGCGGCTGCATCCGGTTCGCGCCGAACGGCGGTGCCGCGTAGGGGATGCCGAGGAACGAGGACACCCCGGCGGCGGCCAGGCCGCGGACCGCGCCGTCCTTGAGCTGAACCACCGGGTGCTGAGTCGTTTCGGTCATGTGTCTCAAACTATCTAGCTACCCTGGGTCCGCACCAGACCTAGGGGTGCCCGACCAGGGACGTTTGCGACGACGGGCCGTAACTGGCAGTCTTGCCCCTGTTGTCGGCGGGCGATCAGAGCGGGGTGGCATGGGGACGAGGGGCTGGCTGGCCGTGCGCGTGACCGGCCTGGTGGCCGGGGCGGCCCTGGCCGCGGGTGCGCTGACCGCCGCTCCCGCGAGCGCGGCCCCCGCCGCGCCAGCGGCATCGGCCAGCAGCGCCGCAACCGCGGGCCCGGCCGGGGTCGGCGCGTGGTCCGCCGCGGTCCAGGACGTGGTGACCGGCAGGCTGCTGTGGAGCCGCGGCCTGAACACCGAGCGGCCGATGGCCAGCATCACCAAGGTGATGACCGCCTACCTGGTAATCAAGGCGGGCCACCTGGACCGCCAGATCACCGTCCCGGCTGCGGTGACCGGGTACGTGCGCGCGCACGACGCCAGCAACGCCGGCCTGCGGCCGGGGGACCGGCTCACCGCCCGCCAGCTGCTGTACGCACTGCTGCTCCCGTCCGGCGCGGACGCCGCCTACACCCTGGCCCGGGCCTACGGCCCCGGCCTGACCGCGTTCGTCGCCCGGATGAACGCGATGGCGCGGCTGCTGGGCATGAGCCGGACGCACTTCAGCAACTTCGACGGGCTGCCCTACCCGACCTCGTACTCCAACTACTCCACCGCCGCGAACCTGCTCACCCTGGGCCGCGCCGCCATGCTGCTCCCGGCCTTCCGCTCGGTCGTGGAGCAGCACAGCTACCGGCTCACCGCCGGCTCGGGGCATCACGGCTACCGGTGGAAGAACCTCAACGCGCTAATCGGCCGCTATCCCGGCGCGATCGGCATCAAGCCCGGCTACACCGGCGCCGCAGGGCAGTGCCTGCTCTTCGAGGCGTCCCGCCACGGGCACATCCTCATCGGCGTCACCCTGCACAGCCCAGGTTCCATCACCAGCATCAACATAGGCGACGCTATCCGCATCCTGAACTGGGCTTTCAGCCTTCCGGGTGAGTAGCAGGCCGGCCAGGGCGAGCACGGCGAGCACGATCACCGTGACGCCGTACTCCCGGGCGGTGTCCAGCAGGCCGTTCACCTCGGTGACGAGCACGCCCGCGATGACGGCGGGCACGCCCAGGCCGAGGTAGGAGACGACGTAGAGCAGGGACAGCACCCCGGCGCGCTCCCGCTCGCCGACCAGCGGGATGACCAGCCGGATGCCGCCCTGGAAGCCGCCGCCGAAACCGACCCCGGCGATGGCCGTGCCGGCGAAGAAGCCCGCCGCCGAGTCGGCCGAGTCGGCCGCCAGCGTCACCGCGACCCCCGCGATGAGCGCCCCGATGCTCAGGAACAGCACCGGGCGAGGTTCGGCCCGGTTGAAGGCCAGTACCGCCGCGGCCGCCACGCCGGCCAGGATGAACAGGCTCAGCCCGCCGTACACGACCGAGGTCGAGTGCAGCAGGGTGGCGGTGAGCGACGGGCCCAGCGAGCCGTAGAAGCCGGCCAGCGCCCACACCGCGAGCAGTACCGGCGCGGCGATGGCGACCTCGGCCCGGGCCGCGGCCGGCAGCCTGATGTCCGGGATCATGCTGCGCAGCGCCTCGCGCCGGGCTCCGCGGCGGGCCGGCGCGGTCTCCCGCATGGCCAGCACCCCGGCCGCCTGGAGCGCGAACACGCCGATCAGGACCAGGTAGATCAGGTGCGTCGGGCTGGGCAGGTACTGGACGGCGAACGCTGAGACCAGCGCGCCTGACCCGGTCCCGACCCCCGGGGCGAACGAGTTGGCCAGCGCGCCGCGCCGCCGGTCGAGGTCGAGCATCGCGGCTCCGGCCGCGCCCAGTGACAGCCCGGCCGCCAGTCCCTGCACGACCCGGGCGGCCAGCAGCGTGCCGAGCCCGCTCGCCGTCAGGAACAGCACCATGGCCAGCGCCTGGCCCGCCAGCCCGGCCAGCAGCACCGGCCGCCGCCCGGTGTGGTCGGACAGCCGGCCGAAGGTCAGCAGGCCGGCCAGCACCGCGAGCGCGTACACGCCGAACACCACGGTCGTCGCCAGCGGTGAGAACCCCCAGTGCGCCGCGTACAGCGCGTACATCGGCGTCGGCGCCGCCGATCCGAACAAGAACGAGATCACGATCGATCCGAGTAGCAGAAGCGCCACGACAATCTCCCTCGTCGTCAGCCGCGCGGCGCTCGTCGCCACCGGCAAACGTTCGCAATAACAAGACAGAACGATCTGTCTATTCCAGTTCCGGTCCGATGGCATGAAAGGTGGGGTATTCGTCATTGCTGCCATCACCGGCCGCCGCCAGACTGAAGGGCATGCGCACGGTGCTGATGGTTCTCTTCGACCAGGTGCAGAGCCTGGACGTGACCGGCCCGCTCGAGGTGTTCACCGGGGCTAACAGCTGGCAGGCCAGCCGCGGCGGCGCTCCCGCCTACGACATCCGCACCGCCAGCCTGGGCGGCCGCCCGGTGCGCACGTCCAGCGGCCTGCGCCTCACCCCCGACGGCGACCTGCGCGACCCCCGGGCACGCCACGAGGACCTGCTGATCGTGCCCGGGGGAGAGGGATCCCGGCGGCCCGACCCGGAGCTGACCGCCTGGCTACGCGCGCACGCCGGCCAGGCCCGGCGCCTGGTCTCGGTGTGCACCGGCGCCTTCCTGCTCGCCGAGGCCGGCCTGCTCACCGGGCGCCGGGTGACTACCCACTGGGCCTACTGCGGCGCGCTGGCCGCCCGCTACCCGGAGGTCACCGTCGAGCCGGACCCGATCTTCGTCCGGGACGGCAACATCGCCACCTCGGCCGGCGTCACCGCCGGGATCGACCTCGCGCTGGCCCTGGTCGAAGACGACCTCGGCCGCGACGCGGCCCTGGACATCGCCAGGCACCTGGTGGTGTTCCTGCGCCGCCCGGGCAACCAGGCCCAGTTCAGCGCCCAGCTCGCGGGCCAGCTGGCCAGCCGCGAGCCGCTGCGCGACGTGCAGCGGTGGATCGCCGAGCACCCGGCCGCCGACCTGTCGGTCGAGACGCTGGCCCGGGCGGCCCGCCTGTCCCCGCGGCAGTTCGCCCGGGCCTTCGCGGCCGAGGTGGGCCTGTCACCGGGACGCTACGTCGACCAGGTCCGGCTGGAGGCGGCCCGGCGCCGCCTCGAAGACACCGCCGACGGGGTCGAGCAGACCGCCCGCTCCTGCGGCTACGGCACGCCGGAGGCGATGCGCCGGGCCTTCGTCCGCGCGCTCGGCGTCAGCCCGGGGGAGTACCGCCGCCGTTTCCATCCCGCCGCCGTCAGCGGCTAACGCACCAACGACAAGGAGAATCATGCAGATCGCCATCCTGCTCTACGACCGGTTCACCGTCCTCGACGCGATCGGCCCCTACCAGGTGCTCAGCGGGCTGCCCGGCGCCGAGGTAATCTTCGTCGCCGAACGTCCCGGGCCGATCAGCGACCAGGTCGGCAGCCTGGTCCTGGCGGCCCCGGCCGGCCTGGCCGACGTCCCGCGGCCCGACATCGTCGTGGTGCCCGGCGGCCCCGGCCAGAGCGACCAGATGCAGGACGGCCCGGTGCACGAGTGGCTCCGCGCCGCCGACCAGGCCAGCACGTGGACCACGTCGGTCTGCACCGGCTCGCTCATCCTGGCCGCGGCCGGGCTGCTGGCCGGCCGCCGCGCGACCTCGCACTGGACGGCCCTGGACGAGCTGGGTTCCCTGGGCGCGACGCCGGTCAGCGAACGGGTGGTCTTCGACGGGAAGTACGTGACCGCCGCGGGCGTCTCGGCCGGCATCGACATGGGCCTGACCCTGGCCGGCCGGGTCGCCGGCGACGAGACCGCCCAGGCCATCCAGCTGATGATCGAGTACGACCCCCAGCCGCCCTACGACGCGGGTTCCCCGGACCGTGCCCCGGCCGAGGTCCTCCGCCGCCTGCAGGCCGGCAGCCGCTTCCTCGCCGCCAACCGCAGCTAAGCAGGTGGCGTGACCTGCGGGGCACCCGCTAGTGAGGAAGGTGCCCGGCCGGGACCGTCTGCGCAGTGAAGGGCGCGCCTGACGAGGACGCCTGGCTGGCGCACGCGGCGGCCCACCAGGACCGGGGGCACGCTGACTGGACGTTCCCCCGGCTCAGCGTCACCGCGGCGCCGATGATCGTCGCCGTCATCACGAACCACACCACGAGGGCGTACCGCAGGCACAGGCGCTGGTACGCCTGGCCGGTCCGGCGCCGGCGCCGGCGCTGGCGCGAGCTCTGGACGGCCCGCCGTGACCTGGCCCGCAGCGTCACCCGGGCCGGCATCTCCTCGTCGGCCGCCAGCTGGCTGAACGTGGTCAGCAGGGCGGCGAGTTCCGGATCGGAACCGGCCAGCCCGTCCTTGATCGAGTCCAGGGCTTGCTGTTCCCATGTGCTGAGGCTCATCGACGGTCCTCCACCGCGTGCACGCCGCTCACGACGCCGGAAAGGGGGTAGAGGCCATCAGCCCGACACTGGGCGTTACGCGAGCCTCATCGCGATACGCCCAAGATACCAGCGGGTAGCGCGCCCGGGTGCCAAGCTCCCGTGACCCTGGTCACTCTCAGCGATCCCAGGGGCTGGCGAACACGCCGTCGTGCACGTCGTAGTCGTACCGGTAGATCTCGCGCCCGTCCAGGTAGGCGTGCTCGGCTCGGCTCATCACGTCCAGCGGGTCACCGGACCAGATCACCAGGTTCGCGTCCTTGCCCGGCTCCAGCGAGCCAAGACGATCATCAATCCCGATGATCCGGGCCGGGTTGATCGTTACCGCGCGCAGCGCCGTCACCGGGTCCAGCCCTTCCTTGACCGCCAGCGTGGCCTGGTGGATCAGGAAGTGGATCGGCACCACCGGGTGGTCGGTGGTGATCGCGATCGTCACCCCGGCCCGGGCCAGCCGGCCCGGGTTGGCCAGCGACCGGTTGCGCAGCTCGACCTTGGACCGGTTGGTGAGCAGCGGGCCGATGATCACCGGGATGGACGCGGCGGCGATCTGGTCGGCCAGCAGGTACGCCTCGGTGCCATGATCGATCACCAGGTCATAGCCGAACTCCCTCGCCATCCGCATCGCGGTCGCGATGTCGTCGGCGCGGTGGCAGTGCTGCCGCCACGGGATCTCCCGGCGCAGCACCCGGGCCAGCGCCTCGAGCTTGAGGTCCCTGGCGACCGGTTCCGGGCCGCCCGCGTCCAGCTTGGCCAGGTAGTTCTGCGCCGCCACGAACGCACCGCGGATCACCGCGGCGGTGCCGAGCCGGGTCGACGGGGTCTCGTGCCGCTCGCCGTAGACGCGCTTGGGGTTCTCGCCCAGCGCGGACTTCAGGCCGGCCGGCTCGCGGAGCACCATCTCGTCCACGGTCCGGCCCCAGCACTTGATCGCGACGGTCTGGCCGCCGATCGGGTTGGCCGAGCCGGGGTTGACGTTGACCGCGAGCACGCCGCCGCTGATGGCGTCCTTCAGGCCCAGGTCGGCCGGGTTGATCGCGTCGAGCGCCCGGAGCTGGGGGGAAACCGGGTCGGTGCGCTCATTGGTGTCCTGGCCCGCCCAGCCCTCGGCTTCCTCCGACACCCCGGCGTGCGCGTGCGCGTCGATGAAGCCGGGCAGCACCCACTTCCCGGTCGCGTCCACGACCTCGGCGCCGTCCGGCACCGCGAAGCCGGGACCCTCGACCGCCGCTATCTTCCCGTCCCGCAGCAGGACGGTCCCGCCGTCCACCGGGTCACCCTCGATCGGCACCACATGGCCGCCGGTAATCGCGATCGTCTGCGTCACGCTTCTCCTTCGCACCCGAAGCCGATGTCCGGTGTGTCCCGGAAAATCATAAAACGCCGAGAAAGAAATCCGTCAGCAGCGGGGCGATCACCTCGGGCGGGACGTTGTGGCTCTGCCCGGGCACCACGACCAGCCGGGCGCCGGGAACGGCGGCCGCCGTCGCCTCCACCGTCCGCTGGAACCACTCCGGGCTGTTCGCGCCGCCGAGCACGAGCACCGGCACGGTGATCGTGGCCAGGTAGTCCACCGGGATGCCCTGGTCGCCGCCCAGCGCGAGGTCGTAGGGAAGCGTGTGCGCGAGCGCCTGCAGCCCCGGCCACATCGGCGAGTTCTCCATCATGGCGAGGATCCCGGGCGGCGCCGCGGTGACGTCGGTCATCCAGAACCGCACCGCGTCCGCCCGGTGCCCGGCGGCGATCATCGCCTCGATCCGTCCGGCCGGGTCCACGGCCAGTTCCCTGGTCCCCGGGATCACGTACGGCGCCTCGTAAGCCGCCACCGCGGTCACCGGCCCGCCGTGTCCTGCCGCCCGCAGCGCCAGCGCGGCCCCGGACGAGTGCCCGTACACGAACGCCCCGGACGAACCCGCCACCGCCTCGATGACCGCGGCCAGGTCGGCCACCTCGAGGTCCGGGGAGTACGGCGGCGTGTCCCCGCTGTCGCCACGCCCGCGCCGGTCGTATGTGCAGACGGTGAACCGGCTGGTCAGGGCGGCGGGCGGCACGAACGTGCGGCGGTCGCAGAACGCCCCCACCGTGACGACCAGCGGCGGCCCGTCACCCGCCCGCTCGTAAGCGATGACCGTGCCGTCAGCCGATGTCGTCGTTTCCATCCGCCCATCCCATCTACCGGTTGCCGAATACACCAGCGATCTGACGACGGAGCCAGCCGGAACTCATCGGCTTGACCGGGATCGGTAACCCGCCCTTGCTGATCGCGTCGACCTCGTCCGGGGTCAGCTCGACGGCGGCGGACGCGATGTTCTCCGCCGCGTGCTCAGGCGAGCCGGTACCCGGGATGGGCAGTATCTGCGGCGAGGTGGCCAGCAGCCAGGCCAGCACGACCTGGTGCTGGGTCACGCCGTGCCGTTCGGCCGCCACCCGCACCGGAACGTTCTTGTCGGTCTCCTGGATCGGCGCCCAGGGCAGGAACACCAGCTGCTCCTGCTCGCACAGGTCGATCATCGACTCGGACCGGCGGTCGGAGACGTTGTACCGGTTCTGCACCGACACGATCGGCAGGATCGACTGCGCCTCGCGCAGCTGGGACTCCGACACGTTGGACAGCCCGACGTGCCGGATCTTGCCCTCGTTCTTGAGCTCGGCGATCGCGCCGAGCGACTCGGCCAGCGGCACCGCCGGGTCGGGCCGGTGGAGCTGGTACAGCGGGATCTGCTCCAGCCGCAGCCTCCGCAGGCTGCCCTCGCAGACCTCGCGCAGGTGCTCGGGCCTGCCGTTGGGCTCCCAGCGGTTCGGGCCCGGCCGGTGCTGGCCGCCCTTGGTCGCGATCACCAGGTCGTCCGGGTACGGGTGCAGCGCCTCGGCGATGAGGATCTCGCTGACGTCGGGGCCATAGGAGTCCGCGGTATCGATGAAGTTCACGCCGAGTTCCACCACCCGCCGCAGCGTGGCGATGGCCTGGTCCCGGCTGGGCGGGTCGCCCCAGATACCGTCCCCGGTGATCCGCATGGCCCCGAACCCCAGGCGGTTGACCGTCAGGTCGCCGCCCACGTCGATGGTCCCGGCCGCCGCGGCGGTTGGCTGCGCGTTCACGCGATACCTCCTCCTCGTCCTCACCGTCAGCCTCTCACGTTCCCGTCCCGCGTGCGGGCGCGGGGCCGGAACCGGGCCAGGGAGGGGAGGCAGCGGGCGAGCCGACCGCGGCCGCCCTTAGCGGCTCTTCTTGCCGTGTCCCTTTTTGGCCGGCGGCGGCGGTCCGCTGGACACCGTCACATTGGGCTTGAAATGCTTCGGCAAGCGCGGCGCGTCCGGCTGCTGGAAAGCGCCGAGAACCTTCAGGATCCTGACCTTTTTGGTGGCCGCCGAGTCGATCTGCTTATTCTTGCCGATGCAGAACAGGTTGATCGCGTATTTGCCCGGACGTGTCTTATCGGTGATTTTGATCTCGAGGTTCGGGCCCTTGCTCAACGTGACCGGCCGGGACAGCAGCTTCGAGCCGACGACGCTCACGTCGCCCCGCCGCGAGCAGGACGTGATGACCGCGAGCCTGCCGCTTCCCTGGTAGGTCCAGCCGGGCACGACCCGCAACATGGCCCGCGGCAGCGGCGCCGGCTTCGCCGCGGCGGCCGGCCCTGCCATTCCCAGCACAGCGCCCGCCGTCACGGCGATAACCCAAATACGCTTCATCGGCCGAATCATCCCCCCGGAGATCGAATAACCTCCAGGCTGCCACAATGGCCGGCCGGAATCCGTGAGGCGAAAAGCGTGTCGCCGGAATCAGGCGCTGATCAGGGCCCGGGCCTTGGCGAGCTTCACGGCCTTCTTCAGGCCTTCTATGTCATAGGCGCCATAATGCCGCTTGCCGTTGACGAAGAACGTGGGCGTCCCGGACACCGTGGACAGGTCGGCCGATTCCAGGTCCTCCTCGACGTGCGCCCGCCCGGCATGCTTGTGCAGGTCGGTGGTGAACTGCTCGGTGTCGAGCCCGAGTGAGCCCGCGTACCCGATGAGGTCCCGGGGCGACAGCGCGTCCTGGTGCTCCAGCAGCAGGTCGTGCATCTCCCAGAACGAGCCCTGCTTCCCGGCCGCCTCGGCCGCCTCGGCGGCGAGCTGCGCGTTCGGGTGCACGTCGGTCAGCGGCAGGTGCCGCCACACGTACCGGACCTCGCCGTAGTCCCGCAGCAGCTCGCGCACGGCCGGCTCGGCCAGCCCGCAGTACGGGCACTCGAAGTCCCCGTACTCGACCACGGTGACCAGCGACTCCGCCGGGCCGCGGATGTGGTCGCGGTCCGGGTCGACCGGTACCGCCAGGTCGGTGATGACCTCGGACGTGCCCAGCAGCGCCCGGAACCGCGCCCGCACCGGCAGCCGGTTCACCAGGCTGAAGGTGACCCAGGTCAGGCCGGCCGCGGCCACCACGGCGGACAGGATGCCGACCTTGGCCTGCGCCAGCGTGTCGCCCTTCAGCGCCAGCGAGGCGATCAGCAGCGACACCGTGAAGCCGATCCCGGCCACCGTCCCGGCGCCCGCGACCGCGCCCCAGCCGACCGAGGGCCGCATCCGGCCATGGCTGAGCTTGGTGACCAGCCAGGCGCACCCGGCCGTGCCGAGCGGCTTGCCGACCAGGTAGCCGGCGATGATGCCGAGCGTGAGCGGCGAGGTGTACGCCTGGGCCAGGAACGTGCCGTCGAGCTTGACGCCCGCGTTGGCCAGCGCGAACAGCGGCACGATGACGTAGCTGCTCCACGGGTGGAACAGCTGGGCCAGCCGGTCGTTCGGCGAGATCGCCACCCGGACCACGTCGCGCGCCGACTGGGCCAGCTCGGCCGTGGGCTGCTCGCGGAACTGCCGGAACGCCTCCGACGCCAGCTCCAGCGACTCCCGGTTCGCCGAGTAGGCGTAGGTCAGCAGCCCGAAGATGAGCCCGACGACGATCGGGTCGATGCCGGACTTGAAGAACGCCACCCAGGCGGCGATGCCGATCAGGAGGTACAAGGGCCCGTACCGGACGCCGCGCGCCCGCAGCACCAGGGTCACGGCGATGAACCCGAGCCCGAAGGCCAGCGGGATCATCTTGATGTCGGCGCTGTAAGCGGCCGCGATGACCACCAGGCCGGCCAGGTCGTCGACCACCGAGAAGGTGAGCAGGTAAGTGCGGACCCGGTTCGGCAGCCGGCGGCCGACCAGGGCCAGCGCGCCGAGCGCGAAGGCGGTGTCGGTCGACATCGACATGCCCCAGGCGCCCACGCCCGGCCGTCCCGCGTTCGCGATCAGGAAGATGATCACCGGCACGGCCATGCCGCCCAGGCCGACGATCAGGGGCAGCGTGACCCGGCTCCGGACCCGCAATTCGCCCACGTCGAACTCGCGCCGGGCCTCGAGCCCGACCACCAGGAAGAACAGCGCCATCAGCCCCGAGTTCACGAACTCGTGCAGGTCGAGCGTGAGGTTCCAGCTGCCGGCCGAGACGGCCAGCCGGGTGGCCCAGAACCGCTCGTAGGACGAGAGGCTGATGTTCGCCCAGATCAGGGCGAGCACGGTGGCGCCGGCCAGGATCGCGGCGCTGCCCGTCTCGGTCCGCAGGAAGGTGCGCAGCGGCGTCTCCATGTGCCGGACCCAGGCCGTCTTGCCGGAGAACGGCCCCGCGGTGTCCTCGGCCGCCTCCGTGCCCTCGGTGCTCGCCTCGGCCGCGGCGGCCGCCATGTCCGCCTCGGAGACGTCGATGGCGCCCGCTGCCTCTGACGACGATTCGCTCATTCCATCCTCACAGGCGTCCCGCGTCGGTGATGCGCCGCAGGAACCGCCGGGTCCGCTCGTCCGACGGCTCGCTGAACAACCGCGCGGGCGGTGCTTGTTCCACGATCTGCCCGTCGGCGAGGAAACACACCCGGCTGGCGATATCGCGTGCGAAGCCCATCTCGTGCGTGGCGATCAGCATCGTCATCCCGCCTTCGGCCAGTTCCCTGATCACGTCGAGCACGTCCGCCACCAGCTCGGGGTCGAGCGCGCTGGTCACCTCGTCGAGCAGCATCAGGCGCGGCCGCATGGCCAGGGCCCGGACGATCGCGACCCGCTGCTGCTGCCCGCCGGACAGCCGGTCCGGGTAGTCTGCCCGCTTTTCGGCCAGGCCGAACCGCTCCAGCAGTTCCGCCGCCCGGGCCGCCGCCTCCTCCCGGGACAGGCCCAGGACCTTCATCGGCGCCAGCGTCACGTTCCGTTCCACGGTCATGTGCGGGAACAGGTTGAACGACTGGAACACGATGCCGACGTGCCGCCGGACCAGGTTCTCGTCCACCCCGCGGCCGGTGATCAGCTGGCCGTCCAGCCAGACCGAGCCGGCGTCGATCCGCTCGAGCAGGTTCACGCAGCGCAGCAGCGTGGACTTCCCCGAGCCCGACGCGCCGATCAGGCAGATCACCTCGTGCTGGGCGACGGACAGGTCGATACCGCCGAGCACCTCGTGCGCGCCGAACGACTTCCGCAGTCCCTCGATCCGCAGCGCATCGGCCGAACCCGTTCGGTCCGTCTCGGTGTCTGTCACTGACCGGCCCCCGCGAGGCGGCGCGCCTGGTCACGGCGGATCAGGTGGTCGGTGAACCGGGCCAGCGGGATGGTCAGGATGAGGAACAAGATCGCCGCCACCACGTAGCTCGAGTAGTTGAAGACGGTGTCGCTGAACAGCTCGGCCGCCTTGTTCGCCTCGATCGAGCCGAGCAGCCCGACCAGGGCCGTGTCCTTCTGCAGGCTGATGAAGTCGTTGAGCAGCGGCGGGATGATGTTCCTGATGGCCTGCGGCAAGATCACGTACCGCATCGAGGACGCCTGCGACAGGCCGAGAGACCGGGCCGCCGCGACCTGACTGCGGTGCACCCCGTTGATCCCGGCCCGGTACACCTCCGAGACGTACGCCGAGTACGACAGGACCAGCGCGGCCACTCCGTACACGGCCGCCGACTGGTCCGAGATGACCGTGAGCTGCAGCGCGGGCAGGCCGTAGCCGAGCGCGAAGATGATCAGGATCAGCGGGACGCCCCGGGCCACGTCGACGTAGATGGTGGTGACCACCCGCAGCGGCAGCAGCACCGGACCGGTGGACTGCCGGATGACCGCCACCACCAGCCCCACGATCAGGATTCCGATCTCCGCCACGACGAACATCCTGATGTTCAGCCACAGCGCCTCGCCGACCGAGTAGTAGCCGGCCTTCGGGTCGCCGATGAAGGCCTTCCACATGTCCGCCGGGTTGAGGAACGTGTGCCTGACCTGGGCGCTGCCCGGCGCCAGGAGGAAGACGGCCAGCAGCACCGCGAGCACGACCACGGTGCTCGCGGTGGACAGCACCACCCCGCGGCGACTGCTGTCGCCCAGCAGCCGGGACCGCCGGGCCGTCAGGTCAGGCAGTGCTAGCTGGGGCGGGCCTTGTGCTTCCAACTCAGGGCTTGATCGTGGGGACGCTGGTGAAGTCCTTCAGGTACTGCGCGGTCAGCTTGGCCAGCGTGCCGTTGCTCTTCAGCGTCGCCAGCGCCTTGTTCACGCAGCTCACCAGCGGGTTGCCCTTCGCGAAGAGCAGGCCGTAGTGCTCCCCGGTGGACGGGAACTGGGCCACGACCACCGAGTGGGGAATCTCCGTGGTGATGAACTCGGCCGTCGGCGTGTCGGTGACCAGCGCCGCGATCTGCTTGGTCTGCAGCGACTGCTTCACGTCGTTCAGCGTCTCGAACACCTTCGGCGTCTTGCTCGGCTGGATCTGGCTGTTGATAAAGGTCAGGCTGGTCGTGCCAACCTGGTCGCCGTAGACGTAGCCCTTCAGGTCGGCGGTGCCGTGCTTGCTCGCGATCGGGCTGCCCTTCAGCGCCACCAGCGCCTGCTGGACGTCGTAGTAGCTGTCGGAGAAGGTGACCACCTGGGCCCGCGCCGCGCTGTAGGAGATCTCGTTGATGTCGAAGTCGAACTTCTTCGGCCCCGGCGCGTAGGACGAGTCGAACGGCTCGTAGGCCCAGGTCACCTGGGACTTGGAGAAGCCCAGCTGGGCCGCCACCGCGTAGGCCACCGCGCTCTCGTAGCCCTGCCCGTTGGTCGGCTTGTTGTCGACGAACCACGGCGGGTAGACCGGCTTGTCCGTCGCCACGGTGAGCTGCCCCTTGGCGAACAGCTGCCCCTGGATAGCCGAGTTCGAGCAGGACGCGGCGGCGCTGCTGCTCGTCCCCCCGGCCGGCGTCGAGGCTGAGCTGCTGCTCGACCCCTCGCTGGCGCACCCCGCCAGGCCCGCGCTCGCGGCCAGCACGGCGATCGCGGCCATCGCCGCCACGGTCATCTGTCTCATCCCGGCCTCCCAGCCCTAACCTGCAAGATCAAAAGAATTATCATCCCGAACGAGTCGGCGCGTGTTCCCCCGCCACATCCTCCTCCGCAGCGTGCCCCGCCCCGCCCCGCCCCGCCCTCCCGCTCCGCCCGCCCCGCTCCGCCCCCGGCCCCAGGAGGTCTGTGGCACCCTGACCACGTTCTTACGTAGTCTGTGGCACCCAGACTCACCCGGAAGGACCCGCAGTGACGCGTTTCCTCTATCTCGTGCGGCACGGGGCGGCGGACCCGCATGACGGGCCGCTGAGCGCGATGGGGCGGGAGCAGGCGCGGCTGACGGGGGAGCGGCTGCGGGACGTGCCGTTTTCCGGCGTCTGCCACGGGCCGCTGCCGCGGGCGGCCCAGACCGCGGAGCTGATCGCGGCCAGCCTGCCCGGCGTCCCCGTCTCCGCGGACGACCTGGCCGGGGACTATCTCCCGTCCGACCCCGATCCAGAGGGGCTTCCGCCCGGCTACGCTCGTTTCGTCGCCGGGTTCCCCGCCGCCGAGCGCGCCGAAGGCCCGCGCCGCGCCGCCGCCGCGCTCGACCGGTTCGCTCGCCCGGGCAGCCCCGGCGGGGACGAGTACGAGCTGCTCGTGACGCACAACTTCCTGGCCGCCTGGCTGGTCAGCCAGGCGATGGCCGCCCCGCCGTGGCGCTGGCTCGGAGTCAACCAGATGAACTGCGCGATCTCGGTCATCGCCTATCAGCCCGACCTGCCCGCCAGTCTCCTCACCTTCAACGACGCCGCCCACCTCTCACCCGAGCTGCGCTGGACCGGCTTCCCGCCCACCCTGCGCCCCGATGTGCCATCGCCGCGGCGGGGGGAATAACTCTCCTGGTGAAAGGAGAGCGGATGGCCTTTATGTTCCTCAACGGAGACGGGATGCGCGGGGGACGCGCGCATTACACGATCGAGGGGGTGCCGCTGGTGGGGGAGCGGCGCACCGCGCCGCTGTACCGGTTCTTCTCGGTCCGCGACGAGTTCCCGGCGCTCTACCCGGTGGCCGAGGGCGGTCAGCCGGTCCTCGGCGAGCTGTACGACGTGCCGATGGGCCCGCTGAGCGCCTTGCTGGCGACCGAACCCCCGGAGCTCGAGCTCTCCATCATCGAGCTCGAAGACGGCGAGCTGTCGTTCGCCATGGTGCTCCGCCAGGCCGAGCACGTCCTCGGCATCCACAAGGACATCACCAGTTACGGCGGCTGGCACGCCTACCGGGCGGCTGCCGTCAGCGAGGGCCCGGATAAGCGGCGGACCCCGCTTTAACTCCGCGCACCCACACCCCGGCCACGTCGGCCGGGGTGGCCAGGGTGAAGATCCTGGCCAGCGCGTCGGTGGTGTCGCGGGCGTGCCGCAGGTTGACCGCTAGCGTGCTCTCGTCGGCCGGACGCAGCCAGACCGCGTCGAAGTCCTTGCCGACCGCGAAGTCGCCGACCCGGTCGTCCAGGCCGAGCACCCGGGCCCCGGCCCGGGTCGCCAGGTACAGCAGGTGCACCGGCGTCAGGGCCAGCCCGGCCGGGCCGAGCAGCTGCTGCATGAAGTAGGCCTGCAGCGCCTCCTTGGGCAGGAACAGGCCCGCGCCCGCGCCCACGTCGGTGCCGAGCGCGACGCGGACGCCGTGCTCGACGTGCCGGCGCAGCGGGAACAGCCCGCTGCCGAGGGCGCTGTTGCTGGTCGGGCAGTGCGCGACCGACGCGCCGCACTCGGCCAGCAGGGCCAGCTCGGCGTCGCCGGGGTGGACGTTGTGCGCGAACACGCTCCGCGGGGTGACCAGCCCGTGCTGACTGTAGGTATCCAGGTAATGCCGGGACCCGGGAAACAGCCCGGCCACGGTCGCGATCTCGGCCACGTTCTCGTTGATGTGCGAGGTGAACCAGACACCCTTGCCGAGCAGTTCCGCGCAGGCGTCGAGCATCTCGTCCGAGGTCGACAAGGAAAACCGGGGCGTGACGGCGTAGCGCAGCCGGCCGTGGTCGTGCCAGCGCAGGATCAGGTCCGCGCTGTCGGCCAGTGCCGTCTCCGGTGAGTGCAGCAGGTCAGGCGGGAGCTTGCGGTCCGACAGGACCAGGCCGGAGGTGATGTTCAGGCCATGCCGTTCGGCCGCCGCGAACAGCTCGTCCATGGCCGGCGCGAAATGCGAGCCGAAGACCAGCGCGCTGGTCGTCCCGGCGGCGACCAGGCCGTCGAGGAACTCCGCGGCCACCGCCCGCGCGTAGGAGCGGTCGGCCAGCTTGCATTCCTCGGGCAGCGCGTACCGGTCCAGCCAGTCGAGCAGCGGCAGGCCGAGGCCGCCGATCGCGCGGAGCTGCGGGTAGTGGACATGGGTGTCGACGAAGCCGGGCACCAGCAGCCCGCCGTCCAGGCGGGTGACCGGCTCGCCGGGATGCGCGCCCCGCAGCGCGGCCAGCGGGCCGCGGGCCGCGATCACGCCGTCGCGGACCAGCAGCGCCTCGTCCTGCCGCAGCGCCCCGGCCGGGTCCCCGGTGAACGGGTCGCCGGGGACATCGACGACGGTGCCAGCGTAGATCGTCACGAATTCACCGCCGTGGCGATTTTCCCCTGGGAGGACAGCAGCGCCGCGGCGACCGCGACGGCGATCACGGCCGGGTCCTTGCCGGTGACGCCGGGCTGCCCGATCGGGCAGGTGATCCGGGCGATCGTCTCGGGCCGGTGCCCGGCGTCGGCCAGCTGGGCCTGGAACCGGGCCCACTTGGCGGCCGAGCCGATCAGCCCGATGCCGCCCAGCGGCTGCGGCAGCCGCAGGGCCGCGTCGCACAGCGCGTAGTCCTCGGCGTGGTCGTGCGTCATGATCACCACGTGGGCGCCGCGCGGCAGCCGCTCCAGCACCTGCTCGCCGAGCAGGGTGGGATGGATGCTCACGTCCGCGGTGCCGTCGATCACGTCGGCCAGCCGGAACCGGTCAAGCTGCTCGGGGCGCGAGTCGACCAGCAGCAGCCGGACCGGCAGCCGGGACAGGATGCGGGCCAGCTCGTAGCCGACGTGGCCGAGGCCGAACACCGCCACCACCGGCCGGACCGGCAGCGGCTCGAGCAGCAGCCGGACGGCGCCGCCGCAGCACTGGCGGCCGTGCTCGGTCCGGGCGTGCGGGTTGAGGCGGGCCTCGCTCATCTCCGGCCCGGCCGCCCCGGACTCGATCATCTCCCGGGCCCGGACGACCGCCGTCGCCTCCAGGTTCCCGCCGCCGACGCTGCCCCAGGTACGGTCCCGGCTCACCACCATCTTGGCGCCGGCCTCGCGCGGCGCGTGCCCGCGCACCTCGGCCACGGTGACCAGGATCCCGGGCAGGCCCTCGTCCCTGAGCTGCTGGGCGGCCCTGAGCCAGTCCATCGGTCAGACCCCCGCGTGAACCGGGACTGCCGGGCGGCCTGCTGCCGGCCAGCCCTGGGCGGCAGCGGCATTCCTGGCGGCCTGCAGCGCCCAGTAGACGGCCTCGGGGGTGGACGGGCAGCCGAGGTCGACGCTCCAGCCGGCCGGACCGAACGCCGCCACCGCCTGGCGCAGCGCCTCGCGCATGCTGAACGCCTCCATCAGCGGCGGCTCGCCGACCGCCTTGGACCCGTAGACCACGCCGGACTCGGTGGCCCGCTCGAACAGGTGGACGTGGAACTCCGGCGGCATCTCCGAGAAGCTCGGGATCTTATAGGTCGACGCCGCCTGGGTGCTGAGCCGACCGCGGTGCGGCCCGTCCGACTCGTCCCAGAGCAGTTCCTCCAGCGTCAGCCAGCCCACGCCCTGGACGAAGCCGCCCTCGACCTGGCCCACGTCGACCAGCGGGGACAGGCTGTCGCCGACGTCGTGCACGATGTCCGCGCGGCGCATCCGGTAGGCGCCGGTGAACCCGTCCACCTCGACCTCGGCCGCCGCGGCGCCGTAGGCGAAGTACTTGAACGGCTCGCCCTGCATCCGCTCGGCGTCCCAGTGCAGCCCCTCGGTGCGGTAGAACCCGGCCGCCCACAGCTGGACCCGCCGGAAGTACGCGTCGTGGACCAGGTCGGCCCAGGCGATCTGCCGGTCGTGGAAGCCGATGCCGGTGACCACGCCGTCGCGGAAGCGCACGTCGTCGGGGTGCACGCCGAGCTCGCCGGCCGCGACCACGGCCAGCCGCCCGCGGATCTGGTCGCAGGCGTTCTTGACCGCGCCGCCGT
The DNA here is from genome assembly GCA_963839095.1 of uncultured Actinomycetota bacterium. Classification (GTDB taxonomy): domain Bacteria; phylum Actinomycetota; class Actinomycetes; order Streptosporangiales; family Streptosporangiaceae; genus Palsa-504. The sequence continues at coordinate 43,825 of CAWIUF010000024.1, read as the reverse complement.
TGAGGTCCGCCCCGGAACTGGCCGCGGTGGCCGAGGTGTTCGGCACCTTGTCGGTGCGGGTCGGCGCGAGCCGGACCGTGCTCATCGGCACCCCGAGCGCGGTCGCCGCGACCTGGATCATCTTGGTGTGCAGGCCCTGGCCCATCTCGGTGCCGCCGTGGTTGATCAGCACCGAGCCGTCCTTGTACACGTGCACCAGCGCGCCGGCCTGGTTGAACGCGGTGAGGTTGAACGAGATGCCGAACTTGACCGGCGTGATCGCCAGCCCGCGCTTGACGTCGGGGTGGGCGGCGTTGAACGCGGCCACCTCGGCGTGGCGGCGGGCGAACTCGCCGCGCTCGAGCACCTGGGACCAGATCGCCTCGAGCCGCTCGGCGTGGCGTACCGGCTGCCCGTACGGGGTGGCCTGGCCGGGGAGGTAGAAGTTCCGCCGCCGCAGCTCGTGCGCCTCGATCCCGAGCGCGGGCGCGCAGCGGCCCATGATGTCCTCGATGACGATCATGCCCTGCGGGCCGCCGAACCCGCGGAACGCGGTGTTGGACTGCCGGTTGGTCTTGGCCACCCGGCCGGTGACCTCGATGTCGGGGATCCAGTAGGCGTTGTCGATGTGGCACAGCGCCCGGGCCAGCACCGGCTCGGACAGGTCCAGGCTCCAGCCGCCGTTGGCGGTCAGCGTGGCGCGCAGCGCGCACAGCCGCTTCTCCGCGTCGAAGCCCACCTCCCAGGTGGCGAAGAACGGGTGCCGCTTGCCGGACATGGTGATGTCCTGGTTCCTGGTCAGCCGCAGGCTCACCGGGTGCCCGGTCAGGGTGGCGCCCAGCGCCGCGATCGCGGCCAGCCCGTGCGGCTGGAACTCCTTGCCGCCGAAGCCGCCGCCCATCCGCAGGCACTGCACGGTGACCTGGTGCGCGGGCAGGCCAAGCACGTGCGCCACGATGTCCTGGGTCTCGGACGGGTGCTGCGTGCTGGACTGGATGAAGATCTGGCCGTTCTCGTCGACCAGCGCCAGCGCGGCCTGGGTCTCCAGGTAGAAGTGCTCCTGCCCGCCGATCTCGAACTCGCCGCTGAACCGGTAGGCGGCCCGCTCGAGCCCGGCGGCCGCGTCGCCGCGGCTGACCGTCCGCTGGGCGCCCTGGTAGCTGCCCGCCTCGATGGCGTCGTGCACGCTGACCAGCGCGGGCAGCGGCTCGTAGTCGGCCTCGATCCGGTCGGCGCCCTGCCTGGCCGCCTCCAGCGTCTCGCCCAGCACCCAGCAGATCGCGTGGCCGTAGAACATGACCTCGTCCGGGAACAGCGGCTCGTCGTGCTTCTCGCCGGCGTCGTTGAGCCCGGGCACGTCCTGCGCGGTGAGCACCCGCACCACGCCGGGCACGTCGTAGGCGGCCTCGGTGCGCAGGGCGGTGATCCGGGCGTGCGCGTGCGGCGCCTGGACCGGCCAGGCGTGCAGCGTGCCGTGCGTGCGGCCCACCAGGTCCTGGGTGTACAGCGCGGTCCCGGTGACGTGCAGGTCGGCGCTCTCGTGGGAGACCGCCAGGCCCACCACGGGCCCGTCCGGCCGGTCGGCCAGCGGTCCGTATCCCTTGCTCATGACCGGGCCTCCTTCGTGGTCTCGACGTAGAACTTCAGTAGCGAGTTGCGCAGCATGGCGATCCGGTAGGCCTGGCTGGCCCGGTGGTCGCTCATCGGCGTGCCGGCCCCGGCCATCTCGGCCGCGGCCGCCGTGACCACCTCGCGGGTCCACGGCCGGCCGGCCAGCGCCTCCTCGGCCGCCAGCGCGCGCAGCGGCGTGGCCGCCACCCCGCCCAGGCCGATCCGGATCGACTCCACCGTGGCCCCCTCGGTCCGGGCGGTACCGTCGGCGGTGCCGGCACCGCCGCCGAGCGTCAGCGCGTACGCCACCGCCACGCCGGAGATGTCGTCGAACCGGCGCTTGGCGATCTTGTGGAACGCGGTGACCGGGGCGACCGGCAGCGGGACGCGGATCGTCTTGATCAGCTCGTCGGGGCGCTTGACGCTCTGCCGGTAGCCGGTGAAGTACTCGGCCAGCCGGACCTCGCGCTCGCCCCGGCTCGACGCCAGCACCAGGGACACGTCCAGCGCCAGCAGCGCGGGCGGGGTGTCACCGATCGGCGAGGCGGTGCCGAGGTTGCCGCCGAGCGTGGCGCCGTTGCGGATCAGCCGCGACGCGAACTGCGGGAGCAGCTGGGCGAGCAGCGGCACCCGCCCGGCCAGCCGGGACTCGATCTCGGTCAGGCTCAGCGCGGCACCGATGTCGATGCGGTCGCGGCCCGCCGAGAACTCGCGCAGCTCCGGAATCCGGTCGATGCCCACGGTCAGCGCGGCCCGGCTATGCCGGATGTTCAGCTCCACGCCCCAGTCGGTGGACCCGGCCACCAGCCGGGCGTCCGGTTCGGCCGCCAGCAGCCCCAGCGCCTCGGCCAGGCTCGCCGGGCGCACGTAGCGGCCCTGCCCGCTCGACGTCGCGGTGGCGGCGGGCGCCGGCGCCGGCTCGTCCAGCCGGGTCAGGAACGGGTCGGCGGCCTCTGGCGGCCCGAGCGCGTAGGCCGCGTCCTTGATCGGCCGGTACCCGGTGCACCGGCACAGGTTGCCGCTCAGCGCGTGCAGGTCGAACCCGTTCGGCCCGTGCTCGTCGTCGTGATGCCCGTTCATCTCGCCGCGTCCCGGCCGGTAGTACTCGGCCGCCATCGAGCAGATGAAGCCCGGCGTGCAGTACCCGCACTGGGAGCCGCCGCGCTCGGCCATCTCCCGCTGGACCGGATGCAGCTGCCCCGGCTGCCCCAGGCCCTCCGCGGTCACGACCTCCTGCTGGTCGTACCCCGCGGCCGGCACCAGGCAGGCGTTGATCGCGACCCAGCGGGCCCGCCCCTGCCCGTCGTCCCGGGCCACCAGCACCGCGCAGGCGCCGCACTCACCCTCGGCGCAGCCCTCCTTGCACCCCGTCAGCCCGCTCCCGCGCAGCCACTCGAGCAAGGTGACATGCCCGCCAACCTCACCCAGCCTCCGCTCCCGCCCGTTAACCACCACCCGCGGCCCAGCCACCCGCGGCCCAGCCGCCGATGGCCCATCCGCCTGTGACCCAGCCGCCTGTGGCCCAGCCGCCGATGGCCCATCCGCCGTGGCCCATCCGCCTGTGGCCCATCCGCCTGTGGCCCAGCCGATGGTCCATCCGCCTGAGGCCCGGCCATCCGGGACTCAGCCGCCCGGGACTCCGCTAGTCGGGGCTCCACCGCACACGCTCCTGCCTCCGCTGCCGTCAGCCCGCCGGCCGTCTCCCTCGTACCAGACGGTGCCGCCGGGGCGAACGACAGCGCGTTCTCCCTATCTATCTACCGACGATAGCTCTTGGTAACCCAAAGCGCCATACATCAATGGAAACTTATTTCCGCATCATGGATAAATAGGTCTTCGGGCTTCCAGCCGACTACCCGAACTCACCCCTAGCCTCGTCTCCCCGCCAGCTCCAGAACCCACGTTAGCGTCGTCCGCGCTGACGCACCGGACCCGCCGAGGTCGTACTCCCGCGCCCGGCCGAGCATCCGGGATACTGCCGTGAACTCTGTTACCTACGTGACAAATAAGGTGGTGGATAGGGCTTATCCGGTGGATCCGGTACCCCCCAGGGGCCACGATCCACCGGGTAAGCCGGATCCACCGCGTTAAGCGCGTCTGCCGTGCACGGGTCAGCAATAGCTGTGCAGCATGAGGGTCATGATGCGCGTGATGCGTCGCAGGCGGCTCGCCAGCGGGCGGCTCGCCAGCGCGGCCCGTCGGGCCGCCGACGCGCGGCCCGCGACGATCCGTGCGGCGTCCCGCCGCCGGCACCTCAGAAACCTGGCACCTCAGAAGCCGGGCACCTCAGAAGCCGGGCACCGCCTGCCAGGCACGCCCGGCGTCAGGCGCGTCGTCGCGCGTCACGGTCCCCTCGATCAGCCCGTACGGGCGGTCCGCGGCGTAGTACACCTCGTTGTCATTCGGCAGCCCGAACGGCGAGAGATCGACCAGGAAGTGGTGCTTGTTCGGCATCGACATCCGGATCTCGGCCACCTCCGGGTGGGCGAGCAGCACCTGCTCACCCATGTAGTACAGGGTCTGCTGCAGGGCCAGGCTGTGCTTGACCGCGAACGACTCGAGCATGATGCGCCGCACGTCGGCATACGACTTAGCCCAGTCCACGTCCAAAGACGCATACCGCCACCGCGCGGTCACCGCGGTCGCCAGGATCCGGTCCGTGGTCTCGCCCAGCGAGGTGTACCGGTCCCGCGGGAACCCCCAGAACTCCGACCCGGTCGACTTGAGCACGACCAGATCGGTGAGGCCCGACACCACCCAGGCCGAAGCCCCGTCGATGGTGACGACGGTGGTCCTGGTACCGCCCCCGGCCCGGGAGAACGCGTGCCCGTGGTCGGCGCCGTCCACCGGGATCCGGTCCCAGCCGTACTCCTCGATCCGCACCTGGGCCCCGGTGACCCATGCAGAGGAATCCACGAAGTGCCTGCCCAGCCGCAGGCCGAACTCCTCGATCTCGCCCACGCCGTACTGCTGGGCGAAGGCGTACACGGTGTTCTTCTGCGTGTCGGTGGCGACGACCTTGGCGTTGTCGCCGGCCAGGTGCGCGTCGGCGAAGTCGCCGCGCAGCGACGTGGACACGTTCAGGTCCTTGATCTGGTGCCGGTCGCCGTCGCGGGTGATGCGCACCAGGCGGACCTCCGCCTTGCCGTACTGGTTGTCGCCGAAGGTGATGGCCATGATGAGCTCCCACACTAGTTCTCGTGATGCGAAATAAAGTTTTCATTATATGGACAGATTAGTGGGTTCCTACAGAGGACCGGTCCGCCCGCCGGCTGCGCTCGGTATAACCGACAGAACTGACGGACGACCCCCCGTCACGAGCCGAGCCGAAGCTGCTCGCGCAGGCCCGACGGCAGCTTCCCCATCAGCTCCCCGGCCAGGTCGCCGCTCAGCTCCCCGGCCAGGTCGCCGCTCAGCTCTCCCCGCTCAGCTGCCCCGCCTCGGCCGCCGACAGCCCCGCTCCCCGCAGCACCCCCGCCAGCTGCGCCTCGGGCAGCAGCCGCAGGAACCGCGCCGCGAGCCCCGCCCGCGCCGCCGCGGTCGGCCGCCCGAACACCCGCAGCCGCGCCATGCCCCCGTCGGGAAAGATATCGAGCCGCACGTCCCCCGTCACCGGGGAACCAGGCACGGCGAAGCGATGCCGGGTGTCCGGCTGCAGCGCAGTCCGGGGCACCAGGTCGCAACCGTTCCCCCGCAACGTCGCCCACCCCGGCGCGTTCCCCACGAAGTGCGACGTATCGAGCTCGGCCACTTCGACCGAACCCGCGCAGGCCAGCCGCACCGCCACCCAGTCGTTGGCCTGGTCGCGGCGGCGGGAGGTCTCCCAGCCGTCTCCCATCACCCGGGCCTGGCCCGGCAGCAGCAGGTTGGCGGGCGAGGAGTAGAACATGTTGCTGCAGCCGGTCACCACCGCGCCGTTCTCCAGCGCGGCCAGGTCGATGGTGGCGGGCAGCAGCCGGGGGTCGGGCACCGGGTCGCCGTAGACCCGCAGCCGCGCCACCCCGCCGTCAGGAAAAATAGTCAGCCGAACGTGTGTTGCCCGCCGCCCCGGCTCAACCTCGAACGTATTCCTGGCATCGCCGGCCACCGCGCTCCGCGGCACCAGCATGAACCACTCCGCCGCGGCCAGCTCGTCAGGGGACGGATATCCCTCCGCCCCGCACGCCTCGACCGAGACCTCCGGCGGGTAGTTCCCGGTGAAGTACGACGTGTCCACCACCACCCGGCGCACCACGCCGCCGCCGCCCAGCCGCACGATCGCACTATCGCCCTGCCCATCACTGGCGGGCGAACGCCGCCGCCGCGTCTCCCAGCCGTCCATGATCTGGCCCTTGTGGCCGAACGTATGCGGCTGGAAGACCGGATCCTCCGCCTTGATCAGGTTCTCCCGCTCGGCGAACAGCTCGTCGTTGGCGTAGACCACGCTGCCGCCCAGCGCCCGCCCGGCCAGATCCGGCCAGGCCTTCTCACTGTCGGTGTTCATTGCTGCCTCACCATTTCCGTCAGCCGGTCACGAGCGATCATCTGGCCGGCCCGGCGCAGCAGCCCGGCCGCCTCGGCGTGGCACCGTTCCAGGTCGGGCTCGAGGTCGGTCAGCGAGTACACCGCGGCGATCCCGGCCGCGGCCAGCTCGCCCTCCGTCAGCGTGCTGCGCCCCGCTACCGCGACGACCGGCACGCCGTGCCGCGCCGCCGCCCGGGCCACCCCCACCGGTGCCTTGCCCGCCAGGCTCTGCGCGTCGAGCGAGCCTTCCCCGGTGATCACCAGGTCCGCCCCGGCCAGCCGGGACGCGAAACCGGTCAGCTCGAGCACCACGTCGATGCCCGGCCGCAGCCGCGCCCCCAGCACCGCCAGCGCGGCGAACCCGACTCCGCCCGCGGCCCCCGCGCCCGCCGCGTGAGACCAGTCCTGGCCGACGGCGGCGGCCACCACGCCGGCCCAGCGCCGCAACCCGGCGTCCAGCCGCGCCACCTCGTCCGGCGCCGCGCCCTTCTGCGGCCCGTACACCGCGGCCGCACCATCCGGCCCGGTCAGCGGGTTGTCCACGTCGGCCGCGAGGACGAACTCCGCCCCGCGCAGCGCCGGGTGCAGCCCCGCCAGGTCGAGTCCGGTCACCTCGCCCAGATCCGCTCCGCTCACCAGCCGCCGCCCGTCCGCCTCGCGTCCGGCCAGCGAGCCGCGGCCGTCGAGCACCCGCGCGCCGAGCACCCGCGCGCCGAGCGCCTGCAGCATCCCGGCGCCGCCATCAGTGCTGGCACTGCCGCCGACACCGAAGACGATCCGCCGGGCGCCCGCGTCCAGCGCGGCCCGCAGCACCTCGCCCGCCCCGAAGCTGGACGCCGTGAGCGGCGCGAGCCGTCCCGCCGGCAACCGGGCCAGGCCGCAGACACCGGCCAGTTCCACCACCGCGACCTCGCCGCGGCGCGCGTAGCTTGCCTGTACCGGGTCCCCGTCCGGCCCGGTCGCGGTCACCGGCACCCGCTCGAACCCGGCCGCGACGGCCGCGTCTACCGTCCCCTCGCCGCCGTCCGCCACCGGGACCGTGACCACCTCCGCGTCAGCCGCGACGGACCGCAGCCCGGCCGCGACCGCGGCGGCCACCTCGGCCGCGGGCAGCGATCCCTTGAACTTGTCCGGCGCGACGACGATCCGCATGATCAATCCAGCAGGGCGACGACGGCGGTCGGCGCGTCCTCGTGCCGCTCGGCCAGGTCCTCGAACTCGGTCACGTTGTCGAGCTCGGTCCCCATCGAGATGTTGGTGACCCGCTCCAGGATGACCTCGACCACGACCGGCACCCGGTACTCGGCCATCAGCTTCTTGGCCTCCTCGAGCGCGGGCCCGATCTCGGCCGGCTCGGTCACCCGCAAAGCCTTGCAGCCGAGCCCCTCGGCCACCTTGACGTGGTCGACGCCGTAGCCGCCGAGTTCCGGGGAGTTGACGTTGTCGAAGGACAGCTGCACGCAGTAGTCCATGTCGAACCCGCGCTGCGACTGCCGGATCAGCCCCAGGTAGGCGTTGTTCACCAGCACGTGGATGTACGGCAGGTTGAACTGCGCGCCCACCGCCAGTTCCTCGATCATGAACTGGAAGTCGTAGTCGCCGGACAGCGCCACCACCGGCGTGTCCGGGTCCGCCACGCACGCGCCGAGCGCGGCCGGGGTCGTCCACCCCAGCGGGCCCGCCTGGCCGGCGTTGATCCAGTGCCGCGGCCGGTACACGTGCAGGAACTGGGCCGCCGCGATCTGCGACAGCCCGATCGTGGTCACGTACCGCGTCTCCGGGCCGAACGCCCGGTTCATCTCCTCGTACACCCGCTGCGGCTTGACCGGCACGTTGTCGAAGTGGGTCCGCCGCTGCATGGTCGCGCGACGCCGGCTGGCACTCCTCGACCCAGACGGCGCGCTCGGGAAGGCCACCCGCCGCACGGCGCTCCCGCGCCACCTCGACGAAGAGCCGAAGAGCCGCCGCCGCGTCCGAGACGATCCCGTAGTCCGGGGCGAAGACCCGCCCGATCTGGGTCGGCTCGATGTCGACGTGCACGAACGTCCGCCCGGCGCGGTAGGTGCCGAGGCCGCCGGTGTGCCGGTTGGCCCACCGGTTGCCGATGCCGAGCACGAAGTCCGAGGCCAGCAGGGTGGCGTTGCCGTACCGGTGCGCGGTCTGCAGGCCGGCCATGCCCGCCATCAGCCGGTGGTCGTCGGGCAGCGTGCCCCAGCCCATCAGCGTCGGCACCACCGGCGTACCGGTCAGCTCGGCGAATTCCACCAGCAGGTCCGCGGCGTCGGCGTTGATGATCCCGCCGCCGGCCACGATGATCGGCCGCTGGGCCGCGGCCAGCATGTCCAGCGCCTTGGCGATCTGGGCCCGGGTGGCGGCCGGCTTGTACACCGGCAGCGGCTCGTACAGGTCCGGGTCGAAGTCGATCTCGGCCTGCTGCACGTCGAATGGCAGGTCGATCAGCACCGGCCCCGGCCGCCCCGACCGCATCAGGTGGAACGCCTGGGCGAACGCGCCCGGCACCTGGGCCGGCTCGAGCACGGTCATCGCCATCTTGGTCAGCGGCCCGGCCACGGCCGCGATGTCGACGGCCTGGAAGTCCTCCTTGTGCAACCGGGCCACCGGGGCCTGGCCGGTGATGCACAGGATCGGCACGGAATCGGCTGAGGCCGAGTACAGGCCGGTCACCATGTCCGTCCCGGCCGGCCCTGAGGTCCCGACGCAGACACCGATATTTCCCGAACGGGCTCGGCTATACCCCTCGGCCATGTGCGACGCGCCCTCCACATGACGGGCCAGCGTGTGCGAGATCCCGCCGTCCCGGCGCATGGCGGCGTAGAACGGGTTGATGGCCGCGCCGGGCAGCCCGAACACGTTGGTGACCCCCTCGCGGCGCAAGATCGCGACCGCGGCGTCCGCGGCAGTCATCCGTGACATTTCTCTACTCCTGTCGTTCCTGGGCGCCCCGACAGCTGGAGGACCAGCTTCAGCAGGGCCGAATGATCGAGGGCGCCGTCGCCCTGGGCCTTGAGCGAGGCGACGAGCTGCGCGACGGCCGCGCCGAGCGGGATCACCACGCCGGCCTCGCGCGCGGCGGCGGTGACGATGCCCATGTCCTTGTCGTGCAGCTCGATGCGGAACCCGGGCTTGAAGTCGCGGGCCAGCATGGCCGGGCCCTTGCGCTCCAGCACGGTGCTCCCGGCCAGCCCGCCGCCGAGGACGCGCAGCGCCGCCTCGGTGTCGACCCCGTAGGCCTCGAGGAACACGATCGCCTCGGCCAGCAGCTCCAGGTGGCCCGCCACCATGAGCTGGTTGGCGGCCTTGACCGTCTGGCCCGAGCCCGCGGGCCCCACGTGCACGACGGTCTTGCCCACCGCGTCGAACACCGGCGCGGCCGCCTCGAAGTCCTCGGCGGCGCCGCCCACCATGATCGACAGCACGCCCTCGACCGCGCCCGCCTCGCCGCCGGACACCGGCGCGTCCAGCACCCGGAAGCCGCGCTCGGCGCCCTCGGCGGCCAGCTCGGCCGCCACGTCCGGGCGGATGCTGGAGAAGTCGATGATCAGCGCCCCGGCCTTGGCGTGGGCGAAGACGCCGTCGTCGCCGGCCAGCACGGCCCGCACGTCGGGGGAGTCGGGCACCATGGTGGCCACCACGTCGGCGTCCGCCACCGCCCCGGCGATGTCCTTGGCGCCCTGGCCGCCTGCCGCGACCAGCTGCTCGGCCCGGGCCGGGCTGCGGTTGTACCCGGTGACCTCGAAACCGGCCTTGACCAGGTTGGCCGCCATCGGCGCGCCCATGATCCCCAGCCCGATGAACCCGATCTTCATGCTCACGATGCTCCTCGTCGGTCCGTCGCGGCCCGCCGTTCCCGGGGCAGCCAGGCCAGGCTGGCCTCGGTCGTCCCGGTCGGCTTGTACTCCAGGCTTACCCAGCCCCGGTAGCCGCGGTCAGCCAGGGCGGTCAGGTACCGGTCCAGGTCGAGCTGGCCGCTGCCGGGCTCGCCCCGGCCCGGCGCGTCGGCGATCTGCACGTGCGCGACCAGGTCGGCGTACGCGTCGATGGCGGCGTCGATGTCGTCGCCGTTGCTGGCCAGGTGGTAGAGGTCGCACAGGAAGCCGGTGTTGGCGGCGCCCGCTGCCCGGGCCCGGCGGACCACGGCCACCGCGTCGGCGGCCGTCCGCAGCGGATAGGGCTTCGGCCCGCTGACCGGCTCGATCAGCACCGTGCCGCCGAACGGGGCCACCGCCTTGGCCGCCGCCCCGATGCTCTCCATCGCCAGCTCGTCCTGGTCGCCGGGGTTAATGCCGTCGACCCGGTTCCCGTACAGCGCGTTGAACCCGCGCACGCCGAGCCGCTCGCCGATGCCGGCCACCACGTCGATGTTGTCGCGGAACTGCGCACTGCGCCCGGGGATGGACAGCACGCCGCAGTCCGGGCCGGCCAGGTCGCCGGCGAAGAAGTTCAGCCCCGCCAGCGCCACGCCGGCGTCCTCGATCGCCCCGGCGAAGGCGTCGACCTCACGGTCAGCGGGTACCGCCGTCGCGAACGGCCACCAGAACTCTACCGCCCCGAACCCCGCGGCCCTCGCCGCGGCGGGCCGCCGCAGCAGCGGTTCCTCGGTGAACAGCAGCGAGCAGTTAGCCAGGTAAGGAAGCAAGTGATCCATCATAGTTTTCCGTATCCTGAAATTTCTTTTCCGTTTACTGGATTAGAGCCTAAACTCCGAGCCCGAGCCCGTCAACCGGCCACACCTTCTGATAGGTGAATTATGTTTTCTGTATCATGGAAGCTATGAGTGACCTGACCCGGGCGGCGGGCGGCGTGCAGTCCATCGAGCGGGCCTTCGACCTGCTCGAGATGCTGGCCGACGCCGGCGGCGCCCTTGGCCTGTCCGAGCTTTCCACCATCTCCGGGCTCCCGCTGCCCACCGTGCACCGGCTGATGCGCACGCTTGTCAACCGAGGCTACGTCCGGCAGGAGGCGTCGCGGCGGTACACGCTGGGCTCGCGGCTGATCCGGCTCGGCGAGATCTCCAGCCAGACGCTCGGCACGTGGCTACGGCCGTTCCTGTCCCAGCTCGTCCGGACCACCGGCGAGACCGCCAACCTGGCCATGCTCGACGGCGACGAGGTCGTCTACATCGCCCAGGTGCCCAGCCCGCACTCGATGCGCATGTTCACCGAGCCGGGCCGCCGGGTCCGGCCGCACTGCACGGCGGTCGGCAAGGCCCTGCTCGCCGAGCGGCCGCCGGGGGAGGCCCGCGCGCTGCTCGAGCGGGACGGCATGCCCGCCTACACGCCCGCCACCATCACCGACCCGGACCTGCTGATCGCGCACCTGGAGGTGATCCGCAAGCAGGGGTACGCCGTCGACGAGGGCGAGCAGGAGATCGGCGTGCGCTGCTTCGCGGTCGCCGTGCCGGACGCGCCCGGCTCGCTGGCCATCTCCACCTCCGGCCCGCAGACCCGGATGACCGACGACGCCGCGGCCCGCATCGTGCCCGCGCTCAAGCGGACCGCCCGCGAGATCTCCGACACCATCGCCGCCGAGGGCGCCGCGGGCTGACACGCCACCACACTTAGTGGTAACACGGTCACTATGAGGACCATGCTGGCGGCGCTGCTAGGCCTGGTCGCGATGGCTAGCTGCACGGCCTGGACTTCCGCCTGCCCGACCACTGCCACCTGGCACACAGAGCACAGCGGCACCACGCGCACCCTGTACGACGCCGGCTGCCTGACCGCCTCGCGCTGCTTCGCGGTCGGCGACGCCGGGACCCTGCTCGCCACCACCAACGGCGGCCGCACCTGGCACCGCGAGACCATCCCGACCAAGGCGCCGCTGTACCGGGTCGCCTGCGCGGGCCCGGCCTCCTGCTACGTGATCGCCCGGCCGTCCACCATCTGGGTGACGCACGACGCCGGCGCGCACTGGGCCGCCCGCACGCTCCCCGTTCACGTCCCCGGGCTCGCACTGGCGGGATGCGTGGTCGGCGATGCCTCGTCTCCCCAGGGGGAGACCCCGTGCCGGCTGGGGCTGCTGGACATCGCCTGCCCCAGCGCCCGCACCTGTTACGCGGTCGCCACCCTGCCGGGCGGGTACGACACCACGCCCATTTCCGCAAGCCAGCGGCGCCGGGCCCGGCAGCTCCCTGTGGCTGACCAGGAACGGCGGGGCCACCTGGACCCGCCAGGCGATCCCGTCCGGCGTGGGGTGCGACGGGGACTGCATCGCCAGCGTGCTCTACGGCTATCCCCTGGAATGGGTCTCCTGCGCGCCCACTCCGGGCCGTGCTGGGCCGGCGGCAACCAGCTCATCGGCAGCCACGAGGGGTTCGCCGCCGCCTGGCTGGTGACGCCCGCTCCCGGCCGGCCCTGGAAGCTGGAGCCGGGCTGCCCGGCCAGCGGCGCGTGCTCCGAGCCGGTCACCGACGTGGGCGCGTGCCCGGCCAGCAACCTCTGCTACGCGGTCAACAACTCCAGCCCCTTCGGCGACGGCAGCACCGTGACCATCTACACCGCCACCGGGAAGAACGGCCCGGGTGTCACCGTGCCGAGCGGGCGTCGTCATCGAGGACATCGCCTGCCCGGCCGCGCGTACCTGCTACACGGCCGGCACCAAGGGCACCATCCTCCGCACCACCAACGGCACCAGGTTCGCGCCGGTCAAGGCCCCCGCCCGGGAGAACCTCGACGGCATCACCTGCGTCACCGCTTCCGCCTGCTACGCCGTCGGCGCCGCCGGCACCATCGAGGCCCTCCGCGCGGGATAACGCCTCAGGCCTGGCGCTCCACCTCGGTACGGCGCCGTCCGTCGCGGCACGTTCACCGCGACCGCGCCCTCGCGCACCGCGACCGACACCGCGGACTCGCCCTTGGGCCGGCGCGTCCAGTGGTTGAACACCAGGTTCAGGGTGAACACCACGATCACGGTGGAGGTGATGCTGGACCCGAAGATGACCTGGAAGTCGTTGGGGAAGTGCTCGTAGAAGCTCGGCTGCACGGCCGGGAGCAGGCCCACCGCCAGCGACACCGCGACGATCAGCAGGTTGTGGTTGCCGTCGAACGAGGTCTTGTGCAGCGTCTGGATGCCGACCGCGGTGACCATCGCGAACATCACGGTCGCCGCCCCGCCGATCACCGGCCCGGGGATGCCCGCCACGATCTGGCCGAACTTCGGCAGCAGGCCCAAGATGATCAGCAGCCCGCCGCAGGTGGTGACCACCCACCGGCTGCGCACCCGGGTCAGGCCGACCAGGCCGACGTTCTCCGCGAACGCGGTGTCGGGGAAGGAGTTCAGGAACCCGGCCAGCACCGCCGACAGGCCGTCGGTGGCCAGGCCGCGGGCCAGGTCGGACGGGGACAGCTTCTTGTCCACCATCTCCGAGACGGCCAGCATGTCCGCCGTCGACTCGGTGTAGGTGACCAGCATGACGATGCACATCGACAAGATCGCGGCGATCTCGAACTTCGGATGGCCGAACCGGAAGAACCCGCCGAAGCCCACCCAGTGGGCCGCGCCCACGCCGGTGAAGTGCAGCAGGCCCATCGGCCAGGCCACCAGCGTCCCGATGATGATCGAGAGCAGCACCGCGATCTGGCTGATGAAGCCGCGGAACGCCCGGGTGATCACCACGATGAGCAGCACCACCAGGCCGGCCAGCGCGATGTGCGAGACCTGGCCGTAGTCCTTGGCCGCCGGGATCGTCCCCGGCGATGAGGCTGACGTCCGCGCCGATCAGCGACAGGCCGATGACGCAGATGACGGTGCCCGCCACCAGCGGCGGGAAGAACCGCACCATCATCGAGAACGGCTTGGCGATGAGCAGGCCGAACACGCCCGAGACCAGCAGCGCGCCGTACACCGCGGCCAGCCCGTACTTCTGCGCCACGATGATCATCGGGCTGAGCACGGTGAACGTCGCGCCCGCCACCACCGGCAGCCGCACCCCGAAGATCTTGCCGATGCCGACGCTCTGGATCACGGTCGCGATCCCGGAGACCAGCAGGTCGGCGTTGACCAGCAGCCCGATCGTGGATCCCGGCAGCCCCAGCGCCCCGCCCACGATGAGCGGCACCGCCACGGCCCCCGCGTACATGATGAACAGGTGCTGGAGCCCCAGGATGAACAGCCGGGGCGCCGGCAGCACCTCGTCCACGGGGTGAACCGCGGGTCTGTCCCCGGTGTCCGGCGGGACGGCTTCGGGTGCGTTGGTCAGTGACATCACAGCTCCAGTCGGGCGATCAGCCGGTTGCGCGGTCCGCAGCGGCTCCGTTCATCTTCCGTATCGTGAAATAATATTTCCGAATAACAGATAAGTTAACTCCGCGACACCCGCCGGTCAACCCCCGCCGTCAAACTCCGGCCGAACGAGATAACCGCGCGCCCCGTGTTCGGGGACGCGCGGTCCGGCGGCGGCCGTCAGATCGCCCGGTGGATGGAACGCAGGACGACGCCGAGCACCCGGTCGGCGGGGACGTAGCCGATCTGGCGGGAATCCAGGCTGCGGGCCGGATTGTCACCCAGCACGACGAGCTGGCCAGTCGGGACGACCGGCCCGGAGCCGTCCCCACGGTCCGGCATGAAGGCCGGCCGGGGGTCACCGGGCCCGGCGGCCACCCTCTTGACCATCCACTCGGGCCGGCCCGCCGGGACCCCGGGGATCCGATGTTGATCCCGGCCAGTGGCGCGGCCGCGGCCACCACCGCGGCCGCGGTGGCCGGGATAACCATGATCGGCGTCCAGCCGGCTGCCGACGGGCCGCCCGAACTGCTGGCGGACGGGCAGGCGGCGACGCTCAAGCGCGCGTTCGAGCCGGGTGGCCCGGAGAATGTCGCGCGCATCCCGCATACGAGCGAACGACGAGTCGGCCTAAGCAGGTTCCGCCCAGCTGGTCGCGGGGGAGACTGCGGTCCGGGACACCGAGCAGGCCATCCAGATCCTGGGCGGCAACGGCTACACCAGGGAGTACCCGGTGGAGCGGCGGCACCGGGACGCGAAGATCTTCACGATCTTCGAGGGCACCTCGGAGATCCAGCGCATGCTCATCGGACGAGCGGTCACCGGGCTGGACGTCCGGTAGCTGACCCGCGGTTTGCGGATTCGGTTTCGGAAGGCGGGCCGCCCGGCTCAGGAGCGGGGCGGGGAACCACCACCACCCCGCCAGCCAGCACAAACCTCTTGAACTCACCGCCATCTTGCGCACAGCCAGTTCTTACCGGCGTAACGCCTTATTTCTGCGCTGCGGACGCAGGCGCGGCGCATGGCAAGGCGCAGTGACGGTCGGTGTAACAGCCTTGCCGGACAGGCTAGGCGTGACATACGATGAGTGGCGATATTTCTCTACTTATTCTCTGAAGCTACGAAAGGCTGAACAGTCTTTAGCTGGCAAGAGTTACCCCTCGGGCTTCTAACGCGCAGGGACGGGATATGGAAGCGGCGAACGGGATCCAGTGCGGGTCGGTAAGCCAGGGAAATGAAGCGGACGATGCTCTCGAAGCGTTTCTGCTCGGCGACCGTTTCAGTTGCGTTGGCGGCAAAGCGGCGTGGAAGCGTGGCGCTGTTGTCCATCGCCACTACGGTCGGCTCGGAGATCCTGGTGAATGTAGCCAGGTATACAGTGACCTGATAAAGTTCGCTAAGTCCGGGGACGACATCGACGAATATTATGCCACGTTCATAGCATCTTTCCATGGCCCGAAGGAAATCTCGGAAGTAGAGTTCGAAAAGCTCCTGTGGCAAGAGCTTCAGTTTCTGCACGAGCTTGACGGACCGTACTATGACTGGGCGCCGGGGGCGGACAGTGATCCGACGTCGAGCAGGTTCGCCTATAGCGTGGGGGGTAAGGCTTTCTTTGTAGTGGGGCTGCATGCTGATTCGTCGCGCCATACGCGTCGCTTTGATTTCCCCGCGCTGGTATTTAACTCTCATATGCAGATTGACCTGCTGAGGGAGCACGGGAAGTTCGAGCGTATGCGGCGTGTCGTTCGTAACATGGAACTCGCGCTGCAGGGATCGCTGAATCCCATGCTTGCGGATTTTGGTGAGCTGTCAGAGTCGCGGCAATACTCAGGTCGCGCTGTCGAACGAGAATGGCGCTGCCCGTTCCGTGCCATAACTACCACGAACCCAGAGTTATGGAGTGTGATGCGCATTAAAGCCGGCCGACGACCATTCGCTGACCATTCGGGTGCAGGATCGCCGTTGTCTTTTGCGCAGCGGCGGTTGTGGTTTGTGGGGCAGCTTGAGGGTGCGAGTGCGACTTATAACGTGCCGTTGGTGCTGCGGTTGTCGGGGGTGGTGGACTGGGAGGCGTTGCGGGCTGCGCTGGGTGATGTCGTGGGGCGGCATGAGAGTTTGCGGACGGTGTTCCCGGCGCCGGGGGGTGAGCCGTTCCAGCGGGTTGTGCCGCCGGGGGAGGCGGTGGTGGAGGTGCCGTGGGAGGAGGTGGATGCGGGGGAGCTGGGTGAGCGGGCGGCTCGGGTGTGCGGGTATGTGTTTGATGTGGCGGCGGAGCTGCCGGTGCGGGCGTGGGGGTTCTCGGCGGGGCCGGTTGAGCATGTGCTGGTGCTGCTGATGCATCACATTGCTACTGATGGCTGGTCGCTGGGGCCGCTGGGCAGGGATTTGTCGGCGGCGTATGCGGCGCGGGCGCGGGGGCGGGAGCCGGAGTGGGCGGCGCTGCCGGTGCAGTATGCCGATTACACGTTGTGGCAGCAGGAGCTGCTCGGGGCAGAGGATGATCCGGGGAGCGTGATCGCCCGCCAGGCCGGGTTCTGGCGAGAGGCGCTGGCGGGGCTGCCGGAGGAGCTGGCGCTGCCGTTTGACCGGCCGCGGCCGGCGGTGGTCAGTCACCGGGGCGGGACGGTGGACCTCAGGGTGGATGCGGGGCTGCACGGGCGGATCGTGGCGCTGGCGCGGGAGGCGGGCGTGACGCCGTTCATGGTGCTGCAGGCGGGGCTGGCGGTGCTGCTGACCAGGCTGGGGGCGGGGACGGATATCCCTATCGGC
The DNA here is from genome assembly GCA_963839095.1 of uncultured Actinomycetota bacterium. Lineage (GTDB taxonomy): Bacteria > Actinomycetota > Actinomycetes > Streptosporangiales > Streptosporangiaceae > Palsa-504. Next base: position 26,722 of record CAWIUF010000024.1, on the reverse strand, counting down.
ACGCCGGTGGCGGGGCGGACGGACCGGGCGCTTGATGACCTGATCGGGTTCTTCGTGAATACGCTGGTACTGCGGACTGATACGTCGGGGGATCCGACGTTCCGTGAGCTGCTGGCGCGGGTCCGGGAGACTGACCTGTCGGCGCTGGAGAATCAGGATCTGCCGTTCGAGCGGCTGGTGGAGATCCTCCAGCCGCCGCGGTCGCTGGCGCGTCATCCGCTGTTCCAGGTGATGCTGGTGCTGCAGAACACCGCCGCGGCTGAATACAACTTCCCGGGCCTCCACGTCGAGGAGCTGCACAGCGCGGAAGAAACCGGAATGGTCGAAGTTCGACTTGAGCGTGACCCTGTTCGATGACCAGGATGGCGGCCTGGCGGGGGGCCTCGAGTACGCGTCGGACTTGTTTGACGCGGGAACGGCGGAGGCGCTGGCTGCCCGGCTGGTGGGGGTGCTGGGGGCGCTGATGGCTGAACCGGACGCGCGGATCAGCCGAGTGCGGGTGCTGACCGAGGCCGAGCGCAGTGAGTTGCTGGGGCGGCAAGGGCCAGTCGCCGAGGTGCCCGGCACGATCTTGCCGACGTTGCTGGAGGAGCAGACGGCCCGGACACCGGACGCGACCGCGGTGGTGGCCGGCGGTGAATCACTCAGCTACGCGGACCTCAACACTCGGGCCAACCAGCTGGCCAGGGTCCTGATCGACCGCGGGGCCGGACCCGAGCAATGCGTGGCGATTGCGATGCCACGCTGCGCGGACATGATCGTCGCCGTGCTCGCGGTGCTGAAAGCCGGCGCGGCCTACCTCCCCGTCGATCCTGCCTACCCCGTCGACCGCATCGACTTCATTCTCGCCGACGCCAAACCGGTACTGCTCGTGACGACCTCGGTGACGGATCTGCCCGTGCCGGGCCCGCCCGCTGTCGTTCTCGATGACGACGTCACCAGGGTTGAACTGCGGCGTCGATCCAGCGCCAACATGGCGGACCACGAGCGGATCGGTGAACTCCGCCCGGAGCATCCCGCGTATGTCATCTATACCTCGGGGTCCACCGGCAGGCCCAAGGGCGTGGTGGTCACCCACCGGAACGCTGTCGACCTGATGGCCTGGGCCGTCGCCGAGATAGGCACGGCCAGGCTCGCCCATGTGATCGCGTCGACCTCGCTGAGCTTCGACGTGTCGGTTTTCGAGATCTTCGCTCCGCTCGCCTGCGGCGGCACGATTGACCTGGTCCGTGACCTGCTCGACGCTCGCGGATGGTCAGCGGCTATGGCCGGCGAACCTCATCAGCGGTGTCCCTTCGGTCATGGATCACCTGCTGGCGGCGGAAAACCTGCGCGGCGCGACCCGGACATGGTGGTCCTGGCCGGCGAGGCGCTCACGGCGGCGACCGCGCGTTCGGTGGCGCGGGCCTTCCCCGGCGCCGTCATCGCCAACATCTACGGGCCGACGGAGACCGCCGTCTACGCCACCGCCTGGTACTCACCGGGCCCCGACTTCCCGCGGGTCCCGCCGATCGGGCGGCCGGTCGCCAACACCAGCGTGTTTGTGCTGGATAAGGACCTGGAGCTGGTTCCGGCCGGAGTGGTAGGGGAGCTGTACCTGGCGGGTGCGCGGCTGGCGCGGGGGTATCTGGGGCGGCCGGGGCTGACCGCGGAGCGGTTCGTGGCGTGCCCGTTCGGGGGCCGGGTGAGCGCATGTACCGGACCGGTGACCTGGTGCGGTGGAATTCCGGCGGTGAGCTGGAGTACGTGGGCCGTGCCGATGACCAGGTAAAGGTGCGCGGGTTCCGGATCGAGCCGGGTGAGGTGGAGGCCGTGCTGTGCCTGGATGGCGGGGTGGAGCAGGCGGCGGTGGTAGTGCGGGAGGACCAGCCGGGGGACCGGCGGCTGGTGGCCTACCTGGTGGCGCCGGGCGGCGGGGTGGATGTGGTGGCGTTGCGGCGGCGGGTGACGCGCGGTGCTGCCGGAGTACATGGTGCCGTCCGCTTTCGTGCTGTTGGACGCGCTGCCGTTGACGTCGAACGGCAAGCTGGACCGGCGGGCGCTGCCGGCGCCCGATTACGGGGCGGTGGCGACGGGCCGGGCCCCGCGGACGCCGCGGGAGAGGTCTGCTGTGCGATCTGTTCGCCGAGGTTCTCGAGCGTGGAGCGGGTCGGAATCGACGACAGCTTCTTCGCCCTCGGCGGCCATTCGCTCCTGGCGACGTGGCTGGTGAGCTGCGTGCGGGCGGCGCTGGGCGTGGAGCTGGGCGTCCGCGCCGTGTTCGAGGCCCCGACAGTCGCGGGGCTGTCACGGCGGCTGGACTGCAGAACGGGAGCAAGCGCGGCCGGCGCTGGCACCGGCCGCGGCGCCCGGAGCGCCTGCCGTTGTCGTTTGCGCAGCGGCGGTTGTGGTTTGTGGGTCAGCTGGAGGGTGCGAGTCGCGACTTATAACGTGCCGTTGGTGCTGCGGTTGTCGGGGGTGGTGGACTGGGAGGCGTTGCGGGCGGCGCTGGGTGATGTCGTGGGGCGGCATGAGAGTTTGCGGACGGTGTTCCCGGCGCCGGGGGGTGAGCCGTTCCAGCGGATTGTGCCGGCGGGGGAGGCGGTGGTGGAGGTGCCGTGGGAGGAGGTGGATGCGGGGGAGCTGGGTGAGCGGGCGGCGCGGGGTGTGCGGGTATGCGTTTGATGTGGCGGCGGAGCTGCCGGTGCGGGCGTGGGGGTTCTCGGCGGGGCCGGTCGAGCATGTGCTGGTGCTGCTGATGCATCACATTGCTACTGATGGCTGGTCGCTGGGGCCGCTGGGCCGGGATCTGTCGGCGGCGTATGCGGCGCGGGTGCGGGGGCGGGCGCCGGAGTGGGCGGCGCTGCCGGTGCAGTATGCCGATTACACGTTGTGGCAGCAGGAGCTGCTGGGGGCGGAGGACGATCCGGGGAGCGTGATCGCCCGCCAGGCCGGGTTCTGGCGAGAGGCGCTGGCGGGGCTGCCGGAGGAGCTGGCGCTGCCGTTTGACCGGCCGCGGCCGGCGGTGGTCAGTCACCGGGGCGGGACGGCGGACCTCACGGTGGAGTGCGGGGCTGCACGGGCGGATCGTGGCGCTGGCGCGGGAGGCGGGCGTGACGCCGTTCATGGTGCTGCAGGCGGGGCTGGCGGTGCTGCTGACCAGGCTGGGGGCGGGGACGGATATCCCTATCGGCACGCCGGTGGCGGGGCGGACGGACCGGGCGCTTGATGACCTGATCGGGTTCTTCGTGAATACGCTGGTACTGCGGACTGATACGTCGGGGGATCCGACGTTCCGTGAGCTGCTGGCGCGGGTCCGGGAGACTGACCTGTCGGCGCTGGAGAATCAGGATCTGCCGTTCGAGCGGCTGGTGGAGATCCTCCAGCCGCCGCGGTCGCTGGCGCGTCATCCGCTGTTCCAGGTGATGCTCGTGCTGCAGAACACCGCCGCGGCTGAATACAACTTCCCGGGCCTCCACGTCGAGGAACCTGACGTCGGTGACCTGGGGATAGCGAGGTTCGACTTGCACATCGAGCTGCAGGAGACCAGCGGTCCGGATGACCTGCCGTCCGGCCTGGTGGGGTGGCTTGACTATGCGTCGGACTTGTTTGACGCCGAAACGGGGGAGGCGCTGGCTGCCCGGCTGGTGCGGGTGCTGGGAGCGCTGGCCGGTGACCCGGACCTGCCGATTTCCCGTGCCGAGCTGCTTGGCCAGGAGGAGCGGGACCACATAATCGTCGCGGGCAACGACACGCTCAGCGAATCCTTGCCCGCCTGCGGCCTGCACGAATTGTTCGAAGTGCAGGTGCTGCGTACCCCGGACGCCCCTGCGGTCACATTCGGGGACACAAGGCTCACCTATGCCGCTCTCAACCAGCGCGCCAACCAGCTGGCCGAATATCTCAGCGGGCTGGGGGCCGGTTCGGGCGACGCCATCGCGGTCGCGCTGGCCCGGTCGGCCGACACCGTGGTCGCGATGCTAGCGGTGCTCAAAGCCGGTGCGGTCTACGTGCCGCTCGAGGTGGGCTATCCCGTGCAACGACTGAGGTCGATGCTCGCGGACACGGCGGCCACACTGCTTATTACGCAGCGAGACCTCACGAGCCTGTTCCCAGCCGACTGCCGCGCCCTGGTGGTCGACCTCGATGCCGTCCAGGATATCCTTGCCGCCCAGCCGACCGGAAATCTTGGCAGGCCGGTCAAGCCCCGCGAGCTCGCGTATATCTTCTACACTTCCGGATCCACCGGCAGACCTAAGGGGGTCATGGCCGAGCATAACTCCGTGGTGAACTACATCAGATCCATGACAGAAATTGTTGGCGTCCGCAGCGACGATGTAGTTCTCGGCCTTACGTCCGTCGGCTTCGACGCGTCCATTCGTGAGATCCTCGGCACCCTCACCTGTGGTGCGCACCTCGTACTGCTACCTGATGAATCCCGGCGGGATCCTGTCGCTATCGCGTCGGCGATAAACCACTATGGGGCGACGGCCCTGTTGAGCTCGGTCCCATCCCTTCTCGGTGAGCTGACGCGGCTGGATCCCGGAGCCATCAAGCATGGGCTCAGGGTCACGGTCAGCGCAGGGGAGACTTTTCACCGGGTTCCGGCGGCGGGGCGTGCACCGCTGGGTGAACTGATCAATACGTACGGACCGACCGAATGCACGATGACGTCCACGTTCAGGCATGCGACCGGTGATCTGCCGGACAGCCCTGATCTCATCGGCGAGCCGGTTATGAATGCGCAGGTCTATGTGCTGGACGCGGCACTGAATGTGGTCCCGGCGGGTGTGACGGGGGAGTTGTACGTGGCGGGTGCCGGGCTGTCCAGGGGATATCTAGGCCAGCCGGGGCTGACAGCGGAGCGTTTCGTGGCATGTCCGTTCGGGGGGCCGGGTGAGCGGATGTACCGGACCGGCGATCTGGGCCGGCGGCGCCGGGATGGGCCGCTGGAAATCATAGGCCGAGCCGATGGCCAGGTTAAGGTCCGCGGATTCCGGGTTGAGCCAGGAGAAATCGAGGCGGTGCTGACCGGTCATGCGGCGGTTAGCCAGGTGGCCGTGGTGGCGCGGGAGGACCGGCCGGGTGACGTGCGCTTGGCGGCATATGTCGTTCCCCAGGACGGTGCCCGGGTGGATCCGGCGGCGATGCGGCGTTTCGTGGCCGAGCAGCTGCCCGGCAATATGGTCCCAGCCGCAGTAGTGATGATCGATAAGCTGCCGCTGACGGCAAACGGGAAGCTGGACCGGCGAGCGCTGCCCGCGCCGGATTACGGCGAGTCCGTGCTACCCGTACCGCCGCGGACGCAGCTCGAAGAGACGATCGCCAGGACGTGGTGTGAGGTGCTCGGCACAGAAAGGATCGGCGTATTCAGCGACTTCTTCAACCACGGCGGCCACTCGATGCTCGCCGTACAGGTCGCCAGTCGGCTGCAAAGGGAGCTCGGCATCACCGTTCCGCTCCAGCTGCTATTCGTTGCGTCAACCATCGAAGAACAGGCACGTGAACTTTCCCGGCTCATGTCCAGTGCGGATCAAGCGCCGAAGAAGTTTACAATATTTCCGGTCACCCCTGCGGATCACTCAGCCGATCGGCCGCTCGTTGTGCTCGTCCATCCAATCGGCGGAACGGCCTTTTGCTATTCTCAGCTGGTCGCCAAACTCGCCTCGCGAAGGCAAGTGCTGGCAATTTCCCGCAATTTTTCGGAGCCATGCGCGCCGGATTTCAATGAGCTCGGGTCCGAGTACGCAGCGGCGCTCGCCGAGCAGTTCCCTGGCCGGCAGATCTTGCTGGCCGGATGGTCGATGGGGGGAGTGCTGGCGCACGCAGTGGCCTGTCAGCTCCAACGCCGGGGTGTGACTACGCCCAGCCTGATGCTCGCTGACTGTTTCCCCCGTCGCAGCGGAGGTTCGGGTGGCAACAGACACCGTGCTGACGGTGCGACACTGCGCATGCTCGACGAACTCGAAGCCGCGGGTAGTTCAGGCCGGCTTGATGCGCTGCTTGAGGAGCCAGAATACGAGGATCTTCTCCGGTCGTTCGGCGTGAACTGGGAGCCTGGTGTGTCTCTCGGCGAACCCTCGATGCTGGTACAGCTCGTGCAGACCTGGCGGCCATTGTATAGCGGCCTGCTGAGTTACAATCCGGCTGTTTTCACCGGCTCGGCGCACCTCCTTCTGGCTGTCGCCCACCCGCGAAAACGAATAGCGGAGGCTGAGCGGCACTGGCGCGCCATGGTCACCGGCGAACTGACCGTGACTCATGTCCCGGGAGACCATTTCAGTTTGCTGGCGTCCCCGCTGGTTGACATGTTGGCGGATCTGGTTGCCAGTGTGGCGCCAAACAGCGAGCATCTTTCATACTGATCTCAGCTGGTCTTCCGTCGTAGCGTCTGCCCTGACGCAATGGCGTGGAATCTATCGGCAGTGATGTTGCCGCCGGAGAGCACGACTCCGACCCACAGGCCAGCCGGATCTGGTCGGCGCGCGAGTACCGCGGCTAGCGCCGCGGCTCCGCTCGGCTCGATCTTGAGCCGAGCGGTTTCCCAGGCAAAGGACATGGCTGCGGCTATCTCCACGTCAGTCACTTTCACTATCCCGTCTATCAGCCGACGGTTCACCTCGAAGGTAAATTTGCCCGGTGTCCGGTGGCGCAAGCCGTCGGCGATCGTGGCTGGGACAGCAATGCGAATGCGTCGCCCCAGTTCCAGCGACCTGGCGGTATCGTCGCCATCGGACGGTTCAACGCCTATGACTTCGGCATCGGGATTCAGCGCCTTGGCGACCGTGACGCTCCCCGCCGCCAGCCCGCCACCACCCACCGGGACAACCAGCCGGTCAAGGTTCCCAGTCTGGGCGAAGAGCTCCAGAGCCACCGTGCCATGGCCGGCTGCAACCACGGGATCGTCCGAGGACGGTACTACGCTCAAGCCCGACGTGCAGGCTAGGGCTTCCAGGATCGTCTCTCGATCCTGGCGCACCGGGTCGTAGGGCACGATGCGTGCGCCGTAACGTCGTATAGCAGCCAACTTAGATTGAGGAATATTCGACGGGACCACCACGATGGCCGGAATCTCAAAATGATGTGCCAGCATGGCCACGGCGTGGCCGTGATTCCCTGACGAGCCCGCGATAATACCGCATCGTCGGGCGGCAGGCTCGAGCAAAGCTATCTTATTATATGCACCGCGGATCTTGAACGCCCCGGTCCTTTGGTACAACTCGGCCTTCAGGGCGACTTGGGCGGCAACGAGCTCGTTGAGTTCCGGCCAGCAAAGAACTGGCGTCTGAATCACATTCCCGGCGATACGCTTAGCCGCCTCCTCGACGTCATTGATATCCATTTGAGAAGCTGCCTCCGGTCCGAAGCGCGCTCAATGACGGATCAGCGCTATCAATTCTGGCGTGAGGAATTTGTCCATCGGGATGATCCCGGCAGCGAGCGCGAAGTACCGCTGGGTGAGCTCGGGTATACCGCTGATCTTGCGAAGCATTTCTACGCGTGATCTGGACGCCTGTAGCTGCGCCGTCTCGAGGGTACTTCTATACATGTCGATAAGAGCGGCATCCCGTTGCCGGGCGAATCGTGATAGCGCGGCGGTTAGCTGTTGCTCGGAATCGAGGCAGCCGCCAACTTCCGTGCTGAGCAACTCCGCCTGTATGAATGCGTTGGTAATTCCGCGAGCCGTGATGCTGTCTTCATGATGTCCAGCGTCCCCCACGAGCGCCCAGCCCGGTCCGCAGGCATGCCGGAAAAAGTTCTGCTGATCGCCCGTACCCTGAAGTCGCACCGCCTGTTCGCTCGTGGCGAGCTGATCGTACACATCAGGAGCCGACGCCTGGATGGCGGCGAGGTGATGTGCGTGCGGATCATCCTTAACCGTCGCAAATTCCTGCTGCGGGAAATAAGTAAGTATAAGCGTGATCCCGTCGTTGGTCGGGATCGTGGCGAGCCATCTGCCCGGCTGCTCCCGCATCTCGAACCCGATCTTGAGACCGGTCCAGCCAGAGTAGTAAATGCAGGTCATGCGGGGGTCGGCAATGGTGGTCAGGGAGCCGGTAAGCTGAGCCAGCTTTGAACGCATCCCTTCGGCGCCTATTACCAGCCGGGATTCCTCCGTGGCGACGGCTCCTCCTGGCGTGCGGAACCTGATGCCACGGACCCGCCCGTCATCATCCGACAGGATTTCGGATAGCGAACATTTCTCAGCGAACTCAGCTCCCGCACTTACTGCGGCCGCTATCAGAACCTGATCAAGAATGTGGCGGCGCGGCGCGTATGCGTAATCTACGCTTCCTAGCGCTGCCAGCTTGCCGTGAAGAGTGACATCCTGCAACGTGTAAGTGACATCCTCGATGCGGGGGCAGCCTGATTCAATGACCGCGTCCAGCAGGCCCCAGCGCTCGAGCCTGGAAATGCCGGGCTGGTGAATGAGGAGGGTGGACATAGTGTCCGATGGAAACGTAGCGCGATCGATCAGCAGTATGCGATGTCCCTGTCTAGCGAGCAGCAGTGCGGTCGATGCTCCCGCGCAGCGTGCGCCTACGACTACCGCATCCCACATGCTTGATCTCCTCTGCATGTCGCGACCCGCCTCGTGAATACAAGATAGCTTTACACAGATTTGCGGATCGCTCGACTTCCGCGGTTTAGGCGGCGAGGTCTTAGCCCTGACTTTTCACGGGGGGCCTGATGGCTGCCGCTGACAGTCGTCTTGGTGGGTTCTGGGCCTGGTTAGGGCCGGGGTGTGACGGCGGTCTGGCTGCCGGGCCGGGTGGCCGGGGGTTCCACGGTCCCCGGGTTGGTCCTTTCCTGGTTGTTGGGATGGATTCTGGCTGGTCAGACCGGGTGCGGGATGGCTTGGATGCGCTGCCAGGCGGTGGTGATCTGTCCGGTCCAGGGCCAGGTGTCGGTGATCTTTAGGGGTCCGGCGGCGGCCGCCGCGGACCAGGCGGCCGGCGGCGTGCAGGAGGCGGTAGCGCGCAGGGTCTTGGGCTCTGCCCTGGCCAGGTCGCCGTCCAGGGCGATGAGCTTGAGCCAGGCCAGCGGGGATGCAGGCGGTCATGGCGGCGTCGAGCCAGGACTGGAACCGGTAAGAGCCTAGACAACCCTTATCGTCTCAGGTCAGGAGCATTTCTATTCAGGCGCGCCGCTCAGCCGCCGACTCCCCGTGAAAAGCCAGGGTTAGGCATCTTTCCAGGGCCAGCTGGATGGCATGGATTTCTTGATAACGCGGCGGAGGTTGGCGGTCATTCCGGCGGTGGACGGCTCGGTCTTGCCGGTGTACCAGGGTTCGTTCCCGCGGCGGGCTGCGGTGTCGGCCGGGCTGTGGCCGGCGGTGGCGTACGGGAGAAGAGATAATGCGCCCGATGATCATGATCGGCCAGATAACAACGCCGCCGCGCGGGCGATCCACTGGCATGTCGTGACCAGGAAGAACACCGACGGATTCCGGAACGGGGGTGCCGCACGTCCCTCGCAGGCGCGGATCTGAAACGGTTCGTGCCCTGGAACCGGATCAGCAAACGACCGGCTCGGTGTGTCCTCCTACTGCAGAATGGCTATGTGAATCTGGGCCTTCTGCGACAACGAGACTACCGCCTGTACTGGACAGGCGAGACAGTGAGCATGATGGGCTCGGCGATGGCCGTGTTCGCCATGCCGCTGACCGCGATACTCGTGCTGCATGCGGGCGCCTTCGAGGTCGGTATGCTTCAGGCGACGGCATGGCTCCCGGCCCTTCTCATCGGACTGCCTGCCGGGGCATGGGTGGACCGGATGCGCAAGCGGCCGATCATGCTAACCGCCGATGTCGTCTCGTTCGTGCTGTTCGCGAGCGTGCCGGTCGCCGCCTGGGTGGGCGTCCTGACCATCTGGCAGGTTGTCGCGGTGGCGTTTGGCGGCGGCGTGGCACAGGTGTTCTTCTCCGGGGCGAACTCTCCCTTCATGCGTTCTGTGGTGAGACAGGAAAATCGGACGGAAGCCTACGCGAAGATGGAGGCCAGCTTCTGGGCTGGCGAACTGGCGGCACCCGGCCTGGCGGGATTGCTTGCCCAGCTGCTGGGCGCGGTGACGGGGCTGCTGGCCAACGCGCTGAGCTTCCTAGTCTCGGCGTTCTGCCTGGTCAGGATCAGGCTGACAGAGCCAGAATCTGTGCCGTCGGGCGCGCCCGAGGAGAAGAAATCGCTGTGGCGTGACATCGTCGAGGGGCTGAAGTTCGTCGTGCACGACCCCTACGTCCGGGTGATCGCCTTCTCTGCGGGAATGGGCAACTTCGGCGAATGCGTCATGAACGCGGCCGTCGTGGTATTCCTGGTGAAGACGGTCGGTGTCGGAGCGGGTGTGGCTGGTCTACTGGTGGCCATCGCTGGCGTCGGGGGGCTGGTCGGCGCGCTGCAGGCGACGCGGATCGAGCAGCGCCTGGGCAGCGCACGGGGGATCCTGGTCACCGCCGTGGTGACATCCCCGTTCATGTTCCTCGTCCCGCTGACCAGCCACGGCTTCGGCTTGGCACTGTTCGCCGCAGGCATGCTGTGCTACGGGACCGGCGTCGCCGTCACGAACGTCCTGGCCCAGACATTCTCGCTGAACTACGTGCCGCACCAAATGCTTGGCCGGTACAACAGCACGATGGGCCTCGTGATCCGGGGCACGCAGCCGCTCGGCGCCGTCGTCGGCGCGATCATCGGCGGAGCCGCCGGTCCTCGCGCCGCGATGTGGGCCGCCGGGGTGGCCATCACGCTCAGCGCTGCGATCCTGTTCCTCGGCCCCATCCACAAGCGCCGTGACCTGCCAACCGCGTACGCGAGCGAAGATTCAGGTCTGTCTGCCGCGGTCTGATGACATGCCTCCGGCCCGGTAATGCAGACATGGATCATTTATCCGAACACGGTTGCTTGACGCGTCACAGCTACGGAACTTGCAGGCGTCCGGCGCTACACGTCGCATCGGAAACGGTGCGTATCGGACCGTGGTGTATTTTTTGCGGACATTCCGGGTTGACAGGCCTTGCATCCGGGGGATAGCATTCCAATGGCATATTCAGAAGATCGTTCCAATTAATAGGTGGCAACCCCTTCGGCAGGTGATAGTGCGAATTATATTCGTGCATACTCCGATGTTCACGGTACCGGTGGAGCAGCGCAAGTCCTTCTGGCAAAACTTTGATATCAAATATCATTTGGCGCATCCCGGTCTGCGGCACATGAGACGCAACATGTGGGAGTTGCCGCATTGGATGCACTGGCTTGCAGGCGTCCTTGTCGCGCACGGATATGACGACATCGAAGTCCTCGATCTGTACACAGCCGAGTACCTCCTGACGAGCTCGGGTTCGCTCGAGGAATCTGTCTTGCGACGGATGGTAAGCAACCATCCGGGAGATGTGTTCCTCTTCTCTCCGATGGCTGTTAATTTGCATCTCGCACACCAGATATCGCAAATGGTAAAAGATATTTTTCCGGACGCTCTTACTATCTATGGCGGGGTTGCGGCCACCCCGCTCGCGCATGAGGTGGCAGTGCTACCCTTTGTGGATTATGTCGTCGCGGACCGGGGCGAGATCGCTCTCCCGGCGTTGCTTGATGCTCTGAGGAACCGTGGTGACGTGACTACGGTCGGCAACCTCGTCTATCGCGCGTCTGGAGATGCGGCCGTGCAGACAATGCCGCAGTATCCGCATATGCCAGTCGCTGATATACCTTTCCCGAAGATCGACCTCTTTCCTCCGGATACTGGTGAGGACATTCGCTATTTGCGGCAGGTGTATGCGCTTGGATGTCCTTATAAGTGCACGTTCTGTACCATTCAAACTATCGGGAGAAAGCCCGACTACTTTCCGATCGACAGAGTGATAAGTGAAATCCGCGCCTACCGCAGCCAGTACGGCAACTATCATAATATTTATTGGGGCGACGAGACGTTCACGCTTCATACGGAACGTACGATGGCACTCCTCACTGCGCTGGAGAACGAAGGCGACATCTACTACGATTGCCAGACCCGGCTGAACTGCCTCAACGATGAGCGGCTATTGCGCAAGCTCCAGAATAGTGGCTGCCGATGGGTTGAAATCGGCTTGGAAACGAATTTTCAGAAGAGCCACGACCAGCACAAGAATCACATGAAGCTGAACGCTACAGAAGAGACCCTGAGGAAGGTTCGCGACGCCGGACTTGCGACCTGTTCGTTCGTGGTCAACGGCTTCCCGGATCAGGCACCCGATGACATGCGTCGGAGCATCGACTGGATCTGCGATCTCATCGACAAGGAGCTATTGCAAGCCACGTATTTGTCTGAACTGGTCCCGTATCCTGGTAGCGCAATATTTGATCATCCGGAACTCTATGGAATGACTTTGCTGCATCGAGATTTCTCGCTGTACCGGGAGGACCTGCCACCTGTTTTTACAACGCCATTTTCGGATCCCGACCAGACCTACGATAACTTCCTGCGCGGACTAGGACAGTTCGCGGAAGCAATGGCGCGGAGCTCTCGCGCCAGTAGCGTCCAGATCCCCGGCGACCTAGATGGCTACGGTACCTTCTGGGCGGATGGCCACGTATAGTGCCGAATCCTGCGGCATGCATTTATACTAAATCGCGGATCAGCGGAGCCCAGTCATGAACGACAAACCTATTGTTCTTGGCATCAACAGCGTCTACCACGAATCAGCGGCATGTATCGTTCGGGGAAACGAGATGCTCGCCTTCGCCGAGGAGGAGCGCTTCAATCGACGCAAGCACGCTAAGTCTGCCGATATAGAAACCACGGACCAGATCCCTGAATCGGCCATAGCCGACTGTCTGACTCGCGCCGGTATCACCTGCGAGGAGATCAACTATGTCGCCGCTTCGTTCGATCCGTCGCTGCGACGTCCGCCCATCCTCGAGGCAGTGACTGAAGGATCTTGGGGACACCCAGGAGGCGAACGGCAGTTCCAGGAGAAGCTTGCTCGGATACCGGGCGCGGTCAGCCAGTTCCTAGGGCGGGATATCTCCGCGAGCTGGGTCTGGGTGCCACACGAGCTGGCTCACGCCGCTAGCGCTTACTATTGCTCCCCGTTCGAGGAAGCCGCAATCTTGAGCATGGATGGCATCGGCGAGAATTCCACCTCCCTGCTTGCCCACGGAACGGAAAGCGTGCTGACGGCGCTGAGCCACACCTCCTACCCCGACTCGCTGGGTTTTGTGTGGGAGAAACTGTCGAAATTCACCGGAATGGACGAGTACTCCGCCCCCAAGCTCATGGCACTGGCCGCATTCGCGTCTGCCGAGACCTATCGCGAGCAGTTTAATATTCTAGTGCCCCGTGATGAAAGCGGGTTCAGCGTTGACCTGGATGCTTTCCGGTTCCGGGCCGAGGACTACGGTCCGCTAGAGAAGCTCTTTGGCTCCGTCCGCGAACCTGGCGACCCGTTTGAATACCGTTACGCCCAGGTAGCCGCGAGTCTGCAGGAAATGACCGAGGAGATCATCTTCGGCTTCGCTGGCCGCCTGAAACAGGTCACCGGCTCCACTAACCTCTGTCTCGCCGGAGGGGTCGCGCTCAATTGCGTCGCCATGGGCAGGCTCCTCAATGAAGGGCCGTTCGATGGCGTGTTCGTGCAACCGCTTGCGCATGATGGCGGAACCGCGCTCGGTGCAGCGCTGTGGGTGGCCAACACCCGCGGCCGCGACACGTCACGCTTCGTCATGCGAGACCCGTACATCGGCTCTGACTGCTTTAGCGATACGCATATCGAGGCCGCGCTGACCGGAGCCAGGGTCGGCAGCTGCCAGCTCGAATCGCCCGCTCGTACAGCCGCTGACCTCGTGGCACAGGGCAAGATTGTCGGCTGGTTCCAGGGTGGGGCCGAAGTAGGCCCGCGTGCGCTGGGAAACCGCTCCATCATCGCGGACCCCCGGAGCTCCGCCACCAAGGACCTGATCAACATCAAGGTAAAGCACCGTGAGTACTTCCGCCCCTTCGCTCCGGCCGTACTCGCCGAGGAAGCCGCGGAGTGGTTTGAGTTCCGTCAGCCGTCGCTGTCGACAGACTTTATGTCCTTCGCGTTGCCTGTGCGCCCGAGTAAGCGCGCGTTGGTGCCGGCTATCGTTCATGTTGACGGCTCGGCCCGGATGCAGACAGTGCATCGCGACGTCAATCCCCTCTTTCACGACCTAATCAGCGGCTTCCGCGCGCTGACCGGAGTGCCGCTCGTTGTCAACACGTCGTTCAACACGTTCGACGAGCCGATCGTGCATCGTCCCGAGGACGCTATCCGCACATTCCTGCGCACGGGGATGGACGCACTGGTCATCGGTGATCGTCTGGTTGAGCGGTAGCCGGTGGACCGGTGATGACCGCAGCCGAGCAACATGCCCTGCTGGCACGAGGTATGGGCATCACGGCGGAGATCCCGAAGGCCCTTTTCCCTGAGCTGTTCCAGGCCCAGGCCGCCGCCACTCCCGATGAGCTCGCAGTCGTATCCGGTGCCACCGAGCTGACCTACGCCCAGCTGAACGCCCGCTCCAGCCAGCTCGCCCGCTACCTGATCGCGCAGGGACTAGGCCCCGAAGACGTCGTAGGCCTGGCCTTGCCACGTGGACGGTTGATGGTCGAGGCGCTACTGGCCGTGCTCAAGACCGGTGCCGCCTACCTGCCGATTGACCTCGATTACAACCCTCAGGAGCGGATCAGTTTTATCCTGGCTGACGCCCGTCCTGCCTGCCTGATCGCGGTTACCGCGGATATTCCTCGCCTGGCTGACGCAGGGATGCAACTGCTGCTGCTCGATGACCCAGGCACCGCTCGGGCGATCGCCCGTCAGCCGGCCGGAAATGTAGCAGATAGCGAGCGGAAACACTCGCTGAGGCCCTTTCACCCCGCCTATGTCATCTATACGTCTGGCTCTTCCGGCCTTCCCAAGGGAGTGATCATCCCCCACGCGGGAGTCGCCAACCTAGCCCCGCAGTACAGCCGTCGGTCTGACATATTCGCCGCTGGCATTCGGATGGCCGGGAAGGAGCGACTTCGAATTGCGCATATTTCCTCATGGTCATGGGATGCGTCAGTGGCCGCTATTCTATGGCTACACGATGGTCATGAGCTGCATCTAATCAATGACGACGTGAGGTATGATGCCGAACGATTCGTTGCTTACATACGACGTGCTGGAATTGATTGCACGGATACTTCTTCCTCATTTGTGCAGGAGCTTATCCATCATGGCCTGCTGAAGGATGGCGAGCACGTACCGCATCTGATGATCGTGGGCGGCGAGGCCATGCCGCCGAGTGTCTGGCATGACCTGCATCTAGCACGGCACACTGTCGCGTATAACTCGTACGGTCCGACAGAATGCACCATTGATGTGACCGATGCCGAAATTATTGACCGCGCTGCGCCGGTGATCGGAAAACCGGTCTGGAATATGTCCGTTTTCGTGCTGGACGAGCGACTGCGCCCGGCGCCGCCGGGGGTAACGGGGGAGTTGTACATCTCAGGGGCGGGGCTGGCGCGCGGCTATCTGGGGCGGCCGGGACTGACCGGGGAGCGGTTTGTGGCGTGCCCGTTCGGGCGGCCTGGCGAGCGGATGTACCGCACTGGCGACCTCGCGCGGTGGAGCCACGATGGCGAACTCGAGTTCGCGGGCCGCGCTGACGAGCAGGTGAACGTACGGGGATTCCGGGTTGAGCTGGGGGAGATGGAAGCGCGCCTGGCGGAACACCCGCTCGTGCGGCAGGCGGTGGTGGTAGCCAGGGAGGACCGTCCGGGAGACTGGCGGCTGGTCGGCTACGCGACGCTGGCCGGGGATGCCGTGATCGACGGGCCGGCCCTGCGGGCGCATCTGGCCGGGCTGCTGCCGGAGTTCATGGTGCCCGCAGTCGTGGTGGTGGTTGACGCGCTGCCGGTGACGCCGAGCGGAAAGGTGGACCGGAGGGCCTTGCCGGCGCCGGATTACGGGGCGCTAGTGTCGGGACGGGGGCCGCGGTCGGCGAGTGAGGAGATCTTGTGCGGGTTGTTCGCGGAGGCGCTGGGGGTTGAGGCAGTTGGTGTCGACGATAGTTTCTTTGACCTGGGCGGCCATTCGCTGCTCATGATGCGGCTGGTGTCGCGCATGCGGTCGGTGCTCGGGGTTGAGGTGGGTGTTAGAGCGCTGTTCGAGACGCCGACGGTGGCGGGGCTGGCGAGACTGCTGGGAGATGCGGGGGTAGCCCGGCGGGGTGTGGTGGCGGGTCTGCGGCCGGAGGTGCTGCCGTTGTCGTTTGCACAGCAGCGTTTGTGGTTCCTGGATCGACTGGAGGGTTCGTCGGCGGTTTACAACGTCTCGTTTGCCTTCCGGCTGAGCGGAGTGGTGGATGAGGGAGCGCTCGCGAAGGCGCTGAGTGACGTAGCGGAACGGCATGAGAGCCTGCGTACGGTATTCGGGGAAGCGGATGGAGTACCTTTCCAGCGAGTTCTGGACGGTGCGCCGGGGGTGCCAGGGCTGGAGATGGTTAAGGCCGCGGCTGGCGAGGTTACAGGGGTGCTGGCCAAGGTGGCGGCCCGGCCGTTCGATCTGGCCGAGGAGGTGCCGTGGCGGGCGGTGCTAGTCCGGTCAGGTCCCGGTGAGAGCGTGCTGTTGCTGGTGGTTCATCATGTCGCGGTGGATGGATGGTCGGAGGGCCCGCTGCTGCGTGATCTATCTGTCGCCTATCAGGCGCGGCGCCGGGGGGAGGCGCCGGGATGGGAACGGCTGGCGGTTCAGTACGCGGATTACGCGTTGTGGCAGCGGGAGATGCTGGGCGGTGCTGGTGACAGGAGTGGCGAACTGGGCCGTCAGGTGCAGTTCTGGCAGGAGGCACTGGCGGACCTGCCGCAGGAGGTGACGTTCCCGTGGAACCAGTCCCGTCCGGCGGTGGCCAGTTACCGAGGCGCGACGGTGGAGTTCGAGGTACCAGCCGGGCTGCACGCGGCGCTGGTGCAGGTGGGGCGTCGTCATGGGGCGACACTGTTCATGGTGGTGCAGTCGGCGGTGGCGGGACTGCTGGGGCGACTAGGCGCGGAGACGGATATCCCGCTGGGCTTCCCGGTGGCGGGGCGGACCGATGACTCGCTAGATGAGCTAGTCGGATTCTTCGTCAATACCCTCGTGCTCCGTGCGGACGTGTCGGGCGATCCGACTTTCGGCGAGCTGCTCGGCCGGGTGCGGGAGGCGGACTTGGCGGCTACCAGAATCAGGACGTGCCGTTCGAGCGGCTTGTCGAAGTCCTGGACCCGGTGCGGTCGCGGTCCCGCCACCCGCTGTTCCAGGTGATGGTCGTGTTCCAGAACAACGATGGTGGGCAGCTGTCCCTTGGTGAGGATGTCACGGTCACCAGGATGGCGATGGAGACGTCGACCGCGCAGTTCGACTTGTCGTTCGACTTCGCTGAGCAGCGGGGGTCTGGCGGTGAGCCGGCCGGGATCGCGGTGAACCTGGAGTATGCCAGCGACCTGCTCGATGCCTCCTCGGCCGAGGTGCTGGCGGACCGGCTGGTGCGGTTCTTGGAGGCGGTGGCGGCGGACTCGGATGTGCGGGTCGGTCAGGTGGAGATCCTGGATGCGGCCGAGCGGGACCTGGTGGTGCGGCAGTGGAATGACACGGCGGCAGATGTTCCGGTGGGGACGCTGGCGGAATTGTTCCAGGCTCAGGCGGGGCGTACCCCGGATGCGGTGGCGGTGGTCTTCGAGGGTGCTGAGCTGACCTATGCCGAGCTGGATGCCCGGGCGAACCGGCTGGCCCGGCACCTGGTCACGCTCGGGGTCGGCCGGGAGCGCATCGCCGCGATCGCGATGCGGCGCAGCGAGCTGCTGGTAGTGGCATTGCTGGCGGTGCTCAAGGCGGGCGGCGCCTACCTGCCGGTCGACCCGGAATACCCCGCCGAGCGGATCAGCCATATGCTGACCGATGCTGGTCCGGCATGCGTGATCACGATGGCGGAGGTGGCATCCGGGCTTGCGGTGCCAGAAGGCCAGGTCATCCCGCAGCTGCTGCTGGATGACCCGGCTATCATGGCGTCGCTGGAGGGCCTGTCGGCGAGCCCTATCACTGACGATGACCGGCTCGCCCCGCTACGTCCGGGCGACCCCGCGTATGCGATCTACACGTCAGGCTCCACCGGCACCCCTAAAGGCGTTGTAGTCACGCACGGGGCTTTGGCACAACGAGTCGCTTGGCTGAGAGCAATTTTTGCATTGCGAGTAACGGATCGACTGCTCCAGTTCACGTCGATTAGCTTTGATGTGCACGTCGAGGAGATCTTTCCAACGCTTACCGCGGGGGCGTCGCTTCTAGTAATGAGCCAAGGCTCTGCTGCTCTACCAGAACTGATGCAAGGTACTAGCTTCCAGGAGATCACGGTCCTGGACCTTCCGCCCACGTACTGGCACGAGTTGATGTCGATACAGGAGGTCAAGTGGCCGCCGGACCTTCGGCTAGTAATTCTAGGCAGCGAAAGTCTGCCAGCAGGGTCGGTCGAGCGGTGGCGAGACAGATTTGGCAGTGCCATTCAGCTTATGAGCGTCTATGGTCCGGCCGAGGCTACTGTCACCACCACGGCTTGCGCGATCGAGGCGTCGTCACCAAAAAATCTAATTGGTGGCCCGGGGTGGAACACGCGGGTGTTCGTGCTGGATGGTGCGCTCCGGCCGGTGCCTGCTGGTGTGGTGGGGGAGCTGTTCATTGCGGGTGCGGGGCTGGCGCGGGGGTATCTGGGGCGGCCGTCCCTGACGGCGGAGCGGTTTGTGGCGTGTCCCTTCGGTGCGGGGGAGCGGATGTACCGGACAGGTGATCTGGTGCGGTGGAATCCCGGCGGTGAGCTTGAGTTCGTAGGGCGGGCGGATAACCAGGTCAAGATCCGCGGGTTCCGGATCGAACTGGGGGAGGTCGAGGCGTGCCTGGCCGGTCACCCGCTGGTGCAGCAGGTGGTCGTGGTGGCTAGGGAGGACCGCTCAGGTGATAAACGGCTGGTGGCTTACTACGTGGCCAATGACCAGGCCGCCCGCGGCCAGGAGGACCTGCGGGACGCTGCGGCTCGCAGCCTGCCGGGTTACATGGTCCCGTCCGCTTTCATCCGCCTCGATTCTCTGCCGCTGACCCCTAACGGGAAGCTGGACAGCCGGTCGCTGCCCCCACCGGAGGTCACTAGCTCGGGAGGCAGAGGGCCGCGCTCGCCCCGCGAGGAGCTGCTGTGTCGGGTGTTCGCCGAGGTCCTCGGTGTCGAGCAGGTCGGCATTGACGACGGGTTCTTCGCCATGGGTGGTCACTCGGTCCTGGCCCTCCGGCTGATCAACCGAATTCGCGCGGTTCTGGGTATCGAGGTTTCGGTCCGCGACTTGTTCGACGGGCAGACAGTGGCCAGGCTCTTGCCTTCCGTAGACGCTGATGCACGGACATCTTCCCGGCCAGCTTTGCGTCGCCGCACAAGCCAGGGAGAACTCTTGTGAGGAGACAGCATGAGTAATCCGTTCGAGAATGAAGACGGGACTTACCTCGTCCTGGAAAACGATGAGGGCCAGCATTCTTTGTGGCCCGAGTTCGCCGACGTACCAGCTGGATGGGCCGTGGTACACGGCCCGGACTCACGCAGCTCATGTCTTGAGTACGTGGAGCGTAACTGGACTGATATGCGCCCGAAGTCCCTGCGCAGCGAAATGGATGGTAATCGCTGCTAGTGCCGTGTCAGGCTGCCCGGTCGACAATTCGGCTGAGCTTCTGATCGTAGGCGTGGTTGTTGCGCCAGATGATGTACCGGCGGATCATGCTGGCCTGTTCCTGGTAGCTGGCGTGGCCGGTGCCGTCGAGCGCGAGGTACCAGATCTCGCTGAGTCATTGCCCGCCCGGCCGCGACCGGGCGCGCAGCGTCGGCCGGTCGCGGCCTCTGTCACGCAGGCCATCGGCGAGCTGTGCGACCGTGGGCGTGTCGAAGATTTCCCTGATGCCGAGATCTGCATGAAGTGCAGCCCGCACACGGCTTATCAGGATTACGGCGAGAAGTGAATTCCCGCCGAGATCGAAAAAACTATCGTCAATGCTGACAGAATCAACATTAAGTAGTTCGATGAAGACGTCGCATAGAACTTCTTCCTTCTTGTTCCGTGGCGAGCGACCGTTACCGGCATTACGCTCAGGAATCGGTAGTGAATCCCGGTCGATCTTTCCGTTGCCAGTCAGCGGAAGGGAATCAAGCGTGACAAATTTGGACGGTAGCATATAGGGCGGAACCCGCCCCTGGAGAAAAGATCTCAGTTCGCTGGTCTCCAGGGAGTGATCCTGGGCAGGTACGATGTACGCAATAAGGTAATTTCCGTGCACGCCGTTCGCATGTGCGACTACAACTGCTCGATCGACATCTGGATGCTGGTCGATAACAGACTCGATTTCACCTAGCTCAACCCTAAATCCACGTATCTTTATCTGGTAATCCTCTCTTCCGATGAACTCGATTTGGCCATCCTCCCGCCACCGGGCATGATCCCCCGTCCGGTACATGCGAGATCCCGAATCGCCAAACGGATTGGCTATGAAATTTGCTGCAGTCAATCCCGGCAAGTGCAGGTAACCGCGAGCAAGACCCTGGCCCGCGATGTAAAGCTCACCGCTGAAGCCGACAGGTACCGGTCGCAGCCAAAGATCAAGGATGAACACCTGGACATTATCGAGCGGTACGCCTATAGGCAGCCGCTCTTCGTACAGGTGCTTCCTTGGCACCGTGAAAAACGTCGCCGCCACGGTCGCCTCGGTGGGGCCGTATGCATTGCGTACGACGAGTTCCGGATTCTGCTCAAGCACACGTTCCACCACTGCGGGGGAAACGGACTCACCGCCGGTGATAACCTCACGCAGGGATCGCAGTATCTGCGGAGACTCACGCGCTACGACCTGGAGGAGCCCCGCGGGAAGATCGACCATGGTGATCTCGTGCGTTACGATCAGCCGCTCCAGCAGGTCAATTTCGAGTCGCGAAGAGGGGGCGACCACGACACAACCGCCGCTGAGCAGCGGAACCCAGATCTCGTAGGTGGACACATCGAAGGAGCAGGGCGCCATCATAAGCACACGCCGGGTACGATCCGTCCGGAAGCCCCGGTAGGAAACGTAGTTAAGCACCGACCGGTGCGTTATGCCGACCCCCTTCGGTTTGCCAGTGGAACCTGAGGTGTGCATGACGTAGGCAAGCTGCTCCGAGTGCACTGGAATCGGGATTACAGTTGGTGGATAATCGTCTGACCCCCGCCGCTTGACCACCGTCAATTCCAGCGCGCAACGCGGTAGACTATATCGCCGCATCTGCTGATCGGTGAGCAGCACTTGAGCTCCGGACGCGTTGATGATCGCTTGCTGACGCTGCCGCGGGTCCATGTCGTCCAGCGGAACGTAGACGCCGCCAGCCTTCAGTATCGCCAGCAGGGCGACCACAAATTCCGCGGACCGTGACATGAGCACCGCCACCGGGGTCTCCGCTCCGACACCTTCGCGGGCCAACTGGAAGGCCAGCTCACTCGACCACTCGTCCAGGTCACGGTAGCTAAGTTCGGTCTCTTCGGCGCAGACGGCGGGCGAGTCAGGGGTAAGCTCGGCCTGGGCGGCGAAGCACTGGTGGATGGTCTCCGCGCGGGGACCGGCCTCCACGGCTGTCGCGTTCCAGGTACCGAGCAACGCGTCTCGTTCCCAGGGGCGCAGTAGGTCGAACTCGGCCAGCCTGGTACCGGGACGGTTGGTCGCCACCGCGAGGACATTCACAAGCCCGGCGACGATGGCCTCGATCACCAGGTGGGAGAAAAGGTTCCTGCGATATGTCACCTGGACGATGATCTTCCGATCCCGGTTCTCGTGGAACTCAATGTCCAGGTCAAACTTCGCTTGTGTTGTCTCATAGGTCTGCGGTGTCGCAGTGATGTCTTTCAGTCGAATATCGTCTGCCGGGTACCGGTTGAAGGCGAAGAGAATTTGAAAGAGTGGCGACTCCACTCTCGCCCGGGCCGGGTTAAGCGTCTCTACTACCTTCTCGAACGGTGCTTCCTGATTGGCGAAAGCGGCTAGATCTACTGTTCTTACCCGTTGTAGCAGCTCTTCGAAGCTGGGGTTGCCGGAAAGATCGGTGCGCAACACGAGAGTGTTTACGAAGTACCCGACCAGATCGTTGAGCGTCTCGTCCTCGCGTCCTGACACGATTGTCCCAAGCGGCAGGTCGACAGCGGACGCGAGCCGGGCGATGAGAACCGCGGTGGCCGCGTGTGCCACCATGAACATAGTGACTCCCGCCTGGGTCGCCAGGATCTCAAGTTTGCGCTGAATATCCTCGCTGATCTCGTGGAAGACACTTCCGCTTTCCCTGGCTTCATCAGCAGGCTGGCGGCTCACGGGCAAATTGATGTTCTGTGGCATATCCCGCAGGGTCTCGCGCCAGAACGCAAGCTGATGCGCAATGAGGCTGTCCGGATCATCCTCCGCCCCGAGCAGCTCACGCTGCCACAAGGCGTAATCCGCGTATTGCACAGGCAACTCGGGCCATTCCGGCTCCCGCCCCGCTGTCCGTACCGCGTACGCATCACCCAGATCCCGGCAGAACACCTCCTCGGACCAGCCGTCGCTGGCGATATGGTGCAGCACTATCACCAGTACCGCCTCGTTCTCCTCCAGCACCAGCAATAGGGCGCGCACTGGCACATCTGTCCGCAAATCGAATTCGCGGCTTGCGAACTCTTCCGCCACCGCAGCTACGTCGCTTGCTGCCACCCGCGAGACCTCTAGGAACGGGCCAAGCTCCGCGGGGGCCACCACCCGCTGGACTGGTTCCCCATTCTCCTCGGGGAAAACCGTCCGC
The DNA here is from genome assembly GCA_963839095.1 of uncultured Actinomycetota bacterium. Classification (GTDB taxonomy): domain Bacteria; phylum Actinomycetota; class Actinomycetes; order Streptosporangiales; family Streptosporangiaceae; genus Palsa-504. Next base: position 3,914 of record CAWIUF010000024.1, on the reverse strand, counting down.
AAGCTCTCATGCCGAGCCGTTACATCAAACAAGGCCTGCGTCAGCGCTGTCGTGTCAACCGTGCCCGACAGACGCCATGCCATTGGCACGTTATAGGCGGCCCCCGCCTCACCGAACTGCTGCAAAAACCATAGCCCTCGCTGCCCGTACGACAACGGAATCACTGGAGAACCTCCTCTCATGTCCGGCGTCGCGGCCTGAGGCGCGGCATTTCTCTGCCAGACGCGACTGGCTGACGAACCTCGTTGCCAGGCACCGATTGACCCCGGAGGCCAGCGAGCACGTCATTGCTTGTACTATTCCATACCGAGGAGTTGTGTGCTATAGCAGCGCAGGTCAACATCGTTCCTGGCTAAATGAAACGGGGAACCTATCGGGTTCCATGAGGATGCGACATCCTTCCTTCTCGCTGCTCAGCCTGGTCGGTGACCGCAGACCCGGTGCCCGGCGGCGAACAGCTCCGCGCAGGCGGTGGCCAGGTCTCTCACGAGCAGGTGGTCGGTGTCATAGCTGGCGATCGCGAACACGCTTAGTCCCGCCTCGGCTAGTGGGTTCGCCACCGACACCATGATGCCGGGCTCATCGAGGCCGAAGTCGCCGTCGATGCGCATACAGCGCCAGCCGCCTTGAGCCGGGACGCCTGCCGGAGGCGCGTTCACGGGGCAAATAACGGACAACTCGGTCCTGCTCCGGGTGATCGACACAAAGTCGGCCGGGAGGAGAGCCCACGCGGGCACAGCGTCGTCAGGGCTGAGCCGGCAGACGACGTACTCGCCGGGAAGCACGGTCAAGGTCCGCCGGCTTGGCCGGGGTGACTGATGGTTGTCACGACAGGTATCCATTCGTCAGTAAATGACCGGTGAACCACTCGTTACGCGGAACGCGCGCGACTTGCGTAGATCCCTGGTTATGTTGATGCGCTTGAGCCATCGGTCGGTGCCGTCGTAGCGGGCGTGAAATGGCTTGCGCCCGTGAACGGCTCGATAGTTATCGATGAACAAGATCTCGCCGGCCCGCAGCACCACCTCTGTCATCCGGTCCTCCAGCGCTGCACACACTGACTCGAACGCCGCCCGGGCGTGCGTGTCATCGACCGGGATGTCCATGTAAAAGGGATCGATCGACAGATAGGGAGCGTCAAAATCGCCCGACAGGAGCGCGACATGCTGCGGGCTGCTGGTCATCCTCGCGAGGCGCTGCTCGGCGGCCCGCATCAGCTCCGACTCCTTGCCGACCAGCAGCTGTGGGTCGCGCCGATGGTCAGACAGGTGGGAGTCGTCGGGGCGGATCACGAACCGCGGCTCGAAGAGCACCGACTTGACTTCGGCGGCCAGCTCGGTGCCGTCCAGGAAGGAGATCGTGGTGGCTACGCCGTCGTTATTTCGCAAGCAGATCAGACCAAGGTAGTCGCATTTGAGTGGGTGGAAGGCCTCCTCGGTGTGCCACCAGAGCAACTCGGCGCTGCTGCTACCGACCTGGCTGTACTCGTTCGCCCGGCTTGGCGCGATGTCGTGTACAACGGCGCCGTCCTGCTGGGTCGCCCAGCCGAACAGGTCGCCGATCACCGATCCGCACAGGGTCAGCCACGTTGTCTCGGCGGCCGTGCTGCGCCGGTCCGGCTGGCAGCCCCAGCGGGTCGGCGTTGGTCCAATGGCGCTGTCGTCGATGGGGAATCCGCAGATCGTGAAGGCCGGACAGTCTTCCTGCACCCGCCGGTCGATCAGGAAGGCGCGCAGCCGGTCCGGAAGTCGGTGGCAGGCCAGGGCGGCGGCGCGGAGGTATTCCGGTCCGTCGGCCGCGGGAAACGTGGCGGCGAGTTCTCGCGCGATATCCCTGACCGCGCGCTGCTCCGCCAGCTCCAGAGCGAAGGTGGCCAGGCCTTTGGCCTGCGGTCCGTCTGCCGGCAGCGTCTTTCTCAGCACGTCACGCTCCGTACGATGTCGATGATGTCCCGGATCATCGCTCCTGATGCCGGCTCAGGGCCGGGCTCGAGGCTCGCAGCTGACAGGCGGTTCACCTGCTCGGTGTAATAGACGACGCCCATCTCGTCCGCGGACAGCCGAGCCAAGGGATGGTCGGCGCTCACGGCGGCTGGTGCGACGGACAATACGTAGCCGCTAGGCACTTCACGCGCCAGGCAGAGCAGAATCAGGCGTCGACCTCGGGCCGCACACTCGGTGACCTCCGCCTCCGTGACCTCGGTTATGCCGCTGATCTCGACGTCCGCTAGCGTCGCGTTTGCCCCGAGTACCGCGTTCGCCGTGATGACCAGCTTGCAGGCGCTGTCGTAGCCGGACACGTCCAGGGTGGGATCAGCTTCGGCGATGCCGCGCGCCTGCGCATCCGCCAGTGCGTCTCGGAACGAGAGTCCGCGTTCCATTGCCCGCAGGATGCTGTGCGTCGTACCGTTCAGCACGCCTTCGAACCGGATGACGCGGTTGCCCGCCAGATCCCGTCGGCCGATGTTCACTACCGGCAGCGCCCCGGCCACGGTCGCGCTGAACCGCAGCCTGGTACGCATGACCTGTCCCGGCGCGGCTGGGCGGTAGTGCGTGCCCCACCCGTCTCCGATATCGCTCAACTCGGCCAGCTCGCCGTAGTGCAGCGCCAGCGGACCCTTGTTCGCCAGCACGACATGCACGCCTTCGGCCAGTGCCCACCGAACCGAGGACAGGGCCGCTCGCCGGTCACGAGGTCGACGGGAGTCGCTTCCAGCAGGATGTCCGGCCGGCATTCTTCAAGGAGCCGATGTGAGGTCATCCCGAGACGGCCCGCTCCGGGCATTGCGCCGAGCGGCTTGCCTGCAGCCAGGGTAGCGAGGACTTCGGCGAGGTCCAGCCCGCCGCCGGCGAGCGCCCCGCCGCCGAGTTCCGCGATTCCGCAGAGCCGGAAATCGATGCCGTACCTTGTGGCGATCTCCTCGTGCCTGCGGTGCAGCATCGAGACGAAGGCTGAACCCACGTGCCCTGCGCCCGCCAGGAAGAGCCGCCACATCACTGCGGTCACCGGCCGACCCCGATTCGGCGACCGCCGTACTGCTCTGCATGAGTCATCGCCCGGCACATCTCGGCGGGGCGTCCCGCGCTCGGCCCGGACCGGCCGGTCAGCCAACGGGGCGCCACCTCGCGTAGCCTGCCATCGACGAGCATGTCGAGGTGGAATGCGGCGAGCGTCCTCGCCATGCCAACAGTGGCGGTGGCCCGGCCCACCTCATGCCCCGCATCCGCCACGTACTCGTACAGGTCACGGCGCACCGGATCGGCCAGCATGGCTACGACGTCCACCTCGTGCACCGGGCCACTCTATCGCCAACGAACTATCCAATAGAGTCTCCGGCCGCTCTTTCTTTGGGCCGGGATCATGCGGGCCTGCTGTCGTGGTGCGGGTTAGAATGAGACAACCGGCCGCCCGCGCCACTGCTGGAGATCGCTATCTGCCACCGGGCCGGCATCGAGTCGGGCGCCGTGCTGAAAGAGCCTGGATCGCCTGCCGCGCCGGGCGGTGCGGTTCTAATCGCACCCGGCGCGGTGGTAATTTCGGTCGCCCTGCGAACTGGGGAACAGTGAAATTAATTATCCTATCTAATTATCAGTGATCCCATTAGTTAGAGGGCTTCTTGGTCCCCTCTATGAAAGGTACATAAGCCGAGTTTGACCAGTTCGCCTTGCACGCGCTGGTGTCCCAGGTGGATTCTCGGTCGCCATGCGGATCGCGAGCCTGCGGATCGCGGCTGTAGTGGCGGGCGGTCGGCCTTGACGACCCGAATCCATCCGAGTCGGCTCGCGGGCCGTCACCGGGCTGGACGTCAGGTAGCCGTCCGCGGGCAGTTACTCGGTTCGGCCTCCCGGAAATGACCGGTCACCTCGTGCTCAAGCCTGTCGGGACGTGAGGTTCGCCTAGATTGATGGGGTGAC